>NZ_JCAUAV010000012.1:0-184078 GCF_059692115.1 Paenibacillus sp. J31R30 | reverse complement strand
AGCAACTGCCAGCTGCGACTAGGACCCTGCGCACAATTTTTGTGCGCTAGCAAGCAACTGCCAGCTGCGACGAGACCCTGCGCACAATTTTTGTGCGCTAGCAAGCAACTGTCAGCTGCGACGAGACCCTGCGCACAATTTTTGTGCGCTAGCAAGCAACTGCCAGCTGCGACTAGGACCCTGCGCACAATAATTCAATAATAGCCTACTTTCTCGATTGATTTCAGTGGAGAATTACGATAGAATCGTGCCGTTTTTTTGCCCAGAATGCAGCTGAAATCTCGGACTCCGTTCTCATGCGACGAACCCTGCAAAGTATATCGTTTGTTATTGTGTCGGTATTAAATGATTAATATTTTTTGAATAACTGCAACCTATTCGAACTTACCTCCGTCTGAGGGTTTGTCAACATGATTGACGCTACATTCAAACATCGGAAGGAGTTTTTTGATATGAAGAAGAAACTAACTGTAATTTTAACTTTGGCAGGGATACTCGGCACAACAGCCGCAGTCGGAGCTGAGGATTTCGTAGAAAAGGTGACAGGTTACTTGCAAAAAGATGTCAAGATTCTTGTTAACGGACAAGACAGCAAGCTAACTCCTGTTTACATCGATGGAAAAGCGTACCTTCCCGTACGTGACGCTGCGACGCAGCTTGGATATACAGTAAATTACGATGAAGCAAACAAAGAGATCGAACTGGACGAAGCAGAAGTTGCTGACCTCATGCGCGCAACTGGTGTAATCGTAAGCTTACAGACGAAGGATGACGGGAATACCCGCATCGAGCTGCTCGGCAGCACATGGGTCATTTTAAACGTAGACAAATCGACTGTCATCAAGAGCCTTGACGGTAAAACACTAACTGCAGCTGATCTGAAAGCCGGCACTGAAATCGACGCTGGATTCGGACCTGCTATGGCGATGAGCTATCCGGGCCAAGCGCAAGCTGTAAACATTAACGTTCACGCGGACCGCCTGGTCAAAGAAGATACAATCAAAGAAGTGAAACATACGGATGATGGCTGGCAAGTTCAACTAGACAATTTGGTGCTTAACGGCGGTAAAGAAACTCGCGTCATGACGTCTCAAGGCGAATCCGTGAAATGGGAAGACCTGAAAGCCGATACGAAAGTAACTGCCTACTACGGTCCATTTGAAACGAAAAGCCTGCCACCGCAAAGCCCTGTGTACCTTCTCGTTGTTCAGGCTCAATCGCCTGTAATCGGCACACCGAAAATGTCGCCAGAGACAGCTCAGGAATACCGCAACTTGGCTTGGGCTCAAGTGAAGGAGCAAGCGTCCCACATTACAACGAAGCAAGACGAAGCAGTTGTTCAAATCGTTTCCTCTAATGAGGTAGGCGTATTGCCATCCACAGACGAGCAAAAGAAATTGCTTGCAGACGTTCAAGCTGCACACGGCAATTTCATTACAGTTACTTACAACACAGACCAAGATGAGCTGCTTGGGCCGTTAACTGCTGTGTTCGATTTCAACACAAAAGCTTTTATCGGCTTCAACGCTAGAAGATAAACGATTTCTATGTACAACAGACAAAGGCCAGCAAACGTAACGTTTGCTGGTTTTTTCATGTGAAAATCTACGTATTTTCCGATACAATATGTATCTAAAAATCATAGTATATGATACAATTAGTATAGAAGAAAGATAGGATAGCACACTCTACTCAGGAGTGAGGATCTACATACTTTCATGCGTAATTTACTATTTTCGGAGGTGACGGAACTGCATTTGGTTGCACAATATGGAGGTGAATAATGAAATTACACCGGAAAATCTTATTCCACTATCATCGTCTTATGCTAAACTCTCTCACTAGTGAACCACAATCCTTCCTACTTTTGGAGTACCACGCTAGTAAAATGAAGTACTATGCAGGGTTACTCCTCGCAGTGCTTCTACTATTCAACCAGCCGATCCATGCTGATACGCAGACGGATGAGGATAAGGCTATCTCAGCAGCCCAAAAGCTAATGAAAGCATCGGTGATTATTAACTCTGAGCTGTTTACAACGGGCAGTGGTTTTTACATTACACCCAACACGATCATTACGAATGAGCATGTGATTCATGAGATGCCAACATCTACCGTCAAATTTAGCAACAAATCCGGCCAATCCTGCACAGGTGAAGTCGGATATCGCGAGGAAAAGCTTGATCTAGCCATTATCCACACCTCGTGTACCAATGATACAGTCTTGAAGCTTAGTGAGTTCGTAATAGAGGGTCAAACTGTTCTCGCTTTTGGAAGTCCTAGATCCTTCCCTTTTACCCTGTCCAAAGGCATCGTGAGCAACTTCAGATGGGACATGATCCAGTTTGATGCCAAGGTTACATTCGGATCTTCAGGCGGTGTACTATCCAACCTAAATGGTGAGGTAATAGGGGTTGTCTCAAAAGGCGCGAAGGATACAGATTATATAGGGTTTGCAATTCCATCGCGTGTTGTAAGTCGCTTCCTTGATAGAAGCGGCATATCCATAAATGAACGATTAGCCGTCAAGTAAAATAGCCCAACGGCGAAATTAAAATGGCGTGTAAAGACTGGGAACAGTCTCGACACGCCATTTTGTTCGCTTACTAACGTTCTATAATGAAATAGGGTCAGCTCCATAATGTTGAAATAACCTCTCACCGATCGAATTATGAATGGTATGAGCGGTGTCTCTATAACCTAAAAAAAAGCATTCACCAAAGTTGAGTGAACGCCTAAGACAAAATTCATAATATGTGTCTCACTAATATAATCTATCTCGTCATTTGCTTGCTTAGCGCCTCTTGCGGCAGATAAGCATCATGCTCTCTCAGGGTTGTTATTAATTGCTCCGTATCCAGCTCACAGGCCGCTTGTCCTGTCTGAATCGTTTGTACAGCAGCTGTTCCAGCGGCCTGCCCCATCATAGAACAAGCGGGCTGCACTCGAATGGATCCATGCACCTGTACATCACTGGATACGCATCGCCCGGCCACCCACAGATTGCGCCAGCCCTTCGGGACCAGTACGCCATATGGAATACCGAAGGATTCGCCGGGGCTTAAACGGCCCGCTTTTTCAAACTCATCGTAATAGCGCTTGTATTCTTCTTCGGAGTTGTTATACGGATGAATATCGATAGACTTGTTAAAGAGACCGATCTGATCCGGAAATTGGCGGCGCGCAAAATAGTCTTTCACATTCAGCTCATACTCGCCAACGATGCGGCGCGACTCCCTTATCCCGATCAGCGATGCGGTCGTAACGTGCTCGATATTCTCAAAGCCAGGGACATACTTTTTATAAAAGTCCATGTATTCCCTCGCAAGTCTACGCCCCAACATCACGCCGTCCGTCAAATCCTTACAGCGAAGTGCATTTAAGTTAAAAAGATGCCCCCCGTTCAAATAGCCAACGGTATGATTTACTTTCGCCATCCCCGGCAAATGACGGTCCGGCTGTGAGAAATGTCCGTCACGAAGCGCAATGTGCAGCATCTCCTGCTGAATTTCATAAGACCTTCCTTTCGTGCGATCCCAGTCAATGTTAGCGAACAGAGATGCGAGCGTCGCTGGCATAATGCCTGGTGTATCCCTTCCGGCTTCCACACAGGCTGCGCCGCACAAATGCGCGAGTATGGCATCACCCGTACTGTCAATAAAGGTTTTGGCACGAACATAAGTAAAGCCTTCAATGTTATGCAGGACGACACCTTGTACAACACCTTGTACAGCATCCGCTTCCGCATCCACGACTTTCGTAAAAAAGCGAACTTCCACGCCGGCATCTACTGCAAATTCATCCAGAACTAATTTATAGCCCTCGACTTGGAAGGCGGTCCATTTGTGGTAATTTTTCCGCCAGCTATCTGGATCGATGTCTGGGCGTAATAACCCCCGTCGATACAACGTTTCAACGACCTCTTTCATAAAGCCGCCGACCAGCATGCGCTCGCCGTTCGCCATCGGGTCGAAAGCCGTTACCAAGCCGGAAGTGCCCATTCCGCCTAAGCAGCCGGTGCCTTCTACCAGCAGTACCTTGGCGCCCAATCTTGCGGCACTGATAGCCGCCGCCGCGCCGGCAGGCCCGCCTCCTGCTACAACGAGGTCATAGTGTTCCTCCGCGATTGGAATGTTGCGATGAAATGAATACGTTTGCATTGTGTGCTCCCTTCGTTTTCACGCCCTCTGTTCTCTTTCTATCGCTAAGTATAGGTTAACTTTTATTTTCTTTATAGTTTAATATTTGTTTAACTCTCCACAGCGAAAGAGCCTGTTTTTACACCGCGTTTGAGCCGTGATACTGTCCGTGTTCTCTTCTTCCGCGAGATAGACCTCCGTCCCGAAACTTGGGTCGGAATAAGGCATGTGCCATTTTGCGAAAGTGTATCTTTTTTTATAGTACGTTCATGTAAAAAAAGAAAAACTGCCGAGAGAATTAGAAGCTCTCGACAGTTTGCCTTCATTTCGTTTATTTTACCTTCCACAAACACAAGAGTTTGCTGGTTTATCATATAAAATCGAGTTACAAATAAGTTCTGAACCTACCTCTGCAAATCCATTGGATTTAGGTCTTTCTAACAGGGATACCAGACGGGAAGCTTTCGGTCCACACCCCGTTCTCATAACGGAGATGAATCGTGCCCGTTGGCACATTCAGCTGCAGCGAAAACGATGTCCAAGTCGCCGGAAGCTTCGGACAAAAAGCGATTTCTTTCCACCCCGGCTTCGCAGGCTTGAGGCCGATAATATCCTCAATCAGTACGGGAACCGGCCCGCTTGCCCATGGATGGCATAAGCTGGTATTCCACTTCTGATCCTTCCCCCATGCTTCGAAGCAAGTGGTTGCTCCTTCTTTGAGCATATTCCCCCACGAATGCTCGTCATCGGCTGAGAGCAAGTCATAGATCAATTCATACTCTGCGACCTCCGCTAGAGCTTTCATGACAAAGTAGGAGAAATAAACCCCGCATGCAAAACGCTTGGTCCGGATCATGTCGACAATGGCACTGACAGATTCCTCCGGAGCAATATGAAACAGAAGCGGAAGTACATTAGCATGCAGGGCATGATGCGTGCTCTGCTCCGAATCCGTAAACAACCCATTCTTCTCATCATAGAAAGCCTTTATGAAGCTCTTTTTTAATTTCGGCACCCGATTCTCATAGGCAACGCCGAGCAATTCACGTATTTCGTTTACGGTACTTATACAGCCGATGTATAAAGCATTAATGACATTATGGCAGCCAGGACCGACAGGTCTAGTCAGTTCGAAATCATAGTTATCACGTAAGTTTTGCGGCCAATCGACCAGATTCCATTTGTCCGTGACACCCTCAAGCAATCCATCTTCACGCTCAAACTTCTCAAAGTGTCGCAGCAAACCCTCCGCATACGGGTACATCTCCTGAAGGAATGCCGTATCCCCACTGTAACGATAGTACGTCATGACTTGCATCGGCCACTGCAAAGAGAAATCAGCGATCTCCTGCATGAAATGTCCGGGTACAACAGCCATGATCCCTCCACAGACGAACGAACTACGACCGAATTGCTCAATAGCCTTGCGATACAACCGTAAATCGCCACTGAGCAGCATATGGGAGTGACCAATGATCGTATTGTCGCCCAAATATTGCCCTTTCTCGCGGCTCGGACAGTCCACATAATTTTCCTGTGATCCATATTGGACACCGCTTTTGCAAATGTTAAAAATTTGATTCATCTGCTCATCCGAGCTCTGAAGCAAGCATCTTTGCTCATCTAACGGATAATGCCTGACTACGGCGTGGAAAGATTCCGGTCTCAGCGCTTCCTCGGGTCCTTGCACTTCCACATAGCGGAACGCCTTGTAATCATACGTTTCGAAGGAATCTACGTCACCGGATAATGTCCACTGATCATGATAAAGACAATTGCAGCGCATTTCGTAGCGAACTGCTTGATCCCCGGGCATCAGTTCTTCCCCTGACAAAATATGTACTAGTTCTCCCGCATTTCCATGTGCATGCATGGCAAATTGACCTGTCAGCTCGCCCCCGAAGTCGATCAAATAATGACCAGGTGCAAGCCGTTCCACATGCAATGGCTGCTTCTTATAAACGGCAACCAGCGGAGTGGGTTGCTGAACAAAAGTATAATCGGTCTGCTCCGCTGCCTCTGCATGCAGCCAATTCGAATCGTCGTAGCCGACTTCTGTCCAGCCCCGCTCCGATTGCCTTGCGTCCAAATGCTCTGTGAATTGCGTGTCATAGCCGAACTTCACACCCGGTTGATTATCTTTAGCCCGTTTCGCCTTCCAAGTACGATCTGACTTAACTAGCAGATTCTCGCCTGCCCACAGCTCAGCTATAAGACCTTGCCGATAGTCAGCACTGTTATATGCGCGATTTAGCAACCCCTGATAGTAGACATGAATGGCAATGACATTTTTCCCAACTTTTAAATATGAACGTACATCAATGCTATTAAAATAGTAGTGATTCGCATCACTCTGAGCCGGCCCCTGAGCAACGAACTCGCCATTGAGATACAGCTTATAATAATCATCTGCCGTCAGGTTAAGCCAAATCTTTTCCTCATTCATCACCTTTTCATCCAGCGCAATTACTGTTCTTACATACCAATGGTGATGCTGTAATTCCGGATCATGTGGTTCGATTTCAACCGCTTCGAGCTCTTTATGAAAGAGATATGATTTTTTCAAATGTATAAAAGGACGATCTGTCAACCAACTTGCCTGCCACTCATGCGTCAACTGAAACAACTCCACTTCGCTCGAATGTTGATTTTTGTACCAAATTTACAAACTCTGGAGCCATCATAGCGTGTGATTCCTACGGTTTCAATATACACTTTTTCGCTTAGATCACATTTCTTACACTCAAGGCGTAGCGGTGCAACCAAAAAAGTGATTATCAGGGCTTACGGCCCCAACAATCACTTGTAAATGTCTATCCGTTTTTACGCTCCAGCTTCGTTAATCGTCCGACTGAAATCCACTCGGCTACATACACATCCCCACGAGAATCTACACAAATCCCATGCGGCGAACTAAATTTGTTTGCACGAAGGTAATCTTGATCTACGTTGGGCCATCCTTGCTGTGATTTCGCTTGACGATCCTCACCCAAGTGGGCGACTAATCGGTCATGTTTATCAAATACCGTTACACGGCTATATAAGTCCGGAAAATACATCTCATCCTTGTGGAAATAGAAGCTGCAAGGCATATCCATATCATGGTCGAAGCTGCGCTTAAACTCACCGTCCAGCGTAAATACCTGGATACGATGATTGCCGCGATCCGCTACGTAAATTTCCGGTTCTCCTCGGCGCACGTCAATGGATATACCATGCGGACAACTGAATTGCCCCTCTTCGTTGCCTTTTCCTCCCCAGGAGCGGATATAGTCGCCAAGTGCATTATATTGATGCACCCAGCTCTGTCCGTACCCATCAGCGATATAAATATCGCCGTTTGGTGCTACAGCCACATCCGTTGGTACAAATTTGCGCTCATCGTCATAGACAGCCGGTAAATCCGGTGTACCGATCGTTAACAAGTGTTCACCTGTTAATGTGGTCTTCACCATGATTCTTTGGGCTGTATCCGTTATGTATAGGAATTCGCCGCCAGCTTCTTTATGAAGATAAAAGCCGTGCGCGCCTCCCGCGAACTCTTCTCCCCATGCACTCAGGTACTCCCCATTACGATCAAATACGACGACCGATGGTGTCCCCGTGTGGAACAAGTAGAACCGATCCGCCTCATCTACAACAATACCGTGAGAATAACCCAAAGTCACATGCTCAGGTACTTTTGCCCAATTCGGAATGACTTCATAAGCGTGGGACGTATTACCAACTTGCAAACCATGCACAGCTACTTTTTCCAATCTACGATCACTCCTTTATTTGGTATAAACAACGGGGAAATCTGCTCCAGTCAAAAGTTCACCTGATTGTACATGAATATGTTTACTCATGGGGTGATTACCGACGGGCTCGTAACGAATGTTACCCGGCATATAATGAACCGCAATCGCACGCCGTTTCATCTGGGAGTGGTTAGGCAAAGAACCGTGCCAGGTCATACAGTGATGGTAGCCTACTTGACCTTTCTTGATTTCGAACGGTACTGGCTTGATCTCGACACCTTCGGGAAGCAATTCAGGACGCTTATGCTGCGGCATATGGTCTGGGCCGTGAAGCAAGTGTCTTTGGTGATCTCCCCACGTATGACTTCCAGGCACCATCCACATGCAACCGTTCTCAACAACCGCGTCGTCCAACGCCACCCAGGCGCTGATTAGCTCTGAAGGTTTAATGATCGGCCATAAGGGATGATCCTGATGCCATTTCGTAGGCCCGCCTGTGACAGGCGGCTTGTATTGAATTTGATCATGCCAAATTCGCAATGTGTCCGTACCTGCGAGTTGTGCAACATCTTCACATAACGTGCGATTCGCTGCATGCTGCAAATAAAGATCACTAGCCATCCAAATGTTAACCACCTGAACGATGGTTTCATTCGCTTCCATACTCATACCATATTCGCTTTTGTCCAATAAATTACGATTCAAAACCGGTTTTTTCACCGTTTTGCCTTCCAGCACTAGATCCAACTCACGACGTAGAAGCTCAACCTCTTCGTCGTTAAGCACAACCTCACCTTTTACAAAACCATCACGCTCAAACGCTTCCACCTGTTCCACTGTCAGCATACCTAATCCCCCACCCACGATTTGTTAATAGCCACTGTTATTGCTTACATAATGAAGTGTAACAGCGTACCGCTTACAAGTCGTTGCAGGAAAGATTAGAATTAGTTGTACTTTCCAAAGGTGTTTACCTACAGGCAGCGAACTACTTAAGAATAAAAGATGGATAAGGAGAACGTCAAATGGAACTTTCTCACCCGCTTGGACCGATGGGCTTATTACTTCCTGCAGTGAACTATGCCAATATACAAAACGTTCCAGCAGGTACTGTTTACGGACCTCGAACCATTCCTGACTATCAGCTTCTTTATGTGGTCTCTGGGCGCATGGATTTGTTTATCGGCTCCGATGAATACGCGATTCTTCCAGGTGAATGTGCTTTTTTGGGATCAGATACGCCGCACAAGCTTACCGTTCATCCCGATAAATCAGTTACATTTATCAGTCTCCACTTTGATTGGTATCGTCTATCTCCAGAGCCCATTCATCCGGGCCCTAAGCTAAAATACTTCACGGGGAGCCCTCCGTATCAACCAGCGCAGCGCTACACGGTTGAAGTTGAGGGTTATGGCAGCATCACCGTCCCTATTCATTTCAGACTCATGGAAGGTGAACGTATTCTTCATCAGATTGTTCAGGAATACAAAGAAGAGGAGCATGGCTACGCGTTCGTATTAAGAGGACTTATGGTGCAAATCTTAACCGAAATTATACGTCGCGAGTTAGACGTTTCTTCCACACATAGCTCGAAACGAAGCATGATTACAAATGCCCTGCAAATGATCGTGGAACACCCCGAGCGTGCATGGAGTATAACAGAACTAGCCGAGAGCTGCGGTTATCATCACATCTACTTTTCCCAGTTATTTAAGGAAGTCATGGGTGTATCACCGAAGCCATACATGATTCATAAACGAATCCAATTGGCTAAGAAGCTGCTTTTAAAAGAAGAAAAAGTTGAAGTTGTTGCAAGTAAACTGGGCTATACCTCAATTCATTACTTTAGTCGTCATTTTAAGTCGATTACTGGCATGTCACCGTCTACGTTTAGACTTTATGGTGGTGAAGATGACCCAAAGGATTGAGTAGCCTCTCTAAGCACTATTGTTGCCAAACAAAATGAAGTGCAAGAAGCCAGCAAACGCAAGGGTTTACTGGCTTTCATAAAATCGATTTACAAATAAGTTCTGAAGTACTTCTTTTAATGTTGCCATCCTCCTAAAACCCTATTCAAGTCAACTAAATAGTGAATTAAATTACGCTTTCGCTGAGCAGATCGCAAATAGTTCCGTTAAGCTCGATATCGTGTACGTACTTTGAATAGCCGGCGGGCTTTGTTGCGACGTTCTATTAATCCAACAAGTATCAATGCCGGACAGCAGACCGCCTTTGATATCTGTATGTAATGAATCCCCAATGATAAGTGCTTCTTGTCTATTAAAATTCGGAATGTGATTTATCACATAATCAAAAAATGCGATGGATGGTTTTTGATAACCAATGCTTTGCGAATCAAAGATGTCTTCAAAATAATCATGCAGCC
Organism: Paenibacillus sp. J31R30; assembly: GCF_059692115.1. NCBI lineage: Bacteria > Bacillati > Bacillota > Bacilli > Caryophanales > Paenibacillaceae > Paenibacillus > Paenibacillus sp. J31R30. The sequence continues at coordinate 173,813 of NZ_JCAUAV010000012.1, read as the reverse complement.
CCGACTGCTTCAATCTCTTGATTTGCGTGCGGGTGATGCCATTCGTAACTACAAGTAATCGATGGGTTGCAGATAAGCGCTGACAGACATCCAAAGCTCCTTCCACCAAAATCTGGTTTCCATTTTCCAGTAGTTCTCTATAGAAGTTTTCCCACTCAGAGCCGTCTACTTCCTTGCCGAGCCTTAACATCGTTTCCGAAAATCTCGAGTTCAGAACAACGTCGAGTGTAATCGTTCCGTTTTCGTAATCAGCCCATAATTGTTTGTTAACAGAATTATATAATTGAAATACCTCGTCCGAAAACGTATAGGCATATTGCTGAAATAATTTGGTCAACGATTCTGCTTCATTCGCACCGAAATCCAACAGTGTATCATCGAGATCAAATAGAAGTATCTTGTAACTCATTTTTCCTCCTTGTGAATTTACGAGTTCCCCGTACATGAATGCACGAGGAACTCGACTTCAATCATCTGTTATTTACTGACGGCCGGCTGATAATCGCCAGGTACCATGCCTGTAGAAATCGCCATTCGGTTCCAGGAATTGATACCATTAATCGCCATTAGCATATCAACAAACTGTTCTTCGTCGAAATGTCTACGGACTTGTTCATACAATTCCTGAGGCACGCCACCTTCAGAGATTCTGGTCACAGCTTCGGTTAATGCGAGCGCGGCACGCTCCGATGGTGTATAGAATGGAGCTTCTCGCCATGCGTTGAGCAAGTATAAACGCTGTTCCGTTTCCCCCATTGCCCGCGCATCTTTCGTATGCATATCAAGACAGAAGGCACAGCCATTAATTTGCGAGGCACGAATTTTAATTAGCTCCCACAGTTTATGGTCAAGACCGCTCTTCTTCACATACCCTTCTAGTTTTAAAAGTGTTTGAAAAGATTCTGGGCGTACTTTCGTATAATCCAATCTGATTTCCATTTGTCATTACTCCTTTATTTTGAATTTATAAACTCACATTGCGTCGACGATATCGAACAAAGCATGCAGTACTCCCCAATGCATAGTTGAATCTAATTCCCATAATATCTTCTCCGTGTTTAGATAATTTATCTCACGGATTAAATGTCGACAATAGTTATCGTCGATTAACTTCATCTACAATATAACTTTTCCTTTCTGTGTTGTCAACCAGCATCCAACTGGCATTTTTTGCGTGCAAAACTCCCCAGACTTCTATTTGACAAGGTTTATTAATCTATCTAATATGTAAAATATCAACTTTTGTATGTAGAAAGCAGGTGTTTGCATGCAGTATAGTATTGGCGTTGAGTATGCACTGCATTGCTTAGTATATTTGATCGATATTCCACCTGATTCGACTATTGGTATCAAAGAGTTATCTGCCTTTCAAGGGGTATCGGAAACTTACTTGTCCAAGATTTTCGGCAAATTATCGAAAGCTGGTATTGTTAGCTCTGTTCCCGGGGTAAAAGGCGGTTATAAATTAGCCAAGCCTCCTGCGGATATCTCGTTTTGGAATGTCGTAGAAGCCGTTGAAGGGGCCACGCCTATTTTTCAATGTAAAAACATCAAAAATAACAGCTATCTTTGTCGCGACGAAGAGTCTGCGGCATGCGCCAAAGCCACTCCCTGTGTGATTAATTTAACGATGCGTACGGCCGAGGAAAGCATGCGAAATATGCTGCGTAATAAATCCTTGAATTGGCTTAATGAAGAACTCGATCGCGTGTTAACACCAAAGGCGCGCCAAGAAACCCGCGACTTTTTTGCAGGTGGCGTTAACGTTTAATGTCGATCCAACGTTCTACATTTTAATAGATGCGAATAAATTTGATCTTAAATTTATCAAATGAAGGAGAGATCAAATGGCAGGTGAAACGCAGCATTTATACCAATTGATTTTTGGTGGGTGGATCCAACAAGCCTTATCCGTTGCCGCGAAGTTGGGCATTCCGGATTTGTTACAAGAGTCTCCTAAAAGCCATGAACAACTTGCTATAGAAACAAAAACGCATGCACCTACGCTATACCGTTTATTGCGAGCGCTCTCAAGCGCAGGGATATTCAAAGAGTTGGACAATAAGTGCTTTGAAAATGGTCCGCTTGGTGTACTCCTACAGACAGACATTAAAGGTTCTGCCAGAGGCATCGCTATTATGGTAGGAGAAGAATGGGATAGGAATTCATGGAGCAATCTTCTGCACGCCGTTGAAACCGGGGAACCCGCCTTCCGGAAAACGTATGGCATCCCCTTCTTCGATTATTTATCGGAGAACCAAGAAGCTGGAGAAATTTTTAATAATGCGATGTCAGGTTTTTCTAAAGTAATTGGACCTATGCTGGAAGTTTACGACTTTTCTCCATTCAACAAAATTATCGATATCGGTGGTGGACATGGCAGATTGATGGAAGGCATACTGTGCAAACATCCTCATGTAACAGGAGCGATTTATGATCTTCCAGCTGTCATTGAAGGTACAAAAACATTTATTCAGAGCGTAGGCCTCAATAACCGTTGCGAATGCATCGCTGGAAGTTTCTTCGATTCTGTTCCGGTTGGCGCAGATGCTTACATTTTAAGAAGTATTATTCATGACTGGAGCGATGAAGAGTCCATTAAGATCCTTCAACATTGCAGACAAGGAATACTGGATCATGGAAAACTTATATTAATTGAAAATGTCATTCAAACAGATAGCGCATCTAATCCCTTTCTTAATTTTGTTGATTTGGAAATGGCTGTGCTCTTAACTGGAAAGGAGCGTACGGAAGCAGAGTTTAGTGAACTATTCGAAAAAGCTGGATTTAAATTATCGAAAATAGTCCCTACGCCAATGAATAATTTTATTATTGAAGGGATCCCCGTATAAGGTTCCTGATAAAAGAAACAGCGGCAGCCCCGACTGGCAATAAAGTCATGGCTGCCGCTGCATTATGCAATTATCTTTCTCCATTAAACGACACATTAAGCTTTTCAAACTCATCTTTTGTTTGCCCAAATACATACTCGTCGTAATGCTTACCCTTCGTAAAAATCATTTCTCTGAGTATCCCCTCTTGGACGAATCCAAGATGCTTCTGCAAAGCGTGCGAACCTTCATTGAAGGCATACACATAAGCGTTAACCTTACGGTACCGTAATTCCTCAAAGAAATAACGAAGCAAAATCCTTACAGCCTCGGAAGCATAACCTTTTCGCCAATATTTACGGAAGATAGCTACACCGTATTTAAAGGTGCCATTACGTGTGTCACAACTGCTTGCCGTTATGCTGCCAACATGAGTTCCATCGAGTGTTTCAATTGCTAGAAATACATGATTACCTTCGGATTCCTTTGAGGATGTGCGTTCCGCCCAAGCTTTTGTGCCATCTTCAGACCTCGGGAAATATAGGGAATCGCATAGTCTTGCCCCCTCCGAATCCTGGTCATTCTCATGGAATTCTTTCCAATCTGATGGTATCACAGGGCGTAATCTGACTTTAGAACCTGACCAAATATTGGCGACCATTTCAATTCCCCTTCACAGCCTTTGCCCCAATTTTACTATTATTGCTCGGAGAATATCTTATTTTAATTAAACTTTCCTGTAATAGCTAAAATTCTACGCCAGTCTATATCTTTATTTTCTCGGTTTATCAAGACTTGGTCAAAATCCAAAATTGACTTACTCAAGTGAGCGCTTCCATACAGACTTTGTGAAGGCAACCCGAAATCCTAACCTCTGCAAATTTCGAAATGAAGTTGTACCAAACTCACATTGAGCAACAATCAGATTGCACCCTTTTGTTTTCGCATCTTTTAGACGCCTATGCAACATGGCCTGTTGCATGCCATTCCCCCTAAACTCTGGAATTGTTCCTGCCATTGCCAGACAACCTACCCCATCGTCTGCAATGTGCATCATAGAAAATCCAGCTGGCTCGTTTCCAATGAAACCAAGATATAATGACCACGAAGAGTCTTGTTGCAAAAAGGAGAATGATTCTTCATTTTCTGCAATGGTGGGAGGCAATTCTAATGATTTACAAAAAACTTCACTAAATAATTGAACATCAACATCTTGTACATTCAGAATTTGAACAGAAGACTTTTCTATTTCAAATATGTTTGGTGAAGTTGTATATAAGGCGGTATGAAACCCTTCCTGAAAAAAACCTTTTTGGCTGAGTTTTAATGTCATTCCATCAGTGATATCTGTCGGAATGAGATCAATTTTAAAATCAGGATTACCGGAATCGAAAAATGTTAGAATTTGATCCAATAATGGCAAATCAGACGGTCCAAAACACCACAATTTGTTGAAATCATTGGAAAGACCCCTGACTGATAAAGCTGTAGATTGTCCGAACCTTCTTACCTCTACTTGATAGGGATTGCCGCTTCGGTTCCGGATTGCATTCATCCGTCCGAACATCACTTCAAAATCTGAAAACTCAATGCGCCTAGCTAAATCATTTGTTAAAATTAGCTCCATATTACCCTCACCTCCTTCATATCCCTTTGAAAAAGAAAACCGATCCAATTATAATTAAAGGAAATTAGTGGGATTTCCCCAAATTTCTCATCATCATTGTTACCAATTCTTATGTGATACGTATAGCAGATATTCAACTAAACTAATTTATCCCCTTAAATAAAGCAGTGGAATATTTGTCCACATAGTAGACGTATAATAAAACTGAATGATATCGTTAGGGGCGAACCAATCCAATGGAGAGTTCATTACTTAGTGCTTTAAGTGTTTCATTTCTGCTTGTTGCTATGTTAACCCCTATTTTAATATGGGCGTTGCGTAGTTTAAAGCTAACTCAACCTATCAGGGTAGAGTTGCCACCGGACCATCAAGCCAAACGTGGTACTCCTCTGATGGCAGGTATTATCCTACTTATAGGGGTAATTACTTCAACATACTTCCATCCTAAGCCATTGGTACTTTTCCTTGGAGCAACTTTTATTTTATTTGGCTTATTAGGGTTTATGGATGATTTTAAAAAGGCTGCTTTTCAAGACCCCTCTGGTATATCAGGAAAAACGAAACTGATTTTTCAATTCGCTTTCACTATCGTATTGTTATTTGTATTACTTTATCAGTTCAATTTGAGTTCAGAAATCACCCTATTTAAAGATTTTAACCTCCACTTACCAATTTTCGCATATCTGATCCTAATGATGTTATTTATTGTGGGTTCGGCCAATGCAATAAATTTTACTGATGGGCTGGATGGTCTTCTAATAAACGTTGCAATACCAACTTTCTTTTTCTTTTTTGTGATTTCGGAAAGTATTGAAGTACAGACTTTCTCGTTAGTTATGATTGGCTGCTTGTTAGGTTTATTTATGTATAATATTTATCCAGCAAAAGCGTTTATGGGGGATACTGGGTCTCTTGCAATAGGTGGTTCTCTTGCTTTCTTGGCTGTAATTGAAAAGGTTGAAATTTTGATTCCGATCTTATTTTTTGTTTATCTAGCAGAGCAACTATCTGTCATATTGCAAGTTTGGTATTACAAGAAAACCAAATTGAGAATATTCCGAATGGCACCTATTCATTATCACTTTAGTTTGAAGTATGGCTGGAGTGAAAATAAAATTGTGATGATATTCGGATTCATATCTTGGATATCCGCATTAATTTCTTGGATGATTTGGAAATACATACTATAACCAAAATGCTCCTACATCTTCCCTTAATAAACAAAGCAGGTCGCCGCGCGCCTGCTTTATTTGTTATGCAGCTAACGTTCCTACTTGGTCGCTCCCGCTAGCTTGAGCTCTACTTTCGGTGTGATCGTTACTTTCGACTTAGCAAAAGCCGCTGCCCAATCGTTTTGTACCGTTTTCCAAGCTGAATATTGATAAGCCCTTACATACAGCCCAAAGCCGAAAGGATCAACCTCGTTTTTCTGGCATTTCGCGACTAAATCCGTAAACTCTTGCTGGAGCTCAGAAGCGATCGCCTCTTCCAATTGCTTTTGTTGTTTGACGATGTCGAGTTTAAAGTCGCGAGAGGTTAGATCGACAGCCATTTTCAAATCAACGTCAAATGCAAAGCCTGTATGATCATCTAGTCTAGATTTAATTTTCATTTTGATTTTCTTTACGTTTATGGTAATAACATGATCGGGAGGATCAGATTGATTAAGCGTTTCCGCGACAGGGATCGAGAGCGAGATGTCTCCCTTGGCTTCCTTTTGCAGGATCAACAATAATGAGCTCTCTTGCAAACCGACTGAGGTGGCGTACGATCCATCGTCATGCAGCAACCCCGTACCTGTCACTTGGATCTGCTCTTTATCCATCTTTACGTTGGAAATCGAAGGCGTTGTGCCCTTCTCTTCCATTTGCCAAGTTAAATTCTGCAGTGTGGTCGATGTGGTAATAATCCGATGATTCGCCGTATCGATTAACTTCCTCATATGTAGGGAAAGTCGGGGCTTGTCTTTCGGTTTACTATCGAAGATCTCACCGATCGGCCCGTCCACGAGGATCATTCGCGAGGTTACGGTTGATTTGGGATCACGAATAAGTACATCGAGTAACTGAAACCAATCCTCCCTTTTTTGAAGCAGACGCTTACCAAGTAGAATCGTTTGAATTTTGCCTCCTATGGTTAGCCCTGTCGCAATGGAGTCGAATTTCGTACGCGATTCACGTATGGAAGTTACCTTCACTCCGATGGACTCTGATTTTTCCTTCGCTTCCTTATAAAATACAGGGCTTTGCTGAAAGATGATTAAATTATTTTTCTCATCCAAATCCAAGCCCAACATCAGGGTCAGCGAAGAATCCTCTAAAGCCATTTGGTCGTAGCACCCCGTATTCATCAAAAGACTTGCAACGATAATTAGCCCCGTAATTACGCGTTTCATAGCGAAGCCCCCTTTCGCAGCCTTCTGAATAGGGTTGTATACAGCCACAAAAACCAAGGAAATATAAATGCAAAGATGATCCCTGCATTTCCTGACCACTCTTGAAACTTCTGCCCACTGCTATATCCCGGAGCATAGAAAAAGGAAGCCATCAGCAACAATAGGACATAGATCCTTACATAAGGACGATGGTCTTGTTTGCCAAAAATCAGGCTAGACCCCAGTGAGGCATAATACAGAGCAAAGATCCAAACTCTTGAAAGAATAAAAAGATAGCCCACAATCCATATCACTTCAAATCGCTCCATAAAACGAAATTCAATCGTTTTTAATAGCCGAAGCGGAGGCCAATTATAATGCGTGATGCCATCCGGCGGAAAATAAACAAAACAAACGAGCACCGCCATGACATAAATGAACAACGTCAACGTATTGGCAATAAAGACTCCCTTCATCGCTTGTTCTTTGTGTTTCAAAAAGGGATACAAAATAAAAAGCGTTTCAAATCCCTGAAAGGAAAGTGAGGTTGATTTCCCCCCTTGAAGGATAGGCATCCAACCCTCTTTTAGAATGGGTAACAAATTTAGCCAAACACTCTCTCTCAAGGCATACATAAACAAAGGAATCAACCATAAACAGCCCCAAAACGTTAATTCCGCATATCTAGCTAAGATACGAAGATGGTTTCTGGCAATCGTATAAATCGGGATGCAAACTAAAAGCGCGAGTAAGTAATTGGGTGTCTTCGGTAGTAACGTTTGCTTAACTACGGAAAGTGCTGCGAAGGTACTCGAGAAAAAAGCCAGCAGAAAATAACCGACCACCAAGAGGTTTAACAACAGGCCGAGCCATTTTCCAAAATACCTCGGAAGCAAGTCATACAGCGTATCCTCCGGATGGTGCTTCATGATTTGAATGATAACGACACTTAAGATGACTATAATCGCCCAACCAATAAAAAGCGATATCCACCCATCCGTTCCAGCGACCTTGGCCAAATCCGCAGGTAGGGTAAGGATCCCAACGCCTAATTGCGCACCATGAATCATGAAAATAAACTGCATCAGCGTAATGTCGTTCAATGCATACCTTTTCATTCACCATCACCTTTAGGCGGATTTGAAGCTTGTCGTTTTAATTGTGTAGGCCTTGCGTTAAGAGGACGTTTATCCAATTTCCAGAGCGGGAAACGGATGAACGTATCTTTCCAATCTGCAAAACGGACGGGACTAAAGGGACTAAAATACGGTGTCCCCAACGATTCCAATGCAATTAAGTGCCCGATGAGCACCATCGTGCCAATGCCAACGCCCACAAGCCCGAAAAATGAGGCCAGCAGCATCATCGGAAAACGAATTAAGCGAACGGTGGAGGACATATCACTGTTTGGAATAATATAGGAGGATAAACCTGTCAGAGATACGACGATAACCATAATATTACTAACAATTCCTGCCTGAACCGTCGCCTGACCGATTACAATGGCTCCTAATATACCGACAGTTTGACCAATCGGAGATGGCAGACGAATACCCGCTTCTTTCAACATTTCCAAAGTGAACTCCATGATCAAAGCCTCCAGAAGTGGCGAAAAGGGAACGCTAGCCCTAGATTCCCCAACAGACAGCAGCAGCTGTAAGGGAATGACTTCGATGTTAAAGGAAATGACGGAGATATAAATGGCAGGTAATAAAATAGCGACAAAGAAGGCGCTGTAGCGCAGTATTCGCATGAACGATGCGACTTGCCATCCCATCGAATAGTCATCGATATTTTGAAAAAAGTTCACTAATGAAGCTGGTCCCATCAGGACGCCCGGTGACCCGTCGAGTACAACCGCGATTCTTCCTTCGAGAACATGCAACGCTACAACATCGGGCCTCTCCGAAGTAAGAAATTGCGGAAAAGGTGAATAGGGATTGTCCTCAATCAGCTCCTCTAGTTCCCCCACGCCGATGACAGAATCAATATGTAATTGCCTGATCCGATCTTCGAATTCTTGCAGAACTTCTGGCTCGGTGACATCTTCCAAATAGATCAGGCTAGCTTTTACCTTTCCCCTCTGACCTACTTCGATTTCTCTCACTCTCAATTCTTGGTTCGGAATGAGCATTCTAATCAAAGCAACATTGGTGCTTCCCTTTTCAATAAAGCCTTGATGCGCACCTTTGATCGACATTTCTGATTGGGGATCTTGGATATCCCTTTGTGGCAATTTGCTCGTATTCAGTACTTCTACGGTCACTTTGCCTTCCTCAAATAACGCGCTTTGACCTAATAGAATAGCTTGTTTAACTGCGGACCAATCCTCTGACTGAGAAACATTGCCAATCGTAATAAGTTGTCGGATCGGTGTATTCCCTGCTCCCTCGTGCATCAGCGGATGGAGTATATTGTTATGAATCATATCCCTATCAGATAGCAGATCCAAATAGACGAGGATAGCTGATGTACCAGAAGACTTGATCTGAAACTCACGAACGATGAGCCCAGGGATTTCATCTTGCATGCTCTGAAGCCTTGTGTGCGTATCTGCGAAATCAGCTTGAATTGGCATCTTTTCTTGCGAATTGGAACCCATTGTGATCCCTACTTTTTTCACGGTTACTCAGTAGCATGCGGAATAAATTGAATTTTATTCCAAAATAGGCTAATTAGTCTCAACAAAAAAATGACCGCTCCCCAGCTGACGAATGGGAAGCGGTCTCTAAGAAAAGTAAGAAGCCCGAACCTGGTTCGGGCTTCTTCGAAATCCTCTTTAACGAAATGGTCGGAACGCCATGCGAAGCTCCTCGGAGAACAGCAACGGCACCTGCCACGCGGCGAAGTGTCCTCCCCTGGCGACCCGGTTGTAATAGAATAGCTTCGGGTACGCTTCCTTCGCCCAACTAAGAGGAGCCTGATAGAGCTCGTCGGGAAAGACGCTGATGGCGACCGGGATATTATTGACGCCTTTGACAGAGAAGAACGGGAGCTTGTTTTCCCAATAGAGGCGAGCCGCAGAGACAGCCGTGTTCGTCAACCAATAGAGCGTGATGTTATCGAGGAAATCGTCTCGCGAAATGCCCCCGGGGTGACCGAAGAAAGCTCCCGAAATGAGATCCAAGCTTTTCGCGTCATGGTCGAGATTGAATGCCGCGAGGCCCGCCGGCGAATCCGCCAGCGCGGTCAGCGTTTGCGGGCGCCTTCCCATGATCTGGGAGTAACCGACATGCTGAAAGAAGAAATCCAGCTGCATCCAGGCGTTCTTCTGTTCTTGCGTTAAATCGGGGGGCATCGGATCCCCGTTAATGATCGCCGTTTCGTAGGCGGGAGGCACCGTGCCGGGCATGTTGCTGTGAATGGCGAACAACCCCGGGACCTGTTGCACCCCCATCATGTCCGAGACGAGTGCGCCCCAATCGCCCCCTTGGGCCGCGTATTTCGTATAGCCTAACCGGTTCATCAGCACCGCCCAAGCTCGGGCGATTCGAGGAATATCCCAACCGGGCTTGGGCGGCTTGCCGGAGAATCCGTAACCCGGCAGTGAAGGAATTACGACGTGGAACGCGTCCGAGGCCGGCGCTCCGTACGCCGTCGGCCGGGTCAGCGGATCGATGACTTTCAGCAGTTCGACGATCGAGCCCGACCATCCGTGCGTCAGAATCATCGGGATCGCTCCCTCGTGACTCGACCGAACATGAATAAATTGAATGTCCAAGTCGTCGATTTCCGTAACGAATTGCGGGATGGCGTTCAGCCGTGCTTCGAATTTGCGCCAATCGTATTCGGTTGCCCAATAGCGCGCGATGGTTTGAATCGTCTCAAGCGGCACGCCTTGCGACTGACCCGGGGCATTTTCCTTGTCGGGCCATCTCGTTGCGGCGACTCGCTGGCGCAGGTCCATAAGGGCCGACTCCGGAATGATTCCGGGTCGAAACGGTCGAACGGCGGTATTGTCTCTCATCGGCAATCTCCCTTTTTTCCAATGCTAGCCTTTCCCCTATTGATACGATGGTAAAACCCGAATTATTCTCGATATCCGGATATAGCGCAACAGAAATAGCCCCCTGCATCTACGGCAAAAGGGCTATTCTAAAGGGGCATTTCATTTACGCCTCTTTTCCTTACTTATGATGCGGTTCACTCATTAACCGCTGGAGCCGGCTTTCGTTAGCCTCCGGCCCACCAGGTCGCACAGGATCGGCAACAGAACTATCATCAATCCGCTTCAGCCGAACGCTCATGCCATACGCTGAGCTCTTTCAGCTTATTGTTATACGATTCGCGAATCGTGTCTGCAGAATAAGATCCAACCGGCAGCCGGAGCGGCACATTACCGCTTTTAATGACGGAAATAATATATTGCACCGCTTTGGCCGGATCGCCGATCTTGACGTTCGAAAATCCTTTTTGAAAAGCTTCGTAAAGCGGCAGGTACTCCGGCTTCATCGCGGAGCGGTCCATCGAGTGTCCGATAAACTCGGTTGCGAACACGGCCGGTTCCACGATGGTTGTCTTGATCCCGAAGCTTGCGAATTCCTGTGCGAATGACTCAGAGAAGCCTTCGACAGCAAACTTGGAAGCGGCGTAAAGGCTGAACGGCGGATAGGACACTTCTCCGAAGAAAGACGAGAAATTAATGTAATGCCCCGAGCCTTGACGCTTGAACACGGGAAGCGTCGCGCGAATGACATCCAGTACGCCGAACAAGTTAACGTCGAACTGTTTCCGGATTTGTTCATCCGTATACTCTTCCAGCATGCCGAAAAGTCCGTATCCCGCATTATTCACGACAATGTCGATTTGCCCGAATACGTCAACGGCTTCTTGAACGGCGGCTTGAATTTGGTCCTTCTTGGTCACATCCAGAGCAGCAAGATGGACACGATCCGGTGCCAACGCTTTAAAATCCTGAATAGCATCAAGTCTGCGTGCCGTTGCGACGACTTTGTCTCCCGCTTGAAGCAGCTGCTCCACAAAATGGCGGCCAAATCCTGTCGAAGTTCCTGTAATAAACCACACTTTACTCATTGTAATTTCTCCTTTTTATTTGAGATCGATCGTTCTTATATTAGCAAAAAAAAGCTTTACTTAGGCATTAAGCATCGCCATTGTAAAATCGACTATGCGGTGAAGCTTCTCTTTGTCGGTGGAGGTTCGAGCAAGTACGCGCAGCCCCACCATCGTGTTATGAATATTCGCCGCAAGTTCACTTGCGTCATGGGTCGTGGCGAACTCTCCGTTTTCCTGTCCCTTTCGGATCAGTCCGGCAATAAGCTGTTCCGACCTGTCAAAGCTTTCTTCAGCCATAACGTCCACTTCGGGATCCCACGGGGCAAGCTCCACCGCCATATTAACGAGCAAGCAGCCCAGCGGCTTCTCTTCGTTTCCTTCAACCATATAGTCAAATAGAAAACGTAAAGCGTCTTTTGCGTTTTTGGCGCGAGTAATGCCTGAATCAAAGTGCACGAGCAAGGTCTTGGAATAACGGTCGATGACTTTTAGAAACAATTGATGTTTGTCTCCAAACGTATCGTACAAACTTCTGCGATGGACACCCATATTCTCGACCAGGTCGTTAATGGACGTCTTCTCATAGCCTTGTGCCCAGAATAAATGCATCGCTTTTGTCAGAACTTCGTCCTCATCAAATTTCTTCACTCTAGGCATTATGTTCTCCTCCACCCCCTTTCTTTATTCCACATCGAGTACTATACCATAATGAGAACGATCGGTAAATAACATTTTTTACTGGTCGTTCCCGTATTTTTCGCTGTCACTTGTGATAGGGTTCACCGCGCTGTGTGAAACGGCAAGTTTAAAGCCATCCCGTTTAGGATGGCCCTCTTTTTGATCTCGCATCTCTTTTGCAAAAAGAACGTGAATGGAATACTCGAATTTAAAGCAACTTAATCAAATCTTCTAGCTCATTAACCAATACTTTTGCTAGTTCAAAATTAGTATCTTTTAAAGCCAATTCTATTTTCAGTTCAAGCGATTTTTTATTTTGTTCAGTTTCTAAATAGTCTTTACCAAAATGACTAGCATAAATCATCTGTCTAAATTTTCGCATACTCATTTTTCTAATCGTCTTATCGTCAATGATTAACACATAATCCATACCATTTACAACAGAATAGAAATCATGAGAAATCATGAGAATCGCACCTTTATAGTCTTCAATGGCTTTTTCCAGTGCTATTTGTGAATAGATGTCTAAATGGCTTGTCGGTTCATCAAGAAGCAATACGTTTGCTTTACTGGCAGAAACTTTAGCCAATTGAAGCATATTTTTTTCTCCACCAGATAAAGATGCTATCTTTTGATTAACGATTTCTCCTTCAAAGCCATAATTTGAAATATACGATCTAACCTCATCATACGTTTTAAACCCAGCATCCATGAATTCTTCTAGTATTGTATTAGAGTCCTTTAGCACTTCTCCTTGATTCTGAGATAAATAAGCCACTTTAACATCCGCATTTATTTCAATTGAAGCATGATTATTTTTAAAGATATCTCGGAGTAAAGTCGTTTTCCCGGTACCGTTTGGACCAATAATGGCTACTTTATCCGTAGATTTTATCTCAAAGTTAACATTGTCTAAAAGCAACTCACCAAAAGTAACACTATAGTTATTGACATTTACAACAATGGTGTCTTCCATCTCATTTTCAATACCAAAACTAATATTCGGTTGCTTAATATCAACAAAAGGCGCTTTAATTCTACGCGCTTCCAATCTTTCTTGAAACCTAACTCTAGCTTTTAACGCTCTACCTCTAGATGCTTCTGAATTATACGTTGCGATAGCTCTAAGATTATCAATAATGTTATCGTATCTCTCAATTTCTTCTTGTTCAGCAACTGCGATTTCTTGCAACTCAATTTTTGTCTGAAGTAATGAGAAATTGTACTCAATATATCGCCCATCAAACTCTTGGATCTCCATGTTTTCAAGGTGTAGTATTTTGTTGAAACAATGATTTAATAGATATCGGTTGTGTGTAACGACTAGCAGCATTCCTTTGTGAGAATTAATCAGATTTTTAAGCGCATTTAGATTTCCAAAGTCTAAAAATACATCGGGTTCGTCCATAATCATTAAGTCTGGACTACTAAGCATTTCCTTCATCACTTGAATAAGTTTGAATTCCCCGCCACTCAGATCGGATACTCTTAGATCTTTTAGTTTCATGAGGTTTGCTAGATTTAGTTTCTTATTAATGTTACTTTCAAAATCAGCACCACCGATTGAATCAAACGTGTCTAAAGCTAATTGATACTTTTCTAATAACGCATCCATATCCGATGATGTTTCCATCTCCGTACAAATAGCTGTTATTTCATTTTGTATCTTAATAAACTCTTCCCCTATATATTCAAAAACGGTTGTTTCTTTCGTTTTGTCGAATTGTGGGAATTGACTTACATGCCGAATTTTGCAAGTCGGGTCTATTTCTAACTTGCCCTCGAACAAATATCTTTCTGGATCCATCAGTATATCTATTAATGTACTTTTCCCACTGCCGCTTGTTCCTATAAAAGCGCAATGTTGTCCCTCTTCAAGCGTAAATGTAATGTTTGTATATAGTTCTTTTTGGGGAAATGAGAAGGATAAGTTATCAACTTTTATCATAGTATTACCTTTCTTTATAACTAAAATGGTGACTATTTTTAGATGTGTTGCAAAACATAGACTTTGAGTTTACCGTTGTTAGAGTAACACTGTTTAGAACCAACTTCAATCTATTAGTATTTCCATCCCTTGGGGGTCAAAGTTCCATGCTACCTTAACTGTCCTCATAAAAGCACCGGAATGAATTGATAAGGCGAGAATACCTCCTGACGAATAGCCTAGTCGCGGAGCTCGAAGGCGGCGCGGCTGATTCTTCGAGTCCATAGAAGTCCACCCTCTTTTCCTTATGATCATATCACAAGTAAACTAACTAGTTGAGAAAAGGCAACCGATCACTAGGTCGGCTGCCTTCTCTTGTTTCCTTACTTATTTGAATTTGTAGTAACTTGTTGAACCTTTTTAGATAGTAGCTCAGCTAATTCATCTTTTGGTGGAGATGTAATGCCTGGCTTCTTATTTTCTACTGCTCGTAGTTGTATTTCAACTTGGGCTTGTATAATTACATCGTTCACTTCTTTTTCTGATACATTCTTTGAAGCTGCAACTTCAATAACTGTCTTACCTGTATCTAATTCTTTTTGTAGTTCCGCTGCATCCATTTGCAACAATTCAAATAGTTTAGCGTTATTTAACATACCAGCACCAAATCCTTTGAGGATACCCTCTTCGGCTTTCACATAGACCTTTTTTTCTTGGTTAGAAATTTCATTGACTTGTTCACTTTTTTGTACGCTTTGAATCTTTTTTACATTCTCTTTTTCAGCAGCTAGAGCTTGTTCGTTATCTAAATCCCATATATTTCTTTCATTAATTGCGGATTCCGTCCATTTAATCATTGCCTCTTTTTTACTAGAATCGGGTTCAATTCCTTGTGATGCATTAAACTCTTCCTGTGATTTTGCTGCAATTTCAGTAAAGAAATCAATTATCTTCTGTTTTGGAACATTTTTAGATTCTGCAATTTCAACGATGGATTTACCCGAAGCTAATTGTTCTTTCACAGTGGCGGCATCCATATTAAGTAAACTAAATAATTTATCGTAATCTAAGTATTCTGCGCCCGGCCCTTTATATTCAAAATCTTGCGGCTGTCCTTTGGGTGCATCGAATACTTTTCCGCTTGCACTTATTACTTGCTTATCTTTTAATGATAACTTAGAACTAGCAAAGGCGCTTCCTGCTCCTACAACTAATACTGCTGCTGTCAAACCCATAATTAATAATTTCTTTTTCATATGATCACCTATTCCTTTGTTTTTTCTTACCCATAAAATTTATCACCCCTTTGTCAAGTTCAAATGAAGATAAAACGAAGATAGAACGAAGATAAAATGAAGATGATATCAAGATAAACTAAATTAAATAGGCGTTCACCCAATAGAGTGAACGCCTATTTAATTTCAAAACTTAGTTTGTTACTTCAAGACTTTATTGTTTACTTCAATACTTTAATGTCCACCAACACAAACTACTTCAAAACTTATTCGTCAACCGATATACTCAATACTTTATTGTCAACTTCAAAACTTATTTGTCACCCGATAAAAAGAAGGTGTTGGATGACAAATAAGTTTTGAAGTGCAAGAAACCAGCAAACGCAAGGGTTTGCTGGTTATTCTTTTAAAAACAATTTACAAATTAAGTTTTGAAGTGGTGTTTTCGGGTGAAAAGCTTGAATTACAAATAAGTTTTGAAGTACTTTTTACAAAGAATCGAAAAAAGTAATCGTTTTTTGGAGATTATTACATCATGTCGCCTATGAGGTTAGTGGATGTAACATCGTTAAAGACAGTTTGTGAATTTTACTGTAACTACTTTAAAGATAATTAACCGTTTTTCATATACTTAAGGCACTTTTTTGGCACCCTAAAATAACGATGAACACGACAGAGTATTGGCATCATATAAAGTATTCATACTCCGGATTGATTTATCTCAAAGAAGCACCCATTAGCAGACCTGCTGATGGCGTGCTTTTGTGTTTATTCCGGACAGCATTTTACAAAAAAACAAACCAGTTTCAAACCGACTCCGCCATTTTTTGAAGTCTCTTCTAATTACTTATTGCCATTTCCACATCACCGTTATTAACATCATAATCTATCTGTAACATCGTTAATGCTAAATCACAACAGGATAAAATGTACGCCACTCCAAGGATTTTGCCATTAATGAAGTGCAACATCGTTAACGGCATATCACCGATTGTGAGCATACTGCGTGAGCATTTCGTGATCATGTGACCCAAGTTGTCCCCATACCTCAATGGCATTTCGAAAGGGCCACCAGTTATGTAGCCCCTCTGTTTTGACTTCAGAGAACAAACAAATCCCTTATTCGAGAGAGGTCTTTGACTCTTACACCTACCTGTGGTACGGTTCACCTCATCAGGCATGCGATCTTATTTTTGGTCTTATTTTACCTATAAGACGCCCCTCGGTTTTGTGAACCTTGGGGCGACTTATTTAGGCGATCAGCGTAGTATTATTATTTCGATGGAATAAGTAAGGTACGAATCACAGAGGCGACCGCATGTTGAATCCAATCAGATGCGTTATTCATTGCTTCCTCAAGCGGTATGGGAGATTGAGTCGCTCCGATGATAACGTCAATACCAAGCGCATGCAGGGCTATTGTATCCAGAGTGATGCCTCCGGAAACACAAATGACCGGTTTGTTGTACTTCTTGGAAAGAGTCGCAACCCCTGCGGGAGCTTTTCCGAACGCGGTTTGTGAGTCGGTGCGTCCTTCGCCTGTGAACACCAAATCTACCTCTTGGACCCATTTCTCAAATTGAATAGCCTCTAGGACAATATCGATTCCTCGGTTCATCCGTGCGGACAGAAAGGCTATCAGGCCTGCTCCCAAGCCTCCCGCAGCTCCCGCACCTGGCACGTTCTGAACGTCAATGCCAAGATATTCATAAATGACTCTGCTAAAGTTCCGCAAACCATCATCTAGAACTTGCACCATTTCTTGCGTAGCCCCTTTCTGGGGACCGAAGACAACTGATGCGCCTTCCGGTCCACACAAAGGATTGGTAACATCACTCGCAACTAAGATTTCACAGTCAGCGATACGCGGGTCCATGCCGGATATATCGATGCGGCTTAATGAGAGTAGTTCACCGCCGCCGAAGGAAATCTCCATGCCCTGGTCGTTATAGAGATGAACGCCTAACGCTTGAGCCATGCCTGCTCCTCCATCGTTGGTCACGCTCCCGCCGATACCGATGACGATTTGGCGGCATCCTTGATCCAATGCGGCCCTTATGAGCTGTCCAGTACCGTAAGTAGTCGTGATTAACGGATTTAATCGATCCTTAGAAACAAGCAGCAGCCCTGATGCTGATGCCATTTCAATGACTGCCGTTTGCCCGTCACCCATAACGCCGAAGTTAGCCATAACAGGCTCCCCCAGCGGTCCTATTGCCTCAACCTGATGCAGCTTTCCGCCTGTTGCATTTACGATTGCATCAACGGTGCCTTCCCCACCATCTGCTAGAGGAAGCTTGATCACGGTCGCTTGAGGCAATACCTCTACGATCCCCTTCTCCATGCATGTCGCAACTTCCGTGGCATTTAGACTTCCCTTGTATGAATCCGGTGCAACTAGCACTCTCATAGAATCCGCTCTATACTTATTCAACTCGAACCGCTATTGCCTGTGCAGTCAAACAGAGCTCAGCCGCCTTAAAGGCGTGCTTCTGCGTCATTGCGTTCTCTGTGCGATTGAGACAATCCATTATCAGTTCTCCGAAGAAAGGGAAGCCCACTTCCCCATTAAGTTCAATATGCCTTTCTCCTTGCTCATTGGCCATATAAAGGTGATTACCGGTGCGGCAACGCGCCAAATCGATATATTTTCGAAGTTCAATATAACCTGTAGTCCCTAAAATGAACGTCCGGCCATCTCCCCAGGTAGGGAGGCCGCTCGGCGTCAACCAATCGACCCTGAAATATTGAGTAGCGCCATTATCGCCTAGCAGACTCGCATCCCCGTAATCCTCTAGCTCCGGGTACTCTTTACTAGCGTAATTTCCTACTTTGCTGTGCAGCACTTTTGCATCTTCGCAGCCTGCATAATACAAGAATTGTTCTATTTGATGGCTTCCGATGTCACACAGAATTCCACCGTACGTTTCCTTCTTGAAGAACCAATCTGGACGACTGGCCGCGCTTAGACGGTGTGGACCAAATCCAGTAACCTGTACCACCTTACCGATAGCTCCCGTCTGGATGAGCTGTCCGGCGAACACAGCACTTTCTACATGCAGGCGCTCACTGTAGTAAACCATATATTTCTGACCGGTCTTAGCTACCATCTCTCGGGCTTGCCGCAGCTGTTCCATCGTTGTGAAGGGAGTTTTGTCCGTAAAATAATCTTTGCCATGGTCCATCACCCGAAGTCCCAACGAACAGCGCATCGAGGGTATCGCCGCACCAGAAACCAATTGAACCTCTGAATCCATCAATATAGTCTCTTCCGAAGGTGCTACCAATGTCTTGGGATACACCTTCAGGAAGGCCTCTACTTTCTTGGGATCAGAGTCGTAAACCCATTTCAATGTTGCACCGGCCTCGGTTAATCCGTTGCACATACCATAGATATGACCATGATCCAAAGAAACTGCTGCAAAAATAAACTCCCCTGGTTTCACGACAGCATTTGGTTTTCCTTGCGGCGCATAGTTCATTCCATCGCTTCGTTGCACGGTCATCCCTCCCCTTTTCGAAAGTGCTGTTTCATAAAGGCTAAGCTCGGAGCGTACTCCTCTTTATCTTGGACCGTGCACTCTGCAGAAATCATGCCGGTATATCCGGATTGACGCAAATAGGATGCAAACGCAGTATAGGGATACTTGCCTGTTCCAGGCGATAGACGCCCCGTATCGGCGAGATGAATATGGGCGAGCCAATCTTTATGATCGCTTAAGGTCTGGAGAGGCTCATCTTCTTCTTCCATATGATAGAAGTCTGCGAGCGCTCGAATTGGGTCGCGATTAATCATTCTGGCGAAACGACTCGCATCTTCTACACTGTTGATTAAATTGCATTCTCTACGATTTAACGGTTCTACGGCCAAAACAACGCCAGTCCCCGTAAATTCGTCAGCTATCCGCTCCAGCAATCTGACGAACTGCTCTTCTGCCCTGGCCTTCTCCCAACCTTCTGGAACTCTACGGGATCGGCCGCTTCCGAGAACAGAGATTCGTGCCCCGACTTGGTGAAGCGCCTCTGCAGCTCTGGCTACATACCGCCGAATACGGTGCTCATCAATGTCAGGACCGACAACCTTCAGATCAGAAGGGAAAAACAGATTAAATGAATGCACTGGCAATGAACTATTCAAATAGCGAGGTAACTCTTCTTGGTAAGACTTATCATCCTCAAGCTTTAATGCCGTCAGGGCACATTCTATATAATCAAAGCCTGTTACCCGGAGGAGCTCAGCTTCTTCAATTCCTCTACACCAGCCAAAAGAATACATGCGCAATTCAACTCCTTCAACTTAATTCCACTGGATAAGCGTTCCGATCATATTTACGTTAGAGGACAGCATTTCGCGATATAATTGTTCCGCTTCCTGCCAATGAACGCGATCTGTAATTAATTGTTCTAAGGACAATCTTTCATATTTCAGTAGGTTTAGGAACGCAGTCGCGTCATCCCTCCACGACCAAAAGCCTGGCCTGGAATCCGCAACCGGATTGCCCGATATATGCGCGCCTACAACAGTTAACGCTTTCTTATGAACGTCCCTGTAAAAGTTAATCGTGCTATTGCCGCGGGTGCTGCTCAGGATAACAACACGACCGAAATCCCTTGCGGTCTCGAAAGCAGTGCTAATTACTTCAGGGACTCCCGTACCCTCAATGACCACATGGGGGCCTTTGCCCTCAGTTTCCTTAAGCAGCTCTTCTCTCCAATTTTCATCGGCTGAATTCAGTGTTAGGTCTACACCAGAGCGCTTCGCAAGTTCAATCCGATTGTCCGCGCGATCTACGCCAATAACCGGTATAGCCCCGTTCAGCTTAGCCAATTGAATGGCCAGCTGTCCGATAATGCCAAGACCAATGATCATTGCAGATTCACCAAGCTCGATTCTCGCTTTGCGAATACCCTGCGTAGCAATGACCCCTAGCGAAGTAAAGGCAGCCATTTCGAACGATACCCCGTCTGGGATTTTCGCTGCCCGCGCCTGCCGTATGTTACCATAAGAACGATGGGTAATCCCGTGGCAAGCAATACGATCGCCGACTTTGAAATCCGTCACAGCTTTCCCGATCTTCGTGACAACGCCTGCCGAGCTGTATCCAGGATACATCGGATATTTCCCAGAGGTGTTTTCCATATTCAACACAAAAGCTCTTTCCGTTCCAGGACTGATTAAGGATGCGTGAATTTTCACTTGGATCTCCATGTCACCTGGTTCTGCGAGTTCAAGCTCCTTAAGCGCGATAGCTCCTGGTTCATCACTCGTCAACACATGATATTTCATCTACTGTCACCTGTCCTATCCTTATTTGATGTGGATCGGCTTGCCCGTTCTTGCTGATTCATAAATGGATAATATGATTTGCAGTGTCTTTCTGCCTTCCCACCCATTTACCAATGGCTCTTGGTTATTTCTAATGGCAGATAGGAATTCATCGATTTGCAGCATATGGGAATGATGCGAGATATCCGCACTGGATGCTCCGACCAGCGAATTTAGCCCTGACGCCGGAGGTTCATACAGAACCCCGTTTCGCAGCTTCCACTCTTTCACTTCATCATTCTCAATAATGATACTGCCGTCATCACCGTAAATATCGAGCCGCGTACAGAAGCCTGGGTAAGCTGTCGTGTTGCCTTCGATTAATCCAACCGCTCCGGATTTAAATTTAACCGCAGCAACTCCAATATCTTCAACATCAATTCTCGCATGCGCCCTCGTTGCACAATAAGAGAACACTTCATCCATAGGACCCATAATATACTGAAGCAAGTCAATATAATGAATCGATTGGTTGATTAATGCGCCGCCACCGTCCAATGCCCACGTGCCGCGCCATTCATTTTTGTCGTAATACTCCTGGGAGCGATACCATTTGGTATGCGATGCACCGAAGTTTAGTCGACCAAGCTGGCCGGTATCTACCACATGTTTTAATTGAACGATGGAAGAATCGTACCGATGCTGTGAAATGCAGCAGAGTTTTACGTTGTACTCTCTGCAGGATTCGATCAATCGGTCTGCGCTTTCCAAAGTGATATCGATCGGTTTCTCGACAATGACGTGCTTGCCAGCCCTGGCCGCGGCCACTCCAAGCTCGGCATGGCTTCCGCTAGGCGTAAGGATACAGACAATATCGATATCCGCGTTTTCCAGCATGCTATTATAATCGGTGTACCCTTTCGCTCCATATTTAGCAGCAAAGGATTGCGCCTTTTCTACGTTATTTCCATATACCGCGACCAGATTAGCGCCTGGTATTTCAGCAATACTTCTCGCATGGATATCGGAGATCATGCCGTATCCAACGATTGCAAAATTCATAACCTTTTTCATTTTTGAAGACCCTCCGCTATCCTTTTAGCCCGGTAGTGGAAATGCCTTCGACAAAATGCTTCTGAGCGAAGAAGAATATGAGTAAGAGTGGGAGAATGGAAAGAAAGGATACCGAGAACATCGCACCCCAGTTCGTTTTTCCCGTATTGTCCAGAAACATATTCAAGGCAAGTGTTAGCGGATATTTTTCTACAGAATTGATATACAGTAGGTGGGATAAGAAATCGTCCCAAGACCACATAAAGGCGAAGATTGAGATCGTAAATAAAGCTGGCTTAAGCAACGGCAATAAAATGAAGAGGAAAAATCGGATTCTACCCGCACCGTCCACGACGGCTGCTTCATCGAGCTCAAGTGGAATTCCACGAATAAACTGGATTAATAAAAAGATAAAAAATGCACCGTTAAATTCACCCAGCCAGGCCGGAATTATCATCGGGAGATAAGAATCGAGCCAGCCTAAGTCAGCAAACATAAGGTATTGTGGAATAATAATGATTTGCTTCGGAAACATGATCGTGACCAACAGGACAGCGAACCATACTTTTTTGAGCGGGAAATTGATTCTGGCAAATCCATATGCCGCTAATGAACAAGAAAATATAGAACCAAACAAGATGCTGAAAGAAAGAGTAAAGGAATTTCCAAAAAATACATGAAAAGGCATTTCATTGATTGCAAACCATCCATCATGATAGTTCGACCATTGCATTTCTTTAGGAAATAGGGACGCATTGCCGAATATCTCGTCATTATTTTTGAAGCTTCCGAAAAAGAGCCATAAAATTGGATACACCATGATTAGCCCGAACGCGGAGA
This sequence comes from Paenibacillus sp. J31R30, assembly GCF_059692115.1. Taxonomy (NCBI): domain Bacteria; kingdom Bacillati; phylum Bacillota; class Bacilli; order Caryophanales; family Paenibacillaceae; genus Paenibacillus; species Paenibacillus sp. J31R30. The sequence goes on along the minus strand of NZ_JCAUAV010000012.1, from coordinate 150,966 downwards.
GCAGTATATGTTTGGGTAATTGTTTTAATCTTATAATAAGCATAAGAGCTATCCTTTCTTTCCATCGGAATCTTCGTAATGGACCCAGTAACGCGAAGCTAAGAAATTAATGATAGTCGCAACACCGATAATAACGAGCAACACCCACGAGATCGCTTGTGCGTACCCCATCTTGAGTGAACTAAATGCTTGTTGGTAAATATAGATAACCATGAATAGCGTTTCATCCACTGGACCGCCCTTGGTAATGACATAGCCTTGTGTGAAAGTTTGAAACGTTTGAATCGTCTGCATGATTAAGTTAAAGAAAATAACAGGCGAAATTAACGGCAGTGTAATATGCAAGAATTTTTTCCAGCGCCCAGCGCCATCTATAACAACGGCTTCATACAATTCTTTTGGCACCTGCTTAAGTCCAGCCAAGAAGATGAGCATCGTAGAGCCGAACTGCCAGACCATTAATATGACAATCGTATAAATAGCCGAATCCGGGTTAAATATCCAATCCTTCCCAGTGATTCCGAACATATGGAGGAATACATTAATCAATCCTTCCCGTCCGAATATTTGCATCCACATGATCGCTACGGCTACGCTTCCTCCGATAATGGACGGCAAATAATAAACGGTACGGTAAATGGATAGACCTGAAATACCTTTGTTTAAGATCATGGCAATGAATAAAGAGAACGCCAGCTTGAGGGGAACCGACAACAGCACGAGCTTTGTCGTCACCCAAAGCGATTTATGGAACCGCTCGTCATTCGTAAAAAGCTCCTTAAAGTTATCCAGCCCGACGAACGAGTAATTCGCGGAGAAATGATAGTCAGTCAAAGCTAAATAAAAAGAATAAATGAACGGCCATAACATGAACACCAGAAAACCGACTAACCAAGGTAAAATAAACATATACCCTAGTGAATATTCCTTTAAGCGATTTACCCATTTTGTGCTCATTATCTAAAACTCCTTAGCATTCATGATAGGGACTGGCCCTTTCCTAATCCTCTTAAAAAAGGGCCAGCCATACCTTACGTATTATTTTTTGAAAATAGCATCGGCTTTTTTGCGGAGCTCTTTCACGGCTTCATCGAGCGTGATTTTATCGAAAGCCAGCTTCTGCATGACTTGGTCAAACAGCTTCCCGCCTCCTCGGAACTCGTCGAACTTCTCTGGAGTCGGTTCCATGAGAGGAAGCTCCTTCGAATAAACTTCACTGTTGATCTTGAATAATTTGCGAGTACTGTCATCGAGAAGCTCAGGCGAATTCGCCAGCATATCACGAACCTTCGAGTTAGAAGACACGCCTCTGACGTTCTTTAGAATTTTTGCTGCGTCCAAATCGTTGATGAAGAAGTCAATGAATTTGGCTACCTCTTCTTGATGCTTCGAATTTTTGTTTATCGTCATGATGACTTCTGTAATTGCAGCGTCGCCGTTAAATTGGTCGCGAGGTACTGGAACCATAGCCAGCTCATCTTTTGTATTGCTTTGCAAGCGACCGAAAATACTCGCGCCACGGAACTGCATGGCGGCTTGACGCTTCACGAGAGGACTATTCTGATTGCTGTCATCTGCTGCTGCAATATCCGGCGGCGTTACAGCGCCCGAAGCGCGCAGGTCTTCCCAATATTGAAGCGCTTTCGTTGCATCCGCGTCGGAATACACGATTCCGTCTTTGGAATACACCGGTTTGCCTGTAAGGGATTTCATTTGTGCGTAGAAGATATCTCCGCTCGCATGTCCGGCCATATCATCCACCGCGCCATATACTTTCCCTTTGGATTTCTCCTTGACTTCCTTAGCTGTAGCGGCATAATCTGCCCAAGTCCAATCTTTTTTCGGTTCTGCGACGCCAAGTTCCTTAAACAAAGTCTTGTTATACATGATTGCATTCACTGCTTGATATACAGGAACTCCCTTTACTTCTCCATTTACCTTAGCTTGTTCCAGCAAAGCATGGTTGATATTGTCCATTCGGATTGACGGGAACTTCTCAACATTAACATAATAATTAGGATCGATTCCCCATGCCAATTCCGCAAAGATAACGTCAGGACCTTGACCGGCTATCAGTTGGGTTTTCAATTTATCCGTAAAGCCATCCCACCCGCCGTACTCAGGAACGATATCGATATTGGCGTTTTTCTCTTCGTACAATTTGATAGCAGCCAGCGTAGCATTATGTCTTTCCTCAGATCCCCACCAAGCAAACCGTAAGGCGACTTTTTCACTATTTCCGCTCCCTGCTTGTTTTGCCCCAGTTGTTTCTGTCTTGCCACTGCCGTTTTCCGCTTTCGAACAGGCCATTACAAGAGAACTGAGCACGACCATTGAAGCCATAACGAGAAGCATTTTTTTACCATTTGCCATTTCCATTGCCCCTTTGACTGTGTGGTGTTTATTTCATACCTCATACTACTGCCAACCACTGAGGTCAAACAATGTTAAATAATTAATCTGATGTTGAAATTTTTAATCTAAAAAAAAAAGAGCCGTAAGGCTCTGTTTCTCCGGATTACTTAAAGAGTGCTCTATATTCAGATGGAGTCAGCCCGACTAGCTTTTTAAATACTTGACCGAAATACCTTGCATCCGCAATCCCAACACTTTCAGCAATTTGGCTCGTTTTCATATCGGTTTGCTCCAGCAATTCCTTGGATTTATCAATCCGATATCTCGACGCATAATCAATAAAATTCATGCCCTTATTTTCTTTGAACCATTTCGAAAAGAAGTTGGGATGCATATCGAACTGCTCGGAGATCAAGTCCAAAGACAGCACCAGGGGATAATTCTGATGGATGTATTCAAGCACCTCACCCAGCTTAGTAGACTCTTTGATGCGGGTGTTATCGTTATTCACTTCCTGAATCAAACGGGAAATTTCGGATACCAAGCTTATTTTGATGGTTTCAAACCGGTCTGCTGTATGAATCAAGTGCATGAAATTCGTTTTCTCTGCATGCCACCTTTCCATATTGAAGAAGGATAACTTAACTAATTCTGTCTCTAAGGCTGAAATCAGATACGTAAGCAATTGCTTGATATGTTTCTCTGAAATCTCTTTCGTCTCAATTTCTCTCACAATATCCGATAACTGCTCCTCTATTTTACTAGGATTCAGCACATTTATCCGATTGGACACGAGGATGATTTTTTTAATGATATCTGATACGTTTTTCCAATCATTCACCTCATCGAAATGATCCCTATATTGAAATATTTGTTCGTCAGGCAATAGGAATTTTTTCTTCAATGCTTTATTCGCTTCCGAGAAAGCTTCAGGAACGTCCTCATTGCTGGTTTTTAGTGAGCTGATCCCAACATTGAATTGAATCTCATGTTCAATCAACGAACTAAGCAAGGAATCGATAACTTCATTCGAAACTAAGGAAACCCACTCTCTCTTACTAATTCGAACAAAATGCCAATGATCAAACTCTATGCTGATTTCTGAGCCTTCTTCTTCCAAATAGATCAAGATGAGCTTGAAGGGATGATCCTGCCGAATAGAAAGCTGCTGATCGACCATTTCCCGTACATCTTCAGACAGATGAGATTCATTGAGCTGATTTCTTAACAAGAAATGATGGGATAGTACGGATAATATCTTATTGCTTTTATCTCTTTCACGCAGCTTTTGCGTACATTTGGCCAACACCTTCTCAAAATCAGAATCCTCTGCAGGCTTCAACAGATAATCGAATACACCCGACTTAATCGCCTGCTGCGCATAAGTGAATTCGTTATATCCGGTCAATAATATGACAAAAATATCGGGATAGCGTTCTTGAATTTGCCTGCTAAGCTCAACCCCGTCGATTCCCGGCATCTTTATATCTGTCAGAACGACCTCTACAGCATTGTGGTTTAACCACTCCAGTGCTTCTCTGCCATTCTCGCAGGCACCCACGCATTCGAATCCATAATTTTCCCACTCAAAATTTTGCAACCCATTCCTGACAATCGGTTCATCGTCTACGATAAGGATATGGTAGGTCATTCAGAGGTTCCCTCCTTTAGCATGTCCTTCTTAAGCCAAACTTCTACAATTGTTCCTTCTTTTTCTATACTATCAATCTTCAAGCCCCATTCTTCGCCGTAAAGAATTTTGATTCTTTCATCCACGTTAGATAAACCTACATGTTTGTGGTCATTGTTGTCCATTGCCAGAAGCGTTTTCAATTTATGATCTGGAATGCCCACACCGTTATCTTGAATGATGAAAAAGATTTTTTCCCCGGATTCTGCGCCTTTAATGTCTACTTGCCCCGATCCTTCCTTCCGTTCTAGCCCGTGTACGATTGAATTCTCAACTAGAGGCTGCAAAATAAACCTAGGAATTCTGTACTGCATAAGCGATTCGGGAACATCCACAATAATGCGAATTCTATCGGAGAAACGGGTTTCTTGTATCTGTGAATAATACCTTATATACAATAGCTCCTCTTCAACCGTAATCAGTTTATCTGTTTTCGATAAAGAAAGCTTAAACAACTTAGACAAAGCTGTAACCATATTAACAATATCAGTTATCTTATGCGACCTTGCAATCCAGTTAATGGAATCCAGTGTATTATATAGAAAATGAGGATTAATCTGCGCTTGCAACGCGTTCCATTCTGCTTCATTTTTTAGAATCTGTTGCTCATAGACCTCATTGATTAAGCTATTTACCCGCTGCACCATCCTGTTATAACTGATAGCCAGTTGGCCAATTTCATCTTTTGACGTGACCTCCATCCTGGATTTGAAGTTGTTTTTCTCCACGTCCTGCATAAGGTTAATGAATTGTTTGATTGGTCTTGTAAAACGCTGTGTCGTCCATATCGCAATAGTTATCGTAATTAGCAAGATGATAATAACCGTATTTAAGAAGTAATTTTGAATCTGTGATGTGCCTTGCAAAATTTCTTCCATTGGCACCGCGGATACGAACATCCAATCCGTTTTTTTCAGTATATATTGCGTAACAAACATCTGATTCCCATTAAACGTCTTGTATCTGTTCTTCTCCGAATTGTCGAACACCAGCGTCTGCGTCAGCTCTTTGACATCTTGATTTCTACCGATAATTGGATTATGGTTGCGATCAATTAGTAAAAGGAAACCTGTGTCCATTGGTTGGAATTTATTCAACACCGATTCAAGCCGATAGCTAGGAATGACAATACGGATGATACCCAATGTTTCATTAAATTTATTGCTTGTGATCATCCTGGAATAGACCATGAATTCGCCATCTTGAATCGCATACCAATATGGCATTCCATTTCGTTTGATAACTTCCTGCACCCATGGCTCAGTTGTATCAAGACTGTTATTGGAATATCCGCCTGAATAATAGAATCCGTTGAAACCTAGGATATCTATTCTTTCAATATCCGTACGTGTTCTTGAGTATTGATTCAATACGTTTCTTACTTCATTGGCATCCACGACTTTATCATAGGTTGAAGTAAGCTTGTCTTTTTTCAGGATGTTCAATATTTGATCGTTCGTGGTAACAAATATGCCGATCTGCTCAATTTCCGATAAGTACATACTTAAATAGCCTTCGCTTTGCTGCAAAGCCTTTAGTGTAATTTCTGCAGCTTGGTTTTCCAGAAGATGATTGAATTTATAATTTGATAAAATTCCGGTTACCGAGATAGGTACGACCCCAATGAATAAAATGATCAACAGTATTTTGTTGCGAAAGCTAAATAAAGTTTTGAACATGGAGTCCTCCTTTTTTATGAACTATGTTAGCACAAACGGATCATAACATAGAAGCAGTATCTAAATAAAAATCCCCACTAGCCACATAACGAAGGCAAGTAGGGATCGAGATATTGCGCAGCCCTTTAACATCAATGTCTTTGAAACTTGCACCCTCGGGTACAGTAATAGGATCAAAAGGTTCGCCAGCGTATTTGTCAATGACATATTTAATGAAAAGCATGACCAGCACATAAACCTTATACTGGCTGGCATCCATACTCCCTTTTAGCTCATCATAACTTGACCAAAGTGAGCTATATAATTGCGATTTTTTAATTGCCATATGATGCATGTCTCAGGCACCTTTGTTTGTTACTTCAAAACTTTATTGTCTACTTCAAAACTTATTTGTCACCCGATAAACAATGTTGGGTGACAAATAAGTTTTGAAGTGAAAGAAGCCAGCAAACTCAAGGGTTTGCTGGCTTTTCTTATAAAATAGATTCACAAATTAAGTTTCGAAGTGGTATTTTGGGGTGAAAAAATGAAATACAAATAGGTTATGAAGTACTTCTTGTAAACCATTCACTACATCTTATTCAACTCTCATAAATTTACAAAAGAAAGATGACCTCTTTTAGAATTGAGAAGTCATCTTCATACGGATTATTGCTACTAGGAATCGTTTTAGTAATATGATCGACTGTTCTCGGAACGCATTTCCCGATAGCACGATTATATCGCCGGGCATTACTGCGTTAGCTTTGGATTCATACAAACGAATAGTCTTGGGCATGCTCGTTGCTGCGTACAAAGTTGCGAATTTTATCGTTCACCATCTGCTCTACTGCTGCTTGACCTAGCTGCAGCTGTTCAGACGGCAGGGCGGAGCAAGATAGATTCGTCATTCGTTCCGTCCTTCCGAGAGCCCCAAGCAGAGCCAGCTCCAAGTCTGTAGCAATATTAACCTTGCTCACCCCACCTCCGGGTAGATTAATTGCATTTCCCATCATTTCCGCAGGCACACCCGAGCCGCCGTGAAGTACAAGGTGAACGGGAGTCAGCTTACGGATGGCAGTTAAACGATCGTAATCGATCTTAGGTGCCTTAACCATATACACGCCGTGTGCCGTGCCGCAAGACACTGCCAGCGCGTCCACCCCAGTCTCCCTGACAAATTGCTCAGCTTCCTGCGGATTTGTATAAAGTTCATCGTCATGATCCGTTTCTATGAAATCGGTAGTACCGATCATCCCGAGCTCCGCTTCGACGGACACTCCACGGGCATGCGCGTATTCCGCCACCTCTTTGGAAATAGAGATGTTTTCGCCAAGCTCCTTCTCGGAGGCGTCAATCATAACGGAAGTAAATCCAGCCTCGATGGCCTCTGCAATCGTGCCGAGCTCCTTCGTATGGTCCAGGTGAAGCACTACAGGAACCGTGATTCCCTCCGATGCAATTCGTTCGTAAAACTCATCAGCAAATTGCTTTGGCGTAATGCCATACCGTTCCAGTTCTTTATGCGAAATTTGAACGATTAATGGGGAGTTTCCTTTCTGGCCTGCGCGCAATACGGGTGCAATCATCGCTGTATACCGCGGGGAGAAGGATCCCAGCGCATAACCTCCCTTCTCTGCAACCTCCAAAGCTTGCTTCAGCGTAATGACATTATGTGGCCTTACCATAAAAATCCCATCCTCTCATCATCTAATCTCATGGCCTGCTATATTGTTGATAGCTCAGACAACCGAGCCAATAACCCCTTATTATTCTCATACAACTCCCGATACAGGGGATAGTAACGGTTGTAAGCCGTGACATTACCAGGGATGGGGCGCACCGGGCTATCGTTCAATCGCACTACCTGCATTCGGGCGTGATCGGCATCTTTATAGATGTGCGCTCCGATGCCCGCCATCATGGCCGCTCCTACGCATGCCTGTTCCTTCATCTCTGTTGAATAAATGTCGCAGCCGAATACATCTGCTATTATTTGTTTCCAAAGCAAGCTCCGTGCTCCACCACCCGAGGCAACAATCTTTTCTGCTTTAATTCCAAGCCCCTTGAATAGCTCTAAACTATCCCGGAGTGAGAAGACCACCCCTTCCATGACAGCCCTTGCCATATGTGCGTTTCCATGCCGTAAGGTTAACCCAGCAAACATCCCTCTGGCGTTCGGATCCATATGAGGTGTACGCTCCCCCGTTAGGTACGGAAGGAACAAGAGACCCTCACTACCAGATCGCAGCCTACCCGCAAGCTCGTCTAAGGTATTATAATCGGTATGCCCCACAACATTAGAGGCAAGCCACTTAAGCGATAGACCTGCATTTAAGGAAGCACCCATGATGTACCAGCGGCTCGGTAGCGCATGATTGAACGTGTGCGTACGCAATAACGGATCATAGATAGGAGCATCGAGCGGCGTGAGCAACTGTCCGCCGGTACCGATCGTACAAGAAATTGTGCCCGGTTCGATAATGCCATTTCCTATCGCCTGCATGGCCTGATCGCTCCCTCCGTAGACAACGACGGTTCCCTCAGCAAGTGGGGTTTCTCCAGCTGCCATTGCTGTGACACAGCCAGCTACGTCCCAAGGTTCACCGATTGGAGGAAACAGCTCGGGATCTATGGTCATTTCGGTCAACAGCTCGTTAGACCAGGCCTTTGTAGTAACATTAAAAGCTAATGTTCCGGCAGCATCGGTGGTGTCCGTTCCGACCTCACCAGTGAGGAGGTAACGGATGTAATCTTTAGGCAGAAGTACTTTCCATATTTGGCTGTAAATTTGCGGCTCATACCGCTTCAGCCACATTAAGGACAGCAATAGCATCCCGGTAGAAGAACCGTTCTGCACCAATTCTCCCAGCTGCTCTTTCGTCCAGCGGGAATCTAAAGCCAACTTCTGTTCAACTGTGCGTTGATCGCACCAGATGATGGCCGGGCGAAGCAACCGACCATTCTTGTCGATGGCTACAAGTCCGTGCATCTGACCCGACAATCCGATGCCGGCAATATCTCTGCCACTAATGCCTGCTCGACTCAATGCCTGAGATATTGTGCGCTTCACAGCGCTCCACCAAATGGCAGGCTGCTGCTCGGCATAGCCTTCTTGAGGGATATGTATTTCATATTCCTCTTGTGAACCGCCTAACAATTCACCGGATGGGCTCATCAGGACTGTTTTGACACTTGAGGTGCCTATGTCGATTCCGAGTAAAGCCTTCACGCAGACCCCTCCATTACTATGTGTAACCCCGAACGGAACTCCAAGGTCTAGGTTGCAACTCCTGTATGCTATCGATATACGCCATCCATTCCTTAAAGGAGTCCATCTGCTGGCCGGTAATCGCTTCCAGCTCTTGCCGGGCATGGCGGACGAGCATTTTACGACGATCCGTGGTGAATTCAGCTAATGATCGTAGGCCTTCCTTATCCCCGCAGCGCGCTAAAGCCCGGCAGATCACAAGCTCCAAATAAGCTTGCCGTTCCTTAAAATAATCTGGCTGCAGCTGCTCCGTCATTACATTACCCTGGAACAGGTGATCACTGCGCAGCTTGCTCAATATCGGTATACAATCCGGATCGCCTAAGCGCTCCGCTATGTCGCAAAGACTGTCAACGTAATAAAATAAGCCATGCTTCGGATCCGTGAGCTTCTCCCATGTCGGTTTCAGCTTGCTTGATGCAATTTCCATTACAGAAATCGCCCTCTTATCGGAGAGCATCGCCATGGTGTACAATAGATAGGCCAGTTCGGGCATGGCACCCTGATCCGGTGGAGAATTGGAATGACGCATTTTGGTACTGCGTGGAGGAAGCTCCTCCTCCTGAAGGAATGGCTCCATATGTTCATACAGTACCGGAAACGCACTTGCATCCCCATGCCAGGCTAACCCTCGAGCAGTCATCAATCGACGGGGCGAAGCCTCGCGATCGAGTTCCTTCCGAAGAAGCGGAATGATCGACGTCCCTGCCGTACATACCTTCACGATAGGGATCGGTTCCTTCCTCACATCCAGGTATCCCATATCGGAGTAGTCATACAGCTTCTGGCCGTCATCCAACTGTTCGATCCAATAGCTCATTTCCTCATAGGATAGCTCGGATGTCTTCAGCTTGCGGATCAAAACCTCTGGAGGCAGCACATCGCATTCCACCAAACGCTTCTGCAGTTCCTTCACGGATAAATCACCCGGGGACACTCCAGTTGCTGCCGACATCGCCGCAGCCAGACCGGCCACGCCGCCCAAATTTTCCAGGTCGGACTGCATTCTTACCGCTGGGAGACCGTCGTGAGTAACCGAGATCGCTTTACCTGCCACCAGTATCCCTTTAAGATCAGTCGGAATCATTACACGATAAGGGATTTCGATTTCCAGGTTTGGCGAGATGAGCCCCATTTTCACCCAATCGGAGGTGCTGTGCCCTTTAATATCGTTATTGCTAAACGCTATGTTGATGACATCCGGCCATTCTCGCTGTATAAGCTGGTCCGTTAAAGTGAGCCTTACCTGTCCTTGGATATGGCGCGACTCCCTAGGAGCCAAGTAAGGTACATGATCGTGCCCGATCATTCGTCTTCTTGCTGACAGAATCGCTCGTGTATAATCGTCGGCATCGCCAACGTCAACTGTGCTTGTGAAATTGTTTTTTACGACTCCTGGACTTGGTTTTGGTGCCATAGAGAACCACAAAGTTACACTTTCCCTCTCCGAGCCGTATACCGTATTTGCGCCCGCCAACATGGCGAGATCACCGTCCCCGGTAGCATCCACTGTCGATTTAGCGATAATCTCCACTACCCCGTCAGGTGTTGCGGCCAACACGCCGGATACTACGCCATCCTCCGAAATGAGCACTTCCAGCACAATGGCATTTAGTAAAAGCTCCACCTTCGATTCCAGTGATGCTTTTAGCAATGCAAACATTTTCCCCTCGATGTTCCACTTTTGTGCGGTTTCACCGGTCCACGGAATACCCATCCACTCATGCTCCGCTGCTGTCCACTCTCTAACCATTTGAGTAAACCCGCTTCGGCGGCCAAACCAATAGCTGTCGACACCGCCCATGGTGCCGGTACCCCCGAGGTCTGTGTTCATTTCAACCAACATTGTCCTCGCTCCATGCCTGGAGGATACTACCGCGGCTGTAACGCCGCTAGTTCCGCCGCCCGCAACCAGCACATCAACTGATATTCGGCGAAGCGGAAGCCTTATTGGTTCAATATCATTCATAAGTTCGCTGCCTTCGTTCTCGAAAACTGCCGCCAGAGCCCCAATCTTACCGCCAAACCTGGCAAGCTTGCCTACATTCTGAAACAGTTCCATAGCCATTATGTCATCCAAATCCGCAGACCCGCTAGCCAACCAGATACCCTGATTCGTCTTAAACGACTGCTCTCCAAAGTAGCAATGCAATGCCGGAAAGCGCAACTCGCGTGATGTAGAAGCAATTTTCGCCTTTTCGAACGCAGGATGGTTCAAACGGAGCCATTTTGCCAGTTCCATGGATGCGAACCTTGCGCGCACCTCAGCTTCCTGTCGATCACCAAGTTGAGCTGTATCAAACGGCATCGCATGCTCGATAAGCAGATGTCCATTTCCCGCATGTCCTTTATGGACGATGCAGGTTGAAGAAATGGATGACGGCAAAGTTAAAACATCTTCGATGAGCTCCTCTTTGACCCCAGTCCACTCCAACGTGCGCCAGGCGGAGATTGCCTCACCTGAAAATCGCTTCGAGCCCGCGCCGCATAATGGCAAAACCGTTTGCTCAGTAGCATCAATGACTCTTTCCGCTTCCACATACTTTCGGCCGAATTTACCGGCTACCTCCACATAATACCGGCCGGCACTTCGGCTCCAGCCTATGGAGCGAACACCGTAGAACAACTTAACGCCGCTGTCTATAAGCACATCCTCAAGCCCGATTTTAAAGAGATCGGGGATGAGCATGTACTCCCCTCTCTCCTTATCGAAAGACGCGCATTCCACCGAAATCCCCACTTCATCGACAAGCTCTTGATACTCCTCTGGCTTAGCCCATGGACGTAAGACCGCGGTCAGTTCAGCACCCAAATATGTGCGCATTTCAATCAAGCAGGTTGTTCTACCAGCTTGAGCGGAAGCACGCGCAGCTGCTACACCGGCTATTCCTCCGCCAATCACAAGCACATCCGTTTTATGAAGCAGGTCAAATAAATTGTTGTTCCGTTTCACTGAAGTCACCCCAAACCGAGATATCTATCATTTTGAAGCCTGCCATACTAAAGACACTCGGGGGTAGCAGAACTAAATCCCCCGAGTGCCGCTCCTTTATTTAGATTGACTTTTAAACCAATTATTGTACTCTTCTGTAAGCTCGGTGCCGCCCTTCGACTTCCATTCCTTCACGAAATCGTCGTACTTCTCGAGTTCCTTCTTATCAAGCACCATCTTCATCAGCTTCTCTTGGGAGAACGTGTTCAACTGCTGACCATATTTGGAAACTGCCGGAAGCAGCGGTGCATTCTTGGTGGCTTCCGTGTAGCCGAATTTTGTATTCTTCTCATTAATGTCGTCATACAGCATTCCCATCTCCTGCTCTTTGCGCGCACGGGCACCGAAAAGCGGTGTATACATTTTCTCCTCGTTGACCGGATAGAACCAGCGTCCCTTATTCAGCTTATCGAACGCTGGGAAGATCGGATAATATTTATCGTTTTGCTTTTTGTATGTGTCTCCTTCGTCACCCAGGATAAGCTTCGTGTAATTCTCGGGGGCAAGAAAAGCATTCGCGTACTTTACCACATCATCCAGCTTCTTGGACGTCTTGGGCACGATGACGAAGCTGGTTAAACCAGCGGTGTTCGTGATCCGCTGCTTGCCGTCCTTGCCTTCAAGCGGCTCCAAATAAACGAGATGTCCGCCCTTCGTATTCAACGCCTTCTCTGCGGCAGAATCAAACGCGCCTAAATATGCGGCACCTATGGTGGCCGAACCGATCTTCTCAATCAATTGCGGCTTCTTATTGGCTGGGAAGTCGGCATCCATCAGCCCTTCACTGTACAATTTGTTTAGGAAAGTGACATACTCTTTACCGCCTGGCGTTTCAATTCCGGGAACTAGCTTTCCGCCTGATTCGACGAATTCGGTGATGTTTTGGCCAAGGCCAAACGCTTGCGCTAACCCGTTCATTTCAAGGAAGCTGGTTGCTCCAGCTGCTGAGAACGGAATTACTTTATTGGCGCCGAGTCCGCCTGGATCCTTCTCTTTAAACGCTTTCAGCACTTGATACAGCTCATCTGGTGTCGTCGGTGCCTTCATATTAAGCTTCTTTAGCCAATCCTCACGGATGACGATACCATCAGTAATTGCCTTGTAGTTAAATGTCGGCAGCGCGTAGATTTTGCCCTCTGAGGAAACAAGATCCCAAGCTTCCTTTGGAAAAGCCTTTTTTAAGTTCGGGCCGTATTTATCAATAGCCTCGTTTAACGGCTGGATTGCCTTATTGCGCACATAAGTGCCTAGCAAGTTGACATTCTTCAAGCTGATCATGTCGTATTCTTGACCGGAGCTCAAGATCAGATTGACCTTGTCGTCTTCATTGCCCATGGAACCGATAATATCATAACCTAGTTTATCTTTAATCAGCTTCTTGGTGTAATCTTCTTCGGGTTCGAACTTATCTAGGTAGCTCAAAAATTTCAGTTGCACAACTTTGTTCTCTTGTGCGGGTGTGGCCGACTTCGTATCTGGCGTCGCGACTGCTACAGGTGAAGCTGTGTCGGATTTACCGCATCCGGCTGCCATAGAGGCTGCCACCGATATAGCGATTAAGCTTTTTACATATTTTGTACGTTTCATATTTTGTTTCCTCCCTTTTTTTATAAGCGTAGGTGATTTATATGAAAGCAATATTGAAGCCGTCGGCGCCTGACGGTTCAATTGGGAAACCTAACTCATTATTCTTTCACAGAGCCAATAACAATGCCTTGAATATAAAATCGTTGCAGGAATGGGTAGACCAGTACCATCGGTAACATGGACAATATGACCGTGGTGTTAATAATGCTTTGTGGAGCAATATTTTTCAGCTTCCCGCCATCCAGCGTAAACCCGCCGGAAGGATCCATCGCCTCAAAAATCACGGTTCGCAAGTACAACTGCAGCGGCATTTGATCCTTCGAGGTAATATACAGCCGAGCTGTAAAATATTCATTCCAAAACTCTACCATGTAAAAGAGCGAGATCGTGGCGATTACCGGTACTGCCAGTGGAAGCATAATCCGAAAGAGAATTACCAACTGCGACGCTCCGTCTATTTTAGCCGACTCCTCGATTTCGTCGGGAATACCCTCGAAGTAATTTTTGACAATAAGCATATTAAACACATTGTTGATCATAGGAAGGATAATACTCCAGCCCGTATCAAGCAGATGCAGCTTATTAATAAGCAAATATTGGGGTATGACTCCACCGCTGAATATCATTGTAAACACAAACATTACGACTATGGGGCGGCGCCCTGGCAGCTTAGGCTTGGACAATGGATACGCCGCAGTGACGGATAACAACACACCCACAATGCTACCAATCAAAGCAATAAATACAGATACCTTAAGCGATGTGAAAAACTGTTTGGCCGAGAGCACATAGCTGTAGGCGGAAGTTTGAAAACCTATCGGCAGCAGTGACACTTCACCCGAAGTCACCGGCACCTCTGCGCTAAGTGAGACGGCTATCAGATTGATAATCGGGATGGAGATAACAAGAAAAAAGATTGTGAGCATTATATAGGAGCAGACAACGAATAATCGGTCGGTTGCTGATAGTGCTTTATGATTCACCGTTTCCTTCTCCTTCCTCTTACCACAGGCTTCTGCCAAGAAATTTTCTGCACATCATGTTGGCGGACATAATGAGTATAAAGCCGATCAGACCACTGAATATGCCGACCGCAGTCGTATATGAATATTCCATTTGCCCAATCCCGTAACGGTACACATACGTTTCTATGACATCCGCACTTTCATAAACTGCGGGATTGTACATAACGAGAATTTGCTCAAAGGATCGGGTTAATATGCTGCCTAGAGACAATAATGTCATCAGAATGATGGTGCTTGCTATTCCAGGTATCGTGATATACAAAATCTGCCTTAGCTTGGACGCTCCATCAATCATGGCTGCTTCATAGATCTGCGGATTAATTGCCGTTATTGCTGCTAAGTAGACGATGGTGCCCCAACCGACTTCCTTCCACATGGCGGAACCGATAATGACATGACGGAAGTAAGCATTGTCATACATAAATTTTATAGGCTTAATATCTAAGCTGAATAGGAAATCGTTCACCATTCCACCGTTTACCGATAAGACATTTAAGAAGATGCCGCCTACGATTACCCAGGACAAGAAGTGGGGCAAATAGATGACGGTTTGTACCAGCTGCTTAAAAAGCCGTATTCTAACCTCGTTAAGCAAGATAGCAAATATCGCGGGCAATGGGATCCAGAACACCATCTTGTAAGCGTTAATGATCAATGTATTCGTTAAGAGATTGTAGAAATCCGAGCTAGTAAACAGCCTGCGGAAATGCTCCAAACCAACAAAGGGGCTGGCAAGAATCCCGTCGAAAATATTATAATCCTGAAACGCAATGACCAAACCGCTGAGCGGAATATACTTGAATATAAGCAAGAGCAGGAGAGAAGGCGCCAGAATCAAGTACAGCTCCGTATACCTTTCTCTACCGACTGTGCGGCTCTTTTTCACTTGGATCACCCTTTCTGTGTAAGCGTTTTCTCTATGCCTTCACTTTATCAAGTTTCCTTCAAAAGGAGAATGCACAGAATATGAATAAAATAAGTAATATATTAAATAAATAACGCAAT
The DNA here is from genome assembly GCF_059692115.1 of Paenibacillus sp. J31R30. NCBI lineage: Bacteria > Bacillati > Bacillota > Bacilli > Caryophanales > Paenibacillaceae > Paenibacillus > Paenibacillus sp. J31R30. The sequence continues at coordinate 135,383 of NZ_JCAUAV010000012.1, read as the reverse complement.
AAAAAAGACAAGCTTCCCCACGTCAAAATGAGGATGCTTGTCTTTATCAGATAATTACTTAATTGCAGGAAACACGAGCACACAAGCGGTACCTTGCTTCTCGGCACTGATGATGTTGAGTCCATATTCTTCACCAAACTTATACCGGATGCGCTGATGCACATTGCGCAGCCCGCAGCCCTTGGAGTCCCTTACTTGAGCTGCCTTCAACTGCATCATCACCTCAGCAAGTCGATTCTCCTCAATACCAACACCGTTATCCGACACCTCGAGCACTATGAGGCCGTCCACGAGATCGCCCCTAATCGTTATTTCCCCTTTGAGATCCGAATCATGAAGAATGCCATGTATCATGGCATTCTCCACAAGCGGCTGAAGGACAAGCCCAATGGTCTTGTAATCATGAAGTTCGAAGGGTATATCGATTTCCATCGAGATCCGATCTTCAAATCGGTACTTCTGAATATTATAGTAAGCCTTTACATGTCGTATTTCATCGGCGATGGTCACTTCTCTATTAAAGTTCATGCTCAACTGAAAAAAGTCGGATAAATTCCGAATCATATAGCTGATCTCGGCGGCATTGATTTTTACCGCCAACCAATTGATGCTGTCGAGGGTATTATATAGAAAATGCGGATTGATTTGGGCTTGCAGCAAATTTAGCTCCGCTTCTTTTTTCTCCAAATCGGATTTGTAGACGTTCTCGATCAAGTCTCGAATCCGCTCCGCCATCCAATTGAATTTTTTGGTCAAAATTCCTATTTCATCAATCTGGTTGACCGGAAGCTTTACGTTGAACTGGCTTTTCTCGATCGTGTTCATTACATCGGCAAGCTGTTTGATCCTTTTGGTGACTCCCCTGGAGAAAACGTACGAAATGACGAAAGAACATGCAAGGACGAGTAGCGCAATGAACATAAACTTCTGCAGAATAGATGAGCTTCGCTTAGTCACTTCCCTCATTGGTATTTCTGAGACAATATAAAATGGCTTATTGTCTACAGCACGGTAAAGAACCAAACTGGACTTCTTGTCCAACACCACATTCATGCTTCCAGCTTTACTTTCGTGGATGGCAGCAAGCATGTCTTTATTTAGTGATGTTTCGCCGGAATGATCGTCATCCAGTGAGGACAGAATTTTGCCGCTTTCGTCCATAACATAGATACTGTTATCCTTGGTTGCAGACACTGTCCTTAACGCGTTGCGAACCACCGGCTCCCTTATTTCTAATGACACGTAGGCCAAGTTTTCATTCATGTTCTGCAGGTTGGGAATCCTCTTCACCAAGGAAAAGGTGGTCGGGTCAGCGCGCCAGACATCCCCGCTTTCTCCACCGATCGTCTGCTGCTCCGGTTCGATGAGATATCGGTTGGTATCGCCAAAAAAACGGCGTTCCATAGGGAGGAACAGCCGAATGTGAGAAATTCCGTAATTTTTCTCGAACGAGCCAATCATATTCTCTATTTGAACGAAATCTTCATATTGTTCGACGATCTTCTTATCGGTCGGATCGCTGAGGGCGGTTTGGACAACCTGCTGGTAAGAGAATAGATTGGCTTGCTTCTCCACATCGGAGAACATGGTTTGCAGGTTGCTTGCCGCCTGCTCCATAGAGCCGGAGATTAATGTAGAGAAATGCTCTTCGGCGATCGACACATTCTCTTTATAAGCGAAGTAACCGAAGATAATGGTGGAGATGATAATCAAGCAACTATAGAAAAAAAAACCTTCCGTCTGAGGCTCATATTCCGATAAAAGCTGAACCGCTCATGTTTAGCCGAGACTTGCATCATCCTCTCAGGCCTCCTTTTTTAAATTCGGATGGGCTTACTCCCACATATTTCTTAAACACCTTGCTATAATAATTCTCGTTATTATATCCGACTGAAATCGCGATATTAGCCAGCTTAAGCGGCGTTTCCGCAAGCAGCTTCTTGGAATGGTTAATACGAGATTGGTTGATATAATTGTTCAAGGTCATGCCTGTGGCCTTCTTAAAGATCATACAGATATACGCGCTTGTATAGTTGTAATGATTTGCGATTTGGTTTACGGTTAACGATTCATCCCCATACTGCGACTCAATCATTTCCTTGATATTACGAACCAGCTTCGTATCGCGGTCAAGAAAGGTTCCAATAGGCTGCTCCTCCGCAAAGGAGCTAACGCCTAAAGTCTCGGCGATCGGTAATGGCGCTGCAACCGCTAGCATTTCTTCGAGCTTCCTCTTGCTCTCCTTCATTTCAATACGTTCCAGAGCCCGTTCGATCGCTTCTGCGAGCTCTGCCAAGTCCAAGGGCTTGTTAATATAGTCCACTGCATTGTATTTAATGGCAGACTTCAAATACGTGAGATCGGTATACGCGCTGACAATGATAACACTCGCTTCCGGATGCTCCGTCATAAGCTGCCGGGTAAGCTCGATGCCATCCATTTCGGGCATCCGGATATCGGTAACAACCAGATCTGGACGATAGTTGGCAGCACTATCCAACGCCTCCCTCCCATTTGAAGCCTCGCGAATTTCTCCGATGCCCAAGCTGCTCCAATTAAGTGCTTTACATAATGCGGCTCTTGTCTTATTTTCGTCCTCAACAATCAACAGCTTATGCATTCGCCTACACCTCTTCAATTGAGACTTGTATTTTTGATATTATCAAATACGAAATGATTACTCCATTGCCAATTATCCCCAAGTCAGCTATAAGGGGCAGATGTTCTGATTTCCGGTTCGGGTTACCGAGATGGGAACTGCCTGCGGATTTATGCCTTGACATGAAGCATCGCATTCCATAAAAAATCAGGTTTACCGAATCTCCAGTACTCCCTGCATCCTTTATAACGACTGCTCCTCCATAATTTTTCTTTACTAAGCCTTCTGCTTCTAATTGGTTTAGATCACGACGCACGGTTTCCTCGGATATTTGAAACTGCCGCACTAAATCAATGACTTTAACACTACCTTGTTGCAATACCATTTTTCGAATAAGATTACGCCTTTCATCGACGAGCATGAAGAAAACACCTCTTCTTTATAGGAAATGATGTGAATTCATCACTCTCCTAAGAAACCCAACATCTACATACATCACGTATTTATCGACTGATCATGACAGCATTATGAGGCTTTTAACGAATAAAATCAAGATAAATGCCACGTAAACCCCCACAATACCTTACAAATCCACGATTAGAGTGAAAATTTTTAATTCGGCTGATGCGTTCGTTTTGCGTATTGCACTACCGCTATTCATCATCCATTCCCCCTAAAATAAAATATGCGCCCACCCAATGGAGTGAACGCATTTGCAGACTAAGCACATATTCCCTCATATTTCTTGGTATTATTCAATCTCGCATAAGATACCATTTCTATACTTCAAACTTTATTTGTTACTTCAAAACTTTATTTGTCACTTCAAAACTTATTTGTCACCCGATAATTACGAGAGGAAGAAGGTATTCCCCCGCCCATTGACTTTCTCTCTTCCACGTAATAAAATATTTGTACGTAACATATATTTTGTACACGGAGGCTATCCACTCCATGCCACAAGAAAATGAGATCCAAGACAGCTACTACATCGAGTCCCCTGAGCAGGCAACTGTGCTGCTAAATCCGCTTCGCGGTGAAATCATCGCCCAGCTCCTAGAGCCAGGATCCGCCGCGGAAGTGGCGAGGACCTTAGGCGAGACGGCTCAGCGCATCAACTATCACCTGAAAGCGCTGGAGAAAGCCGGATTGGTTCAGCGCGTAGGTACACGCCAGGTGCGCAATCTGGTCGAGGTGCTGTACCGATCGATCGCCAAAACCTTTGTACTCGCCGAGTCACTCAGCATGAAACCTGAAACCTTGCAAAAGCTGAAGGATCAGAGCTCCCTTGCCCATCTCGTGACGACTTCCGAGCGCATACGCCGAGATGCTATGCTGCTTATGGAGCAGTCTGACGTTGGCGAAGTCATTCCAAGTGCGACGTTACAGCTTCAAGTACAGCTATGCACGGAACAGCAGCGGCAAGCATTCATTGAGGAATATGCGGCGATGGTCCAGCAGTTAGTGGAGCGTTACTCGAGTGTTCCGGATAAGGTTCAGGACGCTTACCATGTTTTGCTAGCCGTTTATCCCAAACCGAAGGAATGAGGAGGCATTGCCATGAGTCAAAAGCAAAAACAAGCGCATGAGCAACAAACAAGTCAGTCTCAGCAGGATCGTGTACCTGCACCAGTGTCACCTGTCATTGTTTGGGAACAGCCGATCGAACGTTCAACAGATTCCTCCAGTACGAACAAGGTCATTGCTATTGATTCTTATCGCCGACAAATTTCCATACCTACCATAGATTCCGAAGCAACCGTTACCGTTCGCGAGTTCCCCACTCTTCAAAATGAAGAGCCTATTCGACTCATTATGGTTTCCTCTGGTTTTGGCCAGAAGACTACAGTTCATACAAATACGATCCAATGCAAAGCCGCTTAATGGGCTAGACCATTTAATGGCATTAACAAAATAAACTTACTTTGCATCATAGAAAGGATGATTTCAATGAGCTTCATACCCATGGTTGTCGAACAAACCGCGCGCGGAGAGCGCTCTTATGATATTTATTCCCGTTTACTGAAAGACAGAATCGTGTTCCTAGGCACAGAAGTGAACGACCAAGTTGCCAACGCGATTATTGCGCAATTATTATTCCTTTCTGCAGAGGATCCTGAGAAGGATATTTCCCTCTACATTAACTCGCCGGGCGGCTCTACGTCAGCTGGTCTCGCGATTTATGACACGATGAACTTCATTAAACCGGATGTATCGACGATCTGTGTAGGTATGGCTGCCTCCATGGGCGCTGTTCTTCTAACAGCTGGTGCGCCAGGTAAACGATTCGCACTGCCGAATGCCGAGGTCATGATTCACCAACCTTGGGGAGGCGCACAAGGGCAAGCAAGTGATATTCACATTCGCGCTCAGCATATTCTCAAAACACGCAGAGTTCTCAACGGTATCCTTTCCCAAACCACCAAACAACCAATCGAGAAAATCGAACTGGATACGGATCGCGATTACTTCTTGGACGCTGAGGATGCACGCGCTTATGGATTGATTGATAAGGTAATTTCACGAATCTAACAAACATCTTCGAATAAAAAAGACTACCAAAGAGCCTCACCTCCTTTGGTAGTCTTTCGTGTTATTTCATAGCATTAATAGTTGTGGCCTGCCCCAACATCATCGAATTTGGCATCCGCATTAAACGTGCGAAGCCCGATACTGCCTGTGGAAATCGAGCTATCGGAGATTCCGCTGATTTTCTTCACACCATCCAAATAGCCATCCAAACTATTCTCAATCATCACAAGCTTGAGCGTATACCAGGTGTTCAAATTCACTGTAACGGCGGTCTCCTGAAGCAGTGTAAATGTTCCGCTATTTTTCTTATACAGCTGGAGCTTATCTCCCGTATCATTTAGGCGCAGCATATAATAATTATTGGCATCCTGATACCGACCAATAACGCCCGCTCCTCCGTTAGCGGTGGCTATTTTCACCTTAGATTCTACAAAATAGTTATGCCAAAGCGTGTTGCCATTCGTAACAATCCCTTCCCCCGTTGTTGCACTTTGTCGGAACACTTTGGAAGAATCCGTTACCACGCTCCAGCTGCCAAGTCCCATTGTCCAGTCTGTTGCACTGCCATCCTCAAAGTTATCGCTGAGTAAATCAGCGGGTGGTGTGGCGTTTGGATCTTTTTTGTACGCACGGAAATAATCAACGGCGAACTCTTTGGGATAGGCAATTGTCGTATCCAAAGGCCCCGTCCATCCTGCATTTTCAAAAATGCCCAAATAAAAATTCATCCGATAATTCGGCGAGTAGGCATACGTACGTTTGAGTTGATTATCCACATAAAGTTTAATCCCAGAAGAATCCCACTCCATCGCATAAATGTGATACTCCGTCGTCATATCGAACCCTACATTCACAGCCCCCGCCGAATCGGTTGCATTCGGATCATCCCATTTGTAGAAATTCATCAAGGTTTGCTGCACATTCCTACCTGGATGCTCCGAGATGTCCACTTCCAGCTCTTGCCACGCTTCATCTTCAACACCCGTTGCCCAGAAAGCGGTGTGCATGCCGCTGCCTTTCTGAGACTTCGCTCGGACTTCAAAATAGCCATACTGCGTCGCATATTTAATATCCGTCGGGATATGTTGATAAAGATCATCCAAATGCAGATAATCTTTGGCCGCGGTTTGAATCGAGGAAACCTTGGTCGTTCCGCCTGCCTTATAGGTTAACTGGTCTGGCAGAATTTGAAGCACGATAGCCCCGTCTCTAAAAATGTAGTTGGCTTGTGAGCGTTCTGTTGTTGTCCGCGCTTCTAGAAACTTTGGAATCCACAAACTTTGATTTAGACTCGTGCCATTAAATTCATCGTTCGTGTCTAAGATCCAGCCAGGCTTATTGATTGGATTAGCTGGAAAATCGGCCGCCTCCGCCTTCGGTGCTTGCAGAGCCTGTGGAATCAAGAGCGCTGCGGCAAAGAGGAGTGTCCATGCGCTCTTCATCATTTTCCCCCATAATTTATTCCTGACCATTATTCATTCCTCCTATGCAAAATGTAATCGCTATCATGTTATGACGATTGGCGAGCTGACATGCTCGTTCATGCTTGTTCTTGCAGAAAAAAAGAGACCCGCGTGATTGCATACACGCAGATCTCTCTGTTCTTATAAAGACCGTATCCCATCACGGGATAACGTCAATTTCTCGTATCCACTCTCGGTGATCAGATACGTATCTTCAATTCCTACGACACCTCTGCCCGGAAAGGTGAATTTGGGCTCAATCGCGATGACCATGCCGGGTGCCAGCGGGTATTTGAAGCCCTTGGCGAGAACGGGCAGCTCGTCGATTTCGAGCCCGATACCGTGACCAAGGAATTTCACTTGGTCAGCGCCGTACCCCATGAAGTGGGCGCTCAGCCCAGCTTCCTGCACTTGATCCAGCGCGAGCAGATACAGATGCTCGGCAATCGTGCCCGGCTGCAGCCTGGCTTCCGTGGCGCGGAGAACCGCCTCCGCCACGTCATAGGCTCGCTGCAGCTCAGGGTCTAGATCGCCGATCACGAGCGTGCGCGTCTGATCGATCAAGTACCCGTCGATGGTGCAGCCGATATCGACGAGGATTGGGTCGCCGCGCCGAATCAGCGCGCGGCCTGAGCTTTGCGGGCTGGACGGGTGAAGCCCCGTGCCCCCGGCCGGCCCGTCAAAATAGGTGGGCACCGCTGCCGATGCGCCTGACGCTACCATTCCGGTGATTAACTCGGAATTGTACGCGCGCATGCGCATCAGCCCTTGGTGCCCGCGCAGCCTCAGCTGATGCTCGATGAGCGCCATCAGCTCAAACTCCGCCATCCCCTCACGAATGTGGGGGATGACCGCCTCCAGCGCGTCGTCCGCGACGCGCGCTGCCGCCCGAATCGCCGTGACTTCGTCCGGCGATTTGATCATGCGCTGTTCTCGCACGAGCAGCGAGCCGTCCTCCCAGACCGCGCCGGGCAGCGCGGTCTGCAATCGCAAGTACAGCTGGACGGGTAACACGTCCAGCTCCGTCGCAATCCGCAGCGGATCTCCCGCCGCTGCCCCCATGCGCGCGCGAAGCCGCTCGCCGAGCGTCTTCCAAGAGCCAAGCGCTTCGACAGCCGCTGACGCTTCCTCCTCTGCGCGTACCAAACTGCGACGAACGAGATAGATCGCTTCGCCCTCCGTCGGAATGAACAAATACCCCGTCTGCATCGAGCCGCAGTAATAATATATATCGACATTGTGCGTGACCAGGAAGCCTGACCACCCACGCTTACGCATCTCATCTTGCAGCCCCTGCTGCCTTTGCTGAAAAATTGTCATAACAATCGACTCCTATACGCCGTAGATTCACACCTCACCTCCATTATACATTGAAATAACCTTAATCGCTCAAAAGGGGCTCGATCAGTACTCTATCGGCACTCTTTTCTCACTCTGTTGTAATCTCTCCTTACTCCTTCGACACCCTATCAGCACTCCATCACTACTCTTTCCCTCAACTCAAAACACCATCTCCGCAGAAGACTTAATCGTCCACGTGATCGGCTGCAAAACCGTATAGGTTCTCGGAAAATCCAACCGAATAAACATAATCACCCCAGGTCGTTCAAGCGTGACCGAGTAATCCCGACTGTCATCCCTATACGTGTAGGGAAATATTTCCCCCTCATTAACAACCTTAAACAAGTCAATCACCACCGTGCTCTGCAAAAACGTATCCGGCAGCGGCTCATTTTCCCCGTTTAATCGTAAATTAACCTGCAAATACGAAAGCGCAGCCTCTCTCGCCTTCGTCTCATCAATCGAATGTATCCCTTGTGCCAGCTTCGCCCCATCACTTTGCTGAGCAGCCGCATGTACGGCATTGTTGAGCGCATGCTTCCCCTGAAACACAGTATGCATCGCTAATTCTTCATCGGTTTGCAGGGCATACAAAGACATAAAAACCACGCTCATTAACATCATTAAAAGCAGCTTATACACGCCAGTCCCTCAACTCTCATGGCACATATTCACTCATTTTCATCCCTGTCGCGCCCATACGATCAGAAGCAGCCGGAATCGTAATGCCGACAAGCTGATCAATCACAAAAAGCCGGTGATACGGATATGTCATCGTTAGCTTTAAGCCCGTCCCTCGCCATACAGGTGCGCTCGCATCCATGCCGCCAACTCCTGTGTTGGTGGCAACCACGTACTCAAGATCTCCGACCACGAAGCCTCTTTCCGCCATGCGACCTCTGGATTCTTGAATCATCGCTTCATTAATATATCCATGGCTGCCATTCGCGCCAACCTCGAGCAAATAATCGACTTCCTTTTGCAGCACAGCCTGCCGAACGATGATGATATGCTTATATACTGGTGCGAACATAAACCAACAAAGCATTGTAGCAAAAAGAATAAACACCAATATCTGCTTCATGGATTAATCCGTTCGATAGCCCCATTAATTCTACCCCCGCTATCGCTAACCTGCCTGCGAGTCCCCGTACTTCCTCCAACAACATCGAAATAAATACCGATCACGACAATCATCAACAGCACCGTTACAAGAATAGACCTCATACACTGCCTGCCATCTCTATGGTTGAAGTGCAGTAATATTCGTATTCGCTGTCGTCCCATGGGTATTAATATTTCGTCTCATTCCCGTCGATCCATCATTAATAATCGAAGTAAATAACAACGCAACCACAATCAGCATCATCACCGTAACCAAAATATTTCTCATTTCATCGCTCTCCTTGCGTAATTAGTTAATAGCGTCAAATAATCGTTGCCCTTCGGCAATCCAAGGGTACATAAACACTCGAAATGTATTCAGAATCGGCAGTCCCGCGAGTACAAAAAGCACATACGATACCGTTTCCTTCTTGCTGTCGCGAATCAATTCCATCTTCTCTTTGTAGTCCTGAATGCGCTGCTTTAACAGCTCATAATAGTCCCCATGCTCATTCAACCTGAGCGCATTCAGCGTCTCTCCAAAGCTATGAGCTTCCTCGGTTCCTAGTCTCTTTTTAAAATGGGAAATCGCCTCTTCGGCTCCTTGATACCATTCATTCAGCAATAGCTGAACGTGAGCTCGAATCGATGTCGTCTGACCGACACATAAAGACAATTTGTCATGCAAATTCAATTTCGAATCATTGTAGTACAAGAGTTGGCGACTAATTGCGTAAATATCCCGCACGATGCGCTGTGACCGCTTCTCTTTTAGCTGTGCCAGTACTTTTCCATCCCACAAAAGAAAGATCGCTGCCACCACAGCACCCACTAGCACATACGCAGGCTGTAAATGTAACGAGAGCCACGGGTGCCTGAAAGCCGCATATCCCACCCCTCCAAGGAAAAGCGCACCACCTAAAAGCAACCTTCTTGCTCCCTCATACAAATTCGCATTCATCCAAATCCCGCACCCCAACAACAATTGGCGCTTTTCCTCGACTGATTTCGTACTCATCCCCAGCCATTTATATAACCAAGGAGGTATTTGAACCTCTTTTAGCGCGCTTTTTACTCTCAAAGATCGCCATCTCTTCTTGCGAAGCGGTATATACTTAAGACCGTGATAGATCATCATCATAAAAAGAATAAATAATAGCAAACGCGTAGCAACCTGCAGCATAAGCAACTGGGTGTTGACCAAAACCATGGAAATCACTTCCTCACATTCTTCGCATGGATAAGTAAATACCCATCAAAAACGATATAAATATCAACATAAGTGCATCTAAAATCATATTCCGACCAGCAGGGTCAATCACATAGTACAAATAGGCGTTATCTGCATTCACTTTGAAATTAATCCACATGAACAAAACTAGGAACCCAATTGGCGTAAAATTCGCAATTCGAATTTCTAGAAGTCGATTTCGTTCCATTTGATCAAAACGCTGTGCTTTGCGCATGTCAGTGATGAGCTCCTTCAAGCTATCTCCGACAAAGATTCCCTCTTTCAAGGCCACTCGGATAATCCCCGTAAAATAATCCGCCCAGATATGACCAAGCGTCAGTGAGAAAATCCGCAAGCTTTCCTCCGTATCCCTTTGCGTCATCAAATGACGATATAATTGCTCGAAAACGGGTTTAATCGGATACAAAATTCGATTTTCCTCTAGACAATACCTCAGCGCGATTTTCATATTCTGATTAGGATCCGTCATGTAATACTGATAAAAAACTTCAACAGCAGGAAGAAACTCTAACCTCGTTCGCAATCGGACGCTCACCAGCTTCACCCGAAGCAGTAAATACGGCAGCGAAGCACCAATCACAGTAATGATAAGGGCTCCTTTAAAGGATTGGAAAAACAAAACGCCTGCTAACAAGCCAGCTAATAACCCAATTAAGCTTATTGTCAGCATCGCTCGCATGCTTAATTTCGACTCGACAGATTCCAGCAACTCCTTCAAATGCTTATAAATCCAACTCCATGTCTCCAAATAAGCACTTAATCTCGCGCTAACTGTCGCGTTTTTTACATAGTGCAAGCGGAACCTGGCTTTGCGTTGTCGGATAAGCAACTCTAACAGCGCTTGAAAAACCACAAATACGAGCACAAATAACAACAGAATAAAGACATATTTGGCGAAAATCACCCCTCTAAATCGCCCTCTTTCCCATCCTTTTCGATAAATCCGTGCTCCATCAACAGCGAATAGCTCTCTGCATCAGCCTTTTTAATTTTTCGCGATGCATGAAGCGACAATTTCCCGGGAAATGTCCATTTGTCTGTCGAGTTGTCATAAAGAGCTAGATTCGTGACGAAAACGCATTCATTTTCATAACGGTATTCGACGATTCGTACGATCTTTCTTTTGCCGTGAACAACCTGCATTTCAATGCCGATATGTGTCACAAATTCCGTAATCCGTTTCGTCAAACGCTTGGAGTCCATCCCTCTGCCATCCAGCATACACATGTCAGTAATCGCGTCCGGCACATCCTCCAGTTCACTCACATGGACCGTAGTCAAACTGCCCTCATGACCACGTGTACAAGCACGAACATACAAATTCGCATCTTCATCCCGTATTTCGGCGTGACAAATGCGCTTCGGGGACTGCCTTAACGCCAGCTTAAAAGCCTGCAAACCCGAATGTCTCGGATCCTCCTCGTCTATTTCATATTCGACGATATTTTTCTGTGGGAAATCTCGTTTTAAATTCAACTCAAATCGCGATTCAATCGTAATGATTCGCTCATTTTCGTTCATTTCGGCAATGATCGCTTTGAGTAAGTTTGTTTTACCTGAGTTTGTCGGTCCAATGACGACCATATTCAAGTAAGTGCGGATAAAACAACGAAGTAATTGCTCCATGCGAGCATCTATCGTGGCAAGGTCTGGCGAGGCAAGCGAGGCTAAATCGAATCTTTTTACTGTGTAGAATCGTATCGTTAAGGTCGGTTCCGCTGTAAAGCCGAAGCCAGTCATCGTCACACGCGAACCATCTTGAAGAACAACCTCTGCCCAACGCTTTCTGGGATTGAGGGTATCGTGGTTAAACAACACCAAATTTTGTTGAATTCGCTCTAATTCACGGATGGATGGCAGCTCGTAAAGAGAGGGTTTGGCGATGCCGCCACGCACTTCAAAAATCTGCTTACCCACAACCTGAATCTCTTCTAATCCTTCCTTCTGTTTGAGGACGAGTTCTAGGACATTTAGGCCAATAATTTCGGCAAAAATCGCTTCCGGCAGTGTCGTATACCCGCTAGTCCGAGGTGGGATGTCCGAAAGTCTCTTTTTCGACACCAGATCATGAATGATCGCCAGCAACTTGCCACGATCCTCTTCATAGCCCAGAATCGCACGATTCAGCGTCTCATTATACAGCTGTTTTTCAATCTCTGACCTGCCCTTCAAAGAGACAAGCTCACTGCGAATCTCATGTACCCATTGCTGGAAAAAAGCTTCCTCACCCACGCTAGAGTGTTCCTTACCGCTACCGTTTACATGTACTTCGTTTGTGCGTTCGACTACTCCATCATTAGAATTGGCAGCCTGCAATTTCGGATAGTGATTGAACCCAACAACGGCCTCTTCTGTCCTACGTTCATGCATGTAGGTAATCATCGAAAACCTTTTCCCACTCACTCCCTTCACCTCCTGAAATAGATTTAACTGACCGCTCGTTTACCGGCGATAAGCTTTTGAAACCAGGTCTCTTGTCGCACACTCGCCCTCTGAGGCAGCTTATAGAAGTCAGCGAATTTCTGCGCTACAGCCTTCACCTCATGATGCATCGGATGCGATGAGTTCAACATCTCTATCAGCTTCCCTTGGTTGCAACGAGCAAGCGCATCCCCGTGCCTGCTAACATGTCCGATCAGATGCAGCTGCGTTTCTTTGCGAATATCCTTGATCGTGAATTCACTTTGCTTCGCATGCCGATCCGTTTGGACGGCCATAAGTTCGAAAGCATCCGGTTGTAAACCAAATACAGACCCCACCTGCCTGATCCACCTCGAGAAATCCTCCTGAAAATGCGCAATGTCGCCTGTCGTGACCACAATTTTGCTATCTGCTTCAAGCAGTCCGCTAACCGTCGCCGCATTATCCCAATATGCACTAACTTCTACGATACAGATGTCAAAAGCACCACGTGCCACCCGCAACAAATGGATAACTTCCGATGGCGTGAAAAACTCTGCCTGCTCACGAAGCATATTCCCATATAGGACATGTAATCCATGTGCCTCTTTCGGCTTGTCACAAACGTGAAGCAATCTTTCAGGTGTTAGACTTTGCGCCTTGAGCTCAGCTCTCAACCCATCTAACGTAAAAAGTTGCTCTTCACGCCCCAGGTACCGGTGCAGCTTTGAGCTTTTGAGATTCAAACACAGATAACCGACCTTCTTCGAAGTCTCCATCGCTAACATATAGGCCACGCCAAAAGACGCCAGCGTAGTACCAATATTCGGTGTAGAACCAACGAACGTAATTAATTTCCCAGCAAGCGCTTGATTCGATTGACCACCACCGGCCCCATCAACCCATGCGCGAATTTCATCCGCAATCACAGCCGTACTGCGACCAGGAAGGATATAATCCAGCTTCATCAACTTGCACATTTTCACATACTTCTCATTGATCGAGGCATCATGATAATTCGACAGTAACACAATGACTTTCATCGCTGGAACTTGTCCCTGCAAGCCTTCCAGAAACTCCTCCAGCTCCCCGTAGGATAGCTCCCGATCCGAAAGAATAACGTGCGAGTAGGGTTGCTCCACAGATTTAGGCTGTAAATCATTAACCTCCGAAAATATTCGCCATCCAAACGGTTTCGCATACACCACATTCGTAAGCTCATCAATCAATCGCTGATCCTTCGACACTAGACCGATTTGCAAATGGACTCACCTCTCTTTCACTTAAATTAGCATCGAAATCTAATTCACTTTCCATACCCTACGAGCTTATTTGCGGGATTCACTCCCACATCTTGCACCTCCGCATACTCGTTCCTCGACTCCTTGTTTCCATTTCTCCTCCTTTTTTCCACGACTACCTGTTTACACTTCCTCACCCTCTTTTCGACGACTCCCTGTTTTCACTTCCGCCTCCTCTTTCCCACGACTCCCACTTACTCCACTTCTATTTCCTCATATCCCCGACTCCCAACAACCAATCACCTGCTCCCCCTCTCCCCCTACTCTTCTGCAAGAATCGACGTAGAACTAAAGGCTATCACCAGCTTGGCTTTTTTCGAGGAGCACAGTTGATCAATCTGGAGCCATTCCTTCTCCGTCAAATTCAAATTAATCTGATCAATGGCGCCGTTAGCTTCCAGCCTTGAGGTGTACATCTTTTGCTCATCGCCCTCAACCTTGGATAACAAATTGGAGTTCTTCGGATTATCTACCTCCACATTCGCTGAGGACTTAACAGACGCAACTGTAATTTCCTTCTCTTCAAAAAGCCTGCGCGAACTGCCATCCATCCCCGACACATACATGCGAACTCGATCTCCTGCGCGGATACCATTGGAAACTGTAAGCAGATACTCTTTTGGAATTTGAAAAGTCGCCTGTTGCTCATTGGGAAGGAGATGATAACGATTTACCTTCCACTTCAGAATGGGCTCTTGCGTACCTAACGGAATCATTGATTCCTGACCTACAACATCAGCTAGCTCCGTCATCATACCCGCTGTATAGCTTCCTCTCTGAATCGCTTTGAACTCGACCATATCACCTCGAATCAACTGACCTGCACGAATAAAATCCTTCGGAACCACAACCTGAACCGTCTGCTGCAGCTCTACCTGATTCACTTGCAGCACATATACGCCGTATACAAGCAGCCCAGCTAGCACCGCAGCAACCACACTTATCAGCAGGCTTCTCCTGCGATTCAATCGATCACCTCCTTCGTTTGAACACAACAAAAAGAACGCAAACCTCGGAAAATCCATCTCCGAAATTTGCGTTCTTCGCAAATCAAACTATATTATTATCAATAAGTTCGAAACAATATAATTAAAGTATCACATAAACTTCCAATTTTCAACATCTATTTACAAAATTCCAATTCCAATTATTTCCGACAAGATGCTGCCCGCTCGTTTAACATATCAGTTGTTACCCTATCTATTTGCATTATCCCATCGCCTCAGAAACATCCTACCTACAATCTGTACCCACTATCCCATCCACTCAGGAGCTTCCACTGAGGATGCGCCTACCTTCTATCACTATACTTCCACTTTCCAAAACGCAGGAAATCACCACGCACTCTTCGATAGGAACTTCTATACGCACTATCCCTTCCACTCAGGATGCGCCTACCATTCACCACTCACAACTCTCACCAACTCGAAGCCAATAGAAATTTATTGTATGCTTGTAGTTACCTCAGAATTTGGCTTCAAACGATATCATCACTCAACACCTACTTGCTAAACTTGCAGATACCTCAGAATTTGACTTCAAAGAATATTAACACTCAGCCCATGCTGGCTAGACTTGCAGATACTTCAGAATTTGACTTCAAACAATAATATCACTCAGCCCGCACTTGCTAAACTTGTAGTTACCTCAGAATTTGGCTTCAAACGATATCACACTCAACACCTACATGCTAAACTTGCAGATACCTCAGAATTTGGTTTCTAGCTATATCGTCACCCGACCAGTGCCATCCTTGTAACCTTGTAAATACCTCAGAAAGTGTGTAAGCGTGCTGCTAAGCAAGAAAAAAGAGACCCAGCTTAATGCTGGATCTCCTCAGTAACCTCTGCTAGTGTTGGCAGCGCAGGTATCGCTCCCCTGCGCGTCGTAGTAATAGCGCCGACGCGGTTCGCGAAGGCAAAAACACGCTCAGCCGCACCCACCTCGGCGAGTGCGTCAACGACGGTGTTTGGCGTCACGCCCAGCGACGCCAGCTGATACAGCATGCCGCCGACAAAGCTGTCGCCGGCGCCAGTCGTGTCCACGGCTGCCACGGGCACGCCGGGGATCACGACATCCTGCCGCGCGGTCACGACGCGGCAGCCCTGCGCCCCCAAGGTGATAATAACCACCTTGGGTCCGCTCTGCAGCAGCTGCTGCGCACCTATGGTCGCGTCAACGCCGAGGAGGAACTCGATTTCCTCCTCGCTGACCTTGACCACATCTGCAAGCCCTAGCTGCGCAAGGATCTCGGTCCGAGCGGCATCCGCGCTCGGCCATAGGGCTAGCCGCACATTGGGGTCGTACGACACCAATGCGCCATATTCTCTCGCTCGCCGCGCAGCGTCGAGCGTAGCTGTACGGCAAGGCTCGGCGATCAGCGATACCGAGCCGAAATGATAGACCGCGGCGTCTTCCAGCCACTGCGACTCGACTTCGTCAGCGCGCAGCAGCATGTCCGCCGCCGGGTCGCGGAAAAACAAGAAATCGCGCTCACCGTCCGCGCGCAGCGAAACAAAAGCCAGACCGGTCTTCGCCTCGTCGGTCTGGAGCACAGCCGTCTGCACGCCTACGTCCTGCAGCGTGCGAACTAAGTAATCGCCGAAGGGGTCTCGGCCGATTTTGCCGATAAACCTTGCGTCGCCGCCTAGTTTGGCGACCGCCGCAGCTACATTGGCTGGCGCTCCGCCCGCTGCCCGGCCAAACTGGGTAACGTCGGCAAGCGCTTGACCATTCACCTCGGGCACAAAGTCAATCAACAGCTCACCCAAACACACAATAGTCGACCTGGTTGGTTTGCTTGATATCGTTGATTTGGATGTTTCGGTTATTTTCCCCATATAGCCCATCCCCTCTATTCTTGATAACCGAGCGCGCGCATGACAAATGCCGTCGTTTGCCCAATCAGCGTTTCCATATCCGGCCGCTCTTCCGTAAACATCGGTTCAAAAAAATCCCTCTGCTTATAAAAAAACATAGCACCTAACACAAACATGAGCGTGCTATCCAACGAGTCAAAGGTATACAAGCCATCTTGTCTTCCTTTGTCCAGTAGTTCCCGGACTTTTTTCCATATTGGAAAAACAAGTTCTCTTATTTTCTCCACACGCGGGGTAATCGTGATAATCTCCATCTGAATCAGGCTAATCATCTGCGGATCCTCATTTCGGATCTTCACAACTTCCCTAATCACCATTTGGATACCTGCAAGCGGATCTTCCACTTTAAAAAATTCCGTTAATTTGTCTGAAGGGAAAAATTGTTTAAATATTTCATGGAAAACGCTCTCTTTTCCACCAAAATAGTAGGAAACCAGAGCCACATTGGCCCCGGCCTCCTCACATATTTGACGTACGCTAGTTGCATCATAACCATGTTTAGCGAACAGCTTTTTCGCTGCCAGCACAATTTTCATTTTCATATCTGACTCTTGTTGAACCATGCCTAGCGCCCTCCTAATCAATAGTTAAGCGTTGGATTGACCACGTCTGCGGATGGTGCTGTCTTAGCCCTTTTGACAACCACAACTAACATATCAATGACGAATGCCACCGCAGCAATCAAAAGTAAAAAGCCAACTTCGCTGCCAACACCAGGCCCACCGAACAAGATATTCATCAATCCATTTACTGCATAAGTCGCCGGGAAGTAATTACTGATAGAATGATAGAAATTCGACAGGAGTTCCCTCGGCACAATCGCACCAGAGGAGACCAACTGCAGTGATAACATAGCAATGTTAAATAGCATACCTGCGTTCCCAAACAATGTCAAAAACATTTGTGCAACCAAAGCAAACGTTAATAAGAACAATGATTCGAAGCCCCACAGAGCAACAAAGCCTTTATCTACCTGACCTCCCAATGAAACAACCATGGTGGCACTGATAAGTCCAATGACAACCGCAGCAATCACAGTTATACCAATACGTGCGGCCATTTTTTGCGTTTTAGACAGAGATGCACCAATTAGATTGGTTGAGACACTGAAGTTCATTCCCATGATCATCGTACCCACAATTGAGGCAAGCACAAGCATCATCGGCAGCATTTGATTCGGCATATCCTTTACTTTATTGGTGCTTTGAATGTCCGCGCTTACTTTACTCGCCAGCCCTTGTGCAATCTGAGTTGCTTGCTCAGCCGGAAGCTGTGGATTCATTTGTGTCAGTACTGCCGATGCCCCCGCCGCCACTGCCTCTTTATTGACGGTTGCTGTAATGTTCCCCGCCACAGCCTGCATGATCGACTTCGTCATAGACGGATTCGACTCATTGACTGTATAGCTGATCGGTGCTGTTTGCCCTGGCGTTTGAAGTTTCTTGGAAAAATCCGGCGAAATATACATAACCATCTGCACTTCACGCAAATCAAGCTTGCTTTGTGCTTCCTCATCCGACGCGATAACTTCCGTCTCAAAAGGCAGATTACTCTGCAGGTTTTGAACAATTTTGCCTCCCATTGCCTGATCTTCATTGACGATCGCGATCTTCAAATTCTTCGTATTATCCGATACCCCGGAATACCCTGTCATCCATATAATACTAAACAGCAATTGAAACGTAATCGCTGTGATGATCCCTACCTTCGTTGTCGCTGGCTTTAAAAAAGTTGCTATTGCCTCTCTCATGTGACCACTCCCCTTCATTAAACAATCATTTAAATTAAACGTTTGTTTAAATGATAAGGCAGTTAAAACCATTTGTCAAACATGTAGTACAACAGGAGGGACTACTAACGACACAAATGTTCGTTCCTGGGTTCAACCAATAAATAAACCATCCGAGCCTTATCGGTTCGGATGGCTTATTTCAGCTCTTTCCTCTACAAAATCAACTTAAAAATCTTTGACTCTGCCGGTTCCAATTGAACGCTTATATCTCCTGTTGACTGAAGGGCAGTTGTCTCCCAAAGATCGTGTAACCAATACGTCGCATTTTGGGGCAGACCCATACGTTCGATGGATATACGTTTCTCAACCATTTCATTTTTATTAAAGTTAAACACGGCAATAAAACACTCGTTATCTGCCATTTTGAAAAACACATTGTCAGAAGCAGCATCTGTATTTCCCTCAACAGGAATAAAACTTTCTCCTGTCCCTGCAATTAATAGTAGCTCTTGTCGGCTCAACCAGTTCTCTGCCCTAGTTCTTGCTTCCTCATTGCGGAAATCATCCCCCATGAGAAGAACCGTCCCGGCAATAAGGGAAGCGTTTAGACGACTCCTACCTTCCTGTACCATCGTTGGTTCTTGGTTGAAGCTCTTGTATAGTACGGTGTGGTCAGGATCGTTGAAAGGGAATAGGGTCCCATTCATCCACCAACCATATGTGAGTGAATTCAACATATACTCCGTATCTTCGAGTGTACCAAAGGCATCGCATGAAATGCGCCTGCTATGCGCGTATTGATGTGGAAACATAGGCGCGATGGACAAATTTATAAAGAATGGACGTCCGATAACCATGGGATCAAGCCTGGTCTTGATTAACGCCATACCAAGGTTGTACGCTTGAAGTCCTGTACGTACTTCTTTATCGAAGTGCATGCCTTCCAAAGCACCGTGTCCTAGGAAGTCGAGTTTAATGTACTCGAAGCCCCACCTGACAAAACGTTCAAGTTGCCATTCCGTACGCATCAAATTGCCAGGATGTGTAGGATCAATCGCAAGTCCTCCGTCCAACTCGGGTAAAATTTGCCCATGTTCATCTCGCAGCAGAAGATCTCGATACGTATACTTGCCATCGGTGCCTTCCACAACCCGATCGAAATCTTCCCCCCAGAAAGCAAAGGGTGTCCAATAAATGCCGGGTTTTTGTCCATTGTCACGAACGTGACGCACGGCGTCTTCGAGCTGCTCCTGCGATAAGTTCGTCCAAAAGGAATCGAAGTTTATATAGACAGTCCCCTGATGATGGAACCCGCCATCGTGCAAGCTCTTTAAGAAGTCCGACGTATGGGTGTAAAGCTCGTAGTCGAGTTCTCCCCCTGCCGCCGACCAGCTATTCCATCCGAACGGAACACCGTGTTCCCATTGAAGCGGTGGCACTATCACAGCATTGGCCCTCCCGTATTCCTCCAGTCCAGTTCTGTAATCTTCATACATGCCCACAAAGATGCGTGGTGAAGTAACTGTTTTGCCGATCAGCGTACCGTGAGGCATGGAATCGCGTGTATACTCCCCTGCTGCTCCACCATATACCTCCAGATGGTGTATATCCGCTCCTTCACATCCGACCACTTTCAGACCGGTTTTCCAAGTGTCATGTGTAACAGAACCAACAACTAACCCTTTTCTCGATACAGGCTCAAAAATAGCCGTTACCTCGTAGCTTTCCACCTTATTCGGCATGGCTATTGATTCGTAACGCACCCACTTGTCGTTATCGAAAGGCATCAACAACGCACGTAGTTCCTTTACCTCTATGTCCAAAGAAATCGCTGATGATCCCATAGCTGGATTCACCGTCAAGGGAGAAATATAGTTCGTCTCCAAAGCTTCCGATTTACCCTCCAGCTCGACTTGAACGAAAAAGTATGGCACTTTTTCATAGAGCCAGAACGTCTGCGTCATAACCGGAAGCGACTCATCTGAATGAATCACAGAGAAGCGGTAACCTGTGCCGAAATCATCATGGATCATGTGAGTGCCGCTAACGGCCAGTTGGTGCTCTGAATATTCCGTCGAAGCAAAGTATTGGCTTTCGATCCGGGCTGCACTGTAAGCGCTGCTCAAGCGGCTCCCGGAATCCCATTCATATTCGGTTAATCCGCTTGCTAAATCGACGATTATTCGGCACAACCCATTTTCTACAACTACTTGCCCGTTCAACTCTTGAAAGATAATCGTACTGGATATCATCATTATCCGCTCCTTCATGCCTATTTAATAAAGAAGGAAGCCGAACAGTGCATCGGCTTCCTATCTGCATCCTCTCTTACTTCCAAAGATCCATGCGTTTTTTGTAGTTGTCGCTCATGATTTTCTCTACCTTCTCGTCACCTGCTGCCTTCATATCGGCAAGCATTTTATCAAACAGTGCGGCTGCATCCGTTTCGGACTTGGAGATGATTACTTTCGTAATTGTCTGGCTCATAATATCTGAAATTTTCTGGCTGACTAGCGCATCTGGGGTGCCGCCGGCAGGGCCGAGATTATCATAAGCCGCTGTTTCCCACACCGTATCAGACAAGTTCTTCAGTGCCATCTGGTCGATCTCGTTACGTTGGTAACGTCCCGGTAAATCAAATGGCGTACCGTCGGAGCCTTTACCGTTCTTCACGAACCACGTCCATTTACGAATACCTGTTTTCTTCGCGTAGTTATCCCAATCATCTTTAAAACCTTGAAGAACTTCCGGACGCGGTGTATGCTTGCCGTCCTTCTTATCCCAGTGCACACCCTCTATCCCCCACATGAGAAGGTATTGGCCTTCTTCGCTAGCCAGGAAGTCAATAAGTTTCATCGTTCTTTCTGGGTTTTTATTCGTTTTTGTGATCGCTATCGCATCCCAACCGAGCGAGCTTTTAGGTCCTAATGTCGTTTTTGCCGGGTCAACGCCAGGTCCCACAAGTTTATATGGATAAAGTTGATTTTCAGGTCCGCCTGCTTTCTTAAGTACACCGTTAGGCGTACCAAAATCCCAATAAGCGCCTGGCGATGCAAATACGAGTCCGTTAGATATTTTTTGCTCCCACGTTTGCTTCTTGTTGACTGGCCATTCCGGATCAATTAATCCTTGGCGGTACAGCTTATTCAAGTACAACAACATGTCCTTATATTTTGGGTCTTTCACATCGTACTTCAGGCTTCCATTATCTTCGAAGTACGTCTTCATTCCCCACATGCCTTTAAACGTTCCGAGCACAGCGCCCATGTTTTCACCATTGAAGCTCATTGGGAATACGTCTTTGCCGTCCACTTTGCCAAGCTTTGCCTTAAAATCCTTCAATAGCGTCTCAAATTCATCTGCCGTGAATGGCTTTCCGCCTTCAGCTTTGTCCGGAGCAATCTGTTTAAGCCAATCCTTGCGCATATTTATGCCGAATACAGGCTCATTCTCCGGGCCGTACCAGTTAGAAAGATAGTAGTTTTTCCCGTCGGTAAACCGCGTCTTTTTCAACGTGTCCCCATACATTTTCTGCACGTTGGGACCGTATTTCGCAATTAGATCATCCAGCGGAATAATTGCCCCTGCGGCGATGTACTTACTAACGATATCTCCGCGATCCATTAAAACAAGATCCGGCAAATCGCTGCTGGCGAGCATCAGATTCAGCTTTTCGGAAGGATTGCCTGTTGGCTGCTGAATTTCAATCGTAACACCCGTCCGTTTCGTAATTTCCTTCGCAACATCGTTCGTGAAAGCATCACCCGTATTTTTATCAAAGAACGTCATTTTAAGCGGTGTCGTATCGTTTGCTTTGTTATCGGTTGCAGCAGCTGGCTTATCGCTTGTAGAGGCCGTATTTTCCTTCGTAGAGCAACCGGCGATGACGGAACCCATAAGGAGCGTTGAAAGCAGCACATTGAACGATTTCCTGGTTTTGAACATAGAATTAAATCCCCCTTGACTAATTGTATTGGAAACATCTGACTACATGGCTTACTAGGGTATTAACCTATCCACTGTGGCTCCCAACCACCGCCTTTCAAGAATGAGCAAACTGGATTAGGCTTTAACAGCTCCCACTGTCATCCCTTTGACAAAATACTTTTGCAAGAATGGATACACAATGACAATAGGCACCGTTGCCACGATCGTTGCAGCCATACGGATCGAATCCGATGATACGGCGAGGCGTTTCGCTGAATCCGCCATCTGTTGCGCATCCGACACCATAGAGGATGTCTGATATTGATTCAAAATTTTGACGAGAACAGCCTGCAGCGTCTTCAGTTCAGGCTTGTAGGTGAATACATAAGAATCGAACCAAGAATTCCAATGTCCGATCGCCGTAAACAAACCGATCGTAGCAAGCACTGGAGTCGTCAGCGGCAATACGATCTTGACGAAAATTTGCAGATCGTTCGCGCCGTCCATTTTTGCAGACTCATCTAATTCCCCAGGAAGCTGCTGAATAAATGTGCGTACCAGAATCATAAAAAACACATTCATAAGACCTGGCGCAATGTACACCCAGAAGGTATCAATTAGGTGCAAACTCTTTAAGATCATATAGTAGGGGATTAAGCCTCCGCCAAAGTACATCGTGAATATGAAGAAAAGTGTGATGAACTTTCCACCGACCAAATCACGCTTGCTGAGCGGGTAGGAAAGCAGACTGATTACCAGAACAGCAAGAGGTGTGCCGATCAGTGTGCGTGCTAGCGTCACTTTGACCCCATTTATAATCTCCTGATCGCCTAAAATTTGCACATAGCTTGTTAAGGAAAACACCCTCGGCCAGAAATATACGCCGCCCCGGATCGTATCCTCAGCACTGTTTAAAGACAGGACTAGAATGTTCCAGAAAGGGTAGAACGTTGCAATAAACACCAGAAAGAGGAACGCATAAACGAACCAGGTGAAAACGATATCGCCACTCGATTTTGTTCTCATTCAGACCCACCATTTCCTATCTATTTCTTATTAGAACAACGATTGTTGATTCATTCGCTTGGAGAACGTGTTAACGCTGACCACCAGTATGAAGGCAATGACTGATTTGAACAATCCAACCGCAGCACCATAAGAGAACATGCCATTCTGCAGTCCGTATCTGTACGTATAGGTATCAATAACGTCCGAATATTTCAATATGGTGTTGTTTTGCAACAAATACTGCTGATCGAACCCCGCGTTCAAAATACCTCCTATTGATAAAATGGCCAGAATGACGATCGTGGGGCGTAAAGATGGAAGTGTGACATGAAACATTTGGCGTATGCGGTTAGCACCATCAACTCTTGCTGCTTCATATTGTTCGGGATTGATAGCGGATATTGCAGCCAAATACATGATTGCGTTAAACCCCATATCCTTCCACATGTTGGATACGGCAATGATCCCCCAGAAATAATGGCCATTTTGGAAAAATTGTACCGGTTGTTCCGTAATGTTCATTAGCATCAACAACTTATTAATTAGACCTTGCGAAGATAACAGCGTTATGATGATGTTTGCAGCGATAACCCAAGATATAAAGTGAGGCAAATACGATACCGTTTGTACCAATTTTCTGAATACCCCGGTCTTCACCTCATTGATCATAAGGGCCAGCAGAATCGGTGCCGGAAATCCAACCAACAGTGATAAGATGCTTTGTGCTAATGTATTGCGCATGATGATATAAAAATCACCGCTTGAAAAGAAGTACCGAAACCACTCAAAGCCGACAAACTTGCTCGTAAAAAACTGGTAAAAAAAAGAACCTCCGCCGGGCGAGTAATTGATGAACGCCATGTACAAGCCGAACATTGGACCATATGAAAATAAGATGGTAGAGATGAAGGCCGGCAGGATCATGAGGTACAAATATTTTTGCCCCTTCATTCTTTTAAGTCGCGCTTCCATATGAATAACCTGCCTTTTCCAGGCTGCGGCGGCTTGTGCCGCTCAGTCACAACCATAATCATTTTGTATATTTTCATTATAGAAATGAGCAAAAAGAAATTCTATACAAGTTTCTTCCGAAACATATTCCAAATGAACGATCCTTTTACGAGATCATTGTTTATTTGAGCTATACGTTTTACAATACACTTGGTAAGATTTAAGCGTTCAGAAAGGTGGTAACGCTTTCGATGTACAGCATATTGCTTGTAGACGATGAAAAAATAGAGCTCGAGATGCTAGCCGAATACGTTCGCTGGGGAGACATGGGCATTCGTGTCGCTGGAACGGCTAAAAACGGCAGAGAAGCGCTTCAACGCATGGAGGAACTTCAACCTGATATCATATTAACGGACGTTCGTATGCCAATCATGGACGGACTAGAATTCAGCAGACGGGCTAAACAGATCAATCGCAATGTACAGATCGCTTTTCTAAGTGGTCACGATGAGTTTCACTATATTAAAGCAGCTTTATCCGTGGAAGCGATCGGTTATTTGTTGAAGCCTCTCGACATGGGAGAGCTCCAGCATTTAATGGTGAAAATCAAACAAAAGTGCGAGGAATTCCGGATTTCCTCCCAAACTTCGGAAGTACTAAAGGAATCCTATCTGAGGGAGCTGCTTCTAGAAAGTAATCCCTTAAATAGATCTCAATGGATCGAGAAACTGTTATTGCTGCCATCCCAGATACCATCGAGCGGTCTTTTTCAAATGTTATATATAACGGTTGATCCTGTTAGCAATTATGGTGTGGAGCTCGTGACACTTATCCGCAATTTCACGCAGGCGGAAATTCCCCATTCCTTTCTCTGTCAAATTAAAGAAGGAACATTCGTACTACTCTGTCACAAGCTTGATATATCGTCATTAGAGCTTTACCAAGCATCAGAGCAACTGATTCGGTATGTAAACGACAGGAACGACGCCATCATTTCAATCGGTGTATCCGACGTTCGTATGGGCTTGGATAGCCTATACGAATTAGCTGTAGGCGCCAAACGAGCGAATGAAAGCAAATTTTATTTCGGTTTGGGATCGTGTATAAAGGCCGCTCAAGCTATCCAGCCGGTTTACAAAGACGTGAACCCTGAACCGGTAATTGCATCACTTTGTCATGCCATTTCCCACTTGCAGGAATCTGCAGGCATCACCGTGATTCAAGACTTTTTCGAAGAAATGCGTACCTCGAAGGTCGACCGGGATCTGGTTTGCTCAAGCTCGCTGCGGCTTATTACGGCCATAGAGCAGCATTTTGCCAATTTAATCGGAGGTGACTCCGTCAATTCCATGTATGTCGACGATTGGAAGCGTATAGCCAATTATTCAACCATAAATGAAATCGAAGATCACATTCTGGATGTCTGCCATTCCATCCTCTCCCTGATGAAGGACAAGGACAAGGACAAGAATCTCCATATCGTTCATCAAATCGTTAGTCTTATCGACCGCAGTTTCAGCAGACAGTTAACCATCGAGGATATCGCTAAACAAGTGTATCTGTCACCCAATTACGTACGCACCTTATTTAAGGAAAAAACAGGAGAAACGATATTGGAATACTTGACACGTGTACGGATTCATCATGCCGCTGAATTGCTAAAAGATAAATCCAAAAAAATCCATGAGATTGCTGTATCCGTTGGATACGAAAACGTCTCTTATTTTTGCTCCGTGTTTCAGAAGTTCAAAGGAACGACCCCCAATGAGTACAGGAAGAAACTTTTATGATAGAAAGACAATTGCCATTGCCACTCCGGTTTGTAGCCAAAACGTTTCTTAATCTCAGTTTGAACCGTAAATTATTCGCCGTCTTTTGCATCGTTTCGATCTTACCGTTATTGTTTTTCGTCAAATATTCTTATGACACCACCAAACAGGAGTTAACGACGCAAATCTACTCTAATATGATTGCAACGACTGATCAAATTAACACAAACTTGGAAACAAAGCTTGATTCCTATTCGAAAATATCAGCTTCCATTTATTTGGATAATACGCTTCGTCTGCTATTGATCAAAGATTACACCGAAAACGAAACAGAGTACTTGGATTCCTATATTTACTTCAATAATGTGATAAAAAATGTATTGGCAACAAATCCCGATATTCGGGCGGTATCCATCTACATTAGCAATACAACATTTCCTGCGGATAGCGTGTATATTAAGCGAATTGATGCGGCAGCAAAAGCCACCAATTGGTACGCGTCAATCGCCAACTCTCACGGTAATGTGACATACAGCGTTTCCGCAACTACAGATGCCACTGAGCCTGTATTCACGTTGGCGCGTTTGCTCAATAACAACAGCCTTAACTTTCCTTACGGTATACTTACGTTCGAAATTGCCGAAGCCGACATTTATCGGCTCATGGAAAAGGAAGATAAACATAAAGATATTTATATCGTCAACGAGAACGGCAATATTTTATCCAACCGCAATAAAGCGCTTCTAAATCAAAATATCGACACCTTGATCCCCGGTACTTTCGGTGAGAGCGTATCAGGAAGCTTCGACAGCATGTACAATGGTGAGAAATCGCTCGTTGTTTACAACACGATTAAAAATGGCTGGAAAACGATTTCCGTTATCCCCTACAAGAGCTTCATTACGAACGCTCAAAAAGCATCCAAACGAATTCTACTCATAGCTTTGGGCAGTATAGCGATCTCTGTTGTTTTAATTTATATAACCGCACGCTTTTTTACCAAACGGATTGAATCCCTGCTTCAAGTCATCCGACGGGTAGAAAGGGAAGATTTTAATGTCAACATGACTTTTATGGGGCATGACGAAATTGGACAGTTATCCTTTGCCTTTCAAAAAATGATTGGTCGCCTGAAAGAGTTGATCAACGAAGTCTACAAGAAGGAAATTGCCACGAAAGAAGCAGAAATGAAAATGCTGCAAGCCCAAATCAATCCGCATTTTTTATATAACACGCTGGCGTCTATTTCCGCATTATCCGTTAGGCATGGAGATAACACGATTAATGAAATGGTCTCACATCTCGCCAAGTTTTACAGAATTTCCTTAAATAAAGGAAAAATGATATTACCCATCAGTGAAGAAATCAAACTCACTAAATATTACATTGCCATTCAACAGCGCAGGTTCGAGGGACTGCTTCGGCTCCACTATGTGATTGACGATTCTGTTCTTGTGTATCAGACGGTCAAGCTGGCGTTGCAGCCATTTGTCGAAAACGCCATCAATCATGCCATTTGGGATGATGAAATGGGAATTAATATTATCATAAAAGTATACAAGGATGATCGCGATATTTATCTGGAAGTGATTGACGACGGAATGGGCATGCGGACAGAAACACTGGAACGTGCTCTGAATAAAACCGACAACGTCTCGGGGTACGGAATTACCAATGTTGACCAGCGGATCAAATTAGCATTTGGCGACGAATACGGTGTTATGCTTTATAGTAAGTTTGGCATCGGGACAAAGGCGCAAATTCGTATACCGCTACACGGTATTAGTTCTCAAGCATGATTGAAAATGTGAAACAAAGGGGCTCTTGCAAGAGCCCCTTTTTCTTATGACTATTTACTGGCATTTTGGATGAAGTAATCGATGTCGGCAATCAGAATGTCAGAAAACTCTTTGGTGATCTTCTTGCCGACGGTTAAAACTTGCACAAAGATTCGCAGCGCTTTTAATTGCAGGACAGTCGCTTCTTTATTATGGCTGCGCACAATCGCTTCCACTTTGGCAAGCAGCTCCTTGCCCTTGTCTGAAATGGTGATCGAACCATTCGCAACACCAAAATTGATGAGATCCATGAAATGATTGGTATCGATCTGTACCTGCAGCGTATACGTACTCGCCGTCACATTGCCGGCCAGATCTGTTCCGATGATCTCGATCTCATGGTTTCCAACGGCTAAGGATGCAGGTGCAGCTTGAATTGGATTGCCCGTGATTTTCTTATCCAGTTGAACGGTGCTGTTGCTCATGCCGCTTAACGCATCCGTGATCTGAACAGGCAGGCTCAACGGATCTGTTTGCCAGATGGTTAATGGACCATTTATTCGGACAAGGGGTGCTGTGTGATCGATACCTACAATCACTTGCTTGGCTTCCTCCACATTACCGTATCGATCCTTCGAACGATACTGAATGCTGTAAATGCCTTCCACGGTTAGCGTTACTGATCCGTTAACTGTTATCCAATCTCCGCCATTCAGCTGATATTGCGTCAACAGCAAGCCGGTGCCTCCCGGTTGATCTGCTGCGTTGAATGTCAACTTGATGTCTTTGTTGGTAAAGGTTCCAGAACCACTGATCCCACCTACGACGACGGTTGTCGTAGGTGGAATAGAATCAAGCTGAAGCTTAAATAGTTTAGACTCGGCAGGCTTCAGGGTTACGTCTAGCTTTCCGCTCACCTTATCCTCGACTCCCGTCCATAAATCAGTTCGTAGATAGTTACTGTCGCCATTCAATCCAGCACGGGCCAAATCGATGGACTTCGTCGAAGAGGAAGCTCCGCTGTAATTGAAGACAGCCACGTAGTATGTGCCATTGTGATTAAGCACGAAAGTCTCGGCCGCATTGGCTCCAGTATTCCCTTCCACTGCTTGGAAAGCCTTACCTAGTAAAGCAACCTGGTTGACTGCCTTGTTTGTCAACAATTCGTTCATGTAGGCTTGTGCGGTCTCATTTTGAACATCATCCGAATTCAAGAAAACCGTGCCTGAAATAACGGCTGAATTTACTCTGCTACGTGCCTCGTCCATGGAACTTGCCCTGGACAACGACATATGATCTGGGTCGGTGTACGGGTAAATCGTTCCATTCTGCCACCAACCATAAGTGAGCGAGTTCAGCTCGTATTCAGTTTCACTGATTTTGCCATATGCATCACATGAGATTCGTCGGCTGTGTGCATATTGACTTGGGAATAATGGCGCAATCGATTCGCTAATAAACATGCTGCCTGCGATGACAGTATTCACGTACGCCATCCCTTGATTATATGCTTGAATACCGGTAGTCACAGTTGGGTCCGAGTGCTTTCCTTCCAAAGAACCGTGCGTTAAGAAATCCAATTTGATATAAGTGAAACCAAAAGCCTTAAATTTGCCCAAATAATAATCCATTCGTTTCTTCGTGCCCGGATGAGTCGGATCAAGTGCATAAGCACCGTCCAGAGTAGGCAAGATCTTTCCCGTGCTATCCTTCAATACAATGTCTCCGTACGTGTATTGATTGTTCGTCCCCTCAACCGTCTGACTCATATTATTGCCCCAGTAAACGAAGGGTGCCCAATAAATACCGGCTTGCTGACCATTTTGACGGATTGTTGTCACCGCATTTTGCAACTGGGTATCCGTCAAATTGTCCCAATAGGAGTCCAAGTTAATGTAAAGTGTACCTTTGTTGTTAAAAGAATGGTTTTGAAGGTGATCCTTGAAGTAATTCGACGTATCTATGACATCTTGGTAGGTGAGATTGCTGCCGTAGGCCCCCCAACTGTTCCAGCCTACCGGAACTTCTTGGGCAACAGGTCCATGGAAGCTTAATGGCGGAGTAAACACGGCGTTCGCACGACCGTATTCTTCGAGACCGGCACGGTAATCCGCAAAATAGCCAACAAATACGGTTGGTGACGTTACTTCAGTACCAGATATACTCCCGTGAGGCTCTACGTCGTGCGTCACGTTGGAAGACGCTCCACCATACACCGTGAGGTTATTCAATTTATTATTAAACCCGTTCCAGCTAATACCCGTCTTCCACGTATCGTGAGTGACAGACCCGATCACGAGACCATTCCGAGTCGCGTTATCGTAAATAGCTGTTACTTCATAACCCGTATTCGAAGTGTTGATCGATTGAGCCTTATACCGAATCCAATTATCATTATCAAATGGGACAAATAGCGCTCTGTTATCCGTGTAGCTTCCAATATCCACACCGCCACTATTGGTCACAACAACAGGAGCTATGGTATTCGTCGTCATAGATGAAGTATTTACCGCTTTTAACTGAGTCAGAAAGAAGCTCTTTCCTTCATACACGGTATAGATTTGATGAAGTGTAGGTTTACCAGGCGATTCGTTGATAACGGTAAAACGAAGCCCCGTACCGAAACCGTCATGAACCGGGACGATCGCAGCATCCGATAAGGTATGCTGTGGATAACTCTTATTGGTGACGAGCTCGCCCAATTGTAGGCTGCCGTAAACGCCTTTTACAATTTTGGCATCCTTCCATGAATAATCTGCCATGCCGCTATCCGTATGGTATGTAATGGTCATATTACCGTTCGAAAAAGTCGCGCCATACGTATAATGCGTTACGGAGATGGAACCGTACTGTTTCGACTCGCCGGGATCGCCAAGGTTGCTGTCGACGTTATCATCTTCACCAGGATTCGGTTCAATTCTCGGACCGACTACGATTTTATCCAGATCCGGGGAATAACCGTTGCCGTCAGCAAATTGGATCGTGTTGCTGCCAGCCACTAAAGCTAAAGGAATAACGTAAGTATTCACCGTATTCCAGTCAGGAGTTTTCGGAAAATCATATGTCTCAGAAGCACTACCGTTTGCACTGACTTGTACGGAACGAGGGTCGCCGGATATATAAGAAACCGTTACTTGATAATTCCCCGTTGAACCCACTTCAACGCCATTAAATTGTAAGGAACTGCCTTGATATAAATTGCCTACTTTTTTGCCTTCAGAACAGTTGTTGCAATTCGAAATGCTTGCTTTTCCAGCAAGTGTATTAGCGGATGCTTCTGCTTCATAGGTTACAATTTTAGGCGAAACAGCGATCATATCGATATCAGGGGAGTAAGCATCGCCGTCAGACAAGATGATCGTGTTGCTGCCAGTCTTTAAATTAAGATCAATGTCAAACGTGCCGATCGTATTCCAATCCGTCGTTTTCGGCAGATCATACAACTCGGACGTCCCTCCGTTTGCACTGACTTGAACAGATCTGGGGTCACCGGAGATATAGTATAGTTTCACCGAGTAGATACCAGGTGCATTCACTTGGATTTGATTGAATTGCAGTGAGCTGCCTTGATACAAATTACCGACTTTCTGGCCCCCTGAACACTTCCCGCAATTGGACACCGATGCTTTGCCAGTAAGTATATTTACAGCAGACTCAGCTTCGTAATTGTGTGCGAATGGCGGTTCTGTTCCGCCTCCGTCACCTCCTCCAGGATTTTCAGTTACTTTGGAAGCGATTACTATCTTGTCGATGTCCGGCGAATACCAATTTCCATCTTCAAACACGATCGTATTCGTACCGGCATTCAGTTGAAGCGTGACGTCAAAAGTGCCAACCGTGCTCCAGTCAGCTGTTTTGGGAAAATCGAAGTTTTGCGCACTCCCTCCATTTACACGGATGTTCACCGCACGAGGATCGCCGGATATGTAAGAAACCGACACCTTGTAGCTACCGACTTCGTTCACGGTAATGCTATTGAATTGCAGTGAGCTACCTTGATAAAGACCACCTACCTTCTTTCCTCCCGAGCATACAGCGCATTCGGCTACTGAGGCGTTACCGCTTAAAACATTAACCTGGGCTTCCGCTTCATAGGTTTGACTTTCCGCATAAGCTGTTTGAACGCCAATACCGGTGTTGGAAGGGAACGTCAAAAACAAAAGCAGAAATAAAGCTACCCATTTCGTAATCCTTTCTCGCATAAAATCTCTCCTTCTACAATGTAATTACATTCATGTCCATTATAGGAATGCAATCAAAGAGATCTCTACACGATTATTTTCAGATCTATAACGTTAATTAACAGTCTTTTAATAACGGTCAATTCCGAGACAAACACCTTATCGAACTTGATGGCGGCGAGGTACTTATATATTTTACATAAAACGACAATATTCGATTAAATTATGGTAAAATACCCCTTAATAATATTAACTTATGAGATAGGTGGTATTACATTGGGATATACAGCTAGAATCATTTCCGCAATCATAGTTAGCTTTAGTGCGATAGGCTGGAGTATTTATTCGTATACTATAAATGGTTCTTATGAAGGTGGATGGAAACGCTTCATTATCTCTCTGTCGGTAACAATTCTTTATGCCATATTAGGTTGGTGGATAGGAAAGCAATTTGATAAAAGTAAATTTTATTATCAAAAATTTAAAGAAAATGAAGCGGAATTATTAAGTAGAGAACAACAATATAAATCTTTGTTTGAAAATAATCAGGATGCAGTAGTTATGTTGGATCTTGAAGGAATGATAATTAACGTTAATTCTATAGCAGAACGAATATCTGGTTATAAAGCTGATGAAATTGTAGGTAAATCCGTTCAGATTTTTTTTCCCAAAGAAAATTTGAATGATCATCTTGAGGGTTTGGAAAAAGCAAAAAAAGGTGAAGGACAACAAGCTTCATTACATATCATTCATAAGAAAGGTAATAGTATTAAAATATTGGCAAAGACAGTTCCTATTGTTATAGATCAAAGAATTACGGGTCTGTATTACATAGCCAAAGATGTGACGGAAAACGAAAGATTAGAGAATGCCATATCGGATATTTCGAAAGTTGTATCTGCTCAGGTGGGTGAAGTGTTTTTTCAATCCTTAGTGCAATATACCGCTAAAATGTTGAATGTGGATTATGCCTTCATTGGTGAATGGATTGGTGATGATAAAACTAGAACCATTGCTTTATGGAACCATGGGGAAATCGTTGATAATATTGAATATATTTTAGCAAATACACCTTGTGAAAATTTAAAAAACGGGTTCCGTTCCTATCCCACAGGTGTTCAACAGCGGTTCCCATTGGACAAGATGTTAATTCAATTAAACGTTGAGAGTTACATGGGGATTCCGTTAATTGATTCAAAAGGTCATATTTTAGGGATATTTGTATTTATGCACCATAGCAAAATAGAGAATAGTTCATTAGCAGAATCATTATTGAAAATCTTTTCATCTCGTGCTCAAGCAGAAATGGAACGTAGACAATATGAACAAAAAATTATTCACTTAGCTTATCATGACGCTCTAACCAACCTACCCAATCGCAACCTTTTTGTTGAGAAGTTTACAATGTATATGGAAAAGGCAAAAGTGGAAAGGGAACAAATAGCCGTTTTGTTTATGGATATAGATGGGTTCAAATTGGTTAATGATACGATGGGGCACGAATCAGGAGATTTATTATTAAAAAGTCTGGCTATGCGACTAACAGGTATCGTAACGGATGTTCATTTGGTTTCCCGCTTTGGTGGGGATGAATTTACAATACTAATCCCAGGAACCACGGTCGAAGAAACGACTAAAATTGTGCGAAATATTATTCATGAGTTGCAAAAACCATTCCTAATCAAAGAGAGCGAAATTCAGATTAGTCCAAGTATTGGAATCAGTATGTATCCCCTTCATGGAAGTAACATAGATCATCTAATTAAAAAGGCCGACGCTGCCATGTATTGGGCGAAAGACCAATGGAACGAAAAATATAAATTTTTTACAATTGGCGATGAAAAACCTAATCAAAATGAACTTATACTGAAAAAAGAGATGGAAAATGCTTTAAAAAATGAAGATTTTACACTTTACTATCAAGCTAAAGTCAACACAATGACTGGTGCTATTACTGGATTAGAAACATTAATTCGCTGGAACCATCCAGAAAAGGGATGGATTCCACCTAATAACTTTATTCCAATAGCCGAAAGAACAGGTCTAATTAATCCAATTGGTGAATGGGTGTTACGTGCCGCGTGTAAGCAAAATAAAAGATGGTTGGATTTGGGTTATCTTCCATTGCGCATCTCCGTTAATATCTCAACACCTCAGTTAAAACAAAGAGATTTTATAAAAATGATTAAACATGTATTAAGCGAAACAGGACTTCCTTCTAAATATCTTGAGCTTGAAATTACAGAGAATATGAGTATTTTAGATTTTAAATATACCAATATTATTTTAAATGAATTGAAGAACATGGGTATTCATATTTCAATTGATGATTTTGGAACGGGTCATTCATCACTTCATTATTTAAGTAAATTGCCAATTGACACGGTGAAGATAGACCAATCTTTTGTTCAAAATATGATGAATAGTAATAGCGATTTAAAGATCGTTGAGGCTATCATTTCAATGTCAAACAGCTTGAACTTACATGTAATTGCTGAAGGAGTTGAAAGTGAAAGTCAAATCAAAGTATTGTCCAGTCTTGGATGCTTTGAAGTACAAGGCTATTGGTATAGCAAGCCTATTCCAGCTCATGATTTTGAGACCTTATTAGTAAAAGGAATAAACAAGATTTCATCTTAAAATGAGTAAGTATGAAAGTAATGCAGCCCCTATAAAAGTTAGGGCTGCATTTTTATTTTGAGAACTCACTCGTACCTCTGCCCAGACTTGTCTTGTCATATTAATTATCCGTCATTCAGTCAGATGTCCAAGCGTACAGCTATTTGCCTGCATTAAATAGTTTAGAAACACAGAAACGGAGGTTTTCTTACCTATGGCATGTGATAATTCGGCTGCTGCTTTAACTTGCAGCTCAGAGAGAAATTTCGTTCAGGATAAAGTATGTACGCCATGGACCGGCACAGTAGATGCCACAGATGTAGAGATTGTCGCTTACACGAATAATATTAATCCGAACCTTGTGGGTACGGGATATGTGAAGTTCGATTCGGGACCTGCTGCTATTCTGTTGGATGTATTGAACAGCGCAGGAGATCCCATTTTAGCGGCCCCCATTTCAATTGCACCTGGAACCAGTCTAGCTTTTACTTACCAACGCTTCGCCACGATACAGTTAACACTGCTTGGAATAAACGATGGTTTATATCAAGGCGAATTTTGTATCACAACCCGTTATTCGATTCAATAATGCCATTTGTCAACTAAAGGAGGTACTCATAATGTGCTCTTGTAACACAGCTCTTTGTTGTTGTGCGCAAAAAACCTACGTACAGGATAAAGTATGTACGAATTGGCTGCTGCCTGCATTAGGTACAACCACTGTTTACACCGATAATATGGCAACTCTGATTAGCGGCACCGGATATGTCAAGAATGAAACGGGGACCGGTAACATTACGGTTGCTTTTCTACGTTCGGCAACTCCCGTCATAACCGCTATAGTAGTGCCACCAGGAGGCAGCTCCTCGTTCACTGTCGCGCGGTTCGATACGATTACTGTTGCATCAACAGCAGCTGCAACCGGGGAATTTTGCATAACCGTGCGATACAGCATGTAAGAAGTACGCTACATTTGAGGTGGTTTTTCACTTAACCGTGAGAAACCACCTTATTCATGCTCGCACCATGGATGTTCGGATTGAATTTGGAGTGTAGTGGAAATGGCGTACTTGCCTTCTACATAACCCATCTCGTCATTCAGTGAAGAGATGGTAATTGCTTTGACACCTTGGCCTATAAAATTTATGGTACTTCCGGGAGGAATGCTCAGTCGTTTGTTATCGACGTCATCGGTTTCAATGTCAACCTCTAGTGCTTGGGTGCTGCTCGAGCTCGAATATATACTAATCTGAGCCACTTCGATCCTGGACTCCACATCCATCTCCCATATCCGAAATCCAGGCTGATTGCCTTGAAGAAGTATATTACCGCAGCATTCTTTATTGATCATTGTCAGAGGAGGTGGCGGAGTAGGTAAAGAATGGCAATGGTGGTGCTTAGGTGATGGACAAGGCTTAGGTGGCGGGCCAGACTTAACCGTTGGCTTACATATTAGCTTTAGCTTAAGATTAGGTTTTGGATTGAGGTCGCATTCAGATTTTGGCCTTTTGGTTGGAAATCGGCTGCGAGAACTAGGGAGAACGGTGTGTGTGATCCTCATCAACGTTCGACGATAATGCCGCTTTTTCTCCTTTGGTCTACTGACACTCCCTTTGTTTAAGGATAGGCAGGATGACGATGTCTTGTGAACGATGGTCAGCTCTATAAACTTTTTCCTCGCGCTCTTCTTGTTCATCGCCCCTCCTCCTACCTTCGGTGTGTCGATTCCTTTTACATACTTATATTAGATGAATGTTCTCCCTCAATGGTTATACATGTTTTTGATTTATTTCACTAATAGACTATGCAATCTGATGCATCGACCACACAACTCCAGTCGTACCATTGCCTATATTGATTGTAATCGTTAATCCAGACGCATTATAGAATAGACCGACAACATCGCCCGCCGACAACGCAACGTCCCCAGCCAATGTAATTTCACCAGTTCCCAATACTGCGCGCAAAGTTAGGATCAATACTATGTTAACATTTAAGATAGGTAGAAAACCGCTCACCAAATTGACGGCGGAAGGGGATGTTCGCTGCACAGCAAAAAAAGGATTAACTCCGGGGCCTAGGCTCACGCTGATAGCTGCAGTCGTGGAGTAGTTAATTGTTGCCAGTATCGTATACCTTCCTGTTGTCGGTACCGTGAAGTTGCCGGTAACTGCGTTAAAGTTCGCATGTCCATAATAAGGACTAGCCGTCGACCAATTTGTAAGCTGTGTACTTGTTGCAATGGATAGCGTAGATAAGAATGCTGAAAATCCAGTCGACGCAAAATTCGGTCCAATTGCACCGGTTGCTCCAGTTGCTCCGGTTGCTCCAGTTGCTCCGGTTGCCCCAGTCGCTCCGGTTGCTCCGGTTGCTCCCGTTGCTCCGGTTGCTCCAATTGCCCCCGTTGCTCCCGTAGCTCCGATTGCTCCCGTTGCCCCTGTTGCTCCGATTGCTCCGGTTGCACCGGTTGCTCCAGTTGCACCGGTCGCTCCAGTCGCTCCCGTTGCTCCGGTTGCACCGGTTGCCCCAGTCGCTCCGATTGCTCCAGTTGCACCGGTTGCCCCAGTCGCTCCGATTGCTCCAGTTGCACCGGTTGCACCCGTTGCCCCTGTTGCTCCGATTGCTCCCGTTGCTCCCGTTGCTCCCGTAGCTCCAGTTGCACCGGTTGCCCCAGTCGCTCCGATTGCTCCAGTTGCCCCTGTTGCTCCCGTTGCCCCTGTTGCTCCGATTGCTCCCGTTGCTCCCGTAGCTCCGATTGCTCCGGTTGCACCGGTTGCTCCCGTTGCACCGGTTGCCCCAGTCGCTCCCGTTGCTCCCGTAGCTCCGATTGCTCCGGTTGCACCGGTTGCTCCCGTTGCACCGGTTGCACCGGTTGCGCCTGTTTCTCCGGTCGCCCCCGTTGCTCCGGTCGCTCCGACTTCACCAGTTGCTCCGGTTGGACCGGTAGGACCGGTTGGACATACGCACGGAATGCCGCTGCAGCTTAAAGCGACTGAACAAGAACATTGTCTATGTGATCTTTCTTGAATTTCATCCTCATCTCCAGGACCGCAATAGTTCACGAATCATACCCTCCTAAGGCAAACCAAACAAGAAACCTTACTTGCTTCAAACGACTCTATTACTAGTAAATGAATTTCAGCTTAATATGCTTGTACTCATGTCTCCCCTTGGATAAAATATACCCATGCGAAAAAGACCTTCCGAAGTTTTCATTGTAGATACTTTCATGTCGTTAGATTACAAAAACCGCAAACCCCAGCATGCGATACTTCACATGCCGAGTTTGCGGTTAAAAAACCATTTTACATACTTTTCTTATGTAGCTCACTAGAATTTCGCGCCCAACCGCGGTATTTTCGGTAGCCTCGGCGCACAAGGTGCAGCAGGAGCTCCGGGAACGGCAGCCTACGCAGCCATGGGAAATAAAAGCGATTGTAGGCGCGCTTCAAATCGTCCCACATCGAGCAATCGTCTTCTTTCAAGAAATCCGATACGTCGACGACCAAGCCTCGGCCGCCACGCTGCATCACATTCTTGCCATGCACATCATGCGGTTTCAGTCCCCGGCTAACCGCATACTCCAGCGCTTCATCGATATCATGCAGTACTTGACGAGAAATCGGGATGCCGCGCAACACACATTGATATAGCGTAACGCCCGTTAGTCGGCGCAGCACGAGATAAGAGTCACCCGCATGCAGACATTCGGAGTATGCGGGGTGCTTGCCCAGCCGTCGATATATTTCTTTTTCATCCTCTAAGCCCGGCCGCCCCGGCGCATACACCTTCACCACCATATCCGGATAGCTTGGATGCATCAGCACAGCCGCATAATTACCCGCCCCGACAAGCTGCCACGGCTCAGGGACACTATAAACGACGATCGGGTCATAAGGCCGCTCACTGGCAAGCTGCAAATTCGGAAGCAATTGTGCTTCAATTACTTCGATCCAACGCTTCTGCACGCACCTGTCACCCCCATCTATTAATGTGTGGTATTATACAAAAATATTTAGTAATATGCTAGAACAAAATTACTTTGTCATTCATCCACAATGAAAGTAGAAATTATGTTCATCGTGTCGGCAAACGCCAGATTAAAAAAGATACCTATAGGCTAGACACAATAATAAAAGTGTATAGGCTATGGGTATCTAATTGTATGAGTATGATAAGTAGAGAATCAGTTTCTTCTACCGGCTAAAAAAGTACGCATGACTTGCTCTGCTTTCTGCGTTAACAGCTCAGGCGTTCGACTCATCGCCTCCTGAAGCGATATGGGTCCGTCCACGATACTATGAATACTTGTCATACCATATTCATAAAGCTTCTCAATCCCTTGTCCGACTGAGCCTGATAAGACGATGACCGGAATGCCAAGCCGCCCCGCAGCCTGTGCAATCCCCATCGGCGCTTTGCCAGAAGCGGTCTGGGCATCCGTCTGCCCTTCGCCAGTAAATACGAGATCCGCATCCTTCAGATGCTCATCGAGCTTAGACATTTCGATCACCACATCGATACCACGTTTCGTGCTTGAGGGGAAGAACGCTTGAAACGCACCACCAAGTCCTCCCGCTGCACCAGCCCCCGGCAGCTGATGAACAGCTGTACCGGTATGTGTTTCTATGACGTCGGCCCAATGGGAGAGCGCTCCATCAAGCGCTTCAACTATCTCCGGCGTCGCACCTTTCTGCGGTCCAAAGACACGCGATGCTCCATGTGGGCCAATGAACGGATTCGTGACATCGGAAGCAATTGTAAATTGCGATTCACCTATGCGTTCATCCCACCTGGAGGCATCGATGCGCTTAATGTGAGGCAAGGCTTGTCCGCCAACCCCAATCTCACGCCCTTCTTCATCCAAAAGCTGCAAGCCCAATGCTTGCAGCATGCCGCATCCACCATCGTTCGTCGAACTGCCACCTAGCGCAAGTATAAATGAGCGATATCCGTGATCAAGCGCATGCCGGATCAATTGACCGGTACCGTACGTTGTCGTCACCATTGGATTTCGGTACTCCGCTGGAACTAAAATCAATCCGGATGCCGCCGCCATTTCAATCACACACGTGACACCGTCTCCTAGAACACCATACGTGGCGGTCACCTCATCTTGCAGCGGGCCTTGCACAGGAACAGACATCTTAACACCCTGCGTTGCCTGCACAAGGCTATCCACCGATCCTTCTCCCCCATCTGCGATAGGAATAAGGACGGTTTCTGCCTCAGGCATAGCCCGCAGAATACCGTCTCTTATCGCCATGGCTGCCGCTTCAGAGCTGAGACTACCTTTAAACGAATCTGGTGCAATCACGATTTTCATAAAACTAGTCTCCCGCTCGGAAAGCATTTCCCGATTATTTCCCAAAATAGTAAGTCTGAGCTCCACGCACTTCGGTATCTACTGCAAAAAGCGCCCCCGCATGAGGTTGGCTCAGCAGCTCTTCATTTGTAAGACCGCATGAAGCCGTTGTAATGTACAGTGTACGTAGCTCCGGCCCCCCGAACACGCATGAAGTGACGAGTGCTGCCGGAACTGGAATGCTTTCAAGACATTCTCCCGTATTCGGGTTCCATCTGGACACCTGCCACCCATTCCAATGGGCAATCCATAGCATGCCTTCGGTGTCAATGGTCATGCCATCTGGCCATCCCTCAACAGTTTTAAAATCAATGACACAGCGAGGGTTTGTGATATTCCCTGCTGGGTCGTCATAATCAAAAGCCATCACTTGTTCTGATGCGCTATCGATAAAATACATCGTCTTATGATCCGGACTCCAAGCTAACCCGTTCGAGATCGTGACGTTATCCAGCTTCTTATGGCACTCCAAGTTTGTATCCAAACAGTATAAGCTTCCAGCTCCCGGAGCATCGTCAAGGTCTTTGGTGCCTGCCCAAAACCGCCCCTGCGGATCACATTTGCCATCGTTGAAACGACTGTTAGACAAATGCTCCTCAGGATCATGGATAGGTATCAAGATACCATCATCTAACGAAAGTGAATGGTAGCCCTTATTCGTGACAACTAGAAGACCGCCGCTCTTATCGGTTACTACAGCACTTAAAGTTTGTTCGAAGTGATACACTTGCTGCCGTCCGGAAACTGGTTCCATGACATACAGACTGTTGCTTAGGATATCTACCCAAAATAATAAGCCATTTCGTGCGTCCCAAGTGGGACCCTCGCCTAACAAGGCTTTAACGTCTGCAACTACTCGAAGAGAGTTAGCCAATATAACGTCACCTATCCTTTAGAGATCTGCTGCAAACGTATTGCGAAGTGTACCAATTCCCTCAACTGTCGCTTCCACAACATCACCAGGCTTCAACCATACCTGTGGCTTCTTGCCCATCCCGACTCCCGGTGGCGTTCCCGTACTAATGATATCACCCGGTTGAAGTGTAATCGTCTTAGAAAGAAATGAGATCAAATGCGGAACATCGAAAATTAATTCCTTCGTGTTCGAATTTTGCATCACTTGTCCGTTCAATGTCAGTGAGATATTCAGTTTTCCAGGGTCTTCAATCTCATCTGCGGTAACAATCCACGGACCTGTAGGCGCGAACCCGTCTATGGCTTTTCCACGCGTCCATTGTGGTTCGTTCAGCTGAATATCGCGGGCACTGACGTCATTCAACACCGTATAACCGAAAACGTAATCCATCGCCTCTTCTTTGGATACCTTTTTTGCCGTTTTGCCAATAACCACTGCAAGTTCGACTTCGTAATCACATTGAGAGACTTCGCTCGGGATCGTAACGAAATCTTCGTGTCCGGTCAAACAGTTGTTGTACTTTGGAAAAAGCACAGGAACCTTCGGTACCTGCATATTGGATTCAATGACATGGTCATGATAGTTGAGTCCGATACAAATAATTTTCTCTGGGTCTGTCAGAGGTGAAGCTAGTTTGACATCCTCCAAAGCATACACAGCACCATTTTCCGCAAGTGAATTGAGATATTCCTCGGCACTCTTACCAGATGCGGCAAGCCCACGAATTACATCACGTGAACTGCCAGATACGTTTACTGCTTGAATGGTGTTTTCACCTTTTACAACTCCGACTTGCAACTTATTTGGGTCCTGTTTTGTGTAAAATTGCAGTAATTTCATCCTATATGTCTCCTCTGATTCATTATTTTATATCTTGATGCCAACCTTTAAGATGGTTTGGTAGTAATAGAAAATTGGGTAGTAATATTGCGCAAACTTCTTCGGACTATCTCCCCAGAAAATGAGGGCATCACCAGAGATTTCTCTACCTTCTCCCTCGCCCCCACGGATATCGATGCCTTCGCGGAACGTAGCTCGACCCGCTTCCAGAAACTTCACTTCGCCGGTAAATTCATAGGCATAGGACAACGCCTCTAGACAGATCGGATTGCTGTGCAGTTTCTGTGTACTAGGTAACTCTTTATAGTAAAAAAGACCTGTTTCTTTCACATAACAATGCTCCAAATAATCGTCCATCACGTCCACGATCATTTGCTTGATCCGTTCTTGTGGGCGAACTTTATAGTAGCGCATCAAGCTGTTGACAGCTACGCAAATCATGAAGCCTGACCGATACACGGTGTGATCCGTAGCAGGGGACAAGAATGTGCCGAATTTATTTTTCCACGTTTCAAAATGGTCGACAATGCGATCTGCAGCTTCCAGCCATTTCTCTTCATAAGTTTCATTATATAAGGCTGTCAAACTGCGAAGCGCCCAACCACTTTCTCTAGCGGCAATGCCTCCCTCTCCTTGGTAACGGGGAGTACTTAAGATCCTTGTTATGTTGTCACCAATCCCAATGGCTGCCGCTAGCGCGGATTGTTCGCCGGTCATGTGATAATAATCTAGCAGGCCTTCGACCCACTCGTGACAAATTTTAACGACTCCTGTTACAT
The DNA here is from genome assembly GCF_059692115.1 of Paenibacillus sp. J31R30. Classification (NCBI taxonomy): domain Bacteria; kingdom Bacillati; phylum Bacillota; class Bacilli; order Caryophanales; family Paenibacillaceae; genus Paenibacillus; species Paenibacillus sp. J31R30. Next base: position 92,647 of record NZ_JCAUAV010000012.1, on the reverse strand, counting down.
GCTTAGCTGAGTGCATGATTTGCCCATTTTGACGCAAAGGATCCTCGCTATAATGGCAAATATCCACATCCATCCAATGCTCTGCGCCTCTTAGCATGTAATCATAGAATCTTCTTCTTCCGGTTCTCGCAAACAAATGCATCATGGCATGCGGAAGGTCATACTCGTTGTTCACCCATACCCAATCGCCGCCGCCTCTGCCTTGGAACGTATAGTTCTTATCAGGCGCATCGCCCCAATGCAGCATACCGAAGGTCTTCGCTCGGCCGTCCGCCATGCGATAAAATCCACGCTCAACCCAGTCGATGAATTGATCGCCTGGGATTGCCTCGATAATCCCGGCCCGCTCGTAGGCTCCGCGCTCCAGCACAGGATGATCCGGCATCTGCATTTGCAGACTGCGTACATTAACCTGTTCCAGCGTTTCTTCCGCTCCATGCACATGAAGGAAAAACCGATGGGTTTTGGCCATGCCCTGCATCATGGTAATGGGATGTCCCGCAGGGATAATGCCCACGTTGATTTCTTCAGATGTCACATCCAGAGACTTAGGTAAGTTTTGTGGGGCCTGGAACAACGTAACACTAATTCCACCTTGATTCTGTTCATGGAAATCTGCCCAGAATGTTCCACAAAATGTTTCCGGGATGTCTTCAATAAACTCTTTTTTCAGAGATTCTGCCGTAAAGGCATACGACAAATGATCTCCCTTTACTCCGCTCTTGGACAACCTTTTATCAGCACCAAAGCGGCTGATTCCTAGTCGAAGCTGCTCGGATTGCAGAATGTCCTGCGCAGATTGAATACGCAGCTCGGCAGCATGTATCACTTGCTCCTTGTCCGACTCCTTGTTGATAATCTGATAATCGACCATCAACCACGGTTTTCCGGCAAACGCATAGACCCGGACTACGAAATCGAACCAGCGATTCTCGTCAGCACTGAGATGCTTCCCTTTCGCTTCAACCGAGCACCGAACAGGACCCGCTTCGAGAACTCGCCAGCCTTCAGTGGAAATTTCGCATACATACTCATGGTTTGATTCATCTCGAAGCAACGGCCCCACTACGCTATGCGTCGGAAAGCCATCCTTGCGCTTCAACGACTTGAATAAGCCTGTTTCACCCGGAGCTGACAAATCGGCTTCCAGCGCACCTGTCGTGATCACAAGCGATCCATTGCTTTGCTGAAGCCCCACTGGTTCCGATGGCAAAACCGTTTCATGATCCGTTGAGATGATGAATGATTTGCCAAGATTAGCCGGAAGATCCGCAAGGAAGTGCAGCAGCAGCCACTTCACGGAGCCATCAGGCCACGTTGCCGTTACTCGGCACTGCGTCGGTACCACCTCGTTGCCGTCTAGAACAGTTACTTTTGAGCTATCGGACACAATCCCTTCCGCAAAAGGAACAGCAATCGTGCTTGGTTCTTCATGGCGTGGAAACTTGGAAAGCTTCTCAAAACTCAATGAAATGTTCATCGTATTCTCCTTCTTCCTCTAATTCTTAATACTCATCCTCATCTGCTTATACTCGTCATCAATTCGCTTCCGTTCAGGATGGGTTTCTACCGTCGTTCTTTGTTTAAGCAAGCTCTGGCATTCCAACATATGCTCAATCAGTTTGCTTTTCAGATCGCTCTTTATGCCAAACAACGTCTCATCCTTCGATCTATTCGTAATCTCTTGTGGATCCTCCTGTACATCAAACAGTTCTTCGCCACCAGAAATATAATGAACATATTTATATCTACCGTCATACACCATGGAACGTCCTAAAAATTCGCTAAAAACGTATTTATTAATCGGCTTGTCAGGGTTCTCGATTAATGCCATTAAGCTTTTTCCTTGCACCGTTTTCGGTTTGGGAGCCTGACAAATATCCAAGAACATCGGCATCAAATTAACCGTGCTTACCAAGGAATCACAAGTGCTGCCTTTCGCCACACCCGGTCCATACACAAGAAGTGGAACTTTGACCATTGATTCGTAAAAGAAATATTTATAGGATAAACCATGGTCACCCAGCGCATCCCCATGATCGCTTGTAAACACGATATACGTATCTTCCAGCACGCCTTTTTCCCTTAATACATCTAGCATCTTGCCAATGCCTTCATCGATCAGAGAGATTGTCGCATAGTAATGCTTTCGCCATCTTCTAATTTGCTCGGGAGTTGCCTTCGTAGGATCGATTCTGAAAACCGAATTATTCTCCGTATCCCTGCAGAACGCTAATTGCTCTTCCAACATATAGTTCGCTTCTACAGAACCTTGAATTGGCTCAGGAATCTCACATTCTTCATACATATCCTTCATTTCTGCAGGCGGGTCGTAGGGATCGTGCGGGCTTGGAAAACTCACCCAAACGGCAAATGGCTCATCACCATTCGTTCCCAGCCATTGTGCCGCGCTTTCTGCAACAAATACATCTGGGTGGAACTTCTTTTCATGGATAAAATAAGGTGCTCCGAGTGATTCCTGGTACTCAGGAAACTCAACCGGACTCGATCGGTCCAATCCATTGTGTTTTAGGAATGTATAGTGGTCATCGGGTAAATAAAAATGCCGTTTATCCTCACAAATAATTCGCTCTTTAAATCCGCCTAGTTGATCCCACGGGGTAAAATGCATTTTGCCAATTGCTGCCGTTTGATAGCCTTCCCTGCCAACGATCTCGGGCCACACTGGTGTCCCTTCAGGAAGATTGGTATCGTTGGATAATGTCCCGACGACAGAAGGATACTGCCCACACATCATGGCAGACCGGCTAGGTCCGCATACAGGAGCTGTCACGTAACAGTTGTTAAATACCATGCCATTATCAGCAATCCAATCTAGACTAGGCGTTTTCATAAAACCCAACCCATAACAGGGCAGTGAATCCTGCCTTTGTTGATCCGTTGTAATAAACAATAAGTTCTTTTTTTTCATTTTACATTTACCTCCGTTACATAGAGCTGTATCGTTCCGCTTCGGTCGGAGGCGAATAAAATGCTGTCAGCCTTCCAGCTAAACGTCGGATGGCAATGCGACATTTGGGAGCCCCATGAGGTATGGTGGGTACATAACGTTTCCAGCTCTGTTTGACCATTGTTCAATGTGATGAGGACAATATCATCGACTTCATCCCCGACCAATAGGCTGTTATCGTTGTTGGCATGATAATGATTGCAATAATGCGGCATCGGAATCGTTTTGAGCACTTCGCCTTTCTCATCAGCCAATCCGATATATGGCATTTGCCCGCTTTCCTCCGCAACGATCGTAGCCTGCGTTCGCTTCGAAGTAATGGTGCCGTCATGCCCTTTTCTGCGATTGTCGAAGAAGATTAAGCCGTCTCGCGTCCAAAACTCATGCCCGACAGAATCATCCTCCTCCTGTCTAAAGCAGGGAATTACTTTACCCGAGGAAATTTCCAGCAGCCAAATACGTTGATGCACCTGGTTCCACGGACCCTCATGACAGAACATGGCCAGATCGCTGTTATGCGGAGAAAATTGGAAATGCCCCAGCCAGTGGGTATCTTCAAAAGCATTATAAACCTGAGAACCATCCAAATGGGCAATCGTGACAAAGCCCCGTTTGATCGCGTACATCGTCTCCTTGAAGCCGGCATAGTTATTGCCATATTTTATGGAGACATCCTCGTTACGGCAAAAGCCCACTAGCTTTTTATCCGGACTAATAAAAGGAGACCATAACGTCATGCCCTCGGTTTCTTCGTAGACAACGGTTATCTCTCCCGTTCGGGTATTGGCTTTTTTGATCTTGTTGCCGCTAATGTAGACTAACAGCTCGCTGTCTGGTGTCTTCGTGCTGAAGCCAGTATGGCCGACGCCTTCGGGCTCATCTGTTATTTGTGTAATTTGACCTGAAGCCAAATGCATCTTGAAAAAGTTGTACAGCCCCCGGTCACTGCCGCGATCGGAGAGAAAGTAAATTTCCTTATCTCCCAACGAAAATGAATTGTCCGTAAAATACAGATGAACATTGTTGGAAGAGCCATCGGTCAGCTGCCACACCTGTCGTCCCGTCTTTTCATCGATGTACGATTTCTTTTCCGATGGATATACTTTACCTATCAATGGGTTCACTCTCCTATGGATCTAGCTGATTTCCAACGATAACTCCCACTCATTGATGCCGCCACCCGGCAATACCATGCAACTGTCCCATGCATGAGCAATGCTCACATTATCCAAATACCCTGTCGCTGGCTCCAAAGCAAGATGATAATGATCATTCCAACCGCCGCCATTCAACCAGAAGGCCAAGTAAGGTATCGTTTTTACATCAAAAATAAGTTTAAATTGTTCTCCGGTAGCTTCCTCCACAACGGAGCACCAGCCCTCTTGAAGGGGCGCTTTTACATAAAACTTATCGGCTACGCCGGAATGACGGGCAGGCATCTTGTCTATTTCTACTTTGGCCCCGTCCTCACCAACAAAAGCTGGCCACTCCTTCACCGCTCCCCATGTTCCCAAACGCTGATCTAACGAAACGGTCGTTACGATTTGGCCTACGGATGGCGGCAAACAGATGCGCATGGATTCCGTAGCGGCAATGATCGGATGTGGAGCCCACAAATAAGGCATATCATGCTCGCTCAAATTCGTTAAACGATAAGAAAAAAATACCTGACTGCCTTTTAAAACCATCTTTTTCTCTAGTTGGTAAGGCAGCCCTCGTCCTTGAGCAGCAGCATGCATCTCTAGGTCGGAAACTTTGTTGCACGCCCACGGCAATGCCCATACTTCTCCGTGATCGGGAATTTGGACGTGTTTCCATGGATCAACCGGATAGGAACAGCTATCTATGCTTGGAAATAATTCATCCCAACCGCATCGATCCCACTCCTCCCACAAGCTGCCATAGCGGGGCTGGCGAAACCCTCCTCTTTCTACTGGTCGATCCATCCATTGTTTTCCCGTCTTTTTATTGATGAGCGAACAGATTTTAGTACCGAGTGCAGGAATGATGTCAATCAACAGGTGCTCATTTTCCAAGCGGATTTGTTCCATTCAACCACATCCCTTTACCATCGTGGGATTATACAATGAGCAATTCGTGGAACTCGCATGTGCGCGCGCCATGGATAACGAACGGGTCTTGGGAGGCAAGCTTTTCAGCTTCTTCCAACGAATTCGCGTTGTAAATAACCATGCCCCCTGCTCCGTCTACAAAACGAGCTTTGAGATAGATGGCACCCTTCTTTTCCAGATCCTCCAAATAAGCTAAGTGAGCCGGTCGATGGAGTCGATTCTTTTCCTCATCCAGCATCGGCAAAATCGCGATGTACTGTTTCATAGCTCAGCCAACATCCCTCCGTCAATTACTACACCAGTGCCAATCATAAATGGCGCCTCGTCGCTTAACATAAAGCAAATAAGGTTGGCAACTTCCTCAGGTTTTCCGATGCGTCCAAGCGGCTGGGCATCTTTCCATTCCTCATTTAAATCAGCACCATGCAATCCGCCCAATTCCGCGTATCTGTTCAACATGCCCGTATCTGTCGCGCCTGGAAGAACCGCGTTGACGCGAATCCCTTTTTTGGCGTAATCGATCGCCATACTTCTGGTTAAAGCCATTAGCCCGCCCTTTGAAGCTGCATAGGCTGCATAGTTTGAAATGGTTGCTTGCGCGTGAACGGAAGCGACGTTAATAATGACGCCTCCGCCACTATTGATCATGTGGGGAATGCCGTATTTTCCCAACAAGAAAGCGGAGGTTAAATTCACATTGATCGTGTTGTGCCACTCCTCCTCAGACAAATCGACAACTCCAAGCATGGATTCAATCGCAGCGCTATGGACAATGCCATCCAGCCTGCCAAAGGTATCAACCGCAGTCTGGATCACCCTCTGTATATCGTCAGACTGTCCCACATCGGTTTTGACGAAAATAGCTTTTCCTGCCGAGCCTTCCATCTGCTCCAGCGTTTCCATCGCGTTCTTTTCAGAACGGTTGGCAATGACGACGTTGGCTCCTTCTTTGACCAAACGCAGGGAAGTGGCTCGGCCAATGCCGGTTCCGCCGCCGGTAACAATGAAAACCTTTTTCTCAAATCGCATGGTATCGCCCTCCTTATTTTAAGGATGTAAAGTAATTTTGCTGAATTCGGTTTTACCTTCCACTAAAGCTTGGAAAGTGTCAGCTCCATCAGACAAGCTGCGTTTCGCCAGCCAACCTGCCGTTCTGATTTTCCCGCTGACCAGCATCTGAACCGCATGTTTAAAATCCGCATCGGTGTAGGAATAAGAACCGAGTATGTTCACCTCTTGACGGACAAGATGATTCATTTTCAGAGGAGATTCATCGCTTCCCAAGCCAACCAGCACAATGTTTCCGCCAGGATTAATCAGCTGCAGCGCTTGCTGTCTCACGGCAGTTGCACCGACGCAATCAATAATCGTGTCGATTCCCCGCTGAGCGAACAGCTCCGTCACTTTGTCTTCCACTTGTTCAGGCGTCGCAATCTCAGCACCCAGAAACTTGACATGATTCAGCCGTACTTCCTGCCGATCCACAACCAACACTTTATTCGCACCCATATTCAATGCCGCCTGCAACGTCAGCAAGCCAATCGTTCCGGCACCATAAATAAGGAGATCATCCAAATACGGAAGACCGAGCTTGATCGCATGGATGCATACCGCTAACGGCTCCGCCAACGAGGCGACAGAGGCATCCATTTCTTTGGGCACGGCGTACAAACTGCTTAAAGGTACGGTCACGTACCCAGCGAAAGCACCCGGCCGATGAATCCCTATCAGTTCACGGTGACGGCATAGATTGCGCTTGCCTATTACACAACGGTCGCAAGAGCCGCAAGAAATGAGCGGATTAGCTACAACTTTGTCTCCTATGGAAAACCCTAGAATTGAGCCTGCTCCATATTGGATGTCAACAATTGTGCCACAAAATTCGTGCCCCATAACTAACGGAGGAACTCTCACACTGCTATGACCCAGGTAACCTTCCAATTCGCTGCCGCAAATCCCTGCAGCTTCGACCTTGATGAGGGCCTCTCCTGGAAGCGCGCGCGGATCTTCCATGTCCTCAATGCTTAATTGCCTCGGTCCGTTATATACCAGCGTCTTCATGCGGACTATACCTCCACACCATTGACGATATGCTTCGGACGCTCTCCGTTAAATATGCGTTGTACTTCCAAAGCAGCGTGACGCTGCAGTCGGTTCAATGAACTTTCCGAATACCAAGCGCAATGGCTTGTAATCAAGCACTGCTCTATTTTCAGCAGAGGACTGTCCAGCGCAACCGGCTGCTGCTCCAGTACATCCAGTGCTGCACCGGCAATCTGGTTACTCGATAGCGCTTCAATCAGACTTTCAGTGTGAATGACCGCTCCTCTGGACGTATTGATTAGATAGGCCGTTGATTTCATTCGCTCAAAAGCATCACGATTGAAAATATGCTTCGTATCCGACGTTAGAGGAAGATGAACGGAGATCATATCGCTTTGTTCCAGCAATTCATGCCAATCAACCTTCTGCGTGTTCATTTGCTCAAAAACAGGCTGCTGCACATATGGATCGTAGCCGATTGTGTTGATACCGAAGCTTTGCGCTCGCTTTGCCACATCTTTCCCGATATTGCCGAAGCCGGCAATGCCTAACGTTTTCCCTTGAAGTCCCATAAGAGGACGGCACGGCGTTATTTGCCATACGCCACGGCGTACTTGGGCAACAATTTGCGGAATTTTGCGAACGCTCGAAAGCAGCAAGGACATGGCATGATCGGCGACTTCCCCCGTCCCATAGTCCGGAACGTTGACAACAGGAATATTTCTGGCCTTGGCCGCTTCAATATCCACATTGTCTACGCCGACGCCGTACCTGACGATGATTTTGCAGCGCTCCAGGCTATCGATGACTGCCTTCGTGATCGGCGCTCTTTCTGTAATAATCGCATCTGCCTGTTTCGCTAATTGAAGCACTTCTTCCGGTGTTTTGCATTGACCCGAAAGGAGGTTAACGCCCATTGGCAACAAGACTTCTTCTTCTTGCTTTAAATCCGGAAACCCGTAATCCGTCACTACTACCGTGTATGTTGTCATTAATTACACTCCTTCTCCATTGTCGAATAGCACTCTACGAACCACTGGGCAACACCATCTACGATTGCAGCCAAATAAGACTGTCCTTGCTCGGCGGAAGCGGCCTCACTGCTGTCCGTAATCCCATCAGCGCCGGTTAACTTGCCATGATAGCCGATAAACGTGCCAGCTCGCCCGCCAAATATCCAATCCAGCTCGGGATGCTCCTGCGGAATGAGATCCTTACGTACAAGTCGCTCATCAAGCGCAAGCATCAGCGAAGTTTCAAAACGGCCTGCATGCCCTGCCACCATCCCGCGATTTTCTTCCCGAGCAGCTGTAATCGCATCTCCAGCAGCGTTCCAATAGGAAGCGGAAGCGACCCACACCGGATGCTGAACAACTAGGTCCTGTGCCGCCTGGTTCATGATGTTGGCATTCCCGCCATGCGAATTAATAAAGATGATTTTGCGAAATCCGTCCTTGATCAAGCTTTCTCCGATTTCCTTGAGCATCCGTAAGTACGTTTCCGAGGAAAACGAGAGCGTGCCGCCAAAGGCAAGATGATGACTGGAGCAGCCAATCGACAGTTGCGGCGTCAGGAGCAGCTTCGCTTTTCCTTCTGCTGTCGCTTTACGCACAGCCTCAGTGCTCACATGTTCGCAAATCAGGCTGTCGGTATAGACACTAAGGTGCTTTCCGTGTTGCTCCGTTGCCGCCAGCGGCACAACTGCGGCGTATCCTGCCCTTGCACATTCCGTAATTTCTTCCCGTGTCAAATGGTGAAATAGGAATGTATCCATAGCGTGCACCTCCATTTATGGTAATTGATCTGAAATACGCTGTATTCACACACCTAAATAAACCATTTATTGTAAATCTAAAGTTGAGCTAACACGCGATCCATTGCCACCAATGTCTCTTTAATATCCGATTTTGTGTGTGCCGTTGAAATGTACCAAAGACCATTCGGACGGAGTAATACGCCTTCGTCCAGCATCAATTCGGCAAAGCGGCTATATTTGGCTGAGTCGCGTTTATTGAACGTATCGAAGTCGTTAACTTCCACGGCATCAATAAACATCATGTGAAGCACAGGACCGATTTGGTTGACTACGCCAGAGATACCATGCCTGCCCAGCAAAACGCGTATTCCAGTAGCAAGCTCTATAAATAAAGCTTCCATTTGTTCGTAAGCAGCACCGTTGTAGTGCGCGAGGTGGCTTATTGTAGAGATCGCTGCTGCGGTAGACACACAGTTTCCGTTCAGCGTGCCCAGATGGCTCACTTTACCATCATCCACGAGCTTCATGATTTCAGCTTTACCAGCCACAGCACTAATGGCAATGCCGCCGCCCATCGCTTTGCCGATAATGACTAAATCAGGAAGGATATTGAATCTGCCGTGTGCTCCTCCCAAGCTAAGTCGAAACCCGGTAATGACCTCATCCATAATCATAACGATATGGTGCTCTTCGGTCAGCTTGCGGATCAGCTCTAGATAGCCTGGCTTAGGCTGGATGCAGCCGGAATTGCACATGACCGGCTCCGTAATGACAGCTGCGATTTCATGACCACGCGTGCGGAGCACAGATTCTAAGGCAACAGGATCATTCCAAGGAAGCAGGATGATATCTTCTAGACTATTTTCGCTTTGCCCGAAGGTACCAGGAGGGATGGTAGAAGCTTGGTCGTCGGAAGCTTTTTGACTCATGTCCGAGCTTGGAAAAGAGGTGAAGATTGAATCCGACCAACCGTGGTAATGGCCATGGAAGCGCACGACCTTTGTTTTGTTCGTGAAGGCACGAGACAATCGGAGCGCCAGCATAACAGCTTCCGTTCCGGAGCCGCTTAGCGATACTTTCTCAGCGCAAGGAAGCACCTCTGTCAGCAAATCAGCAAGCTGAATTTCCCCATCATGCTGAAGCCCATAGGTAGATCCATTGAGCAAGGCTTGATGAATACTTTCGGTTAGTCCGTCATGCGCATGACCCAGAATTAATGGACCGTAGGCAAGCAAGTAGTCGATATATGTATGGCCATCCACATCTCGGATGCGTGCACCTTTTGCTGACGCTGCATACAAGGGAGTTGGTTTCATTGACGCACGTAAAGAGCTGGCTACCCCGCCTGCAAGATGCTGTTTGGCTGCTTGATGCTTAGCAATCGATTTGTCATAAGTTCTCATTGGGATGCCTCCTTGTACGACATGGAATTAAGAGGATAAATAGGACGAGTTAGATGTACATATTGAAAGTGGAAAAGGTTTTCGCCACAACAGCCTGGCGTATCGACTTGTGTGATTTTTTTGCACATAGGGCCAAAAGCAGTCTTCCATGCAATAGCAGATTTCACAACGATGACATGAAAGTCTTCAGCGCGTAAACCTACCGACGTGACATGTCCAAGATCCCATGGTGCTGTACGTTTTTCTGTTAAAATAACGGTTAAATTTCCGGCTTCGATGACAGCCGTTTTGCCCATATCTGCCCATTGACCAGTCATATATGGACCGATATGCGTATATTTCCCATCAAATAAAAGCCGGATGACACCTGTAATTGGAACTGGCTCACCATTCAATTGATCGCTTTTACCGCCGATTGCTGCCTCAAATACCGTGCCAACACCTTGGTGATGGGCAATTTGAGCGGCTTCCTCGTCGCGAATCACCATGAGACATTTTCGAGGTGCGTTGATGAGATGCTTCAATACGTGCGTCGCATCTGCCGGAGCGCCTCCGCCTACATTATCCGCACCCTCTACGAGAATGACGGGTCCATTCTCTTCAGTAAAAGCCATCGCAACAGCTTCAGCTGCCGGGTATCCATTGCTTCTCAGCTTATCCCGCAGATCCCATGCCATATGGCTAAGTTCTTCGGCATAATGCTCAGCAAGTGCCTGATCGTTATTCGTCGTCACCACAAAAGAAACGCCTGCATCAGGGACATCGCTGTAGGGAAAGCCGCCAGCTACGGTAACATTGAGTACCTTCGGATCACGCTCTATGGCGAACGCACGTTCCATGATTTCCTGCATCGGACCAGCTACGTCAGTCAGCATCACCTGCGGTACTAGGAGTAAACGCGGTTGAACGAATGCACGCACTGGCTTGATCTCTCCGCGGATCGTCTGTGCTAACAAATGTACCGCCTCCACCGCTCTTTCATGGGCATCTACATGCGGATAGGTGTCATAACCTACAAGGATGTCGACGTGTTCCACCATGTGAGCGCTGATATTGGCATGCAGATCCAGTGTTACGGCTAGGGGTTTGGAGGGACCTACCTTTTCTCGAATGCGGCGAACGAGTTCACCTTCCATGTCTGGATATCCTTCGGCTACCATTGCGCCATGCAGAATGGCAACGATTCCTTCAGCTGATAAATCAATAGAGGATACCACTGAATCGAAAAGGGCCTCCACTGTTCTACGGCTGACCATTCCGCTTGGAGGTGCCGCGGTGTACAACCCGCATGCCAAATCCGCGAGCTCCAATCGAGCCCCATCGATAACGCCGCCCATAGATGTTCTCGTATGCTCATATCTTTGATGAAAAAGATCGTTTCCTTCGATCCATTCCGGCGCAAAATCGTCCATTTCGGTCATACCTGGTGAGAATGTGTTCGTTTCATGAAATATGCCGACAATTGCTAGCTTCATATAGTTTCTCCTCCGTTTCTCGCGTATGGTTAGCCTTCGCCTCGTTTGGCGGGAGCATAAGCGATTACGTCTATTTCTACCAAATAAGCCCCGAGATCAAGAGGAGCGGATGTTCTAGCAGGGTAGGGCTGTTTGAAAACTTCAGCATACGTTTTGTTATAGCCAGGAAAATCATGGCCGTGGCTTACAAATGCATTGGCTTTAATTACATGATCAAGTGACAAGCCTGCTTCCTCAAGAATGATTTCTATGTTGCGCAGGCATTGTCGAGTTTGTTCTTCAATGGTGTGACCGACGACTTGATTGGTAACAGGATCAACACCTACCTGCCCAGAAACGTATACGAAATCCCCAGCTTGAATCGCGTGTGAGAATGGAAGTGGAAATTGTGGGGCATTTTCGACATTAATGCTTTTTGACATCCTATATCCCTCCCTTTCAAAAATAGTATTCCGAAACAGTACTATGCAGGATACTGGCTAGCTCACCCCTCTTGAAGTAACTGCCAGCACCTACCGGGAAGATCTGATCGAAATAGTTGGATATTGCCTACATCGGCTACTGTAACAAAACAAGTGCGCCCGTCAGGCCCGCCAAAAGTCAGGTTGGTGCAGTCTTTGCCCGACAATGGGACTTCCAGCAGCACCTCGCCACTAGGCGAAATTTTGGCAATAGTTCCTTTTCCATGACGGGTTACATATAAATTTCCAGCTATATCGCAACGCATCCCATCCAATCCGAAATCAGGGAATTCGATAAGAAGCCGTTTATTGCTTATTTGATAGTCCGCAGATAGATCGTAGGCCCAAATTCGGCGTTGTCGTGTTTCATTGACATACAGTGTCTTCTCATCTGGACTGACTTCTATGCCATTTGTCGTTCCCATGTTGGCTTCCAATAAAACTGCTTTGCCGTATCCATCAATACGCCAGAGTTGTCCCGTGGAGTCCTTCCAATTGGGGTCGCTAGCAAAAATAACCCCGCTTGAAGTAATCGCAAGATCATTAGGTTGATTCATAGCCGGTTCATGAACATATATGGAGATTTGGCGCGTCGCGATATCGACTTTGAGAATATTATGGCCGGTATGATCGGCAATGAACATGTCTCCTAGCCGATTCGTACGAATCCCGCAGCCAGTGCTTCCATTTTCCAATTCAAGAAATACAGAGCATTCGGCTGCAGGCGTTACCCTTCCAATTGTATGTCTACGGGCAAAATTCACAGCATATAAATTGCCTTCCAGGTCGCAAGCAGGTCCTTCAATGCTCTTGGTGAAACCAAAGGGTTCTGTAAAAGGCCGACTAATAAAATTGGAATCACTCATCGAGGGAAGCTTCCTTTCCATCCAAAGTTACCGATATACTTTTTGACTTAGTTCTTCGCAAGCCCGCTTGATCCATACATGCACTTTATCCCAGATCTCTTCCGTAATGCGCACCTCCGGAACGGATATGCTTATGGAAGCTACCGTTTGGTTAGCAGCATCAACGACAGCCCCGGCGACACAATGCACGCCGATCACCGTTTCACCCAAGTTGTAACCAATACCTTGCGATTTTACTTTTTCCAATTCCTGTTGTAACTGCTTGAAAGAGGAAATCGTTTTACTTGTCACTTGTTCCAGTTTTTCTTGCGGATAAAGCGTGTGCAATTCTTCTTCCGTGAAGTCGGCAAGCAGAATTTTACCGGAAGCCGTTGCATGCAGGGGAAATACATCATTCTGATTGGGCGTAAACCGCAAGGCTTGGCTGCTTACTTTCTCCCCAAGATACAACAGCTGGTTCCCGCTTCTCACGGATAAACTGACCGTTTCGTTTAAATCCTCCGAGATCTTATCAGCTATCTGATAAAACTCGCCAGTCAGACTCGTATTCTGAATATAACGATTGCGAATCGTAAACAATTTATATCCAATACGGAATTGCTTTCCGGACTTGTCTGTCTCCAGGTACCCACGGCTCAACATGTTCTGTAAAATGAGGTAGGTGCTGCTGGCAGGCATATTTAAATTTTTGGCAATTTCCGATAAATTATAGGAATCGGTCCCTCCGGTGAATAACTCAAATATGTCCAATACCCGGTCAGCTGATTTGACTTTATGCGCTTGTTGTTTTTCCAATTCGTAATTCCCCCTTTGAAGTCGTTTCATATACATGAAAACGCTTTAATTGTAGCTTATCCGATTGCTTATGAAAAAACAAGCATTCCAAATTTTTCCGGAACATGGAAATTCCTCTGTGCTCCAGTCGGCGACCAAGCCCAATAATGACGCTGATTTGTGGGATCTTCATCAATCCGGTAAAGATTGATTCTCCAGGTCATGCCCGGAGCAGGAGGCGGGTCGAAGGAAGTGACAGGAAGCGCCATGTCGTACACGGCAGTCCCCTCTTCTGGCCACGTTACCTGAGTCAGCAATCCGTCCAGATTCCAGCTGGCATCGACCTTCTGTTTCTGTCCTACTTCTTTATCAATGAGAGCATCGAATACAACGCCCCGGGGACTTAGCTCGAATTCTTTATAAAACCGCCCCTCCCCAATCTCATCGATGAAGATTTCTACGACATCTTCCTTATATATAGGGTCGTCTCGATTCTCATACGTGGCAACAATATGATCGTCGGCGCATTCAAAGCGCACATGGATATAGCTATCGGTGCGGCACATTTTCACGGTTGTGTTTAAACGCGCCTGTTCTCCCGTTACGGTATCAACAAGCGCTACGCTCTCTATTTCCTCCCAGCGCACTTCGGTTCCACTCTGATAGATGCAGTTGTAAACATACGCAACCATAGCCTCTATTCTCCCTTATTTCCGCTTCTGGGCGATGACATCAATTTCAACGAGCAAATCATAATTCAAGTCACAATAAATAGCTGTACGGCTAGGAAAAGGGCTAGTGAAGAAACGTCTGTAAATGTTATTGAATTCCTCATACAGCTTTCTATCGCTCAAATAAATATTACATTTCACTACATCGTCCAAAGTAAGTTCGGCAGCGGCGAGAATCCGTTTAATGTTTTCCATCGTCTGAACCGTTTGCGATTCCAGATCATTGCCAACTACGGCGCCTGTAAGCGGATCAAGACCACCTTGCCCCGATACGAATACCAATGAGTCCGTTTGGATCGCTGGAGAGATCGGTTTACTGCTGTTTGAACCCATTATCTCAGTTCGCATAAAAGACCTCCATATTTTGTAATGTAAGAGTAGCTAGCTCGTATATAAACCTGGGTCATACGCAACGCCCCATGCGTCTAAAGACAACGGACGCCCCAGATATAAGGATTCCATGGCCGTATTGATGAGGTAAGTTGTTAACAGGTTTCTTTCAATCGGGCATGGAGGTGTGCCATAAAGCACCATCTCTTCGATCAGTTCGGTCAATCTAGTAAAATGGCTGTACGGCCGCTCTCGCCCCGTATTGCAATACGCAGCGATACTAGCGTCTGCATGATCCTGAACCGCAAAGCTCCATCTCGTAGCAAATTTAGGAAGCTGCGCCACATACCCCATCGTGCCGTCATTATACGCGACAACGAATAATGCGGGATCGTGGCATTCATTGCGGGGATGCCTTCCGGCTAGCTCCGGCTCGAGTGCGAGTGCCTTCATCATCAGCGCCTCCGGCCATTCCGCTCGATCCATCGCTTCCCACATTTCATCGCCAGCCAATGCATGCACGGATGCAACACCCGACTCGGCGCCACGCCGATGCTCAGCCTGAACCTGCAGCACTTCCATGCCATGAAATCCGTAGGATTCATGCCCGCCATGGCTGACGACAAAGAAAGTACGGCCTCCCTGTAGAAAGGAGCGATCGAAGTGAGGCACATAATCCGTATATGGAATGGAGGATCCAGCCATGAAAGGAATACCCCGACGCTTAACTTCCTCATAAATCCACAGCGCATCCGCATTATCGTAAGAGAAATGCTTATCAAGGAATATCGGTACACGGATTTCGTGACGATCCATGGCAGCTAGCGTCTCTTGCATAAACCGCAGCCGTGGATACAAGTGCTGTTGTTTCTCATTCCATGGGTAATCCCCATGCTCTCCGATGACGACAACACCATCGATGGTTCGCTCAGGAGCGTCCCAGGCAACTGCCTCCTCAATGGTGGCGCAGATCGCTACACCATGCTTAGCGGCCAGTTCCCGACTCAAGTCTCTATCGGTGACTTGCTCAACGTACATCGCAACCAGCTCAACTTGCGGTTCATAGCCAAGCTCGCCGAGCAGCCTGCTAACAATCACATCTGCGTGCGAATTGAGCTTATACTGAGTAATTATCGCTGCGACTCGCTTCTTCATCCTTCAGCCGCCTCCATCTTCATCGGTCTCATATCCGAATTCCCCCGTCTATCGTATACAGTGATCCCGTTATATACGAAGAAGCATCAGACAGCAGAAAGGAAGCAAGCTCGGCCACCTCGTCTGGAGTACCGCTGCGTCCTAGCAAGAAATTTTTGCGCATCTCTTCCATCTTTTCGGGCGACAGCTGCTTCGGTTCTTTCACGTCTCCCGGGATGATTACGTTAGCTCGTATGCCGTGAACGGCATTCTCGGCAGCGATGACCTGCGTCAAGAAGTTGACCCCAGCTTTGGACGACCCGTATGCGCCTTCTCCTGCCCTCGGTTTTACGCCAAGAATTGAAGATGTATTGACGATGGACCCGCCTCCGGAATCCTTCATTAACAGGATGGCATGCTTGCTTATGAGAAATGTCGAAGTGAGCGTGCCTTGGATAACCTGATTCCAGTCCTCCAATGTGTATTCCGCAACCGGCTTTCGATTCTGCGTATAGCTATTATGGAATGAACCATCCAAGCGGCCAAAATGCTCGCGAATTTGCTGGAACATACCGGCGACCTGATCTCCGTCGCTCGCATCAGCCTGCACGAAAAGGAGACGATCTGGGCCATACTGTTCTCGAAGCGAAGTCATACGGGGTGACTCCTCCGCAGCTACCCAATCATTGGCGATGACCTTGGCTCCTCTGGCCAGAAACATCCGTACCGAAGCGAAGCCAATCTTGCCAAGCGCACCGGTCACAACAATCACCTTGTCCTGAAGCGGTAAATCCATTTGATTCCCTCCTGCTTTCGATAATAGGCTACACTGCTAGCCCCAATTCCGGCTTATCCCTTCAAGCCAGTCGATGCCATCCCCTGAATAAATTGCTTTTGGGCAAACAGGAACACGACGATAACCGGTATAGTGATAATGAACGCAGCAGCCATGACGATCGGAATTTCATTCGGTTGGTCATTAACCGCCTTGAGAAACAAGAGTCCAAGCGGCAAGGTGAACATTTTGTTATTCGTTAAATACAACATGGGGCCGAGCGTACTGCTCCATGCACCAATGAATGTAAATACAGCAAGCGCCGAAAGCGCAGGTTTGGACAGCGGGATATAAATGCGCCAGAGCACTCCCCATGGGGTGTAGCCATCTATAAGTGCTGCTTCAAAAAGCTCCTTGGGCAATGTTTTATAAAATTGATGCATCAGAAAAATACCGAATGCGCCTCCCAGGAAGGCTGGCACAACTAACGGATAATAGGTGTCAAGGGCGTTAAGATTCTTCCATATGAAGTACTGCGGGACCATAGTCACCTGACCAGGTAAGATCAAAGTCGACACCATTGCCAGGTAAATCCATTTTTTTAATTTAAACTCAAACATGGCAAGCCCAAATGCGATAACGGCACAAGAGATCATAGTTCCACCGACATCGAGAATGGTTACAATCGAGCTATTTAACGTGTAACGGGCAAAATGCACATTTTGGCTGTTCCACGCGTCAACGTAGTGCTGCCAAGTTATCGGATCGGGAAACCACTGCGGCGGCATCTGCAGCACTTTCGCGCCAGTTTTGATCGAGGTCACGACCATCCAATAGAATGGAATGAACATGCATAATCCGCCTATGATTAGAAACGAATAAAGCAGTGTTGCGCTTAGTTTGGATTCTTTAGTCATAGTGCACCCACCTTTTTTCCATTGAACGTTGGAAGATCGTAATGATCAGGATTACAATGAATAGCAACCATGCCATTGCGGAAGCAGGTCCCATTTTGAATAAAACAAAAGCATCACGGTAAATCATAATATTCACTGTCAGCAATTGGTCCCTGACTCCACCTGGCGAACCGACCAAGGTAAGGAATGAATCAAAGGCATGAAAGGCTGAAATCGTCGAAAGAATAAGCACCATATAGGCCATCGGCGAAACGAGCGGAACGATAATGCGTCTGAACACTTGCCACTTGGAGGCACCATCTAAATCTGCCGCTTCGTACAACTCTTTCGAGATATTTTGCATACCTGCCAGCAGCAGCACCATGGACCCCCCGATACCTTTCCAAACATTCGCGATGGCTACACTCCCAATAACTACCCACCAATTCGGATTATCTAGAAATTTGTACGGTCCCAAGTTAATGTAACTGAGAAGTAAATTGACTACACCGAAGTGAGAATTCAGGATCCATGACCATACCATACCTGCTGCGATCCAGGGCGTAATAACAGGTAAGAAGAAAATAACTCGGAAAAACCCTTTGAAACGGATAGCCTGGTTTAACACATACGCTGCGATGAACGCGATACCCGTTTTTAGCGGCACAAAGATCAAAGCAAAAAAGAAAATATTGCGAAACGAATAATACATTTGCTTCTCATGAAAAATCGCTTTCCAATTTCGGAGACCAACCCACTGCGGAGCATTGAACATATCCCACTTCGTGAAGGTTAAATACAAAGAAAAAATAAAAGGATACGCTGCGAAAACGAGAAACCCGATGACAAATGGCAATGTCAGTATATATCCCCAATAATTGTACCTTTGTATGACACAACACTCCTTACCTTCATAAATAAAGGAGGGAGGCTTAACCTCCCCACCAAAAATTGCGATATAGTTACTTGTTGTTATTGATGACCGTTTTTAATTTTTCATCAGCTTCCTTCAAACCTACATCTACCGTTTTGCTCCCTTTGAACATTTCGATGAAGACCGGCTGGACAGTCGTTTTCATTTCGTTCCAGAATGCCGTTTCATCCGTAGTCACACCTGCTTGGGCAACCCCATCCGTGAATGCCTTTTTGTTTTTCGGGTTGCTGTTTACATCTAACTTGGCATTAGCCGATACTTTGAGTGGAAGTGAAGCTCCGCTTGTAGCCAGATATCCCTGAGCATCCTCACCTAAGAAGTATTTCATGAATTCCCATGCTGCATCCTTCTGTTCCTGCTTCGCTTTGGAAAAGATCATCCACGAGTTCGCAACAAATGGAACATTTCGTTTGCCGTCATAGCCTTTAGGAACCATGACTGTATCGTAGTCCAGATTCGCATAATCTTTCTTAAACGGCAGCTGTCCGCTGTATTGCATAATCATCATGCCAATTTTGTTTTCACCGAACATTTGGGTGATTTTCCCGTTAGCTTCCAAAACATCGAATTTTGGAGCAATGCCATTCTTCATTGTATCTTGCCATGCAGTAATACCCTGTACAGTTTTTGGATCCATGAGCATTGACTTTGTTTTCGTTTCATCCAGCCAGCCGCCTCCGTAGATCTTCGACCAGAGGTAGAAGCCCTGCGTCAGATTGTTTTCGACGGACATGCCGTAAATATCTGTTTTACCGTCGCCATTGGTGTCTTTAGTCAATTTTTTGGCTGTGTCCAACAAATCCTGGAAAGTCCAGTTATCCGTTGGAGCCTCAATGCCTGCGTCTTTGAAAATTTTCTTGTTATACGCCAGCGCAGTCGGATTCAAGCCGTGCGGAATACCCCACACCTTGCCATTCGCGTCCCTAGCTGCATACAAAGAGCTGACATAGTCACTCTCTTTAAGATCCCGCTTAATATAAGCTGTCAGATCTTCTGCTACGCCTCGCTTCCCGTAACCAAGAATAATCGCATTTTCCTGGAACCAGATATCCGGAGGATTGTTGCCAGCAATTTGCGCTGTAATTTTCGTAGCAAATTCAGCCCAAGGCGCGTCCTGAATTTCAAGTTTTATATGAGGAAATTTCTTCTGAAAACCTTCGATAATCTCTTTTTTGGTAACGTCATAGCTTCCTGGCAAGCCTACCTTAAGTGTCACTTCTTTGGGAGCGGCAGTTCCCGCAGTCGCAGCAGGAGCATTACTGACCGTTGCTGTTGATTCTGTTTGACCGTTACCACAAGCTGTAAGCGTTACTACCATCATACTGCTCAATAAAACCATACTCGTCTTTTTCAAATTAAAACCCTCCCATTTATGTGTACTTAATCATGTAGAACACCTAGTTGGAATCGCTTTCTTATGTAACTTAATTATATCCCGACTATTAATTCACGTCAATGAAATGTTTTCACATTTATGAATAAATCCCATAAAACTCCCCCCATTAGCCTGAAATAACCGAACTAATATCATCGCACGCACCAACAATCCTCAATTAGTCCGAATTAGCCGAACTAAATCGCCCCAAACGACCCCCACCTGTGCAAAATGAACATTTAGTTCGGCAGAATCGGACTATTCATGCTTTTCCGCACGAAATCCCCGATTTAGTTCGGAAATATCGGACTACCGTCACTCTCAGCGTCTTGAAAAATATGACTCCTGACATAGTCAGAAGCCATATTTTTACAGCGTAAAGATCTGACTTTATTCAACTAAAATCTACTACGTTCTATTGAGGTAAAATAGCGGCAAATGGATCAGCCCCGTCGAGAAGAAATTCCACAGTGGTTGTCTGGCCGTTGTATACGTAACTCATCTTCGCAAGCTGATTCGTTTTAAGCAACGGAATCACAGCCCCTGCGTTAGCTGGGTTGATAATCCAGTTATTGGATTGCAATCTAACGGTAGATACGCCTTGAGGAACGGTAACAGAGTAGAAATAGTTGCTAATATCAACCGTGTTTCCTGCAGAAACACCGCCTATGATAATTTTGTGGAAACCGGTATTGATAATCTGCAATTCATAAGCACCTTGATTACCGAACACATTGAAAGTCGCAGTGTCTCCGTTGTGATAGGCCAGCGTCTGGTATACCCAGTCCGATTGTACAATAGAGAGTTTACTATCTCCGTTTATGCCTGTAACCGTGATCGTTTCGACAGGCACATTGAAAACATTAGCTTGATTTTCGTACAGTGTCACACCCGGGAACGTATACGACATGCCGCCTTTGCGAACACGCACCGTATACTTTCCTGTAGTCAGGCTGCCATTTTCAAAAGGAATAACAGCGCTGTTACTATAGGTGCCCGCGTTAGTCCATGAGGTCTTGTAGTACTCTACCATGACATTCTCAATGCCTGGGAAGTTGACCGCTAGGCTGGTTGAAATAGGCTTCTCAAATGGTACGGCCGCACCAACCGTTGCAAGTTCAGCACCGGTTCTCTTAATCGGTGTGGCGGTCGGGTATCCAAACAAAACTTCTTTATCCGTAAGCGTTGTGATCACAGACATGTTCGTTGGTGTTGTACTTAGGTTAGTTAACACGCCTATGGATGCTGGGAAAGGAGCAGCATTCAGCGGAGATGGTAATTCCACTGTTACCGTGCCTTGTGAACCCGAAGTTGACGATAATGCAACCGTATTGCCAAGGTCGGAACTTAAGTTTCTCAGTTTCCCTTTTGGCAATGCCACAAAGACGTTACCCCCCAGAGCTGCGCCAGAACCAGAACCTGCACCGATGTTGGAAGCTGAGGCTGCTTTAGCAATAGCTGTTACCTGCGTATTCTCGCCGTAGATCAGGATGTTTCCGCTTGCACCGTTTTCTCCGCCGCCGATGCCTGCGCCCATTGCAGTGGTCACGCCGCCGCCTGTGGCCGTAATCGTTCCGCCACTGATGATAATATTGCCGCCTGCGCCATTCTTACCTCCGCCGATGCCCGCACCCGAGGAACCGCCGTTCGCCGTAATCGTTCCGCCGGTGAACGTGATGTTGCCGCCCGTGCCGAGGGCGCCGGCACCGATGCCTGCGGCTCCATTAGCACCTGTGGCCGTAACCGTTCCACCGGTGATCGTGATGTTGCCGCTTGCGCCGCCGTTGCCACCCCCGATGCCAGCAGAGCTGCTGCCGCCTTTGGCAAGCGAAATCGTGCCGCCGGTGATCGTAATGTCGCCGCCTGCGCCGCCTCTGCCGCCGCCGATGCCTGCGGCATTCCCGCCGGCTGTCGCCGTAATCTTGCCGCCTGCGATTGTGATGGCACCGCCTGCGCTGCCTTTCCCTCCGCCAATACCGGCGCCTTCATTGGCACCAGTCACGGTAAGCGTTTGGCTTGCATCCGCTGCCTGTATGGTCAAGGCGCTGCCTACTGGCACGCCTATTCCCGCTCCATTGCCGACGGTAAGTGCAGTGTGTACGGTGGTGATGCCGTTGATGCCCACAAGCGTGAGCGTATTGCTTCCCGTCGCGAAGTACAGAGCTGCTTTAGCTTGCGCGTCAGCTGATTTCATTTTAAGATTGTTGATCGTCAACGCGTTATTGCCTTCGTTAATGATCGCCAAGCCCACAAACTCAACGTTAGGATTGCCTTTGATTGTAAGAGGCTTGTTCAAAGGCACGTTAATTGTCACGTTGCCAGTTGGTGAAGTCGTAAAGCTCGACAAGTCGAGCATACCGGCAAATTCCGGATTGTTTAGAACAGCATTGACGCCAGCTTGATCCCAAGAATGGGGTATCGCTGTGTTTAGCGTAGTCCATTTTGCGTAAAGAATTATGCTTTGTGTAATAACGCCAGTCGCAAAATCAAAAGCGTTTTGTAATTCTCCATCCGTATACCAACCTTCAAAAGCATATCCATTTCTAGTCGGATCTGCCGGTTTGGCAATCGTTGCTCCGCTGGTAAGTTCGGAAATCGCCGCAACAGCCGATCCGCCATTCGTATTAAACGCTACGGTGAAACTTTGGATGCTCGGCTTCCATTTGGCATAAAGAACGGTATCCGCTTCGACGGCTTTGCTGAAATCGAACTTGTTCGCATACGTTTCGTCGAACCAACCAACAAACGTATAATTCGCTCTCATCGGCGTCGGAGGTGTAACGGTTTCACCGAGCGACTCTCCGTTGGCATGAACGGTCACAGTTGCATCAGATGTAACGCCGTCATTGTATTTATAAGTAAGACTATAGTTCGTATCATAGTCACCTTCCGTTACATAAACGGAAATCGGCAGCGAAAGACCACCGTCTAACTTAACTAGAAAAGCTCCCTTGCCTTTTGCCGGTTGACCCGTTAATACATTGGCTTTTGTATTTGCAAGGTCAGCAAGACCTTTAGTTATGGTTGTTCCGAATTGCTCACCCAAGAAGTTTTTACCGATTTTCTTAGGGTAACCTGTTACAGTAAGTACCAAATCGACACCTTGTGTGATCGTACCTTGGGTATTTCCTTCTGCATTTGTCACCGTGAACCAATCATAATCACTGTTTTTCCGCAAATCATACTTAGTTCCAGTCGGAATACCGGCTGTTTTAATCATGACTTGCTGCGTCGTATTTCCTGTAACGTTAAGCTGATACTTACTGCCACTTGATCTTAAAGCTGTTGGTCTGGTCGGAACGATCACATCTTTGCCGCTTTCTATCGCACCGATATCAGGTGCTGCGCCAGCGTAGTCGGCTGCGGTTACAAAGTTATTAATCGTTGTGCCCTTATCAAAACCAAGGCTTCCGCTTGTTTGGCTCAAGTCACCTTCAGCTCTATTCGTGAAAGTTGCCTTTTTGCTTGAATCCGGATTGATTGCCGTTACAGGTGTTCCAATTTTTTCACCGGTTATCCCATTTGGCTCAACAATTGGCGGAGGTCCACCTGTCGTACTGAAAGCATTCGTGGTTACCCCAGATCCGTTAAACAAGTCGTAATCGTAACTAGCGCCAGGATAATTGTAAACGTGTTTAATCGTAATGATGACCTGGCCATTAGCCAAAGGACTATCCATCGATTCGATAATATTATTTCGATAATACGGTCTGTATATTTGACTGTCTTTGCGGGTAATATGACTAGCTGAGCTAAGAATTGTATTGTTGAACAGATAGTTAGCGCCTAACCCCATATTTGCTTCCTTCGCAGCTGCTCCGTGCTTCAGTGCGCCTTGAATCAAGCCCCATTCGTCACCCAAGTTTGTTAGGACATTTCTATACAAATAAATGGGACCAACATAATTCGTATCCAGACCTACGCCATTCGCGACCCCTTCTATTTTGTTGTTATAAAATCTTACGTTCATATCCGAGCCTTCTAATTCGACACTGTCGTCTTGGGTATATGCAAAATAATTTCCGTACACATCGGAATCTTTACCGACACCGCCGTCTACTTCACCATTTCCCCAAGTTTCAATGGCATCGTTAAAACGATGATCGTCGCTTCCGACAATGTCGTTGTATCGAATAACGACACCTTGCCCGCCCCTTGCGTACATGGCGCTGACACCTTGCGGATGCTTATCGTCCCATTCAGGGTACCACGCTCGACCGCCGCCGCCGTTCCATGCATTAGTTTTGGTTCTTGCATCATGAATATAGTTCTTTTCAATGACGAGATTGCTTGCGTCGCTTACAAAAATACCAGAGTCATTGTTAACAGGCGTTGCGTTGGCAGAGTAACTTTGCCCTGTACGCAAGTCAACAGCCAGGTTTGGATCCGCATTTGCCACTACCGTTTGCTTGGCTAAGTATTGTGTTGCTTCTCTTCCGAAATTTGAAATATCACTATTCACAATTCGGATGTGGTGACTTGAACTGAGAACCGATATTGCGCTTCTCTTGCCGCCACGAATGATTAAGTTCTCCAAAATCACATACTCGGACTGTGCGATCGATACCGCTTCCCAAAATTCGTCCGTTACTTCGATAACCGTACTTCCATCCCCAATGATTCGGATATATCCGTTTTCTGTACCTCTAAGCCCTTGAACCGACAGCGGTTTTCCTGGCTCATATATAGAAGCAATAGGTATATTTCTAGCAATTGGAACGTCTTCTTTCCATGTTCTGATTTGCTTGGTGTATGTTGAACCATCCTTAAGGACTTTAACTTGCACTTCATAATCCGTGTCTGGTTCAAGACCGACAATAGAGCCTCTGAACTGCTTGTTGACCGAATCCCATGCCAGTGCAAGTCCGTCTTCCCACGTTGCAACTCCTACTTTTCTGAATTTCACCTCATTAGCAGGGTCAGGAACAACCTGTATGGTGGTGACTGGCGATGTCGGAAGCTTATAGGCAATTGTATCTCCGGGAGTCGTATAACCGGCATAATTCAGATACAAACTTAAATTATTGAACGTGGTCCTTAAAAGTAAATCGT
Organism: Paenibacillus sp. J31R30; assembly: GCF_059692115.1. Classification (NCBI taxonomy): domain Bacteria; kingdom Bacillati; phylum Bacillota; class Bacilli; order Caryophanales; family Paenibacillaceae; genus Paenibacillus; species Paenibacillus sp. J31R30. The sequence continues at coordinate 67,599 of NZ_JCAUAV010000012.1, read as the reverse complement.
TACCTGTATTGGGTATGCCGGAACCACTTTGAGCAGAGCTTGTAGTAATGGTCGTTTTAAACTCCTTATCCGGCCTGCCGTCTGAGTAGTGAATTCTCACTCTAATGATGTCGTTGCTGCCGCCGCCGGACAAATAACTAAGGCCACCTTCAAAGGCTCCTGTTGCCGCATTATAACCAGGCTTAGGCGCAATTAACCAAGCGTTTCCGGTATTTCTCGGTTGGGCTATTACATAGTTTGCCGGATCCGCTGACTTCCGCCATACGGTTACTTCGGCATTCGGATCGTCGCTCGGAATACTATAATATCCGTCTCTCGATTTGCCCACGGCAGTTATATCAACACCTGGTACAGCTACCGGCAAAGCGGCATCAGCGGTAATATGACGGTTTTCATCATAGAGAACTTTTGCCGTATTGCTCGTTGCATCCCACGTGTAGGTTGCTTCAAACGCATACATAACAGTATCCAAGGGGATAAAACTTCTAATCCCTTCTTTGAACGGCATTTCCGTCGTAACCGTTGAGCCGTCTTTTAATGTAACTTCATTACTTCCGTATGTAACTGTCATTTCGTAGTAATCATTTTTTAAAGTGAAGGCTTTGCCATCGATAGACTCATAAAATACCGAATATATATAATGAGCTATTGCCTCGGCAGAAACCCAAATTTTTCCGTCGATAAACTTAGGCGATACATCCGATTTCATGTTTTTACCGTTCACCGTGATCTGGATAGGAGATGCCGGCTCTTGAATCTCGACAGGCTGATGTACATAGGCTGCAAATGCTGAATTAGGAAGAACAAGTGACATGATAACTGCAACAATAAGTAGAAATCTCATAATGGGTTTCCTTTTAATTGCCATGTTAATAAAATCCTCCTTTTTCATTTGTTGATTACAATTATGAATGAATCCGCCTTTCTTTTCTTGAATTGCACGATGTGTATCCATCCCTCCATGGAAGCGTTTTCTATGACACTATGATTATATCTCGGTCATTTATACACGTCAATGAAACGTTTTCACACTTATGAATTCAATAGTTGTCATAAGCCAGTTCCGATGTATGAAAGCTGCAGAAAATAGGGAAGTTTTTCGCGAGCTTAGCTATTTCCTCAGCGGGCACAGTTTCAAGTTCGGTTAATCGACGGACTCTCGTTATTTCCGCCATTTCCTGATAAGTGATAATCATATCAGCCTTCTTGAACAACTCCGGTCCCCATCTCACAGAAAAATCAATATGACGGCGTTCGTCAATCAAATCAAATTCACAGGTAATCGCAGACAATACATCGCCAAATTTCCAAAACGCTTCCGCTGACTTTCGCTTCTTCTTGAAGCCGCAGGCTTCACCTAATAGGGTTAAGTTGGAATACAATTCGGTAAAGTGTTCTTTGACATCCCGCTTGCCTGGACCCCCCAGCCACTGGAATTGGTCGACTGAATAGCCCATTTGCAGCAAACGGCGCATACCCATCTGACTATGACGAAATTCATCCCACATGTGACGGGCCAAGTCAAAGTAAAAAGGTAAAGGCATCCGATCCACATAATAATAAATGCAGGACAACGTCTCTCCAGCAAAAATCTCAGTCGCATAGATGTATATCATTTGTTTCACACTGTCATGCAGCACAGACATACTGGTATCCGTATACGATTTTTGCGGTTTTGGATTCGTATAACGTGGATATTTGTTTTCCAGCTTTGCCTTCTCCGGAAGCGGACCAGCTGGATCCTGCACCAGGTTAACTGGCCAGGTCACAGTGTTCACATCATCTACAAAAGCATTTGCTTGGAAGACGGCCCAGACCGTAAGGATATACCGTTCCCATTCCGCCAGCTTTCGCGACTCTTCTTCACTTCCACAATGGACAAACTGCAACTGCTCATGCAGCCAGCGCTGTGTGGCTTCCCGCTCAATGAAGATGATCTTGATCTGGTCCAGTGTAGGCGCATTTAAAATCGGATCCAGTTTGGCCACCAATGCATCATATTGGATATACAGATGTCTATGTATATATAAGTAACTGACCAGAAAAGTGTGTTCATCTGGCGCGCCAAACATTCTTTCGAATGCCTCCCGCGTGATATCGGGCATCCAATCCTTGTCATGCATACCGCCAGGCAGCTCCTCGATACGTTCATACAAGCACTTCACATTCCGATTGTGCACATAGCATAATCGACCAAGTTGAATCTTCTGCTCATATGCCGGAATCGCCGGTATCCACCCTCCAATTAATTTGGATAGCGCCAGCTCCTGCCAGAGTAAATGCTTCAGTTCGTTGCACGTATCCACAGGCCGCAAGAAACGATTTTTCAGAAAGCTGTGCTCCGTTTCCATATTCTGCTGCAAACCTTCAAAATCTTTTTCGTCTTTCATATCAGCATAATCCCTCCAGTGGCAATGACTTGTTTTACGAACTCTTCCATACCCAGAAAAATAGAGGCCATCCACAAGCCCACCCACGAGGGAGGGAACGAGGATACTCTATTTGCGAATAAATAGGCAAAATCGTCATCGAAAGGGAACGAGAGTATCCTATTTTTTCGAAAAACACTATAAATCGCGAAAATCAACCAATTAGCGCCTCTACGTTCCCTTTGGATAAGATTTCATCCGAATTCAGCCAAATAGCGCCTCTACGTTCCCTCTGCGCTCTGCGACTAGTCATGCAACTTAATATCGGCAATGGCAGGGGCAGCAGCTTACATTACGTGTACAAAAAATGCTGTCCTATAGTAAAAGAATCTACTATGGGGCAGCCTATTCATCCTAGTCTCCTACAGCTATTCCTGTTTCCATAATCCTTCTCGAAACGAGTGCCCATGTCGGAAATACTTGCCTCTGTTCTCCAACCGATGCAGCGCCTCCTTAACAGCGATATCGACGGCCGCGTCGATCGTCTCGTTGCCGAAAGCTGCGCTTGAATCCCTCGCATCCATCACACCTCCGACACCAATAAGCGGCTCCCCTTTCGGAGGAAGCAAGTCTAGTCTAACCGTCTCTGGATGAAGTGCCATCATGTGCGAAGTCTCCCACCCAGCTGCATGATCACCGGCACATTCGTACCGATCTTCCACCAGCATATAATCAACAAACGCCCAAGCCTGCATGCCGGTGCTGCTGCGACTATACAACCGCTTGTTGAACAGCATCGCAGCCGCTCTAGCATGATCGATTAGCGGATAATGTCCGGCAACTAACACGCCTACCCGAAAGCCAAGCGATTCCGCTTCCGCAAGAATATGCAGGAGAAGCTTCTCGTAATTGATCACTTGTTCCATGGCGGAAAAAGGCATTCGTTCCGGAAGAAAATTGTCAGGATTCAGCTGCATCATTTCTGCAATTTGCTGTCTGTCCGCCGCATTCGCCTCCATCAAGCCTTCAACCCGGCTTTCGCCGTAGTACAATGGCGGAAATACAAGTCCGCCTCCCTTTTGTGCACATCGAATGGCAATGCCTTCAGCTTGCAAGGAGTCGGCTCCAACTGGATTATGCAAGCCATGCCATTCCAGCGTGCCTATGGGTATGTAAACGACCGGACACGCCGTTCTTCTAGCAATAATCTGCTCAGGGCGAAGCATGTGGTATCTGACTTCTTCGCTCATGGTCCACCTCACTCTCCACTGGCCCAATAATTTTTCAATCGTTCAACCTCAATGCCAGCCAGCATCACAATGCCGATACCGTGTGTATCGTTGGTCTTCCATGGCAAATCATCCTTATAATAATCAGCGGTGAACGCATATTTGGATCCCGTGCACACCCCATGCACATTGCCGTACTGGTCGACCGCCCTGCTTGTTAGTCCTTTCCAAGCAAGCCCAATGGAAGCTTCAAATGCGGAACGGTTATCCTTCAAGATACCCAAACGCAAGCCTCGACAGAAGGCGTAAATGAACATGGCCGTGCAAGAGGTCTCTTCATAAGAATCGGGATGGGTTAGAACTTGATGCCACAAACCATTTTCCCCTTGCAGCGAAAGTAATCCCTCACAAAATTCTTGAAAAAATGCAACTAAATCTCCTCTGCGCGCGTGAGCCAACGGCAATACTTCCAATAGCTCTGACAGCGAAAATAGAGGCCAACCGTTCCCACGGCCCCATGGCACATAGGTGGCTGTATCAAATTTGAAATCATAAACATGCGACATAATTTTCAGCTCAGGCATGTATAAATACTTTTTGTAGGCCATAAATTGCTCAGCTGCATCATCCAGAACGGCCATATTCCCCGTGAGTAAATAATAGCGTTTCATGAACGGGGTGCTCATATACAAATCATCAGCCCAAAGTGTTTTTTCCATGTAATATCCAGGACTTTCCCGATAAAATGCCCCGTCCTCTCTACGTTCGTGACGGTTACAGATGAAGTCTGCTATCACTTCAGCTACTTGCAAATAGGTACTCTCCTGACATTCTGTATAAGCCTCTAGCATGGCAGATCCAAACGAACCGCAATCATCTAACATATCCAATTCAACTAACTGATGGTTTACCCAAGGGAAGCCGTACTGTTTGCGATCCCAACGCGCATAATCGTAAAGCTTGGTACACTCCGATATATGATTAGTCACATATCGTACAATGTCTTCACGCCCCAGCATTTTGCCTGCCTGCAGCAATCCATACAGCGTGACGCCAAGCGGATAGTTCCAACGCGCATGATTCGCGTTCTCCAAATAGGGACGAACCCACGCATCCGGTTGATCCAGCCGCCAGTAAAGGCCTCCGTTCTCTGGTTCCCAAACGGTATACATCGTTTGCAGTTCGGCAGCCGTATACTCCCTTTCACTTTGGAAAGGTCCTGCATACACCCAGCGCTCTTCTGTACCTTGGATGGGATGCGGAAGCTCAAACTCACATAATTGACCATCTTGATAGATGTCTACTTGAAAGCCCCAATCCTTCCCGCCGCTTTGTGAACGCACCAAGAGTTGATGCTGCCCATAGGCCAGATCGATGTCAAAATGGATAGGTTCTAATGCCTGAGCTTGGAAGACTTCGGTGCCGTTGATCCACACGGTTAGTGCTGCACTCTGGTTGGTTCCCCTGAAGGAATAGCGTTGCTTCCCTGGAGATTGGCAATTGAGACGCGTCCAACCATAAGCATATTGACCCGGTTCAACTTGATCTCTGAACATTCTCGTGAAAACAGGTTGCTTAATCTGCTCTGCTTCCCATTTCAGCGATGGTCGCCATTCAATGCCCGACTCCATTTCACTTTGCCCTAGTACAGGCAACGCATGCTCTTTAAAAACATCCGCATCTACGGGAAGCGAGTAGATCCATCCTGCTTGACCTTCTCGCTCCATGAATGGGGATAAGGCAGGAGGTGTAGTCCATTTACTGCGAATTGTCCCCAGGATACAGCCGAACCCGGATGGCGTTTTACGCATTTTAATTAAAATCGTTGTCCAACCCGAACTCAGCGGTATTTTCAAATGACGTTTGTTCGCGGGATTCAGCTCATCAAGCGTCTCTGTCTTATAGAGCAGTTGGCCATCTACATACACCGTTGCCGGTCCGTAGCAGCTTAGTGCTGACTCGATAACCCTATCCGTATCACTCCATATTTGGGTAAAGGCATAGCCAAACTGCCCGTTTTTCGCATCAGGAAACTTCTCACCCAAGTTGAGGTCATACCTGGCATCTGCCATTTGCTTAAATCCTTGCCGGCTATACAACCGCCAAGTAAATGAATTTGAAGGATGGGTCCCGATATAGTGGTTAGCAATATTTTCCAATATACGCGGGGTATTAGAGCCGCATCGCGCTTCTATACTTTGCTGCTTGTCAAAATGCCGTGTTGTCATCATTTGTGTTTGCTCCTCAATGAAATCGTGATTATGATTTCATTGTAGCCACATCCTATCATATTGTCTTTGCCCTGCATTGTGTTAAAATGTTGTTGTATTGTGATTTGTTTAGGGGAGGTCGTCCTACTGAGTCTCATTAAGGATTTTCAACTGAATACTGAACCGGTCCAAATGTCATTTCGCCGTCGAACGACTGCCGTCTGGGACATTTATCATGCTCACCAAGGCATGGAATTTATTTATGTGCATGAAGGGGAAGGCTCCGTCATTATTGATCCTTTTATGTACGAGATCAAACCAAACACATTAATATTTTTCCAACCTTATCAATTGCATCGGGTCAAAATAGATCTGAATACACAAACCGACAAATCCTACGAACGCTCGAAGTTTTTATTTGAACCTTCCCTTGTCGATAACATGCTGAGCACGTTGCCTAAATTGCAGAGCTTTTTCCGTTCCTTGTGGAAAGACACGCTTAGCAGCCAAGTCTTATACTTGCCTGAATTACCGCCGGAATGGGATGTTCAGATGAAGCAATTAGAATATGATTTACAGGTGATTCCCAAAGAAGAACACATGGAAGTGTTCACGATCTTCTTGATCGCTTTCCTACAGGGTCTGCGAGTGCATTGGCCAGATAAACAGGACCCCGCTTCTTCCGTCCTACGTCCCACTCATCATGTAGAACACATCATGAAATGGATTGACGACAACTATCAGCATCCCTTTAAACTGGAAGACCTAGCAGAATCTCTACACTTAAATAGCACTCATGTATCTCATCTCTTTCGCAAATTTACCGGCAGCAGTATTACGGAGTACTTAACGGCCAAACGATTAAGAGAGGCTAGTTGGCTGCTCAGAACCACATCGGAGCCCATTCATGATATCTCCACGGCTGTCGGGCTGAGTAATGTGTCTTACTTCTGTCAGTTATTCAAAACAAATATCGGAACCTCTCCGCACCAATATCGCAAAAACAGCGCACATTCCCTATAAGGGGAATGTGCGCTGTTTTTGCATTTTGTATAGGGCCGCGATTTTCCTATTCCCGATCTACACGGCTGAAAGTTCTCTTACGCGACTAATTTTAAGGGTGCAGTCTGCTGGAACACGAATATCGAGCTCTGCATGCTCAGGCGCTGTCACAACAAGCGAGGCAATCCGCCCATTCTCGGCCTTCCAAGCAACATCTATGCACCCGCCTTGCGGCAGCGGCACCGTTCCACTAGCCCAACTCAAATCGCCGATCAACGGTTCGATGATCACCTTTGCCCACCCCGGAGCGGCAGGGCGTACGCCTAGCACATAGGCACCCAGGAAATATCCCGGAGCCGCCGACCATGCATGGCAATGGCTGCGCGTCAAATCATTCTCGTTCGCACGATTGACTATCGTGTGTCCGTACATTTCCCAGCACGTCGTCGCCTCGTTATCGAGCATAAAGCCGAAGTTCTCACGCATGTCATCGATCATCCATTGCACGTTACCGGATTTCATCAACGTTTCGTAGTAGAAGAATGACATGAATGGACTTCCGATCGGCACGAATCCTTCTGGTGTGGCAGTCAAGTACTCACTCAATATCGCATTGCGCTCCCCTTCAGCAACACCGACGAGCAGTGCCATCACTTGCGTCTGCATGCTGAAGATGTTCGAGCGTCGACCTCCCGGATGAATACAATCGAGATAGGCGCCACGTTCCTCACTCCAGAGATGCTGATTGATCGCTGCTTTCATTCGGACAGCCAACTCGATACATGCCGTCCCCTGTTCAGGCAAGCCAGCGAACTTCGCGATGGCCGCCGTTTCTTCCAGCGCCTTCACCAACATCATATTTTGATGTGTGACGATACCATCATTAGGTTGATCTATTGGCGCCCAATCCAGTAGGTTCCAGCCCTTCATATCTAATAAATCATCGGCGTTTAGTCGCTCCAAATACGCTTCCAACGTTCGAAGCATCTTCGGCAGCATTTCCGCTGCAAAGACACGATTTCCTGTATGCTCCGCATACTCCCGACAAGCAACGATCCAAAAGAACGTCCAGTTTGGAATGACACTCGTCCATGCGCTAGGTACCTGGTCGCCATATAATGGTGTCTGGAACTCAGATCCCGGAACTAGACGCAGGCATCGCTCTACAATCGCTGTCCCTCCAAAGGTATAATAATTGACAAGCGCTTCGTTGCGACTGTCTCCTACCCAAAATGCCTGCTCGTAAGCCGGACAGTCGACAAACGTATCCTCCATGCAGAGCTTCGTCGTATGCTTAGAAATTTCCCAGATCTGATTGAGCTTATAGTCTGAACTTCGGAATACACCAATCTCGGGAGCCGGGTAGTTGCTTTGCACGACTCGGACATCACGGATCAGCACCGGCTTCTTCGCACCACGGACGGTGACAATCAGATAGCGGAACCCTCTGCGGATCGGTGATGCGTAACGTTGAGCGCCTTCCCGCGTCACATAGCGAAGCGTATTGTCCAAATGGAACGTATGCTGAACATACACATCTTTCCGATATTCAATGCCATACCAATCGACGGTAATTCCCGCTTCGGCTTCCAGTTCAAATTCAAGGAACCCGCTCCACTCCTTGCCAAAATCGAGCATGAACTCGGTGTCTCCAGATTCAAAGACAGGCACAACACCGGGGTCCGTGGAAGCGACAGCGATGCGTTGCAGACTGACTGGAACGGTAAATGCCTCCGATTCGCGCTTAGCGAACTGCGGCATGAAGGCATCTTCGCCATTAGCCAAGCTATGAGGAACAGGCTCAACCGGGTAACCCGTCGCACGCAGTTCTTCAATGCTCGCTAACGGAGCAATCCGTTCAGCAAAGCTAACTTTCTCAGCTTCCCACGAGGCGAACAACTCATCTTGGTCGAGATAATCGATACAGCTGTACGAGAATGATGGACCTATACGAACGAAGGGAGATATTGGCTCACACGCTTCTGCAACCTCTAGTGGCGATAACCACGCAATCCCTTTATCCGCATCAATACCAACTCGGTTACTATGACCATGCTCAGGGCCATACACCGTATATAGCAAAAGATGATCACCTGCCGGCAATTTGGCACGAATGTGCGTTAGCGGCGGCTCCACTTCCCATTCCTTTTCCGAATAAAGCTTCTCTCCAAGCCGAACCACACCTAGTCCACCCACGTGGAGCGTGACCTTCACGTCCGCTTCCTCGCGCAAGCGAAGTAACGTTCCGAAAGCGCCGCAAAAGCGGATATGATTGGCGTTCTCTTCTCCTGGAGCCTTCATCAGATGATAGGCGTCAATAAAAGCAGTAAGTTGATAGGGGACTACCCTATTCAATGAGAGCACACGCTTAGGCAGAACAGGCTCCTCCGTCAAGTAAGGAATGTCCCTCGGCACTAGCCGCACCCAAGGCGCCATGCCTGCTGGCCCGATGACCTCCGCCTGCTGCCAGTCGGAATCGAAATACTGAGCAGACGTCCAGTCTTCCGCCAGCTTCCTGCCATCGATGCGTTCCGAAAAAGCTAACTGGCAAGACATCCGGGAGATAGCCGGGTCCTGTCCAGCATGCACGGACGTCCGCCAGTCTGACCCCGTTTGGACAAGCGTCACTTCGTTGTCACCTACAATAGCATCAACCTGCGCAAGCAGCCCGCCTCGTTCTCTCAAATATTGAAAATTGGAGACACCGAAATGCATCACTTGTACCGCAATGGTATTGACTTCGCCACGACGAAGGAGATGCCCGACTTCATGGGCGTCATAGAAAATATCCGTCGGGAAATAACGCACTGGCCCCCTTCCGACTCTCTTTCCATTGACGTAAGCTTCATAGCGGGAATCCGCTGTAATCCATAAGATCGCCTTCGCCAGCGTTCCCAAATCCTGCGGACAGATGAACGAGGTTCTGAACCAGCGCCATTCATTGCGCGGACTTTCCTCGGACCCTCCCCAGATCCAGCTGGCTTTCCATGGCGTGCTTTTTTCGATGATAGACATGATCCTATACCTCCTTGACATAAATAACTCCGTTTTCTCATCTTATATCATTTTAAATGTAAAATTGGGGGGTATTTATGACATATCTATAGGGTATGTACGACACACGACGAAAAGCTTTTTGAAAATAAATCCCTTTTAAATGCCACATTTTCCAGCAGCCGCGGCAATCCATATTTCGTTTCCTCCAAAAAACAAAAGAAAAAAAAACCTTGCGCTAGCAAGGCTTTTCCAAAAATGACACTATGATGATCCACTAACTAGGTATTATCTTACGTTTGACGTGCTGCCTGTAATGACCGGTTTTTATTTAATCCCAGCGTCCTCGTTGTTGAAGTATGTATTTCTTGGATCAACTCTGGGTTTTTCATTAATGACACGCCGTAAGATGGAATCATTTCTTTTATTTTCGGTTCCCACGCTTTGATATGTTGAGGGAAACATTTTTTTACTAACTCAAGCATGACGGAAACGGCAGTAGAAGCACCTGGAGAAGCTCCGAGCAAAGCAGCTAATGAGCCGTCAGCAGCGCTAATAACTTCCGTACCAAATTGAAGGGTTCCTTTGCCGGCAGCCGTGTCCTTGATAACTTGTACACGTTGACCCGCTACGACGAGATCCCAATCCTCGCTTTTGGCATTTGGTATAAACTCGCGTAACTCTTCCATGCGCTTTTCTTTCGATAACATGACTTGCTCGATCAGGTATTTAGTCAATGACATGTTCTTGGCACCTGCCGACAACATGGTCACGAGATTGTTCGGTTTAACGGATGTTACCAAATCGAACATGGAACCGGTTTTTAGAAACTTTGGTGAGAATCCGGCAAACGGTCCGAATAGCAATGACTTTTTGTTATCGATAAATCTGGTGTCCAGATGCGGAACTGACATTGGCGGTGCGCCAAGCTTAGCTTTACCGTATACTTTGGCATGATGCTGCGCGATAACATCCGGATTTTTACATACCATAAATATGCCGCTCACAGGGAAGCCGCCAATATTTCTTCCTTCAGGAATGCCGGATTTTTGCAGCAAATGCAGACTTCCGCCTCCGCCTCCGATAAAGACGAATTTGGCTGTATGGCGTTCAACCATGCCTCTGTCGTTCCGTATCTTCAATTCCCAGGCACCGTCGTAAGTACGTTTGATATTATCAACACTATGTCTGTATTTAATATCGACATTTTTAGTCTTTAAGTGGTCGAACAAGATGCGCGTTAAAGCACCAAAGTTGACATCCGTGCCTGTGTCGATTTTGGTTGCGGCGATAGAGTCATTCGATGGACGCCCTTCAATAATAAGCGGAATCCATTCCATCAACTTGCGAGGGTCATCGGAAAATTCCATCCCTTGAAACAGTGGATTCGCTGACATCGCTTCAAAACGTTTCTTTAAAAAAGATACATTCTTCTCCCCCTGTACCATACTCATATGAGGCAATGGCATGATAAAGTCTTGCGGGTTACTGATAAGCTTGCTATCTACAAGATAAGACCAAAATTGCATAGAATCCTGAAACTGTTCATTAATTTGGATAGCTTTGCTAATATCTACAGATCCATCTGGTTTCTCGACAGTGTAGTTAAGCTCGCACAGTGCCGCGTGTCCTGTTCCTGCATTATTCCACTCGTTAGAGCTTTCCTCTCCTGCAGTTTCGAGCTTCTCAAACACTGTAATTTCCCAATCCGGTACTAATTCTTTCAGAAGTGTCCCTAATGTCGCACTCATGATTCCTGCACCAATTAAGATGACGTCTGTTTTAGTTTCTCTGTTGCTCATTATTACCATCCTTATACCCTAAAATTTGCAGAAAGGATGTAGGCGCCACTCCTTAGGCGCTACAGCAAGCCAGGGCGCGACCTAGTCATACACCTTTCTGGATCAATGATAAAACACTCGATTAAAATATTTATTTACTATTATATGATAGTTATAAGCTATACGACAAGAACTGCGGCGAAGAAGTCTTACCGGATAGTCCTTTTGGCGTAGAAATCACTCGCGGGAATGAGATCATGTTCTTGTCAGAATCCCCTTATCCTATGTGTAAATAAACAATTTAATATAAGGATATTATTATGGCGAGGAGTACAGGAGGGCTTGCGGTGGTGAAAAATGCTCTATACAGGCAAGAAACACCCCCAATTATTAGCAATAAGAGTATTCCCCATTTCGATTAAAATAATAGCTAGTTCCTACGCGAATGCGACTATAATAACAAATGCTTGTCCCGGTCGATTGAATGAACGTCATAATTTGGTCGATCTTCGATCTGTATTCTTTGATCAATTCGCATAAAAGGAATACCTTGCCTCCTACCTTCCTGCACAAATTCCTGCAAAGCTTCCAACATGTACCTAGGCGCATGCAGATTCGCACCTATGGTCTGTCCACTATCATGCAGCACGATGATGTCGTTGCTCAGTAACCTTGCGAACAATTTTCTCTTAATCCTTTCTTTTCCCCCGCGGCTGCTCCAATCCCTAACCATCAATGACCACAATATGAATCGAAATTGCTTCATAAGTAACAAATCAAAAACATTTATAATCCCCCATGGTGGACGGTAATGGATAGGTTTGAAGCCCAAGATTTTCTCGATGACCGTTACGGTATCATGTAATTGCTTTCTTACCTTCTTAGGGGTCAGTAAGGCATTGGTCCAATGAACGTAATTATGAATTCCGATCAAATGCCCCTCTTCATGCATTCTTAGGATTAGCTCAGGGTATCTCTCAGCCTTCGAGCCAAGTACAAAGAAGGTTGCTTGAATTCGGTGTGCTCGTAAAATATCCAAGAGTCGCGGTGTGTACATTGGATCAGGCCCATCATCAAACGTCAGTGCGATCCCGAGTGGCCTCTTCCCTTTGCGAAAAGCGCCATATCCCCCTAATCGAACAACGAGCGTTGGTATAATTGTATAAACGAGCAGTCCGATTAGAAGCGACCACAACAAGTAAGATCCATAATGACTATCACACAAACGTATTCTCATCTGAGGCCCTCCACTTCTAAATCGACAATGATATGGATGGCTTCGTTGTTCTAAGCATAATATCACGTACGATGTGAGCAGCCGCTTCACTTCGTCGCATGCCTTCCATGCGTTTTCTAATTTCTTCATATAAGTTTGGATGTTGAAAGAAATATTGCATGTTCGCCATAAGTTCTTCCAGATTATTGGAAATGGAAGCAACGCCGCGACCTGAGAGGTACAAAGCATTCTCCTTTTCCTGCCCGGCATGCGGCTTATAAATGAAAATCGGCAGTTGAAGGGCTATGGCCTCTGTTAAGGTGAGTCCACCTGCTTTTGTTAGGATACAAGTCGCCTGAGACATCCATTCGTGTATGTTATTCACATATCCCAATATGGTTATGTTCTTGTTCACTGCGAACAGTTCACGAAGTCGATGATGCAATTTCTCATTCTGACCACAGATAACAGCCAAACGAGTATAAGAAAAAGCAACTAACGCGCTAAGCATGTCCTCCATATAACTGTTAACGCCGCTGTCAGTTGCCATAATGAGAATAAGCCTTTCTTTGGTAACTCTAGCCATTGTGTTCTCAATCGCGAATTCTTGACGTATTGGAATGCCGCTGACCTCGACGTGATCTTTGTTAACTCCTTTGAAGACAATTTGCTGCTTTAATTCTTCTGTAGCCACATAATATTTATCGACATGCGAATGGAGCCAACTTGCATGCAGCGCATAATCCGTCATTACGGTGAAATTCTGAATCCCCATGGAACGACATACTTCCGGAGATGCTCCGAAAGGAAACGTATTCACAACCACATCCGGTTGCTCGATCTGAATGAGCTCTTTTAATTTCCTCTGGCCTAGATAGGTCATCGATTTCTGAAAGAGCGCAGTCTGCTTCGTTTCACGGGTTAAATAATAGCACCAGCCGTAATAATCGAGCCCGAAACGCGAACTTCTCACACTGGTGTTAAGCAACGCAGTCGTAATTAAATTAATGAATGGGTGCCCTTCTTTCATGAGGTTAACGATTTTCACATGCTCTATCCCTTGCTCTAGGAATTGCTGATACAAGGCTTTAGAGGCTTGTAGATGTCCATTCCCGTAGCTGGCCGTAAGAATTAATACACGAGGATTCACGTTCATGCAAGTTGAAACCACCTTTCATCTCCGACTTCTCAGGGGGGACACCACCTATTTCGTCGATGTTTCGTGTGTGACTTTTTGACTCCAAACTCTAGCTTCCATCCCTTCATACAGATGAATGATCGCTTTTAGCCACTTCAACGCCCATGTTGAGTGCTTGAATAATTGACGAACAGCAACCGCGGCAACGATGCCGATCACAGCACCAGCTAGTACATCTAATGGATAGTGAACGCCGGTCCAAACACGCGAGAACGCGATACAGACGGCTAAGAGCAGCCACACCACGCCTTCTTTTCGACGAAATAGCCAAATAGAGGTCGCGATAACAAAAGCCCCGATCGCATGATCGCTTGGAAATGAGGCATTAGCTGGGTGGGCAATTAATTGGAGTACGGCATGCGTCACGAACGGGCGATCGCGGTAGAAGACATGTCCGATTAACCCACTGCAGGTTAAGGCTATTGCGGCAGATAAGAGTGATTCTGCAACCATTTGCCGCTTGATTGCGTGTCTAGTAAACCAATACACAACAACACCGAGGTAAAACACATATTCGGCATAGGAAGCAAACATACGCATGACAGGATTAAGTGCAGGAAGTGTATGTCCAAGCTCATTAATCCTTTGAAACCATTGATAATCCAAATCTGAGGTACTCATCATCATCATCATCATCCTTTTTCGTTACTGAAAGCCCTATTCAGGAAGGCAATACAGTTACTTTACTTGATGAAAATGAGAGGGCGATGAGAATTCTAAGCATCCACTATTTGGTGCAGGGGGAATGTTAGTTGCACACGCGTCCCTTCACTTTCCACACTAGATATGGTTAGGCTTCCTTGGTAGTTGAGAACAAGCTGTTTGGCTATCGCGAGCCCAAGTCCAGTGCCCGCAATCTCGTGATTTCTCGCTTTATCTACCCGATAGAAGCGATCAAATACAAAAGGTAAATCAGCTTCAGGAATGCCGACACCATGATCTTGAACAACGATATGCACTTCATTTTTCTGACGGATCCCCTCAATGACAATCCGTTTGGTCATGCCCGAATATTTAACTGCATTATCCAGAATAATCATCAGCATTTGCTCCATATGCAACGGATTCATGAGCAGCATGACGTCTGTAATGGTTCCTGTGTTCTCTACAAATTCGAACTCAGAATTAAGGACTTCAAAGCGTTTTAACGACTCATGAATGATTGGCTCTACAAGGATTGGAGAATAGTTATCACTCAACAAATTGGCCTCTACTTTCGTTAAAGTTAGAAGTTCCTGAACCAGCCGTTTCAAACGCCTGACTTCTTGAAGCGAGGCTTCTAAGGATTCGTCGAGAACCGCAGGGTCTGATTTCCCCCACCTATTTAATAAAGACAAATGGCCTTCCACAATCGTGATCGGTGTCCTCAGTTCGTGAGAAGCATCTTCTACAAACTGCTTTTGCTGAAGAAATGAAAATTCAAGTTGACTCATTAACTCGTTAAAAAGCTTTGCTAAGCTAGACAACTCATCCCCATTTTGAATATCCGTAACACGTTCCGACAGACCTTTCTCTTTCACGCTGCGAATCGTTGATGCCAATGCGCGGATAGGCCGCATAAATTGCCTCGATATGGCTAAACCACTGATTCCGCTTATGAAAACAGCTAAGATCCCCCCAATCAACATCACCCATAATAAGGTCTCACTGAAATGATCGAAGGTTTCAAGATTACTCGCGAGCTCTATGGTTCCAACGAATTTACCAGCGACTAACGGACTCCGATAGATGAGAATATGATCCGCTTTGTGCGTTGTATCGTAAAGCTCAGGAACAATCACTGACTTCGGAGTCACCCATCCCATACCAAAATGATTGGAAACGGTTAAAAGCGGCTTGCCCTCCTTGTCGAGAATACGAACAAATTGGTTTCTACCGGTAAGTTTCTCGATATAGGATTGACTATCCGCAATTTGCATGTCGCTTGTTGCAGCTAATTTATCCTGGAAGTAGTCTTGGAGTTGTACCATATTGACTTGGATTTGATCTTCCTCTTGCTTCATCATCCACTGCTTGAGTACTAAATATTGGGCAAAATTATAGGAGGCAAATAACAGAAAGATCAGCACAGCAGCTCCCAGCATGAGTTTCCATTTTATTGGAAGATTTTGAATGAATCTCGTTAAATGCCTTCTCATCTCATCACATATCCTATTCCCCGTACGGTCTGAATACAGCTATTCTCACCCGAATGATCTAATTTGTTGCGCAAATATCTGACATAAACATCGACCACATTCGTTTCCACGAGTGAATCAAATCCCCAGACTTGATCCAACAGCATATCTCGTGTTAGGACAAGATGGTGATTTTTCATAAACATCACTAATAAATCGAACTCCCTTTTTGTCAGTTCCACGAGCTGTTTATCTTTGTAGACTAACCTAGCGTCCAGATCCACCGTTATATGTTGAAAAGCAAGCTGTGCATGCTGTGCATTTCCTTCCAGCTCCAAACGACGAAAAACAGCCCTAATACGCGCTAAGAGCTCCTCAATGGCAAACGGCTTCGGAATATAATCATCTGCCCCGCTATCTAATCCGGATACACGATCCACAACGCTATCTCTTGCTGTAAGCATTAGTATGGGAGTCTTTTTGGCCGCGCGAATGCGTCGACAGACCTCAATTCCGTGTATTTCGGGCAGCATGATATCCAGGAGGATCAGGTCCCAATCTTCCTGAAGGGCTAGTTCTAGACCGCTTTTCCCGTCATAAGCTGCTTTCACTGCAAACGCTTCGTGTTCGAGCTCCAATTGAATAAAACGAACAAGATTTTTTTCATCTTCTATAAGCAATATGCGCTTCATCGGCGGCATCTCCCCACATGAGCAATATGAACTTGGAATGGCTATACTATATCAGTATGATTTGTATTTTATTGAATTGGAGCAATCTTGAGTTATGAATTCTAAATTAAAGGTCAGCATTTTTCTAATTTTGAGCATTGTAACGTTAATCATTTTTAGCGCGGTGGCTTTCATGCTAAAGGGGCAATGGATCGCAGCCTTTGACAGAAGTATGATCGCTCTTATTCAAGGGATGGAAATCACGTGGTTAACTTCCGTGATGAAGTTGTTCACATTCATTGGATCAACGCCAATTGTTATTGTTATTTTTCTTGGCAGCATTTTTATACTTTATAAATTCCTGCATCACCGTAAAGAAGTCATTCTATTTGGCATACTGCTTATTGGCACCGTAGGTTTGAATCAGCTTCTTAAAATCATCTTTCAGAGAGAGCGCCCCTCCCTTCACAGGTTGATTCAAGAGACGGGATACAGTTTTCCAAGTGGTCATTCCATGGCGGCCTTTGCCTTATACGCTTCACTTGCGTTTCTAGTTTGGAGACATCTTCCTACAAAACGTAGTAGGACTATTCTCATTTGTGCCTGCATCTTGATGATTCTTCTAATTGGTGTAAGTCGGATTTATCTCGGTGTCCATTATCCGAGTGATGTTGTCGGTGCCTATTTGGCCAGCGGGTTTTGGTTCAGTTTCAACGTTTGGCTCTTCCAATGGTATATGGAAAATCATTCAAACAGGGCTGTTTCTTCCAGACACTGAACTTTGCAGCCTTGCTCATTACTATACAGATTGTTCATGAGATTATCATGAGAAAACAGAATCCAGCAACAGCCAAAAATGAAGTCGAAACGCAGTCATAAAAACACTATAAAACGCCGAAGGACAGTTGGCATCTGTCCTTTGGCGTTTCTTTGTTGAGTCAATGATTTTATGCTTATGAAACTCTCATCGTTTTCTAATAAACCATTCTCGGGCCGTGTGAGTCCTGTATTCCAGAGCTAGTTAGTAATCCTTAGGAGGTTTCAGGTGTGTTAAGGTTATCTCAGGCCAAGTGAAAGCCTAATACACGATCCATAAGGAGGATATCCAATCATGAATCCTATGAAAACGAATCGCCTGAAAAAGTCGCTATTAGGAATTACACTTAGTGTTTCCTTATTTGCTTCTATGAGTGTCATGGCTGCTCCACAAGCGGCTCACGCTGCTACAACGAATACGCTGTCCGCGGCATCAACTTCTGTATCTACCAAAGCCGACAGCATCATTAGCTTGGGTAAAAGATATCTTGGTGTTAGTTATAAGTTCGGCTCTCAGAAAGGAACTACACGCACATTTGACTGTTCTTCTTTTACTCAATATGTCTATGGCAAGTATGGAATTACGTTGCCGCGCTCTTCAAAAGAGCAGTCACAAGTAGGTAGTTACGTACCGAGGAATCAACTAAAACCAGGAGATCTAGTCTTCTTCTATTCGCCTATTCATCATGTTGGTATTTATATCGGGAATGGCAAGGTTATGCATACGTATGGCAGCCCTGGTGTAACCATTACGGATATGAACTCCGGTTGGTGGAGCAAACATTACAAGACGGCCCGCCGCGTAATTAAATAAAATTAGCCTTGATTGCAAGACCTCCTTCACCACTTCATTGGTGAGGGAGGTCTTTTGTCATACATCATAATAGATTCTTCGCTTCATGATCTCTACACTTTCCGGAAATGATTCATCCAACTCTGGATAAACCAAAATAGGATCAAAATTTAATTTTTTCTCATAGACCCCACTCCACGTCCCTTCACTTCATTTGAATATGATAACTAGAAGCTGACCAGAAACGTATCGCAAATTTCCAAGTAAAGGTGCTGTTAAGACGATGAATCAAGCAAGATCAATAAGCAGTAAATGGGTAAAAACGAAGATTCTTATGCAAAATCCAGAACTTCGCACATTTGTACCGGAAACCATGCTCTACAATCAAACTAACCTGCTTCATATGTTAGTTAAACATAAAATGGTTTATGTGAAGCCCAGCAGTGGCACTGCCGGACAAGGCGTTATTCGAGTGGTGAAAGATGATAACTATCGCTTTCAAGTCGGTAAGATTATTAAGTCTTTTAAAACCTTTCTGGCTTTATACACTGCTCTGAACAAAGCCAAGTTAAACAGAACATATTTGGTGCAGCAAGGTATTCATCTGTTAACCCATCACAATCGGATATTCGACATACGAATTATGGTCCAAAAAAGCCCGAAGAATATTTGGGAGGCCACTGGTTATATTGGCCGCGTCGCACACCCCAAAAAGATAGTGACGAATTTTCATAATAGCGGAAAACCACTTCCCTTAGAATTGTTACTAGGTTCCTATGTAACTGGCCAAAAGAAAAAAGAATATATTAGCAACCTACGAAACTTAGGGTCTCAAATTGCACAACATTATCAGAAGAGTTTCCCGAGATTCAAAGAAATCGGTATTGATATCGGAATCGATAAAGGTATGAAACCATGGGTACTAGAAGTAAACACGTCACCTGATCCCTTCATTTTCAACCAATTAAAAGATAAAAAGATGTTCTACAAAGTTCTGCGTTACGCAAGAGCAAACGGCCGGTTCTTACGTATGAAACGCAAGTAATTACAAACTCCAACCCCTTTTACATGTGGGATTGGAGTTTTTTAATTTAGATTAAGACAAATCGAAGAATTTGGCGAATGAAAAGGAATCTAAAAACGATGAAACCTCTCGCGTTCATGAATTTAATTCGTATTCTAGTTAACCCTCTTGCCACAACTCGTGCATTAAAAACAGTAATTGTTCCATTAGCGTTTCTGTAAACTATGCCATAGAATTGGTTGACCAAAAGCATCATATATCAACTCCTTTCTAATGAGTTAATATATAGTATTCTTATGATTCATAGATGCGAGGGCTAGTTTCATAGATTAATGAATTCTCATCAGCCTCTCATTTGAAGCGAGTAGACTAAGCAAGTCGATGGGCATAATAAAAGTCAACGGACGCCGACTTGAATGAAACATAAAAAGAAGAAACGAAAGACAATTGTCTCTCGTTTCTTCTTTTTTGCTTATATACGATCTAAATTTAGTCCATGCTTGTCGAAAATCCTCTTCATGACCTCAACGGCTTCCTCTTCATCAGGTCCCTGAATATCAAGCTTGTACACTTGATTGTTGAATAGTGTGACACTCAGACCAAGAATGCTTTTCACATCAATAAACCTCGTACCCACCTGAATGACGATACTGGATTGAAACTGATTCGCCGCTTGATTGATTTCTACAATGGCTTTTGTTTCCAAACCACCCATACAAATCCCTCCAATATAGTTCCTTCAATGACTCCGCTACTGTCGGCTTATTCGGTCTGACGAAACTCACGCGGTATCCGCCGCGCCGTCCCTGTTTGAATAGCCGCACGGATGACCGCTTCACGAATCCGTCTAACCACTTCTTGATTAAACACACTTGGAATGATGTATAACTTGTTCAATTCCTGCGGCGTGACAACCGACGCAATCGCGGCGGAAGCGGCCAGCTTCATTTCTTCATTAATCGTGGAGGCTTGGCAGTCCAAGGCTGCACGGAATATGCCTGGAAAGCAAAGCACATTGTTAATCTGATTCGGGAAATCCGAGCGCCCCGTAGCAACGACACCCACGATATCTTCGATTTCATCGGGATGAATTTCAGGCGTTGGATTCGCCATCACGAACACCACGGGCTTAGCTGCCATCCGCTCCACATCAACCCGCTTCAGCAAGCCTCCTGCGGACAGCCCGATGAACACATCTGCTCCTTCGATGACGTCATGCAGGGGACCTGAGCGCAGGCTAGGATTCGTCCGCTCCGCGTATTCATTCCAATGCGGGTTGTCGTACTCTTTCGTACGTACCAACGCACCTTCACGGTCAACCCCGATCAGTTCCTTCACGCCTGCAGCCAGCAAAATATTGGAGCAAGCCATTCCCGCTGCGCCAATACCGCAGACGACAACTTTAGCCTCATTAATCTGCTTGCCGACTACTTTCAGCGCATTGATGAGCCCAGCGTATAAGACCACTGCCGTACCATGTTGGTCGTCATGGAATACGGGAATGTCCAGCTCCTGGCGCAGCCGCTCTTCAATTTCAAAACATCGCGGGGAGGAGATGTCCTCCAGATTAATACCGCCGAACCCTGGTGCCATATGCTTGATAGTCGCGATGATTTCTTCGGTACTTTGCGTGCTTAAACAAATTGGAAAGGCATCGACATCAGCAAACTGCTTGAACAACATCGCCTTGCCTTCCATGACTGGCATCGCCGCATAAGGTCCGATGTTTCCAAGTCCGAGCACGGCACTGCCGTCGGAAACAACAGCGACCGTATTTCGCTTGATCGTCAGCTTGTAGGCGTTATCCTCATTTTCATGGATAGCCATACAGACCCTGGCAACATCCGGCGTGTATACACGGGACAGATCGTCCCTGTTCTGGATCGGTGATTTGGGCTTCATCTCGATTTTGCCGCCGAGATGAAGCAGGAATGTGCGATCCGACACGTGTACGAGTCGCACGCCAGCGAGATCCTTCATCCTAGCGACAATACTGTCCAGCTGGGACTGTTCGGGAGCGGATACGGTAATGTCTCGAACTGTCCAATTCGCACCGGTTTGAATAACGTCAATCGCGATAACATCCCCGCCGCTTTCGGTAATTAACGTTATTAATTGACCGAAATGGATTTGCTCGGTCAGCAATTCCAGACGTAAAATAATACTTTTGCCACCCATCGTATTTTTCATATTCATTACCCTTCCTCGTTCACAAGTACATTTTTTCCTCTGAGTTTCAATATGAGCGGAATGGTAATCCAGATCAGACCGATAATGAGAAATACTAGCGAAACCGGTTTTTGCAGGAAGATCATGAAATCACCATTTGAAATGGTAAGTGCTCTACGCATGTTGTTTTCCATCATTGGCCCCAAAATAAGACCAAGCACGAGTGGTGCTAGCGGATAATCGTTCTTAGACAAGAAGTATCCCACAAGACCGCAACCCATAATGAGCATTAAATCAAACGTCGAATACTGTACGGCATACACCCCGAATACGGAAAAGACGATAATTAACGGAATTAAATATTTAGAAGGTGTTTCAATCACTTTGGCAAACACTTTAACCAGCGGCATATTAAGAATGAGCAGCATGAGATTGCCGACAAACATACTTGCAATGACGCCCCATGCCAGCTGTGGGTGATCCTGGAATAATAATGGACCTGGCTGAACATTGTACATAATGAAAGCACCCATTAGAATCGCCGTAGTACCCGAGGACGGGATCCCCAATGTCAGAAGTGGAATCATCGCTCCTCCAGATGCAGCATTATTCGCAGCCTCCGGTGAAGCCACCCCTTCAATCGCTCCCTTGCCGAATTTCTCTGGATTTTTGCTAATCTTTTTCTCTACGATATAAGCGAAGAATGAAGCAAGAATAGCGCCCGCGCCTGGAAGTAAACCGATAAAAAAACCAAGCACGGAACCGCGCGCTATAGGTGCAGCGCTGTCTTTCATATCTTGTTTTGTCGGCAGAATGCGATTGATTTTGGCAATCTCGCCATCGTTTCCTTCGCGCTGAAGGATGGTTTTGAACACTTCGCCGACAGCAAATGTACCCACGGCCACAGTCAAGAATTCCAAGCCCTGATATAACTCAGGAATGCCAAAGGTGAATCGCTCCACGCCTGACACGTTATCAATACCGATTGTCGCTAACAAAAGACCAAATGCCGTCATCATAAGCGCCTTCACCATTGATTTCCCAGCAAGACCGCTAATCGCGAGCAAGCCGAGCACCATCAAGGAGAAATATTCAGCGGGTCCGAACTTAATGGCTACCGCAGATAACGGACGTGCCAGGAAGATGAGACCAATCAGTGAAATAATGCCCGCTGCGAAGGAACCGATTGCTGAAATCGCAAGCGCAGCCCCAGCTCTACCCTGTTTGGCCATTTGATAGCCATCCAGTGTTGTGACGACAGAAGATGACTCGCCTGGCGTGTTCAACAGAATCGACGTGGTGGAGCCTCCGTACATCGCCCCATAATACACCCCTGCCAGCAAAATGATGGAACTCGTAGCGGCTTCTTCTGGGCCTAAGCCGGCTGTCATGGTTGCCGTGATCGGAATCAAGAGAGCTACACCGCTCATCGGACCAATGCCAGGAAGAACGCCAACCACCGTACCAATCAATACGCCCAAAAATACAAAAATAACATTATGCCACTGCATCGCCGTGCCTAAACCGTGCATCACATAATCCAAAGTGCTCATCTTATGCCCCCCCTAACCATGTTGGAAATCCGGGAAGCGAACCATCCAGCAGATTCACATATAAGTAATACACGCCATAAGAGAAGCAAGCTGCAATCAGCAAGGAAACCCATACTCTACCCTTTTGCATCGTTTGAAAACCAATCATTAGGAACAGGAACGTGGAGATCACGAACCCGATATCTTCAAGGAAATAGGCATATAACACAGCCGCGATGAAAATAATGAGAAATCGTTTGTAGTCCAAATTTTCTTTACCCTTCTCAGCACGCTGCTTACGGAACGTCTCGTAAATAAGACGCACACTCATTAAAGACAAGAACGAGCCCAAAATCATCGGAAAAATATTGGCACCTACATTACTACCGTAAGCACTTGTTGAAATACCTAAAGAACCAATCACAAAGGCAAGGCCAATGGCGAAAAATGCGATGCCTGCATAACGATCAAACGTTGTATTCATTTCTCTGCCTCCTACCCTAACACAATAAACGACTACTCCATCCGCTTAGGACCGGAGCGTTTATCTAGAAATTAAGCCGACTTATAATGTGAAACATTTAAATTCTTATATTTGGGCAAGGGAGAAGAGGTCATCTTCTCCCTTGTCTCGTTAGGTTTTATTTCTGCATACCAAGCGCTGTCAGCATGTCTTTCAATTGTGTTTCTTGCTGGCCCAAGAAAGCTTTGAAATCATCTGCTTTCTTATAATCTGACTCCCAGCTGTTCGCTTGCATTTCTTTTTTCCAAGCATCGGAATCTACCATTTTCTTAATCGTATCTTCCCAGTATTTTTTTGCGTCTGCTGACATGTCCTTCGGTCCGAAGAAACCGCGCCAAATCAGAAATTCTGCATCAACGCCTTGCTCCTTCATGGTCGGAACATCTTTCAGGCTGCCACCAAGACGGGCAGGTGCTGCAACAGCAAGTATACGGATTTTACCAGCTTTCACGTATTGATCTAAAGAAGAAGCATCTGTACCTAAGACATCAGCATTACCGCCAAGCAATGCAGTTACGGCTTCACCGCCACCGTCATAGGACACGTATTTCACTTTTTTCGGGTCAATGCCATATTTGAATGCTGGTAAAATCGATACCAAGTGGTCCATGGAGCCAGGTGCCGACCCACCAGCAACGGTTAGCTTCGTAGGATCTGCTTTCATATCATCGAGCAAAGATTTCAGATCTTTATATTTCGAATTGGCTGCTACCGCGACAGCACCGTAGTCTTTGGTCAATTGCGCTAGCGGCGTCGTATCATTGTATCCGTAAGGTGTGTTTCCTTCCTTTTTCAAGTGATTAATGAGAATTGGAGGTGAACTCACGAACAGTTTATAGTTATCTTTGATATCTTTAGTCGCGTATTCCGCCATAAATACAGTACCGCCGCCGCCTGGTTTGTTTTCAACTGAGACGGGCTTATCGACTGCTTTTGTTTCCGTTAATACTTTAGCGATGGTACGTGCAGTCATATCCCAGCCGCCGCCAGCACCAGATGGAGCGATAATGCTAAGTGCTTTTTCCGGATAATTGGATTTCGCAGCTGCTGGAGCTGATGACGATGATGGTTTCGCTGAATTGTTCCCGCAAGCGGCCAAACTAACTGCAAGCAAGCTAATAGCTGTTACTTTCCAAGACGCTGAAAAAAGTTGTTTTATCAAATGAAACCCCTCCATGTTTGGTTTTGATTTCTCATGTATCCGCTTTCTTTAAAGCGTTTTCAGAATAACACCCCCTGTGTCTATTGGGAAGTTTATGGCGATTAGTTATAATAACGGCGTTTTGACCATTTTGTTCATATTGTTCACGGATCTGGAGACCCTATAATCATCAAAATGAGAGCGCTTTATGTTACAATACCAAACACATACATTCTTCTAAATCAACCAACAATGGGAGGCCTGCGTGGAACATGAGGCTTCATACCAAGCTCATCCTCATTATTTGTTCGTTCCTTTCCATCGTCATCATCAGTTTGGGCAGTATATTTTATTACATGATGACCACAGCACTTGAGGATCAAATCGGAACTCGTGCCTTAAAGGTTGCTGAAACCGTTGCTAATATGTCTGATATTCGTATGGCTTTTCAAACTTCGGATCCGTCCAAGATCATCCAGCCTCTCGCCGAAAAGATAAGAGATCAAATCGATGCCGAGTATATCGTTGTCGGGAACCGCGAAGGCATTCGCTACTCACACCCGCTTCCTGAACGAATAGGGCAAGAAATGGTCGGCGGGGACAACGGTCCTGTTCTTGCAGGCCAATCGATCATCTCCAAAGCCATCGGATCACTCGGCCCTTCACTTCGCGGTAAAGCGCCCCTATTTGATGATCAAGGAAATGTCATCGGCATTGTGTCCGTCGGATTTCTTACGAAAGACATCAATTCGATTACCTACGCTTATCAATCGCGAATCGAGCTAATTTCCCTCATCGTCCTTGTCGTTGGCCTGATCGGTTCCGTCCTTATCGCACGTAATGTCCGAAGCTCCATACATGGACTTGAGCCTAAAGAAATCGGTGAGCTGTATACCGAGAAACAAGCCATTCTGCAAACAATCCGTGAAGGAATTATCGCGGTAAACCGAGAAGGCATCATCACGATGGCAAATCGCTATGCTTTGCAGCTTATGCAGCTGCCTCTAAGTGCCAAAATCACGGGCAGACACATTGAAGATGTGATCCCGAACACGCGATTGCATGAAGTGGTACGTACGGGCGAAGCCGAGTTCGACCATGAAATGCTCATCGGCGATCATGATGTCATCGTCAATCGCGTTCCGATTGTTAGCCGGAAACACGGTGTCACTGGCGCCGTTTCCAGCTTTCGAAGTAAATCCGAACTCTACCGATTGGCCGAGGAACTCTCTCAGGTGAAACGCTTCGCTGAAGCGCTGCGTGCACAAACGCATGAGTTCTCTAACAAGCTGTATGTCATCTCTGGACTCATTCAGCTGGAATCCTATCAAGAAGCTGTCGATCTCATCTCCAAGGAATCGGATGTGCACCAGAACTGGGTGCAATTCATCATGACCGAAATCCCAGATCCTATGATCGGTGGGCTGTTGATTGGCAAATTCAATCATGCACAGGAGCTGAAGCTAACTTTTGAAATCGACCGCGAAAGCTCTTTCCGAGATATCCCTGCGGAAATCGATCGGAATTTACTCGTCACCATCATCGGCAACTTGATTGACAATGCCATGGAAGCGGTTCTGGCCGTTGAGGTACAGCAAACACCGTATGTAAAATTATTTTTAACTGATCTTGGCGAGGATTTGATTATCGAATGCGAGGACTGCGGCGTCGGTATTCCTGACGAATTAGGTAACGCCGTATTTGAGAAAGGATTCTCAACCAAAGCAGGTGAACATCGCGGCATTGGTTTAGCCTTAGTCCAGCACGCAGTACATAAGCTTAACGGGTATATTACTTTCCATAAAAATCCAGACTGCGGCACGCTCTTCACTGTTGCTATACCGAAACATTCCATGTCCACAGAAAGGAGTTCAACCGCTGATGATGGAACACCAACAACCGACCATTGAAGTTTTGATCATCGAAGACGATGTGAAAATCGCGGAAATTAATCGGAGATTTATTGAAAAAGTAGACGGCTTTCACGTTGTCGGAATCGCTACAGACGAGGCTCAAGCCAAAGAGCAGCTAGACATTTTACGGCCAAATTTAGTTCTGCTGGATATTTATATTCCTGGCTCCAATGGATTGGACATGCTCTCTTATATTCGTCAACATTTCCGAGATACCGACGTCATTATGATCACGGCAGCCAAGGAAGTCGAAGCAATACGGGAAGCCGTCCGCAGCGGAGCGTTCGATTATATTATGAAACCGCTTATTTTCAATCGGCTGCAGGAAACACTCCTGCGTTATCTGGATTTTCATCGTGAGCTGAATCGTCTTAATCTCAGTGGTTCTATTAATCAAAGCGATGTCGATCGCCTTATTTCGGTAACGGGGAAGAAGGATTCCCGCCCTGAGATTTCCTATCTCCCTAAGGGCATCGACAAATTAACGCTTGTCAAAATTGTACAAGCGATTTCTGCAGCGGCAAACGGCATGTCCGCGGATCAAATCGCCAAAGAAATTGGCGTAAGTCGTTCGACAGGACGTCGTTATCTGGAGCATTTGGTCTCCTCGGGCGAAGTATTCGCCGATCTGACCTATGGCGTCGTTGGGCGTCCCGAGAGGGTTTATCGCAAAAGGGAATCGTGATTAATCTCTGAACGTCTTCTATATATTTCTATAGAAAAAGCCCAGTAAATCAACAATCTGATTTACTGGGCTTGGCTTCTCTATTTTCCATACTATTGTTTACTTCTCAAAAATAGGCACTTTCAGCAAAGCCTTTCTGACATATTCCGTCTCTGTTCCCTTGCACCAAGGTCTGTGCACATCCGAAGGCAAAAAGATTACATATTGCCCTGGATAAAGCGTCAATGCCATTTCATTATCTACACCATGGAAAAAGGTATGATCATCAATGACCGGACTCACCTCAACCGGTTGATTCTTCTCGCAATCTCGAGCAAACCCAATGGTCTCCGATCCGGCGAGGATATAGTGAATATCCATGTAACGCTGATGCCGCTCTGGCAATGCCTCCGAGAAGGGAATCGTCGCTGTCGTTTTCACAACTAGATAGGTGCCGTCTTCTCCTACAGGATATACCCCATCATCGATTTCATTGAATGAGCATGTATAGAGGTAGTCCAAATGCTGTGCAAGCAGCTCTGAGCTCAACCATTTTTCCTCTGGCCACTTGCGGAAATCCCCTAAGATCAACTTCGGTTCCTCCTAGCCAACTTATGTTTTCACTAGCATCAATAACGACCCTGCTATCGGTGTCATGATCATCGCAGAGCGAAGAAGCAGCTTCGGGGCTCTCTTCGTAAATTTAGCCCCAATATACGAGCCGATCATCGTCCCTGCTACGACTTGAGCGAGTAATACAAAATCCAAGAATCCGGCTTGGAAAAACCCTATCGAACCGAACAAGGCGATCGGTAGAATAACGACCATTGTCGTTCCTACCGCCTGTCGGAGTGGAAAGCCGAATAAAATGAGCAAAGCCAGTTGAATAAACGGGGTAGATCCAATCCCGAATACACCAGACAGCGAACCTGTAATGAGCCCCGTCAGTGCGGCTAACACCCAGAACCTCAACTTCTTTACCTCATCAGCTTCCTCAGCAATCACTCGCTCCTTCGCAGAGAACACTTTGCTTGTCCGAAGCCAGATGAGGAGCCCTGAGACGAACAGCATACCGCTGGTCAGCCAGATCAGTTGATCCGCTGCAATCATACGAGCCACGAAGGTTCCGGCATACGCGCCACCCGCCCCGAAGGCCCCAATAATGAGGCCTGAGCGAAGCCTTGCATTCCCTTCTCGGAAATGACTGATCGAACCGGATAAGGTTGTAAATACCATCGCTGCAATCGAAGTGCCAAGCGCCGTATGAACAGGGATATGGAATACCGCCAAGAGAATCCCAATTATAAAGCCTGACCCCCCCGTCCCGGCAAACCCTAGGATCATCCCCATCAGAAGCATGGTTGCTAATATGTCCACATTCGCCATCTACTTTCTCATTCAGGTTGTTTGAAAGGCATATTGTTGATAGAAAGAAGGCCGCATATCCGTACGATTCCGATTATGTCCGTTTTCGCGAATAAACTTCAGGTAATCCAGATTAATATCCCCGACGACGACCATTTCCACATTCGCTTCCCCTTGGCTGACAATCGCATTTGGCGTGCCAATCATCGGTTGAATTGGTGAATAGATGCCGCTTTTACCCGTGAATGTAAATCCGTAAGGAATATGCGTTGGGAACGGAATCGATCCAATCATGTGACTGTTTACGACGTACACCTGATTCTCCGAAGCTCTTGCCTGAGCGAACAGGATATTGCGGCTCTGCCCCCACTCATCGAGACAACAGGTTGGCGCGAGAATAATATCAGCCCCCATTTGACTAAGGATACGCGCCACTTCTGGAAAAGAGTTATCATAGCAGATGGAGATGCCATAGGTCACACCATTTATTTCGAAAACATCCAGCTTGTCGCCAGGCGTGGTCAATTCTTTGTTATACACCATTTCATAGGAAGGATGGATCTTGTTCTGTTCGAATACAGCACCGCTAGCCGTGAAGACATACGCTGTATTGTAATAGCATTTACGATCCGGCTGGTAAGCGAAATGCGTTCCAGCAGCGAGTGTAATTTGATACTCTCTGGCCAAATTGGCACATAATTGCTTGATCGCAGCTGTGTACTCTTTACCAAACCACTCGAATACTTTCGTGACATCTTCCGTACTTTTAATGTCAAAATGGTGCAGCGTGAGCAGCTCGATCGCAAAGAATTCCGGCAATAAGAGCAGCTCCGCCCCTTGTGCTACGGCTGATTCAACGTGCCAACGAACATGATCCTCAAAGTCTTTCATTGATCTTAATTTTTTGGCCCGAAACTGGCTGCTGGCAATCTTCATCCTAGTTAACTCCTCTCAGTTCGACCTCATGGGTGATCTTGCGCATGAATTGATTCATCCGTGCATTTTTCATATGGAAGACTTCATCTGGTTTCCCGCTCATCGTAATTTGACCATCCTCCATAAAAAGAACACGATCAGATACGTTACGAGCAAAGTTCATCTCATGTGTGACAACAACCATCGTCATGCCTTCCTTGGCCAGCTTGACCATAATATCGAGCACTTCATGGACCAATTCAGGGTCTAGTGCGGACGTCGGCTCGTCGAACAAAATAACCTTCGGTTCCATGGCCAATGCTCTTGCTATCGCCACACGTTGCTGCTGTCCACCTGATAAATTAGCGGGATACTCATTAATTTTCTCTTGCAAGCCAACCTTCTCAAGCAGTTTAATCGCTTTCGCTTCTGCTTCCTTACGAGGGACTTTCTTTACAATGCGCGGACCTTCCGTTACGTTATCGAGCACAGTCTTGTTCGGCCACAAATTAAATTGCTGAAAAACCATGCTGACTTCTGAACGAAGCCAGGTCAATTTCATATACGATTGCAGCGTTAAGCGACCGCGGGCGTTCGTCTTATATTCCGCTTTGCGCGTATCGACGTAAATCTCCCCTGAGGTTGGCACCTCCAGCAGATTCATGCAGCGGAGCAAGGTGCTTTTCCCCGCACCGCTCGGCCCGATAATAGAGACAACCTCACCCTCCCGAATTTCGAGATTGATTTGATCCAGTACCTTTTTCGTCTGAAACTGTTTATTTAATCCACGAATATGAATCATATCTCCTGCCTCCTACCTCTTAGCAATACGCAGCTTCTTTTCGATGAAGAATTGCAGCAGCATGATCGAGCTGGTCATGGTTAAGTAAATAACGCCTGCCACACCCAGCGTTTCTATGACGCTGTATGTACTGTTATAAGCCCGTTGAGCGCCAAGCATTAAATCCGGCACGGTTACAATCGAAACGATGGCTGACTCTTTCAGCATAATGACGCAGTTATTAATATAAGGCGGTGTTAACAGTCTAATTGCCTGCGGAATGGTGATGCGAATCATTTTCTGAAAAGGATTCATCCCGATCGAATCCGCTGCCTCCAATTGGCCGCGATCCACGGACATGATGCCTGCTCGAATAATTTCCGACTTAAAAGATGCTGAATTTATCGACATGGCCGCAAGCCCTGCGATAAACGCAGGAAGCTTGAGACCGAATGGTGTTGCATAGTAAAGCCAGAACAAGGTCAACATTAACGGAGTTCCTCGAAACACCCATACATATATGAAGGCAATGCCGCGAACCACACTGATACTGGAAAGTCTCATCAGAGCAATAAAGTAGCCAAGTATTGTTGCGCACAAGATGGCTAGTATGGAGATTTTGAAAGTCGTCAGCGCCCCCTCAAGATAGAGGGGCATATAATTGGATACAATTTCCCAGTCCATGCCAATCACTCATTTTCTGCTTATTTTTAGATTACTTCGGAAGTGGTGCCCCTACCCATTTAGTAGCCAGCTTATCGATGGTGCCATCCTTCATTTTCTCGTCAATCAGACTATCAATGATTGCTTTTAATTCAGGTTCATTTTTACGCATACCGACACCCATATTTTTCACTGCAGCTACTTTACCAACTAATTTAAGTGGTTTATCACTCTTATCATTCTTGATGTAATCATTCGCTGCAATGTTACCAACGGCATAGAGATCGATTCGTCCTGCTTTCAGATCTGTGAATGCTTCCGCATTCCCTGGGTATTCCTTCAGCTCTTTGAAGCCTCCGAACTCCTTAATGACGGTATGTGTCGCCGATCCGCCAATAACACCCGTAATCAGACCGCTTAGCTTCGTCACGTCCTCTACTTTCGAGCTATCCTTCAAGGTCACTGCTACCGTGCCGTCTTTTCCATAAGGAATGGAGAAATCAATACTTTTCTTTCTCTCATCCGTTTCGGAAAGGGCTGACATCACGAGATCAAATTTCCCTGCTACGAGACCTGGAATTAAGCCCGCAATATTTCCTGGCACGAACTCAACCTTTACGCCAAGCTTCTCTGCAATCATCGTCCCGATATCAATATCTAGACCCGTAATCTGGCTTTGTTCATTCATGAAGGTCATAGGACGGAAATTCCCGCTTGTTCCAATAACGAGTTTGCCATTCTTTTTAATTTGTTGAACCGTTTCTGATGTTGCTGGTGCGCTTGTTGCTGCCACTGCGGGTGTAGTTGAAGCTGCTGACTGATCGGTAGGCTTTGCAGATGTACCTGTTGTCGTTGCCTTAGCTCCACAAGCGGTAACTAACAAAAGCGAAGCGATAACCAAACCCTTACTTATCCATTTAACATGTTTCATTTCCCCAGCTCCCCGTAATGTATATTGTCTTTATATGTTAGATTATATATCACAATAATTCGCTTTACATTGGAGTCTCTTCACAAATCTATCATGGCCCCATTGTGAACATTTCACAAAGGATCAGCACTCTCTATGGTACTATTCAACGATTTATTCGACTTTCCCTTTATATACATAAGATTTTTTTAGTATTTCCACTAAATTAGCTCTTTCCTCAACCACCAATATACGTTAGGTTTATTAACATAATAACTGAGGAGGTTATACCTATGAACGGAATCAGTGTAAATGAATTAATCGCTCATAAACCCTTCTTGTTTGGAGAAGATCCTATCATAAGTGGCGCCAACGGCTTAAACCGTCGCATTACCAACGTGAATGTGATGGAAGTACCGGACGTTTTCAACTGGGTAAGGCATGGTGATCTCCTCCTCACAACCGCTTACTCGATTAAAGACAACCCCAATGCCCAGAATGAGCTGATCCCTAAACTCGCTGCAACAGGAATAGCCGCTATAGGCATCAAAACCAAGCGGTATCTCGAAACGGTTCCAGCGGAAATGGTCGCACTCTCCAACCAATATGAACTTCCCATCTTGGAATTGGCTTATCAAATTGGCTACTCCCAAACCATATCGGAAGTACTCGAGGAAATTCTCAATCAGAAAACAAATTGGCTCATGGAGCAGCACCATAAAATCCAACTACTAACCAGCACGCTAATTATGGGGGAAAATAGTAAAACCTTCCTTGAGACGTTCTCCAAAAGCACCGGCTTGCAAGCTGCTTTAGTTACCAATGAATCTGACATATATAGCACAGATCCAACATTTAAGAAGGAATGGCCTGATGCTCGGCACCTTAAGCCAGTTGTATCGCCTACTTCTACCTCAGTTCTTCTTTCCTATTGGCTTGGTGATGACACAACCAAAATCTATCTGCCGATTGAGAAAAACAATGAAACGATGGCCTATTTTGTTTGTTGGGGATGCGATCACGGGGAATGGGAGCCGCTGCAGCTCCTGCTGCAGCATACAGTTAACTTGCTAACCTTGCACCTGAGTAAACAGCATTCTTTACGAAGCTTAGAGGATAATCAGAAAGATCTTTTTCTCAAAACCTGGATCCTCGGTGAGATTACCGATCCGCAGGCCATAGCGCTGCAGGCAGCCTCTTGCGGACTTCAGCTGCAAACGAGCTATAACGTTTGCCTCACCTCGCCGCTCCCGCCTTTTTCATCAAGAGATCTTATGAATGTCAAAGCTTATTGCATCCTTCAAGGCATCATCTTGCTTCCCATGGGGAACGAATGGGTATTTCTTATCCCAAAGCCGCTGGCTAGCCAAAAAAATGTCTATGTAAAGCTCCAAGCGGAGCTCCACAAATGCTTGAAACAACCAAAGATCCGTCTTGGCATCAGCAGCATGAAAAGTATTTCCGATATCCACGAGGGATATAAGGAAACACTAACCGCGCTAGAGCTCTGGGATTTCATTCAACCCGTTGAAACCCTGTGCTACTACGAGCAGCTCGGCATGTATCCGATTGTACATGTGCTGTCCGATCAAGAGTCCATCAAAAAACAGCTGTTCCAATACATTCAGCCTCTCTACGCTTTCGATAAAGAGAATAACGCCAAGCTCGTTGACACGTTAATTACTTACCTACAATTCGGGGGAAACATTAAGGAAACAGCGAAGGCATCCTTCTGCCATTACAACTCCATTGTCTATCGATTAGAAAAGGTTCAAACCTTATTGGGGGTTGATTTGAAGGATCCCGACATTCGTTTCCAATTGCAAATGGCTGTCAAGGTGTTCGCTTTTGCCACAAAAAAAGGAACTATGATGGGCTCATAGTTCCTTGTGAATCGTAAATTGATGGTTGCCGAGCTGCAGACTCTTCATCTCAATGACATCGCCAATCTGACAAGTTAATGGATTCGACGGTGTCCCTGTTAAGATGATATCCCCTTTACATAACGTTGTCATGCGTGAAATATGTGAGATCAACCAATTCGAAGAGAATAACAGGTTCGCTGTATTATCTTTTTGTATGAGCTTACCATTCACCCACATTTCAATATCCACCTGACGAGGATCAATAACCGACACCAGTGGGCCTATCGGGGTCATCTGATCAAACATCTTGAATCTTCCTGTATCAAAATGCGCACTCGCCGTTATGTCGTTAGCAATGGCATAGCCTGCAACAATGGACGGTACATCCTCTTCCGCAATGTTTCTGACTTCTTGACTGATAATAACAGCCATCTCCACCTCACAGATGAATTCCGTTAGCTGCGGTGGCAAATATATATCCGTCTCTACCGTTAAGCTCTGCGGAGACTTCATAAAAAGGAAGGGATCCTCCTCATGGGTGATCCCCTTTTGAGCGCGAAACGCTTTGAAATTCGGCCCCACACCAATAATTTTGCGGGTTTCATTCAGGTACGCTTGGATATTCATGAGATGAGATCCCCCTTCTTTTCTCTACTCTGTCAAATCCCGAAGTCGACTATTTTTCTGTTGGACCGATCTCATTAAATCGACGTTCACGTCCTTATCCTCCGCCATGCTGATGAGTGCGTGAACATCCTTGGGCAGACATTTGCCTCCATAGCCACGGTTATCCTCATAGACGAACGTATGACTTCGCCCGATGCGAGGATCCTCCAGCCACACTTCACGCAGTTCATTGTAGTCAATGCCATGAGCGCCGGCGATATCATAGAATTCATTGCAAAACGACACCTTCAGCGCCAAGAAGCAATTCTCCATGTACTTCGCCATTTCTGCTGTACGGGCATCCGTCAGCCGAATCCTCACTTCAGCGTTATACACCTGCTGATAGGCACGAACCACAACGCTTGCATCTGCTGATGCACCGCCCAAAGTGAGCCACGTGCGGTGACGCAGGTCCGCAAAATGGTGATCCACCGTTTCCCCATAATATTCCGGTTGGAATACGATCCTCTTCCCTGTACGTTCCTTCATTTCGTCCGTGAAGCCCACGGGAATGGTAGAGCGAATGACGATCACTTTGGCTGTCAGCCATAGCATGACTTCTTCCACTATGGACGTATCGCATTTGCCGCTTGGAAGCGAAGGTGTCGGAACACAGACGAATGCCATATCACATGCGTTCACTTCATCTTGGCTGCCCATGTGTAGTGGTCCATCATATACAGCAGCCTTGGGAAATAAGGCATGAATCGCTTTGCCAACATGGCCATATCCAACAATTCCTATCTTCATCATTATCCGCGCTCCTCATGTTGATCATTCATCCATCGTCTCGTCCTCATCTATTATGCAGCCACTTTATCTTCCTGAATCTGCTCCTTTTCCTGACGCTTTTTCTGCACAGCCAACAGGATGAACACTAAGAAGTAGTATCCCCAGTAACCAACAAATTCCTCCAGCGAAGGATTCTGTGTATACCCGAGGAATGCCTTAAAGAAAATACCGACTTGGCCGTTAATCAATGGCTCTTTCCCATAATCACGCAGATATTGCACACCGTCAATAGGGTGCTCTGGCATAAAGGCTGTAATATTATAAATTTCACCAATCTGGTGTCCTGCTGTTCGATATAAGCTGCCAATGATCCCTAAATCCTGCATGATACCAATCGCTTGAACAAAAAGTCCCGCAGAAATCATCATAAGGAAGACAGCGGTTATGCGGAAGAACGTACTCAAACGAATCTTCTTTGTCCCTTTGAAAAAGAGAAGTCCAACCACTGCGGCTAGCACCAGACCGAATAAAGCCCCCCAGCTTTCAAGCGCTTTCTGAATGTCGCCACCCGTAATAGCAGCGAAGAAGAATACCGTCTCCACTCCTTCGCGCACAACAACCAGAAAGGAATGAACAACCATATTAATGGCGCCGCCAATGGTCAAAATATGAGCAACCTTGCTCTGAACCTTGCCTTGCATCTCACTGCTTTGCTTGCCCATGAACATAATCATATGTGTCAATAAACCGGAAGAGACGAGCATGATCCCGATTTTTAAGTAATTCTGACTCCCCATACTGGCAAATCCCGTTAATAATACTTGGAATGCCAAGGCCAAGCCGTAACTAACGACTATGGCGAAAAACACGCCAACCCATACCCATTTATGCCAGTGGATCGCATCAATACGCGTTAAATAAGTAAGGATGACACCTACAATGAGAATGGCTTCAAGCGCTTCGCGAAACGTAATGAGAAATGCCTGTAAATCCATGATCTGCCTCCTATTCTCTTACCTTGCATCTGAACATTGAAAGACACTTGCGCTTATGCAGCACAAGTGTCTCCCATATAAACGAAATGATTAGCGAAGGATAATGATGTCACCGTTTTGATAGAATACGCCATAGCTGAACAACTCGGCTACTGCACGCAATGGGATGAAAGAGCTGCCGTTTTGAAGAAGAACCGGCTGATCCAATTTGACTTTATCATTTACTTTACCATTCTCAACAACTTGATCAGAACCAGCTTTGATTTCTGTTTTCTTGCCATCTTTCGTGATAACGATCGTTTGAGTTGCTTCAACCCATTCAACTTGCGCATTGATTGCTTGAGCAATAGGACGAACTGGTACTAGCGTACGATTAGTTTCCGGGTTAATGAACGGAGCATTCTCAGCTGTGAAAGCAGCGCCATTTACTTTATATCCTTTGTCTCCAACTTTTAAGCTGGAACCATCTTTGTCAACAAGGAATTTTACAATTTCAAAAATAGAAGCGTTCGTAGCTGCAGCATCAGATTTATCAACAGCTTCTGTTAACTTCGTAGCAGCAACACTTGCAGCTGCAAATTTCTCTTTACCCAAGAATACTTCTTGGCTAGCAAGGAACATTGTACCTTCAGCAACATATCCGCGTGCACCTTGTAAGTCACCAGCTTCTTGTTTAACTAGAATTTGGTTAAGGTATTCGGATACTTTACCGATCATCGTACGTTGAAGGGCATCGCCGATTTCAGCTTGTTTGATTTTGCTAGCATCGCCTGAAGCGAAGGCATTTTTAACGAAGTCAGCATCAGCAGGGCTTCCACCTTTGAGGTATGTGTAAACAGGCATAAAGAGGAAGTAACCTTCTGTGATTGCTTTTGCTTGGTTATCTGGCGTAGCCAAACCAACGTTTTCTGCGTATGTATAAGTTGCAAGCGCATAGTTTTTAATCAATGTTTTGTCAAGGATTTGACGGTGGAAGTTAAAGTCATTCAAGTTATTGTCTTTGATATCTTTTTGGATCAATTCAATTGTCGTTTTCAAAAGAGCAACCATGTTCAAGCTGTACTTCGTATCACGTTTCACAACGTTTGGTTGAAGCGCGCCTTCATAAATTTGAACGACCTTATCGAAAGCAGCCGTCGCTCCAGCGATGTCACCCTTGGTCAAAGCAGGACGCACTTGGTTGCTCATCAAATCACGAAGTGCGAAGAAGAAATACCATTGCAACCCTTTGTCGATCGCTTCATTCGCTGCACCAACTGACAAGTCACCTTTAATGGCAGCATCCAGAATAAGCAAGATGTTCGCATCCATTTTAGGATCATCTGCTTTGATGTTGACATCTAAACGTTTAACATCAGTTTGGAATTTATCTACGTATAATTTCTTAATATCAGCAAGAACGGTTTTATCCGTTTTATCTGTGAAGAGTGCTTTAATATCTGTGAAAGATTTAAGGCTAGCGGAGATCGTTTGATCTTCTTTGATTTGGAATTTTGTTTCTGCAAAAGCAACGGATGAAACGGTAACAACACTAGATAGAGCGATTGAAGCACTTAAAACTACAGCTAAAAATTTACGCATGATAAATTTCTCCTCTATTCATCTCAATTTATTGGTTGACCTTACGGTTAAATCCATTTCCTTTTGCGGGCAAACCATACAGCTCCACCCAGTACAATGATAACCCCACCAATGACAGATATGCTGACCCATGGATTCGTTTTGTCTGTGCGCTGCATTGGCGCATGGGCGGCTGCTTCTTTCACAGGCTCAGCTTTCACAGCTGCGCTGGAAGTCTCTGTAGCTTTAGCAGGTGCTTCTACAGTTGATGTAGGCTTAGCTGCCTCAGCAGTCGGTGATGGACTTGGACTCGGACTTGCCGATGCCGATGCGGATGGTTCAGGTGCCTTTGTCTCCACAGTTGCTGCTGCTTCAGGCGCCTTTGTCTCCGCCGGTTTCGTATCTTTTGTTGCAGCAGGTTGTTCTTGTTTAGGACTAACCTCTACCTTTACAACTGGCTCTGGCTTCGGCGTCTCTACCGGCTTAGCGGTAGGCGTCGGCGTACTTGTTGCCACTGGTGTAGTGAAAGCCTTATAAGGGAATAGCGGCTTTACCTTACCATAGATAAAATCAACCTTCTCCTTAAATACAGCTGGCTGCACAGGCTTCTTCCCTACTCCGAACAATCCTGGATTACCCAGTGCTTCGAGAGCAGCATCAAACGCCTTATCAATCTCGGCTTTGCCTGACCCCATATAGGGCTCTAGGGTATCATAGGTCGCCTTGGCTTTGGCCAATAGAAGCTTAGCACCCGCGTAATCATCAATTCCCTGCCCAGCATAAGTGAATCGACGATCCAAATTCATGACAAGAACGGCTTTGAAATTAGCAATAACTAATTTATTGTCTTTCGCCTGGAAATTAGCATCTAAAGTGGTGCCTATTTCTTCACCAAAGTGCGCTACTAACTCTGCTCTTCTTTCTTTGTAAGCACCTTCAGCAGCTCCCCAATCATTCGCTCCATCTCCAATACTGGCTTGCACCAGTTTAAAAGTTTCAGCGACATCTTCGGTATTGGCGTCACCGTAAGAATAGGCCAGCGCGGAAGTCGGCAGGATTAATAATGCCGCGAGAACAAAAGTCAATCCGGCTAGTAGCCATCGTTTCATATGTTCACCTCTGTTATGAATTTGATTCTCAATGTCATTGATAATGATAATCATTGTCCAGAGAACTGTCAACCATTATTTAACAAAGGGATTTTATATTTTCCCATATTTTTTATAATTACTACTAACGAACCCACTCGAATAAAATAACATGTCCATACGCAGGATCAAACAGCGGATCGGACGTAAACTCAGCAACCTGCTTCAGATGTGCATCGACCGATTTGCCTTGCTGGGCAAACCCTTTCACCACATGATCCGTTAGGAAAACCCTCCGATCAGAATTCGCACTCGCCAAAGACTGAAAATACCCATACGTATAAATGCGCTCATGTTGATAGTCAGCCTGCAAGTACTGAAGGACTCTTGTTTCTTCCCACGTAAACAGGATAAGAGGCTCCTGCAAGCCGCTGAGATAGTCATGCAGCTGATAGACCGCCGGCTCTTCTACCGCCTGCCTTTTCAGCAGCTGAGAACCGTAGAATAGTTGGATAGCTATGAAACCCAGGAGAAGCAGATACGCGATCTTCGGCGCTATGATGAGCAGACGCGTCTTAGGGGCTGATATCTTCACCGCATCTGCCATTCGTATCACATAAACAAATAAGCATAATAAGATTGGTGCAACGACCGGCACAATATGTCGTGGTTTTTCAATATTTTGACCGATTAAAGCCCATAGTGTATAAAGTACTGCACAGCCGACCATCCAGGATAGATATCGCTTGTTCTCTTTCTCATGCTTAGGAACTGCAACGAATCTCCGCGCCACTGAAGTGACAACTAGCAGAATAGTAAAGCACAAACCAATGAGGAGGGAACCACCAAATAAGGCTGAACCCAGCAAGTTATGCCCGAATAGTTGGATGATTCTATCTCCGGGCGGCATTGACGTTGAGATCACACCACCGCCCCATTCAGAGAAATGACCTTCTACGAAGGCTAAGGACAGTTTCCAAAAGCCTGCAATGTTTCCTTCGGAAAGCACCAAACCAGCTACCCAAATCAACTGAAACAGCCCTGCTGCCAGAGCTGATCCTCCTAATCGGAGCCATTTCCTCCAACGGGTAGCCCCCTGCTGCCAAAGCGAGTACCAGAGGGGAACTAAAGCTAAACCGTAAGGAAAGAAGGATAGGCGTATGCCCATTAAAAAGCTGAACATAAGCAGCGCTAGCCCGTGGCAAAGCACAGAATGCGGACGATCCATCGCAAAGCGGATACTCCAAAGAAACCACCACAGCATGGCCATGCCTGCGCATTCCGACATGGGACGCGAGGACATTAGCCAAATGTAGGGGCTGCTTAATACGAGTGCAGGCAGTAAAAGGCTCTTGATACCGCTGCCCGTCAGTCGATGTGCTAATAAATACATAGGAATCGCGGAACTTAATGCCGCTAAGGTATTGAAGACGGATAAGGCTACAGCGGGATTATTCATCCATTGGTTAATAAACCAACCACCTAGAATAAAGTAAGGATATCCAGGAAAATGAGGCTGCATGGCAAGTAAATCATACCGATGCAGAGCCAGTGTGAAGTCCACTTCGTCCCATGTACGCACATAAGGACTCGCATATAGCAGACAAAGGCAGGTCACACTGGCTATAACCGCAGCTGCAAAAAGCGCCATTGCTAACGCGTTACGTGTCATAAGCTCGGTTCATCTCGATGCATCTGAACAGTAACCTTGCGCTTGCGGGAGACGGGACGTCTCATTTCTTTGTAAATCGCCGGAAGCACGGAAGACACATACTGTCTGAATTTGATGAAGGATTGGCCCTTGGTCCGAACTTGGTACGAGATCGGAATCTCTTCCAATCGGTAGCCCTGACGAACCAGATTAATCGTGAGCACCTGGGCGTAGTTGTAGTCATGGATAATGGCGGCATTCTCCATGGCATCGCGTGAGAATCCGCGCATCCCTGACTGGCCGTCATAAATCCATCTGCGCAGCAAGATCGCCTGCAGCAATGTAAAGGTATAGTTGCCTAAGCGGCGATGCAGCTTCATCCCTTGAATTTGGCCTTTGAAGCGTGAGCCAAAGGTGTAGTCTGCACGCCCTAGCATAATGGGCGCAAGGACGTCAGGGATTTGCTCCGGCGGATACTCATTATCCGCATCGATCATGATGCCAATGTCGCCGCCGAGATGGCAGCATTGCTTCAGCCCTTCGCGAACGGCAGCGCCGAGCCCTCGATTGTGCGGGAACGACACAATGTGGTCAGCACCCGCATCGCGTGCTACTTGGACGGTGCGGTCCTTGGACCCGTCGTCGATCACGAGCACTTCCACCGCATACTGCGGGTGGAAATCTCTCGGAACGCGGGCAATGACCCCGCTGATATTCTCTTCTTCATTATGTGCAGGCATGAAAACAATGATTTTTTTCTTAGACATGATGTTTGATCGCCTCCGTTAGAACTGGTCCACGACTGTGGCTTGGGAAGGGTGCTCCCAGCAGGTAAGCCAGCGTCGGCGCCATGGATACGAGTGAGTGCTTCTCATCAATGCGGCGGCCCGCTTCGATGGTAGGACCGTGCAGGAAGAAAGGCACATAACGCTCGCCTTCATCGAGATGTCCATGTCCGCCAATGCCGTCTGCCTGCCCGTGATCGGCACAGATGATCAGTGTCGTATTCGCCATCATGCCGCGCTCTTCGAGCCAGCCGACGAACTCTTCAATGAGTTGATCTGCTTCGGCAATCTTTTGCGTGTAATCGTCGTAGAGAACGCCTCGACTGTGGCCTGTCTGGTCAACCCCAATCAATTGGGCAACGAGTAAGTCCGGATTTTGCTCCGCCATAATCTTCTTGGCTCGTTCTATGATGTTTCGATCCGCAACATCGTTGTGCATGACAGCGGTCACACTCTCAACATCGTCTCCCATGGAGTCGATTAAGTGAGCGATCCCCAGCAAACGCCCTTTTTTCCCCACTTTACGCAGGGAATCAAAAATACTCTCAACCCGAATACCTAGCCTCCACACCATATTGGAGCGAATGCCGTGCTCACGTGGATAAGTTCCCGTGAACATCGAGGAGAAGCAGACAACTGTACGCGCCGGATAAACGGTCTCCATTTGCGCATATTCAGTGCCTTCTGCTCGCAATTTCTTCATAAATGGTGCATGTGCTTCCTCAAAGCGCTCTTTGCGCATACCGTCGACAACGATTACGATAACCTTCTGGTTGAGTGCTTCTCCGCCCGCTTGTACAGGACTTGAATCTCGTGTATAGGTAGGAATTTCAGCCGGCTTCCAATCGAATAAATAACGGTGAAGAATAAATGCGTAAACTAACAAGCCGCCAGCAAATAGCAGCCCCGTTCCCACATCTGCAGAAACACCCGCCTCAAACTGACGATAATAATGACTCCATACGAATAGCAGCAGCAGAAACTTAGGCATTTGCTCCTGCGCATTACCACTCGTCGAGTCACTATTCTTGAGGACAAGCTTCCAGAAGCGTGTGAAATTCCACCATGTCGTACCTATTCTTAAGTGATAGTAGAACGTACCCCAGAAATAAATCGTAAAGAAGAAAAACAAGCCTAGTGCCAGGACATATAGCGAGAAATCATTTCGTTCCCAAATCAGAAGTGCTGCAATAAGCGGCATCCATAAATAATTGCGTAAGAACAGCGGAAAATCGAAGCAATAATAGAGTACGAAAA
Organism: Paenibacillus sp. J31R30; assembly: GCF_059692115.1. Classification (NCBI taxonomy): domain Bacteria; kingdom Bacillati; phylum Bacillota; class Bacilli; order Caryophanales; family Paenibacillaceae; genus Paenibacillus; species Paenibacillus sp. J31R30. The sequence continues at coordinate 25,004 of NZ_JCAUAV010000012.1, read as the reverse complement.
GTGGAATCGTCACCAGAAGTCCTAAACCTGCCGCACTCCAAAAGCTAGGATCCGACCATACGCCGATATGGTAAAGCAGGAAAACGCCAACAACGAAGATCGGTGTAAAAGGTTTCCCCTCGTTCAATAAGTTCCAGCAGCGAGCTGCAACGATTTCAAAAGATGATGCTTTTTTCATATTAATCTTCCTTCCGTACTTTGCTATGTAATGGTCACTTGGTTCGACCTGTAACTCGGCCCATCCACTCTTTCATTTCTCGCCAATGCAGCGGCATCCGCAGCAGGGAATAGCCCCCTAACGCATAGGCAAATAGAAATTTGAACGTGTGCGACAAGAGTGCCGCTCTATACGCTTCTTTCCCATCTACACCTAGCAGGGTCAGCGAACCGCTCATCGTGCTTTCATAGGTGCCAATGCCCCCTGGTGTGATATGAAAGATTTGACCAGCAATCGTCATACTATTGGCCCAAATAAGAGAAATACTGCCCAGCTGCAACCCTATGATTTGGGCAACAGCATAAATAACACCCGCTTCCAGCACCCAACTTAGCGTGATTAAGCTCAGAATAACAAGCCCTTTGCCCGAAAGCATTTTCATCTGAAAATAGGCCGAATGCTTGACGACAAATGGGATTCTGCGAATCACAGGCAAGTAATGTGCCGTTGCGAGTATCACTGTCGCACTTGCCAGCAAGATCACCCATATCCATGAAGAGGGCAAACCCATGCGGACGATACCTATGCCCCCAATGCCTGCAAGTACCAGCATATCGAGCAGACGCATAACGGCGACCGAATGCAGAGCGTCTTCCCATGACTTCCCGCCATTTTTCATCAATAAGCCTGTACGAACACCATCTCCCACCTTAATCGGAAGCAAGTGGTTTACGAGCAAGCTGTAGCTAATGGCATGAAAATAAACCGCGAATTTAACCTCTTGTCCCGTATATATTCGCCAAGCTGTTGCTTTGAGAAGAAAGGACGCTAGGTAGATGACAACCATGAAAACCAGCCACTTCGGTTGATGGAAAAGCTGCCCTACATCTTGGAGCCATTCCTTCGAATCGAACCATTGCCATGTTAATACAATTGAACAAACGACCAGAATGATCGCTATCAAACGAACCACTTGTTTCTTTGTGAACATTCCTATAGTACCTTCTTTGGGATTCAATCTACCATCTCATGAGAATGAGAATCATGGTCAGTATAGGGGGTTTAAGCGGTTACGTCAATCAAATATTTGCAGGATGAAATAAAAAACCTGAGGGTATACCTCAGGTCCTTCTTGTCTTTCATTTTCAACAGAAAGTAGTTTGTCTTCATTTATTATCCCGAAATGTTTTTAACTGCAAATACTCTGAAAACACTAACTTATAACTAAGGACGCTCAAAAGTATGCTTGTAATTGCAGCAGATCCTGTAAAGGAAAATACCATGAGTATTTGGTAGCGTACAGCTTCAACTGGCTCAGCGCCAGCCACAATCATCCCTGTCATCATGCCGGGAAGCTGGACAAGTCCTACTGTCTTCATGCCGTCAATGGTTGGGATCATACTAAATTTGACCGCTCGTTTTCTAACTTCATGCAGCGCTTGTCCAGCAGTGGCTCCGATTGACAACAGCGCTTCAATCTCACCTTTCGAAGAAAGTACTTCTCTTTTGAGTTGGCTAATGAACAAGCCTGAGACAATCATAGCGTTTCCGATGGTCATGCCGCTAAGCGGTATGATGTATTGCGGTGTAGATTCAATTAAATGCAGCCCAAGAAGCAGACTCATCATCAGAATTTCCACTGTCATGATCGCAAAGGCAATTCGCCATATAATGCCGGGCATTCCGTCGCCTCGCTTAGCTGCATTCCACGATGCGACAGCTATCATTAGGGAAATAATAATCAGTAAATACACAACATGATCTGTTAAGAAAATATAATGCAAGACATACCCGATAAATAATAATTGCAATGTTGATCTTATCGTGCCAACCGCTATCTCTTTCTCTAATCCAAGCTTCTGCCAAAACGAAATCATCATGGTTGCCAAAACAAACAGCAACGTGAAACTAAGTGACAGCATGGTCATGATTGAACCTCATCTCTCGTAAACCCGATAAATGTCCTGGCCGCCTCTGATGAAGGCTCTCTAAAGAATTGCTTTGTCGACGCATCTTCCCCAATTGTGCAACCAGACATAAACCAGACTCGCTCACTCGTACGTGATGCTTGTTCCAGCTCATGAGTAACCCAAATCATCGTGGTCCCTTCTCTTTGATGCCACTCATGAAGCAGCTGCTCTACGGCCCTTGTATTCATCGTGTCTAAGGATGATGTAACCTCGTCTAGAAGCAGTACTGCTGGGCGTAAAAGCATGGACCTGATTAAGGCAATTCGCTGCATTTCCCCTCCGGACAATTCTCGGGCATTCTTGTTGAGATCCAGCCCATTTAGTCCTGAGGTATCTAGTAGTTCGCCTGCAAGCTTTCGATCAAATGACTGGCCATGAAGCCGACTAGCCGTACTTAAATTATCTTCTACACTCCCAGTTAACATGACAGCTTGCTGAGCAACATAGCAGATTTGTTTCCTCCATTGCCGTGGACCCATCTCTCTAAAGGATGCTCCCTCGAAAGTCATTTCCCCCTCGTCAGGGGTATTCAGCAAAGCCAGGGTACGCAGCAGCGTGCTTTTACCTTGCCCCGATGCACCAATAAGTGAAATTCGTTCAGCTTGCTGTATGTTTACATTAATATTTGAAAATGTGTAAGGAGATTTCGTTTTCTCTAGATCAAACGCTAGCTTGGCTAATTGATTAATTTCAAACATCATAGGTTTCCTTTCAGAGCATTTGAGATATTTCCTTATTGTAGCACTGACTTCAAGTGGGTCAATACAAGAAACAGAACAATAAATGTTGTGTCATCATGGATTTTTCAACTTTTTTCAAGAGAATTTTCCACTCTCGCCCGAATGAAAAGGCGATAAGCTAAACATAGGCTTGAGAATCTGAAACGAAAGAGGAGTGTGTCACTGTCCATAACGAAATTATTTGAATGCGCTTTCAAAACAAGTGCTCAGAAGCAAGCAATTCGAATCACAAATCGAACGTATGGAGGTCTAAGTTCATGAAGGCTGTTAGCAAAAAGTTCAAGAAAAGACTTGTGTCTATCGTCGCCGTATCTTCCATTCTCTCATCTAGTCTCGTGATGGGGACGGCTATGGCAAGCCCGACTAGCCACTCCTTTAACACAGGAGCAGGCACTTTAAATGTAGACTACGCAAGTTATCTCTCTAAGCATGATGTGGTTTTTAACTCACCTGTCACGGAAACCAAAAGCGGATTAATGGTTGGCAACGGCAAGGTGGGCGGTATGGTCTGGAATACGACCGGAGGTCTTACGATGCAGGTTTCGGGCGTGGATGCTTCGGAAGAAGGCTTCGCTTCGCAAGGTTTAGTTAATCTGTATACGAACCCAGGATTAGATACGGGATATACGACTTATCAACAGCGGCTATCCTTATATGATGGCGTGCTGACAACCAAGTACGATTCGAATCGCACGGTGACGATTATGGGATCTCCCAATTCGGAGGTCATGGGCATCCATGTGGATGACAGCCGCACGGGTTTATCCAGCGTGGCGCTTGATTTAAGCCTGTGGGATGTAAGCACCTTCAGCGGTGGCGACGTGCCGGATATCAATACATGGCGGACAGTTTCCACGTTTGTTGATCCGACGGTGGTTGGTCTGAGCCGCGGACAGACCGATGCGAATCATTTCGGCTACACACTGGCTGCAACTGTTGAGGGAGCGAGCTTTACAACGCAATCGGTGAATGGCAGTAAGGTGAGATTGAATATTACGCCTTCCTCGAGTTATACGATCTGGATCGCCAGCGCAAGCCGGCTCAATGCCCCTAGCTTTGATTCTATTAACCAGGCTAAGAACATTCTTAACAATGTGAAGAATACGGGGTATGCGACAACCTTAACCAATTACAAGAACTGGTGGCACAGCTTCTGGAACAAATCCTTTGTTCAGTATTCGAACGCCACGGGTGATGCGGATTATTTGGAAAATTTCTATTACCTGAGCACGTTTATCATTGCCGCAGGTGCTTATGGGAATTATCCGTTCCATTTTATTAATGGCGTATTCAGCGGGGTAAACGATAATGATAGCGGCAAATGGAGCAATGCCTACTGGTATTGGAATCAACGTGACGTCTACCACTCGTTCCTGTCTTCCAACCATCCCGAAATCGTTAACACCTTTAACAATTTGTACAGCCGTAATTTTAATACGTTAAAATCCTACACCAACACCCGTTATGGCATTGACGGTATCTGGGTACCCGAGACGATGGGCTGGAATGCAAGTGCAGCCGGCACGATCGGCAGTGACTATACGAAAAATATTTTCTCCACTGGCGCTGAAGCGGCTCTTAATATGTACAATCAATACAAATACACCAATGACGCGACTTACCTCAGTAATACAGCCTATCCGTTCATGAAAGAAGCGGCCAAATTCTACGCAGGCAAGCTTTCCTATAATAGTACGACGGGCAAATACTATATGGCCTCCTCCAATGCCCACGAGCAATACTGGAACGTCCAGAATGCGCTCACCGACCTAGCAGCCGTACGTGCTTTATTCCCTGTCACGATTCAAACCAGCCAAACGCTTGGCCTCGACAGCACGCTGCGAACCCAATGGCAGAATATTTTGAACAATCTAGTCGCATATCCGGTCGATCCGAACGACGCAACAAAGTACTTCCCTCATACGCCGCCGCTATCACAGAATCGCAACGATGAGAATACGGTCGCTGAGCTCGCTTGGCCATACAGTGTTACTGGCATCGGTGCACCTGATTATCAAATGGCGGTCAATAGCTTCAACAGCAGGCCCTACCCGTATGGCGATAATGTCTGGGATCCCGCTCCGATTCAAGCCGCACGACTCGGTCTTGGCGATGGCGCTTATCTAGGGATGAAGACGATGGTCCAGAAGTATCAGGACTATCCGAACGGGCGCACCACGAATACCAACGGTGAGTTCGAGTATATGGGCGTAAACCTTTCTGCCATGAACGAATCCTTGCTCCAAAGCTATAATGACAAAATCAGAGTGTTCCCAGCGCTTCCGAACGATGCAAGCTTTAATAGCAAGTTCACCTTGCTTGCCAGCGGCGGTTTCCTTGTAAGCTCTGAGAAGGAAAGCAATGAAATCAAATACGTAGGCTTGAAGAGCTTGTATGGGAAAACGGCAACCGTCGTGAATCCTTGGGGCACACAGCAGGTACAAGTACGAAGAGTATCCGATAACGCGATCGTACTTACCTCCTCCAGCAGTGAGTTCAACTTTGCTACAGCAGCCAATACGGTATACGTTGTAGAAAGAACTGCTAAACAGCTTAGCAGCTACACCTACCAAGCATTGACAGGCACAAGCAATACTACGATTAAAACGGTTACCTATAACGGTGTGCCTCGTTCTCTTGGCAGTACAGCACCTTATTTGGGGGCGAAGCCGACGTTCTATCCGAATAGCAACTTTGGCGGTACAGGTGTCTCCTTGGCGCCAGGCAGCTATAGTATCTCGCAAATGCAAGCCGCAGGCATTGCCAATGATGCCATCTCGTCGATCAAAGTCCCTGCCGGTATCACGGTGGTCGCTTATGGCGACGGTGCTTTTGATGGACCTTCATGGACATTTACAGCCGATAATAGCAATCTCGCCACTACCGGCAATGATAATGCGATCTCGTCGTTTAAAATCACAGCTTCAACCTCCGGTGTCACCTTCTATCCGAATGCCAGCTATGGCGGCACTGCTGTCACATTCGCACCTGGTAACTATACACTGGCGCAAATGGTCGCGGCCGGCATGCCGAATGATGCCATCTCATCGCTGAAAGTTCCCCCTGGCCGAACGGTCACTGCGTATGGGGATGACAACTTCGCTGGACCATCTTGGATATTCACAGCCGATAACAGCAATCTCGCCACCACGGGAAATGATAATGTGATTTCATCTTTCAAAATCCAGTAAACCTCATAAACACGGCTGAGTCACCTTCAAACGTGACTCAGCCGTGTTTTTTACCTATAAAGTAAAAAATTGGTTCGTCTTTACCTTTCTTTATTATATTCGACAAAATACCGCATTTGTCGCTATATACAGTTAATTTTTCCCTACTCTATAATAGTTACATAGTAGTAGATAGAATGGGTACTGAGCTACATTTGAACATGAAATCGAAAAGGGCAAATCATCGGAAACGATGAGACGCAAAGCCATGGCCTAAAGCATGCCAACTCGGATGCTATGGTTGACAGGTTACCGAATTTGAAGGGATGATCCTTTATTCGGGATGATCCTTTTTTTTATGCCGGGAAAATAGTAGGAGGGCTCTCTTATGCATCATTCGCTAACGGAAAGTTATAATTTCGTGCTGGTCCTGCTTTCGTTCGTTATTGCGCTGCTTGCCTCGTTTACGTCCTTGAATTTAGCTCGGAAAGTATCCACTTCGGAAGGATGGCATCAGAAGAGCTGGATCATATGCAGTGCTCTCGTTATGGGCGTAGGCATATGGTCCATGCATTTCATCGCGATGCTAGCTTTCCATTTGCCCAGTGGCGTGACCTATAATATTTCGATTGTCAGTATATCCATTCTTGTAGCGGTCGGAGGCGCACTGGTTGGACTTGTGGTCGCCTTCCAAGCGAGCTCTATCCGTTCAAGGTTCCTTATTGGCGGTACATTCATGGGGATAGCGATTAGCGGCATGCATTATATCGGTATGGCCTCATTACTGCATGTGACGATCCGCTATTCACCCATACCGTTCACGCTATCGATAGTCATCGCCATCCTAGCCTCCATCACGGCGCTTTACTTCTTTTTCAAACGGAACCATCACCGACTCTTCATTAGTAGTCTCATTATGGCGATAGCAATTACAGGCATGCACTATATGGGCATGTCATCCGCTGTGATAACTTTTCCTGCGGTGGCTCCTCCGCATAGTGTCAATGCTGTGAATATGGACTTCATTCTCGTGGCTATGTATGTGGCATTTGGAACCTTGCTCATCTTTGCCATCAGCTTTTTTAGCTCGCTCTCCGTGGATCGGCGATTGTCGGAACAGATTGCGCTTAAAGCTTCTATTTTAGAATCAGCCATCGATTGCATCTTCATGTTCAAATCTCAGGGCTGGATCATTGAATTCAATCCCGCTTCCGAAGCCATATTCGGCTATACGCGTAAAGAAGCGCTGAAACGTACGTTATTCGATCTCCTCTTTCCTTTCGATCAGGATGGACAAGATGCTGCTTTGTTATATCAACTGCTAAGCCAGAAGGCTGAATCCATCATTGGCAAACGGTTTGAAATTATGGCGTACCGTTCAGACCGCAGCAAGTTTCCGGCCGAAATTATCATAACAGCTATTGTTTATGGGGGGAGAACGATATATACGGCTTACCTCCGGGACTTAACGGAAAAAAGGAAATCGGAAGAACTCATTCATCATTTAGCGTACTTCGATCATTTGACTGGATTGCCGAATCGCAATCAATTCAATGAGCTGTTCCAGCATGCTTTAACATATGCCCAACGACACCATGAGACCTTAGGTATTCTGTTTCTGGATATTTATCGGTTCAAATGGATTAATGATTCCTTCGGTCATCTGCTTGGAGACCAAACTTTACAGAAATTTGCTGCTCTACTCGCTAGTTGCTTACCCGAGAATGGTTCCGTCTCCAGACTAAGCGGCGATGAGTTTATCATTTTGCTTCCCCAAGGGAATCAACAATCGATTAGAGTGCAGGCCCAGAACATCATCGCTTTGTTGGAGATTCCTTTTAGCATGGATATTGGGGATATTTATGTTTCTACGAATATTGGTATCTCCATGTATCCCTACGATGGCGATACACAGGAGCTCCTCCTTAAGCATGCAGACCAAGCCATGTATGCCGCCAAAGATCAGGGTCGAAACAATTACCAATTCTTCCAACAAGGTATGACCATGAGACTTCCCCAGAAAACTGTCTTTAAACAATATTCATAGGGTTAACCCCCTCCACTGATTATTCTCCCCCCTTTCAGGGCACGCTAAGCCGAATGGTAATGTAAGGGAATTGGGGGAATTCGCATGATCGAACACATCCGTGCTGAGTTGAACAATCCAGCTGACCTCTTCTATGACACCCTCGACAATGGCTATATGCAAATGGAAGTGAGCTACTTCCCTTCTCTCTGCGATCAGGCTTTAATCAAGAATGGATTGACCATTCCTTATTCCTATTGCTTTAACCCCGAAGAATTCGAACGTATGCTAAACGCTAATCCGGCCTTCGGTAAAGTGGATCAATCGGAGCATTGGACACCCTTGTTACTCAAAGGAACTGTTCTCTTTCAAATAGAAGATCAAGTCTACCGCTTCGACGTACAGCGAAAGTTTCAGGACAAGCCCGACACCGTTCAGGTAGAAGTTGCGATTCAGGGGCCTCAAAGCGCCCTTACCGAAGATTTGGATTTAAATATAAGCCTCGTTCGTATGCGCTATAATGCGCCCTCCCTTTGTGTTGAAAAGCATATAATTGGACAAATTTCGAATACGCGTATTACCGTCCTATATGATAAAAATCTTGTCAATGAAGATGTCCTTGGATTATTAAATGAGCGAATTGCCCGCATACAAATCAAAGTTCTCCAAGCAGCCGGCCAACTCATGCAGTCGCTATCCGGGCGGAGGCATCGCTTTTTCCCTATCATCCTCCAAACCGAGAGGCCAGATCGTATCGCAGCCAATCTTGAACGAGGAAAAATCGCTCTTCTTCAAGATGGAAGCCGATTCGGACTCGTGCTTCCTGTTCGGCTCTTCGATTTCCTGCATGCCATGGATGATGATTATGAATCCTATTGGATGAGCAAGTGCCTAGTCCTGCTCCGCTATTTCGCTATGTTTTTAACAATTACGCTGCCAGCTCTTTATATTGCAATTGTCTCTTATAATCCAGAAGTGCTTCGCGTCCAATTGACACTTTCGATCGCAGGAAGCCGTGTTGTTGTCCCGTATCCGTCCTTTATCGAAGTCTTCATCATGCTATTCATGATAGAAGCCTTGAACGAGGCTAGTCTCAGGCTGCCGCGCTATATTGGCTCTACTGCAACAACGGTTGGGGGCCTCATTCTAGGGCAAGCGATCCAACAAGCTGGGTTAGTCAGCAGTATTATGATCATTGTGACCTCCGTGGTCGCGATTTCTAATTTCGTTATTCCAAATAACGGCTTTGGCTACTCGGTACGCTTCGTTAAATATATTTTTGTGATGGCTTCTATATTCTTTGGGTTACTGGGTGTCGTCGTTCTTGGCTTCATTTTGATTTCCTATTGGTGCAGCCTTAGAAGCTTTGGACAACCTTATTTGGCCCTATACATTCCCAAACTTGAGGCCAAAGCTCACCACCACTTTAGAAAGGGGTCAAAGTAAGTCATGTCGCGGTATACCTACTATCATGTGCTCTATGTCGGCATGATTAACATCATGATGTTTGTCCCCTCTTTGCTGATCCGAGATCGATTCAATGGCGCCGTTTCGGGTATGCTTGTCGCAATGGTTATTGGCTCCATCCTTTCGCTTGGCACTATGGCTTGCTTTGAGCGGTTTCCAGGACTCGGCTTTCCTGAGATCTGTGATCGGTATACCCCCCGTTGGTTTACCCAGGCCAACATCATTTTTGCTGCGTTGTGTCTCTGGCTGCCAGCTGGAATTATCGTTATTTATGCTTACTCCGAGACGGTCCGTATGTTCTTTTATCCAGACATCAACCCCTTTCTGAATTTGTTTCTCATGACAACTGCGGCAGTCTGGGCATGCAGCCGGTCTACACGATCTGTCCAATTTATTCATGAAATCATGGTAATCATCAGCTCGCCCTTGCTCATTTTGTTTATCATGAAAGCTACTTTCAATGAAAATATTAACTGGGATGCTATTCGATATGTAGCTGGATATATCACTAAGCCGCCGTCTTTCATGGTGGTTGCTGCTTCTACCTTTTTATTCTCTGGCTATCTCAGCCTCCTCATTTTCAATCGAATGTACACGGTAGGGTTTAAATTCCGTTTTCGCTGGGTTGTCCCTGTATTTGGTGTTTCCTTTCTGATCATTACTTTCTTTGTGCCCATCGGCTTTCATGGTACGGTAGGGGTTCAAGATTACGTTTACCTCTGGAGTATGACCGCAGATTCCATGCTGACGGAATATGGATTTATTAATCGTGTTTTGTTCGTCTTTCTACTCCTCTTCACAGGGTTGTCGCTGCTGTTCGTCATGAACACATGGCACACGACGATCATGCTGATCCGATACGTCATCAATGGCGCGACCAAAGTTGAAGAAGACCCTGTCCCGTGGATAAACGTATGGATCGGGTTAGGCATCGGCTCACTTGCCTTCCTATTCATGCGTTTCGTCAATTTGGAGCGAAGTCAGCATATTTCCGAATTTTGGTTAGTGCTGCGGTTTTTTCTAGAAATCTATTTCCTTTTCCTGATGCACTATTTCGTAAGGAAGCAAAAAAAGGAACATGTAAACTTATGAAACCATTTCTCACATGCCTAACCGTTATCCTAATCAGTGCTTTCCTTGGCGGATGCAGCTTTAAGGACATTGATAAACGCTTCTTTGTCGTCGCCATGGGTATCGATTCGACCGGCAAAGCGGATAAGCCCTATCTCGTTACGCTGCGGCTTGCCATCCCCGCTTCCAAATTGGGAGAAGGCTTGGCAGAAAGCCAGATCGAATATCAGGAAGCCAAAAGCATCGCGGAAGCCGTTAGAAATCTCAAAGCACATGTCGATAAAGAGATTGATTTCGGGCATTGCCGGATGTTCTTATTTGGGGATAGCTTAGCGAAGGAATCCCTGGAAGAGCCTTTGAATTGGCTTACGCGAAGACGCGACATTCAGTTGATCGCTTATATGGGCATAGCAGAACCTAATGCACGTAAATTACTTGAGGCGAATCCAACAACAGAGAGGCTCGCTGGAAACTCCTTCTTCCTTACGTTTGGCAAAGAAGGAACGGTATCTCCCTATACGGTAACCGAGCTGCTGTTTGACACCTTTCGGCGTTTCAAAGAAAAAGGGATGGATCCCTATTTCCCAATCATTAGCTTTGACGGTGATTCTTACGTCGTCGAGCAGCTTGCTTTACTGAATAAAACCAAGCAGCGTATCACCCTCAATCCGCCGGAGACTCAACTCTACAATATGAGTGCGAATGCGTTCAGCAAGTCGGGGATCGCTATCACTTATAATGGACAGCCGCTTGCTTTCTATGTTGCGCGCGTCTCCCGACACATCTCCATTACGAAAGAGGCTACACCCGTTGTCAAGCTGAGACTCAATCTCACAGGGATGGTTGAACAAGGCGCCTTGGGTTTAAACACTCATGAGGTACAGCCGCTGCTGGAACAGCATGTGAACCAAACATTAGAGGCCCTCCTCTACAAAATTAGGGATGCCAAGGTGGACCCGTATGGGTTCGGCCTTCACTATTTGGGACAGTATTTTGGGAAAGAAAAAGACTGGGCGTATTGGCAATCCGTGTATCCAGAGGTTAAATTCGAGGTGGAAACGCACGTGAAAATCGAGAGTACGGGATTGGTGCATTGAGTTGAGCAGGGGCAGAAGTCAATACTTGAATCGGAACCCGATGGAGCCCGATTCGAGGGAGTTAGTCGGTTTCGTCGACTATCTCCATCTGTGGACCATTTTGGACAGCAAAAAAGGCCTTCCCCTCAGCTAATCGCTTGGTGGGAGGCCTCTCTAGGTATTCATATATATTTGATCAGAATACTTTCCACATGCTCCAAATGCTCGCGCATTGCCCCAGACGCCAGCACAGGATCTCCGCTGCATATCGCTTCGTAAATAACCTTATGCTCCTTCAAAAGCTGAACCGCCACTTCCTGATTCGCATACAGTTCCGCGCGGCGGATATCGCGAATCATCATTTCCATCGCATTGCGGATAGAGTCGCATGTCTGCACCATAATCGCGTTATGCGTCGCTTGCACGAGCAGCTCATGGAAGGCAAGATCGGTTCTTTCCCCCTCCGCATCGTTGCCTACGGAGCTCTCCATGTCTTGCATGATGCGCGCCAGCTGCGCCAAATCTTCGGGCGTTCGTTTCTTCGCTGCAATGGACGCGATCGAAATCTCCAAAGATTGCCTCACTTCCATGAGCTCCAAGAGCGTCGTTCGATTCATGCGAAGCGATGTCCACTCCGGCAGCGTAACCTCGGCAGGCGCTTGCCTGATGACACGGCACGCGCCGCCTTGCCGAATCTCGATGAGACCCATCGCTTTCAAGGCGCTGAGTGCTTCCCTCATCGTGGAACGTCCGACGCCGAAACGCTCGGACAGCTCTTTGGTGGAAGGGAGTTTATCCCCCATCTTCAATTGTCCTTGCACGATCATATCTTTAATCTGCTGAGCGATCTCATCATAGTGATTCTGTTTATGCAGTTTATGAACTTCCATAGTGTACCTCTTCTATCCGATGAGTAGCACGTGCACAATCCCTGGACCATGAACACCAATCGTCAAATCGTTCTCAATGTCCGCCGAACGGCTAGGTCCCGAGATGAAGTGAATACCGGCAGGCAGGTCTTTCCTTGCTATCTGATCGAGTGGGGCGAGAATTTCGCCTAGTCTCGTTTTCAATCGTTCAACAGGCAGCAAGACGACCAATGCCGTTGGGAGCAGGCTCACCGATCTGCCTTTTTCTTTCGATGATAACACAGTTAGCGAGCCTGTGTAAGCCGCCGCATGGTCAGCCATGACGATGCCCAGATCCGCATTGGCTGCGGCAGCCTTCCAGTTGGTGTCCTCATCGGTGTTCCAGATGGCGAGGTCGACTTCCGGGAGAGCATCCGCTAGCTCAAGCGCATGAAGCTCCGCCTGATCCTGATGGATAACACGCTTAATGCTTAACGTGCTCACAAGTTCTTGGATGGTGGCTTTCGCCGCTTCCATCGAAGATACTCGGACCACGTGTCCGCCTGCGGCATGGAAGTTCGCCGTGAAGTTCTCGATGCGTTCTTCTGGGGACCAGTTGAACGCTTTCCAACTATCCGAAGCGCCTTGGAAAGGATGAGCAGGCTTCTCGGTCACTCGCGCACGCCCTAGCTTCTGGGCGATACCTTGGATGAAACGTTCCTGCTCAGCTAGGGACTGCTGATCCAGCTCATTTAACTTCTCCTGCCATTCCGGCGTGATGTCTCGTTTACCCATGATGATGTCCTCCCTTTTTGCCCCGTGCTGCCAATGCCGCAGCCATTCTTGCTTGGATCGCAGGATCGGCCTCCGTAAGTCCATGGCGAATTTCTTGCTCGAGTGTTTTCCAGCCGTCTCGGAAGGATGCTTTCGGAAGGCTCGGCGTTACGCGGTAGGAGTTCCACCCCTTGAGCGGGCCGACTTTCAGACGAATGCCGCCGTCGCGAACGACGAGCTTTTGGCCGATTCTGCCCAGCTTGAGGACGGCATTGAAACGCTTCGCATTCCCCATCACCGCAGCAAAGCCCTTCATACCCGCGGCCTCGACTTTGTCGCCGTGGCCTGCCTCGACCTTGCGCCTGCGCAGTGACACCAGCATGTCGTGCAGTGGAATCTTCACCGGGCATGCTTCATAGCAGGCCCCGCAAAGACTTGATGCGTTGGCGATGTCATCCCATTCCGCGACGTTTTTCTTGAGCGCAGGTGTGAGCACTGCGCCGATTGGCCCGCTGTACGTGCCTCCGTAGGCATGGCCGCCGATATGGCGGTACACCGGGCACGCATTCAAACATGCGCCGCAACGGATACAGTTGAGCAGCTCCTGGAATTCAGGGTCGCCGAGCTGCTGCGAGCGCCCGTTGTCTACGATGATGATGTGCATCTCTTCCGGCCCATCAGCATCTACATCTCTTCTCGGACCTGTAATGCCGGACATGTACACGGTCAGCTTTTGCCCCGTTGCTGAACGAGGAAGCAGCGTCGCCATGACCTCGAGGTCAGCCCAGGTAGGGATAATCCGCTCCATCCCCATGAGCGTGATTTGCGTCTTGGGTACGGTCGTAACCATGCGGGCGTTGCCTTCATTTTCGAACAAGACCATTGATCCGCTCTCTGCAATGGCAAAATTACAGCCCGTCATCCCGATATCCGCTTCTAGGAATTTCTCTCTTAATTTCTTCCGAACATAGCCAGCAAGAATCGTCGTATCCGGGGCCAAAGTCTCCCCAGCATCTTTGGATAATAGCTCGGCGATTTGATATCTATTTTTATGAATAGCTGGAATGATAATATGGGACGGTGTTTCGTCCGCAAGTTGAATGATGTATTCGCCTAGATCGGTCTCAATCGCTTCAACGCCAATGGAGGCCAGCGCTTTGTTCAAATGCAGCTCCTCGGTCACCATCGACTTGGATTTAACGACCGATTTGGCTTGTTTGGCTGCTGCGATTTCCAGGGAAATTTTAACCGCTTCAACATCCGTATCGGCAAAATGCACATGAACACCGTTCGCTCGCGCATTGTTCGCAAACGTCGTTAAGTAATAATCCAAATGCGCGATCGTATGCAGACGAATCTGTCTGCCGCGTTCACGCCAATCGTCCCAGTTCCCGTGATCGGCCGCTGCCTTCAACTTGCCGCCGCGCAGCCGCTCCGTCGTAAACTTAACGGCTTTGCGCAGAAACTCGTCATTTAACGCGATATCTGCCCGTTCCTTAACCGTTGATGACTTCCCCGTCGTGTGACTCATGCGCGCTTCACCCCTTCATACAGCAGCTCAGCCAGATGCATAACTCTTACCGGCTCGTTGCGATAACGCAAATTCCCCGCAATATTCATCAGGCAGGCCAAATCCAAACCAACCAGCACCTCCGCCTCGGTTTCCTTCACATGATCGACTTTCTCCTGCACCATCGCACCGGAAATATCAGCCATTTTCACCGAAAACGTCCCCCCAAAGCCACAGCAATCATCGGCAAAAGGCAGCGGCACCAACTCCAAATCCTTCACGCCTTGCAAAAGGGCAAGCGGCTCTGACTTCACGCCGAGCAGCCTGCTTCCGTGGCAGGACGGATGATACGTCACTTTATGTGGAAAAACAGCACCCAAGTCCGTGATATTAAGGACACTTACAAGGAACTGCGTAAATTCGTACGTTTTGTTCTGAAGCTGCGTGGCTTTCTCCAACCACTCCGGCTCATCCTTAAATAAATTCGCGTAGTGATGAATCATATACGTGCATGAGCCCGAAGGTGAAATCACAAAATCGCTATCCTCAAATGCGGTAAGAATGGTCTTCGCTGTTGCTCTCGCTTCATCCCAGTAGCCGCTGTTATAAGCTGGCTGTCCGCAGCACGTTTGCACTGTCGGCAATTCTAGCAGAACACCGTAATGTCCGAGTAAGCGCGCAATCGCTTCGCCCACCTTGGGATATAATGCATCACTTAGACACGTAATAAATAAGGAAACCTTCATGAGAAGCCCCACTTTCTTTCATAAACTTATCAGGTTGTCAGACAAGTTGAGTTTATCATAAAAACCCTCGTCTTGAGAAGGGGTAAATGGGGTGGATGTGAAATAAACATCACCTACGTTTGTCTTTTCTACTCCGCTTCAAGCTAGAGATACGGAACCTCAGTACGCTATTTTGCCTGAAAAGGGTGTTTTCACGCTCAATGCGGATCCTAGGGACGCTATTTCCGTGTTAAGTGTTGTATTTTCGCTCGAAATGGCCAAATACCGTCCTCTAGTTCCGCTTACCTCTTTACAGCTAGCAAGAAGACCGAAAAGACCAACTGCCGCTAACGGCATGTTGGTCTTTTCGGTCTTCTGATGTTGGTCTTCTGCATTTACTCTTCCGGCTTCACTCTTCTAGTTGCTACTCTTCCACTTCACTGTTCTAATTCTACTCTTCCAGTTTCACACAACCTTATTTCTTCTTATAAAACTCCTGCCCAGCCGTAATGACCTCTTGACCGCCTGCTGCCAGCCACTTCTTCTGCAGTTCATCCCACGCAGCGTCAAAGTTGTCACCCATAATCGCCTTCAACCAGCCTTCACCAAATGTCGATCTTAGTTTCGTTTGGTCACCAAGTACTTTGTCATCAAACACGTTCATTAATGGTGGCGCCATGGCATATTTAGCGTTAGTAGCGAACCAATCCGGGAATTTGCCCTCTGCCATTTCTGTCGTAATCCACGGCACTAAGTTCTTAAACGCTTCGTCATAGTTATAATTTTTTTCCTTGATTGGAATATACGCATATTCAAAATAGTTCATCGCGCCCCATGCTAATGGGTACAGATAACCGTTTTTCTTCGTATCCCAGTCTTTATCTGCTTCAGCCTTATTAATGTTATACACTCTGCGGCCATTTTCTTCTTTCATATCGGTAAAATGGATTCCCTTAATTCCGAACTCCGTTAGCTCTCTGCCTTCCTGAGTTAGCGTATACTCAATAAGCTCCATAACCTTTTCTGGGTTTTTGGACGTTTTTGGAATGACGTTTCCTCTCCAGAAACCGCCAGAGTGACCTAAGTTCGCAGGTACGCCATCCGCACCTTTAAGTGGCGGCAGGTAGGCGATTTTCGCATTAGGATTCACCGCCTTGGCCTTATCTAGGAATAAGTCCGGCTTCGTTGTCGCTGCCATACCGTATTTGCCTGCTCCGAAGTCATCGGACTCAGGACCTTGAGCACCATCCGGTTTTAAGCTGAGCCAATCCTTATTAATCAGATCTTCTTTTAATAGCTTTCTATAGAAAGCGGCTGCATCTTTGGCTTGTGAGGAAACTTCGTAACGTGTGATGCTGCCGTCTTTTTGAGCTACCCAGTTGTCTGTCCGGCCAGCAATGGCAAACGATTTGGAAATTAACTGTCCAAGCTGTGTAATGGAGGGATCTGACATACCGCTGGCACGCGTATACACACCGTACGTATCAGCTTTACCGTTTTTATCCGGATCTTTCTCTTTAAAAGCTTTAGCAACGTTATAGAATTCCTCAAGCGTCGTAGGCATGCTTAAGCCTAGGTTTTCTAGCCAATCTGTCCGAATAACCCAGCCCCACTGCATCGGAGCAAGTCCTAGCGGTTTGAAGTACGATTTGCCATCGATCTTAAAGCCTTTATACACTTCCGAATTGACAATCGCATTGATGTTCGGATATTTCCCGCTTTTCAAATAATTATCATAAGGGATAATGAGGTCGTTCTTCGCCCATTCATTGATCGTCTTTCCAGCATCTGCAGTTGCGAGGTCAAAGTTTTCGCCTGATGCCATCATGAGGTTAAGTTTATTGGCAAATTGATCACTTGGAATACTGACAATTTCAATCTTCGTGTTCGTACGTTTCTGCAATTCTAGAAGGATGCGGTCCTTTTGAGGATCCTGCTCGTTCGCTGCTCGTACCCAACGGATGGGAACGGGCTCAGTCGCTTTTTGATCTTTTGCTGTGCTGCCGGCTGCTGCTGTAGCTGTTGCTGTAACTGCTGGCTGCTCTTGCTTCGAACATCCGCTAAGTACCGTAGCTGCAAGTAAAACTGACATAGACAAAGGCAGAATCATTTTTAAGTTTTTCATCTTTTTTACCTCTCCCTTTTAATTTCTGTGTTGCATGTGTTGTTTATGTAATCCACCAAGTGGGGATTGCCCTTATTCCTTTACTGCACCCATCATAATGCCTTTGGTAAAGTATTTCTGGATGAAGGGATAAATCAGAAGGACAGGAATCATCCCAACGACAATGCAAGCCATTTTGAACTGCTCCATATTAGAACCCGAAGTCATGACACCTACCTCAGCGGTAACCATATCCTGAATAATCATCTGCCTCAATAACACCTGCAGCGGAAACATATCATTAGAGTTAATGAATAGTGTTGCTAAGAAGTAGTCATTCCATAAGGCTACGCCATAAAATAAACTGATCGCAGCAAATACTGGCATCGAGATGGGAATAATGATTTTAAACAAAATTTGAATATCGTTGTAGCCATCAATTTTGGCGGCTTCTTCTAAGCTTGGCGGAATACTGGCGAAATAGTTTTTCATAATAATCAAATTGTAAGTTGAGATCGCTGTAGGTAATACCAAAGCCCAAATGGTATCGATGAGGTGTAAATTTTTAACCAAAATATAGAAAGGCACTAATCCACCACTGAAAAACATCGTAAATACGATTAAACGAAAGATCATGGCTCTACCTGGCAGATCCTTCTTCGATAGGGCATACGCACCACAACTCGTTAGAATCATGCTTATGGTTGTTCCCAGCGCCGTAATTTCTACCGATCGGAAGAGAGCTCTTACAATGCCTCCAAGGCTGCCAAATGCTCTTTTATATTCGGTCAGACTGAAGCTCTTCGGAATGAGATGGTAAGGATCTGTTAAATATACATCCTGCGTGGAAAAAGAGATAACTAAGATTCTCCATAGCGGCAGTATAATGAGTAGGGCTGATAGCCCTAGCATGAGATAAATGATGACATCAATTGTGGAAAATCTTTTTTGGATATACATGATGTGAACTCCTCCCCGTATTAATAAACGCCCTCTTGGCCGAATGCCTTGACGATGCGATTGGAAACAATCAACAATACTGCGCAGATCACAGACTTCAGAATACCCGCTGCTGCTGCAAAGCTAAATTTGTTATCGCCTAACGCCGTTCTAAAAATGTAGGTATCCAGAATATCGCCCGTCTCATAAACCATCGGATTGTAGAAGTTATATACCTGGTCAAAGCCCCAAGTCAAAACCTTCCCGATAATTAAGATAAACATGATCAGAATTACATTCCGTATGCCAGGGATGGTTACATTCCACATTAAGGACCATCTGCCGGCGCCATCCATGACACCTGCTTCATAATGTTCGGTATTAATGCTAGCCATGGCGGCAATATAGATGACAGTCGCAAAGCCCGCCTCTTTCCAAATATCTGTTAAAATTAGGATCGGCCTAAATGTATTCGGATTGGTCAGCAGGTCTGTCGCTCCGTCTTTAAAGAAGGCGGCAAGAATGCCTGTCTCTGGACTGAAAAACGTAATAAAGATGGAAGCCACGATAACCCACGATATAAAATGCGGTAAATAGATAATCGTTTGAACGACCTTGCGGAATTTCAGATGCCTGACTTCGTTTAACAGCAATGCAATCACAATTGGAATCGGGAACTGGGTAAGCAAACGGTAGACCGCAATAATAACGGTATTCCAAAAGGCACGCCAGAAATCTTCTTCGCCGAACAATTCTTTGAAATGCTTTAGGCCTACAAACGGGCTGTTGAAAAACCCCTTGCTCATGGTGTAGTCTTGAAACGCCATCGTGATCCCATACATGGGCACATAACAGAAGATCACATACCAGACCAGCAGTGGGATGAGCATGAGATACATATATTTATACTTCAATATCAGCTGCACATTTTTCTTAAAACGACGCTCCTTCGTCTCTTTCTTCGTATACAGGTTGGAGGTCTTAATTACGTCAGTATCCATGTCTCTACTCCTTAACGGTTTCTATTGGACATCCAGTAGTGGTGCTCCTTGGTCTAATTATAAAGCGTTTACAAGTAGGCTTGGTATGACTCAAACATAACATTTGGTCCGTTTTTTTAACCTCTTTCTGTACTGGGAAAAGAGAGGTAAGACTGCGTCGAGTGCCCTTAGCGGAACGATCAAGTCGATTTTTTCGACTTAGGGAGCCCACTGGGGCCCTTACGAGCCTCCTAAGTCGATTTTTTCGACTTAGGGAACACACTCGGGCCCTTTCGCACCTCCTAAGTCGATTTTTTCGACTTAGGGAACACACTAGGGCCCTTTCGCACCTCCTAAGTCGATTTTTTCGACTTAGGGAGCCCGCACAGGCCCTTACGCACCCCCTAAGTCGATTTTTTCGACTTAGGGAACCCACTCGGGCCCTTTCGCACCTCCTAAGTCGATTTTTTCGACTTAGGGAACACACTGGGGCCCTTTCGAACCTCCTAAGTCGATTTTTTCGACTTAGGGATCACACTCGGGCCCTTTCGCACCTACTAAGTCGATTTTTTCGACTTAGGGAACACACTCGGGCCCTTTCGCACCTCCTAAGTCGATTTTTTCGACTTAGGGAACACACTCGGGCCCTTTCGCACCTCCTAAGTCGATTTTTTCGACTTAGGGAACACACTCGGGCCCTTTCGCACCCCTAAGTCGATTTTTTCGACTTAGGGATCACACTAGGGCCCTTTCGCACCTCCTAAGTCGATTTTTTCGACTTAGGGAACACACTAGGGCCCTTTCGCACCTCCTAAGTCGATTTTTCCGACTTAGGGATCCCACTAGGGCCCTTTCGCACCTCCTAAGTCGACTTTTTCGACTTAGGGAACACACTCGGGCCCTTTCGCACCCCTAAGTCGATTTTTTCGACTTAGGGAGCCCTCAGTGACCGAAAAAAAACAGCAAGGCTACTTATAATAAGTAACCTTGCTGCGCGATGAGTGGGAAATACATGTTGACCGTAGTCCCTTTTCCTAACGTACTCTCTACGTCAATCCCGTATGCTTCTCCAAAATACAGCTTAATTCGTTCATGCACATTGGTGATCCCGATGCTCTCACCTTTCATTTTTCCTTCAAGTGTCGCCTTGATTTCCATCAGCTTGGCTTCTGTAATTCCTACGCCATCGTCACTGACGGTGATCTGCAGCCTGTCCGCCATTTTTCGCACGTCGATGACGATCGTGCCGCCATGTTCAGTTACCTCCAGACCGTGGTAAATGGCATTTTCCACGATCGGCTGCAGCGTCAGCTTCAGCACCGGAATTTCCAACATGTCGTCACTCACGTCATAGCGGAGCTTTATTTTATCCCCGAACCTCATCTGCAGGATATCCACATACGTTTTCACATGATCAATTTCCTCACTTAGTTTCACGACCTTTTCTCCACGAGTAATACTGGTCTTAAACAAGGCGATCAGCAGTTTGATCATTTTCTCTGTTCTTGGATCCTTCGCAAAAGCCATATATTGTGCTGTTTTTAACGTGTTGTACAAGAAATGAGGATTGATCTGTGATTGGAGAAGGTTTAATTCATATTCCTTAGCCTTCAGCTCAGCATCTTTTACCATCACATCGGAAATAAATTTTTCTTCAATAAGCAGGTTAATCCGCTCCAGCATCTCATTAAAGCTATTGCCTAATTCATAGATTTCATCCACCGAAGTACTCTTAAAGCGCGCTTGCAGGTTGCCTCTTTTCACGTTCCTGACCGTTTTGAGCAAGGAGGAAATGTTCATTAACAGGATTGAAGAAAAGCCATACGAGAACCCGACAGTTATGAAAATGAGTCCAAAAAGAACCACTAAACTGTAAATCAGAATGTATTCATTTTCATTAAAGTTCTTCAATAGGAAGACTAAACTCCACCCATTTTCTTCAAAGAACTTCGAAATCATGAGGAAATTGTTACCGTCTTCGCGGAAGGATACTCTTTCATTCGCTTCAAAGGAAGGTTGATTGTTCTGCAATACCTCCGATAAGCTTGTCTTTTGACTTCGGCCGATATCACTGAATATATCTTTGCCTGAAGGATCTACCAGATATACATCCAGGTAGCTATACTTCGTAAACACATTCAACATCTTCTCAATATCTTCCCCATTGAAATCGACCAAAATAAACCCTAACAGTTTGCCTGCCTCAATGCCGTCTGCCACACCTCTAATTTGCATGCCCACACGAATGCCCTTCTTATTAAAAGGGGAATCCGTATAGCTTCGCCACAATAGCTTGCTAAAATGGTCTCGTACATAGTCTAGATCTGATTTGGCGTCAGGGCGCAGCATGAAGGGTCTTCCGTAAGTAGAGGAATAGACCAAGCGTTCATTTGCGTTATAAAGCGTAATGTTCGATATGCCTTTATCAAATAAATTTCGGGTCAAAATAATATTATTCATCGCATCCCGAATCTCTTCGTCTACGTCTTTGGATGTGCTGGTATCCAGCAGCTTTTGAACCTTATCGTTGAAGGAAGACGTCTCAATCGTCAGCCTTCGATAGTTACTATAGACGAAATCCATCTGTTGATAGAGAATTTGAGCGCTGTATTCAAAGACAGACCCTACCTTGCTTTCAACGGTGTTCTTAGCCGATATGTAGGAGCTGCCTGTAATTAATACAACGGGAATCGTGACGATGGCAGCGTTCAACAAAAGCAGTGTCAGTTTGAAGCTGATTCTCCTCTTCGACAGGGCCATTGGCTTATTTTCAAGGTTGTTGTGATTCAGTAGGCTGATTTGCTGCTCCATATGTTTAATGGGCTTAACAATTTTTTTGCTCGTAATGGCGAGTGCCAAGATCGATAAAATTAGGCAGATTAGCCCTACCCGAATATTCAAATTCAGATTGTTCGCAATGGATTGCTGCAGCTTATCGAAGGTAAACGTATTGGTAATCGTCCAGCCTTCAAAGTTCAGTGGATTTTTAAATGAATATTTCTGATCCGTTAATTCGCCTGCATGTGGAATGTTGGAAACCTCCGCAGAGTTCCCCGTATGGTCCGTTATGAAGATCCCATTTCCTGCAAACGACATCTCTTCGATAAGCTTGGTACTCAAAACGACAACCATATGTGCCTTGATTTCATTCGTATATGGTTCAAAAATAGGGCTTATAATCGCTAATCTTTCGTAGCTTCCCTCTGTATACCGATCAAGGAAAAACTGACTTTCCTCGTTTTGCAGCGAGGGTTTCTTTAATGTGTTATAGAACGCTGCAGAACCATACTTGTCATAGTCTTTTCCTACCGAATTATTAGCCTTGATAAATATATTGCGATTGTAATCAACAACAAGGACAGCATCGACTTTATCATTCGTTAAAATCAGACTTTTCAGAAACTCCTCGTAGTCCTTTTGCGCTTTGATGAGTTCATAGGGGTCTGATTCATTGGAACTGATAATCCGGTCAAAGTACTCGTTTTTCATCGACAAACTCACCGTATTCGCGATTTCAGCCAAATAAGTATTCGCCTTTTCTACCGCTGCGCCTGTCGCAATTTCATTAACACGTTCAAACTGAAACAGAATGAAGCGATTCGTGACCAAGTTACAGGTGAGGGTAGTTAAGGCGATTGAAATCACGGAAAAGATAATACCGGTCAAAATAATTTTCTTCTCCAGTGACTTTTTAAAGTTAAATAGTCTCATATAGACTCCTCATCAGCTTTAGGTTACCCTTTGTATTTTTCTCTATATTCCAATGGCGTAAGTCCTGTCACGTTTCTGAAAAGTTCACTAAAATAACGAGGCTTCTCATACCCCACCAACGTTGAAATTTCATATACTTTATAGTTAATATCCTTTAATAATCGTTTGGCTTCCTCCATCCGTGCTTCGGTGAGGATATATTTAAACGTATTTCCCAGATCCTTACTGAAAAGCCTAGATAGATGCACAGGATGAACATTGACGAATCTGGCTAATTCCTCAAGGCTGATTTGTTCCGCATAATTTTTCTTGATATAGTCTAGTGCTTCATCTACAATTCTTCTGTTTTTCATGTTATTTTCTTCATTCAGCAGCTCAAATGCCTCAATCGTAAACGCTTCCAACTTCTTGAAAATCATCGCGATCGTTTCACAATAACTAATTTCCTTGATGATATAGTTCGTTCTCTCCAGAAACACATCTGATTTTCTACCCATTTCTCCCAATGCGTTGAATATGGCCAAAACCAATTTAACAGCAAAGCCCGATATCATATCCATCTCTGTTAATTTGGAATCCATCCATTCCTTCTTGAGTGCTTCCAGGTATTCCATTAATTTCACATGCGCTTTGCCATTAACAAGCAGCATAATTTCTTTCATTAACTTCTCTTCTTCCGTGAAGGTAAATATACGCTTACTGTTAGTCTCTAGCTCTGTATAATTGATCATCCCATTACCGGTGTAAGCTTTATTCAGGAAGGCCTGCCTAATGGTTAGATACGAATGACAAAGCTCCTGTACATTAGCTGCCGTACTTCCAATCACACAAGAAATATCCAGGCATTCCTCTTCATTTTTCTTAACCATGCCTAGCTCTTCTTTTAAATTGCTATATACCTCTGTGACCGTTTGCACAAAATGAGGTTCAGGAAGCGTCCCTAACATACAGAACATCTCATTTAATGCGATAACCGTCCCTTTATTGGGAATTTCGATATGCTCAACTAAATATCCCCGGATGAATTCATGAATACTACGTACTCTGTCTGCCCCGGAATAAAAGGTCATATGCTTATATTCATCCATGCGAATCAACGCAAGGCGATATTCTTTATTCTCAGGAATAACACCCATTTTCTGAATCATTGTGATCGTGTTCTCATCCATATCCGAATGACTTTCGATCATTTCTTTAAAAAATGTCTCCCGCTGCCTCCAGAAATCTTCGCTATCCATTCGGATTTGATTTTCTTTATCCAACACATCTCTAAGTTTAGTAAAATGAGTAACAATTTCATCTTCCCCATCGGACTTTAAAATGTAGCCATAAATCCCACACTCCAAGCCTTTCCTTGCATAGTCAAATTCATTGAAAGCACTGAATAGGGTAACCTTCGTTTGGGGAAACCTGCTTTTTACCTCCATAGCCAATTCCAGACCATTCAGTACCGGCATACGGATATCGGTTAGAATCGCATCTACTTCTGTCTGATCTAGAAACTCCAGTGCCTTGTAGCCATTCTCACATACCCCTGCGACTTCAAATCCTATGGCATTCCAATCAATAATGGATGGCAGAACTGTCCTGAAAATCGCTTCATCTTCAACAATAAGCAGCTTGTACAAGCCCATTCACCTCCTGCATATATTGTAACACGGAAGTGGGGGGGGGGGGGGGGGGTACCACCAAAATAAAACCCACCCAAGAACAAGAGATAGAGAAACAAAAAAAAA
>NZ_JCAUAV010000011.1:0-196827 GCF_059692115.1 Paenibacillus sp. J31R30 | reverse complement strand
ATGATGGCGGAAGGGATCCACGCGTTCCCATCTCGAACACGACCGTTAAGCCTTCCAGCGTCGATGGTACTTGAACCGCAGGGTTCTGGGAGAGTAGAACGTTGCCAAGCAACAAGCAAGAGTCTTTCTGGATTTTTTCCAGAAAGACTCTTTTTTTTGTATCTGTAAATGTTGCTTTTTTAACCATACTAATCCTACGAGGAGGGATGACGATGAGGACAACAAGCAGCATGAGATGGATCAATAGGGTATGTCTTTGTTCGTTAGTAACACTGATGATGAATGGTTGCTCAACTAAAATCGATGAAGTGAAGGAGGGGACTAATCCACTTCACTCCTTAAGTCATGTAGGAAGCATGGAGCCTGTGCCTAATCAGGAACAGCAGAAGATGCCGGTCGTTGCGGCAACACCTTCTTTTCAAAAGCCTGCTAAACCACCGATCGTGAAAGGTATTTATGTGTCAGCCTGGTCCGCTGTAGGCAATAAATTCGAGCAATTGATAACATTAGTGGATCAAACGGATTTAAACGCAATGGTGATTGATGTTAAGAACGATTCCGGTCAGGTGACCTATCCCTCAGCGGTTCCTTTGGTCAATGAGATCGGGGCGAATAGCCACGTCATTATACAAGATATGAAAGCGAAGCTGCAGAGATTAAAGCAGAAGCAAATTTATACAATTGCAAGGCTTGTCGTGTTTAAGGATCCTTACTTAAGTAAGAAGAAGAGTACGTACGCTATGAAAAACAAAGACGGAAGTGTCTGGAAGGACCCGAAAGGTATCGCTTGGGTAGATCCTTTTAAAACAGAGGTGTGGGACTACAACATTCAAATAGCGAATGAAGTAGCTGCTCTGGGGTTCGATGAGATCCAATTTGATTATGTGAGGTTCCCTGAGAATGGGCAGAAGGTGGACCGGGAGGTTCAATTCGATAACCCGCAGAAGCTAAGTAAGGCGCTGGATATTGCCACTTTTCTGCATAAGGCAAAGGAACAGATCGGCGGGAAGGCGTATATTTCAGCGGATGTATTTGGATTAACGACGTCGTTACCCAATGATATGGGAATTGGACAAGACTGGGCGATGATCAGTAAGGAGGTTCACTTTATTTCTCCTATGCTGTATCCGTCACACTACACGACCGGGATTTATGGAGTGAAACATCCGGATTTGCAGCCCTACGCGATCATCCATCAAGCCATTAACGATGCCAAATGGAAAAATCAGCAGTTAGCCCATTCGGGAGGTCAGATCGCTCAGATCAGGCCCTGGTATCAGGATTTTACAGCGACATGGGTGAAGCCGCATAAGAAGTATGGTGCCCTCGATGTAAAAGAGCAGATTAAGGCGGCTAGGGAACAAGGGGTTGAGCAGTTCTTGTTATGGAATCCAAGCAGCACATACTCCTATCGTTAACGGAATTGACTTATTCAAGGTGAGGGGGAGCCGTGCGCTCGTCCTTTTCCTTGACACCAAAAATAGGCTTTTGTTAAGATTGCAATCATACGAAAGAATGTGCAAAAGCTTATGAATCAAGCTTTCTTCAGATAGAGGGCTTTAAGGAGGACATGGTACGCTGTGAGAGAAGATAAGTTTGGCAAGGAAGGCTTAACGTTTGACGATGTATTGTTAGTGCCGAGAAAGTCTGAAGTGTTCGGTAAGGAGATCGACGTTTCGACACAACTGGCACCTGGCGTGAAATTAAATATCCCTTTCATCAGCTCCGCGATGGATACGGTGACGGAGTCTGCGCTAGCGATTGCTATGGCCCGAGAAGGCGGTATTGGCATTATTCATAAGAATATGCCGATTGAGCTTCAAGCGGAGCACGTTGATCGGGTAAAAAGGTCCGAGAGCGGCGTTATTACAAACCCATTCTCCTTAACGCCTGAGCATCACGTTTATGACGCAGAAGAGTTGATGGCGAAATATCGGATATCCGGTGTGCCGATTGTGAATGAGAATAATCGTTTAGTCGGTATTTTAACGAATCGTGACTTGCGTTTTGTACATGACTATTCTATCAAAATCAAAGAAGTGATGACGCAGGAAGGCCTTGTGACAGCGCCAGTTGGAACAACGCTTCAACAAGCAGAGGGCATCCTTCAAAAGCATAAGATTGAGAAGCTGCCTTTGGTAGACGAGAATTTTGGTCTAAAAGGGTTAATTACAATTAAAGACATCGAGAAGGCGATTCAATTCCCTAACTCGGCGAAAGACACGCAAGGCCGCTTATTAGTAGGCGCAGCAGTTGGTGTATCCAAAGACGTGCTAGAAAGAGCCGCAGCGCTTGTGACAGCTGGTATTGACGTTATCGTCGTGGATTCTGCTCACGGACATCATATTAATATCGCAGAGACTGTGAAGAAGCTGAGAGCCCAATATCCAGAGCTTCCGATCATCGCTGGAAACGTAGCAACAGGCGATGGTACCCGTGATTTGATTAAAGCGGGAGCTTCTATGGTGAAAGTAGGGATCGGTCCTGGATCGATCTGTACCACACGTATTATTGCGGGGATTGGTGTTCCACAAATTACGGCGATTTATGATTGCGCACAAGCAGCAGCCGAATTTGGTGTTCCGATTATCGCCGATGGCGGTATTAAGTACTCTGGTGATGTGGTTAAAGCGATTGCGGCGGGAGCTAGCGCGGTCATGATTGGTAGTCTTTTTGCAGGGACAGAAGAGAGTCCGGGTGAGTCTGAGATTTTCCAAGGTCGCAGATACAAGGTTTACCGTGGAATGGGCTCCTTAGGTGCGATGAAGGAAGGCAGTAAGGATCGGTACTTCCAAGAGAACGAGAGCAAGCTTGTCCCAGAAGGTATTGAAGGTCGTGTGGCTTACAAAGGGCCAATGGCGGATACGGTGTATCAACTGGTGGGCGGATTACGTTCAGGCATGGGGTATTGTGGTGCACGTAACATTCAAGAACTCATTCATGATACGCAGTTCGTTCGCATTACGGGTGCAGGTTTGAAAGAAAGTCATCCGCATGATATCCAAATCACGAAAGAAGCACCGAATTACTCAATGTAGATGAGAGACTTTTAGCTCCGCTAAAAGGTCCCTATATTTTGTCACAATACGGATAAAATTGGAGGCGTGGGAGTTGAACCCACGTTTTCTTTTTTTTGTCTAATGGGGTGTGTTACAATATATCGTGTCATAACGGTTATCCAAACATTATCTAGGGAGAGTGAAATTGTGAGATTTTTAAGTTTTACAAAGAAAAAGGTTGCTTTGGTGTTAGGTGTTAGCTTAATTGCTCAATCCTTACTTTTACATATACAGCCAACCTATGCGGCGTCGCCTTCTCCTTCGGCAACTCCAAAGCCTGCTGCGGTGACAACACCTGCGCCTAATGCAGGAACAACGACTGCACCCGCACTGAATGAACCTCAAGTAGCAGCGAAATCTGCGTTAATCATGGAGGCAAGCACAGGAGCAGTCCTGTTTCAAATGAATGCAGACGAAGCTTTCCCTCCGGCCAGTATGGCGAAGATGATGACAGAGTATTTGGCGATGGAAAGCATTAAAGAAGGCAAATTCAAATGGGACTCACCTGTGACAGCTAGTAAGAATGCGGCAGATGTTATTGGCTCTGGGCAGTTGATTGCCGAGAATGAAACACTGACGTTCAAGGATATGTTTAATGCGATGTCCATCTACTCGGCGAATGATGCTTCTGTGGCTTTTGCTGAGTTGCTTGGCGGTACAGAAGAGAATTTCGCGAAAATGATGAATGACAAAGCGAAACAGCTGGGTATGTCGGATAAGGCTCATTTCATTAGCGCGACTGGACTTTCACGTGCTGACCTCAAGAATCCGCCTGCTTCTATTGAAGGTGAGACGAAGATGACAGCTCGCGATGCGGCGATTCTTGCTTATAATATTTTGAAGGACCATAAAGAAATCCTTGAGTTTACGAAGATACCTTCCTTGAAGCTGAGAGCGACAGATAAATCGGCGATGATCAACTGGAACTGGATGCTCGAAGGGAATTCAACAAACACCAATTTTAAAAAGTATGCGTATCAAGGTTTGGACGGTTTGAAAACGGGTTCTACGGATGATGCTGGCTACTGCTTCACCGGAACGGCAGAACGTAACGGTATGCGTATGATTACGGTAGTTATGGGGACGAAGACTGAACCAGAGCGTTTCAATGAAACACGTAAGCTGATGGACTATGCTTTTAATAATTTTGAGGTAAAACCATTCTTGAATGCGAAACAAACGATAGATTCTTTGAAAAGTGTGAACATTAAGAAGGGTGTACAACTGGAAGTACCTCTTGTTACGAAAACAGGTCTAACGTTCGTTGCTAGAAAAGGCGCGAAGGATACGGATTTCCAAGTGACGGCTGAGTCTGTTGAAGAGGCTAAACTTGTAGCTCCTATTGCGAAAGGCGACACGCTGGGGAAAGTAAAAGTTAGCTATAATGGTCAAGAAAAAACGGTAGATCTGATTGCAGATGGGGATGTTGAAAAAGGCAGCTGGATTCGCCTCTTGTTCCGCTCCATTAAAAACTTCTTCAGCGATATGTTCAATGGGATTAAAGGCGGCTCTTAGGCCAGAAAATGGGTTGTATATTACCCATCCTTCATGTAAAATTGTTGTTTAGAAGTTTATTATCGAATCGTGTAGGGAACTACACCGAAATTGCATAGAAGCTATAGGAGGAAATAAAGAATGGAAACAGGAACTTCCCGCGTTAAAACAGGTATGGCCGAAATGCAAAAAGGCGGCGTCATTATGGACGTTATGAACGCTGAGCAAGCTAAAATCGCAGAAGCAGCTGGCGCGTCCGCTGTTATGGCGCTTGAGCGCGTACCTGCAGACATTCGTGCTGCTGGTGGCGTATCCCGTATGGCTGACCCAACAATTGTTGAAGATGTGATGAAAGTTGTATCCATTCCAGTCATGGCGAAAGCAAGAATCGGGCACTTCGTTGAAGCTAAGGTTCTTGAATCCCTAGGCGTTGACTATATCGATGAGAGTGAAGTACTTACTCCTGCGGATGAAGTATTCCACATCAACAAGCGTGATTTCACTGTGCCTTTCGTATGTGGTTGCCGCGATCTTGGTGAAGCTTTGCGTCGTATCGGCGAAGGTGCTTCCATGCTTCGTACCAAAGGTGAGCCAGGAACAGGCAACATCGTTGAAGCCGTTCGTCACATGCGTACAATTCAAGGTCAAATTCGTAAAGTTCAAAGCATGTCTTTGGATGAGTTGATGTTCGAAGCGAAAACGCTTGGCGCTCCTTATGAGCTCTTGTTGCAAATTCACCAAACAGGTAAATTGCCTGTTGTAAACTTCGCAGCTGGCGGTGTTGCTACACCTGCTGATGCAGCGCTTATGATGCACCTTGGTTCTGATGGTGTATTCGTTGGATCTGGTATTTTCAAATCCGATAGCCCAGAGAAGTTTGCGAAAGCAATCGTTGAAGCGGTAACGCACTACACGGATTACAAAATGATCGCTGAAATCTCCAAAAACCTAGGTACCCCTATGAAGGGAATCGAAATTTCCAAGCTTCAAGCTTCCGAGCGTATGCAGGAGCGCGGCTGGTAATGACGAAGATTGGGGTTCTCGCGCTGCAAGGCGCGGTAGCGGAGCATATTCGTGGGATTGAAAAGGCGGGCGCAGAAGGTGTTGTTGTCAAACGCACCGAGCAGCTCGCTGAGCTTGATGGCATTATCCTTCCTGGCGGAGAAAGCACGACGATCGGTAAGCTCATGCGTACGTATGGCTTCATCGATGCGCTGCGTGATTTCTCCGCGGCAGGCAAGCCGATCTTCGGCACCTGCGCAGGGTTGATTGTCATCGCGAAAGAGATCACCGGACAGCCGGAAGCTCACCTTGAGCTGATGGACATTACGGTGGCTCGCAACGCGTTCGGTCGTCAACGCGAAAGCTTTGAGACGGACTTGCCGATCAAAGGCATTGACGAGAACGTTCGCGCGGTTTTCATTCGGGCTCCACTTATCGAGAAAGTGGGACCGGATGTGGATGTACTGGCCACGTATGACGGCCAGATCGTCGCCGCGCAGCAAGGGCATCTCCTTGCGGCATCGTTCCATCCAGAGCTGACGGATGATTTCCGTCTGCACAGTTATTTCCTAGACATGGTAAAGCAAAGCCAAGCATAATAAACGGTTCAAGCACCTCGAGTTAACCGGATTGCCGGTATGGGTGCTTGCTTCCATATACAAACCATTTTGCGCTAACGGAGGAATCTCCTTGTTTGATGTAAAGTTACTTCGAAGTGATTTAGCAGCTGTACAAGCTGCCATGCAAAACCGCGGCAAGCAGATCGAGGAGCTTAATGGTTTCACAGAATTAGATGTGAAGCGCAGAGAGCTGCTGCAAGAAACCGAGCAGCTGAAGAACCGCCGCAACACCGTGTCCCAAGAGGTAGCGGGTCGTAAACGATCCGGTGAAAATGCGGATGAGCTGATTCAAGAAATGAAAGTGGTCGGAGACCGCATTAAAGAGCTCGACGACGAGATTCGCGTCTTGGATGAGTCCTTACAACAAGTCCTACTCTCCATCCCGAATATGCCCCATGCAAGCGTTCCTGTGGGCCGTACAGAGGAAGAGAACGTGGAAGTTCGCCGCATCGGTGAGATTCCATCATTTGATTTCGAAGTGAAACCGCATTGGGAAGTGGCACAGGATTTAGGCATCTTGGATTTCGAAGCAGCGGCAAAGGTAACGGGCTCGCGTTTCGTATTCTACAAAGGGCTTGGAGCCCGCTTAGAGCGCGCCTTGATCAACTTCATGATGGACTTGCACAGCGATGAGCATGGCTATGAAGAAATGCTGCCTCCGTATATCGTCAACCGCGATAGTCTGACAGGTACGGGCCAGCTTCCGAAGTTTGAGGAAGATGTGTTTAAGGTGGAGAACTCGGAATATTTCCTTATTCCAACAGCGGAAGTACCGGTCACGAATTACCACCGTGAAGATATTCTAACGAATGAACAGCTACCAGTTAACTTCGTGGCGTTCAGTGCTTGTTTCCGTTCGGAAGCAGGATCCGCTGGTCGCGATACGCGTGGTTTAATCAGACAGCACCAATTCAACAAAATTGAGCTTGTAAAGCTTGTGAAGCCCGAAGACTCCTACGAGGAGTTGGAAAAGCTTACAGGGCATGCTGAGCGCGTTTTACAGCTGTTGAGGCTGCCTTACCGCGTGCTGTCACTCTGCACAGGCGATATTGGCTTCACGTCGGCGAAGACGTATGACCTGGAAGTATGGCTACCTAACAGCGGCGCTTACCGCGAGATCTCTAGCTGCAGTAACTTCGAAGACTTCCAAGCCCGCAGAGCGAACATTCGCTTCCGCCGGGATGCGAAGGCGAAGCCGGAATTCGTACATACACTGAATGGATCAGGCTTAGCTTTGGGCCGGACAGTCGCTGCGATTCTAGAAAATTACCAACAAGCGGATGGTTCAATCGTTGTGCCAGACGTGCTAGTTCCGTACATGAACAACGTGAAAGTCATCACGAAAAAATAAGACTTGCATCGAATTATGTTTATGTGCTACAATGCTTTTTGTCACTGCACAAGGTCGTCTCCCTAATCGGAGACGCCTATCGTGGAGAGGTGGTCGAGTGGTTTAAGGCAGCGGTCTTGAAAACCGCCGAGGTCGCAAGGTCTCCGTGGGTTCGAATCCCACCCTCTCCGTAGCCAAGGTAATACCTAACCAAAAAGTCATGCGATTCTCGAAATCGTGTGGCTTTTTTTGTTTTTATTTTTAGGAGAATAGGCACGTGGGCTTCTTTACAAAATCTACATTTTATTTTAACAAAAAGTGGGTATTTAGTAGGAGATGCTTTTCTTATAATGGGACGAGATCATCCATGATAAGAGGAGTGAAAAATGTGAAATTCAAGCTTAAAAAGTCAATCATATTAGCACTTATTACAGCGATCGTTTTTAACTTCGGGTATCTGCCAGGCGGAACATGGCCACAAGCAGAAGCGGCTGCAGCGAATCATATTGTCATTAGTGAAATATTTGGCGGTGGGGCTCATAATACAGATTCTCCCTACAAGAATGATTTCATTGAGCTTTATAATCCAACAAATAACCCGCAAAGCTTAGATTCATGGAGTGTTCAATTCCTAAAGGCCAATACAGCTGGTCAGGACACTACGACGAGTGTAACGGACAGTGTATATCGAGCAAAGGTATCTCTCACTGGAGATATTCAGCCTCATAGCTATTACTTAATTAAACTTGGCGTAGGACCTTGGACTTTAGGGTATAGCACGGGCTCCGGCAAAGAGATTGAGGGTGCCGATGCGACGGATACTGGCTTAAACATGAATAAGGATGGCGGGGTTGTTGCACTTCTGAGCAGCACAGCAGATTTTGATTTTAGTGCAAGCTCAGGAGGAAATATCGTAGATTTCGTTGGGTATGGAGGAGCGAGTATTTCCAGAGGTACACCTGCACCAGGTGGCAGTGCTCAAAAAAGTATTATTCGCAAAGCGGTAAATCCATCAGATGGAACTTTTTTAAGCACGCTCAGTGCTAACGGCTCAACTCCAGCAGGAAGTGGTCTTAATGCTGGGAATGGCTATGAGGTTGGGAATAATTCTTCAGATTTTGAAGTCACGGCCAATAAATCACAGGTGAATCCGCAAAATAGAGCTTCAAGAATAGAGCCATTTGCGACGGCATCGGCTAATCCTTCGGATAACACAGTTTCCATGGGTTCACTTGTGGCTATCGATTCTTCGAATGCTTCTTTTCAGCTGACAGCTACATATGGGGTACCCAAAGCTACGTTGATACCTAGCACTGATTTTACAATTAGCAATTTGCCAGATGGTTTATCCGTTTCGGCTACTGCTGTTGGAAGTGTCATGACGTTCACGATTACGGGACAAGCAAGTGCTGATGTCGTAGTAGATACGCCTTTGTCCATTACCCTGCTTCCTTCAGCCTTTCAAGGAGGGATCTACGGGCAATCTGATGCCATTACAGGAATAACCCTACTGAAGTTTGGAGGAGTTACCAAGGTAACAGGGACAGTCACAGATGCCACGGTCAAAATGGCTACATCCACGTCCGTATCGACAACAGACAATACCTTTGTCATTACGCTGGGAAATGGCATCGTGAAGAATGGTGCTTTAAGTCAAACCGATTACACGGTAACCGATAGCTCATCTTCGCTAAATGGGTTAACGATCACAGCGGTTGGCGATGGGAACAAAACAGTGACCTTTACAATCGGTGGAACAGCAGCATTGCCGTTTCTAAATGATTGTAATCTTGCGATTACGATGAAGAAAGAAGCTGTAACTGCGGGGGCTAGCGAAGATTCGGATGCGATTTCCGGGATTACTGTCAAGCGACCGGCAGCACCGCTACTTAACGATGCTGCCCGCAAAAATACGATTGTTACAGCACTAAAACAAGCCAATTCCTTTCATTCAGACGTCTATGATAAAAACTATAAGTACTCGGAAATGGCTGCTAAACCGCATAAATTCTTCCGTGGTAACAGCCCGTTATTTTATCAGGATTTAGGAACGATCATCCCTGTCCCGCAAGCTTGGTCAACGTGGAGCGGCGTCAACACGTGGATTGAAGGCGATGCACATACGCGTAATGTCGGCTTCTTCGATCATAATGACGGGCAACCTTATTTTGATCTAAATGATCCGGATGAATCGCTCGTAGCCCCATTCTATTTCGATTTGATCCGTTTTGTTGCAAGTATTTATAATACGAAAGATGATGTTAGCGGTACTAAGGAAACAAGCGCTGCGGATACTCGTCAAGCGGCTAAGGACTTTTTGGAGAAGTATAAATCAACGCTGGCAAGTGTTCAAGGAAACGATATCGAGGACACAGCTAAAATTGATGAAAATTTCTTGCTGTCAAACGGATTTACCAACACCGATTATATGTTGAAAATTTTCTACGGGAATTCGACGAGTGAAGGTCTACTAGATAATCTATCGAATAAAGATGTGCTTGACGTTAACGCGGCTAAGAAGGTCAAAGGACTTACAAAAGTGGTGAATAACAAACGTAACTTCGTAACAATAGCAACTCCGACAAGTTCGACAACGGCTGATGAGAAGCTGCTTGCCGTATCTTCTGCCGAATGGAATGAGATCAAAGACAACTGGTCTGGGTATGTGAACCAAACACGATTATCCCCAGCATCCAAGGACCAATTCTTTGCTATTAAAGATATTGCGCGGGTCATTGAAAAAGGACTTGGCAGCATCGGGGTTAGGCGCTATTTCGTATTAATTGAGGGTGCTACTACAGGAACGGATGACGACTTAGTTCTGGATGTAAAGCAGCAGAAAGCTCCTGCCTTGTTAGGGAACACTTTTGTGAATTTGGATTATTCAGCCTATCAAGGTAAAGACGCTTCCCGAGCGAAAAAAGCTTATGACGAGTTGTCTTCTGTTGATGATCCGTTCGTCGGTGAGTTGAACGGCGCTTCCAAAACGTTTTTGATTCGAAAAATCTCAGCCTTTGATCGAGATTACGATGATAGTAAATTCGTTGATTTTAATGCATACAAAGATTTCTTGAAGGCGTCCGCTATGGCCTATGCTTATGCGCATGCGCGTACTGATCGCAATTTGGGATACAGCTTTGAAGAAAATGCACTTACTGCGTTGAACACAGACTGGAGCACCATCAGAGATACGATAGTCAACCTAGGTGAAGACTATGCAAAGCAAGTGGAGGCTGACTACAATCAATTTAAAGCAGTGAGTGCTGCCAGTTTAATTGATATAGCAGATTTGAGTGCTTTATCGATCGTCGGGGGGACAATCTCACCTTCATTTGACAGCAAACAAACTTCCTATACGATGAGTGTTGGCAATAGCGTATATGCAATGACGGTAGCTCCAACAACCATTGACCCCGCGGCAACGATAACGGTAAACGGGACTTCTTATGTTGGGACATCACCACGCGCGGTGGATTTGGCTGTAGGCAGCAATGCGATCACGATTGTGGTTACAGCGCAGGATTTATCGACGAAGACGTATAAGTTGACGGTATCTCGAGATGGTTCCAGCGGAAGCGGGCTAGGGACAGTCCCAGCGGCACCAGCGGCGCCAAGTACAGTTGAGAAGGGCGACATGACGATCACGACAACGGATGTCAAAAGCACGTTAGACAGCGCTGGGAAGGCAACTGCCTCTGTAACCAGCAAGCAGGTGTCTGATGCTTTAGCTAAGGTAACCGAGGGGCAGACGGACGGCAAAGCTTCTGTCTTAGAAATCAAGACGGTTGTAGACCCCGCGGCGAAGCAAGCTGTGGTCAGTCTGCCAACCGAAGCTTTTGCGCTCATTGTAAGCAGCCCAACAGATACGCTTACGTTGTCAGCAGGACTTGGTCAGATTTCTTTAGACAAACAGGCCATGGGTGCTGTGCAAGGTGCCGCGACGAGCGGTACAGTAGATATTTCGATCCGTAAAGCTGATCTTCAGGCAGCAACGCAAGGTTGGACTCCGGCAGCAAAGGAAGCGCTGGAAGCAGCAGTGAGCGGCCGACCTGTCTTCGACTTTACGATCACAGCAGGCGGCAAAACGGTATCAAACTTCAATGGAGGTACAGTAGAGGTCCAAGTACCATATAAACCGACAGCTAATGAGGATACGAATGCCGTTGTTGCCTACTACATCGCTGATAATGGCGAGCTTGTAAAAGTGACGAACAGCTATTTTGATGCTGCTACAGGCACGTTAATTTTCAAAGTAAGCCACTTTTCACAATACGCAGTAGGGTATTCACCTGTAACGTTCGGTGATACGTCAGGGAGCTTCGCTAAGAGCTATATTACTTATTTAGCCGCACGCAATATTATCAACGGAACAGCAGAAGGCCAATTCTCGCCTAATGCACAAATCAATCGTGCCGATTTCACGTTGATGCTAGCGCGGATGGCTGGCGCGAAGCTAGACGGTTACAATGCGTCCAGTTTCCGCGATGTGAAGGCGGACAGCTATTATGCCCAGTCTGTCCAATGGGCATCCGAGAACGGTCTTACAAGCGGTGTAAGCGAGGGGATCTTCGCACCTGCTGCCAACATCACGCGTGAGCAAATCGTTACGATGATCGTTCGATTCGCAGCAATGCAGAAACTCAGCTTACCGCAAGCGGTGGCTGCCGCACCTTTTGCAGACGGTGCAGAGATTCCTGCCTTCGCTGTAGACGCGGCCAAAGCGTTGCAGCAAGCTGGCATTATTTCCGGGAAATCGGGCAATCGATTTGCGCCGAAGGATGTTGCTTCGCGGGAAGAAGCGGCGAAGATGCTGGGTATGCTTTTGCAGCAAATCGTTAAATAAGCAATCGCGAACAGCACTTACTCTTCAACACGGATTCGATTCGTGCTGGGGAGTAGGTGTTTTTTTACATGGATAAAAGACGAGCGGCTTCCGCATTTTAATCATGTGGAGGTGTTACCTATGAGCAAATCAGATAAGCCTAGCGTGGATCAAGCTGAACTCGTGAAAGAGTGGATGAACGTTATGCCCACCGTGTTGCAACCTGCTGATCAAACAAGGGTATGGGCAGATGAGGGCGATGCGGACGCCATCCGCGTGCACATTTTGACGGCGGGGCATACCGGCTATTCGTTTGATTTTAAAGTGACGTATATGGATGCCAGAGAAGTGAAGGTTGAGCTGACCGATGTGCAGCAAGGAACGACGCATATTGACGAGCGTGGTGATGTCGTACAGTCGTTAATCGATGATTACGTGCGTCATATTCATGAGTGTGCGCAGGCTTTGCAGAAGGTCACCAACGCTTAAGTAAGAAGGAGGACACCGTGATGACGAAGCAAAAGAGTCCGGATAAAAATTTGCAAAATGTGGCCAAAGATCTGGATGCCGATCCAGTCAACGCTCATAATGCGCAGCAGATCCAGCAAAAGGTCAATGATCATCGGCATCAAGATGCTCTAAATCACGAAGGAACAAACTCGTAAAAGAGAGGATGAGGCGCTATGTCTAAACCTAAAAACTATTCTGCTGGCGACAATCTCGTTAATAATGGCAATGTAAAGAACCGAAATAATCCGGGTGGAAATCAGGAGCCTTTATCCGGTTCTAAGAAAGTGAAGAATCAGAATCATCACGGCGGACACGCAGCAGAAGGCCATGGACACGGTGGATAACAGGCAACGAAATTTTTTCATTTAAAATGTTTAAGATTTTGTAAATCGGTCATACTATTATTGTCGGCAAGCAGAGAGGTGTGGTTCCGTTGGAGCAATTAGCGAAAGCGAAACAACCGTTGCAAAGAGGACTTTTCTACCTGTTATAATCAGGCTGGAGGGCGATGTGCTAAAGACACTTACCGTGTTTTATACGCAGATTTAACTTAAGTTTTATGAGTAACAAGGTTCAAAGAAATATCATCAATGCCGACGGAAAAAGAACCCTTAGGGGTTCTTTTTTTCTATGTCTATGGAGTAGTCGGAAGTTTCCTCAAAAGTCGTCTTCAACTGCTGTTTGCGATGCATTAACAATCGGATGCCTCCTATTGCGCAATCCTAGTCTTGTTAGCAGCTAATGGCTGTTTCTGAGCTGAGCTCTGAACGAACAGATAAGAGAGCAGTGCACTGCCGGCACCAAGTACGCCGAGTACAATAAAGCCTTGATTGAGCGAGAAATAGTCGCCGATGATACCCATGAGCACAGGCCCGACGAACATACCAAGACCATAAATCGCTTGGAAAAAGCCCATCGCCGTTGCACGCTTATCCGCAGGCATATGCTTAATGCTCATCCCCATGAGCAGGGTGAATGAAAGTCCGCGACCGAAGCCGGCAAACGCCTGTGTAATCATAAGCAGCCAGAGATGATGGGTGAAAGGTACCGTAAAAGTGAATATCCCCATGAGCAGAAAGCCAGCAACAACCATGCGTTTCTCCCCATAACGGATCGACCAACGCCTTCCGCCGAATAAAGAGGCTAGCGCAACAGGTACATTAGCGAATAACGAGAGCAGAGACAGCGAGAATTTATCCGCCCCAAGCTGCGTGGCATAAACCGGCGTGAAGCCGAAAACCGTAGCAAAGATCAGCACCTGAGATAAAATGGCGAGCAGAGAGACGAACAAGAGCGTGCGATCCGTAGCCACATTTCCGATCCCGCGCAAGGTGATTTTGGGCGCGTCTTTTTCTACTTTTTCGATAAGGAAGAAAGAGCCAATCATGCCCAGTAAACCAAGAATGGCCCCTAGGATGAACACCGACTCCCAACCAAGCTTGTCTGCGGCCCAGCCTGCACTAAGAATGCCAAGCACCTGACCGAGTGAGTTGAAAAAGGAGATCGTTCCGATCGCCTTGGTAGACTCTTCGTGCTTGTAATAGCTCGTGAAAAGCACCGTAAAATCAACCCAAGTCGCTGCGGCAGCCCCTGCTAGTGCGCGGAGGATCAAGATCCAAGTGAAATCGTGTGTGAACCACAGCCCGAGACCTGTAATGGCGGTGAAGAGAAGACCGAAGGTGATGAACAGTCTTCTTTTATGAAATCGATCCGACATAATGCCTACGGGAATGCGGAGCAGCATTTGTGAGATGCCATACATGCCGACAATCCAGCCAGCCAGCTGATGGCTTCCCCCGAGGAATTCCACGTAAGGCGCCATGATGGGAACGCTAGTGTACATCGACATCCAGAAGAGCATCGTGACCGCACAGAAGAGCGGGATGCGATAGGATGGTATAGAGCGAGTTGTTGTCATCGGAGTGAGTGCTCCTTTCGAATATAAAAAGGTGTTACTTCAGCTCGGCTGTATGAACGAATGAAGCCTCCTCTACGAGAGGCAGTAACAGCGCTAAGCCAGCTGCTTCAAATTGACTATACCATGTCATCTAATCTATGCATAGAAGTATAGAGCACACGAAACAGTCGCTAACCGCCCGCAAGCACCTTACCTCAACATACACCGAAAACACAAAAAAACTGCAAATTGATGCAGTTCCTCTATGTGACGGGCGAAGGTCGGTTCGAACACCTGAAGCATAGTATAGCAGCATTGCGTTCAGGTACGATTAACTAGAATCGTCCGATTGCGTCCCTCGTGCTTCGCCTGATACAAAGCCGCGTCCGTAAGCGCGTACAGCGTCTTTATATTGCGGGAATGCTCGGGAAAGCAACCGATACCTGCCGAAACCGTTACACAATTTGTGGCGATTACAGGTGTTAACCGCAGGTTGGCGTGCAAATTCTCTATAACGGAATAGGCGGTTTCTAAGTCTGTTTGCGGCAGCAGCAGGATGAACTCTTCTCCACCGTAACGGCCGCAAACATCCTGTTCTCTTGCTACAGTTCGCATCACGTCCGCCAATCTGCTCAGCGCTTTGTCACCCATTGTATGTCCGAATTTGTCGTTCAGCTTTTTGAAATGATCGATATCGATTATAGCCATTGCAAAAGGAATACCTTGTTCATGCCACGCTTCCATCAATTCGTCCACATGGCGGCGGTTCGCGAGACCCGTTAACTTGTCGGTTAAGGATTCTTTTTTCAAATCTGTTACTTCCCGTTCTAGCGCTTCCTTATAAAACGTGATCGTTTTTTTGATTTGGTCGGTTTCCGTATACCAGGAAGAAACACTGTCGAGCGTTTCGCTCTTCGCGGCATTGTCGATGAGCGACTCGGAGTAGGCTGCCAACTGCCGCAGCGGCCGCAGCAGCTTCCCAATTACAAACCATGCGAGCAGGATAATGACGGCTGCCATAGGCAGCACGATTAAACCAATTTGCTTTACTGCCTTTACGGCGGAAGCTTTTACGGCTGCAACTGGGGTTTGCGAGGCAACTCCCCAACCAGTAGACGGTACGATGGCGTAGCCTGCGAGTACTTCCGTTCCTTGTGTATCCGAAACACGTTTGCTGCCGCTTTTACCTTGAAGCAGTTCATGAACGATTTCGCTCTGTGAAGCGTCGTCACTAATTCGGTCTATATTCGGATGATAGAGTACATGTCCTTCCTGATCCGTTGCCCAGTAATAAGACCCGTCTTCCGACCAGCTTTCACCGGCAATTCGCGACAAAACATTATTGTCCTCCAAATAAATCGAACCGACCAAATTGCCGCAGAATCTCATCTTCTCGTCAAATACCGGAACCGACATGGCGACCACAAGTCGTCCTGTTGCTGCAACCATCGGAGTCGTAATGAAAGGCTCCCTTAAATTATAAGGCATACTGGGTAGAGCTGACTTTTTGCCAATGACATTCACATCCGGATAGCTGGCGACAAAAACTCCCGTCTCGTCGATGTAGACGGTCGAATTAAAGAAATGGTTATGTTCCGTGATCGAGAACACGTCCTTAATCAACTGCGGATTGTCGACACTGGTGGAAATAGCGCTCGATTTCGCTCTAAGATACCGCTTCATTTCTTCGAGCGCCTCATTGTCGGCATTCGCCATTTTCTTCGCGAAAGCCTCATTAGTTTGCAATACTTTTCGTTCCATCTGCTTGTATACAACGTTGTAGCTGAAAGCGATCATACCGCTGGCGGTCAGTATAACGAGAACAGCAGCAAGCGAAATGAGCCAGCCGCGCAGTGAAAAAGTGTTCATATCCTCACCTCTGATAGTCTGACTAGCCTCTCGGATTCAGCCAATCCGGAATGACTTGATGCGCTCCGAGACCAGTTTGGCGCTATTGTTCAGTGAATCGCTCAAATGGCTGATTTCATCCATAGCCGCTGCTTGCTGCTCCGTTTCTGCGCTGATCGTCATGGATACATCGGAAACCAGCCGCGATACGTCGGCAATAACCGTAATCAGCGCAGATAATTGCTCGCGCTTCTCGCTAACGAGGCCTAACTGCTTGACCGCGCTGCTGTTTGACTCATGAATGTTCGCGATTGAATGGCTGATTCCATCCAAAACCGCGATTGAATTAACCGCAGCTTCCGTTTGACCCGCGGTTGACAGCTTTGCGACTGCGATCCATTGCTGCGCTTTGTTGGTATCGTCGCGCAGTGACGTTACGATGGCATCCATGCTGCG
Organism: Paenibacillus sp. J31R30; assembly: GCF_059692115.1. Lineage (NCBI taxonomy): Bacteria > Bacillati > Bacillota > Bacilli > Caryophanales > Paenibacillaceae > Paenibacillus > Paenibacillus sp. J31R30. The sequence goes on along the minus strand of NZ_JCAUAV010000011.1, from coordinate 179,789 downwards.
GCAAATTTGAAGTGCAGTTGCAGCCATCTTACGGACTTCGGCTAAAGCCCCGCTGGATCGCTCTCCCAGTGCAAGTTGGGCTGCAAGCGAAGCAAAAGTCAAGAACTCCTTGCTTATCTGCTCCACATCAGCCACTTTGCTGCTAAACGACTCGACTAGGTTTGCTGCAGCGAGCAGACTATCCTTACGCTGCTCGGTATCCCTTACGAACGTTTCAACCGCCTTCAATTCCTCATGTTGGAGAGCAAGCGCTTCTGCTGAGACTTGTGTACACCGCTCCATCTCGGCGGCCATTTGAGCAAAAGCTGCGGACAGCTCGCCTGACAATTGCACACTCCGAACGGAATGCTCGTTCTGGCCGTTGCCGCTTTCCACGACACGGGTAATGGAGTAGGCGGCTTCATTAATGGATAATGAAGTTTCGCGGGTTGTCTCTGCAAGCACATTGGAGGCGGTAGACACACGCGAAAAGGCGGCCTTGATGTCCTTCAAACTTTCCCCGATGTTGTCCATCATCTTATTGTAGCTCGTTGTCAAACGTCCGATTTCATCCTTGGAACGATATTGCGACCGGTGGGTAAGATCACCTTGCGCTGCCTTCTCCATGATCTGCATAAGCCGGGTAATCGGCGTCAGAAGCAGCGAGGAGGAAAACCAGATGACCAGGCTGGCTGCGACGGCTAGAAAAAGCGAAAGCCATAGCACTTTTCTTTGGAGATCGTACACGAACGCATAGGCCTCTGATTCATTTTGTACCGTAATGACAGCCCAGCGGTCTGAAGCTCCCGGCAGCTTGACCGGTGTGTACGCCGCAACGAATTGCTTACGATTGCTGTCCTCGAAGCTGCCAGTGCCGGTTTCACCCTGCAGGACGTGTTTCGTCAGTTCGCTCAATGCTGGGTCCAGCTTGATGGGCTGCACTTCCGTTATTTCATTGCCTTTATCGTCCTTTACATTTTGGCCGTTCTGGTCTTTCTTCCAGATTACTTTCGTTGACGACTTAAAGTTGTACATTTCCTGTACGAGCATTTTGTCTGGGTGTGCGACAACAGTGCCTTCCCCATCAATAATAAAGCTAAAGCTCCCTTTGCCGAGCGAATTCCGTTCCACTAATGCTTGAAGCTCGTCCACAAGAATATCTGCGCCTATAAAACCAACCGTCTCTCCCGAGCGGCTTGTGATCGGCACAAAAATTGAAGTTATTGGCGCATTGCTGAACACAGAATAGTACGCTTTGCTCACGAAGCTCGGATGCCTCTCCTGTAATTGCTTGAACCACCACCGATCCCTGCGGTTCGTGAGAACCCCTTCTGAACGTGCTGTTTGCATCCCTTCCATATCCTGAATATACAGCAGCTCATATTGCGGATTTCGCAGCACCGCCCGTTCCAACGCCGATTTCTGCGCCTCCGTGTTAAAAGCGGCCACTTCCGGCTCATCCGCAATTTCATTAATGACGTCGAACGAGCCTTTGATATAAGAAGCGACATTGGATGAGAGAGAGGCGGCGAAAGCCCGATTCTTCTCTTCAATGGTCGCAGCATATTGTTTCGTCACAAACAGATAATGAAACAAAGTTGTAAAGAGCATAGGGACAACCACTAAAGTTAAAGTGATAAGGATGAACTTGCTCTTGAGTGATTTCATTATTCGATTCCCCCTTGACAGATTTGAAAAAAATAATGCAATCGTTCAACCCCCTATTCGACAAACTTCGCCAAATGTCCTTTTGATTTAAGTCCAGCCGTACGGCGCCCGACCCTAGCTTCACAAACGCAAAAAAGAACCGCACAATAGTACGGTTCTAGAGTCTTTATCCATGGCGCGCCCGATACGATTCGAACGTACGACCTACAGTTTAGGAAACTGTTGCTCTATCCTGCTGAGCTACGGGCGCATAGTATCGTCATTCTAACACGAGATGTTTTCGGGGTGCAACCATTTTAACCCAAGGACAAACATTACGCGTCTCTAAGCCTTCCCGCGTAATTTTCGGAAAAATTGCGTCAGCATCGTCGAGCACTCCTCTTGCAGAACACCACTAACCACATCGACACGGTGATTAAACCGGTCCTCCTGCAGCAAGTTCATCAACGTCCCCGCACAGCCTGCCTTCGGATCCACCGTACCGTAAATGACCTGCGGAATGCGCGCTTGCACGATCGCACCTGCACACATAGGACAAGGCTCCAGCGTCACATAGAGCTGGCAGTCCAACAAGCGCCATGCCTGCAAATGCTCGCTTGCTTGTTTAATTGCAATCATCTCCGCATGCGCGAGAGGATCTAAAGTTGTTTCCCGCAAATTGTAGCCGCGGCCAATGATTTGACCTTGATGGACGACGATCGCGCCAATCGGAACTTCGCGGATGGCTTCGGCTTTCAGCGCCTCTCCAATCGCTTCTCTCATCCAAGGGATATGTTCATCCATATGTTCATCCACAGGGGGACACCTCGCAATAATAGTTTATCCACATGTGTATAAAAGTCCGAACAAATATTCGTTGTTAACAAGCTGTGGATAACAATGTGGATAACTTATAAACCTGTGGATATTCAATCCACTACACATTCATACAATAAAAACATCGCCTATGCAAGGATTTTAGTTGAAAGAAATATCTAGGCTACGTATAATGGTGATATCAGTGGGACTTTTTGGGTCTTTCAGACCATAAACGATGAGCTTACATACAATGACACGGCAGGGTTCGACAATAGCAAACTTGTTGAAAAGCAAGGACGCAAAGCTGAGGGTCTACGGTTCTAATGAGCTATGGCAGCCTGGTTACCGAAAATCGATGTTTTTTTGATTAAGGTGATAGGCTGCTCCTTTAGGTGGGGGCAGTCTATTTTGTGCGGAGAAGTTCTGTAGAATCCATTGATAGAGGGAGGGTGTTGGTACACATGGCGATGAAGCAGGATGCGTTGAAGCGGTATGGGAGTAAAGAAGGATACGATGCGGAAGTATTGATTGATTGTAAGGCTGTTCTGTCCAAGGATGATTTCGTGTCTACAGGTATTCTTACCTATGCCCAAGGAGACATCATGGAGATCGAGTTCCCCGAATATGATGTTTTTCAGCTTGGAGACAAGGCGAAAATGACGTTATACACCAAATCGGGTCTATTCGTCCTTCAAACGACAGTCGTAGCGAAAGAACCTGGTTCACTCATTGTGATCAATCCACCTGAGAATCGAAAGAAGTTTTCGGAGAAACGGGAGTTCCCGCGGGTGACTGTGAAAAACATAGGTCAGATTATGGGTTTCCAGAATATCAAACAAAAAGAACTGCATGTCCTTGAAAATCCCATTGAACTATCCATTAAAAATATCTCGATGAATGGAATTGGGTTTACCATCAACGATAATTCCATGATCGATGGTATTCTTCATAAGAAGTGCTTGCTTCAAGTCGAGTTGGATTTAGGTTTTGAACTGCCGTGCAAGTTGGAAATTATACGGAAAGAAAAGCTGGAAGACAGCTACTATTACGGCGCCAGCTTCGAAAGCTATCCTGAGGAACAAAGCAATGCGCTGCGCGGGTTCATCCTACGTAATCAGATTGAAACCTACTTCGAGCAGAAGCGGGATGACGAGTTCAAAAAAGCAATGGAAAAAAAGACTGCAGCCAATCAATAGCTTGCAGGCTTTTTTTTGCCCTCCAAGTACTATATAATAAGAAGGATGATTTTCGAAAATTAAGGAGTTGTAACGACAATGGCTTTGAAAGCAGGTATCGTCGGTCTACCGAACGTAGGAAAATCGACATTGTTTAATGCAATTACACAGGCGGGGGCAGAATCTGCGAATTATCCGTTCTGTACGATCGATCCGAATGTTGGGGTAGTAGAAGTACCAGACGAGAGATTGCAGAAGCTGGTGGAAATCGTTGTGCCTAAGAGCATCGTTCCGACAGCCTTCGAATTCGTTGACATTGCGGGTTTGGTTAAAGGTGCGAGCAAAGGCGAGGGCCTTGGTAATAAATTTCTAGCACACATCCGTGAAGTCGATGCGATTGTGCATGTTGTACGTTGTTTTGAGGATGATAATATTACACACGTTTCTGGGAAAGTCGATCCGATTGGCGACATCGAGACGATTAATCTTGAATTGATTTTGGCAGATATTGAGTCGGTTGATAAAAAGATCGAGCGTTCGCGCAAAAACCTCAAAGGCGGCGACAAGAAAGTGGTAGCTGAAGTTGAGTGTTTGGAACGTATCAAAGAAGCCTTATATAATGATATGCCAGCACGCAGCTTGGATTTAACAGACGACGAGCGTCTTCTAGTTCGCGATCTGCATTTACTGACGATGAAGCCAGTGCTCTACGCGGCAAACGTGAGTGAAGATGAGGTTGCAACTGCGGACGACAATGCATACGTTAAAATTGTGAAGGAATTCGCTGAGAAAGAAAACAACGAAGTTGTTTCTATTAGTGCGAAGGTTGAATCCGAAATCGCTGAGCTGGAAGACGAAGAAAAAGCCATGTTCCTGGAAGAGCTGGGACTTCAAGAGTCCGGCTTGAATAGATTGATCAAAGCAGCGTATAGAAAGTTAGGCTTATACACGTATTTCACAGCTGGTGTTCAAGAGGTTAGAGCATGGACGATCCGTAAAGGAACGAAAGCTCCTCAAGCAGCAGGCGTTATTCATACGGATTTTGAACGTGGATTTATTCGTGCAGAGGTTGTTTCTTATAACGATTTGGCTGCTGCTGGATCCATGGCGGGTGCGAAAGAAAAAGGCCAAGTGCGCCTCGAAGGTAAAGAGTACGTGGTGAATGACGGCGACGTTATGCATTTCCGCTTCAATGTTTAATTGATAATAAAAACAAGAAAGGAGTGATCCCCTATGTTGGATCGACTTCAGTCCATTGTGGACCGCTATGAGAAATTAAGCGAGTTATTGTGTGACCCGGATGTAACGAGTGATACGAAGAAACTAAGAGAATATTCCAAAGAGCAATCTGATCTTCAGGAGTCTTACGATGCTTATAATGAATATAAGAGCGTGAGCGAACAGCTGGCTGATGCGAAAGTGATGCAGAATGAGAAGCTGGACGATGAGATGCGTGAAATGGTCAAAATGGAGATCGAAGAGCTTAGCGAGCAATCCGCTAAACTGGAAGAACATCTCCGCATCCTGATGATGCCGAAAGACCCTAACGATGACAAGAACGTCATCGTGGAAATTCGCGGAGCGGCAGGCGGCGATGAAGCAGCGCTGTTCGCAGGCGATCTTTACCGGATGTATACGCGTTACGCGGATGCGCAAGGCTGGAGAACAGAGATTCTCGATGCTTCCGTGAATGATTTGGGCGGATTTAAAGAGATTATTTTCATGATTACGGGTAAAGGTGCTTACAGTAAGCTCAAGTTTGAGAGCGGGGCACATCGTGTTCAACGTATCCCAGTAACAGAATCCGGCGGGCGGATTCATACCTCAACGTCAACGGTTGTGGTTATGCCAGAAGCGGAAGATGTGGAAATTATCATTCATGATGCCGATATTCGTGTTGATACGTTCTGTTCCAGTGGAGCGGGCGGTCAGTCGGTTAATACAACGAAATCCGCTGTGCGTGTTACACACGTACCAACGGGTATTGTGGCGACGTGTCAGGATGGTAAATCCCAGAACTCCAATAAAGAACAAGCGCTTCGCGTACTGCGCGCGCGTATTTCAGATAAAATGCGTGAAGAAGAAGAAGCGAAATATGCTGGCGAGCGTAAAAGCAAAGTCGGAACGGGCGACCGTTCAGAGCGTATTCGTACCTACAACTTCCCGCAAAGCCGGATTACCGATCATCGTATCGGCTTGACGTTACACCGCTTGGAAACCGTGTTAAACGGTGATATGGCGGAAATTGTGTCAGCATTAACGATTGCTGCACAATCCGATGCCTTAGAGGCGATGTAATGACGACTGCGAACATGACTGTGAGAGAAGCCTTTGTGAAGGCTTCTTCTTTTTTAGCAGAGCAAGGCGTCGCAGAGGCTTCGTCTTGCACGGAACTGCTGCTGCAGCACCTCTTAGGCGGCTGCACGCGCACGGAATTGCTGTTCCGCTGGTGGCAGGAACAGATGCCTGAAGAGCTGGTCGCCACATGGGACCAGCTAGTTGCAAGGAAGGCCGCGGGTGAGCCGGTGCAGTACATCACCGGTGAGCAGGATTTCTTCGGCCTTCCATTTGCTGTGGGGCCGGCCGTGCTAATCCCCCGGCCGGAGACCGAGCTGCTCGTGGAGGCGTTGCTCCACGAGGGCTCGCGTCTGTTCCCGCAAGGCGCTCCGCTCCTTGCGGATGTGGGCACCGGGAGCGGCATCATCCCGGTGACGATCGCGCACGCGCGCCCTGCGTGGCGCGTGGCAGCCAGCGACATCTCCGCGGCAGCGCTGGAGATGGCCTGCAAGAACGCGCAGCGCCATGACGTGGCTGCGCGGATCGAGTGGCTCGAGGGTGACCTCCTCGAGCCTTATATTGAGCGCGGGCTCGCGCCGGATATCGTGGTGTCGAACCCACCGTATATCCCTGATGGCGACCTGCCGGCGCTGATGCCCGAGGTGCGGCTATTCGAGCCGCACACAGCTCTGTTCGGCGGTGTCGAGGGACTCGACCTGTACCGCCGTATGGTCTCGCAGCTGCACCGGCTGCCGCGAATCCCGACCGTGGTCGGGTTCGAGGTGGGCATCGGGCAGGCGGAGGCGGTTGCGGCGTTGTTGCGCGCCGCAGCTAACTGGACGGAGATCCGCTTCGTGCAGGATCTCCAAGGGATCGATCGCCACGTGATCGCGATCCGCTCTCCCGAGTAGCCGATTGCTTCACCGATCGGCTGCTTTTCTTTCCGCTTATTTCCTCGGCGGACCAACTCTATCATTTTGCAAAAAATCATAGATTCATAGGTTTAGCCCCACCCACTATTGTCCATACTGGCTAGTAGATGACGGGAAAGGGGCTACTCTCCATGGTTAAGAGAACGGAGCGCCACTCAGTTAAGAGTCTATTATTCATTGCTTTTGCACTTATCCTTATGATTATGTGTTGGGAATCCAATCGTACGAACGCGGCGGTAATTTCGCCTACTATACCAGAGGAATCTATTCGTTTGCGCATTCTAGCAAATTCGGATTCTGCGCAAGACCAAGCTTTGAAACGTGAGATTCGTGATGCGATAATTGCTCGTATGGCGGAATGGGTCGTAGGACCGCATTCTTTGGACGAGGCTAGAGCAGTTGTGAATGCGCACTTACCAGAATTCGATCAACTCGTTGGAGAGATGATTGCATCACGCGGCTACAACTATCCGCATACAGTTGAGCTTGGGGTTGTCCCTTTTCCAACGAAAATGTACGGAAATGACGTCTACCCAGCAGGGGATTATGAAGCTTTGCGAGTTGTGATTGGTTCTGGAGAAGGCCAGAATTGGTGGTGCGTGCTGTTCCCGCCATTATGTTTTGTAGATTCTGTATCTGGAGAAGCAGTTGCTTCGGCTGCAGTCGTCGTAGCCAAAACAACGGATGAGAACGGCAAGGAAAAGCAGCCCGTGAAAGAAAGTAAAGCTAGTGAAACACCGTCTGCAAAGAAGAAAGACGCAGTGGCAAGTAAAGATAAAGCTGCATCGACGGAGAAAGTGGCAAAGAAAGACGCTAAAGTTGAGGTAGCAGCAGCTTCAGCTTCCACGACCGAAGAACCAGCTCAACCGAAAGTGAAGTTCTTTATTTGGGAAATGTTCAAAGCGATCTTTTCGTGGTTCAGCTAAATTCAAAAACCTGCAATTATACATCTTTATCTGATATTTTACGGCTACCTATTTCATTTCATATATGTAAGGATGAGAGTGATTGTGACAATCTACTGGAACGTGAATCAAGGCGAAGAGCGCGCGATAGCGCAGGATATAGATGAGGCGGCGAGCCTCTTGCAGCAGGGGGGAACAGTCGCCTTTCCGACCGAAACGGTGTATGGACTTGGTGCGGATGCGACCAATACCGCAGCGGTTAAGCAGATTTTTGCCGCAAAGGGGAGACCCTCCGACAATCCTCTGATTGTTCATATAGCTGATGCGAAGCAGCTCCCAGGCCTTGTTCAGCCAGATTGCATCACAAGCCATCACCAAACACTGATGAAGGCTTTCTGGCCCGGGCCATTAACCATTGTGCTACCTGTTATTGCAGGTAGCCTTTCGCCGTTAGTTACGGCTGGTCTGCAAACTGTTGGCATCCGAATACCGGATCATCCAGTTGCACTTAAGCTTCTGCGTGAAGCGGGACTTCCTATTGCAGCGCCAAGCGCGAATAGCTCGGGTAGACCGAGCCCGACAATGGCATCGCATGTACGTGATGATTTGGATGGCAAAATTGGCGGAATCGTAGACGGTGGTGCAACAGGTGTTGGTGTCGAGTCCACAGTTATTCAGCTTGTAGACGGCGTGTTACATGTGCTGAGGCCGGGTGGGGTGACTGCGGAACAGCTGCAAGCGGTTTTGCCTGACATGCGTATTCATGCCGCTGAGCCGACAGAGGTAGAAGCTGCCGATACGCCTCGCGCGCCGGGTATGAAGTATGCGCATTATGCGCCGAAGGGCTATATGCGCATTGTGCAGGGGGATGACGAGCAGGAAGTCTCCGCTTGGATTCAACGCGATATTGATGCTGCGAAGTTACGGGGGGAATCGACGGGTATTCTCACTTTCGAAGAAAGAGTACGGGGGTATCGCGCAGATCTCGTTCTCGCGTGCGGCTCATTATCTGAGCCAGATACGATTGCTCGGGAGCTATATGCCGCTCTGCGGGCTTTTGATCAGGAAGGCATAAGCTATATTGTTGCAGAAGGTGTTCCAGATTCAGGCATTGGCCGCGCGATTATGAATCGACTGTTGAAAGCAGCGGGTCATGAGCGGATCCGTCTCTAACATATAAGATTTTATAAGTTTCACGCCCTAAATTGTCTTATATTTCTGGTTAAACACTGTGAGAAGTCCAAGCAGGACGGCGTAGCCGTTTATTGTGACTAGCATGATTCCCAGTTTGTCCGCATATCTTGAGAAAGAATCGTGGACAAGGGGGATCGTGCTATGCTCGCATCTGGGGTACAAGTTGGGCAACTCATGACAATTGGAATAATGGCGATTGCTTTGGGCCTAGATGCTTTTTCGTTAGGAATTGGCATAGGAATGAAGGGCATTCGTTTGTTGGATATTTTGAAAATCAGCATTGTGATCGGCATTTTCCACGTGCTTATGCCACTTATGGGCATGTTTATGGGACAGTATGTCTCGCTCCTTCTGGGGAACGTTGCGACAGCTGCAGGGGGATGTTTACTTATTTTGCTCGGCGCGCATATGGTGTATAGCTCGATACGAGGGGAAGAAGCAACGGCTTTCGATCATCGAACGTTATGGGGGCTTATCATTTTCGCCCTTAGTGTTAGTATAGATTCGTTCTCTGTGGGCGTTTCTCTGGGGATGTTTGCTACGGACATCGTGCTTACAGTGCTCATCTTCGGTCTGTTTGGCGGATTGCTTTCGATAGCTGGCCTATTGCTAGGCAGACGGGTTAGCGGTTGGGTTGGGGAATATGGCGAGGCATTCGGCGGACTCATCCTATTAGGGTTTGGGATCAAGTTTTTACTATGATACAATATGGGGAGTTAGCTTTTGAAATAATAAGGTTTAAAATGCTTATATCGGGAGGATTTCATGTTGCGAATTCTATTTGTCTGTACAGGAAATACGTGCCGCAGTCCGTTAGCTGAAGGTTTGCTGCGTATGAGGGTGCATCAAGAGGGGCTTGCGGCGGAGGTTCGTTCAGCAGGTGTATCTGCGATGACGGGTGGTCCGATCTCGAGAAACAGCCAGTCGCTTCTTCACGAAGCGGGCTTTAAGGAATCTATCAATTCTCTAGCGATTGGCGCGGCGGATGTGGATTGGGCTGATCTGATCTTGACGATGACGACGGGGCATAAGCGTACAGTCATTCAACGTTATCCTCATGCGGTCGAGAAGACGTATACGCTCAAAGAGTATGTGGAAGACGATGCTCGTATTCTGAAGGCGATTGAAGAACGGGAGCAGCTTGCGACAGAGCTTCAGCTCAAACAGGCGCTATCTCAGACCGTATCCGTGGAAGAAAGAAGCCGCATGTATACGCTGGAAAATTCGATCCCCGATTACGATATTTCGGATCCCTATGGCGGGTCGCTGGCCGATTACCGGTACACTGCCGAGGAAATTGGTCGGAGCTTAGATAAATTGGTGAGAAAATTACGCTAAAATCAACAGCAAGCCTATAACTCTGTCTTCACTTGCATGAGATAGGTCAATATAGCTTTACACATCGCTGGGAATGCGATAAAATACAAGTAACAAGCAAGACTCAATGTAACTGGCGACGAGTGGGATTAACCACAATGGAGCATTGAGCTATACGGCCGGTCGCCTGGGCAAAAGAGCAACGCGCGTTTTCTAGCGTGTGCGCTCTTTTTTTCGTTTTTGGTGAGCTTTGGGATATAATAGGATGGTCGAATTCGAACAAGTCAAAAGGAGCGTTCTATTCATGAAAATTGCTTTAGGTGCTGATCATGCAGGCTATCGTTTGAAAGATGTTATCATTCCTTTTATTGAATCATTAGGTCATCAAGTGATTGATTTCGGATGCAGCTGCGGCGACTCCGTCGATTACCCAGATTATGCACTTCAAGTTTGCGAAAAAGTCGTTTCGGGAGACGCAGATAAAGGGATTCTGCTTTGTGGAACTGGCATTGGGATGTCCATTGCTGCCAATAAAGTTCCGGGAATCCGCTGTGCACTTGTGCACGATCTTTTCTCAGCGAAAGCGACGCGTGAACATAATGATACGAACGTGCTAGCGATGGGTGAGCGTGTAGTTGGTCCTGGCGTAGCGGAAGAAATCGTGAAAATTTGGCTGGAAACCGAGTTCTCAGAAGGTGTCCGCCACAAGAATCGTATTAACAAAGTACAGAGCATCGAAGATCGTTTCACGGTACATCCCTAGAGATGAGGGAGCCACAATGACAGATTCTATGTATGAACCTATAGCAGAAGCTTTGGAAGCGAACCTGCGTGAGCTGATTACAGTTGGCAGCCTGCGTCCCGGCAACATCTTGGTGATCGGCACGAGCACGAGTGAAATTCTCGGGCATCGGATTGGTACATCGGGTACGCTGGATGCGGCGAAGCCGATTTTTGAGACGGTTGCGCGTATCTGCGGCGAGTTCGGGCTGCATGCGGCTTATCAATGCTGCGAGCATCTGAATCGTGCGCTGGTTGTGGAGGAAGAGCTGCTGACGCTAGCGCCGCAGCTTGAGCCCGTCTCCGTGATTCCCGTGCCGAAGGCCGGGGGCTCCATGGCTTCCTACGCGTACAGACACCTCGCGAAACCGGTCGTTGTTGAGACGATTCAGGCGCATGCGGGCATCGATATTGGCTCCACGCTGATCGGCATGCATCTGCGCAGAGTCGCTGTTCCCGCAAGGCCGCCAGTTCGCCATATTGGCCAGGCTTATGTCACGATGGCATTCACTCGGCCGAAGCTGATCGGTGGTACTAGAGCTGTGTACTCCGCTGAGCTGGCGGATCAACTTTATCAACAAGCTGCACCTGATGCAGATTGCTAATATTTTATCTAACATCCTTAGGAGGAATTCCCTATGACAAACTTTTTGAGCAAACAAGATCCGAAAATCGTAGAAGCTATGAACCTTGAGCTAGGCCGTCAACGCGACAAAATTGAGCTAATCGCTTCCGAGAACATCGTGAGCCAAGCAGTCCTTGAAGCTATGGGTACTGTACTTACGAACAAATACGCGGAAGGCTACCCAGGCAAAAGATACTATGGTGGCTGTGAGTACGTAGACATCGTGGAAGACATCGCTCGTGACCGCGCGAAAGAGCTTTTCGGTGCTGAGCACGCGAACGTTCAACCTCACTCCGGTGCACAAGCGAACATGGCTGTTTACTTAGCTGCGCTAAACCCTGGTGACACGGTTCTTGGTATGAACCTTGCGCATGGTGGCCACTTAACACATGGTAGCCCTGTAAATGCTTCCGGTATTCTTTACAACTTCGTAGCTTACGGTGTAAGCGAAAAAGATTTCCGCATCGACTATGACGATGTTCGCAAAGCAGCTTTCAAACATAAGCCTCGCATGCTAGTAGCTGGTGCAAGTGCGTACCCGCGTACGATTGATTTCGAAGCTTTAGCATCTATCGCTAACGATGTAGGCGCATTGTTCTTCGTCGATATGGCGCATATCGCTGGTCTAGTTGCGGCTGGCTTGCACCCGAACCCAGTGCCACATGCACATTTCGTAACAACCACAACACACAAAACACTTCGCGGTCCTCGCGGCGGTATGATTCTTACGAAAAAAGCTTGGGCTGCAGCGATTGATAAAGCGGTATTCCCTGGTTCCCAAGGCGGACCTTTGATGCACACGATCGCAGCTAAAGCTGTTTCCTTCGGTGAAGCTCTTCAACCGGATTTCAAAGTGTACGGTCAAAACGTGATCAACAACGCTCAAGCTTTGGCAACAGCTCTTACAGCTGAAGGTATCAACCTAGTTTCCGGCGGTACGGATAACCACTTGATGTTGGTTGACTTGCGTAACCTGAACATCTCAGGTAAAGACGCAGAGCACGTTCTTGATGAAATCGGTATTACAGCGAACAAAAACGCGATTCCTTTCGACCCAACTAGCCCGTTCATCACAAGCGGTATTCGTTTGGGTACTCCAGCTGTGACTTCCCGTGGCATGGACGAAGAAGCGATGAAAACCATCGCGAAAGTCATTGCTCTTACGTTGAAAAACCCGAAAGACGAAGCTACGCTTGAAAAAGCTCGTGGCATGGTATCTGATCTAACGGCGCAATTCCCGCTTTACCCAGGATTGACTTACTAATTGTTAGAGATAAGGCCAGCTCATTGGAGCTGGTCTTTTTTTTTGAAATATCAGAATTTATAAGTTTTTGGGGTAAGCGAAGCTTGCCTCTTATTTATGTTCGGTTCACAGATAGCAAAAATGCAAAAGAGCATCCTTTTCAGAGGAATTGACTTGATCGTTTTAAATACATGCAAAAAGGCATCTTTTGGGGTCGAAAAGGTCAAAACAGAGCTGTAAATACAGAAATTGATGCCTTTTTGCATCAATTTTAGCCGAAATCGTGTATTTGATAGAGAGAAGTTGCACTTTTGCATTTCACAGTAGATGGAGAGTAGGCTGGTTACAGTTTGCAGCTTGGTTGGCGATAAAAACGACCTCTCTCGGGGTCCCCGCAAATTAATATCTAAACTCTGACCACTCTAGACAACGTGAACGACCATACATCCCCAAAACTTCAAACCATCTTACGAAAATATGAAACCTTTCAGTGTGTCGTACCCCTTACACTGATTCTGTACCAATGTAAACCCTTACACAGCTAGGAGAGGTGCGCATGAATTTTCAAGAATTGCTTCGGCCGGTGCCGGCCCAAGCGAAGTTCGAGCTAGAAGGATGGCATGTTTGGTGTGGATCGATGACACGAGATGAGGAGGGGAGGTATTACTTGTTCTACTCGCGTTGGCCTGAACGCGCTGGTTTTGAAGCCTGGGTCACGCATTCCGAAATCGCCTATGCGGTCGCCGACAATCCAATGGGACCGTTCCACCATGTGGATACGCTCTGGACCTGTAGAGATGGCGCAGCGAGCTGGGACAGGGATGTAGCGCACAATCCCGCGATTTTGCGCCACGGTAATCGTTATTATCTGTATTACATGGGGACGCATGGCCCCGATTTTGATCTCGACCAACCTGCCAATGAGGCAACATGGTGGACGTATCGCAACCACCAACGTATCGGTGTTGCTGTGGCTGACCATCCTGAAGGTCCATGGACGCGTGGGGCGTCGCCCGTGCTCGATGTCTCCCCAGGAGAGTGGGACGGACTCATGACGAGCAACCCTACGGTGTGTGAGACCGCTGACGGCCGTATCCTGATGATGTACAAAGGTGTGGCTGAGGGGCATCCTCCGAAGGGCGGTGCTGTTAACGCAGGTGTTGCCTTTGCCGATCATCCGCGGGGACCGTTCCGCAAGCAGCCAGAGCCGACGGTGACGAACCCAACGAATGATTGGGCGGTAGAGGACCCTTGCGTATGGTGTAAGGGCAATGGGTACTATGCACTGATGAAGGATTTTCAAGGTTATTTTACGAAATCTGAACGTGGCTCTGTGGCCTTATTTGAATCATCAGACGGAATTTCGTGGCGGCCATCGCGGCATGTACTGGCTTTTGATCTGCAAATTCCCTGGGCTCATCAGGTCGCACAATCCGTCCTCAGACTGGAACGCCCCCAGCTGTGGTTCGACGATAGCGGGGACCCTGCTGTCTTGCTGTGTGCCGTTCTTGAACGAGAGGGGAGTCGAACGTACAACATCCAAATTCCATTAGGAGGAGATTAATGATGAATTTGAAATGGCTTAGTCCGCTTCGCACGGTATTACCCGTATGCTTGTTGGCCACTGCGACGCTATCGACAATTTCACCCACCCCTGCTTCGGCGACTGCACCTGCTGGCTACACGTTATTTTATGCCGATGAATTTGACGACACCGCGATCAATGAGAACGACTGGATGTACCGCGACGCAGGGCCCTACTCACTGGGCTACAATCGCAAAGAGAACGTACGTGAATCGGGCGGCTCTTTGCACATTGATTTTAAACGTGAGCAGATTAATGGCACGTGGTACAACACTTGTGGGGGCTTAGTTTCGAAGAAGCTGTTCGGCTATGGCTACTATGAGACTAGAGCGAAGCTGTTTAATAGCACGACAGGGCTGCATTCTTCCTTCTGGAGTATGGGACTCAGCAATCATATCGCCGCTAATAACATAACCGGATTGACGGCCGAAATTGCTGCAGGTAATTTGCCATTTTATAATCAGGCAACGGAGATCGATGGCTTCGAGCATGACTCCGCCAATGGCTACTATGATACGGGGACGATCACGTATATTCCAGGCTACGGCTCGCCGCGTCAGCAAGTGAGCGTTACACCTGACGCGTGGCATGTCTATGGGTATGAATGGACGCCGACGGCAATTAAGTTCTACCTTGACGGTACAGTCGTCAATACGATCAATACCACAACGACACCGATGCCATTTGCGCCAGCGAATTTTTGGATGACAGCGTTGGGCTACAGGACAGTCTCGGACTACACGAAGCTGCCAGGTGAAAGTGAGTTCGATTACTTCCGTTTTTACGCAAAGAGCTACCCTAACGCCAACCTTCTGGGCAATCCTCAGATGGAGTTTACGGTAAAGGACACATCCAAGGGCTATACCGATCAAGATACGCCGAACTGGATTGAAACCTATGATAAAGATGCCAGCTTCATGACGACGACGGATGCGCATACAGGCACGCGTTCCTTAAAGCACGCGAAGGCCAGCAATTATCTGGTTACGACGAAGCAGAATCTCAACGGTATCGCCAATGGTACGTATCAGCTCAGCGCATGGGTGAAGAGCTCCGGTGGCCAGTCGCAGGCGATGATGCGTGTGCTGAACTACGGCGGAGCGGAGATGAATATGACGGTTCCCACAACCAGCACGTGGACGCAAATCACGTTGAATAACATCCCCGTGACCAATGGTCAGGCAACGATTGCCTTTACGTCCAATGCCACTTCGACACAGTGGATGCTCGTTGATGATGTGAACTTTAGCGAGGTGTCCGCTACGACGGTGTATGAAGCGGAGTCCTTACCCGTCACAACATCCTCTGGCGACTCTCAAGCGAATTACGCAGATGCACCTGCTAGCGCAGGATCATTCAATAATTTGAATGGCAACGGCGTAGGTGATTACGTGCAATACACAGTGAATGTACCGCAGACAGGAACGTATACCGTGTACGTTGGCAATCGCAAAGCGTTCAATAAAGGGATTTATCAGCTCGCAGTTAACGGCACAAATTTGGGTTCGACGGTAGACCAGTATGCCGCAACTTCTGGGTATACAGAGTCTAACCTAGGCACGGTCACGATTGGTACAGCTGGCAACCAGACATTCCGCTTCACAGTGACAGGCAAAAACGCGTCCGCCAGCACCTACAATCTCGCTTATGACTACATCACACTCGTCAAAAACTGATCAAGCCAAGCCGTCTCCCTCTCGGGAGGCGGCTTTCGCATTTCCGAAGATTTTAGACCATCTGCCAAAGATATGAAAAGGATTGGACGTTCCACAGCGCTACAATAAAGGTATAACCAACAGAGAGAGGAGAGGCAGCTCATGCATCGAACGATGAACCTGCTGCGAAGATACGGTGTGATGTATGCCCTATTAATTCCGGGCTTGCTGTACTTTGCGGTATTCAAATATGTGCCGATGGTGTACATCGCCGCTGCATTTAAGAACTATAACGTCCTGCAAGGACTATGGGAAAGCCCGTGGGTCGGCTGGCAGAACTTTCAGCTATTTTTCGATGGCGTGTATTTCAAGCAAATTATCGGAAATACCATTCTGATCTCGTTTTACAAGCTCATATTTTCGTTTCCAGCGCCGATTATACTCGCTTTAATGCTCAATGCCGTCACTTCAACGGGGTTCAAAAGAACCATCCAAACCCTGACCTACTTGCCTCACTTTCTGTCTTGGGTCATCATCTACGGCTTATTGGTGGCTTTCCTAGCACCTGGAACAGGGCTCGTTAACCAGTTGTTAACTGCCTTCCACTTAGACCGCATATCCTTCTTAACAGAGTCGGGTTTAATTCGATCGCTGATCGTCACAACGGACATCTGGCAGTCGGTGGGCTGGGGAGCCATCATTTACTTGGCAGCACTCACCGGTATTGATCCGAGCCTATACGAAGCGGCGACGATGGATGGCGCATCCCAGTCCCGGCAGTTGTGGCATATTACACTACCTGGTATTCGCAACGTCATCATCCTAATGCTTGTCTTGCGGCTTAGCGCCATACTCGATGTCGGTTTTGATCAAATCTTCATCATGCTCAATCCGCTCAATCAAGAGAAGGCCGACGTTATCGAGACATGGGTGTATAGGGTCGGTTTACAAGAGGGACGCATTGGACTTGCTACCGCTGTCGGGTTGTTTAAATCGGTGATCGGCTTCGTGCTTGTACTTGGTGCGAATCGGATTGCCAAAAAATTCGACGGACAAATCTGGTAGAAGGAGGAATCATCCATGCGTCACATGACTACCGGCGACCGACTCGCCCAAGGCATTAACTATTTGCTGCTCAGCCTGCTCGCTGCTTCCTGTGTATTGCCGTTCCTGTATGTCATCAGCGTCTCGCTGACACCGATATCCGAGTTCATTAAGAAAGACGGGCTGGTCATTATCCCGACGCATACCACATTGACTGCTTACCGAGAGATTATGCAAGGGGGCCGATTACTCGACGCCTACCAAGTTACCCTCTTTCGTGTCATTGTCGGTACGCTGCTGAACTTGGTGTTCACCGTCATTACAGCACTTCCGCTCTCCCGCAAAGCGTTGCCTGGTCGAAGCCCGTTCCTGCTTTTCATCGTATTCACCATGCTGTTCAACGGCGGTATTATTCCGGGCTACTTGCTCGTGAAAAATATAGGACTACTCAACTCGGAATGGTCACTCATCATCCCTGGATTAATCAATGCGTTCTATCTCATGATTGTAAAAAGCTTCTTCGAACAGCTGCCTGAGGCCATTGACGAGGCTGCTCGAATCGATGGAGCGGGTGAAATCTCCATTCTAGTCCGGATCGTTATCCCGCTTTCGGTTCCGATTATTGCGACGATTGGTCTTTTCTACGCCGTCTGGCACTGGAACAGTTATTTCGATGCCCTGCTCTATATCAACTCCCCAGAGAATCAGCCTGTACAGCTATTTCTAAGGCAGATCTTACTCGCCTCTGTGGCGATTAGTGGTGATGCAGCTGAAGCAGCTAACTCAGTGAACCCGATTTCGGTCCAAATGGCGTCCGTCGCCATAACAACTTTGCCCATTTTGGTCGTGTATCCGTTCATCCAGAAGCATTTTACCCGAGGTGTTCTACTTGGCTCTGTTAAGGGTTAATGAGTGGTCAATTCGAATGATATCTAGAGTCAACTCTTGATATAGCATGTATAATAGACTAAAGGGAGAGGTTCAAGATGAAAAAGAATCACGCAAGTGCGCTGCTTAGTATGACTGTGCTATTAGGTGTTATTGCTTCTGGCTGCAGCAAGGCCGAGAATACGGCTTCACCTAGCGCTAGTGTTGCTCCCACTACTGGAGCGACGCAAACGGCTAAGCCGCAGGAAGCTGACAAGAAGTATAAAGTTAGCTTTTACAACACGGTGGGTTATCGTTTAACAACACCAATGCCAGCGAAAGAGCAGGATCCGATCCGTCAAATGATCGAGAAAGATAACAATATGGATCTCGACATGATCATGGGCGGCGAGAACTGGAAGGATAAGCTCAACCTGCTGATCTCCTCCAATCAAATTCCTGACATCGTCTCCTTCCCAGACCGTGCCTCAGCGATTAAATACTACGATCAAGGCTTACTGGCCGATCTTGATGATTTGTTGAAGGAGTTCCCAGAGCTCCCGAAAGCATTCGATCCTTCGCGCCTCGAGCCTATGAAATACAAAGGACATACAATTGGTTTACCAGCTTCCGAAGCTGTTGGCGGTGTTAACGGTTGGTGGATCAACAATACTTGGCTCCAAAAGCTGAAGTTGTCTGTTCCTACGAATCCACAAGAGTTGCTCAATGTTATGAAAGCGTTCACTTTCAACGATCCAGACGGCAATGGCAAGAACGATACGTATGGCTACGTCGCGATGCTGCCGAAGGACGGCTCACTGGGTTACAGTACGAGTGGTGCGCAAGGCTTCCAGCAGATTTTCTGGATGTTTGGTGTGCAGCCTAACTTCGTGGATGTCAAAGACGGTAAGGTTGTTGTCTACAACACCGATGCGAAGACGAAGGAAGCGCTTACGTTCATCAAAGAAATGATCGATGCCAAAGTTGTCGACCCTGACTGGGTAACGATTGACGATGGACTCAAACGTGATAACAAGATGTACCAAGGCAAGGTTGGTATTATGATCGAAGACTGGCGCCGTTCGGAGCCTGCAGAAACGAAGAAAATGCAGGACGCTGGAGGCAGCGTGCCGGATTGGAAGCAAATCGCGCCTCCAAAGGGGCCGTATGGAGATCAAATTCTTGATGTGAAGCCATTCCAACAGTCGCTCATCGGGCTTTCGAAGGAAGCTTTGAAGGATGCTGGCAAAGCGAAGCGTGCTATGCAGTTCATTCAGTACTTGTACACCAATAAAGACGCTTATCCGTTCCTGGCTTATGGTATTAAAGATAAGTCATTTACTGTGACAAATGGTACCCCGAAGCTTATTGATAGATCCACCTACAACGAGAAGGAAATTGAGTGGCGCTATAATTATGCCTTCGTTCGCAAAGCGACGGACAGCGTATACTTCGACTTCCAGAAGCCTGATATCACGAACGCGAACCAGAAGATTAACACGAGCTATTTGAAAGAAAACAACGTAAATCCACGGGTGTTCGATGACCCAGCAGACCCAATGGCACAAGATCGCCTCAAGTATGCCAATGAGATGATGCTCAAATTCGTAACGGGCAAAGAGCCATTGACGAACTGGGACACTTACGTGAAGACACTACAGGACAAATTCAAACTGAACGATGCAATCGCGAATTATACGAAGCAGCTTCAGGGTGACGGTGTTATCAAATAAATAAATCGGGAAAAAGGGGAGATGCCTCCTCTTTTTCCACATTGTATAAGCTTCGAGGGGTGCGCACATGCGAGATTGGATCAAGAAATGGTTTCATAACATCTCCTTCCGACTGTTTCTGGTCTGTTTCGTCTTCGTGCTTAGCTCGGAGGCTATTCTAAGCGGCTTATCCTACCGCTATATTAAGAATGAAATTACGTCGAGTCAGCTCAACCAAGCGACACAGTTGCTGCATAAGGAAGAGGAATATATCGATCTTTACTTTCTTCTTGTGCAAAATACAATCGGTCAACTCTCCACTTCAGCTGCTTCGTGGCGCAACGATCTGACGGCTGCGCAAGCTGCCTTAGAGAATGCGTATCGGGAGAACTCGGTCATGCTGACAGACGTGTACGTGATTCGCAAGGATTTGTCCATTCTGGGTGGAAATCCTGTCACCAAGGTCATTAACGACCCTAGAGAAGACCGTGATCCCCTGTATAAAATGGCCTACAGTAACGCTTACGGGGCTGTGACGGTCAGCCAGCCGTACCAAAATTTCTTCTCTGGTTGGACGGTTACCTTTACCAAGGCGATAACCATTGCAGGAGAGCCGATGGCTGTGGCTGTTGATTTGAATCTGATTGCCATGCAGGAGCGTTTGCAGAAAATCGGTGGCGGCAGCAATGATTTGCAGTTAGGCATTATGGACAAAGAGGGACGTGTCGTCCTTGAGCCGGCAGGCAGCCGACTATTTAGTGTTGTCGAGCATCGCTTGCGATTCGACGGCCGGGATGGTCGGGAGCTTGTGGAGTCCAAGGACGATGTCTTTAAAGAGAATATGAATGGAACCGCCGTGACCATTATGAAGAGCATTAATCCGCGAACCAAATGGATTGTATTCGCCTTCTATGACGGAACGACGCTGCAAACCTCGCTCAAGCGCATGGAGACATTTTTCATAGGCTTGCTGCTGCTTGGCTTCTTGCTCAGTGCGTTAACGGCTGGGTTCGTAGCCCGTATGATTAGAACGCCCGTGTATTATCTTATTCGCAAAATAAGCCAAGTTCGTCACGGGGATTTGAACGTGAACATATCAAGCACACGCCGTGATGAGTTCGGCAAGCTGGCTGAAACGTTCGACGAAATGCTGCGTCAAATTAGGACTTTAATCGAGCACGTGAACCGTGGCGAGCGTAAGAAGAAAGAGTTGGAGATCGAGGTGCTCCAGTCTCAAATCAACCCTCATTTTCTGTACAACACGCTAGGGTCTATCTCTAATGTGGTCGCATTTGGCCGCTATCACGAGGTGGATAACATCATTGAGGCACTGATTTCGATTCTGGAATACGGGATTACGGAGTTCTCAGATCGAGTTAGCTTGGAGCAGGAGCTTC
This sequence comes from Paenibacillus sp. J31R30, assembly GCF_059692115.1. NCBI lineage: Bacteria > Bacillati > Bacillota > Bacilli > Caryophanales > Paenibacillaceae > Paenibacillus > Paenibacillus sp. J31R30. The sequence continues at coordinate 158,636 of NZ_JCAUAV010000011.1, read as the reverse complement.
GGAATGTGAAGGATTATTTATATATCCAGAAAATCCGATACGATTGTGAATTTGAGCTGATCGAGGAGATCGATCCGATCACCTTACAGCTTCCTGTGCTGCGCATGGCGCTTCAGCCGATTGTGGAGAATAGCATTTTTCACGGGTACGCAGGCGGACGTAAATCAGGGGCAATCCGGTTATCCGCTGCTCGTCGGGACGGCAATCTCGTCATTGAGGTTGAGGATGAAGGCGTCGGCATGACGGCTGACAAAGCCACGGAGCTTCTGTTGGCGGATCCTGTGGAGAAAAATTTCGATCACCGTAAACGAATTGGCTTGTACAACATTCATCAACGAATACGTTTGAACTACGGGGAGCCTTATGGGCTTAGTGTATGGAGCGAACCAGGGCGTGGAACATGTGTAACACTTACATTCCCAGACGATACGTCACAAGAGCACGTGAAGCAGGAGGAACGAGGAAGGGGGGAGGCGCAATGAGAGAGGTGACTTGCCTCATTGTGGATGATGAACCGCCGATGGTGAAGCGGTTAGAGACGTATTTCGAGCGATGGACGGAGCGGCGGATGCCTTTTCGACTGGTTGGTCGTGCCTATTCAGGCGTTGAAGCCCTCGAGCAGGCTGAACAGCTGCGCCCTGATCTGATTATCACGGATATCGTGATGCCAGGGATGGATGGAATTGAGCTCGTGCGACAGCTTCGGGAACGTTTGCCTGGCGTGGAAGTCATCATCCTAAGCGCCTATTCCGACTTCGCTTATGCCAAACAAGCGATTGCCATGGGTGTGTTTGAATATCTGGTCAAGGTGCCTCTGCGTGAAGAGGATGTACGCACGGCTTTATCCAAAGCGCGTGACAACGTAATCGCTCGCGAGGAGAAGGAGCGGCGGCTGCAAAGTCTCAGCGGCTCGGTGAAGGAGAACTCGTATCGACTGCGTAAGCATCTCCTGGAAGAGCTGCTGCGCGGGGAAGTATCCGATCCTGTTATGGATCGCCGAAGCGCGGAGCTGGTGCCAGGCTTTGAGCCGCGGCAATATGGCTGTTTAACTGTTCGTTTTGATAACTACGAGGTGTTCTGCTCGGAGTACTCGCCAGCTGACCGCAACATGCTGAAGTACGGCATGCTGAATATCATTGAAGAAGTGCTGCAGGAAAAAGGGAGCTGTTTCGCTTGTGAGTTGCAGCAGGGCGTCATCGTTGCTCTTGCTACGATTCGGGCGGGCAGCGAACAATCGTTCGATCGAATCTGCTACGAGCTCGGGGAGAGTATTCGCGACGCGATTAAGACGTATTTGCGGATATCGGTATCCGTTGGCGTTAGCCGTATGCATCATGGTTGGGGGCATGCTTCAGCCGCTTATGACGAGGCCAAAGGTGCGCTTGCGGACACCTTCTATGCCAGCTTTGGCACGGTGGTTACGCCAAATCGGCGGATAGGCTACACCGAGAGCGACTGGCGTGAGCTGACAGAACGCTTCGAGCTTACGCTCGAGCGGATGAATACAAAGTCGAACGGTGAAGCGCTCACGCCGTTGCTTCATGTGCTGCACAGTCATCGCGTTATCCCAAGCAAGCTGCTCAGCTATGTCGAGGGCTGGTGTACGCGGCTTCGGCAGCGGCTGCTTCCTGCGGGGCATGCCGATTTAGCGGCTATGGCTGTATTTACGGATTGCACGCATCTGCATCAGCTCGTTGAACGGCTGCGCATCGAGTGGGAAAGGCTTCATGCACACGCAGAAGGGAGCGGTCTTCGCCCCGAAATGGTCAAAGCGATGCGTTTCGTTGAGGATCACCTAAAGGAATCGATTTCCCTCGGCGTCGTAGCGGAGCATATTCATTTGAATCCATCTTATGTGAGCGAGCTTTTCAAAAAAGAATTAGGGATCAATTTCACCGACTACGTCTCCAAACGCAGGATTGAGAGGGCTATTGAGCTGCTGCGCAAGAGTGATTATTCCAATTTAGAGCTGGCAGAGGCTGTTGGCGTTCATAATGAGAAGTATTTTTGTACCTTGTTCAAAAAAATAACCGGGACCTCTCCACAGAAGTTTGTAGCGGCAAGCTGGAGGGATTGACGAGGAGAGAGTTGCTTTGCTATCGAAGAAGGAAGCTCGAGATCAATTCGAAGAGTCGATTTATCATAATCCACCTGCCGCTTATAGGAGCGCTCCGTTCTGGTCATGGAACGACAAGCTGGAGCCAGAGGAGCTGCGCAGGCAGATTGGCGAGATGAAGCGGGCAGGGTTAGGCGGCTTCTTCATGCATACAAGGCAAGGGTTGCTTACAACGTACATGGGAGAAGCGTTTTTGGATGCGGTTGAGATTGCGGTGGAAGAGGCGAAGACCCAAGGGCTTGAAGCTTGGTGCTACGATGAGAACGGTTGGCCTAGTGGAACGGCGAATGGTGTTGTTCCGGCACTGGGATATGCGTTTCAGCAGAAGTCGTTGGAGGGTGTTCAGGTTAGGAATGGACACGATGAGAAAACCCTTCAACATCTCATAAAGCTGAGGCAGGAACCGGACTTTATGTACCTGCTTGTACGCCGAGAGAAGGATGCGAAATGGCGGGTGCAGGAGGCTTTTTCTGTCGAGCAGGCAGATGGGAGTTCTGTTGAAGACTGGGATGTAGGCATGGCCGTGATGTGCCGCGTCAATCCTTACTATATTGATATCCTTTCTGGAAAAGCGATCGAGGCGTTCCTTCAGGCATGCCACGAGGCTTATTTCCAGCGTCTGGGGGACCGCTTCGGCGAGGGCGGTATGCCTGGTATTTTCACAGATGAGTTTAAATTCTCAGGCATTCCTTGGTCGATTGAATTGGACGCCGATTATATCGAACGCTACGGGGAATCGTTGGCGAATGCCGTAGGATGGGTGTTGGCCGAGGTAGAAGAAGGCAATTCAGCCATGTTGGAAGCCGCCTATCGAGCGCGCTATCGGTTCTGGCATCTCGTGAGCGAACGATTCCAAACGTCTGTTCGTATCGTCGCTGATTGGTGCGAAGCGCATGGCTGGCAGCTGACAGGCCACTTCATGGGCGAAGATACCCTCATGGATCAAATGCAGTATACGGCTGGCGTGATGCCGCTGTATGAGCGGATGCATATGCCGGGCATTGATATGCTGGGGCGGACGCCGCGCAGTGTGCTGCTGCCTAAGCAGGCTGCCTCGGTAGCGCGGCAGTTAGGCAAGCCGTTCGTGATCACCGAAACCTTCGGTTGCTGTGGCTGGAACTTAAGCTTTCGCGAGATGAAAAAGATCGCCGAATGGCAGTTTGTCCTAGGCGTGAATCGACTGTGCCCGCATCTGCAATCGTACTCGATTCGCGGGGTTCGGAAGCGGGACTATCCGCCTTCGCTCTATATCCAGCAGCCATGGTGGGATGTCTATGGCAAGTTTAATGATTACTTTGCCAGGCTTACTTATCTATTGACCCTAGGTAAGGCTGTGCCGGGGGTTCTCGTGCTGCACCCGATGCGCTCGGCTTGGCTGCTGCAAAACGGGAAAGACAAAGCAGCTCTTGCGTATTTGCAGGATCGAATGGACGGGTTGGCAGAGCAATTACTGGCGCTTCAACGCGATTTCGATTACGGGGATGAAGTGCTGATGCGTGAGTACGGCAGCACCTCCTCGGACGGATTGCTACAGGTGGGCGAACAGCAATACGACACGGTAATCATCAGTGATGTGCTTACACTGGAATCTTCGACATTTACATTGTTAAAGCTGTTTGCAGAGGCTGGGGGAAAGGTCATCCTGGCGGGCGAAGCGCCTCGTTATTTGGTAGGTGTACGGAGCGATGAGCTGGCGTCTTGGTTCTTGAGCGATTGTGTGGTTCGTATTTCGGCATCCGAGGAGTTGGGTGAACAGGTTCATATACGTAAGGATTGGATACCTATAGAGGGTACCTCATCGGAAGCGCTGAGCAAACTCTATGTGCAGGAACGGCGAATGCCAGGTGTGACACTGCTGTATGCCGTGCATACAGGTGATACCGAGATGATCGAGTTGGAGATTCCTGTGTCGGATCGGCGAGTGTGGATTGAGCTGGATTTGGAAAATGGAGAAAAGGCTGAAGCTGATACACGCACGCTGTCGGTTAGCCTGAAGTTGGCACCAGGTGATTCGAGGTTCTTCATAGTGTGGGACAGCTTGGCTGCGCCGGAACAAGAATCAACTCCCACCAGACAATCGCATGCAGTTGCACCCTCACCCTCACCAATTGAGAAAACATGCTCAATCATAGAAGTGAACATGGAGGCTCCATGGGACTATGAGCTATCGGCACCTAATGTCCTGACATTGGATTATGCCGCTTATCGTTTGGACGGTGGCGAGTGGTCATCACCAACCTATGTGCTGAACATTCAGGAGAATTGTATCGCGTTGCAGCGACCAGTGCACATTGAGCTGGAGTTTATGTTCGAGACGGATGCCGAGCTTATGCGGCATACCGATCTTTCGCAGTGGAAGTTAGCTGTAGAACGTCCAGAGCACTGGGAGCTGGAAGTCAACGGGCAGCGGATTCGAGCCGAGGACACAGATGGTTGGTATGGTGGTGACCGCAGCTTTCCGACGCTGAGGATCGGTGACTATGTGCGGGAGGGTCGGAATCATATCCGCATGTCGGGAGCCTTTTACTGTAACGAGGATGTCTATCGGTTCTTCGGCGTGGCGGGTGCCAACTTGGCTCCGATTCGTAATAAGCTCACCTTCGATGTTGAAATCGAAAGCATCTATGTATTGGGCCCATTCGCTGTGAAACCGAATAGTGACTGGGAGCGGGCCGAGCGAGAGGCGTTGTGGACGGAAGGTCCATTTACGTTGACCACATTGCCGAAGCAGCTTCATTTGACGGATGTCACAAAGCAGGGACTGGTGTTCTACGCCGGTCGTATTAACGTAGGCAAAATCATCACCTTACCCGAGCATGTGTTGAAACGTATTCGTGATGAGGGCAGCAGGCTCGTCCTACAGTGGGATGGGATGCGTTGTCCAGCAATGAACATCTCAGCGAATGGCGGTTCCTCTCATACCATTCTATGGGGAGCCCATCAGCTAGACCTAACAGATGAAATAAAAGGCGATTCATTGTTGCTTCAAATCGAACTATTGACCAGCGGTCGAAATACATTCGGGCCACACCATCATCTAAAAGGTGAAGTGACCTTCGTCGGCCCGACTAGCTTTACCGACAAAATCGGTTGGGTTGACGCTGGCGCCGACAAGATTTGGACCGATCGCTACTGCTTTGTCAGCTGTGGGCTGATCGGGCTGCAACTCGCGCTCGTTTGATACAAGATAAACTCGAATAAACCCTTGGAAGGGCACGTTCTCAGATGGAGAGTGCGGCTCGCGAGGGTTTTTTGCTGTGATTTTACACCCTTTGCAAAACAGTCCAACTTGTTGGGTTCTACAGCAGATAAGTTGGATAACATATGATATAATGGACGAGGTTTGTCTGACCTACAAGCTTATACATAGGAGGAACATATGGGTAAAGTACATATTTGCGATCATCCGCTTATCCAGCATAAGCTTACTTATATTCGGGATGAGAACACGACAACGAAGGATTTCAGAGCGCTTGTCGATGAAGTTGCTACATTAATGGTTTATGAAATTACAAGAGATTTGCCTCTACAGCGAGTGCAAGTGAAAACCCCGGTTACAACAGCAGATTGCCATGTTATTTCGGGCAGAATGTTAGGACTGATCCCTATTTTGCGTGCAGGCTTAGGTATGGTTGATGGCGTGCTAAAGCTGATGCCAGCTGCAAAAGTAGGACATGTTGGTCTCTATCGTGATCCGGATACGCTTCAACCTGTTGAGTATTATGTGAAGCTGCCTACCGATGTATTGGAGCGGGATTTACTTGTTATTGACCCCATGCTCGCAACAGGCGGATCTGCCAACGCAGCGATTGAAGTGCTGAAACGCAGAGGCTGTACACGTATTAAGCTCATGTGCCTCATTGCTGCACCAGAGGGCGTAGCTTCTGTGCAAAAAGAACATCCTGACGTCGATATCTACGTCGCAGCCGTTGACGATCATTTGAACGATCATGGCTACATTGTGCCTGGTCTCGGGGATGCTGGGGATCGACTATACGGCACGGATTAATTTTTGAACAAAAGTAACGCTTACGAAGTCAGTTTTCCTGAAAGAAAACTTGAAGGAACTTAAGGGGAGAAGAAACCGATGAAACGTCTAAAAGTGATTACGATCTTCGGCACAAGACCTGAAGCTATCAAAATGGCTCCGCTCATTCTCGAACTGGAGAAGCACCCTGAGCAGATTGAATCCTTGGTTTGCGTAACTGCGCAGCATCGCCAAATGCTGGACCAAGTGCTTGATATTTTCAAAATCACACCAAACTTTGATCTTAACGTGATGAAGGATCGCCAAACATTGAATGAGATCACCATGCGCGTGCTGCAAGGCTTGGAGCCTGTGTTCCAAGAAGCAAAGCCAGATCTAATTCTTGTACATGGGGATACACTGACAACGTTCCTCGCGAGCTATGCAGCATTTATGCAGCAGATTCAAGTAGGTCACGTGGAAGCGGGTCTTCGTACGTGGAACAAATTGTCGCCATATCCAGAGGAAATGAACCGTCAATTAACAGGCGTTATCGCTGATCTGCATTTTGCACCTACACAGCAATCGGCAGATAACCTGCGCAAAGAAAATAAATCAGAGTCCCAAATTTATGTAACGGGCAATACGGTTACGGATGTATTTAAATATACGGTACAACAAAAATTTGATCATCCTGTATTGGAGTGGGCGGCTGGTCGCAAGTTGATTCTAATGACGGCGCATCGTCGGGAAGCTCAAGGTGAGCCTCATCGCCAAATTTTCCGTGCGGTGAAGCGTATTGCTGATGAGTTCGAGGATATTGCCATCGTTTATCCGGTGCATCCGAGCCCAGCGGTTAAAGAGCCGGCACATGAGATTCTTGGAAATCACCCACGCATTAAGCTAGTTGAGCCTTTCGACGTGTTCGAGTTCCATAACTTCTATCCGCATGCGCATATGATTCTAACGGACTCCGGTGGTCTGCAAGAAGAAGCACCTTCCTTTGGCGTGCCTGTTCTGGTTCTACGTGATACAACAGAGCGTCCAGAAGGCATTCAAGCAGGGACTTTGGAGCTAGTTGGAACAGATGAAGAAGTCGTCTATACACGTGCTCGTGCGCTGTTAACCGATCCAGATTTGTACAATAAAATGAGCCAAGCTGCGAACCCTTACGGAGATGGAAAAGCGTCAGAACGTATTGTTCAAGCGATTCTCCATCACTTCGGTAGGACTACGGAGCGCCCAGAAGCATTCTAACCGTGACAAAATCATGACAAACGCTACAGCGTACAGTTGGACTGTTCGGTTTGAAAATGCGCAAACCCTAGAGCCGCAAGGCTCTAAGGAGTTTTGTGAGATGTGACAAATGAAGTTCCGTCAATTGACAAAGTTAGCATGGCTTCGATACAATGAATGAGGATTCGTAGCAGATGAGCTACGAGACGCGTTTTCCCATGTGGAAAACACCCAGGAGGGTGCAATGAAACGGCCAAATTCCAATGATAATCCTTGGCGGGCAGTAGCGTTAACTAGTGCAATTGGCATAGACCTTGTCGTATGTTTGGCAGCTGGATATTTCTTCGGTGATTGGTTAAGTGGCGCACTAGGTGGACAGATCTGGTTGTTAGTCGGGTTTTTACTTGGGCTTGTAACCGGCATCATGAGCATTTACTTCATGATTAAGCGGTACGGAGGGCTATGATGGACGACTTTTCAGCCACTCTGAAAACGGTTCAAAATGTATTTCTTTTCTTTTTATCCTTTTGTTTGGCTGCATGGGCGCTTCTTGTCGATTACCGGATTTACGTTGCAGGGATAATGCTTGGAGCTTGTGCGAGTATGATCAATGCAAGGTTCTTAGCCTGGAAAATTAACAAGCTGGCAGCAGCTGCGATAGAGCAGAAAGGGCGCAAGGTAACCCTTGGTTTTCTGACAAGGGCAGCAGTCGCTGGGTTTGTCGGTTTGGTTGCCGTCAGGTATCCCGAACATGTTGCATTAACTACGACGATTGTTGGATACTTTTTTGCTCAATTGGCAACACTCGTACTGGGTATTCTTTCTATTAAGAAGTCTAAGAAGTAATTCCACGATGTAACTTCCACGGATGAAAGGGGTGAAAATGGAAAATATGGAACATAAGGTACCAGAGTTTGAGTGGTTAGGCATTCATTTCGATGCATCAGCATTGATGATGATCGGAATTACCACAGTTATCGTGCTTATTCTTGCAATTGCAGGCGCTAGCCGAGCATCCGTAACGAATCCTTCGAAACTTCAAAACTTCATGGAATGGACGATTGAGTTTGTAGAAGGCATTATTGGAAGCACGATCGGTTCCAAGCATGGCAAAGGATTTATTGCACTTGGTCTTACGCTCATCATGTATATCTTTATCGGCAACATGCTCGGACTTCCTTTCTCAATCGTAACGGAAGATCACGTATCTTGGTGGAAATCACCTACAGCTGATATCGCTGTTACAGGAGCCTTAACGATTATCGTTATCTTCATAAGTCACTACTTAGGGATAACGCGCAACACAAAGCATTACTTCGCGCATTACTTTGAGTTCAAAGGGGCAATGTTGATCCTTCATTTAATTGAAGTTGTATCCAAGCCACTTACGCTTGCGTTCCGTCTTTACGGTAACATTTATGCAGGTGAAATCATGATATCTGTCATTGTTGGAGCAGGTTGGTTTGGAATTGCGCCTCTCTTCGTATGGCAGGGCTTCAGTGTGTTCGTTGGTGCGATTCAAGCCTTCGTATTCACGATGCTGACCATGGTTTATATCTCACAAACATTGATTCACGAAGAAAAGCACTAAGCATTAGACTTACCTCGGGAAGTCTCGAGTCACTTATACAACAACAAAAACTTAAGAGTTTAAGGGAGGATTTTATCAATGGGAGCAATAGCATTAGTAGCAGCAGGTATCGTATTCGGTTTGGGAGCACTAGGTGCAGGTATTGGTAACGGTTTGATCGTAGGTCGCGCTTTGGAAGGTATTTCCCGTCAACCAGAACTTCGTGGTACGCTTCAAACAACAATGTTTATCGGGGTAGGTCTAGTTGAGGCAATGCCGGTCGTTGCATTGGTTCTTGCGTTCATCTTTATGGGAAAAGCTTAAGAAATCGTTTGGCGTTGATGGCCGTAGTCGCCACCACGCCTTCGTTTTGCCCACGTTATCAGAAGGGAGTGACGTTACTTGCATATTGAATGGTCCACATTTTTTATACAACTTATCGCGTTTTTGATTCTGTATGTGTTGCTTTCCAAATTTGCGTTCGGTCCTCTGTTTGGCATGATGGAAAAACGCAGACAATTGGTGAAAGATCAAATACAAACAGCTGAAGCAAGCCGTAAGCAAGCTGATCAATTGTTAGAGGAACAAAAGCAAGCGCTGCAACAAACTCGTAAGGAAGCTTACGATATTATTGAGCAAGCGAAGCATACTGGTTCCAAGCAAGCGGATGATATTATTCATGCTGCTAGTGCAGAAGCTTCACGTCTGAAAGACGAAGCCTTGAAAGATATCGAGAATGAGAAGAACAAAGCGGTTGCCGCTCTTCGCAGCCAAGTTGGCGCGATGTCCGTTCTGATCGCATCCAAAATTATTGAGAAACAAATCGACGAAAAGTCACAAGAAGAACTTGTTGAGCATTACCTCAAAGAGGTAGGAGGCAACGTATGAGTGACATCGTCGTAGCGAAGCGTTATGCCAAAGCTTTATTCGAAGTAGCGAAGGAAAAGAATATCATTTCCCAAGTTGAAGAAGAGCTTAAATCTGTAGCTAGTGCGATTAGGGATAATGCAGACTTGCAGAAGTTCCTGAACCATCCGAACATCGGGAATACCGCTAAGACGGACCTGCTGAAGCAGATTTTCGAAGGCAAAGTTTCCGAACCGGTGTGGAACACGCTGCTTGTCTTGATTGATAAAGGTAGACAGTCCATTGTTTCTGCTTTGGCGAATGATTATGCCAAAGTTGCGAATGAGGCCCTCGGTCAAGCGAGTGCGACTGTATACTCTGCATACGTACTTTCGGATGCACAACAAGCTGAGATTGCTTCACATTTCAGTAAAGTTACTGGTAAGACGATCCGTGTTTCGTCTGTGGTTGAGCCTAAGCTGCTCGGCGGCATTCAAGTACGTATCGGTGATCGTTTATATGATGGAAGCTTGGCAGGCAAACTTGATCGTTTGGCCAAAGCGTTAGTTTAATATAAGCACTGTAAGAATAGGGGTGAAGTTCGTTGAGTATCAAACCTGAAGAAATCAGCTCATTGATTAAACAACAGATTGAAAACTATAATTCCGATATCCAAGTAGTTGATGTAGGTACAGTCATTCAAGTAGGTGACGGTATTGCTCGTGCTCACGGCTTGGAAAACGTTATGGCAGGCGAGCTGCTTGAGTTCCCAAGCGGCGTACTAGGCTATGCTTTTAACCTTGAGGAAAGCAACGTAGGTATCGTTATTCTTGGACCTTACAGAGATATTCGTGAAGGCGACCAAGTTAAACGCACAGGCCGTATCATGGAGGTTCCAGTTGGTGAAGAACTTCTAGGCCGTGTAGTTAACTCCTTGGGTCAACCTGTCGATGGCAGAGGTCCAATCAACACAACAGCGTTCCGCCCTGTAGAGAACATGGCTCCAGGCGTAATGGCTCGTAAATCCGTACATGAACCAATGCAAACAGGTATTAAAGCGATTGACGCTATGGTACCAGTTGGCCGTGGTCAACGTGAGTTGATCATTGGTGACCGTCAAACAGGTAAAACGGCGATTGCGATCGACGCAATCATCAACCAAAAAGGCAATGGCGTAAAATGTATCTACGTTGCTATCGGTCAAAAACAATCCACAGTTGTAGGTGTTGTTGAAACCCTTCGTGCTGCTGGTGCGCTTGACTACACAATCGTAGTAACAGCTTCCGCTTCCGAGCCTTCACCGATGCTATGGTTAGCTCCATACTCCGGTTGTGCTATGGCTGAGTACTTCATGTACAAAGGCGAGCACGTTCTTATCGTATACGATGACTTGTCCAAACAAGCTGCCGCATACCGTGAGTTGTCTCTCTTGCTTCGTCGTCCACCAGGTCGTGAAGCTTATCCAGGGGACGTATTCTACTTGCACTCCCGTTTGCTAGAGCGTGCTGCGAAATTGAACGATGAGCTTGGCGGAGGTTCCATTACGGCACTTCCATTCATCGAGACACAAGCAGGCGATATCTCTGCATACATTCCAACGAACGTAATTTCCATCACCGATGGTCAAATCTTCTTGGAATCCGATTTGTTCTACTCCGGTCAGCGCCCAGCGGTTAACGTTGGTAACTCTGTATCCCGTGTAGGGGGCTCCGCTCAAACGAAAGCGATGAAAAAAGTTGCGGGTACACTTCGTGTTGACTTGGCACAATATCGTGAGCTTGCTGCGTTTGCTGCATTCGGATCCGATTTGGATAGAGCGACTAAAGCTCGTTTGGATCGTGGGGTTCGTACGCTTGAAATCTTGAAACAAGGCGTTCACCAACCAATGTCTTTGGAGAAGCAAGTTGCTTCCCTTTACACGGTTGTAAAAGGCCATGTGGATGATATTCCAGTTCAAGACGTAACGCGTTTCGAAGCACAATTCTTGGCTTTCTTGGAATCCAACCGTCCTGAAATTCTGCATAGCATTCGTGACACGAAAGATATTACTGCGGATAACGATAAAGCATTGGTTGATGCAATCAATACATTTAAAAAGAGCTTTGCAGTTTCAGAATAATTCATGATGGCAGAGCTTCATGCTCAAAGTGAAGCTCTTGCTACCATGTGAATCCTGGGCAGGCGGACGCCTGAATTCAGGTCTTCGAATGAAGGCTTTTCTAAGCCTCAAAAGAGAGGTGAGCAGGTATGGCAAAAGGAATGCGCGAGATTAAGCGCCAAATTAAATCCACACAAAGCACGAAGCAAATCACGAGAGCAATGGAAATGGTTGCAGCAGCTAACTTACGTAGAGCACAGCAATCAGCGGAAGCGGCACGTCCGTACTCCGAGAAGTTGAAGGAAGTGGTTGCAAGCATTGCAGCTGGCACCAAAGGCGTGAAGCACCCGATGCTACAATCACGTGAAGTGAAGAAAACGGCCTATTTGGTCATTACTTCCGACCGTGGTCTCGCTGGTGGTTACAATGCCAACGTGTTGCGTAAAGCAATGACTGAAATTCGTGAAAATCATAAATCAACAGCTGAGTACTCCGTCTTCGTAATCGGACGTAAAGGAAGCAATTTCTTCTCGAAACGAAATATTCCGATTGTTGAAGAAGTAACCGGTGTTCCGGATACGCCAAAATTCTCGGATATTAAGCCTGTTGCAACTGCAGCGGTGGCTAATTTCGTTAACGGCACGTATGACCAGCTGTTCCTGATTTACAACAAGTTCCAAAATGCAATTACCCAAATTCCAACCATGATTCGTCTACTTCCTATGGAAGATGTATCCGGCGTGGCTGCAGCTAGCTATGAGTATGAGCCGTCACCGGAAGGCGTTCTGGAAGTACTGCTCCCTAAATATGCTGAGACGCTTATTTACAGTGCTGTTCTGGAAGGTAAAGCAAGTGAGTTTGGCGCGAGAATGACAGCGATGAACTCAGCAACGAAGAATGCAACGAAGATGATCAGCAGCTACACATTGGCTTACAACCGTGCGCGCCAAGCTTCGATTACGCAAGAGATTTCGGAAATCGTAGCTGGAGCTAACGCGAACGCATAATGTCCACATAAGAATTTATATGTTTTCGACGAGTCGGAAAATTAAATTCTTATTGGGGAATAAACCATCCGCTTAACGCGGTCGAACATCTTCGAAAAGACCTCGATAGAGGTTTATCTCATAAACGGTCTCGATGGAGACACAAGCTTTACTTAGGAGGGAAACCATGAGCAAAGGGCGCGTTGTGAATATTACAGGGCCTGTCGTCGACATTGAGTTCGAACGCGGACAACTCCCTGAAATTCTGAATGCTATCAAAATTGAAAGAACCGAAGGTGGACAATCATCCACTATGACGGTTGAAGCGGCTGTTCACCTTGGTGACAACCTCGTACGTTGCGTAGCAATGTCCTCAACAGACGGACTTGTACGTGGTGCCGTAGCAACAGATACTGGCGCAGCGATTACTGTACCTGTTGGTGCAGCAACACTGGGTCGTGTATTTAACGTATTGGGCGATCCGATCGATGGTAACGAAACGGTTGACCGTACATTTACTAGCCCGATCCACAAAGAAGCTCCAGCTTTCGACAACTTGTCGACAAAATCAGAGATTCTTGAAACAGGTATTAAAGTTATTGACTTGATGGCTCCTTATGCAAAAGGTGGTAAAATTGGTCTCTTCGGTGGTGCCGGCGTAGGTAAAACGGTAACGATGCAAGAGCTAATTCACAACATTGCACAAGAGCACGGCGGTATCTCCGTATTTGCAGGCGTTGGTGAGCGTACTCGTGAAGGTAATGACCTTTACCACGAGATGAAAGACTCCGGCGTTATCGCAAAAACAGCGATGGTATTCGGTCAAATGAATGAGCCTCCAGGCGCGCGTCTTCGCGTAGCTTTGTCCGGTTTGACAATGGCTGAGTATTTCCGTGACGAAGAAGGAAGAGACGTTCTTCTTTTCATCGATAACATCTTCCGTTTCACACAAGCAGGTTCCGAGGTTTCCGCTTTGTTAGGCCGTATGCCTTCCGCGGTAGGTTACCAACCAACTCTAGCTACAGAAATGGGTCAATTGCAAGAGCGTATTACCTCCACGAAAAAAGGTTCCGTTACTTCCATTCAAGCGATTTACGTTCCTGCCGATGACTATACGGATCCGGCTCCAGCAACGGCTTTCGCTCACTTGGACGCAACAACGAACTTGGAGCGTAGTATCGCGGCTGCAGGTATTTTCCCTGCAGTAGATCCACTAGCATCATCTTCCCGTGTTTTGACACCAGAAATCGTTGGTGAAGAGCACTATAAAGTAGCACAAGGCGTTAAACAAATTCTTCAACGTTACAAAGAGCTTCTGGATATCATCGCGATCTTGGGTATGGATGAGTTGTCTGATGAGGACAAATTGGTCGTTACTCGTGCGCGTCGTCTTCGTCTGTTCTTGTCTCAGCCGCTTCACGTTGCTGAGCCGTTCAACGGATTCCCAGGGTTGTATGTACCAATGAAGGATACCGTGCGCAGCTTCAAAGAAGTTCTTGAAGGTAAGCACGACAATCTTCCTGAAGTTGCTTTCCACAACGTGGGAACAATTGAAGATGCGATTGCGAAAGCTAAAACGCTGTAAGTTGCATTTGCATATTCGCTAAGTTAGCTTAGGAAGGAGAATCCAAGTGAGTACATTCCTACTGGAAATTGTAACACCGGAACGTAAAGTGTACGCTGAACAAGTGGACATGGTTAGCGTGAAGGGTGCTGAAGGGGAGCTTGGAATTCTGCCGAATCACATTCCATTGGTCACTCCACTCAGAATTGCTCCGATTACTGTGAAGAAAACGGGCTCTAAAGACGAAGTCATCGCAGTGAACGGCGGTTTCATGGAAGTGCGCAAGGATAAGGTGGTTATTTTGGCGGAAAGCGCCGAGCTACCTGAACAAATCGATATCGATCGTGCGAGAGCAGCGAAAGAGCGTGCGGAGAAACGTCTTGCAGAAATTAAGCAAGATAACGTAGATTTCAAACGTGCTGAAGCTTCTTTACAAAGAGCATTGAATCGTATCGGTGTGTCCGGGAAATAAATACGTGGTTAAAAGCGGGGGAACTTCGGTTCTTCCGCTTTTTTGTGTTTAAGCGGCGACAAAAAAGCTGCCCCTCTCTAATGAGAGGAGCAGCTTCATAGCATTCATTTTAAGCGTGATGCCAAATGGTGGATTCCCCTGTTTTCGGGCAAGGAGGAAAGGTTTCGCCTGCTGTTAGTTGAATGCTTTGCCCGTCGGCATCGCGATAGCGACCTGTTTCGGTAACTTTGTCATTGGTTCTATGTTGGTGATTAGCATTTGATGCATTTGCCATAAAAATCAGTCCTTTCGATGATCAAAATAGGGTTTGCGACCAGAGCCTCAATGCCCAATGAATAGTATTACCCACCTATGTGTAATGCTACTCATACATGGGAAGAATTAATGTCGACGCCTAAACCCCTTTTTGTTATACTAATATAGGTGATTATTACCAAAACAACTGAAATCGTAAGGAATGCAAATATGAAATGGAGGCGGTTACATTCACATGATGTATACAAATAACTATGTAATCGTAGCGGTTTTTCTAGGGTTAGGTATTTTCCTCCCCATAGCAGCGCTGACGATTGGCAAATGGTTAAGACCGAGTAAACCCATCGATGAGAAGTACACGACGTATGAGAGTGGTAATGAGCCTGTAGGTGAGGGGCAAATCCGGTTTAACATTCGATATTATTTGTTTGCTTTGATGTTTGTCATCTTTGATGTGGAGACCGTATTCCTTTATCCATGGGCTGTGGCATTTAATCAGCTTGGGTTGTTTGCTTTAATAGAAATGTGTATTTTTGTAGCCTTGCTTGCCATAGGATTAATATACGCTTGGAAGAAGAAGGTGCTGCAATGGACTTCAATTTAGAGTCGATCTCTCCCGAAGAACGGGAAGAAATAAATCGCAATGTATTTATGACAACGCTGGAGCAGGTTAAAGCTTGGGCTCGCAGTAATTCGCTTTGGCCATTGACGTTTGGCTTGGCTTGTTGCGCGATTGAAATGATGGGAACTGGCGCATCTCACTATGATTTAGACCGATTCGGAGTCATGTTCCGTACGTCACCTAGACAATCAGATGTCATGATTGTGGCAGGGACAGTTACGAAGAAAATGGCTCCTTTGTTACGCCGTCTTTACGAGCAAATGCCTGAACCGAAGTGGGTTATCGCGATGGGGTCCTGTGCAACTGCAGGTGGACCGTACGTGAAATCGTATTCGGTTGTTAAAGGTGTCGACCAAATCGTACCTGTGGACGTGTATATCCCAGGTTGTCCGCCTAATCCGGCCGCACTTATCTATGGCATCAACAAGCTTCAGGAGAAGATTCGCTATGAAGCGAAGACTGGGAAGCAGGTGATCAATCGATGAGCGAGGAGAAAAAGCCGGAAGAAACCACGGTTCCGACTCCTCCTGTTGGTGAGGATGGGAAAGAGGAAGGTCAAGCAGGAAGCGCTGCTGAAGGCAGTGTAGAGAGCAAAGATGAAGTGAAAGCGGAAGCTGAAGCGGAGAGTATCGTTGAAAGCAAGACGGAAGATGCGGAAACGAATGCCGTAGGAAACACCGAGAGCAAGGCGGAAGCCACTGAGCCGCCGCAGACGGAGGCAGCTCCAGCGGCGAGCACGCCAGCCACGGACGCGGCAGCCGAGCGCGCCGCCGCAAGAGCCGCGCGCCTCGCGGCGCGCGCAGCCACAGAGGCGGGCGAGCCTGCGCCCGCCGCACCAGCAACGTCAGCGTCCGCAGACGCTGGCTCAGATGAAGAGAAGGCGGCCAAAGCCCAGGCCGCCGCAGAAGCCCGTGCCGCGCGTGCCGCAGCACGCGGGGCAAAGACTGAATCGGCGGAGCCAGCCGCGCCGAAGGAGCCTTCACCGAACCAGCCGCTGCTGGACAGGTTGGTCGCGATCTTGAAGGCCGAGGCAGGCGAAGAGGCCGTGGTTGATGCCTTCATCAACGAAAGGGACGCGCATCGCCCATACGTGATTATTCACAGCTCACGCTGGCCGCAGGCCGCGCTGACGCTGAGAGATCACCAAGAGCTGCGCTGCAATTATATGCGCAATCTCTCCGGTGTGGATCAAGAAACGCACCTCGAGGTGGCGTATCATCTGCTATCCCTCACACACAAGCATGAGTTTTGTGTGAAGGTGAAGACAGACCGCGAGCAAGCAAGCATACCTTCGGTAGCTGATGTTTGGCCGACGGCCAACTGGAACGAGCGTGAAGCCTTTGACCTTTTCGGCATCGATTTCCCTGGCCACCCGAATTTAGTACGGATCATGATGCCTGATGATTGGGTGGGTCATCCACTGCGCAAAGACTACGAACCGCTTGACCCGGAGGTGTAGCACGTGTTACGGACAGAAGAGCTCCTGTTAAACGTTGGTCCTCAGCATCCTAGTACCCACGGCGTTTTCCGCGTGATCGTCAAGCTGGATGGTGAAATTATTAGAGAAGCAATACCCGTTATGGGCTACTTACATAGAGGAACAGAGAAATTGGCTGAGAACCTCAGCTATACCCAGATCATCCCGTACACCGACCGCATGGATTATGTATCGGCGATGACGACCAACTACGTGTTAGTTAACGCGGTAGAGAAAATGATGCAATTAGAAGTTCCAGAACGTGCTGAATTCCTCCGATTAATCGTGATGGAGCTGCAGCGAATTGCGTCTCACATGGTGTGGTGGGGAACGTACCTGCTGGATATCGGGGCGATGAGCCCGTTCTTGTATGCGTTCCGTGACCGCGAAATTATTATCGATCTTTTCAACGAATTGTGTGGCGCACGTTTGACGTACAACTACATGCGTGTAGGCGGCGTGAAATGGGACGCACCAGAGGGCTGGATTGAGAAAGTACGGAAATTCGTTCCGTATATGTACGGCAAGTTAGAAGAGTATCACACGTTAGTCACCGGAAATGAGATCTTCCTTTCACGGATTAAGGGTGTAGGTAAATATGATGCCGAGACAGCTATTGCATATGGCCTTAGCGGGGCGAACCTGCGTTGTACGGGTGTAGATTGGGATATTCGCAAAACGCAGCCTTACAGCCTGTATAGCCGCTTCCAGTTCGATGTGCCTGTGCGTAATGGCGGGGATTGTTATGACCGTTACTTGATTCGTATGGAAGAAATGAAACAGTCCCTTCGTATCTTGGAACAAGCCTTAGACGTGTTCCCTGAAGGTGGCGAAACCATGGGCAAGGTGCCGAGAGTCATTCGACCGCCAGAAGGCGAAATCTATGCAGCCATCGAGTCTCCGCGCGGAGAAATTGGTTGTCATATTATTTCCCGAGGTAAACAAGAGCCTTACCGCTTGAAATTCCGCAGACCTTCCTTCGTGAATCTGCAAATATTGCCCAAGCTGCTGGTCGGCGAGTCGATGACCAATCTAATCACGATTTTGGGCGGCATCGATATTGTCGTTGGGGAGGTGGATGCCTAATGGTCAATCTTTTGGAGGAGAGTCTGACATGGACGAACTTCTTCGTATTCCTTTTTTGGGGCATCGTCATGCTGTTCCTCGTTCTCGGTTTCGTTACTTATGCGATCTACTTCGAGCGCAAAGTGATCGGCTGGATGCAGTTGCGGATTGGGCCGAACCGAACAGGGCCATTCGGGTTGCTGCAGAGCGTCGCTGACGTTTTTAAGCTTCTCATTAAGGAAGATACGATTCCTAAGAAAGCTGAGCGTGAGCTTTTCATTCTCGCACCGATTATTACCTTTATTCCGTCTTTTACGATCATTGCGACGATTCCTTTCTCGGATAGGATGTTCAATGCAAATTTGAACGTGGGATTGCTTTATTACGTAGCTTTAACTGGAATCTCAACCATTGGGATTATCCTTGGCGGTTGGGCATCCAACAATAAATACGCGTTGCTGGGCGGCATGCGATCCGCAGCTCAAATGATTAGTTACGAAGTTCCGTTAGTTATTTCGGTCGTTGGTGTGGTTATGATGACGGGCAGCCTGAATCTGCACACCATTGTTGATACTCAGACGGGCGGCTTCTGGCACTGGAATTTCATTCCGCAGATCCTAGGTTTCATCATTTTCGTGATTGCGGGCGTGTCCGAGCTTAATCGTACGCCGTTTGACTTACCTGAAGCAGAATCCGAGCTCGTTGCGGGCTACCATGTGGAATACAGCGGTTTCCGCTTCGCTTTTTTCATGCTATCCGAGTATGTGTACGTCTTCGTCATTGCTTCACTCGTCAGTCTGCTTTTCCTTGGTGGATGGCATGCGCCATTCGGGTTCCTTGATTTCATTCCAGGCGTCCTCTGGTTCCTGCTGAAATTCTCATCGGTCGTGTTCTTCCTCTTCTGGCTGCGGGCGACACTGCCACGGGTTCGAATCGATCAGTTGATGGGCTTTGGCTGGAAAGTACTGCTTCCACTAGCGCTGGTCAACATGCTAGTGACAGCGATTATCATGACCATCTTCTAAGCAAGGTTTAAGTTCATGCGCACGAAGTCAGTTTTCCTCCGGAAAACGTTAAGGAGTTGAAACACATGAAGGGCATTATGAAAGGTTTAGGCTTCACGTTCAAGCACTTGACTGAGAAGAAAGTAACGTACGCATACCCTGATGTTCCGATTAAAATGCCGGATCGCTTTCGTGGTATTCAATATTTTGATCCCGAGAAATGCATTGTGTGCAATCAATGTGCGCGTGTATGTCCGACGGAGTGTATTACGTTAACTGGAAAAGCGAACCCAGACCCTGAGAAAAAGGGGAAGGTCATTGATACGTATGACATCAACTTCGAAATTTGTATTCTGTGCGATCTTTGCACAGAGGTGTGTCCGACGGAAGCGATCGTGATGACGAACAATTTTGAGTTGAGCAGCTACAGTCGGGATGATTTGTTCAAAAATATGGAGTGGCTGAGCAACAACACACAAAACATTCGTCAAGAGAACAATTCTGCGATGCCTAAAGGGGGCGCGAAGAAAGATGTTTAGTGGACTCGGCGATTTCCTATCCAGCGGTACGAGCTGGGCGTTCTTCATCTTCGCGTTGCTCGCCATCGGCGGGGCAATCTTTATGATCTCTTTTACAAAAGTCGTGCACATGGTTATTGCGGTTGCCCTTACGTTCATTAGCTTGGCTGGCCTATATGTCATCCTTGAAGCGGAGTTTGTCGCTTTCGTGCAAGTCCTGATTTATGCAGGGGCGATCTCGATTCTGATGATTTTCGGTATTATGATGACAAAGCATAGACAAGGTGAAGACGAGGGACCCAAGCGTCCTTGGCATGAAGGCTTGGCTATTCTTGGCGCTGTGGGATTGTTCGGCGTTTTGTTCTATGCGATTCAGAAATCGACCTTCGTCTCTTCGGGGGCATTGGATGCTGGCAAGGATAACACACTCGAAATCGGGAAGCTGCTCTATAACGTGCATGTCATTCCCTTCGAAATCATGTCCGTGCTGCTGACGGTAGCGTTCATTGGTGCTATCGTAGTTGCGAAAAGAGAGGAGGATTAGCGTTGGGTAACTTAATTACTCCTTATCTTACATTGGCGGCGATCCTATTCTGCATTGGACTTTACGGTGCACTAACGAAGAAAAACGGGGTCATTGTCTTGCTCTCCATCGAGCTTATGCTCAATGCGGTGAACTTGAACTTGATTGCTTTCTCCAAGCTAGGGGATCATCCCGCATTAACGGGGCAAATTTTCTCCCTCTTTAACATTACGATTGCAGCTGCTGAGGCGGCTGTGGGGATTGCCATATTGATCACGATTTACCGGAATAAAGGTACAGTTGAAGTTACGGATTTGGATTCTATGAAGCGCTAGGAGGCTAACAAGGCTATGGTATCGGACTATTCACAGTACGCCTGGCTCATTCCATTGTTTCCGTTGCTTGCTTTTCTAGCGCTTACGGCGATGGGACGTCAACTTAAGGATTTAGGGATTTACATTAGTATTTTTGCGATGCTGTTATCCTTCATTGTCGCTTTGCTCATTTTCGTAGAGCGTATTGGCGGCAAGGTGGAAGACTATACGTGGGATAAAATGAACTGGCTGCAGGTGGGCGATTTCACGCTGAAAATGGGCTTTGAGGTAACGAACCTTAACTCCCTGATGCTTGTCATTGTCACACTCGTATCGTTGCTGGTTAACATTTATTCTAAGGGATATATGAAAGGCGACGAGCGCATTCACGTGTTTTTTGGGTATATTGCGCTGTTCTCCTTCTCCATGTTAGGTCTTGTTATCTCCGAAAATATGTTGGAACTCTACATCTTCTGGGAGCTTGTAGGGGTATGTTCCTTCTTGCTCGTCGGATTCTGGTACTTCAAGCCAGAGGCGAAGGCTGCCGCCAAAAAGGCATTCATCGTCACCCGTATCGGGGATGTAGGCTTATTTATCGCGATCCTGCTGTTGTATCTATACATGCCAGGGCATGCGCTTGATTTCACATCGATACATAATGCCTTCACAACGGGCAAAATCGACCCTACGATCGTCACGTGGATCGCTGTTCTGATTTTCATCGGAGCGATGGGTAAATCCGGGCAATTCCCGCTGCACACTTGGTTGCCTGATGCGATGGAAGGGCCAACGCCGATTTCGGCGCTCATCCACGCTGCAACGATGGTTGCTGCTGGGGTGTACCTCGTGGCACGGACGTTTGATATTTTCCACGCCTCACCGGATGCACTGATGGTGGTTGCCTATGTCGGAGGATTTACGGCAATTTTCGCAGCAACAATCGGTATTGCGCAGAACGATATTAAACGAATTCTCGCTTACTCGACCGTGAGTCAACTCGGCTACATGATGATGGCGCTGGGGATTGGTGTTTCGATTACGTCGGGCATGTTCCACTTGTTTACACACGCCTTCTTCAAAGCCCTGCTCTTCTTGGGCGCTGGTAGTGTGATTCATGCGGTTCATACGCAAAACATTAATGAAATGGGCGGCTTATCCCGCAAAATGAAAATTACGACTTGGACCTTCGCGATCGGAACGCTGGCGTTAGCTGGTATCTTCCCATTCGCAGGCTTCTGGTCGAAAGACATGATTCTAACCGAAGCCTACGAGCATAACCAGCTTCTGTTCTGGGTCGGTGTGATTGCGGCGTTCTTTACCGCTTTCTATATGTCACGCCTGTTCTTCCTTGTGTTTATGGGCTCGTCTAGAGCGAAAGAGCATGCTGTGGAGGATCACGATGATCACGGGCATGGGGATGATCACGCACATGAGCCGCATGAATCGCCGGCGTCCATGACGACGCCACTCATTATTCTTGCTGCGCTTGCTGTCGTTGCAGGCTTCGTGAATACGCCATTCAACGAATGGCTGGGGCACTGGCTGACAGGGCATGAGCATGAAGAGACGGCCAATTGGACGGTTATTATTTTGTCCACATTAGCGGGCTTGCTCGGCATTGGCTTGGGTTACCTGATCTATCTCAAACGCACCATCCCTCGGGACATCGTTTCGAGTAAAGTGCCTTGGCTGTACACGTTGCTTAATCGCAAATATTTCATCGATGAAATCTACGAGACGATCGTGGTCAAACCGCTTCGCGGTCTAGGGTTCATTTTGGAATTGATTGATATTTACATCATTGACGGGATTGTACGCTTAGTTGCTTTCACCGTGGTTAGTCTTGGACGCTTAGGCTCCCGACTCCAAAATGGTCAACTGCAGTCTTACGGGGTCATCATGCTACTAGGGATGCTGATTCTGGCACTTGCCATTGCAGGAAGGAGGTTCATACATGCCGGCTAACTTACCCATTCTTAGTATGATTGCCTTCTCACCTCTGCTTGGTGTGCTCGTGCTGCTCTTCATTCGAGGAGATCGTGGACGTCTGATCAAAACGGTAGGTATCGTTACCACGCTGATTCCGCTTATTTTGGCGGCATGGCTGTATGTGGACTATAACTATCAAGGGGATCCGCTTCAGTATAAGGAACAGCTCAATTGGATCAAAGTCCCATTAAACCACGAGGGTATTCAGCAAATTACACAATTCTTCTTCGAATTTAAATATTCGTTGGCTGTAGATGGCATTTCGTTGCCTCTCGTCTTTCTAACAGCGCTGATCTCGTCGATGGCTGCATTAGCGTCCGTTTACATCAAGAAGCGTTGGAAAACGTATTTCATTTTATTCCTTTTGCTAGAAACAGGTATGTTCGGTGTATTCATGGCGCAGGATCTCTTCTTGTTCTTCCTGTTCTTCGAAATTACACTGGTGCCAATGTTCTTCTTAATCGGAATTTGGGGCTATATGAACCGAGAGCAAGCGGCTAATCGCTTCTTGCTGTATAACGGACTTGGCTCCGCGATCATGCTGATTGCGTTTCTTATTCTGGTTACGACTGCTGGATTTAACCAAGATCCTTCGCAGACAGAAGCTATCATTTACTATAGCGGTGATATTCATACGATTGCACATAACCTGCTTCAGGCTCCTGAAGCTTATGTGAATCAAGCGAACACGCCGTTCTTTATGAGTCAAGCGATGAAATGGACCGTGTTTATCATGCTCTTGGTTGCTTTCGGGATCAAGCTGCCGATCTTCCCGTTCCATACGTGGATGCTGAAAGTACATACAGAGGCTCCGCCTGCAGTTGTAATGATTCACTCCGGGATTTTGCTCAAAATGGGGGCCTACGGCCTCATCCGTTTCGGGATTCTGTTCTTCCCGGCGGAAGCCCAGCAATGGGCGTGGGTGCTCGCGCTCCTCGGTGTCATTAACATCGTGTACGGTGCGCTTCTCGCGATGGTCCAAAAGGACTTCAAACTCGTACTGGCCTACTCGAGTATCAGCCACATGGGCATCGTCCTGTTGGGACTTGCTGCGTTCAACATTGCAGGTCTGCAAGGCGCCGTGTTCCAATTGATCTCACACGGTCTGATCTCAGCCCTGATGTTCTTGCTCGTCGGCAGCATCTACGAGCGAACCGAAACCACACAGCTCGATCGCTTGGGCGGTCTCGCTAAGAATATCCCATTCATCAGCGGTATTCTGCTGATTGGGGGAATGGCATCGCTCGGATTGCCTGGCTTATCCGGCTTCATCAGTGAGTTCCTCGCGTTCGTCGGACTCTTTGAAACACACCGCGTGTACGCGATCGTCGGTACACTGGGTATTATCTTCGCAGCGGTTTACGTGCTGCGCGGGGTACTGAACATCACGTTCGGCCCGAAGCAGCCGAGCTTACTGCAGCAAGGGATGCGTGACGCGCGGCTCATCGAGGCTGTGCCGATGATTACCTTGGTCGCGTTCATTCTCTTGCTGGGCGTGTACCCAAGCGTGCTGAGTCAGCCGCTTCAACAAACCATTGGCAGCTTGGATCAATTGATCCATAGCGTAGCCGGGAAGATAGGAGGTTAGTCCAGTGGAACAGATTAGACTCCATGCTGCTGATTTGATGTATCTGCTCCCTGAGCTTGCGCTGGTTGCTACCGCGATCATCCTATCTCTCTTGGATTTGGTCCTGCCGAACCGATTCAGTCGCTCGATTATCGGATGGTTGACCTTAGTCGGCATCGCGATTTCCGCCGTCTTCGTTGTCCTGCAGTTGAATCCAGACGAGGCGATTCAGCTTCTGAATCAAAGCTACCGCGTCGATGATTTCTCAAACTTACTTAAATTATGTACCCTCGTTGGCACTGGACTCATCGTTTTCATGAGCTTAGGCTTCGTGAAAGAGGATAGCATCCCGCATGTCGGAGAGTACTACTACTTCTATTTGCCTGCTGCGTTAGGGGCCATGATCATGTCATCCTCGGGTGATTTGATTACACTCTATGTAGGCTTGGAACTGCTCAGCATCACCTCTTACTTGATGGTTGCCATGAAGAAGAGAGATAGCAAGTCTAATGAAGGATCATTCAAGTATTTGGTGATGGGCGGTATTTCATCCGCTATTATCCTGTACGGCATGTCATTCCTGTATGGAATGGTTGGTTCTGCTAATCTGCAAGAGATTGGCACAGCCCTCCCGTCGTTGGTAGCTTCCTATGAGCCATTGCTCTACGTGGCGTTCTTCCTGCTATTAGCAGGCTTCGGCTTCAAGATCGCCGCTGCGCCATTCCACAGCTGGGCACCGGATGTATATGAGGGTGCGCCAACTCCGGTAACGGCTTTCTTGGCTGTCGTGTCCAAAGCGGCTGGCTTTGCCATCCTGTTCCGTGTCTTCTATGTCTTGTTCGGATTTAGCAGCTTCGAAGGAAGCCAATTGCAATCCGACGTGTTTCTCGCGATATCCGTTATGGCGGCGATTGCGATGGTGGTGGGGAATTTCATTGCCCTGAAGCAAACGAATATGAAAAGGCTACTCGCCTATTCGGGTATTGCGAATGCCGGCTACCTGCTCGTTCCAATCGGAACGTACTTCTCGGCCACGCATTATGCCAATTTCTCGGAATTCATTTTCTACTTAATTGCGTATATGTTTATGAATATCGGAGCTTTCGCTGTGCTGATGATTATCGAACAGGCTGAAGGTCACACCGAGGCCAAAGGCTTCGCAGGCTTGTACTACCGTGCACCTTTAACAGCCGTGGCGATGGTATTGATCATTCTTTCCTTAGCTGGTATTCCTGTATCAGGCGGATTCTTCGGTAAGCTTTACATTATTTTAGGAACGATGCAGACGCAGCAATACTGGCTTGGTGCCTTAATGATCGCAACCAGCGTGGTCTCGTTCTACTACTATTTCAGTATCGTCCGTCAAATGTTCATGCGCAGCGATTATGAGCCGGCAGCGATCAAAGTGTCCGTACCATTAGGCATAACCGTTTGGCTATGTACCCTAATCAGCGTGGCGCTAGGCGCGGTTCCGCACTTGGTGCTGAAAGCCATTGAGAGCGTCTTTACTTTGACAAAGGATTTCATCATCATGTAAATGTCTTACGAGAAGGCCCTTCCTACTTAAGTGTAGGAAGGGCTTTTCTAATTTCCAATCCCACTGCTTAACGGACATAGGGGTAGTTTTTTGCCGATAACGCTGTCCGTTACCAATGGAACTTGCCTATTTCCCTGGAAATAAAAGACTCGAGGGTCCATTATAGCTCGGCAGGCGGACAATTCCCAAAAAATATTTTTAAAAAATTTCGTCAGATCTGAACTTTTTGCGAAGATAAACCGTTATAGGTATCGAGAAGAAGTTTAATGTGGTATAGATATATAAGTAAATGACAAAAGAGATTTAATATGGGATAAAGGACCTGATGTGATGAAAAGTTTTCGATACTTAGGCTCCATGATAATGCTGCTGCTCGTCCTAGGACTAACAGCATTCGTGACCAACGTAGAGGCAGCGTACGCGGTGTCTTCGGATCCGATGAGGGTGAAACAAACCTATTTGGATATGATTCGCGTTGATCAAGCGTGGGCGGCGGCAGGAGATTCTCGTTCGCCGATTATAGTCGCCGTTGTGGATACAGGCGTTGATCTTGGGCATCCAGATTTAATTGGCAATTTGGTTGATGGTGTGAACTTGCTGCAGGCTTCAAAAAAGCCTTTTGATGATAATGGACATGGAACGAACGTAGCGGGCTTAATTGCCGCTGCGATTAATAACGATAAAGGTATTGCGGGAATCGCTCCCAATGCCAAGATTATGCCGATTAAGGCGCTAGAAGCAGATGGAACAGGCGGCGAAGCTAAGCTGGGAGAAGGGATTAAATATGCCGTCGATCACGGAGCGAAAATCGTTGTGCTTTCTTTAGGGTTGAATAAATATTCGGATTACTTGGCAGGTGTTGTGCAGTACGCTGAGGACCGTAATGTATTGCTTGTCGCAGCTGTTGGTAATGAAAGCACAAGTGTGAAATACCCCGCGGCCTATCCGACGGTATTATCCGTTGGCGGGGTGAGTCTGAATAAACTTGCTGATCCGCGGTCGAATTACGGCCCAGAGCTAGATGTTATGGCACCTTGGGATGTATACACGACCGCTCTTGGCGGGGGATATCAGTACCAAGATGGAAGCTCGATGGCTGCGCCTCAAGTAGCAGCCGCAGCAGCGCTAGTCTGGGGTAAATACCCAGGGATGACGGCGTATCAGGTGCGATCGCAGATCGAACAAACGGCGCAGGACTTGATGGCCAAAGGATGGGACGCTAAGACGGGTTATGGCTTATTGAACATCGAGAAAGCACTGACCGAGCCGTATAAGCAAGATCGGTTTGAGCCGAATGATCTAGCTAGTCAGGCAGCATCACTTCCAAATCATACGATGGTCAGAGCGAACCTTAGCTCGGGGCAGGATCAAGACTGGTATATAATTGATGCGGTTTACGACGGGTCCATCCAATTAGCTGTGCTTGCTGAAGATAGCGGCGCAGGAATTCGCGTGAATTTCGATTCGGGGCAGAGCTTTGTCGCGGCCAGTGGTGCAGATGCTAAGCCGTTCACGGTGGCTGTGACCAAAGGGCGCACGTATGTGCAGCTGGAGAACGTGGATCGAACACGGAAGACAGCTATGAATTACACACTCCGGACGGATTTTGTGATTTATACGGATCCTTTTGAGGATAATGATCGGCAGTATAAGGCTTTTACATTGCCAGAGCGCAGTCAGACTGTACGAGGTACTTTTCATGAAAAAGGAGATCTCGATTGGTTCGCACTAACGCTAGAACACTCGGGCACGATGCGCCTTCGACTATCAACGGATACAGGTCGGATTGATCCCATGCTTCTTTTCCAGAAAGAAGGAGAGAAGGGGGCGACGATCGATCAAGCTGGTGATGGTGGGATAGAGGTTAGCTCTCAAATGGAGGTCCTTCCTGGACAGTACTATATTCGTGTGAGTAATGTGAAGGACTATGCCGGACCGATTACGGGTGAATATACGTTAGAGATTGAGTATGATCCTAAATTAATTGACCCGAACGAACCGAATGACAAATCGTATCAAGCTACGTTTGCTGCGATGAATGCAGGGTATGAGGGTGTTTTTAACAAAAATGATGACGTCGATTGGTTTGAATTCCGGTTGACTTCAGATAGCTTGGCGCAAGTGCGATTAACGAATATTCCTACATCACGTACGTTATATGCCACCTTGTATAATAATTCCCTTCAGGAGCAAGGTACCTATCGTAGTGAGTCTGGTTCGAGTCAGCTCAATTTCGAGAAGCCTTTGCCTGAAGGAACGTATTATATTAAGCTCCAGGCCAACCAGTGGTTCATGAGTCAGATGTATCGCTTACAGTTGAATAGTTATGGGCTTGTCAGCGGGTATGTCGATATTGCCGGACATTGGGCGCAGGAGGCCATTAGCCAGCTTACCGAGCAAGGCATGATTAGCGGGTATGGCAACTATCGTTTTGCTCCTAATCAGTCGATTACAAGGGCAGAAGCCGCTACCGTGCTGTCACATGCTTTGCGTTTAACGAAACGCAAGGACTTACGATTTAGCGATGTAGCTGCTTCGCATTGGGCTTATGCCGACATTGCCAAAACGGTTCAGGCGTCGATCGTAGAAGGCTACCCGGATGGGACTTTTGATCCCGACGGAAAGTTGACCCGGATGGAAATGACACAAATGCTTGCACGCAGTATGAATATGACAGGGAAGCTGCGCGGCAATACGCCTTTTAGCGATGTGAGTGAATCTTACTGGGGCGTGGGCATTCTCAAACAGATGGCAGCCGATGGTTGGATCAGCGGATTTCCCGATGGTACCTTCCATCCGGAAGATCAAGCAACACGGGCAGAATTTGTGACTTTGCTGGCCAAAGTCGTCAACCGGTAAATCGAAGAGGAGTGACCTATGAACGAGACGGACAAATGGAGTGAAATGGCGCAATATGCGTCGTGGATGAACATGGCTAGTATAGCTGTCTATATTCTTTGTATCGGATTAGCGTGGTGGTCGCTGCAAGCGTTCCGCTTTGATGTTTTGCTGAGAAGGCCCAAAGGCGCACAAGCCATTATGCTGCAAATATTACTTTCGATCGGACTTGGGCAGTTGGTTGCAGGCTTTTTCATTCAGTATTTAGGTCTTTCATTGAGTTTCAGTAAGATGTTTTAATACGATTTCCCGAATAATGCAGAAGTTTGTTGTCAACAATGGATAATAGAACGGAATGAAAAACGCAAGAGGCTTCGAACTCTATGTAGGGCATCTCTGACTGCCAAAAGAACACAGTTGTATCTATGTGGCTCCAAATGATAAACTTAGGAAATGTGCAAAACCTGTCTTTTAAAATAAGTGCGCGGAGGGACCATGATGAGCAAAATTATCGTCCGCGGTGGCCGAAAGCTAGCTGGCAATGTAAAAATCAACGGAGCAAAAAATGCGGTACTGCCGATTATTGCGGCTTCCATTCTGGGGTCGGAAGGTGAAAGCGTCATCCACGATGCGCCTCCCCTTGACGATGTACTAGTCATTAATAAAGTATTACAAAGCTTAGGAATTGAAGTCGAATATAACCGTCAGGTGATTCGAGTTAAAGCTGGGCAGATTAATACCTGTGAAGCTTCCTATGATCTAGTCCGTAAAATGAGAGCCTCTTTCCTCGTGATGGGTCCTTTGTTAGCTAGGTTGGGTCAAGCGAGAATTTCGCTTCCAGGCGGTTGTGCGATTGGCACAAGACCGATTGACCAGCATCTCAAAGGCTTTGAAGCGATGGGTGCCGATATTGAACTGGGTCAAGGCTATATCGAAGCGAAAGTGAAAGGGCGCCTGAAGGGTGCCAAAATTTATTTGGATGTCGCCAGTGTAGGCGCAACCGAGAACATTATGATGGCTGCAACGCTTGCGGAAGGCACAACAACCATTGAAAATGCGGCAAAAGAACCGGAAATTGTTGATTTGGCCAATTATCTGAATGCGATGGGCGCTGTCATCCGCGGTGCGGGAACGGGTGTTATCCGCATTGAGGGTGTTGAGAAGCTTCGCGGCGCCGTACATACGGTGATTCCGGATCGCGTAGAAGCCGGAACTTATATGATCGCTGCGGCTATTACGGGTAGCGAACTGTATATGGAAGGCGCGATTGGTGATCATCTTCGTCCTGTCATTTCGAAGATGCAGGAAATGGGCGTGACGATCGAAGAAGATGAGAACGGCATTCGTGTTCGTGCTACAGGTCCACTGCGTGCAGTGGACGTGAAGACGTTGCCGTATCCGGGCTTCCCAACTGATATGCAGTCGCAAATGATGGCGCTGCTGATGGTGGCAGACGGAACGAGTCTTGTAACCGAAACCGTGTTCGAGAACCGGTTTATGCATGTGGATGAATTCGCGAATATGAACGCAAACATTAAAGTGGATGGACGTACAGCGATCGTAAGCGGTAACTCGAAGCTGCGTGGTGCGAAGGTATGTGCAACAGACCTGCGTGCGGGTGCGGCGCTCATTCTCGCGGCATTAGCGGCTGAGGGTGAAACCGAGATCACGGGTGTTCACCATATCGATCGTGGATATGTCGACATTACGGACGTTCTGCGTGAGCTAGGTGCCGACATTTATCGCTCGGTCCCACAAGAGATTGAACAGGAAGTGGCGGAGCTTGGATTTTTCAATATCCAGCCAACGCTAGCGTAATAGAAGAAGAACCATCGGGGAACGACCCTGATGGTTCTTTTTGTTTGGAGAGAAGTTCATACGGCAATTTAGCTACTTTGGTGGACTGACTCTCTCACACTCACTCTCACTCTCACTCTCACTCTCGCTCAAGCTCTCACTTGTACAGTCTAGCTCGCGTTTACTCTACTTTTATTTTTGCTCACGCCTTATTTCTACCAGTACTTACCTCTGCGCTTGCTCTTACTCTCTCTGCCTTCTTAGTACTTCTCAGACTCTTCTCAAGTTCTATTCTAGCAACCCCTCTCATAAGCTAAGACATACCAAAATTCCTGCTAGTAAACGCGCTTATGGAGGCTGCTCAGACATATGTTCAAAAAGAAACGCGTGCTCAGAAAAGAGGTCATCCTGTGGATGGCTGTTTGCTTATCTTCCATGTTGTGTGTCACTATCATTGTGCCTGGATTGCTAGTCAAGAAGATTCCGACCGACGAGGTATACCCCATCCCAATTACAGATTCAACTTTGCAAGAGACTAGTACCGAGCAAGGTCTGATGATCCCCGTGTATTTGACGAAACAGGCGACCGTTCAAACCGTTCCACTAGAGCAATATGTGAGAGGTGTGCTAGCTGCTGAAATGCCTGTTGATTTCGAACTAGAGGCACTCAAGGCGCAAGCAATGGCAGCTAGAACCTATGTTGTGCGTAGAGTTATAGAAAAGGATTACAGCAACATGCCGGTGAACGACGCGCTGGTGACGGATACGACAGCTCATCAGGCCTATTTAACGGATCAAGCGCTCAGAGAGAAGTGGGACAAGTCCAAGTACGAAGTGAATATGGCCAAGATTGATAGAGCCGTCAATGAGACCAAAGACAAAATATTGACCTATGGGCACGTTCCGATCAATGCGACTTTTTTCTCAACAAGCAATGGCTATACCGAGAATTCGGAAGAGTACTGGCCTTTCAAAAGTCCGTATTTGCGCAGCGTACCTAGTCCTTGGGATATCAAACTTTCCTCTCGCTATCAAGAAAGTGTTACGATCAGCTATAAGACTATGCTTCAGAAGCTAGGTGTGGCGAGCATTGCGACGACGGATACGAGCGCCAAAGGCATGAAAGTACTCTCTTGGTCTACCGGACATCGCATTAAAAGTATGACAATAGGAGGCAAGATTTTCTCTGGACGTGAGGTGAGAGAGAAACTAGGCCTAGCATCCTCTCAATTCGCTTGGAAATGGGCAGGCTCTCAAATTACGATTACCACTTACGGTTATGGCCACGGTGTGGGTCTCAGTCAGTGGGGGGCCAACGGTATGGCGAAGGAAGGGAAAACAGCCGAGGAGATCGTAACCTATTATTACACAGGCATCTCTATCGAAAATGCAGCTTCTTTTCTCCACAAATCATAACCTTGTAATGTTTCTATAAAAATATCTTTCTGGAAGTATAAAACCTTGGAATGTGTCAAGAATGGTTGATGAGGTGATAACCATGAGTGATAATAACAAAGGTTTTCAGAAAGAAGAAGCTCCTAAAACTGTTCAAGGAGCACAAGGTCCAACATCTGCATGGAAGAGGTTGCTTGCTAAGAAATGGGTATTCCCAGCGACGTATGTGGCAGCAGCAGCAATTATCTTAACCTTAATGTGGGTGTACCAGGGGGCAGGAACGAAAACAGTCAGCGAAGAAGATCTGGGTATTAAGGTTAGCAGTACAGAACAAACCGATAATCCGAGAGCACCACATGATGGGGCTGTCGCGGTTAACGGAACCACGGAAGCAATGCAATGGCCTGTCAAAGACAGAGCTGCTGTCGAAGTGGCGATTCCTTACTATGACACAAATGCATCCAATGATGTGAAAGCAGCGGCTATGATCGAATATCTCGATCAACTGACTCCGCACACGGCCATCGACTTAAAGGCAAAAGATGGTGCAGCCTTTGATGTTCTAGCAGCACTTGGTGGTAAAGTTACTGCTGTCGAGCAAAGCCCTGTTGTAGGTAAGCTGGTTGAGATTACACACAGCAACGGCCTGATCAGTATTTACCAAAGCTTATCAGACGTGAAGGTAACGAAAGGCGCTGAAGTGAAAAAAGGCGACATCATTGCCAAAGCAGGCAGCAACGATTTCGAGAAGGAAGATGGCGTGCATTTACACTTTGAAGTGCGTCAAGTTAGCGATAATGCAGCCGTTAACCCAGAGAGCCTCTTGAATGTGAAGCAATAAAATATAAGTGAAGGGCAGCGGGTACATACCTGCTGCTTTTTCCTATTTTTCATCCGATTTGGACCCGTATTAGCGGTAAAAGCTCAAATTGCCCCATTATTTTGAAAATAAATATGGGAAATGAGCTTGTCAGGCTTGGTTACGTAGAATATCTAGTCATGCCCCTCATATACTTTACCAAACTATCTCGAGTAGGGAGGCGAGGGGAGTGCACGATTACATCAAAGAGCGAACCATTAAGATTGGTACCTGTATCGTCGAGACCAAGAATACGGTTCGCACCATTGCTAAGGAATTCGGCGTTTCCAAAAGCACGGTGCATAAGGATTTGACGGAAAGACTACCGGAAATCAACCCAGACCTGGCCAATCAGGTGAAGCACATTTTGGAGTATCACAAGTCAATTCGGCACCTTAGGGGAGGAGAAGCGACGAAAATTAAGTATCGTAAGACCCGTAATCCTAAGCTTTCCGAAGTTTTGGTTACGGTTAAGTCCTAAGATACCCTTCATCCCGAGATGTTTCCTATGTTTCCTATAACTGGACGTGTCGAAATTTCACGGAAAAAGAGGAAAACATGCATTTATAGCGAATTTAGCTTATAATTAGAACTGTATATCAGAGCGCCGATTCTTCACGGGATGGACGGTAGGTTTAGGGAGGATTAATTAGAAATGTTCAGCAAGGATATTGGAATAGATCTCGGCACGGCAAATGTGCTTATTCATGTTAAAGGTCGCGGAGTTGTGCTTGATGAGCCATCCGTAGTTGCTATTGAAAGCGATACGAAACGCGTGCTGGCTGTAGGCGAGGAAGCCTTCCGCATGGTAGGTAGAACGCCTGGCAACATCATTGCCATTCGTCCATTGAAGGACGGTGTTATCGCAGATTTTGATATTACGGAAATGATGTTAAAGCATTTCATCGCGAAAATTGGGGGCAAGAATTGGTATTCTCACCCGAGAATACTGATCTGCGCCCCTACCAACATTACCTCGGTCGAGCAGAAAGCGATTCGCGAAGCCGCTGAGCGCAGCGGTGCTCGTGAGGTATTCATGGAAGAAGAACCGAAGGCAGCAGCAATTGGCGCCGGGATGGACATCTTCCAGCCTAGCGGTAATATGGTTGTTGATATTGGCGGAGGGACGACGGATGTTGCCGTGTTATCCATGGGCGACATCGTCACCTCCTCTTCCATCAAGATTGCTGGCGATAAGTTCGACACAGCGATCATGAAGTATATCAAAAATAAGTACAAGCTGCTTATCGGTGAACGGACAAGCGAAGATATCAAGTTGAAAATCGGAACGGTATATCCACATGGGCGCGATCAAGAGATGGATATTCGCGGAAGAGATATGGTATCCGGACTTCCTTTGACCATTACAATCCACTCCAGCGAGGTACAGGAAGCGCTATGGGATCCGGTTTCCTCCATCGTCACTGCGGCGAAGAGCGTGCTTGAGCGGACACCTCCAGAGTTATCTGCGGATATTATTGACCGTGGTGTTATTCTGACAGGCGGCGGCGCATTGCTGCATGGTCTTGATCAATTGCTTGCGGATGAGTTGAAAGTACCTGTATTAATCGCAGAAGATCCAATGTCCTGTGTAGTTAAAGGGACAGGAATTATGCTTGATAATTTAGATAAAGTAACCAAACGCAAATTTTAGTTAGATATACTATCTAAGAGGTGACTTGATGTTAAGAGGACTGTATACCGCGGCCGCAGGGATGATTTCTGAGCAACGCAGACACGATACCATAACCAATAACATTGCCAACTTGAATTCCCCAGGCTTTAAACAGGGTAATGCCTTGTCGCGTTCGTTTCCAGAAATGCTGATCTCTACGATTCGCGGTGGACAAGGTGCCTCACCAGCACCTCTTGGGAAGATGAGCTTAGGTGTGTTCTCCGAGGAGAGTATCTCTGTCCACACACAAGGTGATCTGCAGGAGACGCAGAATCCCTTCGACTTCGCACTCGTCTCTAACATTCAGCTGCCGGGAGTCACATTTGATGCAACAGGCAAATATGTAAACGAAGACGGCGAGCGGACGTTCCAACCGCAGGCGTTATTTACTGTCTTGAATCCGAATGGTGAACAGCGTTACTCCTTAAACGGGAAGTTTACTGTCGATGCAGCAGGACAACTTGTGAATGCGAATGGTGAACAAGTGTTGGGTCGAGATGGACAACCCTTGGTCTTGTTGGATGGAGCCGGGCAACCGATTTCCAATTTCAAAGTAACGGCTAAGGGTGAGTTCATGGACAGCGATGGACTTCCGATATTGGATGCGGCAGGAGCGCCGATTGGCTTGATGCTTTCGCGGGCAGAGAATCCGAATCTCTTGCTCCGCGAGGGGAACGGGTTAATGCGCATTAATCCGGGGGATGAAGCGACGATCACGCAAGTAGCGGCAGGCGATCAAGTTGAAGTACGTCAGGGCTTTGTCGAACGTTCGAACGTGGATTCCGCGCAATCCATGGTGGACATGATGTCGGCGCTGCGCGCCTATGAAGCGAATCAGAAGGTCATTCAATCGTATGATAAAAGTATGGATAAAGCAGCAAACGAAGTAGGACGCGTCTAAATCTAGCTTAGCGAAGGGGCCAACCATGAACAATTCCATGATCAACTCATCGGTATCCATGCACAGCTTACAGCAAAAGCTGGATATTCTCTCCAATAACATAGCAAACGTAAATACGAACGGCTTCAAGAAGAAGGAAGCCTCCTTCGAGGATGTCTTGACGAACGTTCAAGCGCAGCCCGAAGGCTTCCGTCAACAAGGACGCTTCTCGCCGCTCGGCTTTAACCAAGGATGGGG
Organism: Paenibacillus sp. J31R30; assembly: GCF_059692115.1. Taxonomy (NCBI): domain Bacteria; kingdom Bacillati; phylum Bacillota; class Bacilli; order Caryophanales; family Paenibacillaceae; genus Paenibacillus; species Paenibacillus sp. J31R30. The sequence continues at coordinate 123,208 of NZ_JCAUAV010000011.1, read as the reverse complement.
CTCTAGGCTCGTGCAAATTCAAACGAATTTGTCGCAAGGGCCTGTACAGTCGACGGGTAATCTAACAGACTTCGCCATCCAAGGCGATGGTTTGTTCGAAGTTGCTGTCAGCAAGGTGGACGAGAACGGTAATCAAGTGTTTCAACCAGCTTGGACCCGTAATGGGGCATTTAGCTTAACGCCGGATGGAGCTGGCGGGACAGTCCTCACGACCAAAGAAGGTCACTTCATCTCAGGTACGGACGGCAATCCGATTCACGTACCAGTTGGTTTCCGACCAGCCGTTGGGAAAGAGGGTACAATCCAAGGCTACAATGAACAGGATCCATCAGCAGCACCCGTGACATTAGGTCAAATCAAGCTTGTTCGTGTGGTACGTCCACAGCTGCTTCAAGATGTGGGGGATAACCTATATACGCTGCCAGCGGGGATTACCGCGGGTGAGAAGGCGAACATCTTGCAGGACGTGAACGGCGTGGCTGCGACAGAAGCGACTCGCGTTAACTTGCTGCAAGGATTCTTAGAGCAATCGAATGTGACACTCTCGGATGAAATGACAGACCTGGTTATTGTTCAACGCGCGCTTCAGCTGAATTCCCGGGCTATCACATCGTCCGATCAGATGATGAATATGGCTAACAATTTACGTGCTTGATCGTAGAAAGGTAGGGATAGGCTCGATGACGGATAAGCCTGCTCCAGTCAAGAAGAAACAGCCAAGGCCGAGATGGCAGAAGATCCTTTGGCTTATTTTCAAAATCATACGTATTCCTGTGCTCTGTGTTATAGCTATCTATGTTGGATTATGGGTGGGTTACACGAAGCTGGGACAACAGCCATCATCAGAAATCTTACATATTAGCACATGGCGGCATTTATACGATCTCGTTTTTGCAAATTAATTCGAACTCCCGCATGGGAGTTTTATTTTTATCCAAGCAGCGGTATAATGGATAAAGGCTTTATCTACCAAATCTTGAAATTTCGGATCGGATACTTAGGCGCAGGAGGAGTACCTTGAATATACCGAACATGCTCACGATCAGCAGGTTTGTACTAATCCCCGTGTACCTCGTGCTTTTTTTTAATGGCTATATCCGAACCTCCTTCATTATCTTACTTGTAGCTGGATTGACGGATATCTTAGATGGCTATATCGCTAGAACGCGTAAATTAATCACCCCTATGGGTGTCATGTTAGACCCGCTGGCCGATAAGTGTATGATGATTGCGGTTATCCTCTCCTTGCTCATCTCAGAGATGATTCCTTGGCAAGCAGCAGCGGCTATGTTCATACGTGACGCAGGTATGATTATTGGCTCTGCCTTTTTTCATTTCAGAGGGAAACTGACCGTTCCAGCGAACGTTATGGGGAAGTTAACGACGGTTCTCTACTATTTCGCCATCCTTTTCATTGTGTTTGAATTTACCTTTGCTATCTCGTATTTATGGTATGTGATCGGGGTCTCCTTCTTAACATCATTTATTTATATTTTCCAGTTCCTTCTATTAAATCGAGGAGCTAGAGCGAAATAACCATCACAGGCACAACGAAAAAAGAGCCTATGTAGGGGTCTGTGATACAGACCTTTACATAAGCTCCCCTTATATGAACCTTCAACTCTGCAGGATATGAAGGGACCTCCCTATTGTAAGTAATTCCCTTGTATTTTATACAAGTATTCGAAAGGAGCACGAACGCACGATGCTAGATATTAACCAAATTCAAGAGATCATTCCTCACCGCCCGCCTTTTCTGCTCGTTGACCGCATTTTGGAAGTCGAAGAAGGGGTTAGAGCTGTTGGGATCAAGAATGTTACCATCAATGACCCTTTCTTCGCAGGACACTTTCCCGGTTATCCGGTGATGCCAGGCGTTCTGATTGTTGAAGCCCTCGCGCAGGTTGGCGCTGTAGCCGTCTTGTCGATGCCTGAGTATAAAGGCAAAATCGGTCTATTCGCAGGCGCAGACGGCATTCGCTGGCGTCAACAGGTCGTGCCAGGAGATACACTTACGCTAGAAATGACCATCACACGGGTCAAAGGCAGCATTGTCAAAGGTCAAGCAGTGGCTAAGGTTGGTGACAAAGTGGTAGTCGAAGGTGAGCTTATGTTCGCCCTTGCTAATAAATAGCTCGTACTTATAAAGGAGATGACCTGACGACGATGACGCGTGTACAAACAGAGTATCAATTATGGCTCCAAGATCCAGCTGTCGATGAGCAAACGAAGCAAGAACTCCAAGCTATTCGGGAAGATGAGAGAGAAATCGAGGATCGCTTTTATAAAGATCTTGAATTTGGGACAGGCGGTCTCCGTGGGGTCATTGGCGCAGGTACGAATCGTATCAATGTGTACACTGTCGGACGCGCAAGCCAGGGCTTAGCTCAGTATGTAAATGGAACAGGTGCAGCTAACCCTGCAATCGTTCTTGCTTACGACTCTCGTCACATGTCTCCTGAGTTCGCTTTGGAATCCGCGCTTGTTTTCGCAGGTAATGGGATTAAAGCGTATCTATTCAAGACGCTGCACGCGACACCTCAGCTTTCATTTGCCGTCAGATACTTAGGCGCGACTGCGGGTGTTGTTGTCACAGCGAGTCACAATCCGCCAGAATATAACGGCTATAAAGTGTACGGGGCAGACGGTGGGCAGTTGGTGCCTGAGTTTGCAGAGCAAGTCATTGCTCACGTACAAAGCATCGATACCTTTGATAAAGTAAAGAAGCTGTCCCAGCAAGAAGCGGAAGCGCAAGGGTTGTTAGCTTGGTTAGGCGAAGATGTGGATCAGGCTTACATAGAGGCTGTTACGGCCGTTAGTCAAAATCCAAACGTCATTAAGGAAATCAGTGATGATTTCCGTGTGATTTTCACACCGCTGCACGGCGCAGGGAATATCCCTGTACGCGAGGTATTGAAAGCCGTAGGCTTCGAACAAGTGCGCGTAGTAGCGGAGCAAGAGCTGCCTGATGCGCAGTTCTCCACCGTGAAATCACCGAATCCGGAAGAGCGCGAAGCGTTCACGCTAGCCATTGCACAAGCGAAGGCATGGAATGCTGACATTATTATCGGAACCGATCCTGATGCTGATCGCATGGGGGCCGTCGTGAAGGATGCGAACGGTGAATATGTTGTCTTAACGGGTAATCAATCCGGTGCGATTATCGTGAACTATCTATTGGGAAGTATGAAAGAGCGTGGAACACTCCCTGCGAACGGCGTTGTGATCAAAACGATCGTAACCAGCGAGATGGGCGCAGTTATAGCAAATCATTACGGCATTCCAACACTGAATACGTTAACGGGCTTTAAGTATATCGGTGAAAAAATGTCGCAATTCGAACAAACGGGCGAGCATACGTACCTGTTTGGCTATGAAGAGAGCTACGGCTACCTGGCTGGCAGCTATGCAAGGGACAAGGATGCGGTCATCGCAGCCATGTTAATCGCGGAAGCTGCGGCTTACTATAAGAAGCAAGGCAAAACTCTATATGAGGTGCTTCAGGAGCTATACGAATCCTTTGGTTTCTTTTTGGAAAAACTGGAATCAAGAACACTCAAAGGGAAAGACGGCGTGGAACAAATTGGCCGCATGATGGAAGCTTGGAGAACGAATCCGCCAACTGAGATCAGCGGTACACGCGTAAGCTCCGCCCTGGACTACGCACAAGGCATTCACGGCTTACCTCGCGAGAACGTACTCAAGTTCAAACTAGAAGACGGTTCATGGTTCTGCTTGCGTCCATCCGGTACAGAGCCGAAAATTAAATTCTATTTCGCAGTGCAAGGGACAACAGGGCCTGAGGCTGCACAGCAGTTAGATGGAATCATTCAATACGTACTTAATCGTGTAGACGGATAGTGCAATAGGTGTACAAGACCTCTTCAGAACCTAAGTGAGGGATAGATCGTCTAATGAATGGCTGGATATGAAATCTACCATGCATTGGGCGTTTTCCCCACGTTTGGGGGCGGAGAGGTTTTCGAATGTATACGGGATCATAAAGTGAATAAAAGTAGATGCTCTAAGGAGTGGAAAAACGAGTGAATTTGTATCAAACCTGGAATAACCCGTTAAGAAATATTTTGTGGTGCATCGTGATCTTAGGGATGCTATGCTCCTTGCCGCTTGCCTACGCGCGTCACCAAACCGAGACCTCAGCGAATCAAGTTGAATTTGTTTTTGACTATCGCGACTTACTGGATATTTCGGATGTGCAGACGAATCCGCAGAGCTTTGTGAACGCAGAGCTGAAGAACATGAAAGCCGCGGGCATAAGCTCTATGGCTGTTTATGAAAGTACATTAGGGGAGTTCAAGGAGAGCCGTCGCATTGAGATGTATAGCTCGCGTGACGCGGCCATGCTGACCCAAACACTTGGCGATCCGAGTGAGAATTTCACCTATGTGCTATTCGCGGATAGCCAGACTCAGCAGAAGCTTGAACCGCTGATCCAGAAAACGTTTGCAGATCTTAAGGTTGGTGTGAAGCCGTGGAGCTTCAAGAATCGGAATGGTCTTATCATTCAGATGAGTATGGATGACGCCTCCATTAAAGCGATGGATCCTGATCCGATTACGCTGCAAATGTTGAAAGATCAAGGCTTCCAAATCGTCGTGCGATTAGCGAATCGCAGACCGTTCAACACTAATGAGATGGATGCCATGTTGAAGAAATTCCATGATCTTGGTGTGAAGCGAATCATCGTGGATGGGAATGAAGTCCCTGGGTATACCGAAGAGAATACAGAAGTTAATTTGAATAAAATGGCCGATTTGCTCCATAAGAATGGTATCGGACTCGCGGCTATTGAGTTGTTGAAGGAACCGCAAAAAGGGTTCAGCACATTAGCTAAACAAACGAATTACAACGTCGTGCGCCTGCACTCTTTTACAGAGAAGGATGGCGAGAAACTGACAGAGCCGCTCAAGAAATCGGAGCTTGCTGACCGTATTCAAGGGGTGTCTGACCGACTTGTACTAGCCGTGAAAGATCGGAATATCCGTATGGTGTTTCTGAATGCCAAACCGGTGAAAAGCTTAGATAAAGGCAAAGTTGTTGATCCGCTTTCGTCCTATTATGCAGCCCTGCAGGGCAAAGATGGCGCGATTCCGCGTATTCAAGACGTAGGCTTTACGCTAGGGCCAGCAGAGGCATTCGATGTACAAACAACAGGTTGGCAGAAGATTGCTCGTTTCCTCTTACTGTTAGGCGGACTTAGCTTGATTGTGTGGATGATTTCGTTCTTCTTGCCAGAATTGACGATTGTTTTCTTCGTTCTGGGCTTGCTTGGTTTAGTTGCCTTACATACGCTTTCGGCTAATCTGTATGCGCAAGGACTTGCGTTGGCGACTGCCATTAGCGCACCTAGCGTTGCGGTTATGCTGGCAATTCGATCGGTACGCTCAGGTGTTGCAGCGAAGTGGAAGTCAGGACTGGCTTACGGGTTATGGCAGCTGCTTCGAACATCGCTTGTATCATGTTTAGGTATTGTTTATGTCGTAGCGCTGCTGAATCATGTAACGTATTCCTTGGTGTTGCAGCAATTTAGAGGTGTTGGGATGCTGCATTTGCTTCCAATTGGCATTGTTGGTCTGTATCTCTTGTTCTTTAGTGAGAATAATACGTATAAGGAAAAGATCGCGAATATTCGAAAATTGCTTTCTTCCTATATAAGCGTGTTGTGGATCGTGATTGCAGGCGTAGCACTTGCTGCTGTCTTCTACTACTTGTCTCGTACGGGGAATGAAGGACAAGCTTCTTCTATTGAGAAGTTATTCCGTTCTTTCTTGGAAAATACATTAGGCGTGCGTCCGCGGACAAAAGAATTCTTGGTGGCACATCCAATCTTCTTACTGGGTGCGTACTTATCAGTTCGCTACCGCCATGCTGTTTATTTACTCTTCATCGGCGTTGTTGGCCAGCTTTCTTTAGTGGATACGTTTGCTCATCTGCATACGCCGCTGCACATCTCCCTGATCCGTATCTCTTACGGACTCGTGCTAGGTGCTTTGATCGGACTAGTCCTTATTGCAGCTTGGGAAATACTCGCAAGGAGTTGGAAACGATGGGTACAGCCCCAATTGTCAAAATAGCGTTATCCGGCTACTACGGCTTCGATAATAGCGGGGATGAGGCTGTGCTGCAGTCGATTTTGTTCGCTTTGAAAGAGCAAGGCGAGGCGCAGGGCGTTCAGATTGAACCTATCGTGCTTTCGGCTAATCCTGAGAAGACCACTGAGATGTATGGCGTGAAGGCTTATCATCGGATGAAGCCAGGCTCGCTTTTGAAAGCTTTACGTGAGTCTGATGGTCTAATCAGCGGCGGTGGCAGCTTATTACAGGATGCTACCAGCTCGAAGACGATCCCGTATTACTTGGCTGTTTTGAAAATTGCCCAGTGGCTCGGGAAGCCAACGTTTATTTATTCGCAAGGCATCGGGCCGGTGAGCCGGCCGATGTTCTTTGGCTGGATCCGCAGCGTGTTCAAGCGCTGCGCGATCGTGTCGGTCCGCGATACAGAGTCCGCGGACTTGTTGGGTAAGATGCGTCTCCCGCGGGAGCGCATCACGGTCGTGCCCGATCCGGTGATGGGCCTGCCCCTCCGGGAGGGTGTTGAAGGCGGTGGCGTGCCGGATGGTGGCACGCCTAGTACTAGTGCGGTGCGGACGATCGGCGTGTCCGTCCGCTTCTGGAACGAGGACCGCTCGGAGCTGGAAGCTCTCGCGCGGTCGTTGCAAGAGCTGCTCGCAGCACGCACGGATGTGCAGCTGCGGTTCTTGCCCTTCCACCTCCCCTCGGATGAGGTGGCGTCGCAGTTCGTGATCGACCGCTTGGGCGATCACGGCGGGCGTGCGGCGATGGTGCGTGGCATCACGCATCCGCAGGATATGCTCGCGCAGGTCGCGGGATGCGACCTGCTGATCGGGATGAGGCTGCATTCTTTGATTTATGCAGCCTCGCAGTTCGTGCCTATGGTAGGCATCTCGTACGATCCGAAGATCGACCAGTTCCTCCATAGGCTTGGCATGAAAGCCGCCGCATCGACAGCTCGCTTCGATGCGCAGGAGTTTACGAAGGAGGCGTTGGGCCTCCTCGATGCTCGCGAGCAGTGGGCGGCGTCAAGCCGCGCCGCCATTGAGCAGCTGAAAGCGCAGGCGCAGCTGCCCGCGCAGCGGATTATTTCCTTTTACAAAAGGAAATAATGTTCCTGCTTGCATCCACATTCCACCAACTAGCAACCAAAACGTAACCTACAACGTCAATAATAAGGAAGAGATAAGATGAGCTCGACTTCAGTAACGAATGGGCCAGCAGCACTGGCGTCCTTACAAGCTATACCGAAGGTGCGTATCTACGGCGTACCGATCTCCAAAATGAGTATGAAACAAACCGTCGATTACTTAGCCAAAGTGATCGAATCGAAACAGCCGCATCAGGTTATCACCGCCAATCCCATTATGGTCATGGCCGCGCAGGATGATCCTTCTTATTTGAAAATGATGCAACGCGCGGAGTTGATTGTTCCGGATGGAACGGGGGTCGTATGGGCTGCCGCTCGTGTTGGCCAACCTGTCGCTGAGAGAGTGCCAGGCTATGATTTGATTCATGAGCTCATGAAGGTCGGGGAGAAGAAGGATTGGAAGGTCTATTTACTTGGGGCTTCTGATGAAGTCATTCAAGCTGCGGCTGAGAAAATCCGCACGACATACCCGAAGATCAACCTCGTTGGAGTCCGTGACGGCTATTTCGGTGATGCCGAGGATGCGGAAGTGATAAGGGTGATTAAAGCTGCTGCGCCAGACCTGCTTCTAGTAGGAAGAGCCGCGGCGAATCAAGAGCCTTGGATCGGGAAATACAAAGAACAATTGGGTGTGCCGGTCATGATGGGAGTCGGGGGAAGTTTTGATGTGCTTTCGGGCAAGCTAAAACGAGCACCCGTTTTTTTTCAAAAATTACGTCTGGAATGGTTCTACCGCCTTCTTCAAGAGCCTTGGCGCTATAAGAGAATGCTTCTACTCCCGAAATTCGCAGTGAAAGTGATGCGTGACAAAGAGAACGTCACTAAATGATGAAAATATCTATGAAAATTGGCTGAAAACGGTCAATTCAGATGAATTTAGCAGTAGTATTTGCGACGGAATGGGAGTATAATTCATTTCGGCGGTTACCAGCCTGCCACCCATGACAAGAGGAGCTGTGAAGAAGACATGTATGGATTATATGCGATAGGGTTTATTGCTGCGTGCGTTATGGCGCTGTTGCTGACACCCCTGGTCAAAAAATTTGCCTTCTTGGTAGGAGCTGTTGATGCCCCGAACCATCGGAAGGTTCATACGCGAATTATGCCGCGTCTAGGAGGATTAGCGATTTTCCTTGCGTTCGTCGGAGCTTATTTCGTCGTCTCTCCAGCACTTGATACCGTGAACTCAGATGCTGCTTATGGACTTTTGCTCGGAGGCTTTGTGATTGTTCTCACAGGAGCCCTAGATGATCGCTTTCAACTATCACCCAAATGGAAACTGTTAGGCCAGCTCATCGCTGCCTGTATCGTTGTTTCCTTTGGACTCAAAATAGATTTGGTTAATATACCTTTCGGAGAAACCAATTTGCCGATTGGCTGGTTGAGTATCCCGATTACGATCTTATGGATTGTTGGCGTATCGAATGCGATTAACTTGATTGATGGCCTTGATGGCTTGTCAGCGGGTGTATCGGGTATCGCAACAACTACTATTCTCGTACTTGCCCTAATGATGGGTAATGTCACTGTTATTTTGCTTTGTTTGATTTTGCTAGGAAGTATCTCAGGCTTCATGTTCTTTAACTTCCATCCGGCCAAAATCTTCATGGGCGACTCCGGCGCCTTGTTCCTGGGCTTCGCCCTTGCAACGCTATCGATTCTCGGCTTTAAGCAAGCGGCCGTCGTTTCACTTTTAATTCCGATTATGATTCTAGGTGTGCCATTATCTGATACTTTCTTCGCAATGCTTCGCCGTTATGTGAATAAACTGCCGATCTCGGCACCGGACAAAAGCCACTTGCATCACTGTCTATTGCAAATGGGCTTCAGCCATCGTACAAGCGTCCTGATCATTTATGGAATTGCTGCGATCTTCGGTGGCAGCGCGGTAGTCTGCTCGGTGTTTATTTCCCAAGACTCCACATGGGGACTGATCATGATAATAGTAGCATTGTTCCTCGTTATGCTTGTAGGAGCAGAGGCGATTGGTATTATTAGCAAAAGCCGTAAGCCAGTAATCAACTTCCTGCAAAGGCTAATTGGTAAGCAAGTGCAGAGTGATCGCGTAGGTAAATAAACCATTTTTAGAATAGAGAGACCCCCATCTAAGTGATGGGGGTCTTTTTTGCTGAAAAATGTCAATATTGGTTGAATTGTAGAAGTTTTCAAGAAGGATGACTAAACAAAATGGATGCATTTGCCGATAACATATACATATCTATGTACAAGCTAAGTCAGCTTTAGAAAAAGGAGAGGTAGAAACATGTTTAAGATGCGCTTTTTTGCTTGGACGATGATTGCGGCCTTATTATTGACACTTATTCCATTTGCCGGTCCAGTTCAAGCCGCTGCGACGTTTTTTGTTCCGGATGATACGAATATTTCCCGAACTTCAAATGTAGATGAAAAAGAAACGGATTTAACAAAAATCACAGCATTAAAGCGGGAGAATGTATTTGTTACAACCAACAAAGAACTCACGATTAATGGTTCCTATCAGTTTGTTGCCAAAGACACAATGACCGTTAAAGTAGAGCAATTGCTATACGCGCAAGGTAAGTGGAACACAGATACCAATCGCACGACAACTAAGGGTGTTACCGCAAGCACCTCTAACCGATTCTCGGCAACGGCACTGCCGCTGTACTCGGGTTATAACCGAATTACATTCACAGGTATACAAGGTGGAATCAATAAGACAGATACCTTCTATGTGCTATATGATGAAGTGCCATACCTTGGGTATCTGAAAGTCACTTCTGGCTCTAACCCTTCAGCTAACCTGAATCAGGGTACCAGCATGGTTGTGGATACGGAACAGATTATTCTAGAAGGTAAAGCCCTGAATGCAACAAATGTATCCGTAAATGGTTACCAAGCTTCGATTCTGGATGATGGTACCTTTTTTGCGCCGGCGATTAAATTGAATCCAGGTACGAATACATTGAATATCATTATTTCGAATCCTAGTAATGAGTTGAAAGTTAGTAGAACAATTTATTACTTTAATGCTACGAAGCCTTATAACAAAATTGAAGTTGTTCATGAAGATGATTGGAACAGTTCAATTTTGAATACCGTTCCGATATTAACCGCTGATCATTCTCCTACCGCTGAGCAAGCAAGCCTTAATGTTGAAATGCTAGTGCCTTACAGTGCACAAGATTTTAAAACCAACGCTTCTGTTAAAATTAATGCGACTAACATTGGTGTCGATAAGGTTAATAGTACGCTTGTAGTTCCTGGAAGTGATGGGGTTACACCTGCGTACAAAATAGTAGATTTTACAACGAATTTATTTAATTTCCAACCAAGTACAAGTGGGGTTGGTTATGCCCAATTGCAGTCTGTATCTTTGGATGTTTATTATGATACCTTCCGAGGAGTTGCTAATAATTCATTTAAATATTTTCCGAATGATGTAGTTATTAATAATGTCTATCTTCTCACCGACAGCAGAGTAGGTTTGGCTCCTGTTGGAGGAGATCTATACAATATTGATCAAACATATACCAAAGTTCCGCTTGATCAAGCTGAGATTCAGAAGCCTGATTTCTACATCTTGGTAGAAACCAATAGAGATATTGAAGTAGTTGGTGGGGTTTCGAATACACCAGACCAGGGCAGCTCTCAGCTTTCTGGAAAACTTCTTCCAATTGGCATCGCGCCGCTTTCCATTGAGTATGTGGGTAATTATTACACCGATATTACTGATCCACTTGCACCAGTGGCTAGTCCAAACAAGAAAGTATATAAGGTTACTGGATTCCCGACCGGTAGTCAGTCCATATCACTCCAATATGCAGGCGCTATTTCTGATTACAAAGCGTCACTGACGTATGTTTCCAAAAACTTTATTTCCATTGAGAATTTAATTGATGGCCAAACGATTGAAATTGACTCACGCACGCTTCCAACTAATGGTGAAAACCTTTTAATCAAGGGTGCCTACGTAGGTTTTGACTATTTAACTGATCACGAGCTCTTTTTAAATGGACAACTGGTGACTCCGTTTGCTCTTGATGGATCCAATCGTTTTAATAATCTTCAGCTGCAGATTGGCGATACAAGACTATCACCACCGCTTCCCTCACTCTCTGTAGGGGAAAATAGATTAGTCTTTACTGGGACTTATACGAATGGTACGAGTGTCAGTGAAATCTCCAAAGAAATTCGGATTTACGTCGTAGACAAAAATGTGCCAGTCATTGAAAGGTTCCAACCTTCTGCATTACCAATTGGAGGCCGTGTTGCTTTCCAAGCGATGCCTATGTCTGACACGCTACTTTCACAAATTTTCTTTACAAGTCCGGATATGTTATTTGTTACGGAGAAAGGCAAATTTGTGACAAGTCGGAAAAGCTATGATTTGTCCTTTAAAGTCGGAGGCATTAATAGCATCGTAGTGAAAAGAGGAAGCGATCCGATTTTAACTTTGGATCCAGCAAGTATTCCAGACCCAGCTACTCCTTCTATTATTTCCAAGGCAGCCGTTGGCACTACACCTGCTTACGATTTGAGTGGGAGTAAAGATAATCTCGTCGTACGTTTAAATAACTTGATTTTCGACGCACCAGGCAGCCACGTATACACATTAGAATTAACGAATAAGACAGGCGCTAAGGTTAACCAAAGAGTAGAAGTAGAACGCGTATTAGAACCGTTCCGCATTCTATCTCCAGTAGCAACTGTTGGCAGCCGCATTGTTGTGAACAAGAACTTTGTACAATTTGATGTAGAAGCTGAAGGGGCAACAGAAGTAACGATTAATGGTGTTAAAGCAACGAAAAGACCAGATTTGAGCGATCGTTTCATCTATAACTTCATTGGTCTTAAACCGGATAAAGAAACAGCTATAAAGCTCGTGATTACACGTCCAGGGGGAGCACTGAATCAAACTGTAAATGTGTTCTACGCGAGTGCAATTCAAGAAGACACGGAGTTTATGGAAGCTATTAAAACCAAACATAGTGTCTTCAATAAAGGGCTTGAGCTTTCGTTTCCGAAAGGAACGATTCTGAAAGCCGATAGTCCTGCTAATGGTGTTACACAATTCTATGATAAAACCAATTTGCTCTTCGGTATTGCTGATCCAACAGATGGTGTTGTCGAGAGAAGGAACGATTACGGAAATATCATCAATCGCGATATCGATGCACGGACAGATGCCAGAGCGCCGTTAGGTCAGTCTGTTATTCGAATTCCTGACATTTTGGTTCAACGCTATATCTCCGAAATCAATAGAAGAAACTTCAGTCGTGTTTCTCCTGTCTACTGGATTTCAGGCGGTGTGGGTGAAGAAGGCGTTGTAGGTGCTGCTAATTACAAGCCTGCTACAGACGGTCTTACGCCTTACTCGGTTGAAGGGACATTTACATTGTTCCCATCCACGCGCAAAGTTGTTCCTACGAACAGAGGCGAGCTCACGCTGAAGTATGATCAAAGCGTAGTTGAGGCTGTAGGTACAACTGTAACGGTATTCTTCTTTAATGATAAGGGAGAATGGGTAAACCTAGGCGGGGAAGTTGATGCTAAAAACAACACAATCACAGTTCCGTTCGATGACTTCGGATACTATATGGTTACGAAATTAAAGTATGGATTCCCGGATGTAACGAATCATCCATGGGCTCGAAATGTACTTGAAGCACTTTTCTCTAAAGGTATAATGCCTAACCTACGTTTCGATACGTTTGGTACAGACGATTTAACAACGCGTGGCGAGTTTGCAACTATGCTTGTGAAGTCCTTGAACATTCCATTGAACTATGATAACAATCAAACATTCTTTGAAATTGGCCCTGGCGCACGTTCTTTGACATGGGATTACGCTCATATTGAGACCGCGGCACGGGTAGGTATTATTGCAGGTCTTGATAATCGTTTCTTCGGAGCTGATCTCAAGGTAACTCGTGAGCAAGCGGCTACGATGATCGCTCGAGCACTAGAGCTTAAGTTGGCTATTAATGATGCTAAGCTCGCGGCAAGCTTGTCTAAGCTGTATACAGACTCATCCCAGTTTTCCTACTATGCGATTCCTGCGATTGACGCTGTGAGTAAAGCAGGCATAATGGTAGGCAAGCCTAATGAGTTGGTAGCTGGTGAGAAGAAGCAAACCGTACGTTTTGATGCAACTGCCAATTTAACGCGCGCAGAGGCTGGTCAGATCGCTGTACGATTGCTGCAGAAGTATTCTAAAATGTTCCCGACGAACCTTAACTAAGGCTAGAACTAAGAGGTCTACCCAAGTAGAAATATAATTCTACTAGAGGGTAGGCCTTTTAGTTTTATTAGAATAGTCAGTATGTATTAGTGCTCATTTATGTAATCTTAAGTCAATCTTAAGCATTTCATAAGATTCAGGACATACTTCCTTTACAAATACGTCGTAAGCTATGAAGTATACTTTGTAAAAGTGAATTGAAGTAGATACTTCTCCTTATGGAAAATACTTAACAATGAAAAGATGTATATAGTATCGTATACTAAGTTTGTAGCAGAGGAGATAGACTGTAAGCTACACACGAAATGAAGAAGTAAAAACACTAAAAATGAACGAGTTGAAAATATTTTAAAGAACATCGCAACTTTTTGAAACATTATGCGTTTAATACTTTGAAACACCCAATGAATTAACAAACGTTATAGATTGGATGATTCACGCAAAAAAGTTCTTTACGATCTAGAATGATCAATGTATAATGTAAATTGGTCTAGGTTCCTATTTTATTTCATTACAGTTTACTAGTTTCAAATGTAGCTTGGATAGCTACAAGCGAACCTTAGTTATATTATGCTCTAACTCTGGAGGGGGGGTGAACAATAAGATGAGTGAATCGAGCTGGAATAAAGAACGAAATAACTTAAAAAATAAAACTCACGATATTCAAGGAGGAGAAAAAAAGGTTATGAAAAAAAGTTTAAAAGTAATCGCAACAGCAACTCTAGCATTCTCAATGTTCGCATCGGTGGCAATGGCTGCTGAAACAACTGGCACTACTACTACTCCTACAGCTACTACAACTGCAACAGCAGTTAAAACTTCCAAAGATTTTAAAGATCTTGCTGGTTTAGATGCAGGCTTGCTTGCTAAAATCGACGCTATGCTTGCTAAGAAGTATTTCGAAGGTACAGCTGATGATTCATTCGGTATCAAAGAAAACATGACTCGCGCACAATTCGCGAAAGTTCTTGTTCTAGTTGCTGGAATCAAAGTTGACGATACAGTTAAAACTTCCAGCTTTGAAGATGTAAAAGCTGACGATAAAGCTAACGGTTGGGCAATTCCTTTCATCGAAGCTGCTAAAAAAGCAGGTCTAGTTGACGGTAAAACTGACAAAACTTTTGATCCAGCTGCTAACGTAACTCTTGGTGAGTTCGCTACTGCACTTCTTAAAGGTCTTGGAGTTAAACCAGACACAACAGGTACTCCTTGGTACGCTGACGCAATCAAACAAGCAGTTGCACAAAAATTGCTTCCAGAAGGTACTGATGGTTCCAAATCAGCTACTCGTGCTGACCTAGTTGTTGGTGCTTTCACAGCTGACGCTGCTATCGCTAACGTTGGTAAAGTTTCCGTAACTGAAGCTAAAGCAACTGGTGTACAACAAGTAACAGTTAACTTCAGCAAAGCAGTTGACGATACTAAAGCGAAAATCGAATTGAAAAAAGGCAACTTAGCAGTAGCTACAACTGCAAAATTTGCAGATGATAAGAAATCAGTAGTATTGACTTTGACTAGCGTTAAAGTTACAGAAGGCAGCTACACAGCTACGCTTTCCGGTCTTGATGCAGCTGCAGTTGAAAAAACAACAGCAACATTCACAGCAGAAAACGAAAAAGTTGCAAAACTTAGCTTCGTAAATTCAAATGACAAAGTACCACAAGTAGCTGGCCTTGTACTTTCCATCAAAGCAGAAAACCAATACGGTGAGAATGCTTCCCTAAATGCTGGAAACTACTCAGTTTATGGAGTTCCGACTGCTGCAGCTCCATCAATTATTCGTAATGCAGATACAGGTTTGCTTGATCTTACAGTTAACACGTCTAACACTACAACGTTCCCAACTGAAATTGGTGTTCTACCAATCACTGTAAGCTTGAATCAATCATCTGTTTCCGTTTCCAAAACATTCAAAATCGGTATTTCCCAACAAGTTTCTAAAGTTGAAATTAAAGATGCAGCTTACCCAACTGGTAAAACAGCTCTTTCAGCTGAAGCTGATAAAGCAACTTATGATCTTGTAAGATATGACCAATATGGCTTTAAAATGGTTGCAGAAGCAGCAACTTCAATCGTTCCAGTTATTACACCAAGCGACCTAAATATCCTTACAAAAACAGTTGTTGCTGGAAACAAATTAGAAGTAGCTGTTGCAACTGGTAAAAAAGTTGACAAAACAGGTGACTACACTGTTACTTACTATGAAGGTGGAGCATCTGCTACAGCGAAACTTTCTCTTAAAGCAGGTACTGTACCTACTAAATTAGAATTCGGTACTTACACAGGTGTAATTGCTGAGAACGATACAGCTGCTAAGTATATCCCAGTTGTAGCATATGATGCTGAAGGCAAACAATTAAGCGCTCAAGACATCGTTGACAATGCAAGCAGCATCAACTTTACTGTATCAGGAGCAACTGTTGCTGATTCAGCAACTGATGCAACTGTTACTGATAACGGTATCGTGAAATACGGAGAGAACAAAGGTAAACTTAAACTAGGATCCATCATTGCAAAAGAGAGAGGCGTTGTATACCTATACATGTCTATCTACAATGCAAACGTTCAAACACAAGCTCAACTTCCTTTGACAGTAGTTGCTTCACGTACTCCTGAAAGTGTAGTGCTTTCTGGTAGTGAGCCAACGAAAAAAGCTTTGGGTAGCACTGTTGGTACTGCTTCAACAACTTTCAAAGTTCTAGTTAAGGACCAATATGGTGAAACTTTGGATACTGTAAACGCTGCTGCAATTGCTGCTAACTACACAGTAAACTTCAAAGTGGATGGGACTACTGCTAACGTAACTCTTAATGGCGCTGCTGTAGCTGCAGGAACTATTCCTCTTACTGATCTAGTAAACGGATTAAACGATAAAGAAATCAAGTTTGTTACCGCTGGAGCGACAGCAGGTAAAACATATGTTGAGATCTCCATCAAAAAAGATACTGCTGAAGTATCCCCTGCTTTCAAGAGAACTTTAGAAGTTATTACAAGTACTGATTTGACTTACAAAGCTAACACTTTGGCAGATCTTTATGCAATTACTGTAAATGACACTTCTAAACTAACAGCTCCATTCAACGAAAATGCTAACAGCAAATTTGCTAGAGGCGTAGCTCTTACTATCACTGATAAAGCTGGCGATACAGTAGCTGTTCCAGATGCTCTTAAAGCAGTTAAAACTGCTTACACATCTGATGCAAGTGTTGCGACAGTTTCCACAGCTGGTAAAGTACTAGGTCAAAAAGCTGGAACTACAACTGTAACAGCAGTAGTTTATAAAGCTAACGGAGAAACTCAAGATTTCACTTATACAGCAAATGTTAAAGCAGATGTACCAGTTGTTGCTACTTTGACAGCTAGTGCAAACGTGGCTTACAACGCTGCAAAAGAAGTTGAGTATCTACTTGGTGTTAAAGTTGTAGATAACTACGCTATTGAGTACAAATATGATGATAAAGGTACAACAACTGGCGCTACTCCAATGGCTGATGATGTAAACTATATCAAAGGTTACAATGTATTCTTCGGAGTTCAATACATTATCTCCAACGTTAAAGGTGGCGGTACTGTAGTTTACAACGCTACAACTAACAAATTTGATATTACAGGAACTGTTAATGAGTTTGTTGTAAAAGCAATCTCCAGCAATGGTAAAACTACAACAACTCTTGTAACTAACTAATTTTGTAATATTCTAATGATGGATGAAAGAGACCCTTCGGGGTCTTTTTCTTTTATTAAATAAAGGAGTTAAATTATGCGAGCCACCAAAAGTGTTATTATTGCATGTGCGTGTATATTAGTAGTTTTATCAATAATTACTACATCTCAAGCCGAAGCCCCATCACCTGGTACAACCGACCCGCTGATCACGCAAAGCTACTTCGAGCAGAACACCTTAAGCGAAGTCAAGGTGAAGGAGATCGTGGCCTCCGCGATCGCTGCTAGCGGGAGCAACGGAGGCACGGGCACTACCCCTACGACTGCGGCGAACATGAAAGTTGTCCAATTGCAGAATGGACAAACTTTATATGCCGGCGCAGGCGCAGAGTTTATCGTGCGAACAGGCAAGGTGCTGGCCGTGAGCAACGATGAGAACGGCATCCCGGATGTTACGGGAGGCAAAGACTTGGCAGCGGGGACGGAAGTCGCGCTGAATCATCTTTTGATTTTCCCGACAGAAGGCCGTGGTATTAAGCCTTCGCCGAAGAATGACACGTCTATTTATGTCATGGTACGCGGTGCATTTTTGATTTTGAATGCAGACGGTAGTAAGGTTACGCAGTAAGTGTTTACTATATTATTTTAACCAAACTGACAACTGCCTATGCGTTTCGTCTCGGTTTCGATCAGTATGGACATTAACAGCTCTAATTCCTTTTAAGGAGTTGGAGCTGTTTCTATGTTGAAACGTGAGAGCAAACTGTAATGCTTTGATTTATGCAATTGGAAAATACATTGTAATGAATGATTTATAGATTCATAGTATACTCAATTTGTAGCCGAGATGATACACGAATCAGTACACGAAGTGCTGCAAGGAAATGAAATCAACTACAGACACCTGGGAGGAATTACACATATGAAAAAAAGTTTAAAAGTATTAGCGTCCGCAACTCTAGCATTCTCAATGTTTGCATCGGTGGCAATGGCTGCTGAAACAACTGGCACTACTACGACTCCTACAGCTAGCACAACTGCAACAACAGTTAAGACTTCAAAAGACTTTAAAGATCTTGCTGGATTGGATGCAGGTTTGCTTGCTAAAATCGACGCTATGCTTGCTAAGAAATATTTTGAAGGAACAGCTGAAGATTCATTCGGTATCAAAGAAAACATGACTCGCGCACAATTCGCGAAAATTCTTGTTCTAGTTGCTGGAATTAAAGTTGACGATACAGTAAAAACTTCCAGCTTTGAAGATGTAAAAGCTGACGATAAAGCTAACGGTTGGGCAATTCCTTTCATCGAAGCTGCTAAAAAAGCAGGTCTAGTTGATGGTAAAACGGATAAAACTTTTGACCCAAGCGCTAACGTAACATTTGGTGAGTTCGCAACTGCACTTCTTAAAGGTCTTGGAATTAAACCAGATACAACAGGTACTCCTTGGTATGCTGACGCGGTTAAAAAAGCGGTTGAGCAAAAATTATTTGCAGAAGGTACTGACGGTTCCAAATTTGCTACTCGTGCTGATCTAGTAGTGGGTGCTTATGCAGCTGATGCAGCTATGGCAAACGTCGGCAAAGTATCAGTAACTGAAGCAAAAGCAACTGGCGTACAACAAGTAACAGTTAACTTCAGCAAAGCAGTTGACGATACGAAAGCGAAAATTGCTTTGACAAAAGGTAACGTTGCGGTTGCAACAACAGCAAAATTTGCTGACGACAAAAAATCCGTAGTTTTGACATTAACTAACGTTAAAGTTACAGAAGGCAGCTACACAGCTACGCTTTCCGGTCTTGATGCAGCTGCAGTTGAGAAAACAACAGCAACTTTCACAGCTGAGAACGAAAAAGTTACAAAACTTAGCTTCGTAAATGCAAGTGATAAAATTCCACAAGTAGCTGACCTAGTTCTTTCCATTAAAGCTGAGAACCAATATGGTGAAAATGCATCTTTGAATGGTAGTAACTACTCCGTATTCCCTGCTTCTACTGGCACACTAACACGTAACGCTGACACAGGTTACCTTGACTTGAAAGTAGATACTCACGACAGCGCACTTTATCCAACTGAAATTGGTGTCCTTCCAGTTACGGTTAGCTTAAATCAATCTGCTGTATCTGTATCCAAAACATTTAAAATTGGAACACAACAGCTAGTTTCTAAAGTAGAGCTTAAAGATGCAGCTTATGCAAATGGTAAAACTGCACTATCTACTGATGGCGATCAAGTTACGTTTGATATCACAAGATATGACCAATATGGTTATAAAATGGTAGCAGATGCTCCAACAACTAGTACGCCTGTTGTTACACCTAATGATATGAACGTTCTTGATAAATCTGTTGCTGATAACAAAGTAGTTGTAAAAGTAGCTGCAGGTAAAAAAGTTGATAAAACGGGTGAATACACTGTAACTTACTATGATGGTGGTGCTTCAGCAACTGCAAAACTATCCTTGAAAGCAGCAAGCGCGCCTACTAAATTAGAGTTTGGTACTTTCACTGGAACAATTGCAGAAGGTGATACAGTTGCTAAATACATTCCAATCGTAGCTTATGATGCTGAAGGTAAACAACTTTCTACACAAGATATCGTTGATAACGCTGCTAGCATTAGCTTCACAGTATCTGGCGCTACAGTTGCAACTACTTCAGATGTAACTAATGGTATTGTTAAGTATGGTGAGCATAAAGGACAATTGAAATTGGGTGCTGTAAGTGCAAAAGAGAGAGGCGTCGTGTACTTGTACATGTCCATCTATAACGGTAATGTTCAAACTCAAGCTCAATTACCAATAACAGTTGTAGCTCAACGTACACCTGAAAGTGTAGTTCTTTCTGGAACAACAGAACCAGCTAAAAAAGCTTTGAATACGGCAACTACAACTTACAAAGTATTAGTTAAAGACCAATATGGTGAGACTTTAGATACAACAACAGCTGGATATAAAGTTACTGCTAATGTTGAAGGAGCTACTTCTGCAATTACTATGGGCGATGTAGCAGTTACTGATGGAGCAACATTTACTGACCTTAAAGGTAAAGTGAATGATAAAGAGATTAAATTTACTGCGGGCTCCACTGTAGGTAAAACAACTCTTAAATTTACAATCACTAAAGACGGCGCTGAGGTTTCTCCGTCATTCAAGAGAACTGTAGAAGTTATCGAAAACAAAGATTTGACTTACTCCGCTAACACGCTATCCGATTTGTTCGCTATTCAAACAAACGATAAAGCGAAAACTGGCATCTTCGCTGATGGAACTCAAAGCAAATTTGCTAAAGCGGTAGCTGTTACTGTTAAGGACAAAACGGGCGATACTGTTGCAGTTCCAGACGCATTGAAAGCAGTCAAAACTGCATATGTTGCGGATTCTAACATTGCAACTGTGACACCTGATGGTAAAGTACTTGGTCAAAGAGTGGGTACAACTACTGTTACTGCTGTTATTAACAAAGCTAATGGCGAAACTCAAGACTTCACTTATACTGTAAATGTAAAAACTGAAGCACCTTTAGTTGCAACATTGACTGCTGATGCGTATGTTGATTATGACGGAGCAAAAGATATCGAACAATTAATTAATGCTAAAGTTGTTGATAACTATGGTGTTGAATACAAATACGTGACTGGTACAACTAATGTAAACAACATCAAGAATTACAACGATTTCTTCGGTGTTCAGTACATTATCTCTAATGTACAAGGTGGCGGTACTGCGAAAGTAGATGCAGGTAAGATTGTAGTTGATGGAACTGTGAGCGAGTTCGTTCTGAAAGCTGTTTCCAGCAATGGCAAAACAACAACAACTCTTGTATCAGTAACACCTTAATATTTCGTAATAACGAACGAGAAAGAGACCCTTCGGGGTCTTTTTTTCATAAATATCTACTCCATAATTTTACCCGAATTGACAACTTTCTATTCGTGTTACCTGTACGATTCTAGCCATACTAATCATTGTACCCAACAGAGAATGGGCAGCTGTTAAAGCGTGCATGATGACAACTAAAACTCTGAGGAGGCGTTTGGTTATGGCAAGAAGTAAAGTGGTTCCAGAGTCGAAAAAGGCATTGGATATACTAAAGTATGAGATTGCTGCTGAATTGGGCTTGCCAGTAGGTAAGCAAATGTCATCGATGAATGCTGATACGGAGTTTGCGACAGAACTTGGATCAATCCAGGCCTCATCAATGAAAGAAGACTACTGGGGACATATCACATCTAGAGATGCAGGTGCTGTGGGCGGTCGGATTACGCAGCGTCTGATTCAACGAGCCGAAGAAACGTTATTTACTCTGTAATCATTTATTAATAATAAAATGAACAAAGAGGTCAGCTACCGCTGACCTCTTTGTTCATTCTGTAGTTAAAATTCAAGTCGGAATATCCAATAAAAAATGAAAATATAAATTGACATTAGACGACAAATGAAGTAGGATGGTTTATTGAAGGTCAATATTCAATTTAACCTTTTCCTATTGGGGAAGGGTCATTTTAATGTTGTCTTTATTCATGATTTATAATATTTACCTAGTGCGGAATTCAAAGATCTTATCAGCGCATGAGCGCAAAAGAGGGATTCCGTTTGGCGTGAAAAGCTGCCGCTAAAGCCGGGCCCATTTTTTTTTATTATAGAGGCATCGAGTAGAAGCTTTTCAAACATACTAAATGTAATGTAGGAGGATGAATAATATGGCTCAAGTTCGTGGACGTCGTTTATTTACATCCGAATCCGTAACAGAAGGTCATCCAGATAAAATTTGTGACCAAATTTCTGACTCGGTTTTGGATGCATTTCTAGCTAATGATCCGAATGCTCGTGTAGCATGTGAGGTATCTGTAGCAACTGGTTTGGTATTGGTAATTGGTGAAATCACTTCGAAGTCTGAATATGTAGATATTCAAGCGATCGCAAGACAAACAATTAAAGACATTGGTTACACACGCGCGAAGTACGGTTTTGACTCCCAAACGTGTGCGGTTCTCGTTTCGTTGAACGAGCAATCTCCTGATATTGCACAAGGTGTGGATAGAGCTCTTGAAGCAAGAGAAGGTTCCATGTCTGATGAAGAAATCGAAGCAATTGGTGCTGGTGACCAAGGCTTGATGTTCGGTTTTGCTGTAAATGAGACGCCTGAGCTTATGCCTCTTCCGATCTCCATTTCTCACCAATTGGCTCGTCGTTTGACAGAAGTTCGTAAGAATGGCACTCTTCCATACCTGCGTCCAGATGGTAAAACACAAGTAACTGTTGAGTATATCGACGATAAACCTGTTCGTGTAGATGCCATTGTTGTATCCACACAGCATGATGAGAATACAACTTTGGAGCAAATCCAAAAAGATATTAAAGAGCATGTTATTACGCCTATCGTTCCAGCTCACTTGTTGGATGAGAACACAAACTATTTCATTAACCCAACAGGTCGTTTCGTTATCGGTGGACCTCAAGGGGATGCTGGTTTGACTGGTCGTAAAATTATCGTTGATACGTACGGTGGTTATGCTCGTCATGGCGGCGGTGCGTTCTCTGGTAAGGATCCAACAAAAGTTGACCGTTCCGGTGCTTACGCGGCGCGTTATGTTGCGAAGAACATCGTAGCAGCTGGTCTTGCTGAGAAATGTGAAGTTCAATTGGCTTACGCAATTGGTGTTGCTCGTCCGGTTTCCATTGCTGTGGATACGTTCGGTACGGCTAAAGTAAGTGAAGAGAAGCTTGTTGAGCTGATTCACTCCAACTTTGACCTTCGCCCAGCGGGTATCATTAAAGAGCTTGATCTTCGTCGTCCTATCTACCGTCAAACAGCGGCTTATGGCCACTTCGGTCGTAACGATCTTGATGTTCCTTGGGAGCGTACAGATAAAGCAGAAACATTGAAAGCACAAGCGTTAGAGCTTAAGCATTAGAATAGATTGAAGCCGTCCTTTTTGGGCGGCTTTTTGTTTGTAGTGGAAAATAAATTAACTTTAGTGATTTCATGTGATTGCAACTGCAATTTAGCTATGGTAGTATATGTCTATGTCATCTAATGCTATTACATAGGGAATTATGTTATGATGAATACTAGATATGTTCTGTTTTATTAGAAGAAGGGGGAGCGATATGTTAGATAATGATTTGAAAGACGCACTTACCGCTATACTTAAAGCAGAATTATCACCAGTAATTGAGAGGCTTGATGGCATTGATTCTCGATTAGATGGGGTAGACGCTCGACTAAATAGCATTGATTCTCGATTAGATGGAGTAGACGTTCGACTAAATAGCATTGATTCTCGATTAGATAGGCTAGAATTCGAACAAACCCAAATCAAACAAGCCGTACTAGAAACCAATGAGATCGTGAAGCGTCTGGAGGTTGTTCAAGAACAACAACACAGGATTATTGAGCTTCTCTCAGCGCGTTCGATTGAACAAGAGGCCAAACTAAAGAAAATTATTTGATCATATATTTTATATAAAAAAGCATCTCAAGCAGAGAGCAGACCCGGGGAGGGTTATGCTCTTTTTAGTTTTTGACGCTTATTTGGTGACATATGAATACAACATGGGGAATATCGTAACTTTTTCCATAGTTTAAGAGTCTATATAGTTATCGCATAAATGATAGACACTAGACTTAGATGACAAAGAGGAGTGGAACAGCAACGTGAAGGTACAGAAGCAAGTAGGAATAGCTGCGGTGGCTTGCGCTATGGTGTGGCAGTTAGTAGCGGGGATAACGGTGAACGCGGCGGGCACGAAGTTGACGTTGAGCTCACAAGAGACGATTACATCAGGCGCAATCATGAAAAATTACGTATGGACAACAACACGAAGCAATAAGGAAGTATCGGTGAACGCCAATGTGATCGAGGTTGATCTGACTAACCCGAACGTGAAGATAGACGCAATGGCAGGAACGAATAATCAGTTCACAAAGAATCAGAGCGTGCTTGGCATGGTAAAGGATACAGGTGCTGTAGCTGGCGTGAACGGTGACTTTTACAATACGCAGGCAGAAGGTGTACCAGAAGGCGCACAAATTACGAATGGTCAGGTGATGTCAACGCCGGCGAAGATCTCAGGTATGTACTCATTTGCCATTACCAAGACCAATCAGCCTATCATTGATATTTTTGATTTTCAGGGTAAAGTTACGGCTAAGGATGGCACACAGTTCGAGCTTGGCGGCGTGAACAAAACGTTCTACTGGGATGATAATGACGTTCCAATGATTGCGGATGGCTTATTCCTCTATACAAGTGCTTGGGCGATGACACAGCGCGCTGTGGATGGCACACACGTACCAACTGAGGCGCTCATCCAAAATGATATCGTCAAGGAAATCCAGATCGATACGAATGTGAAAATGATTGCTCCTGCAGATGGATATATCCTAAGAGGCTCAGGTTTAGCAAGGGAATTTATCGTCAATCACCTCAAGGTTGGGGATAAAATTACGACGAAATATGACATGGTACCACACGATGCGTCTAAGACGTATGATTGGAAGAACTTTAAAATGCTCATCGGCGGCAGTACTTTGCTAGTGGATGAGGCGAAGCCGAGCTATTTTACGCGGAATATTAATGATTTTAACGGATATAGTCCACTTTCACGGACAGCTGTTGGTTACTCGAAAGACTTAAAGAAAGCTTATATTATTACTTCTGACCGCAACGGTGCTAGTGCCGGTATGACGCTCCCAGAGCTGCAGCAATTCATGATTGATGCGGGTGTCTGGAGGGGAATGGTACTTGACGGCGGCGGTTCGACACAGATGGTTTCTAGGCCGCTAGGTGACGTGGATCCGAAGCTTTGGAACAAAACACAGAACGGCAATCAACGCGCCGTCGTAAATGGATTGGGTGTGTATTCTACAGCGCCGAAGGGTGAGTTGAAAGGTCTTATTTTAAAAGGACAATCCTTATTATTCATGAATGAATCCAGCACTTATCAATTTAAAGCTTATGATGATTTTTATAACCCTATAGCAACAACAGGCATTATTCCTCAGTGGAGCAGCACGATGGCCAATGGCTCGTTCAAAGATAACGTTTATACACCGACTATGCCTGGGAAAACGCAAATTGTCGCTAGATCAGGCAATGGATCCGCAACGATGGATGTCGAGATTGTCGGGCGTGATCAGATTACGTCGATGGCTTTTAGCTCCGGGACATTTTCGCTGACAGAAGGCGGCGATTTCAAGCTTCCAATTACCGTTACAACACGTAGTGGAGCAACGCGAGAACTACCCGCGGCATCTGCCACATGGGAGCTTAGCGGAGTGAAAGGGACGATTACTAACGGCGTTCTGCACGTAGATAGTACTGCAGGGGCGCAAACGGCTCAGGTCATTGCACGATACGATGGGTATAGTACAATGGTTACTCTTCCGGTAGGGCAGGAGAAGGTATGGTACGATTTAGATAAGTTCGCTGTGATGACAACAGGGGATAAATATCCGGCAGAAGTCGTTTCAACTGTAAATATTGCACAAAACAACGGAAATAAGAACTTGGAGATCTCTTATGATTTCTCGAAGGGACTAGGTACGAAAGCGGCCTATGCGAAGTTTAATAATGGGAACGGTGCGCCAATTGAGGGTGAACCTGAATTTATTACTGCTAAAGTCCTAGGCGATGGCAGCTTCAATTGGGTTCGTGCAGAGGTCATTGATGCTGATGGCAAGCTGAACTATGTGAGTTTTACAGAAAACATGAACTGGACAGGCTGGCGCAAGGTGACGGCCGATGTTTCAGATCTGAAGGCCCCTCTTCTAGTCAAAAGCATTTATGTCGCAAATCCCGCTAACGGACAGGATGAAAGAGCCGCTAAAGGGAAAATTAATATTGACGATATTTCATTTATTTATAAGGGGCAGCTACCTGCATTGCCGAAAAATGCAATTAAACTTACTGTAAATAAAAAGCAGGCAACCTTGAATAGTAAAGCGATGACTTTAGAGCAAGCACCGACAATCGTGAAGGACAATACGTTGGTTCCAATTCGTTTCGTCACAGAAGCTTTAGGTGGAGCGGTGAAGTGGGACGATAAAGAACGTAAGGTAACCGTTATTCGTGGTGATAAACTAATTGA
Organism: Paenibacillus sp. J31R30; assembly: GCF_059692115.1. Classification (NCBI taxonomy): domain Bacteria; kingdom Bacillati; phylum Bacillota; class Bacilli; order Caryophanales; family Paenibacillaceae; genus Paenibacillus; species Paenibacillus sp. J31R30. The sequence continues at coordinate 96,986 of NZ_JCAUAV010000011.1, read as the reverse complement.
CCTGTGGATTGATCAACCGGATCTGCTTGTAAACGGCTTGCGAGTCACTGCAGAGGTGTCGCCAGCGATCATGAATAATGTGACCATGGTCCCATTACGACTGATTTCGGAGAGATTAGGCTTCAAAGTAGGCTGGGATCCCCAGAATTACGGAATTTCTATTGAATAAATAGTACTAGAAGTACACGGCAAACGGGAAGAACTATGCTACAATATGGGGTAGACAACTTACTACTATATGGTTTTATCAAAAAGGAGCTCGTTTCATGTGCAACCAGACGCTATAGACCAGGTCATTACCAATGCCATTAACGTCATGGAGAGCAGCAAGTATCAATTGTTTGAAATTGCTGAGTCATCACGCTTAGAGAAGGAGTCACTTGCTCGAGAGCTGAATGACATTAAGCATGAGACGGGTGTCACGATTGATCTCGTGGATATGTTAGAGAAAGAATACAAGAGGTCGCGGATCCGGCTGACGGAAGTTAGTCGTGATTTCAACAAGTATCGTGAAGAAGATATCAAGATTGCTTATGAAGCCGCTATCGCTTTTCAATTACAGCTAACCGTTGCGCGGGAAAAAGAGAATAATCTCAAGATCCGCCGCAATGACTTGCAGGTTCGCATGAAAAATGTGGACAAGCAGGTGGAACGCGCCGAAACGATCGTCTCTCAGATGAATGTGGCATTAGAATACTTATCAGGGGATCTCAATCAGTTAACACGTATAATTGAGTCTGCTAAGAATCGACAACTGCTGGGGCTGAAGATTATTTTGGCTCAAGAAGAAGAACGCAAACGAATCGCTCGAGAAATTCATGACGGCATGGCTCAAACCTTGGCGAACGTCGTGCTTCGGACTGAAATTGCCCATCGCATGCTCATGAAGGAAGATATTTCGGCGGTGAAGGATGAGTTAATCGATTTAAAGGGACAAGTCAGAAATGGCCTTGAGGAGGTTCGGAAGATTATCTTCAACCTCCGGCCAATGGCGCTCGATGATTTAGGGATTGTACCTACATTACGGAAATATGTGCAGGATTTCGAAGATAAATATCGAATCCACACACAATTCAACTTGGTTGGAAAAGAGACACGCATACCGTCCGGGTTAGAAATCGCGATTTTCCGATTGGTGCAGGAAGCTTTATCGAATGTAAACAAGCATGCCAAAGCAACCTTCTTGTCTGTTGAACTCACGTTAGAACCAGATCAAGTACAAATCTATGTTGTAGATAACGGAATTGGCTTTAATGTGCCGTTAACAGAACAAAGAATAGCCAAGGGAAATAACTTTGGTTTACTGGGAATGCGAGAGCGTGTAGAGCTGCTAGAAGGTACGATGGTTCTGGAGTCCGAGAAAGATTCAGGAACAAAAATTACGATGCTCATCCCTATCGGCGGCGTTGGAGAGAACAAGGAGGATAACTAGAATGGACAACACGGCGAGTCATAAACGCAATGTACATATTGTCATTGCAGACGATCATCAGCTATTTCGTGAAGGTGTAAAACGAATCATTAATATGGAAGATGATATGGAAGTTATCGGTGAGTGTGGCGATGGCATCCAAGTCATTGAATTGTGTAATCAAATCACACCAGATATTGTGCTCATGGACATTAATATGCCCCTTGAGAACGGTGTAATCGCAACAGAACGTTTGAAGCTAATCTTTCCTGATATCAAAGTCATCATTCTCTCTATTCATGATGATGAAAGCTATGTGTTTGAAACATTGCGTAAAGGGGCTTCAGGCTACTTGTTGAAGGATATGGAAGCGGAGTCGCTTATTAATGCGATTCGTTCTGTTGTTGCAGGACATGCCTACATTCATCCTAAAGTAACGGGCAAGCTTATTAATCAACTAAGACGTATGACGTATCTGGATGACGCTGGTGTAGTTGGAACAGGCACAGGCGTAAAGGATTCCGCGCTGAAATACATACATAATGCGAACAGCCCACTGACCAAGAGGGAAGCAGAAGTGCTTCGTCTTATGGCAGAAGGCAAAAGCAATAAGCTGATCGGTGAATTCCTGTATATCAGTGAGAAAACAGTGAAAAACCACGTAAGTAGTATTCTTCAAAAAATGGAAGTCGATGACCGTACACAAGCGGTAATTATTGCAATCAAAAATGGTTGGGTAACGCTGTAATTTCCACACTGTTCCCATTCCGCACTAAGAGGAACCCCCCTTTGCTCTGCCGCATACACTGCAGGTAAGGGAGGGACCCGCTATGTGGATTGGATTGCTTTGTATCTTCGGTTGCTATGGCGTGAGCATTGTCATGCTGCATCTCTTATTGGGTGCCCGTAAGGGGACCAAAAAGAAACCGGCTACTATTTTACTTGTTACCAAAAATAATCAAAATCAGATTGAGTGGGTTATTCGCTCGTTGTTTTTCTTTTCGCGTGTAAAAGGCAACCAAGTCAGAGCAACCATCATAGATGAGGGTTCGTCCGACGATACACGGGAGATTATTGAGCGATTATCTCAGACGTATGCGTTGGAGTTACGTTTACAGTCCGATTATGATGCGGTTGATCACTTTCTGAGTCAGCATGACGAAGATCCTGTTGTGCTTGTTCATCTCAGTAACAGGGAGGATCTAGTGAAGATCCCTGTTATTTGATGGTAAACGCTTTCAATAACGTATGATAAGAAGAGAGTACGGTGAGGAATGAAGGTTCAGATCTATGCGGTTCGCAAGGCAAATGTGTGGGAATGGCGATTTACAGTACACGCCCAGACAGATATTCAATATTGGTTCGAGCAACACGCAGCCGACGCCGGCCTCGTATTGTTCGAACCTTTTATTTCTTTAGGGCAGGGAGTACGACTGGTTGAGAGGTTAAGTAAGGAGCCAGGTGTAGCGGATAGTAAGGAAAGTGAGAGTAATTTACTAGAGAAGGTTAAGCGCGAGGCAATGGCGATAGGAATGACGAATGTGGCTGAGCTACGTTCGGATAGGGTGGGCTTAGGAAGTTGCCGTAGCGGGAATGTTCACAGCGTTAAGCTGTTGGCTAGCATATATATTAACCTTGTTGAAGCTTGCAGAGGGCGTTCCTTGCTGGTAGATGAGCTTCAGCAGCTAATTGAAGCATCTGGTGTAGCGTTAGCTGGGTTGGAGGCGTTGTGGCCGGCATACCTGCAGCTTGCCTACCTCAACGGCGATGTGGTGCTCACGAACGGCTTGAACATTCGAGAAAAGCGTGACTGGCGACGGTTGCTCAGGAAGGTTTCGGATTACGCGTGTAAACGCTGCGGAAGCGGGGCGGAGCGAATGTTCTGGTCGCCATGCTTGCATTGCGGACAAGCGTGTCCTTACTGTGAGGAGTGTCTCACAATGGGGCGGGTTCGCTCCTGTTCCTTGCTTGTTCTAGGAGGCTCAGCTGAAATGATCTCTGAGGGGGACGGCGTTGAAGAGTTACAAACATACATAGCACCCTGGGGGCTAAGTGATGCGCAAACCAAAGCTTCCCTTGAAGGGCTGAGCTATATTCAAGGAAAGCAAACCAGTGACCCAGGGAAGTTCCTCATCTGGGCCGTCACAGGTGCCGGGAAGACGGAGATGATCTTCCCGTTCATTCACTACACCGCCGCCCGTGGCGGGCGTGTCCTGATTGCAACACCACGCAAGGACGTGGTATTAGAGCTAGAACCGCGCATCCAGCGGGCGTTCGCTAACTACAGCGTGGTCACGCTGTATGGAGGCAGCGAGCAGCGCTGGGAGCAAGGGCAGATCACCATCGCAACCACGCATCAGCTGTTGCGCTTTCATCAAGCCTTTGACCTCGTCATCATCGATGAAATCGATGCCTTCCCGTATCACAACAACCCGATGCTCAGCCACGCTGCTGAGAACGTATGCAAGCCTAGCGGTACGAATATCTTGCTGTCGGCAACGCCTCCTGTGCTCATTAGGCGAGCTGCTGAGCGAGGGCGCTTACCGCATGTACGCGTACCCGTACGTTTTCATAAACATCCCCTGCCTGTCCCTCTGTTAATTTCTACTCCAACAGTAAGAAAATTCATCGCTGCACAAACCATTCCGTTGTCGATTCAATCCCGCTTGGAAGTTTCCATTGAACGTGGTGCGCAAGTTTTTATCTTTGTCCCCAATATCCAGCTCGTGGAGCCGATGGTCGAGCTATTGAGAAATAAGTTAAAACGTGATGAAACCATTGTTCGTGTGGAGGGAACCTCCTCCAAGGACCTGTCGCGTACCGAGAAGGTGCAGCTTTTCCGCAATCGGAAAATCCGTGTGCTGGTCACGACGACCATCCTTGAGCGAGGGGTGACCGTGCCCCAATCGGATGTTTTTATTTTGGACGCAGACTCAGGGTTATTCGACGAAGCTGCACTCGTCCAGATGGCGGGGCGTGCCGGGAGGTCGAAGGATGACCCGCATGGGAAGGTGTATTTTGCTGCTGCCGAAATCTCAAAATCCCAGAAAGAAGCCGTTAGGCAGATCCGTACAATGAATCGCATAGCCCGTAAACAGGGTTTTCTGCAAGGAGGCGTGTAATGAGCAAGTGGTGGAGACAAATGGAGAATGCGTTATTTTCGCTGTTAAGTCCCAAGAGAGATGCTTGTTTATTGTGTAAACAAATGTCCAGCTTAGAGAATGGCGAGCTAGGGCTTTGTCACACGTGCTACACACGAATTCCATGGATTCGTAAGGTAGTTTGTACATCCTGCGGAAGAGGTGAGTACTGTCCAGATTGTCGCCGGAAGCCGCATGCCCATTTCTCTAGAAATCGGAGTGCCGTCCGATATGATGAAGTGATGAAAGAGCTATTAGCCAGGTATAAATATCGAGGGGATGAACGCTTGAAGGCAGTTCTCGGCCATATGCTTGTTCACGCTTTTCAGCTGCTGCAGCTAGAGAGGGCGGCAACGCAGCTAATAGGAGCGGGTGAGGTGCGAGAGTACATCACTTACGTACCAGTTAGCGAACGGCGTATGCAAGAGCGTGGATTCAATCAAGCGGAGCAAATGGCTATAGAGCTGGGGAGGCGAGTCGGCTTTCCGGTCGTACGCTTGCTGAATCGTTCTAAGCATACCGATAAGCAAAGCTTTAAGAAACGTAGTGAGAGGCTAGACGATCTTGCACATGTATTTGAAGTCGCTGCCAATTTCGAGCGTGATATGGGTGGTCGAGGTGGAACGATAATCATTTACATCGTGGATGATGTGTACACAACAGGAAGTACAATGAGTCAATGTGCAATGGCTTTAAAAGAGGGTATGTCGATTCCTGTCGAAATTTATGGACTCACATGGGCGAGGTAATAGCAGTTTAGTCTTATTTTCACAAAAATAAGGATAGGCAAAAGCTGTCGAATTGCGGTAAACTGGAATTAAAAAGTGGAAACTGGGAATACTAAAAGGAGGCCATACGATGGGTATGAATGTGGCAAATTGTCCGCGTTGCGGAAAAATATTTGTGAAAGGCTTCGTAGAGCTTTGTCCGAATTGCTTGAAAGAGCAGGAATTACAATATGAGAAGTGTTTGAAATATCTGCGCGAGAACAAGGGTGTCAACATTACGGAATTAAGCGAAGCAACGGGCGTAACAATTAAGCAAATCACCAAGTTTGTTCGGGACGGGCGAATCTCCATTTATAATGCTCCGAATATGTCCTATCCGTGTGAGGTTTGTGGAACTCTCATTCGTGAGAACACGATTTGTGAATTATGTCGCCAGAAACTTGTGAAAGATGTCAGTAATCATGCAGCGGATCAACGGCGGGATGAAGAACGTAGACAGCAAGAGAATAAGGTGACCTTTAACATACATGAACGACTGAAAAATAAGCGTTAATTCGAAATAGGTCTACAGAGATATAAAGTTTCATATAGAAGATGCCGATAATAGTACTAACGATTATCGGTTTTTTATTTTTCCAGGTCAGTGAACATAGGAGTGTATCGGAATGAAAATAAATGAGAATAGCCGCATCGGCGCTGTGAATCCGTATAAGAAATCAGGAGAAGCGACTTCTGCGCAGTCAGTTGGTAAGAAGGGCAAAGTGAAGGATCAGGTTGAGATCTCTGCGGAAGCCAAGGAACTTCTAGGAGCTTCAGGGGCTGCTCGTACGGAAGAGCAAAGCCTCAGAATCGAATCATTGAAGAATTCAGTTTCATCTGGGACCTATCACGTAGATGCTAAGAAAATTGCAGAGAAGCTTCTTCCCTATTTGAAATAACTGTTTATAGATTTTTAAGGATTAGGAGATCGCCATGTCTATTCAACCGTTGATTACGATATTGGAACAGCTTCTTGAGGCGCATGAATCGCTGTTGGAGCTTTCCAGAGAGAAGACTCAGGAACTAGTCAGCAATAACGTAAATCAGCTTAATGTGATTGTTAATAAAGAGAGCAAGCTTGTAAGGCATATTAGCGAGCTGGATAAGCAGCGGTTACATGAAACCGGCAAGTACTTAATTTCGCGTGGCTATAACCCAAATCCTCAGGTAACGGTGAGTGACTTGATTAGGCTGATTTTCAAAGCGGAAGAGAAGCAAGCCCTTTTACACGCACATAAGCAGCTTATGGTTGTCTTGGTGAAGTTGAAAGAGATCAACACATCCAATCAACAATTGATTCAGCAATCACTTTCGTTTATAGATTATACGATTGATCTTGTGATGGGACCCTCTGAAGATGATGTCGTTTATCGGAATCCTGCCCAGCAGAAAAGTGATAAGCGAGCAGGGCTGTTTGACAGAAGGGCGTAGCTTCAAATTGTATCTGATTATGAACATCTAGGGGGAATAGCTGTGGGATCTACATTCTCTGGCATTGAAATTTCAAAGCGAAGTTTATTTGCACAACAAACGGCCTTACAGACGACTGGACATAACGTAGCGAATGCGAATACGCAAGGATATACGAGACAAAGAGTAAATATGGTTGCATCTCTCCCTTATGAACCTGCGAGCATGACAAGAAGCGCAGTTCCAGGTCAATTGGGACAGGGTGTTGAATTCGACCAAATCAAGCGAGTTCGCGAAAAGTTTCTGGATACGCAATTTTATGACGAGAACAAGACCTTAGGCGAGTGGACCATTCGCAGAGATACGTTAGAGAAGTTGGAAGCTATCGTGAGCGAGCCTTCTGATACAGGGATCAGGCAAGTGGTGGAGGGCTTTTGGAGTGCTTGGCAGGATGTCAGTAAGGAACCTGATAACTTGACAGCTCGTGCCGCGCTTAAGGAAAAAGCGTTAGCCATGACGGATGCTTTCAATCATACAGGGAAGCAATTGGATGATTTATCAGCGAATCTGACAAATAATATATCCGTTAAGGTTTCTGAAGCCAATACGATGTTGAAGCAAGTTGCCAATTTGAATAACGAAATATTTAAAATAGAAGGATTAGGCAATAACGCCAATGATCTAAGAGATCAGAGGGATCTATTAGTAGATAATTTGTCCAAAATAGTTAATATAACCGCAGTTGATACAACAGGCGGATATACGTTGAGAATGGGAAGCGTTGAGCTGGTTAATGGAATCAATGTAACGACCCCGCTTGATGCCAGTTCAGTTGCTGCTAATTTGCAATCCAATGATTTGCAGAGCGGCGAAATCTATGGAATGCTTGCTTCCCGAGATCAATATTTAGATAGTTATAAATTTCAATTCAATTCTATGGTGAAGGCTCTTGTCCAAGGTCCAGTAACGATAACTTTACCTGCAGGTGCAGTGATCCCCGCTGGCGCAACACTTACCGGCGCGACACCAGGAAGCACCTTAGCGGCTGATACGAAAGTAACGGTTAGCGGAATTAACGGTCTACACGCATTGGGATATACCTTGGAAGATCCTCCGAAAAGCGGAATCCCTTTCTTTACTTTAAAAGATGGCGCTACGGAGTTTAATGCAAACAGTCTCACTGTAAATCCAGAAATCGTCAAAAAAGTGGCTAATATTGCTGCTTCTTCTCGTACTTATGTGGATACAGATGGCAGTACCAAAGTAGTAAGAGGGAATAACGATATCGCGTTAGCATTAGCATCGTTCCAGAATCAGAAGTTTGACTTTGATCCAAGCTCTAACGGAACGCCGCTTTTGACTAGCGGTACATTCGACGAGTTTCTCCGTGCCATTGTAGGTCAATTAGGCGTACAGTCTCAAGAAGCAACGAGGCAAACAACGAACCAACAAGCACTAGTGGATCAGGTTGACTCGAGAAGACAGTCTGTTAGCGGTGTGTCTTTGGATGAAGAGATGGCGGACATGATTAAATATCAACACGCCTATAACGCTGCGGCTAGATCATTAACCACATTTGATGAAATGTTAGATAAAGTAATTAACAGTATGGGCACAGTCGGTAGATAATAATTAATTTGTATAAGGTGGGGATTCAATGCCAACTAGAATCACGCAAACGATGATTAATACCCAGATGGTTCGCAATTTGGGGACGAATCTCAATCGTATGGATAACCTGCAGAATCAGCTAGCAACAGGCAGAAGAATAAATAAACCTTCGGATGATCCGGTAGGACTAAGTTTTGCTATGAGGTACCGCAGTGAACTGTCCGCGAATGATCAATACCAAGCGAATGTGGAGTCGGCTACATCTTGGTTGGATTATACAGATTCAACGTTAGGCAAGACTAATGAGGTCCTGCAGCGAGTACGGGAGCTTACTGTATCTGCAGCTAATGGATCGAACCCTCAAACAGCAGAAGACGCTATTAATAGCGAGATCAAGCAGTTATACAGTCAACTCGTCGAGTTGGGCAATAGTGAATTTAATGGTAAGCATGTATTCAATGGTCAGTTGACAGATTTAGCGCCGTATACGGAGGACAATGCTGCAATAACCGATGCGGATAGCTCATCCATTCAATATGAAATTGGTGCAGGTGTACGGATTTCCGTAAATATTACAGGCGATCAAGTGTTTGGCAAATCAACAGATGCGGACAATGCATTTAAAATTATGCAAGATTTAATGACCGCAATGGGGACGAGTGATTTTAAGGGGATCAGTGATGGTCTAGCTCGCCTGGATACCAGAATGGAAAGCTTCTTATCTGTTCGCGCTGATGTAGGCGCCAAGATGAACCGTGTGGATTTATCGAATGAACGCCTGAAGGATATCAACACTAATCTCCAGACACTGCAAACTAGAGTAGAAGATGTAGATGTTGCTGAAGCAATGACGAACCTTAAAACTTCGCAGAATGTTTACGAAGCCTCCTTGTCGATAGGTTCTCAGATTATACGTCCAAGTCTAGTTGATTTTCTCAAATAAGGCGGTGTAGGTCATGTCGTCCGTACCATCGATTAGACTTGATATCCAGTCTGGCCAAATTGGCATAGATGCTCAGCGTGGGCAGTGGGATATTCGTCAGCCTAAAGCGGACATGGAGATGCATACCACTCCGCTAACCATGGAAATACGCTCCCCTCAAGGGGAACTGCACATTGATCAGAGTCGTGCTTGGGACGCGTTAGGGATGGGAAGCCACACGACTTTTATGAATCGGATTTACAGCGAGTCGAAGAATATAGCTCTACAGGGAATCGCAAGCATTGTAGAGAAAGGGAATCGACTGGCGGCTATTGAAAAGGGTGGTAACCCAATTGCCGATATGGCAGCAGAGCGGGCTTTTGAACCAAGCAGCATGAACTATCTAGGTGAGGCTTCTTATGATAATGTCGATCTTGATTATACGGCGAACAAGGTTGAGATCAATGTGAATCCAGGCAGTGTTGACATTCAGATCACGCCGCATCAAGCTGAAATATCTTACACACCTGGCAAGGTCTCGATCTATATGAAGCAATATCCGAAGGTTGAGATGATTCCTCCAGAGATCGACATGAAAGTATGATTGCTCAACAAAGTAGGGTATAGTTTGAACTGTAGATTGCCTAATCTATAGTTTTTTTGTTTATTCCAAACCACTAATCCGTATAGGAGTTGCCACTCATGAATATAACCACGTTGCAGTTCGGTGAAATAACCATCGCCGAGCAGGAGGTTTTCACATTCCCGCAGGGGATTCCAGGGTTTGAGCAGTTTATTAGTTATATCTTCATTCAACCCGATATGGAGTCGCCGTTTATCTTCTTACAGTGTGTGGATGATGGGAATGTAGCACTGTTATTAACGAATCCATTCGAGTTCTTCCCCGATTATGATCTGGAATTATCAGATAGTGTCGTTACTGAGCTGGGGATTGGAGGCAAGGAGGATGTGGCAGTTTGGTCAGTTGTGTCCGTAGGGGAAAAACTTGAAGAAGCGACTTTAAACTTATTAGCACCTATCATTGTGAATGTGAATACGAGGTTAGGGAAGCAGGTCATTCTACATGGCTCTTCCTACAACGCCAAACATAAATTGATGCAATCGGTTCCATCCGATGACAAATAAGGGGTGACAGGCATGCTTGTTCTAACTCGTAAAAAAGGTGAAGCTATTATGATTGGTGATAATATTGAACTTATCGTATTGGGTACGGAAGGGGACACAGTTCGATTAGGTATTTCAGCTCCCAAAAGTGTTGAAGTATTCCGAAAAGAAATCTACCTATCGATCCAGCAAGCTAACAAGGATGCCCTTGGCAGTGCATCAAATTATAACGGTCTCAATGAAATGTTCAAAAAAACGAGAAAAACAGAGTAAATAGGCTAACAATAGGCGAGAAAAAACGATATTAGAGTCATTATGAAACCAAATGTCGGAATTTCGCGAAAATAGGACTTCAGAAATAGTCGCCCCCTGTCGATATTAATAGTATGAGCGATTCCAAGGGCGGCCGACCTGGAAGAAACGCTAATCCACATGGATGTGGAATTCATATATTCAGGGAGGAATTACCAATGAGAATTAATCACAACGTAACAGCACAGAACACACACCGTCAATTATCCACTAACACAGCTAACCAATCTAAATCTATCGAGAAATTGTCTTCCGGTCTTCGTATCAACCGTGCAGGTGACGACGCAGCTGGTCTTGCAATCTCCGAAAAAATGCGCGGTCAAATCCGTGGTCTAGATCAAGCTTCCCGTAACGCGCAAGATGGTATCTCCATGATCCAAACAGCTGAGGGTGCATTGAACGAAACTCACGACATTCTTCAACGTATGCGTGAATTGGCTGTACAATCTTCAAACGGTACGAACACTGATGCTGACCGTAAAAGCATTCAATCAGAAGTAAACCAACTATCGGATGAAATCAACCGTATTGGTAACACAACTGAGTTCAATACACAAAAACTAATCAATGGTGCAAAAGACAAAACAGAAGCAACTGCTGCTGTTAAAGATGGCGCATCCATTGCAAAAATTGGCGCACTTGCCGACAAATTTACTGTTAGAACTACAGCAACTGCAGGTACTGGTGTAGGCGCAGCTGTTAGTGCAGCAGTAACAATTCATGATGGTACTGTTGGTAGCTACACAAGTGGTAAAGTAACAACAGGTGGAGCAGGTACTGAATTATCCGCTGCTGTTACACCTACAACAAATGAACTTACGGTTCAAATTGGTAATACAGTACGTACAGTAACATTTGCTGGTGGTGCAGACAACAATGCATTAGCAGCAAACATGCAAGCTGCACTTCGCACAGCTTTCCAAGCAACAGCAGCTGGTGCAGGTGGCGGAGCTGGGAATACTGGTGGACCAACAACTGATGCAGCTAATATTTCCGTAGCGATGGTAGGGAATAATCTTGTAATTACAGATGGTGCTTTAGACAAAGGTGCTAACAGTAAAATTAGCATCGTAGGTGGTAACGCAGCTACTGCTCTATTTAATGGAACTACTGGAGCAGGTGCAGACGTAGCTGCCAATGGTAATGCTGCTAACAATCAATTGGTTGTTAACTACACGAAAGACGGCGGAGCAACAACTAAATCAGTAACAGTAACATTAGCTAATGGTACTTATAACTCCCCTGATCTACTAGCGACAGAAATCGATTCGAAATTTGATGCAGCAGCAGCAGCAGATGCTGACGCTACAACAGTTGCAGGTGATGTTACATTCTCATCAACTGCAGCACTTGGAAGCTCGATCCAAATTGGCACTGCTGCTACAAGTGCAGGTAAAGGTAATGGAGTAACTTCCATCACTGGTGTAGCTGCTGGACTTTCTGGATTATCAAGCGCTACTCTAACAGCCGGTTTAGCAAAAAATGATACACTATCTGTCAATGTAGATGGTAACACTTACGCTGTGGCTCTGGCTGCTGGCGACTACACTGATAAAGACATTTTAGCAAGTGCCTTGAAAACAGGTATTAACACTCAAATCCAAGCATGGAATACTGCGAATTCCACACTCCCTCAAAGAGAGCTTGTTGATATCAAAGCACTTGCAGTAGCGGATACAGATCGTGTTCGCTTCGAAGTTACAAGTGGTAAACAAGGCGCAGCTAGCCAAATTACATTTGGTGCAGTAGCAGGAAGCTCAGGAGCTTCAGATCTTGGGTTTAATACAACTTCCGCTACAGGTGCTGACGGTAAAGATGCTTCCGTTAGCTTCCAAATCGGTGCTAACAGTGGTCAAGCTATGAATGTAGCTATTGCCGATATGCGTTCCAAAGCACTTGGATTGACTTCTAGTTCAAACGCAGCTGGACAAACAGATACACTATTGGATGGTAGCGTAGCTGATGTTACTTACGGAGCAAGCACAGTTAAAAATGGTTCTTCCACTGAGTATGTTCTTGACGTAAGCACAGCAGCATCTGCATCTAAAGCTATCACAATCATTAACAATGCAATCGAAGTTGTTTCCCAACAACGTAGTAACTTAGGTGCTGTTCAAAACCGTTTGGATCACACAATCAACAACTTGAACACATCTTCCGAAAACTTGACTTCCGCTGAATCCCGTATTCGTGACGTAGATATGGCGAAAGAAATGATGAACCAATCCAAAAACAGTATCCTTGCACAAGCAGCTCAAGCGATGCTTGCACAAGCAAACCAACAACCACAAGGCGTTCTTCAATTGCTTCGTGGCTAATCTTAGCCCTACGGAAGGGGACTCTAGACTCTCTAGAGTCTCCTTTTTTTATTCGTGAAACATTGAAAGGGTGAACAGTAGATGGATATTGCAGGTATATCTATGGTGATGAGCCAATCCAACTTAATGCAAGATGCGAGCCTATCCGTGATGAGAATTGCCATGGATACGGCGCAAATACAGGCAACGAATATGACGGAAATGTTAAGTCAGTCAAGTGCCATTCAGCGGTCCGTGCAGCCTCATCTTGGGGGTAGTGTGGACATTAGAGTGTAGAGTATCTTTATTTACTTAAAAGATTGATCACAATACGTTTACTGACTGTAGCAGGGCTTCTTTTTTATGAGAAGTCTTTTTTGCTATTCATAAAAGACAAGTTTCGACCGATAAACACAATATATGATTTCTACAGGGACACAGCTATGCGTGCTGTTAGTTTTATAGATGATGGAGGTATGGTCTGATGACGACAATCAATCGAATTAGCGGTATGGCTTCGGGGCTTGATACAGATGCACTCGTGAAGAAAATGATGGATGCTGAGAGTGTTAAGTTAAACAAGATGAAGCAAAATCAGCAAAAATATACCTGGCAAAGTGATGGTTATCGTCAATGGAATAGTGACTTGTTCGCTTTTAGAAGTAATACGCTTTTTAATATGAAGCTCTCAAGCACGTATAGTACATTTTCAATAACCACTACGAATACAGATTCAATGAGTGGAGTAGCTACAGCTGATGCGATTGAGGGAACTTATAGTTATGAAGTTTCGAAACTTGCCCAATCCGCAACTATGAAATCGAATCTCGTTGTTGATCAAAATGCAACTTTAACAAATACACCAACGAATCTGACGCTTAAGGTGACAAACCAAGCTGGCAAACAAATCACGGCAACGGTTGCAATTAGTGCGACAGATAAAATGGCTGACGTTCTTACGAAGATTAACGGGGCGAAAGATGCTTCTGGCAATAGTCTAGAGGTGAAGGCGATCTATGACGCTACACTCAAACAGTTTATTTTGAAAACGAAAGAAACTGGCGCTAACACAAAAATAGCGATTTCTGCGGATCAGGCTGGATTTTTAGATACAAAGCTCGGTTTTGCTGGGTCAGCTGCGGCTGATTATAAGAATGGTTATAACGGAAGTGCTGGTTCCTATGCGACAACTACGGCAACCAGTGGTTTGTCGAACGCCAATCTTGCTCAAGATGCGGTAGTTAAATTTAACGGTACTGAGGTAACTTCAGCCAACAATACGGTAAAAATAATGGGAGTCAATTACACGCTCAAGAATGTTACGACGACCGCCCAATCGGCTACTATTACGAAGGATATTGATGCAGAAGTAAAGAACATCAAAGATTTTGTAAGTAAATACAACGAAATGTTAGATAAACTCAACAAAGCAATTAACGAAACTGTCTACAAGGATTTTCAGCCTCTGTCCGACGAACAAAGAGCAGCAATGTCAGAAGATCAGGTTAAAGCATGGGAAAGTAAAGCCAAGAGTGGATTGTTTCGTAATGACAGCAGCTTAAAAGAATTGGTTAGTACTATGCGAAATCATATGACTTCTAGGGTTGATACTGGGAGTCAGTACAATTCGCTTTCCTCCATCGGTATCGCTTCAAGTAACTATTCGGATAAAGGAAAGCTTTATATCGATGAGACGAAACTACGCGCAGCGATTCAAGCAGATCCAGAAGCTGTTAAAAACTTATTCTCCCAACCTTATGCAGCGACAGACAGTGCAAAAACAGGATTGCTTGTCCGTGTATTTGATGATTTCCAAACAGCCTTTACGAAAATTAAGGATAAAGCCGGAAGTGCTGGAAGCAGCCAATATGATGAAAGTGTAATCGGGAAGCTTATGCAAAAGACTTTAAAGGATATTAACAGCGAGTCAGATCGCCTTACCGGGAAAGAAAAATCCTATTATGCGAAGTTTACAGCTATGGAAAAATATCTAACGGCTTACAATTCTCAAAGTAATTACCTTTCACAATCCTTATCTTCAAATAACGGCTAAACGTTAGATAGATCTTCATAATAGAACGTTTCCCACCGATATTAGTAATAACTATTATTTTAGGAGGTCTTTGCTTTGAGTATGAACCCATCGATTGGAAATGTTCCAAAGCCTAGCGTAAACATAGCTCCTGCAGCACCTAAAGTTTCGAGCAATGACGGCATTCAAAGTGTTCATGATTTAAAGCAAGCGCAAGCGCAAGGGCAGAATATTCCTATCAGTGAGCAACAGCTTGTAAAGGCTATCGAGCGAGCGATTAAAGCGGTAGAAGGTACTTCTACAACGCTTGATTTCTCAATTCACGAACAGACCAAGCATATTATTGTTAGAGTATTAGATAAAAGCAACGGCGAACTTATTCGAGAAATCCCGAATGAGAAATCGCTTGATTTCCTAGCTAGAGTTTGGGAAATGGCTGGAGCTATGGTAGATGAGCGCAGGTAATAAGCGAATAAGACAAGAATTTAGGGGGGTATTTGCATGATTTCGGCGCAGCAGAATAAATATATGCAAAATTCAATTCAAACAGCGAGCCCAGCTCAGCTGCTCATCATGTTATCAGATGGTGCCATCCGATATTGTAAGCAAGCCATTGAGGCACTCTCTCAGAAGAATTACCAAGATGCTAATAACTATTTGATGAGAGTTCAAGACATCATCCAAGAGTTTATTATCACTTTGGATAAGAAGGCGCCTGTAGCAGACGAGCTGTTACGCTTGTATGACTATTTCCTATTCCGCCTAGTCGAAGCGAATACGAAGAAGCAAGTGGAATCCGCCGAGGAAGTTTTAGGCTATCTAGTGGAACTGAAAGAAACGTGGGTTCAAGCAGCGAAGCTTTCTTTAGCATCGAAACATGGATAAGCTTATCCAAACGTTACAGCAGATAACGCAAGCAATCATCGCAGAGCTGGATCGGATGGATGATGAGCAGTTTGCAAGTTTTGTCGAGGAGAGGCAACTCATTATTGACCAACTTCAATCAATGAATCAGAGTTTTAATGATCAGCAAAAACTGATCATTAAGGACATTCTCCAATATGATGACGTGATTGTGAGACGCATGCAGCAATTAAAGGATGAAGCCAAAAGCGGAATCGATAAAATAGAACGAGCTCGTGTGCATAACAATGCGTATGAGCAACCTTATACCCAAGAAAGCTACTTCTTCGACAAGAAGAAGTAGCCTATCCACAGAAACCTTCTGCCGCGGCAGAAGGTTTTTTCTTTATCCCCTGTTTTCTTCAGCCGCCTCAGCAATCCGTGGATAAACAATCTGATCTGGCCCCAGCATGTGAATAAATGAACCCTTTCACCTCGAGTTATCCATATTTCTCTCATCACAGCCTGTGGACAATGTGCATAAACCTGTTGATAAGTTTGTTAATAAAGTGTAAATAATCCCGTCATGACAGGATTCTACAAATTCTGCAGTTATCCACGGCATGTATATACTTGAATTTTCTAAATATTCTTTCTTATTGAAAGTTAGAAATTGACAGGTCAAGCAGATTGGTGTTATAGTCAAAAAGAAAGGGCTTACATTTTGTTGAACTCTTTTTATATTTTTTAAAACGAAAGGATTGTGTACGTTATGCAAGGTAAAGTGAAATGGTTTAACGCAGAAAAAGGCTATGGTTTCATCGAGCGTGAAGATGGCGGGGATGTATTCGTTCATTTCTCAGCGATTCAGTCCGAAGGCTTCAAAACGCTGGACGAAGGTCAAGCTGTTGAGTTTGACATCGTAGAAGGCGCACGCGGACCACAAGCTGCAAACGTAAGCAGACTATAATTACTTGGCACGCGTTGTGCCATCGCATACACCTACGAACAAAGTCACCCTAGGGACTAACCTGGGGTGTTTTTTTATTTGATATCAAAAAAGTTTAGCTCGGAATTTAAAGGAATTATGAAGATGGGGTGGAATGTAGTATAATGTAAGAAGGAAGGGAGATGTTTAACTATGGAAATTAGCATTCGCGGAGAACACCTTGAAGTTACTGAAGCCCTCGGAGACTACGTCGACAAGAAGTTGAATAGACTAGAGAGGTATTTTGAAGCTCCCCTTACATCCGATGTACAAGTAAAGCTAAGTGTGGTTAAAGGTCTTCAGGCCATCGAAGTCAGCATTCCCCTAACAGGTGTGCTACTGAGAGCAGAAGAACGCAACAACGACATGTACGCATCCATTGATTTGGTTGTGGACAAATTAGAGCGCCAAATTCGCAAGCACAAGACCAAAACGAATCGTAAAATTCGCCAAGAAGGCGGCAAACGTGATTTGTTCAAGGTAGAGGTCGCAGCAGCTTCCTATATGGAAGAAGAAGAGGACTTCGAACTCGTACGTAACAAACGCTTCAATTTGAAGCCGATGGACGTGGAAGAAGCGATTCTCCAGATGAATATGGTGGGTCATAACTTCTTTGTTTTCTCGAATATGGAAACAGACACGGTCAACGTCGTGTACAAACGGGACGATGGCAAGTACGGCCTTATCGAACCAGCGATGTAATGCATAAACAAATTGCCTAATAAATTTATCACCATTCCTATACAAAATGATCAAGTGAGCTTAATTCGATAACATCGGGTTAAGCTTTTTCCTATAGTGAACAAAGTCGTTAATACCTCTATGCATGTTAGTAGCATCTCCATTTCATACTAAGAAATACGGGAAAGCATGGTTTCTAAGTCCTATTTATATAGGTTTTATAAGGAAGAGATAGCACGTTTGTTGCGACAAGACTGTCATAAGTGGTACAATTTAAGGATACGAACGCAATGGAAAGGGGTTCACCGATGCTAGGACTAGTGAAGAAAATTTTTGGTGATTCCAATGAACGGGAGATTAAACGGATGCTCAAGGCCGTTGACTACATCAACGAGCTTGAAGCCAGCATTAAACCGCTGACCGATGAAGAGTTAAAAGGGAAAACAATCGAGTTCAGAGAACGTCTTGAAAAAGGCGAAGAAATCGATGATTTACTGCCTGAAGCTTTTGCAGTAGTCAGAGAAGCAGGTATCCGTGTACTAGGAAAACGCCATTATGACGTTCAACTCATCGGAGGTATGGTGCTGCATGAAGGCCGTATCGCGGAGATGAGAACAGGGGAAGGGAAAACACTTGTTGGAACACTTCCTGTTTATTTGAATGCTTTGTTAGGTAAAGGCGTACACGTTGTTACTGTCAATGACTATTTGGCACAGCGGGATAGCGGCGAAATGGGTCAAATTTATGAGTTCCTCGGCTTAACCGTTGGGGTTAACTTGCATGACTTGTCACACGAAGAGAAGCAAGCAGCTTATGCTTGTGATATTACTTATGGAACGAATAACGAATACGGGTTTGACTACCTGCGTGACAATATGGTGCTGTACAAAGAGCAGATGGTTCAACGTCCGCTGTACTATGCGGTTATCGATGAGGTGGATTCCATCTTAGTCGATGAGGCAAGAACGCCGTTGATTATTTCCGGACAAGCCGCGAAATCGACGGATATGTACTTTACGGCTGACCGTTTTGTAGCGAAGCTGAAAGAAGAAGAGGATTACACGATCGACATCAAAGTACGTGCTGTAGCGCTAACTGAAGAAGGCGTAGCGAAAGCAGAGCGTGCATTTGGTATCGAGAACTTATTCGATCATCAAAATGTCAATATCAACCACCACATCACGCAAGCGCTCAAAGCTCGTTTCATTATGAAACGTGACGTAGATTACGTCGTTCAAGAAGAAGAAGTTATGATCGTTGATGAATTTACTGGCCGTATTATGACAGGCCGTCGCTATAGTGATGGGCTGCACCAAGCCATTGAGGCCAAAGAGCAGCTGAAAGTTCAGAATGAGAGCATGACACTTGCAACAATTACGTTCCAGAACTATTTCCGTATGTACCGCAAGCTAGCGGGGATGACGGGAACAGCGAAGACGGAAGAAGAAGAGTTGAAGAAAATTTACGGCCTTGAAGTTATTATCGTACCGACGAACCGCCCGATGATTCGTAAGGATCTGCCAGATGTGGTGTATAAGTCAGAGAACGGTAAGTTCAGAGCCGTTGTTGAACAAATCCTTGAGCGTCATAAGCTGAACCAACCGGTGCTTGTCGGTACAGTTTCCATTGAGAACTCCGAGAGGCTCTCCGAGATGCTTAAGAAGAAAGGTGTTCAGCACAAAGTATTGAATGCCAAGTACCATGCGGAAGAAGCGGAAATCGTTTCACGTGCGGGTCAACCAGGTTCGGTTACCATTGCAACGAACATGGCAGGCCGCGGTACCGACATTATGCTCGGTCAAGGTGTACATGAAGCAGGCGGCTTGCATATCATAGGTACAGAGCGTCATGAGAGCAGACGGATCGATAATCAGCTGCGTGGACGTGCAGGACGTCAGGGTGACCCTGGTTCCTCCCAATTCTACCTTTCACTTGAAGATGAGTTAATGAAACGATTCGGCGCCGAAAATATTATGGCGATGATGGATCGTCTGGGGATGGAAGAAGATCAGCCAATTGAAAGTAAATTGATCTCCCGTGCCGTAGAATCTGCGCAAAAACGCGTTGAGGGCAACAACTTCGACGTGCGTAAAGTCGTTCTTCAATATGACGATGTTATGAATCAACAACGTGAGATTATATATAAACAGCGCCGCGAGCTGCTGGAGTCCGAGAATATCCGTGAGGTTATTGAAGGCATGATCAGTGCCGTGATCGAGCGTATCGTAAAAGCGCACTGTCCTGAAGAAACGATTCCGGAAGAGTGGGAACTGCAAGAAGTTGCGAACTTTGTAAATAACAACTTGCTGCATGACGATGCTCAGATTACAGATCAAGATCTGTGGGGCAAAGAGCAAGAAGAAGTCATTGAGCAAATCAAAGCGCTTGTCAGCAAACGTTATGATGAGCGTGAGACGGAAATTGGCGCAGAGTTCATGCGTGAATTTGAAAAAGTTGTAGCGCTTCGTGCGGTAGACAGCAAATGGATGGATCACATCGATGCGATGGATCAGCTGCGCCAAGGTATCCACCTACGGGCATACGGCGGTACAGATCCGCTTCGTGAGTATCAATTCGAAGGCTTCGAAATGTTCCAAGAGATGATCGACAACATTCGTGAAGAAGTCTCGATGTACATCATGAAAGCACACGTACAGAGCAACCTCGAGCGCCAAGCGGTGGCAGAGGGTCAGGCTGTTGACACGAAGAATGAAGCAGGCGGTAAGAAACCATTGGTACGCGATGAAGAGCAACGTATCGGACGCAATGATCCATGTCCATGCGGCAGCGGCAAGAAATTCAAGCAATGCCATGGGCAAGGCATGTAGGGCAATCTAACAACCTTGTCTACGTACAAGCAAGAAGAATAAACGAGGTGTAAGACATGCTAGAACCAGAAGTGAAACAAGACTTAAGAGAAACAGCAAAGCGACTAACCGAATTACGGGGGTCTCTTTGACTTAGATCATAAGCTAGAAGCAATTGGGGACTATGAGGAAAAAATGGGCGCACCGGACTTCTGGGACGATAATGAACGTGCCCAGAAGACGATCGCTGAGCTCAACGTGATCAAGAGTGTCGTGGAGGAGTTCCAAGGCTTCACGAACGCGTTCGAGGATATTCAGGTCATGGTCGAACTCGAAGAAGAAGAGAGCGACGCGGGTCTTGTTAAAGACATCGAAACAGGCATCGCGGCGCTCGTCAAGAAGCTCGAGTCCTTCGAGCTTGGCTTGCTGCTCAATCAGCCGTACGATCGGCTGAATGCCATCCTGGAGCTGCATCCAGGCGCCGGCGGCACCGAGTCGCAGGACTGGGCAGAGATGCTGCTGCGCATGTACCGCCGCTGGGCGGAGAAGCGGGGCTACAAAGTCGAGGTGCTCGACTATTTGCCCGGCGACGAAGCCGGCGTGAAGAGTGTCACGCTGCAGATCACTGGCTTCAACGCCTACGGCTATTTGAAGGCAGAGAAGGGCGTGCACCGTCTCGTCCGAATCTCGCCGTTCGACGCCTCTGGCCGTCGTCACACCTCCTTTGCGTCGTGTGACGTCATGCCAGAGATCGAAGACGACACCGACGTAGGCGAGATCCGCTCCGAGGATCTCAAGATCGATACGTACCGCGCGAGCGGCGCCGGCGGTCAGCACATCAACACCACGGACTCGGCTGTGCGGATTACGCACATTCCGACTGGGGTCGTGGTGAGCTGTCAGCAAGAGCGCTCGCAGATTAAGAACCGCGAGAAAGCGATGAAGATGCTTCGTTCCAAGCTCTACGAGCGGAAGATCGAAGAGCAAATGAAGCATCTCGCCGAGATTCGCGGCGAGCAGTCGGATATTGCTTGGGGCAGCCAGATTCGCTCCTACGTTTTCCATCCGTACAGCATGGTGAAGGATCACAGAACCGCTGCCGAAACAGGGAACATTGGAGCTGTCATGGATGGCGATCTGGATACGTTCATTGATGCGTATCTGCGTCATCAAATACGCAAGCCAGAGTAATAGGACTACAACACCACACGAAATCATGTCTGCCCATGTGCCAGTGAGTTGATTTGGCGGGCTGTGCATGTATCACGTCATAAACGTTGATCCTACACCTAATGGGTGTAGGATTTTTCATGTAATTGAACGAAGGAGGACCACTCGTGTCCAGAAGAGAACCGCGAATTAAGATCGGAAGTCCTAGCCACACCGCATTCGAATACATACTGCTGATAGTCGGATCGCTGATCATGGCGGCTAGTTTTAATAGCTTTTTGAACCCGAACCAAATCGCAACAGGCGGGGTTTCGGGGATCTCCACCATTTTGCAGGAAGTCACCAAAATAAACCCTGCGTACACACAGTGGGCGCTCAATATTCCGATTTTACTATTAGCCATATGGTTGTTAGGGAAGAAATTCGGCATTAAAGCCATTGTCGGATCGGTCATTTTCCCGTTCTGTGTACTTATCACCAGCCATCTTGGCGTTCCTACACATAATCCACTGCTAGCTGCTGTATATGGCGGGATCGGTGTGGGTTTGGGATTAGGTATCGTGTTCAAAGGACGTGGATCCACAGGCGGGTTGGGCTTGGCTGCTCAAATGCTGCATAAATATTCAGGCCTAAGCCTCGGATTTTCAGTCGCCATTTTCGACGGACTCGTCATTATCAGCTCAGCGCTGGTGTTTACCCCAGAGAACGCGTTGTACGGGATGATCGGCTTATTTGTCACCACCAAAACCATTGATATCGTACAGCTCGGCTTCAACTATGCCAAAGTGGCCTTTATTATTTCGGATCATACGGATGCTATTCGGAAGGCGATTTTGTACGATTTGGATCGGGGCTTAACGGAACTCAGTGGTTCAGGTGGATTTACGGGAGAATCGCGGACGGTGATGATGGTGGTCGTGAAACAGAACGAAGTCAGTCGATTGAAAACACTGGTGCAATCTGTGGACCCGCAAGCTTTCGTAATTTTGAGTGAAACGAATGAAGTGTTGGGTGAAGGATTTAAACGCCACGCTTAGTGGAAGGTTGGAGTATCAAAGAAAGCCTCCTGTTAGGACTCAGGTTTCTGCTATCAATTGTGGAGAAGCCAGAGAGTAACGGGAGGTTTTTTACCTATTTGTGGATAACTTGTTGGCAATCTGTGTATAAACATTAAACTTGTCCACAGCATGTAGGTAATTATGTGAATAACTATGACTCTAATAACATAATTTGCCTTCTTGCTAGAGATTTTGGGATAATGGTTATCGTGCAGGGTGTATGGCGATGGATAACTACAATTTATAAACAAGGTCACTCAGCATTGAAATTCTCGGTATAAATCATTTTCTCATACACGTATTACACAGAAATGATGCATAATGTGCATAAGAGTGAATATAGTCAGATTATTCTGTGAATATAAACACAGTCGATTTCTGTCTGTCAAAGCCTTGAAATGTCTTGTTATTTTGCGAATTGAGATCCAAAGAACCAACAAAAAAATTCATTGAATTATTATGTATACGAATGTATAATAATACATATATTTTCGGAACATCGGGAGGGCATGGATATGAGTCAGAGCATTAGAGCGGCTATTATTGGAGCTACAGGGTATGGTGGTGCGGAATTGATTCGTCTTTTGCAGGCGCATCCACTTGTACATATTACATCCGTGATTTCAACATCGAATGCAGGAGCGCCGCTTGCGGAGCATTTTCCACATTTGCAGGAAGTGGTTGTGGATATCCTCGATGTCCTTGATGTTAACCTTATCGCAGGGAAAGCGGACGTTGTGTTCTTGGCCACACCAGCGGGTGTCAGCGCGGAGCTGTCGCCGAAGCTGCTCGCAGCAGGCCTGAAGGTTATTGATATTTCAGGGGATTTGAGATTAAAGTCGGCTAGCGACTATGAAAAATGGTACAAAAAACCGGCTGCTTCCGAAGAGGCACTGGCACGTTCGATTTACGGTCTATCCGAAGTGTTCGGGGACGAAGTGAAGGGCAGCGATCTAATCGCGAACCCAGGTTGTTACCCTACAGCGACATTGCTAGGTCTTATTCCTGCGGTTGAAGCGGGATGGATCGATCCATCTACGATTATTATTGATGCGAAATCCGGTGTATCTGGTGCAGGTCGAGGTTTGAGCCTGAGCGCACACTACTCCGAAGTGAATGAGAATTTATCGGCTTACAAAATAAATAAGCACCAACACATCCCGGAAATCGAGCAAGCGCTAAGCCGCATTGCAGGGAAACCGGTTGTGACGACGTTTACGACACACCTTGTGCCGATGACGCGCGGAATTATGGCAACGATGTATGCAACGCTAACTGGTGAGCATACAGCTGAAGAGTTCATCGAGAAGTATCGTCAGTACTATGAAGGCCGCAAATTCGTTCGGATTCGCCCGCTAGGGAAATATCCTTCAACGAAGGAAGTAACAGGTTCGAATTTCTGTGATATTGGCTTCGCTGTGGATGAGCGTACAGGGCGTGTTACGATCGTGTCGGTTATAGACAATGTCGTGAAGGGTGCTGCAGGCCAAGCGATTCAGAATTTAAATATTATGCAAGGCTGGGACGAGACGACAGGTTTGTTGTTCGCACCGGTATATCCATAACTAGAAGATGAGGATAGGTGAGTAGACGACCATGTCGGACCAAGTAAGCTTTACAGTTGTGCCAGAGGGCACTGTAACAACACCGAAGGGCTTTCGTGCAGGCGGACTGCACTGCGGATTGAAGAAGACGGAGCGCTATGATCTTGGCGCGATCCTGTGTGATGTACCCGCATCAGCGGCAGGCGTATACACGCTGAACGCGTTCCAAGCGGCACCGCTGCGCGTGACGCAAGAAAGCATCGCCCACAGCGGCAAGCTGCAGGCGATGATCGTGAACAGTGGCAACGCGAACGCGTGCACTGGACAGCAAGGCGAAGACGACGCTCGCGCTATGCGCGCGGCAAGTGCGAAGGCACTTGGCGTGGAAGAGTACCACGTCGGCGTAACGAGCACTGGCGTTATCGGCGAGCTACTGCCGATGGGTAAAGTACTGAGCGGCATCGAGCAGCTGCCAGCAAAGTTAAAGCTAGACGGCGGCGAAGACTTCTGCCAGTCGATCCTGACGACGGATCTCGTGCAGAAGATGACGTGTGTCCGTGTGGTGGTTGGCGGCAAAGAGGTTCACATTGCCGGAGCGGCAAAGGGGTCGGGGATGATTCACCCGAACATGGCGACGATGCTCGGTTTCATGACAACCGACGTCGCGATCGAGAGCGAATACCTGCAGCTGTTGCTAAGCAGGATTACAGATAATACGTTCAACATGATCACCGTTGACGGAGATACAAGCACCAACGACATGGTCGTGGTGATGGCAAGCGGGCTTGCCGGCGGAGACTCCCTGCATCCGGGGCACCCGGATTGGGATGCTTTCGCGGCAGGGTTCCAGTACGTTGGCGAATACCTCGCCAAAGCGATTGCGCGTGACGGCGAAGGCGCGACGAAGCTGATCGAGACGACAGTAATCGGCGCGGAGAGCGACGAAGCGGCTCGTAAGATCGTCAAGTCGATCATCGGATCTAGCCTTGTGAAGTCTGCTGTATACGGCGCTGACGCGAACTGGGGCCGGATCATTGCAGCTGTCGGATACTCCGGGCAGCCGGTGAATGTGAACACGGTCGATATTCGCCTAGGCGATATTGCGGTGTTGGAGCAATCGCGTCCTGTGAAGTTCGACGAGGAAGCGGCACTTGCTTATTTGAAAACAGATACGATTCAAATTCATGTGAATTTACATATGGGCGAAGGCAAAGCAACGGGTTGGGGCTGCGATTTGACCTATGATTATGTGCGAATTAATGCGGCTTATCGGACGTAAGGGGGAAAAAGAGCAGTGAAGAACAATTGCTTTGTTATGAAATGCGGAGGCAGCACGCTTGCGGCGCTGCCTAGTAGTTTTTTTGACGATATGCGTCAGCTTCAGGAAGAGGGCATCGTAACGGTTATCGTGCATGGCGGCGGTCCTGCTATTTCTGAAACGTTAGGGAAGCTTGGGATTGAATCCGGCTTCGTAAACGGTTTGCGCGTCACGAATGAAGCGGTACTCGACGTGGTCGAGATGGTGCTGTCCGGCCAAATCAACAAAGAAATCGTCCGCCGTATTCAATTAACAGGTGCGAAAGCGCTTGGATTGTCCGGTGTGGATGGACATTTGATCGAAGCGAAGCCAGTCGCGAACAGCCATGAAGTTGGTCTTGTAGGCGATGTGACGAAAGTCAATGCAGAGCTGATTCAAGGGATTGTCAGCATGGGCTACATTCCGGTTATCGCACCAGTTGGTCTGGGCGCAGATGGCGGACAGCGGTACAACATCAACGCCGATACGGCGGCAGGTGCTGTAGCTTCTCACCTTGGTGTGGAACAAATGGTCGTTGTGACTGATGTGCCCGGCATTATGAAGGTCGTGGATGGCGAGAAGCAAGTGCTTCCTGTCGTCAGCGTAGCGCAGATTGAAGAAATGATCACAAGTGGCGACATCTATGGCGGCATGATCCCGAAAGTTCGTGCAGCGATTGCTTGTATACAAGGGCAAGTGCAAGAAGTTGTTATCGTGAACGGTGCGGAACCGAACGTGTTAAGCAAAGTGCTGAAGGGCGATGGCATCGGCACGCGCATTGTACGGTAATTTTAATAACCCCATAAGGAGGGAATGTACATGACAGAACAAGGGAAAAGCTCGTTATTTCCAACTTACGCCAGATATCCGATTACGCTAGTGAAGGGTGAGGGCAGCCGACTGTGGGATGACACAGGCAAGGAATACATCGACATGATGAGCGGGATTGCTGTTGCAGCCCTTGGGCATGCACCAAAGGTTGTGAAAGAGAAATTGATCGAGCAGTTGGATCAGCTGTGGCATGTGGGCAACTTATTCCATATTCCGAATCAGGAAAAATTGGCTGGTTTATTAACAGACAACAGCTGTGCGGATGCTGTGTTTTTCTGTTCCACAGGCGCAGAAGCGAATGAGGCTGCGATCAAAATCGCCCGTCGCTACTCGCAAAAAGTGCTAAACAACGGTAAGTACGAGATCATCACGTTCAACATGTCCTTCCATGGGCGTACGATTGCTACATTAACAGCTACTGGCCAGGACAAAGTAAAGGAAGGCTTCCTTCCGCTTCCAGAAGGCTTTGTCTATGCTGATTATAACGATATCGAGTCTGTGCGCCGTCTCGTGAATGATAAGACTTGTGCAGTTATGCTCGAGTTCGTGCAAGGGGAAGGCGGCGTATTGCCAGCTGATCCGGAATTCGTGAAGCAATTGGCTGAGCTATGCAAAGAGCATAATTTACTCCTGATCGCGGATGAAATTCAGACAGGTGTAGGTCGTACGGGCAAGCTTTTTGCCTATGAGCATTATGGTGTAGAGCCGGATATTTTCACATTAGCCAAAGGTCTTGGCGGTGGATTCCCGATCGGTGCAATGTTGGCAAAAGGGTACTTGGCGGAAGCTTTCAGCGCAGGCAGTCACGGTTCGACTTTCGGTGGTACACCGATTGCAACTGCAGCGGCCCATGCGACGTTAAGCACCATTATCGACAATCAATTGACGGAACGTGCAGCTGAGCTAGGCGAGTACACGGTGAAGAAGTTAGAAAGCAAGCTGGCGGGCAATCCGCTGGTGAAGAGTATCCGTGGCATTGGCCTTCTCATTGGTATTGAATGTACACAGCCAAGTGCCGAAATCATTACCGAGATTCACAAGCAAGGCGTGTTGGTCATTCCAGCAGGCCCGAACGTAATTCGTTTGGTGCCAGCGTTAACGATACCGCAAGAAGATTTGGATCAAGCGTTAGAAGTCGTGTGCGGTGTCCTCTCCCAGAAGGCATCCACCATCAGTGGCGTCTAACCGAAGTTTAATGAAGAGAGGTTGGATCACATGAATAGCATGGTCAAGGAAGAACTGGCTGCCCAGTTAAAGGGCAAGGATTTTCTTGCTTTGGTTGATTATACAGCGGAAGAAATCGAATATTTGATTCACTATGGCATCGAGCTGAAGCGCAAGCAGAAGGCAAGAGAGCCGCATGCCGTACTAGCGGGCAAAACGCTGGGCATGATTTTTGAGAAATCCTCGACGCGTACGCGTGTGTCCTTTGAAGTGGGGATGTACCAACTGGGAGGCCAAGCGCTTTTCCTGAGCAAAAATGATTTGCAGCTGGGCCGCGGAGAGACGGTATGGGATACCGCTCAAACCTTGTCCCGTTACTTGGACGGAATCATGATTCGTACTTACGAGCACCGTAAGGTGATCGATTTGGCTCGCGGAGCGACGGTGCCTGTCATTAACGGCTTAACCGATCATGCGCACCCATGCCAAGTGATGGCGGATTATCAAACTGTTTTGGAGAAAAAAGGCCGCTTAAAAGGTATCAAAGTCGCCTATATCGGCGATGGCAACAACATGGTGCACTCCCTGATGATGGGAGCTAGCAAACTCGGAATGGATTTCGCAATTGCTTCGCCAGAAGGCTATGATGCGGATAAAGAAGTGATTCGCCAATCCAAGGAAAATGCGGCTGAAACAGGCGGAAGCCTGCTTGTAACCCGTGATCCTCGCGAAGCGGTTGAAAATGCGGACATTATCTACACGGATGTATGGGCGAGCATGGGTCAAGAAGCAGAGCAGCAGGAGCGGGAAATCGCCTTCAAAAACTATCAAGTAAATGAAGCTTTGGTGAAATATGCGAAGCAGGATTACCTATTCATGCACTGCTTGCCTGCACACCGCGGGGAAGAAGTGAGCGAGGGCGTAATCGACGGCGGGCATTCCATCATTTTCGACCAAGCTGAGAATCGTCTTCATGCGCAAAAGGCTATTATGGCCGCGACAATGATATAATTTAAATTTATTATAGTGAGAGTAGAAACGGAGCGAATAGTAGACATGGCTAAGGAAAAAATCGTACTCGCTTATTCAGGCGGTTTGGATACATCGGTTATCCTCAAATGGTTAAAAGAAACTTACGACGCAGAAATCATTGCCTTCACAGCGGATATCGGGCAAAAGGATGAGCTAGACGGGTTGGAGGAAAAAGCGCTGGCAACTGGTGCATCCAAAATCTACATCGACGACCTTCGCGCTGAGTTCGCTAAGGATTTTATCAACCCGATGTTCCAAGCAGGTGCTCTTTATGAAGGGCAATACCTGCTCGGCACGAGCATTGCGCGTCCTTTGATCGCGAAGCGTATGGTTGAGATCGCTCGCGCTGAGGGCGCAACAGCGATTGCCCATGGTGCAACTGGTAAAGGTAATGACCAAGTGCGTTTCGAGCTTACAGCAGCAGCGCTAGCGCCTGAGCTTTCCGTGATCGCGCCTTGGCGTTTGGAAGAATTCCGCGAGCAGTTCCCAGGCCGCGCAGAGATGATCGCTTACGCGGAGAAGCACAACATTCCGGTAACGGCATCCGCAGCGAAGCCATATTCGACAGACCGCAACTTGCTGCACATCTCCTTCGAGAGCGGCATGTTGGAAGATCCTTGGTTTGACGCGGCAGCTGACTCCAACAAAGGCATGTACGTGCTCAGCGTAGCGCCAGAAGACGCACCAGATCAAGCGGAGTACATCGAGCTTGAGTTCGCAGCTGGTGATTGCGTAGCGATCAACGGAACGAAGCTTTCCCCACTAGAAGTGATGGAAACGTTGAACGAAATCGGCGGTAAACACGGTATTGGTCGTGTGGACATGGTTGAGAACCGTTTCGTCGGCATGAAGAGCCGTGGCGTGTACGAAACTCCGGGCGGTACTATTCTTTTCACCGCTCACCGCAAAATGGAATCCCTCACGATGGACCGCGACGTTATGCACCTTCGTGATTCCTTAATCACGAAATACGCATCGCTTGTATACAATGGCTTCTGGTTCGCACCTGAGCGTTTGGCGATTCAAGCGCTTGTATCCGAGAGCCAAAAGAACGTATCCGGTACAGTTCGTTTGAAACTGTACAAAGGTAATGTGATGGGCGCTGGCGTGAAAAGCCCAGTATCCCTCTACAATCCGGATATCGCTACAATGGAAGCTGATCCAACGAAAGCTTACGATCAAGGCGACGCAACTGGCTTTATCCGCTTGAATGCACTGCGTTTGAAAGTTGGTTCCGGCGTGGAACAAAACGCGAAGAAGTAACATTTCAAATAGCTGCTCAGCCGTGGGCTTTCCCTTTGTGGAAAGCCTTTGGGCTGTCCATAAGGTTATCTCATAAAAGTTTATGTAGGTATGTGAAAACGAGAGGGGTCATGCAAGGTGTCTAAGCTTTGGGGTGGACGTTTCACGAAACAAACCGACCAATTAGTCGAAGAATATACCGCATCCATTACATTTGATAAAGAGCTTGCTGAGGAAGATATCGAAGGCAGCTTGGCGCATGTGACGATGTTGGGCAAATGCGGCATCTTGCCAGCGGAAGATGTAGAAAAAATCAAAGACGGCTTACTGCAAGTGCAGGGCATGATTCGCCGCGGCGAGCTGGAATACACGATTCAGAATGAAGATATTCACATGAATATTGAGAAAACCTTGATCGACCTGATCGGTCCTGTCGGCGGCAAGCTGCACACGGGCCGCAGCCGTAACGATCAGGTGGCAACGGACATGCATCTCTACCTGCGCAAGCGCGTGGTTGAGTTCGTTGGCTTGCTTATCAAGCTGCAGGAAGCTTTGCTTGAGAAAGCGAAGGCTAATCTAGATACGATTATCCCGGGGTATACGCATCTGCAGCGTGCGCAGCCGATCTTGTTCGCGCATCACATGATGGCCTATGTCAGCATGTTCCAGCGTGATCTTGAGCGCTTGCAGGACAGCTACAAGCGCGTAGACATGCTGCCGCTCGGCGCTGGCGCGCTCGCGGGCACGACCTTCCCGATCGACCGCCATTTCGTGGCGGAGCAGCTCGGGTTCGGACGCGTGTACGAGAACTCCCTGGATGCGGTCAGTGACCGCGATTTCATCCTGGAGTTCCTCTCTAACGCGTCCATGATCATGATGCACCTTTCTCGCTTCAGCGAGGAAATGGTGCTCTGGTCTTCGACCGAGTTCGCGTTCATCGAACTCGATGATGCGTTCTGCACCGGCAGCTCGATCATGCCGCAGAAGAAGAACCCGGACGTAGCGGAGCTCGTCCGTGGTAAAACAGGCCGCGTCTATGGCAACTTGTTCGGTCTGATGACCGTACTCAAGTCGCTGCCGCTGGCGTACAACAAGGACATGCAGGAAGACAAAGAAGGCATGTTTGATACGGTTCGTACCCTGCAAGGCGCGCTGCAATTGTTTGCGCCGATGGTATCGACGATGAAGGTGAATACCGAGCGTATGCGTCAAGCTGTGAACCAAGACTTCTCGAATGCAACGGATATTGCGGATTACCTGGTGAATAAGGGTCTTCCTTTCCGTCAGGCGCACGAAGTGATCGGCAAAACCGTGCTGTATTGTATCCAAAACAAAAAATACTTGCTCGATATGAGTATCGAGGAGTTCAAAACCTTCTCCGAGCTATTCGAGTCTGATATTTATAAGGTGCTTCAACCAGAGCAAGTCGTGAATGCGCGTAATGTCTACGGCGGTACAGCGAGCAATCAAGTGAGCGAGGCCATTGGCCGTGCGGAGCAAGTGCTGGCAGAGTCGCAGGCGTGGTTGCATGACTTTTTAGAGAAAAGCAAATAGTCTTCCATATCTTCAATTAAAAAAGCTCTTCCCGTCATCCATCGGATGCTCGAGAGGAGCTTTTTTGCATGCTTATCTACCTTTAACCTCAACATATCCTGTGTCCGTTCGAACCGTAACCTTATGACTGCCATTGCCGATCGAACCCTTTGCTTTGTTGTGGCCTGTTCGTTGAACAGTTACACCTGGCACATCCAGATTCGTACTGCCTGTGTCCGTACTCAGATCAAAGCTTGCATCTGTAGGTGCAGGGTCTAGCTGCAGGCGTACAAATCCAGTGTCCGTTTCCATCGCAACGGTATCCCCAAGCTCACGAAGCGTTGCTGTAATGCTGCCCGTATCGGTTTTGAGCTTCATATTGCCTTGCCCGTCATTGAGCTGAATACTGCCAGTGTCTGTTTGCAGATTCACATTTTTTCCTTCGTAACGGTCAATTGTAATGTTTCCAGTATCCGTACTGGCAGTTAGCTTTTCAGCCTTCACTTCTTTGAAGGAAATACTGCCTGTATCTGTGCTTACCGTAATTGCCTTGTACAGCTTGTCAGGCAGACTCACTTCTGTGCGTAAACGAAGGCGCTGACCGTTGAATAAGCTTTTAAACTCCGTAAGGTCGAAGCCGAAGTCAATGTGTGCCTTTTTATTCGTACATACATCTACTCGCCATGTATTCGCACCCTCTGTTGTAGCCTCGACTGTGCAATTCTGTGCATTTTCGGATCGCGCAGCACCCACTAAACGAACGCTAATTTCATCCGAGTTGCTCGGAATGAAAGTGACGCCTGAGATATCATTGTTAATGATCAGGGAATCGATACTGGCTGCGGGTATTTTCTTCTCTACATCAAGTGTTGCAACACCGGTCTCAAAATCCAAAGACTGGAAGGAAACTGCGGCTCCAATCAGGCCTATCGCAAGGCAGATAAAGCCAGTCACTAAGAAAAATTTCACTTTAGTTTGCATGGCTTAAACCCCCTTAATCAATTTGGCGTTGAATTGGATGTACTTCCAGCTGATCTTGAAAAACTGCTTGAGCAGCCAAGAGCTTAGCGTAGTGATGATAATGCCTAAGCCGAAGCAGGCGAGCAAGCTGAATGAAATGAATTGGAAGTCACTGCCCGTGGTGCCAGCTAAGCTGGTGAGCACGCCGATGACAGGTGCGACCAGAAGGGCAAAACCTGCTGCAAATAAAGCGATCATTGCGGCGCAAACCCCTAGCCATGGACCCACAACGAACATGAGATTAAAGAAGCCGAGCATAATGGAGATAATGATCGCTTTAATCCCCGTATCTGGTTTAGCCGCTGGGTATGGGGGCGGATAAGATGTGTTATACACCGGAGGGTAAGTAGGTGGAGACGTCTGTGTATAGTCAGGCGGTTCCCAAGCCTCAGGGGCCTGTACAGGTTTCTTAGGGCCGATGGCCGGTTCGGGCTGCTTTACATAAGGTATAGCTGCCTCTTCCTGCTCTTCACTCCCATAAGGTGTTTCCTCAGCCTGCAGCGCATCAGCTTCAAACGAACTCATTGAACGCTTGTATGCTTCCTCTTGCACAGGTGTAGCCTCTTTTTGAGCGTCCCAGTTCGGTACCCGCGGATAGCCGAGAGACTGTGAAATCTCATCTTCATGCTTGCCATTTTCAACGGCTTTTTGAAATAACTCTTCATACACTTTAAGTATATTTTGGCGCTCCTTCTCAGGAAGTCCGCGCAGGCGATAGTTCAATTCTTTGAAATAATCCACTTTGCTCATCGTTATGCCTCCTTCAATCCTCTTTCGATAGTCTTATCATAAAAGAAAAAAGTCATAATGACGTAGTAACTACAGTCACATGACCTTCATGATTTCATCACATTTATTGTTTATCATTGGATAGCGAGTGTACTCACGCCATCTTCCACCATAGGCTGTTTGGGCGCAGGCTCTTCTGACCGGATGTCTTTGCGGTTGGCCGCGATAACCGTAGGCACAGGTGAATACTGATCCTTGGAGATTAACTCTTTGCTGACGATGATGCCGTTTTCTCGCTTGATCCGATAGGTTTCAACCTTGTAACCGACTTTTCCTGTGCTGATCGGGCGTTCTAAGCCTGGTGTCATGTTCGGATTGTTCACATATTTAATCGGGGGCTGAATGGTTTCAATAATTTTGGAGTCGATGTCATAGGTGATGGCAGGCGTCTGATGACCAAAAAGCTTGACTGTTACGGCCGTATCCGTCGTTATGGTGCGGATCCATACGTAGCTGTTCGTATTATTACGAAATTTGAAATTAATATAACCGTTAGCAAATGTAGCATCTTGCCCAAGAGGGACGTAATTGACAGGGAGTGAATGATTTCTCCGCTCCACAATTTCAAGACCGCTGCGCAAGACGGCGTTGTAGAGCGTCGAGGATACTTGGCAGATTCCGCCGCCGATCCCGGGGACGAGGTTCCCGTTGAGGATGACGGGTGCTTCCTTGTAGCCGAATTTGGCTTCTGTCTGTGCAATGATTTTGCTGTAATCGAAGGTTTCGCCTGGTGCCATTAAGTAATCTTGAATCGATGTAGCGGTTACTCGAATATTGTGAACCCGCCCTTCACCTGAAGTGGGGAACACAGTCGTGAATTCGGAGATTTTGCCATCGATGCCTTGCTGTTTCAAGGTGGCTAGTGTGACGGTGGGGCTCAGCTCGTACACAGGCAAAGATAGCCCAATTGGTGCGGTATGCGCTAAAGTGCCTAGAGAAGGAGCGATGCTTAGCAGCTGCTCTTGCAAGTGCGCGGTATCAATTCTTAACACATTTCGCTCGGGTTCGTACGCAACCTGATCATGCGATTTGAGAAGCCGCTTGGCGGCAATTGGCTGTTTGGTATACAGCTCTTTCCAAGCATCCTTGACGGTGTCGTTCAGTTTGGAGGAATCTACAGAGACATTCAGTGGAATAGTGGCATTTCGTAGGTTCCAGCGCGCTTTAATACGCACAAACGGTGAATCGCTGGTTAATTGTTGGAAGGATTGGGTGAGAAGGCTCTTGTCATAGCGAATGCCTAGTTGTCCAAGGGACAGTTCTTTGGCGGGAATTTCCGGATATGATGTGTGTAAAAGAACAGGAAAAGAGGACAGTCGTTTCATGCGCTGCTCGGATTCAGTTTGAAAAGCGGCATAGGACATTCCACCTACACGCCAGCCAGCAATGGTGACGTTAGCGGGAAAGGTAGTTTGAGCTCCATATATATAAAGTGCAATGCCGCACGTGACGAATAAACCAAGAGCGATAGCGGAATAGAGGATGAGATTTCTGAATGAGCGTGTCATGAAGAGCCACTCCTTTACATACGAATGTGATACGGCCTGTCTCTCTATATGTATCAATCTTGATGCCAATTTAGTACATAATCCTGTTTCGGCTAAAATATGTACAAACCATGGTATAATGACGGTATTCCCCATGAATTTCAAAGAGGATTTAGAAGGATTTTCAGCTTTTGTGTCGAATGGATATAGGCTATCTATATAATTAGGATGTGATATTGTGATCGAAATGCAGGACGTATGGAAAACATACGCCAACGGGACGCACGCATTAAGAGGCATTAATGTAAAAGTGGACCGCAATGAGTTTGTCTATGTGGTTGGACCTTCAGGCGCAGGTAAATCTACTTTCATGAAGTTGATGTATAGAGAAGAAAGACCAACGAAAGGTCAAATTTTCGTAAATGGTTTCAATTTAGAAAAGCTTAAACAACGCAAAATTCCCTACGTGCGTCGAAATATCGGCGTTATTTTCCAAGACTATCGTTTACTTCCGAAATTATCTATTTTTGAAAATATAGCTTTCGCCATGGAAGTTATTGAGGCACCTAAGAAGCAAATCAAGAAACGCACCATGGAAGTTCTGGAGCTCGTTAAGCTAAAAGATAAGGCAAACTCACTCCCATCGCAGTTATCAGGCGGTGAACAGCAGCGTGTTGCTATTGCCCGGGCAATAATAAACAGCCCATCCGTCATTATCGCCGATGAACCGACAGGAAATTTGGACCCTGAAACGTCATGGGGCATTATGAAATTGATGGAGGAAATTAATTTCCGCGGTACCACAATTGTCATGGCTACGCACAACAAAGAAATCGTGAATACGATGCGTAAGCGCGTGATTGCGATTGAGAATGGCCTTATTGCTCGCGATCAATTACGGGGGGAATATGGCTATGAAGATTAGTACAGTTTCTCGACATCTGCGAGAAGGTACGAAAAATGTCGTGCGGAATGGTTGGATGACGTTCGCGTCGATAAGCTCCATTGCGATTTCTCTGTTTATTCTTGGTGTTTTCGTACTCATAACTTTAAATGTGAATGATGTAGCTACCCAAATTGAGCAACAGGTCGAGATCAACGTGTACCTGGAGGTTAACACCGCTCAGGATCAAATCACGGCACTTCAAACGCAAATCCAAGCGATCCCTGAAGTGAAAACGATTAAGTTCGTTTCGAAGGCAGAGGGACTTGTCTATTTGCGCGAAAAGCTTGGCGACAGCGGGAAAGCGCTCTTAGATGGCTTTGAGGGAGATAACAATCCGTTGAACGATGCGTTTACGATCGAAGTGGACGATCCGCGGAATGTGGCCATTGTTGCGGACCAAATCTCTGCGCTTAACATCGGCAAGGATCCTAAGCCTATTTACAAAGTGAATTATGGCAAAGGCACTGTCGAGGCGCTGTTTAAAGTAACGAAGATCGCGCGTTGGATCGGGATTGGCATCGTTGTGTTGCTATCCTTTACAGCGGTATTCCTTATTGCCAATACGATCAAAATTACGATTTTGGCTAGAAAACGGGAAATTTCAATCATGAAGCTCGTGGGTGCGACGAATTCCTTTATTCGTTGGCCGTTTTTCATAGAGGGTGCATTGCTTGGCTTTATTGGCTCTGCGATCCCAACAGCCATCATACTTGCAGGCTATTGGAAATTGCTCAACTTAAGTTCATTGAATTTGAATTTGTTGATGATTAAATTAACACCGTTCGAAAATATTGCACCAACGATGACAGTGCTTCTAATCGGCTTAGGTATCGTGATTGGGGTATGGGGTTCCCTAATCTCTGTCCGCAAATTCCTTCGCGTTTAGTGGAAACCTTGAATGAAACTGGGGCAGAGTGTTCCTCTTGCCTCCTTTTTCATCTTTTCTTTGTTTTTTCATTTTCATAGATTCATAGATTCCTAGTCATAGAACGTAATAGATTCAAACCATACATGCAGCAGATAACGCTTGAAAATGGGGAGGCTACGTGCTTGAAGAAGAAAATTCTACCTATCGTGTTGACATTTGGAATGGCCATATCGCTAACCATCCCTCATGCAGCTAGCTATGCCGCTTCGGCAACGGACAAAATTGACCAGCAGTTGACGCAGCTTAAGAAGCAGAAGGCGGAAGCGCAGCAGAAAGCCAATAACGCCCAGAATCAAATCACTGCGGTCCAGTCAGAGAAGGATCAGACGACGAAGGATATGAATGCCCTCGTTAATCAAGTCAATGAAGCCAGCAAAAAGCTGACACAGCTAAATGAACAAATAGACCAAGTGTCGAGTGCTCTTGAAGCGAGCGCTAAACAATTGGATGAGGCAGAGGCACGCGTAGTAAGCCGCGATAATATGTTGAAATCCCGCGTGCGCTTGATGTATATGAATGGTTTCGTTTCATATATGGACGTGGTGCTGAGCGCAACGAGCTTCTCTGATTTCTTGAATCGGGTTGAAGCTTTGAAATCTATTGTCAATCAAGATAAAGAAATACTAGAGTCCAATTTGAAAGATAAAGAGACCGTCATGCAGAAGAAGGCTGACACCGAGAAGCAGCTGGAGAACGTGAAGGGGCTTTACGCGGAAGCGGATGCGCTGCGAGACGATCTGCAAGCAAAGGAAAAGGCGAAAGAAGTAAAAATTGCCTCCCTTACCAAGAAAGAAAGAGAGCTCGAGGAAATCTCGGAAGAAAGCGATAAGATGATTACGCAATTGGCGAAGCAAGAGGCGGATTTGCAAGCGAAGAAGCGGGCTGCAGAGAATGCGAAGTCTCCTTTTACCTATTCGGGCGGGAAGCTCGGATATCCACTGGCATCGCAAGCGCCAATTACTTCTGATTTCATTGCTCGAATTAATCCCGTTACAGGCAGAGCAGAGAACCATAAAGGTATCGACTTAGGGACAGCGAAAGGTACGCCAATCTTAGCTGCGGAGAATGGTTCAGTCATTTATGCGTCTTGGATGAACGGCTATGGGAACTGTGTCATTGTGGACCATGGAAATGGTCTCTGGACGTTATATGGACACATTATGAACGAGGGGATTTATGTCAAAGTCGGGGATGTCGTGAAACGAGGTCAGAAAATTGCTGGCGTCGGCTCCACGGGGCAGTCCACGGGGAATCACTTGCATTTTGAAGTAAGGAAGAATGAAGTGCCTACCGATCCGAAACCGTTCCTAAGATAGGACAACTTGGTTATAAAAGGGGTAAGGCTTGTCATATACTACAAACAGGCCAACTCAAATTCGGTTTTAGGAAAAAGGTGGTGAATCTCGCTTTGCAATTCAAAGGTCGTACGGTCATCGTATTTGTTTTGTTAGCTATGTTTGCAAGCAGCATTGTTACATTAACGATTGTAGATCCATCCTTCACTTGGGGACAGAAAGAGCAAACTACGGGTGGGACAGCGACTTCGGTATCCGCTTCGTCCGGTCTCTCAAGCAAGGATTTAAACAAAATTGCAACGACGTTTCAACTGATTGAAAGTAAGTATTTAAAGCAGCCTGATCATGATCAACTGGTGAATGGCGCGATTAATGGGATGTTGGAATCGTTAGAAGATCCGTTCTCCGTGTATATGGATCAGAAGGAAGCGAAGCAGTTCGATGAGAGCATTACCTCTTCCTTCCAAGGCATCGGGGCTGAGGTGTCGCTCGAGGATGGTAAATTCGTTATCGTTTCCCCGATTAAGGGTTCACCTGCAGAGAAAGCGGGCATTCAATCCAAAGACGTCGTACTCGCTGTCAACGGCGATAAATTGGACGGGCTTACTTTGAATCAAGCGGTCATGAAAATCCGCGGACCGAAGGGGACGCAAGCCAAGCTGGATTTATTGCGCCAAGGGACAGGAGATCCAGTACAAGTCATCGTGGTGAGAGACAATATTGATGTTGAAACCGTCTACGGTGAAATGATGCAGGATCAGATTGGCAAAATCGAGATTCGTCAGTTCTCCTCGAACACGGCAGTTCGTTTTGCAGAGGAACTGAAAACCCTTGAGGCCAAAGGGATGAAGGGACTTGTCATCGATGTTCGGAATGATCCAGGCGGTCTACTGAACGTTGTTGTTGATATCGTGAATCCATTCGTGAAGAGTGGAGCTTCCATCCTTCAAGTGGAGAATCGAGACGGTAAGCGAGAGCCAACGCCTTCCACAGGGAAAGGCAAGAATTATCCTGTCACCGTATTGATCAATAAAGGAAGCGCGAGCGCATCGGAGATCTTAGCAGGCGCATTCCAAGAAGCGGTGGGCAGTAAAATTGTTGGGGAAACGTCTTACGGCAAAGGAACCGTTCAAGTGACGTTTGAGAAAGAAATGGGCGACGGCAGCAATATTAAGATGACGGTGTACAAATGGCTGACGCCAAATGGCAACTGGATTCACAAAAAAGGGATTACGCCGGATATCCCGATCGAGCAACCCGCCTATTTCAAGGCAGCGCCGCTTACGAAGAAAGAAGTGCTCAAGCAAGACAACAACAGCGATGACGTGAAGAATTTGCAGTTGATGCTTGCTGGCCTTGGCTTCAATCCAGAGCGGACAGATGGCTATTTCAGCGACAAAACCGTGCTGGCAGTCAAAGCGTTCCAACGGACGAATGACTTGCCCGTGACTGGTGAGGTAGATGCGAATACAGCCGGCAAAATCGAAAAAGCGATTTTAGAGCAAATCCGCGACCCGAAAAACGATTCGCAATTGAAAGCTGCCGTCTTTCAGATTCAGAAGCAACTCGGGAAATAAGGACCGTAAGTTAATGGAAATTGTTCATAGCGGCAGGAAATAAGCAATAACAGTCGAAATAATGTAGGAAGGTTGCTTAGGCGGCCTTCCTATTTCTTTTAACCGAGGAGCCTAGATTCGTATGGATGTGTGGTTTCAATTATTGGACAGAATGCTGCTGGCTATGGGGCAGTTGTTTGCGAATCCTTTCTACTATATAGGCATAGTATTTATTGTTTTACATTACAGAAAGCAAATTCAAATGGAACGGAAGCTGTTTCACACGCGTCTTCATTCCTTATTGAACGAAACATGGCGTGTTGTACTGTGGGGCTGGTTAGGCGGACTGGGAGCCTCTGTAGCACTTCTGTTCGTAGGTGTTAATATACAACTAGATGTTGTGGTCGTACTTTGGATCGTGACGATCATTCTGATGATACTTCGTATCCGTTTCCTCTGCTTAGCATATGCCGTAGGGATTCTAGGGATCGCCCAAGTGATCTTTTCTTGGTTTCCTAATGCGGAAGGTCTACGCGAGTCCTATGCGTATCTGGAGGCCATAGCGAGTGCGGATATCCCATCCCTTTTAGTGATTGTAGGCGTGCTGCATCTCTTAGAGGGGGTGCTCGTTAGTTTACAGGGAGCTAGAATGGCGACGCCGCTGTTTCTTGAAGGGAAGCGGGGGCAGATGATTGGCGGACAGCAACTGCAAGGCTTCTGGCCAGTCCCGCTGTTTCTCCTCGTTCCGATGGCTGGCGGGAGTGAACTGAGCTTGCCGTGGCAAACCTTGTTTGCCTCTAACCTTAGCGCAGGCTGGACGATGCTTGCGTTCCCAGCGATGATCGGCTTCACGGAGCTGACGATTTCGAAGCTGCCGAGAAGACAGGCTCGCTTCAGCGCTAATTTGCTCTACGTATACGGACTCATCCTGCTAGGTGCGGCTGTTGCTACACACTACTGGACGCCGCTAGTGCTGCTAGGCGCGATTCTAAGCATTCTACTGCATGAAGGGATGCTGTTCTACAATCAATGGGTAGAAGCGAAGCGGACGCCCTTCTACATCCACTCCGAGCGTGGTCTTATGGTACTCTCTGTCGTTCCGAACAGTCCTGCTGAGGAGCTAGGTATTGGCATCGGTGAGATCATCCACAAGGTCAATGGATACAAAATCAAGACGAAGACAGATTTACACGCGGCCATGGGGATCAATTCCGCCTTCTGTCGTCTGGAAATCTTGAATGATCAAGGTGAGGTGCGATTCCTGAAGCGAGGTATTTTTGCCGGTGATCACCATCAGTTAGGCATTATTCTGGCTCCGGATCAGGATGTGCTGTATTTCTTAGAGCAGCGTCCGATGCATCTGTTTAGCTATTTGCGAAGCAAATTGACAGGCATATTGCCCAATAATTCGACGAAGTCCATGTAAATAACCCCAAAAAGCCCTATCTCCACTACGCAGTGGAAATAGGGCTTTTTTATACGTGCTTACATGGCGACTTATTGGGCCGGCGCTGTAGGTGCGATATCGTTCCGCAACACAATAATTTCTACACGTCGATTTTTACTGCGATTCGCATCGTTAGAGTTGGCTACTTTGGGCATGGTGTCCGCATAAGCAGTGGCAATGAATTTGTGATCGTCGAGATTCGCTGTATCGCTGAAATAGCGAAGCACAGAAAGAGAACGGGCAAACGACAACCCCCAATTATCCCGATAGGGAGAGCCCGGTGCAAGGGGTAAATCATCCGTATGACCTTCGATGCTAACCTTGCTCTTCAAAGTCGGGAAAAGCGAAGCTAGCTTTTGCAGAATCGGGAAGGATGGCGCCTTCAGATCGGCTTTTCCCAGGTCGAACAGGAATAAGTCGTTGAGCGTGATCGCCACACCGCGTTCCGTATCACTGGCGGATACTTGCGCTTCTAAATTTTGATCCTTAATATACGCTTGCACTTGTTTCAGAAGATCCTGGAGCTCTTTCTCACGCTTTTCTTTTTCGCTGTCCTCGGTCTTCGTCTTGTCATGCTCTTCTTTCTCTTCATCCTGATTCCGGT
The DNA here is from genome assembly GCF_059692115.1 of Paenibacillus sp. J31R30. Classification (NCBI taxonomy): domain Bacteria; kingdom Bacillati; phylum Bacillota; class Bacilli; order Caryophanales; family Paenibacillaceae; genus Paenibacillus; species Paenibacillus sp. J31R30. The sequence goes on along the minus strand of NZ_JCAUAV010000011.1, from coordinate 55,697 downwards.
TCGTGAAATCCTTGTCCTTACTGTCCGCATCCCCTTGTTTCGGGGTCATCGAGCCGCTGATGCCATGGTTTTTATCCAAGATGGAGTCAGCTTTTTGGAATTGGAGGTTTAAGGCTTGCGCCAAAACGGCATACTTTTGAACATCCACTTTACTCATCGCATACATAATAATGAAAAATACAAGCAGCAGCGTAATTAAGTCAGCGTAAGTAATGAGCCATCTTTCATGATTAACATGCTCTTCTTGTCTCTTACCGCGCCTCGCCATTAACGTCATCCTCCTCTACGGCTTTTTTGGATTTATCATGGAGGAAGGAGTTCAGCTTTTTCTTAATCAATTGCGGGTTTTCACCAGCCTGCAGGGCAAGAATGCCCTCTAGCATTAATTCCATTTCATTGACCATTTCTTTACCACGGACTTTGATTTTGGTAGCGATTGGCAAGTAAACTAAGTTAGCGCTCATAACACCATAGAGAGTAGCTGTAAATGCAACGGCAATGGCAGGGCCGAGGGAGGAAGGATCCTCTAGATTGCCTAGAACGTGTATGAGCCCCATGACCGTACCGATAATCCCCATTGTAGGCGCATATCCGCCACCGGCTTCGAATACCTTTGCCATATTATTAACTTGATGTTCAATGGCGTCCATTTCGAGCTCAAGAATTTGTCTAGTCAGTTCGGGGTCTGTTCCGTCTACAACCATGAGCAATCCGTCCTTCAGGAACGGGTTCTCGTGCTCTTGAGCGCGTTGCTCTAGGGCAAGTACACCTTCTCTGCGCGCAATCGAGGCCATATCAACAATTTCATTAATGGTTGTTGCAGGATCTCTTTTGACTTGCATGAAGGCAATGCCGAGTGCTTTGGGGATTTTGGCTAAAATAGAGCCAGGGAAGCTCACGGCGACTGCACCGAAGGTTCCGCCGAACACGATAAGCATTGCGCTGGGGATGATCAAAGAGTTGATATGACCGCCGTCCCACATATACCCGCCGATTAAACCTGCCAAACCTAATAGTAATCCTAATACTGTTGTCAAATCCATGACTGTACCACTCCTAATTAGCATAAAAAGAATAGGTTCCAAAACACGCAAAAGCCGTCTTGAGTAAGGATAAAACAGAGAAAGCTGTTTGCATCCATGATTCAAAAATAGTATAATGGAAAAACGAGAACAAACATTCTTATGTTGGATAGATATTGCAATCCTTCATATATGTACGACAAAGTTCCATAGACTTCTATATCGGAATGTCGAATGGGAAAGTTTATAGGATAAAAGTTCGATTTATTTCGACAATGAGGGTGATAATGGATGAGTGAACTCGTCATGAGCTCTAAGAAATTTGAGCTAGTATCAGATTTTCTTCCGCAGGGGGACCAGCCTCAAGCCATTGAGGAGATCGTGCAGAGCATAGAAGCCGGCAACAAGCATCAAACGCTGCTCGGTGCAACAGGAACAGGGAAAACGTTCACAGCTGCACAAGTGATAGCGAAACTTAACCGACCAACCTTGATTATTGCCCACAATAAAACCTTAGCCGCACAGTTGTGCAGCGAGTTTAAAGAGTTTTTTCCTCATAATGCGGTATCCTACTTCGTTAGTTACTATGATTACTACCAACCAGAAGCCTACATTGCCTCCTCCGACACTTACATCGAGAAAGATTCCAGCATCAATGAAGAAATCGATAAACTTCGTCACTCGGCGACAAGTTCCTTATTCGAACGCCGCGACGTTATTGTTGTTGCCAGCGTGTCGTGTATTTACGGCTTGGGGTCACCAATGGAATACGGTAATTTACTATTATCGTTACGGGTAGGGATGGAGAAGTCACGGACTGAAATCTTGCATCGACTGGTGGATATTCAATATCAACGCAATGATTTGAACTTCGTTCGCGGTACGTTCCGTGTGCGTGGAGATGTTGTAGAGATTTTCCCAGCCTCACATAGCGAACACGCGGTACGAGTAGAGTTATTTGGCGATGAAATTGAGCGGATTACGGAGATTAATGTTCTCACAGGCGAAATTATTGGTCAGCGTGATCATATTGCCATTTTCCCGGCTTCTCACTTCGTGACGCACGAGGATACAATGAAGCGTGCGCTCGTGAACATTGGCCGAGAGCTCGAGGAACGTTTAGCTGAGTTGAGAGAGCAAGGAAAGTTGCTGGAAGCACAGCGTTTGGAACAGCGTACACGCTACGACATGGAAATGATGGAAGAGATGGGATTCTGCTCAGGGATTGAGAATTACTCAGGGCCGCTGACTTTCCGTGAGCGGGGGGCAACACCTTATACGCTGATAGATTATTTCCCAGATGACATGCTGTTCATGGTAGATGAGTCTCATGTTACGTTGCCGCAAATTCGCGCGATGTTTAATGGGGATAAAGCACGGAAGGATGTACTGGTCGATCATGGCTTTAGGCTGCCTTCTGCTTTGGATAATCGTCCATTGCGTTTCGAGGAATTCGAGGAGAAGGTCAGTCAGATTTTATATATATCCGCAACACCAGGACCGTATGAGCTAGAACATTGTCCGACAATGATCCAACAAATTATTCGCCCAACAGGATTGTTGGATCCGATTATTGAGGTTCGACCAACCAAAGGTCAAATTGATGATCTGATTGCGGAAATTCAAGACCGAGTTCGCAAAGACGAGCGGGTGCTTGTGACTACTTTGACGAAGAAGATGTCGGAGGATTTGACGGATTACTTCAAGGAAATCGGCATTAAGGTGCGTTATTTGCATTCGGATATTAAGACTTTTGAACGGATGCAGATTCTACGGGATTTGCGCTTAGGAACTTTCCATGTGCTAATCGGGATCAACCTTCTCAGAGAAGGTCTCGATTTACCAGAGGTTTCGCTTGTCGCTATTTTGGATGCGGATAAGGAAGGCTTCCTGCGTTCCGAGCGTTCGTTGATTCAAACGATCGGCCGTGCAGCGCGGAACTCCGATGGTCGCGTCATCATGTACGGGGATAAGATCACCGATTCTATGGAGAAAGCGATATCGGAAACCAACCGTCGTAGAGCCTTACAAGAAGCCAACAACGAGAGGCTGGGGATCACGCCGCAGACGATTGCGAAGAAAATTCGTGATGTCATCGAAGCAACCAAGGTTGCTGAACAGAAGTCAGATTATCTGGCGGATGTGAAGGGTGCTAAGATGTCCAAGAAAGATCGCGCATCCCTCATTGAGCGCTTAGAAGTTGAGATGAAAGAGGCGGCGAAGAATCTGCAGTTCGAACGAGCAGCACAACTGCGTGACGCCATTATGGAAATGAAAGCTGATGCTTAGATAAGGGTTCAGCTTCACATAGGAGAGGAAGGGTATCTGTGTCTAGAGATCAGATCGTTATTAAAGGAGCTAGAGCTCACAATCTTAAAAATATTGATGTCACCATCCCGCGTGATAAGTTCGTTGTTCTTACGGGCTTGAGTGGATCGGGGAAATCATCACTGGCCTTTGATACGATTTATGCGGAAGGGCAGCGGCGCTATGTAGAGTCGCTGTCTGCCTATGCGCGTCAATTTCTTGGGAATATGGATAAACCGGATGTCGATTCAATTGAAGGCTTATCACCAGCTATTTCGATCGACCAGAAAACCACAAGCCGTAATCCACGTTCCACGGTCGGAACGGTAACAGAGATTTATGATTATCTGAGACTTTTGTATGCTCGTATCGGGCGGCCGCACTGTCCTACCCATGGTATCGAGATTACTGCGCAGACCGTGGAACAAATGGTAGACCGGATTATGGAGTATCCGGAGCGTACGAAGATTCAAATCCTAGCTCCGCTTATTTCGGGACGTAAAGGCGAGCATTCCAAGCTGTTTGTGGATGTTCAGAAGCAAGGGTTTGTGCGGGTACGTGTTAACGGGGAAACCATGGACCTTTCAGAGAAAATTGAGCTCGACAAGAATAAGAAGCACACGATAGATGTGGTCGTCGACCGCATAGTGGTCAAGGATGATGTTCAAACACGTTTGGCCGACTCCCTTGAAACAGCGCTGAAATTAGCCAATGGTCGTGTCATCGTGGACATTATGGATCAAGAAGAACTGTTGTTCAGCCAGAACCTCGCATGTCCAGAGTGCGGATTCAGCGTGGAAGAGCTTGCACCGAGAATGTTTTCTTTTAACAGCCCGTTTGGTGCTTGTCCAGATTGTGATGGTTTAGGCAGTCAGATGATTGTCGACCCGGATCTTCTTGTTCCTGACATGAAGTTAACGATCGAAGAGGGTGCATTTGAAGCGTGGGCAGGCAGTACGTCCAACTACTATCCGCAGTTTCTTGCTGCTGTTTGTGAGCACTATGGCATTCCGCGCAATGTACCGGTATCAGACATAAGCAACGATCAAATGAAAGTGATCCTCTATGGAACGGGCGGCGAGAAAATCCGTTTCCGTTATGAGAACGATATGGGCGCCTCCAAGGAAGCGTTAGTTCCTTTTGAGGGGATCATTCGCAACTTGGAACGCAGATTCAAGGATACTTTCTCAGAGGGCATTCGCGAGCATATCCAGACCTACATGAGCACAAAGCCTTGCCCGAAATGTAAAGGACACCGCTTGAAGCCTGAAACACTGGCCGTAACGATTAACGGTAAGAATATCTCGCACGCAACCTCCCTTTCCATCGGAGAAGCGGAAGAATGGTTCAAAGGACTGAATCTGAACGAGCGTGAGCTGACGATTTCGAATTTGATCCTCAAAGAAATTAGAGCACGTCTAGGGTTCCTCGTGAACGTCGGGCTTGATTATTTGACGATGCACCGTGCGGCAGGTACCCTGTCAGGCGGAGAGGCGCAGCGGATTCGATTGGCTACGCAGATCGGTTCGAGCCTTATGGGCGTCCTGTACATCCTCGATGAGCCGAGTATTGGTTTGCATCAGCGGGATAACACGCGACTAATCCAAACGCTTGAGCACATGCGTGATCTTGGCAACACACTCATCGTCGTTGAGCATGATGAAGACACGATGATGGCGGCCGATTACATCATTGATATCGGTCCCGGTGCCGGAATCCATGGTGGACAGGTTATTGCCCAAGGTACACCAACAGAGCTGATGAAGGATGAGAATTCCTTAACAGGTCAGTATTTGAGCGGCAAACGATTCATTCCAATTCCTGCTGTTCGACGCAAGCCCAATGGCAAATGGATCGAAGTCAAAGGCGCCAAAGAGAATAACTTGCGCAACGTATCGGCCAAAGTACCATTAGGGGTATTCACTTGTGTGACTGGCGTATCAGGTTCAGGCAAAAGCACCTTGATTAATGAAATTTTGTTCAAAACGCTGTCCCGTGATCTGAACGGTGCCAAAGTTCGCCCAGGCGAGCACAAGGAAATTGTCGGACTCGAGCATATTGATAAAGTCATCGACATTGATCAATCGCCAATCGGACGCACTCCGCGCTCCAATCCAGCAACCTATACCGGCGTATTCGACGATATCCGTGATGTATACGCCAATACAAACGAAGCGAAGGTGCGTGGCTATAAGAAGGGGCGCTTCAGCTTTAACGTGAAGGGCGGCCGTTGTGAGGCTTGTCGCGGAGATGGCATCATTAAGATCGAGATGCATTTCCTTCCTGACGTTTATGTGCCATGCGAAATTTGCAAAGGCAAACGCTACAACCGCGAGACGATGGAAGTGAAGTACAAGGGCAAGAGTATTTCTGAAGTGCTCGAGATGACGATCGAGGACGGCTGCGAGTTCTTCAAGAACTTGCCGCGTATTCATCGTAAGCTGAATACGCTTCTCGATGTCGGGCTGGGCTACATGACCCTCGGCCAGCCCGCAACCACGCTGTCAGGCGGCGAAGCCCAGCGTGTGAAGCTCGCGGCGGAGTTGTACCGCCGCAGTACAGGCAAGACGATCTACATCCTGGATGAGCCCACGACGGGGCTCCACATCCATGATATCGATCGTCTCCTGAAGGTCCTCCACCGCCTCGTGGATAGCGGTGAAACGGTATTGGTCATCGAGCATAACCTCGATGTCATCAAGACGGCGGACCACCTCATCGATCTAGGACCCGAAGGTGGTAACCGCGGGGGCTTGATCGTGGCGGCAGGTACGCCAGAGGATGTCGTGAAGGTGGCCGGGTCGTATACCGGCCAATATTTGAAGCCGATCCTCGAGCGGGATCGCGTGCGTTCAGAGGACTACGCGAAGCGACTGGATGTCCTAGAAGGCTCCGTTAGCTAGAAGCGAACAATAAGCTTGGAATGAGGCGATTCATTTGTCAATTCCAAGCTTTTTATTTTGTGAATTGTGTAAAATCCCTACGATTTTGCTAAGACTTAATTGAATGATACAGGCTTCGACAATTTAACCCTCTATCCATTGTTATGGAAGTAAGCCTATAATATTAGTAAGAAACAGTGAACATCTCCCTCTACCTAATTATGAACATGATGATTGAGAGATATAGCAGTTCTAATTTAATTCACGTTGTGGAGGCTAGTATTCATGAAACCGACGTTAGAGCTTCAGGAAATTGTATCTGCTTTAGGGATTGATCCTTTCCGTTTTCTAGCATGGCAGGAAAAAGAGCTAGCCTACACCCAGACGTCCGAGTTTTCGGAGGACGAGGAACATAGAGACGCATTAGCCGGGTAAGACCCAATGACATAAGATTCGATTGTTTAAGCCCGTACGGTACTTGCCGTACGGGCTTTGCTGTTTTAAACGATGAACGTCACTCTTACAAGGAAATATCAGTAGAGTTCGAGTTATAAATAATCGCTCGGATGGACATTTTATACGTACAAGGGATATTTAAGAAATAGGGATACATATGCCCCGAATTGAGCCAGAACCAAACAAAAGGTGACAAACTTGTTACACATCGATGCAAGGACTTGCATCTCGTGTCCAATCGAGCTAACATAGTATTAAAATAGCAGGACGTGTGCCTTGCACCGAGTTACTAAAGGAGGTTTCACCATGTTATTCGCAGAAGCAGCTGAAGCATCAACGAGCACGTATACAAGCTTTGATATCTATGTGTTGATCTTCACAGTCATTATTGCAATTGCAGTTATTAGACAATTGATCAACCCTAGAAGAAATCTGTTTGCGCTTGGTTTTGGAACCGTATCTCTACTCGTATTCCTTTTCATGGATGTTATCATGATCAAAGGCTGGTAGTACATACAAGCAAACCAAAAAGCCCATAGGATGTTAGATCGTAAGATCTTCAGCCTGTGGGCTTTTTTTGTTCACGCTATTTTACCCCTGAAGTGGCTGTCTTGAAGGCCAAATAGGAAAGGGAACAAGAATACGTTATTAGACAGTAAAATGGATGATATCAACAACAAAGGGAACCACAGTACCTTATTTCTTCGAATATCGTCATAATTGACGAAAAAGAAGCATAGCGTACTCAGGTTCCCTCTGGAGGAAAGTTAGGCCGATTTGAACAAAATAGAGCCTCTACGCTCCCTTTCGATAATAATTCCTATACGAAAGGTGATACGCAGATTACACCCACCACATTTCACCAAGTGGTTCCTTGATGAGTACTTGCTGTAGGTTTTGAACGGCTTTGGAGAAGCCTTCGTCAACGGACATCAAGCCGTCTTCGTGCTCAATACTAACGACATAGTCATAACCAACCAGACGCAATGCGCTGATGATGTCTGCCCATACCTTCATATCGTGACCGAAACCAACGGAACGGAACTGCCAAGCGCGATCCAGCATGTTTGTGTAGGACTGCATGTCCGTTACGCCGAAACGGTTCGTGTTGTTGTAATCATGCGATGTATCCTTCGCGTGGAAATGGTGAATCGCGTTCGCGCGTCCAAGGATTTGTACAGCTTGTACCGGATCAATCCCCTGCCACCACATGTGGCTCGGATCAAGGTTAGCACCAATCGCCTCACCAGCAGCTTCGCGAAGACGAAGCAGTGTAGCTGGCGTATGGACGGAGAACCCACCGTGCAGCTCAAGTCCGATTTTGATATTGCGATCAGCAGCAAATTTACCTGTTTCTTTCCAGTAAGGAATGACTTTGTTCGTCCACTGCCAGTCCAAGATTTCTTGGAAATCGTTCGGCCATGGCGCTACCGGCCAGTTCGGATACTTCGCATCCTCATGGTCACCCGGGCAGCCGGAGAACGTGTTTACGACAGGTACTTCAAGGCGCTCAGCCAATTCAATCGTCTGTATAATAGCATCGTGAAACTCTTTCGCGATGTGCTTTTGCGGGTGCAGAGGGTTACCGTGAGCGCTTAGTGCGCTAATCGTCAAGCCGCGGGACTCTACAGCTTGTTTAAAAGCTTTTAGCTTTCCTGCATCAGCAAGAAGCTCACTTGGGTTGCAATGTGCGGTACCTGGATAGCCGCCAGTTCCAATCTCAACAGCGTCCAAGCCTTTCGCAGCAATATAATCCAGCGCTTCCTCGAAAGGTTTTCCACCGAATAGAACCATAAACACGCCTAACTTCATTTGGTTACACCTCCATAATTGATAAAACAATCAGATCAAATTATACCACTATCATCCAGCAAAATGAAGCAAGCCCTTGTAGATGCGAAGCACCGTATCGTAATTCGAGCTGTAAATAATGACCGAGAACGTAACGAGTGTCTGCGTAACGAAACAACGGAAATAGAAGTATGCTTTGGATACCTTTTTCTTATTCACGGTTGTCAGTTTAAAGATATTCTCGATAGCGATAATGAGGCCATGGTACAGCCCGTAGAAGAAGTACAGCCAGGTAAAGCCGTGCCATAAGCCCATGAGCACCATGATCAAGATGGAGAGGCTTGCGGTTAGCCCGACAGAAGGCGTTTTGCGCGAGAAGAACATGAAGATATGGTCCCGGAAAAAATCCCCCAGCGTCGCGTGCCAATTCCGCCAAAACTGCGTCATGGAAGGCGAGAAGAGAGGCTTTTTAAAGTTCTCAGGCATCGTATACCCCATTAATCGCCCGAAGCCTATGGCCATATCGGAATAGCCGGAGAAATCAAAGTAAATGAGCGCGTAGAACCAGATTAATAGGAAGATAGATTGATGGGTGTGAAGCTCTTGCTGTAAGACATGGTCGAACACCTTAGTCATCCAGGTGACGGCGACGATCTTCTTAAATAAGCCTAAGATAATACGCTTAATACTGTCTTCAAACAGCTTGGCATCGACGGTGTAGGGCTTTTTGCTGTCGGCCATGAAATCACGGAATTTCAGAATCGGCCCTGAGGTAAAGGTCGGGATGAACAATAGATAATTGGCATAATCAATGGCCGGCACTTCGCCTTCTTTTCCAAAGAAATATGCGAAATAATACGAATCAATCACTTTGAGAACGTTGTAAATGAGACCTAAATAAATGATGGCGTCGAACAGGGGACTGCTGAAAACACCCATAACGAAAAAACGAACACCGAGAAAGACACCGACGATATTCGCGGCGATACCGAAAATGAAGGTAGCTTTCCGCCAAATCGTCGTCCGGCACAGATACACAAACCCGAAATAATTAATAATCGTAAAAGCAGCATAGAAAACGACCAGCTTCTTACTAAACAACAGTAGAAAGCACAGGCTGAATATGATCATCAAAATGCGCTTATTATCCGCCCACTTGCGGGTGAGCATCAGAACGGCAATCATGCCACTCATCGCGACCATCGCGTTCATGTGCATATAAAACATAGCTAAAGAACTCCTCGCTTGCTAGAAATGCTGAATACGGATGCTGGATTCGCTGGTTCCAAGGCTAAATCTTAGAACTTTTCGTAGATGAATAATCCCTTGCCGGTAAAATAAATGAAAACCAAATATAGCATCACGAGGTAGATGAGGATTTCGACGGTTTTCCTAAGGAATTTAACCAAGTGTCAACCTCCTTCGTAAATAACGGTGCGCCATCTTCCCGGTTCAGGTGAACAAGGTCATGGAAATAACGCGGTTCATAAGTATGCATCAGATCGAGAGTAGGTACGTTCTTGGCTTTAAGCTGGGTGTTAACCGAATCCTTAAGTGAAGCGATATAAGGCGGATCGGCGTAGCCTTTGTTCCATGGCATCCAAATCACACGCAGCGCAAGCTCATGCTCATCGGCATACTGGAGAACCCATTGTAAGGCATCCAGATTATCTTGGAAATCCTTCAACGTCATGGCTCCGAAGCGTTTGTTGTAGTCATCCCACTTGGTCTTGAGGGCTGCGTCGTCTTTGTGACCTGGATATAGTTCTTTATCAATCCAACGCGGCTCGTAGGCGAGACTGCCTTTGATTAAATTGCGAGCCAACTCTCCGCCTGAATCTCGGAAGTAATCGCGGTAGGTGTACACATATGGCTGGTACCACGGCTTGAACCACTGGTAGGTAGGATCTGTCTCCAGGGCGTCGAGCATAGTATGCACATCGATCCCGATAACAAGCTCCTCTTTCACCTGATAGAGGTTGTCTTTCAGGATCCCCTTCAGATCCGTCAGCTTCCCGTAGGAAAGCCCCATCTCGACCAAATGAGCGTCTGACTTCTCTTCGATATAAGCACCCGTAACGGCTGAATTACCGAAGAAAACCGGACCCGTATGGGACCAGCTATGGTGGTAGAGCGTTTTGGTAAAGTCGTTTTTGTAAAAACGGCGTGAAGACGCCATCGGGTTCCACCAAGAGATGAGCAGGTCGGAGACGACGATGGCGAGCAATAGGCCGAGTGCAAAGCTATTTTTTTTGAGAAAAGCAGCGGTTGCTTTCAATAGGATCACTCATTATCTTCGTAGTGGTTAAAATGAAACCCAAGGACTCGTTCGTAGATCACGAGAACCCTGGGGTAATTGAAGTCAGGATTACAAAGCCTTCTCTTGCCAAGCATGGAACTGCTCACGGAACGTGGCAGGCCATTGCTGCTCATCTAGGCCGTATTGTGCCAAGAACGCGAACGCCCAGCGCTCAATACCGAAGCCTACGCAGCCTGTAACGGCGTTGCGTTTGCCCATTTTAATATTAAACGCATTTCCGAACGTGTTGCTATGGAAATTAACAGAGGAGCAGGCGATCGACTTCTTCACATGTGGAATCGTCAAGCGAAGCTCATATTTCATCTCCTGATTGCGCTGGAAGGACGCTTTCACTTGGAAATCGTTCGTGAAGAACGGATCGTTCGCGATCTCCAGTAAGCTGTCCACTTGCCATTCTACCGCCAACTCTTTCAAATACTCGATCGATTTCAAGCGGTTTTCTTTCACAAACTCAGGCTTGCCGACGAAAATAATTTCACGCATCGAGAAGTCGAGCAGGCGACCGAAGTCGGAGTGGTTTTTGGATTCAAAACGATGACATTTAGCAATCGCAGTTACGACAATGCCGTCGCCTTCTAGGGTTTCATTCTCAAGCCCTTCATAGCAGTGGTAGCACGTCGAAGGGTTCATCATGAAGTTAGGCTTCACCATGTTGTTGTCCAACGCCAATGGCTTCTCTTGGTCCCAACCGCCAGCTTCACGGATCGTTTGGGAGAACGCCTCGATGACATCTAGATCCTCACGCAGATGCGTAACGAAATGGATGTGCTCAGGGAACGAGGTGAAGTGATTCGTTTTATTCAACGTATGGCTGTTGATGACCGCTGGATATTGCTCCTCTTGTACACCTTCGAACCGTCTAGCAATCTTGCTAACGAAAGAGTAGTCAAGGAAACGCATCAAGCTGGAGAATGGCTCACGGAAAATGAAGAGGCCAGGCTCTAACACTTTAATTGCTTTACGCTCAGCGAGCTCAGCGATAATATCGCCTTCATAAGGCGTGTCCACTTTATTTTCAAACAAAACATTTTCTTTAAAACCGAAATCGCCATGGGAGAAACGCTCGATGAGGCGCTCAACTCGAGCAGTAATCCCTTCATCGCCGTTAGGTGAGTTGTGGGTGATGATAATGTCTCCATCGATTAAAAGGATTTCTTGAATGTGCTCATCGGCAAAAGCAGATGCGTATTTGACTTGACCGTGTTGGCTTTCAGCTAGGCCTGCCAATGAAATTTTAACTGTACTCATGAATCCGTTACCTCGCAGTCTTCTTGGAAATAAATTCGGCAATTTCATTCACCGTGTTCATCGGATAGAGCATTAAATCTTGATTCGTTACTTGCAGGTTGTACGTTTTTTCAATGTGAGCGATGAGGGCAGTCGCCCCTACGGAATCAATAAACCCATAATCGAACAAATGAACATCCACATCGAAATCGTCATCGTCCTCGGCAATTTCGTAACGCTCGCGAATATGCTGTTCTAGCTCTTCTAATAAGTTGGACATGGGGAAGCCTCCTGATTTAAGTCAAAGTAGGTATATCTAATAAGGTTACTGCGCATTCGCGACAGGGCCGGTAAAAGTAAGTGTCGTGACGTCACCGTATCGGGTTAACGTGTACGTTTGCGAAGCAGAGTCATATAGGACCTTAACATCTGGTGACGTTTCGAAGTTGAGCACACTAGGGCTGAAGAATTTGATTTGCTGCAGACCTGCTGATTCAAGCTTCAAATGATGCGATCTTCCTTCACTTGTTAGGCTAAAAGGGACATTCGACCGCACAACATGAAACTGCTGTGCCGAAGGGCCGATGTGAATATCAGTCTTTTTCGCTAATCCGAGATACAGTTTACTATCTATATGGGTATAGATATTTGAATCGCTTTGCAGGGAGTAGAGGGCTAACTTATCACCCTTTTCAATGATGACCCCTAAGGTGGCAGCATACTCTTGCGCTAAGCCTGGCACTCCCGATGAATCAGGTGTCAACGTAGCATGGAAGTGCGGACTGCCTCCGCTGAGTCGATCCTTGAATCGATCCCACAGGTAGGAGCCCCAAGATTGGCTGATCGTAACATCACTTTGCATAGCGGTTAAGAACGATTGAGCCATCTGTGTTTCAGACATAAAGTTATAATCATGCTTCGTGCGAAGCTTGTCAAAGTAATCAGCGAATTCCGTTAGACTAGCCACCAACGCAGGATCCGGGAAATGGTATTCAATATGCTCGAAATAATCAATCGGCATATCAAGCTTGGCCATCGACTCGAACACGTCCGTGTTGACATTGTCACCCGTAAGCCTCAGAACCGGTGTAGGTGCATGAATGAGCATCGTCGTGTCGGTCTTTTCTTTGTCATCTTGCAGAAGGAAGGGAAGCGACCAAATGGCTTCAGGACGAGCCAGAACAGGTGATTCGGAAGGTAAGAACCCGAAATTGTACCACATGCCTTTCTCTTTCTCCGAGACGAAGGTCTGATTCCAAGCCTCATTATTAACGCGCCACGTGTGCTGGTTCGTACCAGGATGCAGCCAAGGAATACCAAGCTTATCAAAAGCTTGGTGATGAAGACTGAACTCAGCTCTTTCGTCATCAGCACTCTTAAAATTATGCACAAATGTATGCGGATTTAGTTGTAAATGGTTCTTCTGTGCATATTGAATGAACTCGTTTAACTCCGCTTTATAAGGAAAGTGAGGGTCATCGATCGACACGGGAGATCCGAATTCGATACCACCCATAATAAGATCGTCGTTGCCATCATGATTGAGATCGAGCCATAAAGGGACGGAATAATGTCCAGCAACCAAAGCATGGTTGCCTACTTGGTTCAAGGTTGTCCCTGCGATGGGACCTACATCTGCCCAAGCGCCACCGATCTCTTGGGTGAACACTTGAAGGTCCCCATCGCTGCTGCCGACCACGAGATCTGGTCGGCCGTCTTGATTGATATCACGCACCGCTGGCGCGGCGTGCGTGGCTTTGTTGGGCAGCGTGATGATTGCGCTGCCTTTCGGTTCAAGATCCAGGGCCGCTGCGCTGCGGCCCTGATACAGCCACACTCGCCCATCGGCTGCGCCTAGGACGAGGTCGAGCTTGCCGTCGCCGTTCACATCGGCGACGGATGGCGCTGCAGGCCCTCCGGGCTGCTGCAGCGGGGTACCGCCCGCGAGCACGGGCGCGGGCTGCCCGAACCTGCCGCTAGCGAGCTGCGGCAATAGCTTTACCGCGCCGGACTCGTCGGAGACGACGAGGTCCGTGCGGCCATCCCCGTTCACGTCGGCGGCGTGAACGGCACTGTAAGGGCTGAGCTGGAGCGGCGCGCCGCTCTCCAGCAATACCTTCGTAGGCGCGCCGAACGTGTCGGGCAGCGCCATGCCCTTCGGAGGCGGCTCGCTTGCGTAAGCCGCCTCATCCTTGCCCAGATTCGTGTAGACATACACGAATCCATCTGAGCTGCCGGCCAGCAAGTCCGTGCGGCCGTCGCCGTTCAGATCCGCGGCGGCAGGGTACGCGCGGTACGGCAGTTCAATCGTGCCTGCGAGCTCGCGATAATCGGGGTATGTGGCTTGCCGCAGCGGAATGCCGGCAGCCATTACGTGCAGGCCGCTCGCGTAGCCGGAGCCGGGCAGCTCACCGACGAACGACGGCTTCGCGTTCGTTCCTGTGTTGAGCTGCACCGTCACGCTCTCGCGCCATTCACCCCAGTAGAAGGCGCTGCGCACGAGCGTAAACGAGGGAACCTCGTTGTACTCCTTCAGCTTCTCCGCCCAAGCGATACCGTCTTTTTGCCCGATCGACGGCATCGCCTCAAAATGGTTCTGGAAAGCCATCGCGGGCCTTCCATATGGCCCCAGACTCTTCTTCACGCTGTACCCGAGCGTTTCCTTAGCGACATAAGCTAGCAGCTCACTACGATACTGCATATTAGCCGCCGCCCAAGCGAAGTTAAAAAACGGCTCAATCGGCATCGCTCTTTTATTGAAGTAAGTTGTTCCTGGTGTTGCCTTGCTTGTCGCTTGGTATTTCTCTGCGAGCTGGGCAAAGCCTAACTTTGGATCGAATCCGCTCTTCATATCAAAGCCCGTAGGGAAGTACCGGTTCGGCAGGAAATTACTGCTGATAAGCACGGCGCCTTTGCCAACGCGGTTTTGCATCACCAGAGAAACCGGGGTCTTGGACTCCATCGGGTTAGTCATGTTAACAACAGAAACACCTGCAGAAGGTGTAAAGCCGTATCCAAGGTTAAAACCAGGCATATCGTCCATCGTATTATGTTGAAGATAACTAGTTGTAAATAATTGAAACGTTTGTTGAATCCCATGCAGATTGACTGGCACCTGCGGGTAGCTGAGCGTCAGAGAATCTCCAGACAGGAGAGTTGAACCGAATTTGCTCAGAGGCACCTTTTGTAAATCTACAAGCCCGGCAGCACCTAGAAAATCGAGTGGAAACCGATCTGCATACTCATTTTCCAATAATAAATGGCCGCCTTGCTTCACGAAAGCCATGAGCTTTACCGCTTGTTCAGGCCAAGTAGGATCTAGCGCAAGAGTTGGATCCAAATACAAGGCATCGTACGTGCGAAGCTGACGGGTTGAGAACGTGAGTAAACTTTTTCTATCAATTTGAACGCCTGCTTGTAAGGTTTGCTCGAAATTACTATAAGCGGCGGTATCATAAGAATCCCCGCTCGTTGCGTAAAGAAGCTTAGTTTCCTCGACTTTTGGCAAAAATAGAAGGGTGAGCACAAGGACTAAGACGCCTAGGCTTAACCCGATCAGTAGTTGACGTACACGAATTTTCGACAAATTCAAAAGGATCCCTCGATTGCTAGAAAGGTCACTATCCTTGCCATTATAGCATTCATAGATACGTTTGTTAACTTCTAAAGGTCCCACTTTCCTGCCGTATTGTCGGATATTGGCTATATTGGAGATATCCACGCCCTAGATTCCTGCCTATTGTTTCTGTTACACTAAAGAGAAGAGTTGAGGATTACCGAGGATTGATATTGAAAGGATTTGCTGCCATGCGTACGATACGCAGAGAAGATGTAGAATTATTGGCCCCTGCGGGGGATTGGGATTGTTTGCGAGCGGCTGTTGCCAATGGGGCGGATGCCGTGTTTTTTGGTGTGGAGAAATTCAATGCGAGAGCGAGAGCGCATAACTTTACGATGGCTGAGCTGCCGGATATTATGTCGTTCCTTCATCTATATGGAGTACAGGGCTTCCTGACGTTTAACATTCTCGTGTTCGAGGAAGAGTTGAACGATGCGAAGCAGTTAATTGAAGCGTGTGTTGACGCAGGCGTAGATGCGGTAATTGTACAGGATATGGGCTTGGTTAAAATGATTCGCGAAATCTCCCCAGATTTCCCGATTCACGGCTCAACGCAGATGACGATTACATCGCCTGAAGCTGTTGAATTTACGAAACCGTTCGATATCGAGCGCGTTGTTCTAGGTCGTGAGAATAACCTGAAACAAATCAAGCAAATCGGCGATCAAGCGAAGCTTCCGATGGAAGTGTTCGTGCATGGTGCCCTATGCGTGTCCTATTCTGGACAATGCTTAACCTCCGAAATGTGGGGAGGTCGTTCCGCTAACCGGGGAGAATGCGCGCAGGCTTGCCGTTTGCCGTATGATCTGATGGTTGATGGCGTGCAAAAGCCGATGGGTGACGTCACGTATTTGCTGTCGCCAAAGGATTTGGCGGCGATTGAAATCGTGCCGGAGCTGATCGAAGCGGGTGTTCGTTCGTTTAAAATTGAAGGGCGTCTGAAGACCCCTGAATATGTAGCTAATGTTGTGAGCAAATATCGCAAAGCGATCGATCGTTATTTCGATGGGCAGGATGCGCGTCCGTCTAAAGAAGAAGTGCGTGAGCTTCAGCAAAGCTTCTCACGTGGTTTTACCGTTGGGTTCCTGCAAGGAACCAACAACAAGCAGTTAGTTGACGGCACGTTTCCGAAGAGCCGAGGGGTTTTCGTGGGCCGCATCAAGCAGATCCTGCGCGATGGTGTGATCTGTGAGCTTGAAGCTCTGTTGAAGCGCGGTGATGGTCTGGTCTTCGACGCTGGGGATCCGACGAAGAAGGAAGAAGGCGGGCGCATCTACGATTTGCGCCGCAAGGGCGAGAAGCTCGAAGGCGAAGCCGAGGGTGGATTGATCGAGATCGTCATGGGACGCAACGATGTAGAGCTTGGTCGTTTGCATGTTGGCGACCGTATCTGGAAGACGAATGATCCTGCGCTGGACAAGCGTTTGCGCCAGACGTTTGAGACCGACAAGCCTTACCGTACTTTCCCGGTAAGTGTGAAGGTCAGCGGCGTCCAAGGCGAGACGCTGAAAAGCTGGTGGACGGATGTGAAAGGCGGTCACACCGTCTTCGTACAATCCGAGCTTCCGCTGGTTCGCGCGGAGAAAAGACCGATGGACGAACAGCTCTTCACCGAGCAGTTCGGTCGCCTAGGCGGCACGATTTATGAGCTTGCCGAGCTGGATGTCCAGCTTGTGGGCGAGCTTATCGTGCCGATGCGTGAGCTGAACAGCATGCGCCGCATGGCTGTCGAGTTAATGGAAGACGAGCGGCAGAAGCCGCGCGCGTACATCAAGCGAGACGTCGGCGTTTATGACGACGTGCCGGCTTCTGTGACAGAGCATCACGCGGCGGTTACAGCCGTTAATGCACCTGCATTATCGTCCGCGGATCGCAGCGCGGTCGAGTTGACTGCTTTGTGCCGTAACCTGGATCAGGTGAAGGCAGTACTGGCAACGACGGACGTTGGCTTGATTTACGCTGATTTTGAATTTATTAAGCAGTTTCCTGCGGCCGTTGAAGCTGTTCATGCTGCTGGGCGCAAAATCGCCCTCGTAACACCGCGGATTCATATGCCAGGGGAAACGGGCTATTTTAACAATATACTGAAGCTGAAGCCGGATGCGGTTCTGATTCGTAATACTGGCGCAGCCTTCTATTTCTTGAAGCATCGCTTGGAGAATCCGGATGCACCGCACCCGCAGCTGATCGGTGATTTCTCACTGAATGTGGCGAACCATAAGACCGCAGATTTGTTCTTGGCTGCCGGGCTTTCGAAGGTTACGCCTTCGTATGACTTGAACATTCAGCAGATGGTTGACTTGCTTCGCCGCGCTGAGACGTCCAAGCTTGAAGTCGTCATTCATCAGCATATGCCGATGTTCCATACGGAGCACTGCGTGTACTGTACATTCCTGAGCGAAGGCACAGACTTCACGAACTGTGGTCGTCCATGCGAGGAGAAACGTGTGTCCTTGCAGGACCGTGTAGGGATGTCCCATCCTGTTCGCGTAGATGAAGGCTGCCGGAATACCGTGTACAACGCGGTAGATCAATCAGGTGCGGAGTATTTGAACCACTTTATGGATCTGGGTATCCGCTCCTTCCGTGTAGAGTTTTTGGAAGAGACGCCGGAGAAAGTAACGGAAATTCTTGATCTATACCGCCGCGCGATCGACGGTCAAATTAACGGCACGCAAGTGTGGCGTTCGCTGAAGGCGACGAACCAGTTGGGTGTAACAAAGGGTACTTTGGTGAAATAAGTAGCTACAGATACAGAACGATCTCTAAACCGCCTCGCGACGATTATGTCGGGGGTGGTTTTTTGTCGTGTTGGTGGGGAGGGCAAATAAGAACTCGGCGAGTCCCTATTCCAGTTAACTCCGCGTAAAAACCACCAAATCACAGCCAAAAAGCA
The DNA here is from genome assembly GCF_059692115.1 of Paenibacillus sp. J31R30. NCBI lineage: Bacteria > Bacillati > Bacillota > Bacilli > Caryophanales > Paenibacillaceae > Paenibacillus > Paenibacillus sp. J31R30. The sequence continues at coordinate 37,177 of NZ_JCAUAV010000011.1, read as the reverse complement.
CTTAGGAATGCAGAGCCGCTGCCCTCCCTTGAAAATTCCTATAATCTGTGGGGTAAAACCTAAAGATCGTAGGGTATGAAACCATCGAGGCAAGCGTTATAATAACTCGCGAAAGCGCTTTATTTTGAAAACTATACATAAATAAGGGTGGTGCATCATGCCTACACATAAGCAAGAAACAGATCTTTGCTGGCTTCGATACGCGCAAATTGACGAGGCCGCATTACTAGAAACCTACCGAACCTGGTGTCAGGAAATTGTCACCTATACGATATCCGAAGTCTTTCAGACGGCTGCGCATGAGCTGCATGAAGGAATTACAAGTTTGCTGGGCGTAGCGCCTATCCATTCGGAAACTCCGACGAAATCGCACTCGATTCTGCTTGGCGTACAGGATCAGACGACTGCGTTTGAACATCTCTTAGATGCCGAGCGAGTGACAAGCATACAGGAAGACGGTTACCTGATTCAAAAGGTAGAAGCGCTCGGGCATAGCTATCTCGTCCTCATCGGCGGCTCCGATAAAGGTGTGCTTTACGCAGTGTTCGAACTGTTGCGCAGGCTTCAGTGCGGAGAATCCCTTGAGCAACTCAGTATAGTTCAGAATCCCACTAACCGACTGCGAATGATGAATCAATGGGATAACATGGACGGCAGCATAGAACGTGGATATGCGGGTCGCTCCATTTTCTTCGAGGATAATACCATCATCAAGGACCATACACGCATTCGTGAGTACGCTCGCTTGCTCGCATCCGTAGGCCTTAATGCGATCTCGATCAATAACGTGAACGTACATCGCCAGGAAACGATGCTGATCACAGAGACTTTTCTCCCTGAGGTAGCTCAGATTGCAGCGGTATTCCGTTCGTACGGGATCACTTTATTTCTCAGTGTGAACTATGCGAGTACGATGGAAATTGGCGGGTTGACAACGGCGGATCCGTTGGATAACGACGTCATCCTCTGGTGGGAAGAGAAAGCAGCCGAGATTTATCAATACATCCCTGATTTCGGCGGTTTTCTAGTGAAGGCGGACTCCGAATTCCGCCCAGGTCCTTTCACTTATGGCCGCGATCATGCGGACGGTGCCAATATGCTGGCGAATGCGCTTTGGCCGCACGGCGGTCTGGTCATTTGGCGGTGCTTCGTCTACAACTGCCTGCAGGATTGGCGGGATCGTACAACGGATCGCGCGCGAGCGGCCTATGATCATTTCACGCCACTGGATGGGAAATTTCAGGATAATGTCATTTTGCAAATTAAAAATGGTCCGATGGACTTCCAAGTACGCGAGCCAGTGTCTCCACTCCTCGGAGGCCTGCGCAGCACGAATCAAATGCTGGAGCTGCAAGTCACGCAGGAGTACACGGGGCAGCAGAAGCATGTTTGCTTCTTAGTACCGCAATGGAAAGAAGTCATCGACTTTGATACTTATGCGCAAGGTGAAGGCTCGACGACGGCTGAAATTGCTAGCGGCGCTTTATTCGGACGAGCGCATGGCGGCTTCGCGGCAGTGTCCAATATCGGAGATGATTGGAATTGGACGGGTCATGTATTAGCGCAAGCCAATCTATACGGATACGGCCGCTTAGCGTGGGATCCTAGTCTTGCTGCGGAAGCTATTGCGCAAGAATGGATCATGATGACGTTCAGCCGGCAGCCAGAGGTGGTTGCAGCACTATCGGACATGATGCTCCGTTCTTGGAGCATTTATGAGAAATATACAGCGCCACTCGGTGTAGGCTGGATGGTTAATCCAGGACATCACTACGGTCCGAATGTGGATGGGTATGAATATGCCAAATGGGGGACCTACCATTTTGCGGATTGTCATGGTATTGGCGTCGATCGCACCTTGAAATCGGGAACAGGCTACACGGCCCAGTATCACGCGCCACAGGCAGAGCGATACGAATCCTTGGCGCAGTGTCCGGATGAGTTGCTGTTATTTTTCCATCATGTGCCGTACACCTACCAGTTGAAATCCGGTAGAACGGTCATCCAACACGTGTACGATACTCACTTCGAAGGCGTAGAGGAAGCGGCTGGGTTGGTTGCTGCATGGACGTCGCTTCAGGAGCACATTGATGAAGTACGTTATGACCAAGTGCTGCAGCGCCTTCAGGATCAAGCTGAGCATGCGAAGGAATGGCGCGATGTCATTAATACGTATTTTGCAAGGAAATCGGGGATTCCGGATGAGCAGGGGCGTACGATTTACTAAAGCCTTATTTTTATTCCATCCGATTGAAGGAGGTCATACTACGTGACAGAAAGCCAGAGAGATATAGCGTCGTTATATAAGAAATTCGAGCGTTTTTTCGATATTGGAGCAGCTGTGAATGCGAAAACCATTGAAACGCAGGCCGACCTCATCAAACGGCATTATAATAGTGTAACCGCTGAGAATGAAATGAAGTTTGCCGAGATCCATCCCGATCCAGACCGCTACACGTTTGGGGTGGCAGATGCGATCGTTGATTTTGCAGCTAATCAGAGGAAAAAGGTAAGAGGTCATACGTTAGTTTGGCACAACCAAACACCAGACTGGGTGTTCGAGGGAGCGAACGGGGAGCCAGCCACAAGGGAGCAGCTTCTGACCCGGATGCAGCAGCATATCGAAACGGTCGTGAAACGTTACCGCGGCCAGGTCTACGCGTGGGACGTTGTCAATGAAGCGATTGAAGATTCTACAGAAATCACGCTGCGTAAATCCAAGTGGCTCGAGATTATAGGTGAGGACTACATCGCGAATGCCTTCCATTTCGCACATCAAGCTGATCCTAATGCGGTCTTGTTCTACAATGATTACAATGAAACGAATCCTGTGAAACGGGAGAAAATAGCTGCTCTTGTGTTGTCTTTAAAAAACCAAGGCGTACCGATCCATGGTATCGGCATGCAGGGACATTGGAACATTCATGGTCCTTCCATAGAGGAGATCCGAGATGCTATTGAGCTGTATGCCTCGCTAGGGGTACAACTGCAAATTACAGAACTAGATCTGTCGGTGTACGAATTCACGGACAGACGAACCGATCTCACAGAGCCAACCTCGGAGATGTTAGAGCTGCAGGCAGAGCGCTATGGGCAAATTTTTGAGCTATTCCAGACATACCGGAGCAGCATTACGGCAGTCACCTTCTGGGGCGCGGCGGATGATTACACATGGCTGGATGATTTTCCAGTGAAGGGGAGGAAAAACTGGCCGTTTCTTTTCGATCGTAATCACGCACCGAAGAGGGCTTTTCACCGGATCATGAAATAGCTATGCAAATAGACCTTTCCAACCCATAGTTGTCAGATCATGACAGAGTGGGATACAATAGACAACATCTAGATTGCTCGTATAGATACCCTGCGAGTCCGGCTATGTACCGGACTCGCTTTTCCATTTTAGTTACCAAGGGAGTGAAAGTCATGAAGCTGCAAGTGATGTTAGTCGATGATGAGCAATATGTCAGGAAAGGTTTACTCGGCCTAATCGACTGGGAGTCCTTGGGGTACTGTGTCAGCCACGAAGCGGATAATGGAAAAGATGCGCTGCGAATCATTTCGTCCAGGCAATCAGAAATTGATGTAGTGATCACCGATATACGAATGCCAGTTATGGATGGCTTAAAGCTAATAGAAGAAGTAAAACTTCGTAATCTTAGCACGTGCAAGTTTATTATTTTAAGCGGTTACAATGACTTCACCTATGCGCAATCTGCTATTCGCTTTGGTGTGAGTGACTATATTTTGAAGCCAATTGAAGAAGAGGATTTGGAAGAGACCTTACGGAAGTTGGCGCAGCAAATTAAGGAAGAGCGAATACAGAAAGCAATTAGCGGGCGATTAACGCTGAAGGGCTTGTTCGAGCAATTAAGTAGAGGCGAGCAGGCGGCCAAAGCGGTGATGGAGCTGGATGGTCGGGTTCATTTGTCCAAAGGAACCGTGATGCGTTATGGCATTGTCGAAATGAACCGGGGGCTATCCGAGGAGAGCGACGCGACGGACTACCAGATCAAGGACGATGTCAGTGTCGTTGCCGAGGCCTTGCAAACGCTGGTTGATGTGCCGAGCGATTTTGTCGTTCAGCTGCGCAACCATCAGTGTGCTTTTCTCATTTGCTCGGACGCGCTGAAGTTGTACAGTGGCAGCTATGAACGATTTGGCGCAGCGCTGCAGGGCCTGTTGGCAAAGAGATTGCAAGCTGGCGTTACCCTTTATTTCGGCACCAGCGTGAAAGAGATGAAAGCACTCAGTGAGTCTATTCAGACAGCTAACGAGCTGTTGCAGTACAAGTATGTGAAGGGAATGAAGGATGTTCTCTTCTATGAAGTAGCTTCTAAAACAGCGCTAAGCTATTCGGAGCCAGATGCCAGCTTATTTCATCGCATTCAGGAAGCTGTTGGCGAGCAGGAAACGGAGAAGATTAAAACAACCATCGCGAAGCTCTTTGTTGAAATCGAAGCCAAATCACTGGCCAAAGACGCGATTCGTACGATTATCAATCGCTATGTGCACAGCATCGTAGGAACGCTGCAGGGGATGCAGGGACCAACGGATCTGCTAGTTAATCTCAAGCCCATGCTGAGCTGGGATGCACAACCGCTTTCTTTTAGCGAGCTGCAGCACTTATTCATTTCTTTCATGATAGAAAGCTCACGTATGATGGAGCAATTACGCGGTGAGCAGACGAAGGGCAGTATTCACAAGATTAAGAGCTACATTGAGCACCATTACCAAGAGAATATCAATCTCAAGAGTATTGCGGCTGAATTTTATATGAATCCGGTGTACGTCGGACAATTATTCAAGAAAACGTATGGCCAGTATTTCAATGAATTTCTGCTGTCCATCCGTATTGGCGAAGCCAAGAAGCTGCTGCGTCAAACCGATTTGCGGATTTATGAAATTGCCGAAAAGGTAGGCTTTAATAACGCTGACTATTTTGTTGCGCAATTTGAGAAAATGGAGGATATGCCTCCGTCCGAATATCGCAAAAAACTACTGACCAAACAAGGCGGCCATTCCCATGAAAAATCGACGATTCCAACTAAATAATATACGTTTGCGCAACAAGCTGTTGATGCTGTACTTTCTAAGCGTATTTATCCCGATTTTATTGACCAACGTAATTTTTTATCAAGTGACAACCCATAATGTTCAGCAGCAGAAAACGGAAGATATCTCTTTAAATTTAGATAAATTGAAGGATGAATTTCGCGCCAAGATCGACAATGCGGTTGGGATTTCATCCGTTTTTTATACAGATGGTCTCTTGAATGATGCCCTGGAGCACACATACGTTGAAACCATCGATTATGTACAAATGTATAACTCGCAGTTGGCGACCAACATTAATAAGTACAATTTGGTGTATAGCGAAATTAAAGGCATTCAGATGTATACCAACAATCCAACGATTATCGACTCAGGCGGCTTACACCCGCTGACGGATATTATTCGGGATACGGAATGGTATCGGAGCCTGCAGAAGGTGTTTGCTAAAGGACAACCCTATCCGCTCGTTATGCGTAGCGATGACAATGAGAGCTCGTACAGCGGACTTAGCGTCATCCGTCAAATGAACAACTTCGTAAATGCGAACACCTATAGTAAAATACTCAAAATTGAGATGAGTCCTGACGCGATTAAGGTGATGTTTAGCAACCAAGCGCTGCAGGGAAATCTGTATTTGCTGAACGCCGAAGGGGATATTCAGTATACGACAGACACGAAGCTGGACTGGATTCGGGGTAAAACCAATTTCCGCAGCGTCGCAATCCCTAAGGATGCCATTCAATTGGAGCGCGATTATAGTACCAACTATTTGAAGGATTGGCGTATCGTGCTCGTTTCCGATGGGCATGTCCTAGATGCAGTGCGCAAATCTAAGCAATTCGTCGTTTATTTAGCCTTACTTAACTTATTACTGCCGACACTTGTCATTGTATGGATCTCATCTTCCTTGCATACACGTCTAGTTCGTATTCTTGTTCATATGAAAAAGGTGAAAAACCAGCATTTCGATCTCATTAATGAGCCGGAAACAAAGGATGAAATCGGCCAGCTGGTGCGGGAATTCAACCGAATGACCGTGCAAATTAAGAGCCTCATTGATGATGTGTACATTGCAGATATTCAAAAGAAGGATCTGGAGCTGAAACAAAGGCAGTCACAGCTGCACGCCTTGCAGAGCCAGATTAACCCTCATTTTCTCTTTAATGCGTTGGAGACGATTCGTATGCGCAGCTTGATCAAGCAAGAAAATGAGACAGCCAAAATCATTAAGAATATGGCCAAAATGTTTCGCCGTTCGCTGGAATGGGGCGGGGAATGGGTCACGTTCCGTGATGAGCTGGATTTGATTCTATGCTTCCTAGAAATTCAGAAATACCGTTTCGGTGATAAGCTAAGCTACCGCTTCGAGGTGGATGAGTCTGTCTATAGCTGTAAAATCCCCAAAATGACCTTGCTCCCCTTCATTGAGAATGCTAGTCTTCACGGGATTGAGCCCTTGCAAGGCCATGGCACCATTGAAGTGAAGGCGACTCGAAATGGTGATCAAGTCCACTTTACGATTGCTGACACCGGCATTGGGATGCCTAAGGAGAAAGTGGATTTATTGAACGCTTATATGGCCAACGGCGAAGATGTAAGTGGACATGTCGGTATGAAGAATGCTTTTATGCGACTGAAACTATATTACGGCAACGCAATTGATGTACAAATTAGCAGTGAGGATGGCGTCGGGACCATTGTGAAGATTTCTACGCCTGTTCAAGCAAACGGGAATGATCGACCACCTATGCTTTACTAAGAAGATACTAAACTTTACAGGGTAATCAAGATGAGAGCGGTTTTATATAATGAAAGTGCTTACAAGAAAGAGTTGAGAGGGGAGTTTCACAAGAATGAAAAAGTTGAAATTAGTCACAATGGGCACATTGTTAGCGCTTTCGTTAAGTGCTTGTAGCAGCTCGAATTCAGCAGATCCTGCTGCTTCCAAAACACCAAGTAGTCCTAGTGGCACAGCCGCTGCAACGGAAGAACTCAAACCAGCTACGTTCAGTTATTTCTTGTTTAACGCAGGAAAGAACATGAACACGAATGAAACTCCAATCGGTAAAGAGCTAGAAAAGCAAACAGGTGTCAACTTCAAGGTTGAGAATCTTGTTGGTGAATCCAAGACGAAGTCCGGTGTTATGATTGCCGGTAATGAGTTCCCGGATGTGGTTCAGCCTGAGGGAGAAATCGATAAGTTTATGGATGCAGGCGCATTCATTCCGCTTGATGATTTAATCGCCAAATACGGTCCGAACATCAAACGCGTGTATGGTCCTTATTTTGATAAAATGAAGCAAAAAGATGGCAAGATTTATCACCTGCCATTCAGTGCGAATCAGGGCTTTGCCCCTAACCCGAACGTTGACCAAGGCGCATTCTGGATTCAACGCGGCGTATTGAAAGAGCTTGGTTATCCGAAGCTTACGACACTTGATGAATACTTCAATGCTATTAAGACATATAAGGACAAGCATCCACAAGTGGATGGCAAGGATACGATCGGGTTCTCCGTCATGACGTATGACACGAACTTCTTCACGATCACGAACCCTGCGTTCCATCTAGCTGGCTATCCGAATGACGGTGGACTGCTGATCGATTTGAAAACGAATGAAGCAAAAAGCAATGCCATTGATGAAGCAACTACAAAGCGTTGGGTGAAAAAGCTCAATGAAGTCAATACAGCAGGTCTGTTTGATAAAGAGTCCTTCACAATGAACAAAGATCAGTATTTGGCGAAATTAACTTCCGGCCGCGTGCTTGGTTACTTCGCGTATGACTGGCAAGTTGGCGATGCACGTAACAACTTGGCCAAAGCTGGCGTAGATGACAAGCGTTATGTTGCACTTCCAATCGTGTTTGACAAAGGCGTTAAGGACCAATACTTGGATCCGCCTTCCTTCGTAAACAATCGTGGTATCTCCATTTCCAAAAGCGCGAAAGACCCTGTTCGCATCATCAAATTCTTTGACAACATGCTGACAGAAGATAATCAAATCTTGCAGCAATGGGGTATTAAAGGTCAAACGTATGAAGTGGACGACAAAGGGAAGTTCTTCCGTACGGATGAAGAAATTGCGAAAATCAAAGATCCTAAGTTCTATGAAGATTTCGGTTTGAAAATGTTCGCGTACAACTGGCCTCGTTACGGTAACTTCTCTATTGTTAAAGGCGATAACGCATTTGACCCTAACAAGCAGCCAGCGGTTGCTGAGAAGAACTATACGGATGGCGACAGAGCACTTCTAAAAGCGTACAATGCGAAAGTATTTACGGATATGTTTAGTAAGCCTGATTCCCGTCCATGGTACCCTGCTTGGAGTATCAACAAAGGTCAAGGCACACCTGAGCAAATTTTCGAGCAAAAAATGGGTGATCTTCAGAAGAAAGCTTATCCTGAAATGATTCTAGCGGCTGGCACAGACAAGTTCGAGAAAGCTTGGAGTGACTATGTGGCTCAAGCAAGCAAGCTTGATATCAAAGGCTACGAAGCATTTATTACAAAAGTTGTGAAAGACCGTGTTGCAGGTAACTGGGCGAAATAAGGAATAAGACATTAAGTATTAGGGATGCATGGCACATGAGCGCAGGTTAGTGTCATGCGTCCCTTCTATAACTAAAACTAACTAGATAAAAGGCATTACTGGAGGAGAGAGTGATTTTCTATGGAGAGCCTTACAAAAGAATCCCTAACGGACAGACCAGCGCTATCCGAGAAATCAACAGGGTTAGCTTTATTTTTTCGTAAGCTAGGTAAACAAAAAGTACTGATGGCCATGTCGCTGCCTTTTCTTATTTGGCTGTTCATTTTCAAATATGTGCCGCTTTGGGGCTGGTCGATCGCCTTTCAAAAGTATCGTCCTGCCAAAAAGTTCTCTGAGCAAACCTGGGTTGGATTCGACCAATTTAAATTCCTATTCCAAGACGAAGGCTTCCTTCGTGTTATGCGAAATACATTGGCCATGAGCACGATTAATCTTGTGTTAGGCTTTGTTACAGCTGTTACTCTAGCTATTCTTCTCAATGAATTGCGTAAAGTTATTTTCAAACGCTTTGTACAGACGATCAGTTATTTGCCCCATTTTATTTCTTGGGTTGTGGCAGCAAGCATTGTCTCCGGAGCATTGTCGACGGATGGCGGTATTATTAATGAAATCTTATTGAAAGCCCATTTGATTAGCGAACCTATTTTATGGCTTGGCAAGGGCGAATATTTCTGGGGAATTCTCGGTGCCTCTGAAGTGTGGAAAAACGTCGGTTGGAATACCATTATTTATTTGGCCGCAATGACGACGATTGACCCAGCGTTGTATGAATCCGCAGAAATGGACGGAGCCAACAGATTTCAGCGCATCGTGCATATTACTCTACCTGGGATTAAACCGGTTATTATCATCTTACTAATCATGAATTTAGGTCACATTCTTGAGTCTGGCTTTGAACCGCAGTATTTACTCAAAAATGGGATGAACATAGATTATGCAGAAAATCTCGATATTTTCGTACTCAATTACGGCATCAACTTGGGTAACTTCTCGTTGGCGACAGCAGCAGGCATTTTCAAGACAGTGGTTAGTTTTATCTTCTTGATTAGTGCGAATCAGATTGCCAAACGTGCTGGTGAAGCCAGATTGTTCTAAAATTTAGAGAGTATGTGTTTCACACGATAACTCGGCTAAATTTCTAGAGAAACGTACCCGTCCATGGAGGACTGAGCAGTCGTTTATTTTGACCCATTTCACAAGGAGGTATCAGCTATGGAAGCTGCGCAACATACAAGCTCGAGCCGGCGGAATACGCACATAGGTGATCGTCTGTTCGATATTTGTAATATCATTTTTATGATCTGTCTCGTCATTGTTACGCTGTATCCCTTCGTCAATACGCTTGCAGTAGCGTTGAACGATGCGAATGATGCAGTTCGCGGAGGTATTTATCTTCTTCCTAGAATGTGGACATTCGATAACTTTAAATATGTATTTAACGAAGCCGCAATCGTGCATGCATTTTTCATTTCAGTGTTGAGAACTGTGCTGGGTACAGTAGTTACGGTGTTCTGCTCCGCAATGGTTGCCTACACGATGTCGCGTCAAGAGTATGTGCTTCGTAAGTTCATAACGGTTGCATTTATTTTCACCATGTATTTCAGCGGCGGACTAATTCCAGGATACCTGCTGATTCGGGATCTTGGTATGTTAGGAAGCTTCTGGGTGTATATCATTCCAGGTATGATCGGGGTATTCAATTTAATTATTATCCGTTCGTTTATTGAAGGACTTCCTGATGGAATTATGGAAGCGGCTCGTATTGATGGTGCGAATGATTTCTCCATGTTCATGCGGATTGTTCTTCCACTCGTTGTTCCTGTATTGGCAACAGTTGCGCTATTTAGCGCAGTCGGTCAATGGAACTCTTGGTTTGACGTCTTCTTGTACAACTCGTCGAATGAGAATTTGAGTACGTTACAGTACGAGTTGATGAAAATATTGCAGAATACGAATACGCAAACGTCGCAAACTGCGGCCGATATATTTGCTAGCAGCGCGAACTCAGGGGCAACTACGGTAACCCCAACGTCGATCCGCTCTACAATGACCATCGTGGTGAGTCTACCTATTATTATGGTGTATCCCTTCTTGCAGAAGTACTTTGTAAAAGGCATGACCGTTGGCGGAGTAAAAGGATAAAAGATACAGCAAAGCCCCTAGGCATATAGCATGTCTGGGGGATTCTTATTAGATAGGAGGCATTTCAAATGCAAAAGCAAGTGATGGGCGCATCGGCTAAGGGAAACTGCCGCAATCTATTTGGGGAGTACGGATATGCGGAAGCGGATATTCAGAATAAATTACAAGACGTGTGGAACCAATTGTTCCACGGCGATGAGGATACAAGAATCTATTACGAAGCCGGTGAGGCTGGGGCTTATTTGCTGGATACAGGCAACCTGGACGTCCGAACGGAAGGCATGTCCTATGGGATGATGATAGCCGTTCAACTGGATCAGAAGGATGTATTTGATCGCATTTGGAAGTGGACGCATACCAACATGCTGATAACCGAAGGCAACAATGCGGGTTATTTTGCTTGGTCGTGCAATACCGACGGTTCTAAGCGATCAAACGGTCCAGCGCCGGATGGGGAAGAATATTTTGCTTTGTCGCTGTTCTTTGCTTCGCATCGCTGGGGCGATGGGGAAGCACCGTATAACTACAGCGAGCAGGCACGCGAGTTGCTTCGGACGTGTATTCACAAAGGAGAAGACGGTGTAGGTCAGCCGATGTGGAATCCAGAGAATAAGCTGATCAAGTTTGTTCCAAACTGCGAATATTCGGATCCATCGTATCATCTTCCACATTTCTATGAGTTGTTTGCTGAGTGGGCACATGAAGAGGATCGATCGTTTTGGAAAGAGGCTGCGGAAGCTAGCCGAGCTTATATGCAGATCGCTTGCCACCCGGAGACGGGCTTGGCACCCGAGTATGCGCATTACAATGGCACGCCGAACGATGATCGCGGCTATGGTCACTTCTTCAGCGATTCCTATCGTGTAGCGGCGAATATCGGGCTGGATGCGGAGTGGTGCGGCGGCTCCAAGTGGCATACCGATACGGCGAATCGCATTCAAGACTTTTTCGCGGATAAGTCGTCAGAGGATTATCGCCGGTACCAAATCGACGGGACACCTTTTGAGGAGAAGGCCCTGCATCCTGTTGGCATCATTGCTACCAATGCAATGGCCTCACTTGCAGTACCAGACGGCGCACATGCCCGGGCATGTGTAGACTTATTCTGGCAGACGCCGGTTCGCACAGGTGTAAGACGGTATTATGATAATTGCTTGTATGCTTTCAGCGTGCTGGCATTGAGCGGGAATTTTAGAATCTGGCTGCCTAAATAGCCACTTGGTAGACAACGAACTCGGTATTCCTTTTTCAAAGGGGGGCCGAGTTTTTCTCATTTCTATTTTATGCAGGATGATATAATAGATTTACTGAACGACTACAATCGAAACATGTTAGCATTTTTGAACGAGAGGTTGAGGGAAGTCTATATGGAGCCTAATGGGGCTGTCAAAAGAATTGATTTTCTGAACTTAGCGCCGTACGTTCGCTTCGCACACGAGCATGCAGGCGAGGACGACTATCGAGTTCCGCCTAGGGTCATTTACGATCACGAAATGATTCTAATCACTTCGGGCACGTGTGTGTTTCAACTGGAAGATCAGTCTTATACATTGGAAGCGGGAGACCTGCTTTTTATAAGGCCACATTTGAAGCATTCCTACTATGTACCCAAGGGGAAGTCGTTTCGCTATTTCGCTGTCCATTTTGATTTGATGTATATGGGGGAGCAATTGGATTTTTCCCCTATTGATGTCTATGTGAAACTGGATTATTTCCATTTGGACTACATCCCTGTGGAGGAAGAACTCACGGAGCGCCCTTTGCTCGAGCTCGACGAGGTCTGGTTTCCGCATCGCATGCGTGTATCGGATCTCTTAGCCTATACCCAAACCTTCCAACGGATGGTTCACTCGTTCACTTCGAAGCCATTGGGCTATCCCATCCTGCTGCGGTCACAGCTTCTGCAGATTCTGAGCTATATGGTCAATGACCTAGCTACGGATAACGGCATTAGCGGCGAATCTGCTCACCGAACCGAGATTACCGAAGCCATTCGCCACATGCAGGATCACTACGCTGAAATGATGGATCTCAATGCGTTGCCGCTAGCTGGGAGCCTCTCGCCGAACTATTTCCGTAAGTTATTTAAGGAAGCAACCGGTCGAACGCCGCTTGAATTTCTCACGCATCTTCGTATAGAGAAAGCCAAAGAATTGCTGCAGACGGGCGCTAACTCCATCAGCAAAATTTCCGTCATGGTCGGGTACGAAGACATCCACTACTTCAGCAAACTATTTAAAAAGCTGGAAGGGATGTCTCCCAAGAACTATGCAGCCTCTTTGCGTCGAACCTATAATGAGTAAGCGCATAGAGTGTTGAATTTTACAAATGCGATCGTTGAATTGACCAAAGCTTTCGTCGTTTTTTCCAGCTAGAATGGAGGAAAGTGGAAGGGGGCAGTTCACGATGACAGTGGAGCAAACAGCTAAAACGGAAGTGGCGGTTTACTATTTCCCGAATTATCATATCGATGAGATTAACGAAGAGCGGCATGGAAAAGGGTGGAACGAATGGGCCCTTATGAAGGGGGCAACGCCGCGTTTCCCAGGACACCAGCAGCCCAAGGTGCCGCTTTGGGGCTATGAAGACGAGGCTGATCCGGCGGTCATGGCACGCAAAATCGATGCGGCAGCCGATCATGGTATCGACAGCTTTATTTTCGACTGGTATTGGTATGATGATGGGCCGTACCTCCATGGTGCATTGGAACGCGGGTTTCTCAAAGCTGAGAATAATGACAGGCTCAAATTTTCTTTAATGTGGGCGAACCATGACTGGATGGAGATCATGCCGGCAACTCGGCACAAGCCGTATCCCATTCTTGCCCAAGGAACGGTCACTGAACAGCAGTTTATTGAGGCGACCAACTACATGATTGAGCACTATTTTCATCATCCCTCCTATTGGCGCGTGAATGGGGGCTTATATTTTTCGATTTATGAACTGATGAATTTGGTAAAAGGACTCGGTGGAAACCTATCTGAGGTACGTCGGATTCTGGATGATTTCCGCAGTCGAGTGAGAGCGAGCGGCCTAGGCGAGCTTCATCTCAATGCGGTCGTTTGGGGCATTGCTAACCTGCCTGGTGAAGACAAGATCGTTGATGTGAATGGATTTCTAGCGCAGCTTGGATTTGACAGCATCACATCTTACGTCTGGATTCATCACGATGAAATTCCGAACTTCCCTGGAAGCGATTACACGGAGTATCGGGACATTGCGATTCAAAATTTCGAGAAATTCACGTCGGACTATGAGCTGCCCTACTTCCCGAACGTCTCTATGGGATGGGATGCCAGTCCGCGTACCGTGCAATCGGATGTGTATGATCTCCTCGGCTATCCGCACACGCCAATTTTGACGAACAATACACCAGAGGCGTTTAAAGAGGCACTTTCCTTTGCCAAAACGTTTATAGAACAACATACGGAGCCCCGCATCCTTACCATTAATTCGTGGAACGAATGGACCGAGGGCAGTTATTTGGAGCCGGATACCGAGCATGGATACGGGTATTTGGAGGCAATCCGCGACGTTTTTAGAGGATAAATGGAACAATGAGATTGTCTGGCTCTGGGGAGGGAAACGGAGATGAGTTTCAATGATGGAGATCAATTGAGCCAAGATAACGCGCTTAGGGAGCCACGGAAAGGATTCGAAGATCGGACGGAGCTGCTAGATGAACCGGGACGTCTGCGCGAGCAGGCGGAGCGGGACGGGTATTTATTTTTTCGGGGATTGCTACCGAAGGACAGAGTAATAGGACTGCGTCGGCAGATACTCAATATATTGAAGAACCAGGGATTGCTCGCTGGCGGGCATGAGATCATGGATGGAATCGCAGATCTGGAAGCTGTATCCAGGCTGCTGCCGAGTGGGGAATTTGGAGTTGGTGTATCGGAGGATATCTATTTGGAGATTCAGAAGCTAGAGGATTTTCATGCCCTCGCCCATGACCCCTCCCTGCTTCGTGTGTATCAAATATTATTTCAAGATGAACCGTTTCCGCATCCGCGCAATATTTGCCGCTTAATGTTACCTCATTCAGCCATGAAACCGACGCCTCCGCACCAGGATTTTATACACATTCAAGGTACGGCGGAGACGTGGAGCTGCTGGATTCCGCTGGGGGATTGTCCCCGGGAGCTCGGTGGTCTTGCGATGCTTGAGCGCAGCAATCAGCTTGGAGTTCTTGACGTGACCAGTCATTCCGGAGCGGGCGGGCTGGCAACAATATTGTGCGGGTATGATCTCCAATGGGCGTATGACGATTACTATTCTGGCGACGTAATCGTCTTCCACAGCTACACGGTGCATAAGGCTATGCCTAACTTGTTAGGCAGCAAAATCCGTCTCTCCTGCGATTATCGCTATCAGTCCGCTCATGAGGTCATCGACGGCAGCTCGCTTCTGCCGCACGGTCCCTATACATGGGAGCAAGTATACGAAGGCTGGAGGAACGATAATTTTCAATTTTACTGGAAGGATAAAAACCTTGCCTTCTCTGAGTGGGATGAATCCATTCGCTGGCAGAAGGATAAGATTTGTTGATTTGAAGAGTGAGAATTGAATTGCAAAACGCTGGTTTTCTCTTGTGCGTATACAAGAAAGATCAGTTTTTTTGTTTTGTCACAAGATTGCTTCCATGGGATCGACGAGACGACGTTGACTGCTTCCTGTATATGGAATCGGTTCAACAGCCGTCTCACAACTGACGATACTCGCTCGGTGTAAATCCGGTCATTTTTTTAAATACCTTATAGAAATATTTCTCATCTTGAAACCCAACCATACCAGCCACCTGATTCGCTTTATAAACACCCTCCTTCAACAGGGCGCGGGCAACATTCATCCGATGCTCTAGCAAATAGGTATGGAAGTTTTCGCCGGTTTCGTCTTTAAACAGCTTACTGAAATAAGAAGGGCTTAAATTGACGTGCTGCGCAACGCTATCCAGTGTGATATCGCCCCCATAATGCTGTCGAATATACAGCTTCGCTTTCTCCATCAACGCATGGTTACTGCCGCCGTTCCTAGGCATGGAATCCGCTGCAGCAGCTGAGAACGCCTCAAAGATCAGGTCGAGCTTCCCGCTGAACCATTCCACGACGTGATCCACGCTGTCACAAGCATTCACTTCTTGCGACAGCAAGAACTCCTCGCCAAGCACCTCCTCAGGTTGAAGGCCGAGCTGCCTCAAGTGTTTAAAAATCACCAATATCAATTGAAAGTTGAGACGTGTAAAATGGGCAGCATCGACAGCGAAAGAGGGCGTGCTACGGTAAGGCTTCAGCAATTCTTGAATGGAAGCGAGTGCCAGCTCTGGCTGTTTTCGTTCAAAAGATGACAATAGCTCTTGATCGCATTTCAGAGGGATGGAGCCGACCGTCTGCTCGTTCTTAATAGGCACTAACCCCGCTATGAATACATGATTGCCGCCTCGGATGAGACGCTGAAGAATGGCTTTCTGAGAGGCTTCATAAGAAATCTTGAGATGGCTTAGCTCACGAATGCTAGTACCAATGCCTACTGTAACCGTCTGTTTGGTATACCGTTCTATACATGTGCAAAGCTCCTCGCCGACTCGTTTTAACTCAGCTTGGCCCTCCGCCGCAACATCGTCGTTATAATTCAGCACGAATCCAATCCCATCCTCAGTGTCAAAGGGATAGTGCACAATTTCTTGTGCGTCCAATGCTTCAGAAGCGATATTTTCCACGGAAAATTTGATCAGCTCCCGATCTCTTAAGTTAAGCTCATGTGAAAGCTTGGCGTAATGATCCACACTAAGGCATACAACACTGAATAGCGGATGGGCAAAATGGATCTCCAACTCCTGAAATTTACGCTGTAAATACAGTTCCCCGAAGGAATCGTCTCTGGTCAGTGATCTGAAAAATTGCTTCCGCATCGACTGAATGCCGTGATGGGCGATCATTTCCATCTTCGACAAAGACTCTTGCTGTATCTCGCGTGATCGCAGCGACTGCCGAACGCTATTCACAGCGTCGAGCAGCTCCCCATCTTTGATCGGCTTCAGTAGATAATCAATGGCACCGAGTTGAACAGCCTGCTTCGCATAGGAGAATAGATCGTAACCGCTAATAAACACGAATGCTGGGGTTAGCTCCAACTGCTTCGCTGTGGACATGAGCGTTAATCCATCCATGCCCGGCATACGGATATCCGCGATAACCAATTGGTAGTCGCCCTGCCGCAGCATCTCAAGTCCCTCGATGCCATCTTTCGCTTCAGCAATCATCCCAGCATGTAAGTTGCGAAGCTGCATGACGACGGATTCTCGAACCAATGCTTCGTCATCAATGACTAGAATGTTCATGATAATCAATCCTTTTGTCTGTAAGGTAGGGTGATTTTGACCATCGTATGTGAACCAAGTTTGCTAGACAGCTTAATGCCGTAGGCCGGGCCGAAAAAATACTGGATCCTCGTATGCACGTTCGTCATGCCAATACGTTCGCTTCCACCCGATGTTTCAGCAGGCTGAAGCGAGTTGTTCTCCAGATTCCGATTAATCGCATCCAGTTGGGCTTCTTCCATGCCTAGTCCGTTATCGTAAATATAAATGAAGCATTGCTCTTCGAAGATTTGCCCTGAAATCCGAATCTCACCTTTATCTCTTTTGAGCTCTAGCCCATGATAAATCGCATTTTCAATAAAAGGCTGGAGCGTCAGACGAAGAATCGGTACCTCCAGCAATCGTTCGTCGATATCATAATGGACGGTGAATCGGTCCGAGAACCGGCGCTCTTGCAGAAATAAGTAACTTTGGATATATTCGAGCTCTTTGTAAAAGGGTACAATAAAGTCGCCTTTACTCAGGTTGTACCGGAACATGTCGGATAGATGCTGGACCATGATCGAGGCGTTGACAGAGTCCTTTTTGTCGCTAACCGCTTTAATAGAAGACAAAGTGTTGTATAGAAAATGCGGATTAATCTGATTTTGCAGCGCCTTTAATTCTGACTCATTACGCAATATCGTGAGCTCGTATTTCGTTTCAATCAAATCCTTGAGCTCAGCGACCATCGTATTGAAGGTTTCGCCAATCATACCTAACTCGTCTTCTCTCTTCAGTTGAATGCGGGTTGAGAAATCGCCGTGCTGGAAGGAGCGGAAGGAGCGCATCAGTTTTTTTAAAGGTTTCGTAATCCATTGTGAGAATAAGAAAGCCATGAGCAGCGCCAACATCATGAGTACTAATAACAAGAAGAGGGTGCTTTGTTTCAAGTAGGCACTCTTCTTCTTTAAAGCGCTTACAGGGAGAATAGAAACAACTTTCCACTGGTTTTGTGGTGAGATCCGATAGGTAACGATCGACTCAGTCCCTTCAACGTTCGCGTTTATAGAGCTCGAGGTAGAAGGTCCTGCGTTGAGACTTTGATTTAAGCGAGTAATCCATGCGTCACTAACCTTACGGTTGGTGTAGATCAGCTGTCCATTCTTACCGAGTACAAGGACCGTCTCTTCGGCATCCGTTTCCGTATTGGTAAATAGCTGTTGAATACGCTCCATATTCTGATCGATAACGAGGACACCTTTGGGTTGATTACCTGGCGAAGAAATGTCGAGAATCGAACGGGAAACCGAAATGACAGACTGGCGTTCGCTTTGACCAACGGCTAGAAACTCGTTCACATGTGGCTCCTGAAAGAGCGGAACACCTTGCAGATTAAGCGTTTGGGTAAACCACTCGTCGTTCTGCACCCTATACAGATTGAGTGAGCCGATGCCTCTTTTATTCGCAAAAAATTTGGCTTCACCGTTCAGCGAGAACAGAGTAATGGAATCAAACCGGTCGTTGCTTTGCAACAGCGTATTTAGAAAATCATATACACGGTTATAGTACTCCATGTACGTTGGGTTAATTTGATTGGCCTCCGTAGTCAGCACCTGCAGTACGTCTTGCAGATTCGGATAGACATACATGGATTGGCGGGTTAAATAGCTAATATTTTCATCCAAGTTGTTGGCGATCTGATCGATGATGCGTGATTTGTAGCGAACGAAGTCGCTTTCCACGATGCCTGCCGAAATTCGATACGAGACAAGCCCAAAGAATGAAACAGGAAGCAGTGTCAATACGATGAGAATAGATAGCAGCTTATATCGGATCTCTTTACGAAATGGTTTACGGATGGCGGTTAGGAAAGCCAAGGGAGAGTTCATCGCGCGCATTCACCTGCCTGCCTAAGGTTGTTATTTTCTCATCTTACTAGGAATTAAGTGAATGAACAACGGAAGAGAGGTGTGTTTCAATAAGTTCGTAAGCGATTCCACCTTTTCAGAGAAAATTACGCCTATCTGGAAAAACACCTCGATAGTATGATGAGGCTAGAACCAGTTCCAACACTTTATTCCGGGGGGATTACAAATGAAAATGACGATGAGAAAATCGATGTTCGTGCTATTGGCATCCGCACTTACAGTAGGTTTGACGGCATGCAGCAGCGGTTCGAGCAGCTCGACAAGCACAACGAGCGGAGGCGACTCTACACCAATTACACTCAAGTACGTTTCGTGGATGTCGAAAGGTGAAGATAAACCGATTTTGGCAGAATTCATGAAGAAATACCCGAACATCAAAGTAGAAGATACTGTACTCGACGGCCAAAAATACGATCAATTGCTTAAAACCAAGTTCCTTGCTGGCGATGGTCCGGACGTGTACTTGTTTATGAAATCTGCCCAATACGCATCTTACGTCAAAGAGGGTTGGCTGATGGACGTATCCAATGAGCCGGGCACGGCAACCCTTAAGCAGTCTAAAGAATTGACCAGTTACTATACGCAGGATGGCAAAATTTACGGTTCCATCGTCAACGGCGGCGGTGAGCTATGGCCGATTTACTATAATAAAAAGTATTTTGACAAGCTGGGCATTAAGGCTCCAACGACGCCGGAAGAGTTCTACGCCATTTCGGCCAAAATCAAAGCAGATGGCAAAGAACCGGTCGTGTTCGGCGGCAAAGACGGATGGCCATTCCGCATCATGTTTGACCCTTACCGCAACGCAGAGAATTTCGGCAAATATCCAAACTATAATGACGCTTTGTACAAAGGCGAAGTCAAGCCTTCTGACCTCTACAAGAACACCTTTACGGAGTTCGGCAAATGGGTGAGTGAAGGCATCGTCGCGAAGCCGAGCTTAACGCTGACATACGACCAGAGCGTGCAATACTTCGTAGACGGTAAAGCGGCTATGATTCCGCAAGGCCCATGGTTGACAGGTCTGGATCCGATAAAGAACGCGAACAAAAACGATTTTGAGTTAGGCGCATTCGTCTACTCTTATGCACCAGTGAACGGCAAGATTCATCTGCTTGGCGCCGCAGACCGCTCGATCGGTATCAACGCGAAGACGAAGCATGCAGATGCAGCTAAGAAACTATACAACTTCTTCTTGGAGAAAGAGAATGTTACCAAATATCTGGAAAGTCAAGGTCTTACTACCTTGCTGCCAGGTGTGAATGTCAAAGTCGATGCCGTATTAAAACCGCTGATGGATCTGTCGAACGACGCTTCCAAGGTCGAGTACCATTTCACAGCAGGCGCAGTGACCTTCCCGCCAGCATGGGACAGCATCACATGGGCTAGCTATCAGAACATTTTGGCAGGTCAATCGGTAGATTCAGAACTGAAGCGAGTCGATACGGAATTCGCGAAGCTGAAGGATCAAGCGATTAAGTAAAATAGAAATAATAAATAGCGGAGGGCAGAAGGCGCGATTCCATGCTGATCTCCGCTATTATCAAAGGATATTCTGGGAGTGCTAACGATGAACCTACCCTTTTTCAAACGTAAGGAATTGTTATATGCGGCTTTGTCAGTCGTCCCTGCCCTGGTGCTTTTTCTCGTTTTCGTCTATTATCCGCTCATCCAAACCTTCATCTACGCATTGACAGATTGGAACGGCTACAGCCAAACGTTCAACTGGGTAGGCTTTGACAATTTTAAAAAGGTGTTCATGGAGGCGGAGAACCGCAAGGTTTTCTATAATACGCTTTACTTTTCATGTTTGAGTATTCTTTTCGGTACAATCATTCAATTAACCATAGCGGTCATCTGTCATCAGAAATTCAGAGGTAACAAGCTTGCCGTTACCCTCATTTATATACCAGCTGTTATTAGTCCGATTATTGTTGGCCTCACGTGGAGCTCCTTGCTGCAGTATACGGGTTTGCTGAATCATTTCTTGGAATCGTGGGGTTTTGGTTCTTTAGTGAAGGATTGGCTGGGTGACCCGACTCTCGTCAAAAACACGCTCATCTTCGTGAATCTCTGGCAGTACACAGGTATGGGGATGGTTATTTTCCTATCTGGCATGAACAGCATTCCGAAAGACATTCATGAAGCAGCCATGCTGGACGGCGCCGTGATGTTTCGCAAATTCCGTTCGATCACGCTGCCGCTCCTGATGCCATTCGTTACGATGAATTTGTTTATCGGGATTACGGGCGGACTGAAGGTATTCGAGCTCCCATTCGTCATGACGAACGGAGGCCCCGCCAATGCTTCCAAATCAGTGGTCATGTCCATTTATGAGAATGCGTTCCAATATCAAAGGTTCGGCGTCGCCAGCGCGATCGGCATCGTGTTCTTTCTGTTTATCGCCGTCGTAACGCTCTTTCAACTTAGAGTCACAGGCAGAAGGGAGGTTGAATACTGATGGCGATTCGTTTGGACCATCTGATGAAAGGGTTAGGCATCGCGCTGTTAGCTGTCGTCGTCATCGTTATCAGCGCACCCGTTCTGTATGTGTTTGTATCGAGTTTAAAAACGACGGTTGAAATCAACCGGGTTGTGCTCATTCCTGAACAATTGTATTGGACCAATTACTTTAATGTGTTTAAAAATAAGCTCGTGCTTCACGGCATATGGAACTCGGTGTTCATTACCACGGTATCCATGGCTGTTGCCGTCGCTGTATCCTCGCTCGCCGGTTATGCGATTGGGCGGAGACCGGAGCGGATGTTTCGGCTGCTCTACCTTTTCTTCTTGAGTGCCATGATGATCCCGGTCGGCTCTAGCTTGGTGTCGCTTTATACGATTATCAAAAGCATGGGATTGATTAACTCAGCGTTCGGATTGATCCTGATCTACGCCGCTCAGGCCATTCCAATGGGCATTCTGCTGTACAGCGGCTTCGTGAAGACGATCCCGCGCGAGCTGGACGAGGCAGCGACAATCGACGGTTGCGGCTTTTACCGCAGATTCAGCACGGTGTTGTTTCCGCTTATGAAGCCGGTGTCTATCACTTTTATTGTCATTTCGTCCATTGGTATTTGGAATGATTTCCTCATGCCGCTGTTATTCATCACTTCAGAAGTCAAAAGAACGCTGCCGCTCGCCGTCTATTCATTTACGAGCTCACATGCGGCGGATTTGGGGGGCATCTTCGCGATGCTGACGATTGCCGTCGTGCCGCCAATTTTATTTTTCGCTTTCATGCGCAATTATTTCTTTGAAGGACTGACCGCAGGTGCGGTGAAAGGGTAATTAAACTTAGTAAAACGGAGGGGGAAGCTGATGTTGAATCATGTGAAACCGCGTTTGAAGAAAGTGCCTTTCCTGTTTTTCATTCTGGCTTCAGTAATTTGTCTATTGGCAAGCAGCTTTATCCGGACTTCAAGCGCGAAGGCAACGAACCCGAATGACAGTTTAATCGGCGCGATTCGGTGGGATGGACAAATTAGCAATCAAGCCACCGGCACCCATGCCAGTGTAGGTACGGAAGAAGAAAGGGCTCTTGGAGCGAATAAATGGCATTTCAGGCTGCCTTTCTACGGGACAGAACCGACGGCAAATTCCGTGATTATGGACGGAACGCAGCAATCGGTCATGGATCAAGAGATTGCCTATGCCAAAGAAGCGGGCATTGACTATTGGGCGTTCTGCTGGTATCCGAGCAGCACCGGCTTGCAGATGCAAAGAGATCGGTACTTGGCCAGCGCATATAAAAATGATATCAAGTGGTCAGTGATCCTGTTCACCAATCCGATGAGCTCCACCGACGTCGATTGGCTTGTAGAAAGGTTTAAGGAGCCTAATTATCAGAAGGTGCTGGGCGGCAGACCGCTAGTCTATGGTTTCAATTATCCGGATCTAGTTTCTGCGTCACTCGTGACGGAAATTAGAACGAAAAGCGCGGCACAAGGGGTGCCGGATCCATATATCGTGGCCATGGATTTTAGCGCAGGCGGCGCTTCAAGCTTCGCAAATCTGATCGGAGCGAATGCGATCAGCAGCTATGTCACACCAGGCAGCAGCGGATTGGCTTTCTCTTCGCTGACTGCGAACGAACGCAGCAACTGGGACACTTGGAAGAATACTGGCAAGAAGGTCATTCCATGGGTGACCGCAGGTTGGGATCCTCGTCCAAGAATAGAATTATCTCCTCCCTATGCGTGGGGCAGCTATGGTGCTAGCGATTGGGCCTCAAGAGCAACACCGTCCGAATTGGCAAGCGAGCTGCAGAGCGCGATCAATTGGAATGGCGCAAACACGAGTACTGCGGAGGCTAATGCTGTTTTGATGTATGCGTGGAATGAATACAGCGAAGGCGGTTATATCAGTCCGTTGAAATCGGGCAATGGCGTGAACAGGGATTTGCTGGACGCGGTAAAGAGCGTGACGACCTCAATTAGTGCGACAAGTGGCAATCCAAGTTATTCCTCATTCGTGACTGGTAAAACGCTCTCGGGCACGCTAAGAAACAATTTCAACGACTTCGTGGGCATGAAAATTACGGTCGGCAGTTCTCCGATAACCGTATATGAATTGGGAAGATACTACGTGTCTGGCAACAGTGGCAACCATTTGCTCAAAATCGTCAAAGCCTCGGATAATACCGTTATCGGCAATACGATTATTAACATGGGAGCAGGCACGGCGGACGCGAACGGATTCAAATATGCAGCGCTGTCCAGCCCGGTTACACTTGCAGCGAATACATCTTACTTTATCGCTTCATCCGAGACAGTTGGCGGGGATCAATGGTACGACTATAACTCGTCTCTCACGACATCGGGTGTTGCAACGATAAACTCCGCATACTTCAGACAGTTCGACGCAAATTCGAACGATGTAAATAATACGTACGGCGCAGGCGGCAATAGCTACGGCCCTGTTAACTTCAAATACACCGGCGGCAGCGCTCCTGCGAATCTAGCCTTGAGCCGTAGCTACAGTTCCTCTTCTAACTGGGATGGGACTCAAACGGCAAACAAGGCATTTGACGGCAGCTCCTCTACGAACTGGCAGGCGGGCTCTGGTACTAGTTTCAGCGGGCAATGGCTGGAGGTTAATTTCGGTTCGAATGTGACGTTCAGTAGAACAGTTATTAAGGAGTATCTAGACAATCGGACGACAGGCTACCGGATTGAAT
The DNA here is from genome assembly GCF_059692115.1 of Paenibacillus sp. J31R30. NCBI lineage: Bacteria > Bacillati > Bacillota > Bacilli > Caryophanales > Paenibacillaceae > Paenibacillus > Paenibacillus sp. J31R30. The sequence continues at coordinate 13,024 of NZ_JCAUAV010000011.1, read as the reverse complement.
ATTGGAATGGTTCCAGCTGGCAGACGGCTTATACGGGCACGACGATCGGAACGAATAAGACCGATACGTTTACGGCCGTAACAGGCAGCAAAGCTAGAATCTATTTCACGAGCGGCTCCTATACGCCAATCATTTTCGAGTTTGAAGTTTACAGCCAATAGTCGGCGGCATCACACCGCCAAGTAATAACCGTCGGCACTCTTAGTGCTGGCGGTTATTTACTTTGTGACTTACCATGACATTCGTTCACAATTCGGACACAATTTTTTAATCTATTTTTCAGATTTGCTTAAGGTTGGTTTATTGTTCCACCCGTATAGTGATGATGAATAATACGAACGCACAGAAATGGGGGATCTTGGATGCTAGAGGTCAAACAAGTCAGCAAGCTGTACGAAAATGATCGCGGCGTGCATAACATCGACTTCTCGATGCAGCGCGGTGAAATCGTCGGCTTCTTAGGGCCGAATGGTGCTGGCAAAACAACGACGATGCGCATGATTACAGGTTACCTGAATCCAACGCATGGTCAAATATGGGTGGATGGTCACTCCATGGCTGACAACCCGAAGAAGGCGCGCCGCAAGATCGGCTACTTGCCTGAAACACCGCCCTTGTACCCAGAGATGACGGTACAGTCCTACCTGCGCTTCATCGCGAACCTGCGCGATGTCCCTGCGCGCGAGCAAAAGCTGCGTGTCGGCGAAGCCATCGACAAGCTCGGACTGCAAGGTCGCGAGAAGCAAATCATTCGCTCCCTCTCCAAGGGCTATAAGCAGCGCCTCGGACTCGCGCAAGCGATCCTACATCAACCGGATCTGCTTATCCTGGACGAGCCTACGTCTGGCCTCGATCCGAAGCAGATCATCGAGATCCGCCAGCTCATTCATGAGCTGGGCGAGAACCACACCGTGCTGCTGAGCACGCACATCTTGCCTGAAATTAACGCGATTTGTAACCGCGTTCTCATTATTAACCAAGGCCGCGTCGTCCTAGACGAGCGCCCAGAGCATCTCGGCCGCACAATGGGCGAGACGTTCGAGGTGTCGCTCGAGGTCAAAGGACCTCGCGAGCGAATCTTGACCGAGCTGCGCAGCCTGCCGTCCGTAGGCGCAGTCAAGGAAGTCGACGCGCCGGCAGCGGCACTCGACGCACCAGCTGCTCTTGTTTCCTCAGAGGCAAGCGAAGCCGCCTCTCCAGCTACCGCTGACGCATCAAGCGAGTCCGTGAAGCTCCTCGTCACCTCCGCAGATCGCTCAGAGGACATTCGCGAAGCGTTATTCTACCACCTCGCGAGCGCAAGCTTGCCGATCCTAGCGATGAAGCGGGAAAGCCTCAGCCTAGAGGATATCTTCCTCAAGCTGACGACGGACGAGCCGGCGGCACCTGAACTTGTTCCAACCGAGGAGGATGACACCGATGCGTAGAATTTGGGCGATTTGCTCCAAAGAGTTACAAATGTATTTCTTCTCGCCAGTTGCGTATGTGGCGTTTGCCTTCTATGTGCTGTTGTCGAGCTTCTTCTTTTACATTAACTTTGTGGCCGGACAGCCGCCGATTGTGGATGCGCGCTCCATTGTGGGCAATACCACCTTCATCTATCTGTTCATCATCCCGTTATTAACCATGCGTCTGGTAGCGGATGAGTTCCGCCAAGGTACGGATGAGCTGCTTCTAACCTCACCTGCCGGAATTAGTGAAATCGTGCTGGGTAAATATTTGTCCGCATTAATCGTGCAAGTTGGACTAGTGGCGATCAGCTTGGTGTATCCACTTATCATGTCATCCTTCGGTACACTGGATATGCCTGTCACTTGGTTGTCGTACCTCAGCATGTTCTTGCTAGGCTGTGCCATGATGGCGATTGGCTTGTTTGCATCCAGCTTGTCCAATAATCAGATGGTGGCGGGGATTACAGGCTTTGTTATTTTGCTGTTGCTGTGGCTATTAGATTGGGTGAGCAGCAGCATGACGGGTAAGCTGAAGGATTACGTAGGTCAATTCTCATTGACAAGCCACTTGGGCAACCTCCAAAAAGGCGTCTTCCACGGCGGCGACATCCTCTTTTACATCACATTAACAGCTGTGTTCCTGGTTCTTTGTATACAAGTCCTTGAAAGAAAGCGTTGGAGGTGAGCGGAATGAATAAGTGGATACGGGGAACTAATGCGACTGTTTTATCAATCGCCGTTATCGGCATTTTCATACTTCTGACAATCTTCCTACACTCGCTTAAGGGCTTTCAGGTCGATTTGACGAAAAATAAAAATTTCACGCTCTCGGAGCAAACAACCGCTGCACTCAAAAATCTCAATCAAGATATTCACGTCATCGCATTCACGAATAATGGGGATGGCAATGATTTTGTGACGCGTCAAGTCACGGATATGGTGGCTGAGTATAAGAAGCAAAGCAGTAAAATTACGTACGACGAGTACGATATGCTGAAGCAGCCTTCGATGGCCAAGCAGTATGGTGTGGACCAAGGCGGAACGATTATTTTCGAATTGGGCTCCAAAAAGCAAAACATCAACTTCTACGAACTGTTCGTCGGACAACAGGATGGCTCCTATACCTTCTCTGGTGAAGAGAAGTTCACACAAGCGATTCAAAGTCTGACGTCTACAGAGAAACATACGGTTTACTTGCTTTCTGGCCATCAAGAGTATCCAGCCTCTGCTATGAGTATTTTCAAAAGCAGCCTGGCTGCTGCAAACTATGACGTGAAGGATCTGAATCTTTACGTGGAAGGCAAAATCCCAGATGATGCGCAAATGCTCATGCTGCTTGGGCCGACTAACGATTTGAACGATAAGGAAGCAGAGCTCATTCAGACGTATTTGAAGGGTAAAGGTAAAATTTACATCGCGCTAGGCTTCAACAAGGATATGACGACGAAGTGGAAAAACATCGATGCCATCATGAAGACCTATGGTGTTCAGGACCAGCATGCGATTGCGATTGAAACGAAGCAAACGTCCTTGTATGACCCGTTAACGATCATTCCAGAGTACGGCTCACATGATATTACGAACAAATTATCCAGCAATAATTTGATTACGATGCTCTCCTTGGCTGTTAGCTTGAATGCTGACGAAAGTGCTCCGGACTACACCAAATCGCTGTTGTTGACGACGACGGACAAAGCTTATGGTGAAACGGACATTAACCTGCTGGCACAGAACAAGACGAAGCAGGATGCGACAGATGTCAAAGGACCGTTGAACTTGGGGTATGCCATCTCAGACAAAGATAACAAGCCTAAGGCCGTTATTCTTGGTGGTTCTACATTCGTGTTGGATGAAGATATTCAGAATCAAGGGAATAAAGACTTTGCTTTGAACAGTATTGGTTGGCTGCAAGAACAAAAAGACCAAATTACGATCCGTCCACGACAAGGAGATGCGTATCAACAAGCGATGATTACGCCTAGCCAAGCGAATACGATTTTCCTCATTACAATCGTGTTCTTACCACTCTTGTTCCTCGTTATTGGCGGCTTGATCTGGTGGAGGAGGAGAAGAGGATGAAACGGTTTATTCCAACGATTCTGTTAGTCGTCATTTGCATCGGTGGTTTCTGGTACGCCTCAAGCAAAGACTTCTTCCAAGAGAAGAAAGATGAACCCAAGTCCCTTCTAACCTTGAAGCAAGAAGATGTGAAGGCTGTCTCGGTGAAAACGGAGGAGCAGCAGATAGAGCTAAGCCGCACGACCAATGGATGGGATATGCAAAAGCCAGCGGCTGCGCCAATCAATTCGAATCAAGTCGACTCTTGGTTAGATATGTTAGGTCTGGTGACGTCGACCAAGCTGGTGGAGGATCAGGCGTCCAATTTAGCTGAATATGGCTTAGATAAGCCGGTAGGGACTTATGAAGTCACCTTGAAGGACGGCTCTAAGCAAGGATTACTCGTCGGGACAGCACTCCCGATCGAAGGATTCTCCTACGTTCAGGTGGAAGGCTCTCCGGCCGTGTATCAAGTCAGTGATCAATCGCTCACCTCACTGAACAAAGCGCCGGCCGACTTTGCCGATACAAGCCCGATTCAGCAGGAGAACGACAAAGTACAAAGTGTCAAGTTGACATGGAAAGGCCAGTCATGGACACTTTCCAAGACAGATAAAGATAAAGTCGCTGCGGATGCGAACTGGAAGCTGGGGGACAAAGAGTTGAAAGGCACGGATGCAAGTCCGCTGCTGGATCAGCTAATCTTCTTGCATAGCAGCGAACTTCCTCAAGTGGCAGCTCAGAAGCCGACTACGGGCGGAGAGCTTAAAATGGAGATTGCATTAACGGTAGACGGGAAGGACGTTATCGACGTCTACGAGGGTAAATTGAGCGGAGAACAAATTTGGCTTGCTAAGCAGGGTGGGCAGTGGGCCTACGCGCTGACAGCCGAGGAAATTCAGCAAGTAGCAGATGCTTATGCGGGTAAACCTGCACAGCCTGCTTCCTAATGAGAAAACTGCTTCCTACAGTGATTCTGCTGTGGTGAAGCAGTTTTTTTGTTATTCCGACATAAAACGGCATTTTTTGGGAAAAATAGCAGAGAGGAAAGGAGGTCACATGCACATGTACAGCACGCAAGAGAATCAAGCTATTTCTGGTAAAGAACTTTCGTATCTGACGGATACCTTCAAGAATGAAGAATTGTTAGCGAAGCTTTGTGTACAAGGCGCGGTGAACAGCCAAAGTCAGTCCTTGAAGCAAACCTTGTCTCACCTGTCTCAAGAACGATTGCAAAATATGAGTATCCTGATCAACGCCCTGCAACAACAATCTGGCATGACCCACTAATTCGAACCTACAAGGAGGTGCAAGACGCATGTATCAGCAAAATTCTCAACAACAGCAAGTCGACTTAGAAGATCTAGACTTTGCCAACTTCGTCCTGTCTGAATTGAAGCGCAGTGCGCGTGAATATACAACGGCGGCCTTGGAAGCTGCTAACCCTGGCATTCGACAGACCTTCGAAACATTATTGCAAAAAACATTGGATGATCAAGCCCTTGTTTTTCAAGAAATCCAGAAGCTTGGCGGTTATCAAATTCAACAGGCTGAGCAGCAGATGATAGAGCAAGAATTGCAGAAACAGAGCCAGACAGCGATTCAGGTACAATCCATCGTCCAACAGCATGTGAGTAGAGCGGCTTCGGCCAGCTACACCCAGCCAGATCGGAGTTCCGTGCAGTCGACGCAGTCGCAGCAAGAGCCACAACCACAGCAGCATCAGGTGTACCAAACGCAATCTCACCAGACGGAACAACAGTACCAACAAAGACAACCGTACAATCAGCAACAGGCACAACAAAGTCAACAGCTGAATCAAGTTGCAGCCCAGCACCAGGCGCCAACACCTACACCTACACCGTCGTTCCAGCCTGTTAATTATGCCAGCCAGTACCCGAATGCGGTATACAACAATCAACAAGGCCGAGGCCAAGGATACACACCAAGTCAGACACAACAGCAATCCTCCTATAACCAAACCCAAACACGGGGCTACCAAGATCAAAGCCACGAGCCAGCCAGCTATGGTCGTGGGCCTCAGGGGTATGCGGCTTCTTCCAACCATACAAATGAGCACACAGGAATGACGGGGACCGGCAGACCTGCGCAAGCACGCATCGTTTCCCGTACACAGCTTGGCATGCCATCTTCGAGTTCCGAAGGGAACGCCTATACGAATAGGTCGCAAGAGGGTAATAAATATAACTTCTAATCAAGCGTAATCACGCTTAAACTGTACTGAGACATCCTGGCCTTCCATTGGCAGGGTGTCTTTTTGCGTTTTGCTCCAATTTGTCCCACTATTTTTCTAATTCAGGAATGAGTACGGCTTGGCACACATATATAAGGAACATAGGATGTCCAAACTTAGGGAAAAGGGAGCTTAAGCTGATGAAAAAAACATGGGTATATGGTGCGGCTACTTTGGTGGTATTGGGAGCATTAACAACAGCATGCGGTTCCAAAGATGAGGTCATCCCATCCGTTGCAACTGGGACGAAGGATGCGGGAACCACTACGGTTCAAGTGAAGACGGAGACAGCGGGTACAGGAACGAAAGCATCTACGACGAGTGCAAAGCCAGCGATTGATGCCAGCTACAAGGTGGATGGGAAGAATGTCACAATCACGTATCAAACGTCCAATTTTAAATTGTCGGAAGAAGACATGAATAAGGCCAACGTACTGGGAGAAGGACATCTCCACCTGTATGTGGATGGCAAGCAGAAGGCGATGATCGGTAAGACAGGCCCATTAACGCTCACGAATTTAACAACAGGTGCCCATGAAATTAAGCTTGAACTTCAGCAAAATGACCACAAAGAAATCAACGTTGAGAAGATTCTTAACATTGTCGTCAAATAACGAACATTTGTGCGTATTCCTGCGTAAATGAAGCTTCTATGAAGATCAGACACGTTCAGTTGCATATTCCTTAAAAAGACGGGCTAATAGCCCGTCTTTTGTCATTTGACACGTTTGTACACGTAGCATAGACTGTTCATAGTATGGCAGAACTGCCGCCTAATCGGAGGGAAACAATTGATCGTCGATATACGTAAGTGGAAGCATGTATTTAAGCTCGACCCAGACCGGGAGATCTCAGATGAGGCGCTGGATCGCCTCTGTCTGTCTGGCACAGATGCAATTCTCGTAGGCGGCTCTTCAGGGGTCACGTTCGACAATACGGTGGATCTCCTTTCACGGATCCGTCAATACGAGGTGCCCTGTGCGTTGGAGATTTCGAATCAGGAAGCGATCGTGCCGGGGTTTGACCTCTTTTTAATCCCTGTTGTGCTGAATGCAGATGATCCGAAATGGATCGTGGGACAGCATCACGAGGCGCTCAAGGAATATGGCGCTTTGCTGAATTGGGATGAGATCGTAGCTGAAGGCTACATTATATTGAATAAAGATGCGACGGCAGCTCAGCTGACTTCAGCGCGAACCGACTTGGATGCTAAGGACGTAGCAGCTTATGCGCGTATGGCGGACAAGCTTTTTCACATGTCGATTGTGTATTTGGAATACAGCGGTACCTTTGGTGATATGGAGCTCGTTCGCAAGACGCGCCAGGTGCTGGAGAATGCTCGATTATTATATGGCGGGGGAATAGACTCCCTAGAGAAAGCGCAACAAGCAGCCGAAGCAGCAGACACCATTGTAGTCGGCAACATTATATATAGTGACTTGGAGCAGGCGCTTCAGACCGTGAATGTGAACTTTGATAGAAATGGAAGGTAACCCTAACGTGAATGAAACTGTCAATATTTTAGAAGCAATCAAAAAGTTGAACCCTCAGCAGCGCAAAGCTGTAGAAGCCGTGGATGGCCCTCTATTAATTATGGCTGGAGCGGGAAGCGGCAAGACGCGTGTGCTCACACATCGGATTGCTTACCTCATTGGCACGCGCAAAGCGGCGCCGTGGAACATTTTAGCGCTAACCTTTACGAACAAAGCAGCACGCGAGATGCAAGATCGTGTTAGTAAACTGGTGGGTGGCAGTGGAAGTGATATTTGGGTCTCCACGTTTCACTCGATGTGTGTGCGTATGTTGCGCAAAGACATTAATCGGATCGGCTTTTCCTCAAACTTTACGATACTAGATTCAGGTGACCAACTGTCGGTTATCAAAACTTGCTGCAAAGAGCTCAACATTGATACGAAGAAACACGAGCCCAAAACATTCCAGGCGGCCATCTCAACTGCCAAAAACGAACTTATCTCTCCTAAACAATTTGAAGACAAAATCGGTGACTACTTCGACGGGCTGACCTCGAAAATTTATACCCTGTATCAAAAGAAGCTAAGAGCGAATAACTCCTTAGATTTCGATGATTTGATTATGGCGACGATTCATTTGTTTAAAGAAGTGCCAGAGGTGCTGGAGTTTTATCAAAACAAATTTCAATATATCCATGTCGATGAGTATCAGGATACGAACAGAGCGCAGTATATGCTGTGCCAAATGATCGCGTCCAAACATAAACGCATTTGCGTCGTTGGGGACAGTGACCAATCCATCTACCGTTGGCGTGGAGCGGATATTAGCAATATCCTTAATTTCGAGCAAGATTACCCGAACGCAACGGCTATTCTATTGGAACAGAATTACCGCTCGACTTCGAATATTTTGCAGGCGGCGAATAAAGTCATTGCGAACAACACAGGTCGTAAGCCGAAAAATCTCTGGACGGATAAAGAGGGCGGCGTACCGATTAAGCTGTATCAAGCCGATACCGAGTATGAAGAAGGTTACTTCGTTACGAATGAAATCAATAAGAATAAATCGAACGGAAAGAACTTCGGCCATCACGCAATCTTGTATCGTACGAACGCTCAGTCCCGGGTGATCGAGGAAATTCTGATTAAATCAGATATCGCCTACACCATCGTCGGCGGGGTCAAGTTCTATGATCGTAAAGAGATTAAAGATATTTTGGCTTACTTGAGACTCATTTCCAACCCGAACGATGATATTTCCCTGAACCGTATTGTGAACGTGCCGAAGCGGGGCGTTGGGGATACGACGATGGACAAAGTGGCGGATATGGCTGGGCGCAGAGGGATTTCCCTATTTGCCATGCTGGAGGAAGTGGACTCACTCGAAATCAATACGAAGGCGAAACATGCCCTTGCTGATTTCCGCGAAATGGTAGATAACCTCAATCGCATGGTGGACTATCTGTCCGTCACCGAGTTGACCGAGAAAATTCTCGAGATGTCTCAGTACCGCGTGGAAATGCAGCGCGAGAACACGATCGAATCCAAGGCTCGTCTCGAAAATATTGAGGAGTTCCTGTCCGTGACCATGGACTTCGAGAAGCGCAATGAGGACAAATCCCTCATTTCCTTCCTCACAGACCTGGCGTTGATCGCGGATATCGATACGCTTGATAAAGACAAGCCCGAAGAAGAGCAGGACGCTGTCGTCCTCATGACGATGCACAGCGCCAAAGGACTGGAGTTCCCGGTTGTCTTCATCATCGGGATGGAAGAAGGCGTCTTCCCGCACAGCCGTGCGTTCGCCGACAACGAAGAGCTCGAAGAGGAGCGCCGTTTGGCCTATGTCGGCATCACGCGCGCTGAGCAAGAGCTGTTCCTCACGTGCGCGCGCATGCGCACGCTCTTTGGCCGCACCGCTGCGAATGCGCCGTCGCGATTCCTCCAGGAGATTCCGAAGGAACTCCTGGAGAGCGTATCCGCTGGCGGTTCCAGCGGCGGGTTCTCCCGAGGTGGCCGTTCCGGCGGCACCTCGTCCTGGGGCGGCGGCAGCGCCGCTGCATCGAGCCGTGGCACGACCACCGGCTCGTCTACCTGGGGCACGCCGTCCTCTTTCGGGGGACGGCCAAGCACTGGCCCTGCCGCAGGCGCGGCTGCGCCAAGCCCTGCGGCCGCGTCGAGACCGGCTGCGTTCCGGGCTCCGCAGCCTGCCGCAGGCGGCACGACGGACTACAAAGCCAGCGACCGCGTGTCGCATGGCAAGTGGGGCGTCGGCACCGTCGTGTCCGTGAAGGGCTCGGGTGATGACACCGAGCTGCAAATTGCTTTTCCGGCGCCTGTTGGCTTGAAGCGCCTGCTCGCGAAGTTCGCTCCGATAACGAAAGTGTAGGAGCGCCCTGCCTTGCCCTTTAACAATCCCATTTGAGAGAGAGGAAGAGCCCGCCATGACCGATAAACTCGCGGCAATGAAAACCCTCATCCAAGAAATCAACAAGCATAACCATAACTATTACACGCTGGATCAACCCACGATTTCCGACGCGGAGTGGGATGCACTTTATGATAAATTGGCTAAGCTGGAGCAGGAGACAGGGGTCACCCTGCCTGCTTCCCCAACCCATCGGGTGGGTGGAGAGCTGCTCAAAGGCTTCGAGCCTCACCGCCATCTAGCCCGTCTCTGGAGCTTGGACAAAGCGCAGAACGCTGACGATTTGGCAGCTTGGCATGCACGTGTTCTTAAGTTGATCGCTGATTACAATAGCAAGAACCCAGAAACGCCTCTGCCAGACCCGTCGTACGTAGTGGAGCTTAAGTTCGATGGACTTACCCTGAACCTTACGTATGAGCAAGGTCAGCTGGTACAAGCCTCCACACGTGGAAACGGGACAGTTGGCGAGGGCATTTTGGCCCAAGTCAAAACGATTAAATCGATCCCGCTGGAAATTCCGTACGATCAAGGGACGATTGAAGTGCAAGGCGAGGGCGTCATGTTCTTGTCTGTCCTTGAAGCGTACAACCAGACGGCTGCAGAGCCGCTCAAAAACGCGCGAAATGCCGCAGCTGGTGCTTTGCGCAATCAGAACCCCAAACTAACCGCAGAGCGCAAACTGAACGCTTTCTTCTATAATGTGGGCTATAGCAGTGATCTCCAATTTGAGAATCATGCGGATATGGTGCAGTTCTTGCGGGATAACCTATTCAAAATCAGCAATCGCACGCGATATTTCTCCACGATTGAAGAAGTCAGCGGAGAGCTGGAACGGATCGCGGAAGAGCGGTCCAGCTTCGACTTCCTCATTGATGGAAGCGTCGTGAAGCTGACAGATATGCGCACAAGAGAAGTATTCGGCTATACGGAGAAATTCCCGCGTTGGGCGATTGCGTACAAGTTCGAAGCCGAAGAAGCGACGACAACGCTGCAAAGTGTTTCTTGGGAAGTCGGCCGCACAGGTAAAATAACACCACTAGCCCGCGTAGAAGCCGTTGATCTCGCAGGCGTGACGGTACAGAACTGTACGCTCAACAACGTCGGCGACATTGAGCGCAAAAACCTCAAACACGCCCTCGGCAGCCTCGTCTACATCCGCCGTTCGAATGACGTCATTCCGGAGATTCTCGGTAAGGTAACCGAGGAGAATGACGGCGAGGAAATCGTGGCACCGACACATTGCCCGTCCTGCGGCAGCGAACTCGAGATGCGCGGCGCGCACCTCTTCTGTCTCAACCGTCTCGGCTGCAGTCCGCAGCTCGTGGGCCGGATGGCGCACTTTGCTTCGCGCGATGCGATGGACATTGAATTTTTCAGCGAGATGACCGCTTCACAGCTGCATCAAGAGCTGGATGTCCGCGATCCTGCGGATCTATACACCTTGCAGTTCGACGATCTCGTCAAGCTCGATCGCTTTGGCGAGAAAAAGGCGCGCAATCTCCTTGCCGCCCTCGATAAGAGCAAGTCCCGCGATCTCGCGTCTTTCCTGTATGCACTGGGCATCCCGAACTCGGGCAAAACCACCACGAAAGTACTGGCCGATCACTATCGCAGCCTTTCGCGCATCATGGAAGCAACGACAGAGGAGCTTATCACCCTTCCCGACGTGGGCGGTATCGTAGCGGAGAGCATTCACTCGTTCTTCCGCGATCCTGTGATGGTATCCAGCATTGAGCGTATGCTAGCAGCAGGCGTGAACCCCGTTGCAGAAGAAGCTCCGGTCATCGTGGCTAGTGAAGATAACCCGTTCTTCGGCAAGACCATCGTCCTCACAGGAACACTTTCCTCCATGGGGCGGGATGAATGCGCCAAAAAGCTCGAAGCAAGAGGAGCCAAAATCACCGGCAGTGTTTCCAAAAAAACCGACATCGTGATCGCCGGCGAAAGCGCGGGCAGTAAGCTAACTAAAGCGCAAGAGCTTGGTATTCGAATCATTGAAGATGAGCATGAGCTTCTGCAACTGCTAGGTGAAGCCTAATCTATATAGAAGTGAGGTGACAGTGCCATGCCCAAAATGCTACATATCGTAAACGGAGATTCGTTCGGCGATAAGCTGCGCGCATCTGGTATCGGTGGTGAGATTTTGGTGTGGCGCGAGTCACTCTATGAGGGACCTATCGGCATGCAAATGTCAGATAGCGTCCTTCTATCTATAAGGGCTTCTTATATGAATCTCCGATACAGCATTCCGGAGGACACATTCAAAGCGCAGACTATACAGCAGGAAGCGAAACTAGATACCCTCTCGTACGAAACGGACGAGGTTGTTCTATGGTTTGAACATGATCTATATGATCAACTGATGCTGTGTTATTTGCTTTCTAGAATCGCTGAATCACCTCGTCGTTCCTTTCAACTGGCGTTGATATGCATAGATCGCTTCCCTGGAGTTGACCCATTCTATGGTCTAGGGCAGTTAACTATTGATCAAATCCTTCATCTGCATGGCGCTTGGTTGCCTGTGAGCGAAGACCAGCATTCCCTTGCTTGCAAGGTCTGGACAGCCTATTCGGCTTCTGAGCCTTTGTCTATGGCTGCTTTATTAGAAGAAGACCTATCGGCACTCCCCTTTCTTAAAAAGGCCTTAGCGGCCCATACAGCTCGATTTCCTTCTATGCAAAATGGCTTGTCAGCCATTCAGCAGCTGACGCTTGAGCTGTTAGGGGACGATGAGGTATCGATTCTGTCCTTATTTCAAAACATATCAGAGCAAGCCAGCCGTTATGGCTTAGGTGATTTGCAATTCTTTGGCATCCTGGAGGGGCTTTGGCATTGTGAAAATCCCCTAATCCAAGTGCTTGGTGGAGATAAGCTCCCAAGGTATGGAGAAGCGTGGCCGCCGCAATTTGAAAATTATCGAGTAAAGATAACAGAAATGGGTAAACTTATTCTTGCCTGCAAATGGGATCAGATCTTTTTGAATGGGATCGATGAATGGATTGGTGGCGTTCATTTACTCGGTACGAAGGATGTTTGGCGCCGAAATACAGTAACTACAGGCTTTTCCAAGCTGTAAGATAATGGATGTAAAAAGTCGCTTGCATTTCGTTTTGAAACCTGATAATATATGTTCTTGTCACCGCAAGAGCGATACATTAACGCTTTAAACGGTAACGCAATAAAGCTCTTTGAAAACTGAACAAATGAATGAAACAAATCAGCAAATTCAGTCACGTAAGTGACTACAATTGAGATTGCAAAATCTCGCTAGCTTCAAATGAGCAAGTCATCTTTCTATTATGGAGAGTTTGATCCTGGCTCAGGACGAACGCTGGCGGCGTGCCTAATACATGCAAGTCGA
>NZ_JCAUAV010000010.1:0-213545 GCF_059692115.1 Paenibacillus sp. J31R30 | reverse complement strand
TCTTTTATAGTCGATTACTCGACTGTGCTTACTCACTCGTTGTTCAGTTTTCAAAGATCAATTTCTTTCGCTCACTGCCGTGTTACCGAAGCAGCGAGAAGTAATATACCACATCAGCTCATTCGAATGCAAGAACTTTTTTTAAGTTTCTTTCGAATCTTTCGTTCTTTCGTTCGACCGCCGAAGCGACAAGGAGTAATATAACAAATCCTCCAAAGGAATGCAAGTTTTTTGAGCATGGTAAAAAACGGAATTAAAAAGGCCCTGGCGCATCATGCACCAGAGCCTTACTTTATTTTAACCTTGGCTTCCAATAAAGACGTATCGAGCAATGATTAGAATAGCTAGAATCCACATCAACCAGTGGACGCTGTATTTCTTCTCACTTTTACCACTTAAATTAGCTGCTGCAGCTAGAATTACGTACGTCACGATTCCGAAGGAAATCCCGTTCGCAATGTTGTATGTGAAAGGCATCAATACAATTGTAAGGAACGCTGGGATCGCGATAACGAAGTCTTGGAAGTCGATCTCTTTGATGGATTGAACCATGAGAACACCAACCACGATCAATGCTGCCGCTGTTGCCGAACCAGGAATTAGCATAACGATTGGCGCCAAGAACAGAGCAAGCAAGAAGCATACGCCTGTCGTTACTGCTGTCAAACCTGTGCGGCCACCTTCGGCTACACCTGCGGAACTCTCAACAAATGCTGTAACTGTACTTGTCCCAACTAATGCACCACCACTAACCCCGATCGCATCAACGAACATCGCTTTACCTACTCGTTTGTTGCCTTCTTCTTTGTTCTTCATAAGTCCAGCGCGGTTAGCTGTTCCTACCATTGTGCCAAAGGTATCAAACAACTCAACGAACGTAAAAGTAACGATGACAGAAACGATACCTGTTGTCATAACGCCTGCGAAATCAAAATCAGCAAAACGCAGTTTAGCCAAATCTGGTACCCACGTTGTTTTATCACTAGTTAATGTAGCTAAATCAACCATACCCATGAAGTAACCTACAACTGTCGTTCCTAGAATTCCGAATAGAATCGCGCCACGCACACGCATTACCAGCAAAATAGAAATCAACAAAATTCCGACGAGTGTTAAAATAACACCTTTATCTTCTAATGAACCCATATGAAAAATAGTTTCAAATGAAAGAACATCCGTAAATTGATGTGCTTTAATATCATTCCCTGATTCAACGGCTACAGCAAGGATACCGCTGTTTTTGAAACCGATCATGGCGATAAACAAACCAATTCCCACAGTGATCGCATGCTTCAAGCTATCCGGGATTGCGACTAGAAGCATTTGACGCATTTTAGTAATCGTAAGGATGATAAAGATAATCCCTGAAATAAACACGGCCGTGAGCGCCATTGAAAATGTAAATTTACCTTGTGACGTCAGAATGATCGTCGCGAAGTACGCATTCAAGCCCATCCCCGGTGCTAATGCGACTGGGAAGTTAACGAAAAGCCCCATTGCAATCGTCATAACGCCCGCCGCGATGGCTGTGGCTAAGAAAATGGAAGTCCAGTCTCCACCCGTTGCCCCTGTTTTAAAAGCACTCAGAATATCTGGATTTACTGCAAGAATATAAGCCATAGTCATGAACGTTGTAATCCCCGCCATGATTTCTGTTCTTACGGTAGTGCCATTTTGTTTCAATTTAAAAAAACGATCTAAATCCATTTTCCTACTCCTCCTAAATAAATGATGGGGAACAGCAAAAAACCCGGAATCGTGGTGCTGATTCCGGGTACGAAAAAGGAGCCGTCCATATGAGGGCTGCCTTCAAAATGTGAAGTCGCACGGAAAAACTCATACGGATACCGTTCCTTTTTTTCGTAGCCAGATCATTTGCGGTGATCTCGTAGAAACTCTCAGGCCAATTCCCGAGATTATACGAAAAACTGTTATCCAATTTCATATTCTAGTGAAGTATTGAGCAAGTGTCAATAAAAAAAGACGAACGATTCATGGGTAAAATATAACAAATCGTTCGTCTTTTCATAAAATCATTTCTGCTAGGTAAAAAGAACGAAAATTAGTGCGATTAGGGCAGGCAGCCCCTGAACGAGTAGAATGGATTTTTTCGCTGTTGCGCCTCCAAATATAGCAGCAACGAGCACACAGATAAGGAAAAACAGCTCGATTGAGCGCCCCACGGAAGCGTCGGGATGCACAAGCCCCCAAACGAGACCTGCTGCCAGAAAACCGTTATACAGCCCTTGATTAGCCGCTAAGCTCTTAGTGATCTGCGCATTATCCTTCGTCATACCGAATGACTTCATTGCGCGCGGGGTCGTCCATAGGAACATTTCCAACACTAAGATATACAAGTGCTCAAGCGCAACAAGACCGACCAAGATCGTTGCAATTATAACCATAACCATTCCTCCATTGGGTACTCCAATATATTGGGTGTCCTTATAAATGTAACATATTTATCCATCCATCTCGCTCAAAATAAAAGACTCTCTTCCAGCTGGTCTACAGCTCAAAGAGAGTCTTTTATTTCATGCTATTTGACGCTGATCATTCTGCAGCCACTATTCCCACTCAATCGTAGCCGGCGGCTTCGACGTGATGTCATACACGATACGATTCACGTTCTCAACTTCGTTTACGATACGCACGGAAATCTTCTCAAGCACATCCCAAGGAATACGTGCCCAGTCAGCTGTCATGCCGTCAATGGACGTAACTGCACGGATACCTACTGTGTAGGAGTAAGTTCTAGCATCGCCCATAACGCCTACGCTCTTCATGCCTGGAAGTGCCGTGAAGTACTGCCAGATCTCACGATCTAGGCCAGCTTTGGCGATTTCATCGCGCAGGATGGCGTCGGATTCACGAACAATTTTCAGCTTATCCTCGGTAACTTCACCTAGAACACGAATAGCTAGTCCCGGACCTGGGAATGGCTGTCTCCAAACGATTGCGGAAGGAAGACCACACTCTTCGCCAACTTTACGCACTTCGTCTTTGAATAGTGTTTTCAATGGTTCGATGAGCTTGAACTTCATATCTTTCGGCAGGCCGCCAACGTTATGATGCGACTTAATCGTTTGCGCGGTAGCTGTACCACTTTCCACGATATCTGTGTACAACGTGCCTTGCGCCAAGAAAGTAAAGTCATCAAACTGAGCTGACTCTTCTTCAAACACGCGAATGAATTCGGTACCGATGATTTTGCGTTTTTGCTCCGGATCCGCTACGCCAGCCAATTTGCCGAGGAAACGGTCTTTTGCATCAATTTTGACAACTTTCATATCAAATTTGCCGACAAACGTCTCCATAACGCTTTCGCCTTCTCCTTGACGAAGTAAGCCATGGTCAATGAACATACATGTCAATTGTGCGCCGATTGCTTTGTGAAGCAAGATCGCCACAACGGAAGAATCCACGCCGCCGCTCAGTGCGCAAAGCACTTTTTTATCGCCAACTTCTGCACGAAGCTCTTTAACCATATCATCGACAAAGGAGGACATCGTCCAATCGCCATGACAGCCACACACTTCATAAATGAAGTTGTGAATCATTTCGTTCCCTTGAACGGAATGACGAACCTCAGGGTGGAATTGTACAGCATGGATTTTGCGATCACGGTTGCTCATTGCAGCAATTGGAAGTGATTCTGTGCTTGCTTCAACAACAAAGCCGTCAGGTAGTGCAGAAACATGGTCACCATGGCTCATCCATACGGTTTGTTGCGCATCAAGACCTTTGACAAGCGGGCTTTCGTTCGAGAATAGCAGATCCGCTTTCCCGTATTCACGCGTATGTGCGCGTTCAACTTTTCCGTTCAATTGGTGTGCAATCAACTGCATCCCATAACAAATACCTAAGATTGGAATACCCAAATCGAAAATGCCAGCATCAACCGAAGGAGCTCCTTCGCCATATACGCTTGCAGGTCCGCCAGAGAACACGATCCCTTTTGGGTTAATCTCACGAATTTTATCAACCGTTGTATTGTGCGGCAGCAGTTCGCTGTATACGCCCAAATCACGAATTCGTCTAGCAATCAGTTGGTTATATTGGCCTCCAAAATCTAAAACGACGATCAATTCACTTGGTTTACTCATTATCCGACCTCCTAGGTTCATAGCGATTGAAGCTTCGGGATAACCCTTGTCCACTTACCGCTATTTCTAGGTACTAATTTTAAACATTAGGCACCTAGGATGTAAAGGGGATTTAATGTGTCTTTTGAATGGCTTTCCAAATCGCAGTAATTTCCCGCTTCGAATAGGCAAAAGCACGAGCTGGATCATAGCGGACACTTTCATAGATTTGAGCGAAAGCCATCAGTGCCTGTTGCTGCCCTTGATGGGTCACCTGAAGATTCATGACATATTCGCGAACCGTTTGATTAGCTGGCTTGGCACCATATTTGCGGAAAAGCTGTCTCCACAAACGATCCATATACGGCGTAATCGGATGCTGCTGATTGGAAGATACGTTGTTATAGCTCGGGAGCTCCACCGTTCTATGCAACAAGTATCCTTGTCTTCGCAGCACGTGAATCATACCAACAAGTAGACAGATGCTGCCGATTAGAACGAAAACAGCACTCTTATAAGCCTTTACCAATTGGATAAGATTATTCTTCATGGTGTGCAACCATTCACTCGATTTGGTGATGACCGAACGCGATAACGGCGTATTGGCGAGGGAAGCTGTCATCCCCAGTTGCTCCATCGTTTCTGTGGTCAAGAGATCTCTCGGCTGATCCGCAGATATTGTTGAATAGCCTGGCGTCGGCTCGAACGGGACCCACCCCATCGAAGGGAAATACACTTCAACCCAGGAATGCGCATCTTGATTCCGAACAACAACTTCTCGAAGCCCATTGTCATCCACGGCCCCTGCTGATCCTGGAGCAAACCCCTTCACCCACCGAGCGGGTACACCAACAGAACGAAGCATGACAACCATGGCCGTAGAAAAATGATCACAATACCCTGTTCGATCAACGAACAGGAAATGACTGACGAAATCCTCATTTCGGCTGGGATTGGTAGGCTTTTCGAGACTATAGGGAAAGGTTTGACTCAAATACTGCTCGATGGCCACCGCTTTGGCATATGGTGTCAACCGATTTTCGGTGACTTGCTCTGCCGTGCTCCGTACCGTCCGCGGTAGCGCCTCTGGCAATTGCAAATATTCGCTTGCAATCGCTTCTGGATATGGTGCGATATCTGCGTTCAACAGGTCTGGGTTTTCCGTGACGGGCTGAACGGTTATTTTGTAATAGGATAGCGGATCTGCGATCTCCGGTAAGGTCGTTAAGCCAGTCGCATCGGAAGTCAGCAGACTACCCGAAGACATTGGCTTCCCTTTTTCGCTCAATAACGTGTCCACGCTCCGCAGTTGACCACCTACGAACAATTGTTTATTGGGTGACTTCCCATTCAGCAAAATCTCCTGCTCCACCACGGGTTGTGTCGACGATGGAGTAGATGCTGCAAAGGGTTCTAGCTTTTGAATCGGCTGTGTCCAACCTTTGCCATCGTAGTAGCTTTTGGATTCGCCGCGCCAGTAGGTTAATTCGGAGGTTTTGGCTGTAAAGACTGGCGACGTGTCCACTTGGAGTGGACCTCCCAAAGCAGTGTCGTTCTGACCATACCCAGAAGTCGCCACAGCAGGACTTACGCTCATATCTTCGTTATAGAGTTCAAATAAACGATCATACCAATGCACCCAACTCACCGGCTGCATTAACGGTTCAGAATCCGTTTGTTTGGCAGAAAACCAACCAACGCCAGTCAATAGACCAACGACAACTACACTGACTATCAGCCACCGCAAATAATTTCCTGAACGAGTAATCGTCACTTTATACGTCTCTTCGATCCTTGAAAGATTAAGAAGCGCCATAAGGAGAAGCCCATAGCCTAATGTGCGAATAATCCCTTGAACGGTATCTGCCCCTAATACAAGCTGAATACCTACGAGATAAGTCAATGTTGCTATCATAAACCAAAGACTATGCTGTCTTTGCAGCATGAGTGCTTGAACGACGGAAAGCAGCAATGCCCACCCCATTAAGAAGAGAAGCGTACGCATTTCACCGCTGATGAGTTCAAAATGAGCTTGTATGATGTACACAAAATCCTGCACGAAGGTTCTCACCAGTGAGAAGATCCATCCCCCACTGAGCAACTCCCTCCGGTCAAACATATAACCAATAAACATAACGATAATACTGAACTTCGCCATCCATCCCCAACCATACGGAACTCGGAAGCAATCCAGTGCAAGGCATAGTGCAAAAACGACTAGGATCGGTCCAACTTGGATCGACTCATCGCCCATCCACGCCAATGGACGCAACCATTCCGAGAGAAGGAGAAAGAGCAGCAGGGTGATGAGACTGTCACGGAAGAGACTGTTATGAGTAGGCGGTATCGTGTCCGCGTGGAAGATGAGCTGGGAAGGGTTACGGGATGCACTGGGTGGTGTGTCTGGGTGGGAAGTGCCCGAGTTCGTAACACCTGAGTGCGAAGTGCCTGAGTTCGTAACGCCCGAGTTCGAAGTACCCAAGTGCGCAAAACCTGAGTGCGAAGTGCCTGAGCTCGAAGTACCTGCGTGCTTTTTAAAAAGGGACGAAGTGCGAGAGCGCGCGTGCAGTCCGCGGCGTGGTTCAAGCGGTTGCATCCGCAACACCCCCTTGCCTTGGCCACTGGCTCTGCGGATGCGGCACTTCCGTGAAGCTGCAGCCTGCGGCTTGCAGCTGAGAAGCCCCCTCTCGCTCTGCGACCGAGAGGGAAGGCCGCGCGTGCACGTAGATCACGTGCACGGCTCGGCGCCTGGTGCCGCTATCTGCGATCGCGCGCACCAGCGCCGCATCCAGCGTCGATGTGATGCACAGCATCGACGCATCCAGCGGCAAGTCTGCCGCCTCTTTCCTGACGAGGTCAGGAAAGGGCAGGGCGGGCTTGCCGCCAACGCTCGCGAGTACTTCGTACGCGAGCGTTAGATCGGGGCGAATCGTCGGCGCGATTCGCCTAGTACTAGAGCTGCTGCAGGCGAAGCCGCAGCTCTCTCGCCCATTGGCGGCTGCTTCGAAGAAGCCAGCCGCGAGGGCGACGCCCTTCTCCAGCAGCGGCTGAGCCGCTTCTGCTGGGCCCGCCGCAGGCGCTACATCGAGCAGCAGCATCCACTTCGTGGAAGCGGTCTGCTCGGGGTCTTTGGTCATCAGACGGCTCAGACGAGCCGTCGATTTCCAGTGGATGCGGTGATACGGATCACCGCTGACGTAATCGCGAACGGAGCTGATCAGCGGCGTTTCGGCGACCTTTGAACTTCGTGTCGCAGAACCTTCATCGGATTGAAACGTCATCCCGCTCCCACCCAAAGCATCCGGCCGTGGATATACGACATAGCGTTGCAAGTCTTCCCGATGTACTTTGCGAAGCGCGAAACCGAAGAGATCCCCCGCCACAGCTTCCAGGTGAGCAAAGCGGTAGCTGCCGCGCATGAGATGAGTCATTTTGTAAGGAAGCAAAAGCGTCTTCTGAAACCAAGGAAAAAGCAGCTTGCTATACGTCAGCTTTCTCCCGCTTCCTTCATGTATCCACGTTTCTTTCATCAGCAGCCAAGGCATAGGCACTAATGAGCGATGCTTAATCTCCAGGACAATCGTCACAGCTTCACCAGACAGAAAAACGTCCCCTGACATGTGCCGGTTCAAGCTCAAACCTTTCAGAGCAAACACATAAAACAAGCCTGCCTGTATCCAGATCAACGATAAACAGATGCCTAGATACCATGCAGCAAATCCACCTTGTCGATAAGCCAAATAGACCATCAGCAGACTACCTGCGAGCAATAACGTCGACTTCCCCCAGCTTCTCATAGTGGCCCCCTACTTCGCTGTGACATAACGAAGAACTGGTGTTTGCATGCCATCTAATAAGCCTTTAAGAATCAGTTCGGCCGAACGTCCCATCATGCGAGCATCCGAAGTAAGAATAAGCCGGTGCGTCCAAACAGGTAATACCAAATCCTTGATGTCATCAGGTACAACAAAGCTTCTCCCTTTCACGTAAGCTGCTGTTTGGGCAGCACGCATCAAGGCGTACGAAGCCCTTGGACTCGCACCTATGTAAAAATCAGCATGGTCTCGCGTTGCTAAGGCTAAGCGAACGATGAAATCTTTTAACGTGTTATCCACATGGATCATGGCGGCTTCCTTCTGTAATTGCACAAACTCATCCTGCACAATAACAGGCTTTAGACTTTCCAATGGATGACGATCCTGCAAGCGATCCAGCATCAGAATCTCTTGATCATGCGTTGGATAGCCGAGCGACAGCTTCATCATAAAGCGATCCATCTGCGCTTCTGGCAAGGCATACGTACCTTCATAGTCCATGGGATTCTGGGTCGCGATGACAACGAAGGGCTTCGGCAGCTCATAGCTAGTGCCGTCAATCGTTACTCGCTTCTCTTCCATCGCTTCCAGGAAAGCAGACTGCGTCTTCGGTGAAGTCCGATTGCATTCATCCGCAAGTACGACAGACGTCATCAGCGGTCCTGGGCGAAACTCAAACTCATTGCTTTTCACATTAAACACGGAAACACCGGTCACATCCGAAGGAAGCAGATCAGGTGTACATTGAATTCTCTTAAACTCGCAACCGATCGTTTTGGCTAACGCGCGTGCTAGCATGGTTTTGCCTACACCTGGCACGTCCTCTAGCAGCAGATGTCCACCGCTCAACATGGCGATAAAAGCTCTCTCTATCGTCTCTCTTTTGCCAACTATCACTTTCTCTACGTTCATGATCATCCGTTCCACAAGAGGCTGCGGTTGATCGAATATTCGGGTTTTCGATGCCATAGACAAGAAGCCTCCTTTATAAGGGTATGCTTCTAGTTTTTCCAGCTCTCTACTCTTTTAGACATTAACTTCCCATCGCAAATAGAGAGTTTTTGAGAATACTATTATTTTCTTTGATAAAGTAGAGTGGCCGCAGCGCCAAAGAAACCTCGCGATTGTTCGATTCTATTACCGCATTCGTAATTCGACCGCCTAGTGAAGCTATGGTTTTGCGTAATGGTACGATGATTTGATTGTTCTGCATATTCATATCCGCTAACGAATAAGTGGCTGTTTGCTTACCTAAGGTAAACAAACTAATGCTTCGATTCGCTAGATCATAGTCCATATCATAGATGCCATAATGCGCATTGGCTGTTTTCGTACTCGCCTGCCACTCGACCTTCCCGCCCATCTTCTCGATGAGATAGCGTAAAGGCAGCTCTATTTGATTCGCACGCAGCTTATAAATCGATGGTTCTATAGAAAAGGTATTGCCTCCGATCACATGAACCTGCAGAGGTAAAGCTGCTTGTTTGGAGAGAATACGCGCAGCCTCCTCCTCTTCTTCCCTTTTCGCCTTCGCTTTCGCTTCGGCCTCGGCTTCTAGTTTCTGAGCGAGGAGCTTTTCCTCTGCTTTCTTCGCAATGTCACTTGGGCTGGGGTGAGCAGCTGCATATTGCTGTGTTTGTTTGATCAACGCTTGAAATTGCTTCAAGCTCATATTTCGTGACCATTTCGGCTTCGTGACAGCGAATTGTCTTGGTTTAACCTGTTCCGTCAACGGTGCGAAGGCATATCCTAATTTTTTGTAATAGCTAATAACTTGGGGTAAGACCTCAACAGAAGATTCATGACCAGTGCCGTCGTGAAACAAAATGTTGATCTCATGCTCAAGCGGTGAAGCCTTCACCGTCTGCCAGATTTCATTCACAGGGACATTGGCTCTCTTGGAGTCCCCGCTGTCAACATTCCAGTCATGCACGATATAACCGGCTTGTTCCATCAGGTAAAAGTAATTAGCATCAAAATTCGTAGCAGTTCCGCCAGGCGCACGTACGAGCTGCGGTCGTATCCCCACGATATTGGAAATAATGTCCTCGCTGCGCTGGATTTGGTTCCAAAAGGTTTGAAAATCACTATAAAGCTCTTTATAAACATGATTATATGTATGATTGCCAATGGCATGACCGTCTTTCACAATTCGTTTGAGTTCAGCAGGATGCGCATTCGCTTGCTCGCCAAGTACGAAGAACGTCGCCTTAACGTCTTCTTTATCTAAAATGTCCAGCACCTTATTCGTTAGCTTGCTAGGACCATCATCAAACGTCAGATACACAGTAGGTTGCTCCGGTGAAACGTATGACCTCTCACTCTTCAGTCGCTTCCCTGCTTGAAGCTGCCCAAACACTTCTTGCACAGCTGGATCAGCATCATTGTCCGCGGCTTTGGCCGGCGTCATACCAATCAAGAGTGAAACTAGTAAAACAACAACCATCATGATTTGAATTCGTAGTTTACCGTTGCTTGGAGATTGTACTTGTAAGCGCATCCGATGATCCCTCCGCATATTCTATCATTTAGACATCTGATAGATTATATGGGCGGAGGTGCGAGAGTATGCATGAAAAAAAACGATCCCTCTCCGCAAGGAGAAGCATCGTTCATATGTGTTTTGGCAGCTCGTTTAAGCTTCCTGAGGCAAGCTATGGCTCCCCTCTTTCGTACCTATTTTAAACAGAGTGCGGCTGCCGATCAGACCCACAAAGCTTACGATCAGCAACACGCCAAGCAGCAAAATTGCGGCCCTGGCCCCCTGAAAAGAAACGATTTGTGTACAAACGGCAATAAGCAGAACCCGCATCCCCATCCCTACGGTATTGAAAAAGCTGTTCACACGGCCAATGAGATGATTCGGCACGATTTCCATTAGAATCGTATTTCGCGCTACACGACTTCCTGCATTACCCCAGCCATTCAGTGTTTTAAATACTAGAAAGATAGAGACGATTGGGAACGAATAGAAGAAGACGATCGATAGACTGAACATAATAAATGCTAGAATGGTTGTCGCATAGGAACCTAATCGCTTCATAATCAATGGAATCGTTAAACCAGCCACGATAGCTCCAATGGCAAAAATCATATCAGCCGCCCCAAGCACACTCGCCCCGCCATGAAGGACGCTTGTAATATACACAGGGTATAAATAGTTACCTACCATCACACAGAGGAACGGCATCAGCGCACATAGGAAAAATAAGACTAGCAGCGGTCTCGTTCGCAAATAGGTGTACCCTTCCTTAAAATTCGCCCACATGGAGACAGCGCCAGTCGCGGTGACTGACTTATTCTTGATATACGGAATGAGCAGAAAAAGGCCAAAGCCTAAGAAATAGGTCATCGCATCGGCTAATAGAATCCAGCCAAAATGAATATGATCAATAAGCAGACTCGCCAAGCCCCCGGCGATCATGGAGGTGGATTGATTTTGCACCTCAAGAATGGCGTTTAATGTCTTGTACTGCTCCTTGGAGAAGATCTCCTGTGTAAATGCGAACTGCGTTGGAAAGTGAACATTATAGTAGAGGGAGCCACTGAAATAGATGACTATCAACTGCCACGTTTCAAAATGACCTGATAGGATTCCCCACATTGCAAATAGCAGAGTGACGGCACCGCCGGCTATTTCACTGCCGAGCAGCATTTTTTTCCGAGAAATGCGATCAATATAGGCGCCGATATGAGGCGACAAAAGGAACAAGATAAGGGTAGAAACAAGCGTCGCGTACCCGTATATCTCACTTCCCCCTGCCCGATTCACCAGTAACCACGGCACCCCGATCATCGTAATTCCCGAGCCAATAGAGGATAACATATTTGCGATCATTAGAAACATCATTCTACGGTCTTTGAGCATGAGCCACATGTTGTACAATCCCTTCGATGTAAGTAAGAGTATGTCTACTTCATTTCCATCACAGCATCCAACACGGACTGCACATGATTTTTTATCCTCACTTTGCTCCACTCTTTCACGATGTATCCTTTTTCATTGATGAGAAAAGTCGATCGGATAATGCCCATATACTCGCGTCCATATAGCTTCTTCATGGCCCAAACACCATACTTCTCAGCTACCTTGTGATTCGTGTCTGAAAGTAGCAGGAATGGGAGCTCGTACTTCTCAATAAATTTGTCATGCGACTTCAGCTCGTCTGGGCTGATGCCGATCACTTCTACACCTAACTCCGCAAACTTCCCGTTATAGTCTCGAAAATCGCAAGACTGCTGCGTGCAAGTAGGTGTATTGTCTTGCGGGTAAAAATAAATGACGACTTTACGCCCTTTGTAATCGGCTAATGATACTTTCTGCCCGTTAGAGGCAGGCAGGGAAAAGGATGGTGCCTTACGCTTGCTTACTGCCGTTTCAGCTTGTTTTTTCAATGATGCTCTCTCCTCTTGCTATCCAGCTATTTGTCTTTATTCATTATGCGACATTCCCTGGATGACATCAAACGGAAAAAAACTGCTCCGAATCGTAAAGACTTCGTGAGCAGCTGCTGTATATTTATTTAAGGATTCTATGTTTCGGTTACAGCCTTGTGAAGATGCCTTAATTTATCCGGATTCACGACGAGATAAAATGCCTTAATCTGCCCATCCTCCACCTGAAAGGTCATCACATTATTGGGCTGATCGTTCACATAAGCTGCAATGCCTAGTTCTTCATTGACGGTGGTTAGCTCAAACCGGTAGCCCTCTGGCACTTTGGCCAATACACCCGACAAGAACAACGCAATTCGCTCAGCACCTATAATCGGTTTGATGGCCGCTTTTACCTTGCCGCCGCCATCGGAGTACAGGATCGCATCTGATTTCACGATGGTTAATAGTTGAGCGATATTCCCTGATACCAACGCGTGTACGAATTGTTCCACGACAGCTGCTGTTTGTTTGAGTTCAGATTGTTTGAGCTGCAACTTCGATTCACCGACTCGTTCTGACGGGACACTAATAGCACTCTTAGCCCGACGAAAAATTTGTCGGCAATTGGTGCTGCTTTTCCCTACAATCTCTGCGATTTCATCGTATTCGTATTGCAGAACCTCCCGAAGTAGAAATACTGCCCGCTCTACCCATGACAGCTGCTGCAAAAGCAGCAGATATGCCGTGGAGAGCGACTCTTTCTGTGTGTATATGTCATCCGGGGTGCTTTGGGAAGCTTGACTACCCATCAGCGGTTCTGGCAGCCAAGGTCCTACATAAACCTCACGCTTTTTGCTGGCGGAGCGCAGGTTATCGATGCATCGATTGGTCACGATTTTGCATAGGTAAGCCTTGGGATTGTGAACATGCTCCAGCTTGGTCTCATTGGCATACAGAAACGCCTCCTGAACGACATCTTCCGCATCCAACACGCTGCCCAACATGCGATACGCTAAAGTGAACATCAAGGGTCTATAGGACAGATAGATCTGATCGGAAGCTCCTGCTTCTGCTCCTGCTTCTGCTCCTGTGATCTCCATCTGGCACACCTCCCGATTTGACTGTTATAGGGTAATTCTAAGCGAACTGCGGCGTTTTTAAAATAGCCCGCGCCGCGCGTCTAGCACTCGCCGCCGAGGCATCAGCAAGCATCTCGCCATGGCTGACCCAGTCTCCAGCTACATAGAGACCGCGAATGCCTTCTACGGCTGGGCCTGTTTGCAGATTTGATTTACCTACATGCAAAGTGTCGTGACCGACCGTTATGTTCGGCAGAAACTGTCTGGCTACAACTTCTTGTTCCCAGCCTGGATGCAAGGTATTCATTATGGCGTGCAGCATTTCCTCATCCGCCTTCGGATTGGTTTCTCCAGGCCCATTATATTTCATTAAATGAACAACCACGATTCCCTCCTCACTAAGCTTCGCATTCACACTGTGATTGGAGAAGTAAATAGGCTGATCCAATGCGAGGGCAAAATCCCGACCGTGAACCGGAAGACTTTTTAATCCAAGGTCAAGACAAGCGGCTTTAGAAGGGCGCGCCCCCTCCTTCAACTGCCTCAGAATCGTGTGCTCCGCATCAGGAACTAGCTTGTAAGTTTCCGCAGGGGATGCGGTGCAGATGACATGCGACACTTCAAGCATGTCATCATTAGCAAGTTTAAGTCCTTGAACCTGGCCATTCGCATGTACGATTTCTTTCACATCCGAATCGACTAGGATCTGAACTCCCGCTTGAATCGCTTTCTCATGAAGCTGATCAATGATCGTTTGCCAGCCTCCGTGGAGGTAGAGCACACCCTTCAATGCACGCTGTACTTGTGCGAGCACGGGGGCTGCGAGCTGGTGATCCGTGTCATGTGCATAAGTAGCCGTCCGGCACAAGGCGTAGAAGATATGGCGTACCATCGGATCGGCAATTTCTTGCTCTGCCCACTCTCTTAGCGATGCGCTTTCTGCCTTACTCGCGTCCAGTTTGGTTAAGCGGATGACGAGTCGCAGAAGTCCCAGTTTCCCAGGCCAGGAGAGCAGCTTCGATGTGAGCATGCTGATTGGCGTTACCGGCATAGGAAAAAGCTTATTATTCCATAACGCGTTAGCCTTTGTAGGGGGCATCCCTCCTTCGATGCGACAACCCAACTCTTGCAGGATGCGATAGGCATCTCCTGCCAGATACAAGGCATGCCCGCCTAGATTAAAAAGGGCCCCATTTTTCTTATTCGTCATCGCTCTGCCACCCATGCGGCCCGATCGTTCCAGAAGTACAACGCGTCTGCCGCCTTTCGCCACTTCAAGAGCAGCGATGAATCCAGCTAAGCCTCCACCAATGATGGCTGTGTCGTATTTTGTCATTTCATCATCCTCCGTTTCGCATTACCTTTATAAGGCGAAATAGGCGCATGTTTTGTGACAAAAAAATAATCCACAGAAGCAATTCTGTGGATAACTCCGAATGTGGATATGTTGATATTCGTCGAATAAGTTATACACAACAGGGACTTGAGGCCCTGTGGACTTGTGGGTAACTCTGTGGATAGATGTGGATAACACATAGAGGCCGCCTCTAGGATGAGGTGACCTCTGTTTACTTTTGTAACTATTTCATTAACGCTACACTTCTGCCACGTCTTCCATCATTCTGCAAACTTAACACTAGCTAATCTACAAACATACTCTCGTACCAACGCCCTTGCTCACCATAAACAGCAATCCCTTAACACGAAACGGAACGCAGTTCGTAGTGAAAGGGAACTCAGGGACGCTATTTGTGGAAATATCGCCATTTCGGCTGTGAAAGGGAACTCAAGGACGCTATTTCTGCATTTCGGAAGCAAAACGCCCCTAATTGGTGCAAATAGCGCCCTGTAGTTCCCTTAGAATAGTTAAACGGGGTTTTGGGGCGAAATAGCGCCCTGTAGTTCCGCTTCGTCAGGAAGTCTCTTGACTTCCCTCTAACGTAACTCCCTTATTCAGCCGAACGGCTTCCTTCCAATAGTAGCCCGCAATCGCTATATCGAAGATGCCTAAGCCCATCGGATTAAAATAAATGGACTCCTCTGCGCCCACACTTGCTAGTTGATCGCGGAGAACAACATCAGCTAAAGTTCGCACATCCGATTCCTGTAAGTTATACAGGAGGTGCAGCTGCTCAATATCCGTCTGCTCCCGGCACACTTCGCGCCAATCATCCACAATGATCGCTTTCACGCCCGACACACTCTCTGGTTTATAGTCTCGGAGGGAGACATTGAGAAGAAGCGCACCTTGAGGTGGAGCCTCATCGATATATCTCTCTGCTGACACGGTGCAGGTCATAATCACATTAGCCTCGCGATAGCCGGATCGCCAATCGCCTACAATTTGTGTCTTCTCTTGCATACCTGCTGGAATCGTCGTTGGATCAACACCCTTAAGATCATAAATGCTGACATCCGCGATCCGCTCCCCAAATAGCGCTGCACACATATCCAAATGCAGGCGTCCAATCGGTCCCCATCCGATTAAGAGCATACGTAATCGGTCAGGCTGCCTGACTTTCACAAATTGCTCCAACATTACACCGCTCACCGCTGCGGTACGAAGACCATTCAGCAAGCCGCTGTGGATAAATGCCGTAGGCTCACCCGTCGAGGGTTTATTCAAAATCAACGTATTATGAGCCCGGGGAAGTCCCAAAAGGCGATTATCGGGAAAGCTCGCAATCCATTTGATACCCGACATCTCAATGTTACCGCCAACATAGGCAGGCATCGCAATAATGCGGTTCTTGGGATCGCGAAAGCGTAAGTATGGCTTCAAAGGGTGAGCACAATCCCCATTATCTTGTATGGCAACGACATCCTGAATGATGTCGGTCAGCTTCTTCCAATCGATTCCGATTTCTCGGATATGGTCATCCTGTAAATACAACATCTGCTAAGTCTCCCATGCTAGTTACTCGGTGTAAACCCTATCTCTTTCTTTACCCATTCATCGTTGTACACCGTATTTAAATACCGCTCACCGCGATCCGGCAAAATGGCTGCGCAAACCGCTCCTGGCGGAATGGAAACGCTCATTTTCCGTATCGCTGAAATGACGCCTCCTGAGGAGGCACCTGCCAGAACGGCTTCCTCACGTACAAGCGCACGGCAGCCATCTACACAGTCCCTATCGGACACGTACATGACCCTATCCGCAACATCATGCCGATGCAAGCCTGGCGTGATTCCAGCGCCTAGTCCAGGGAATTTGCGCGAACCTTTTTCCCCGCCAAAAACAACACTGCCCTCAGCATCCACAGCCACGATCTGTGTGGTCCATCCGCGAGCACGAATATATTCCATACAACCTCGAATCGTTCCACACGAGCTAACTCCGCAAAATAAATAATCCACCGCACCTAGCTGCTCGCCAATTTCCCGCATCGTTGTCTCGCTATGAGCGAGTGCATTGTCTGGGCTTCCGTACTGGTTGGTCCAATAGGCGTTCGGAATTTGCCGAACCAGATCAGCTACTCGTCGAATCCGAGCCGGCAAAAACTCGCCCGTTGCCTCATCCGGCACGGAAACGAGGTCAATTTCACCATGAAAGCTGCGGATGATTTGCAGATGCTGCTGCGTCGTACGAGGATCGACAACACAGATGAAGCGAAGCCCGAGATATCGGCAGAGTTGAGCCAGACTGATCGCCAGGTTGCCGGAGCTAGACTCTACGATGACACTCTCGCTCGTCACCTCGCCTCGCCGGATCGCTTCCCGCAGCATATACAAAGCGGGCCGATCCTTCGCGCTGCCCCCAGGGTTCATCCACTCCATTTTGCCATATACCTCAAAGGGCTGATCCTTGAACAAACGCGACAGCCGAATAAGCGGCGTACGTCCGATCGCGTGGACAATACCTCCTTCAAGCTCCATTCGCGTCCCCTCCTTTACGTGTAAAAAATCTTTTTATTTTTCACGGAGGTGCGGTTGTGTGAATCCTCAAAGGTGCCCCCGATAACTTGAATACCCTCTAAAAGCTGAGCTTTAATCATCATGCCGATCGCTGGAATATGGCTCTCCACATCCGCACGAATGCGGTCCAGAATGGCCGTCGTTGCTAACGCGCTGTAGATATAAACCGTCAATGCGTTGCCGCTGACCTGTACACGAACGCTAGCTTCACGAAGGTGACGATAGACAACATCCTCAATGTCGTAAATACTGATTTTCTCTCCGTGCTTTAGATCAGGCCCTATACGTTTGACGATGCTCTGAAAGGTCTGCGTGGGGACACCATCTACATCGATGACTTGTAAGTCACGCACGACATCGTAGGTGACATAACGCAGTGCTGGAAAGGAGTCCCTTACTGTCGAAGTGAGGACCAGCACTTGCTCCAGCTCATCCGGCAGCGACTCCATATCCGCATCCAGCATCTCCGCTCGGACACCCTCTGCAATGATGCCCTCTGTAAACAAATACCTGCCATACTGGTGGGAAAAATAAGCGATCGTCCCAATTTCGATGGAGCCGTACGTATCCGTGACACACGTTGCTGCAAG
Source organism: Paenibacillus sp. J31R30 (assembly GCF_059692115.1). Classification (NCBI taxonomy): domain Bacteria; kingdom Bacillati; phylum Bacillota; class Bacilli; order Caryophanales; family Paenibacillaceae; genus Paenibacillus; species Paenibacillus sp. J31R30. Next base: position 195,681 of record NZ_JCAUAV010000010.1, on the reverse strand, counting down.
GCCTAATCGTTCAGCAATACGCTGCCGCCAGCCTGGCGAAGCAATCTCACCAACTAGAATGACATGCTGGATGCCATAGCCGGCGGGATCCTTCGAAGCTTGCAATATGCGATCCAAAATCGAAGGCATCGTATACAACACTTCGGGTCTAAAGCTTTGAAGCCGTTCAATATGCTGCTCGATAGGCAGCCGAAAAGATACCGACTCTACCTCCATCCCGAGCTCGCGAAATACCTCGACCGCCGTCGCCTCCGCATGTCCCGTGCCCATGTCAGCCATCGCAGTTCGGTAACTGGTGCCTGCCAGAATATTGCGAAAAACGTCCAGTTTGATTCGCAAATACGCTTCTTCGTCCGATTGTGAGTAGAAAATCGTCTTACGCCGCTTGGAGCTTGTGCCTGATGTCTGATAGCGATTCATATCCGCTAGCTGCAGACATGGATTGGTATCCGTGTAGTAAAACGATTCCAACATCTCCGCTGACACAAGTGGCAGCGCAGCCAGCTCTCCAACCCCATCTTGCACCGGCGAAGCCTCGATCCCCTCTAGCAGCCAGGGAAATTGCCGCTTCATCACTTCAATCGTTTCTTTGATATGCATGGATGTAATGTTCCTCCTCTCAACCGTACTGACGACATACGAACCCCAAAAACAACTGCCCCCATATCCTATGCGCCCTACCTGCCCGTCGTTCTATTTTCCTGATCTAGAAACCTGATTCCCTGTTCCCTGCCTCCGCAAACGCTCATATCATAATGAATAATGAAACGCCATGCTCGCTAGAGAAAGGATCGTAGCCATGACAAGTTCACTGAAAGCCGTTTCAAGCAAATGGATTAAAACACGCATCACGCTTCGGAATGCGAAGCTGCGCCAGTATGTGCCAACTACGCATCCTTTTGATCGAAATAGACTATTCGCCATGCTCACCGAGCACGGCATGCTCTATGTGAAGCCCGACATTGGTTCCCTCGGTATAGGCGTCATTCGTGTTGAGAAAAAGGATGGAGCCTACCGCTATCAGAGCGGTGTGCACATTTATCGTTTTCCGACGTTTGAGAAGCTGTACCAGTCCCTGCTGCATCGGTGCGGCACCAAGCGTTATCTTATTCAGAAGGGTATCCATGTGCTCAAACATGAGGGTAATCCCTTCGATTTCCGGGTCATGATTCAACGAAGCTCTACGGGGAAATGGGTATGCACGGGAACTGCAGCACGGGTTGCTCATCCGCAGAAAGCCGTAACCAATGGCAGTCAAGGCGGCACCATCTACAGTCCCTACGACCTTCTGGAACCCCGATTCGGTGTGGATGCAACGTCTATTCTTATGTTCAAAATGGAGAGAATCTCCTATTTGACCGCTGTTCAATTAGGCCGTGCATACCCTGCGATGAATGAGCTTGGCATCGACATCGCCGTCGATCATAGGCTCAAGCCATGGATCCTCGAGGTCAACACGCGGCCAGACCCCTGTCCCTTCACCAAGCTGGAGGACAAATCGATCATCCGTAAAATCATCCAATTCGGCAGAGCCAATGGCCGGAAGTACGATTTGACCTGCTCGAAGGCGAAGAAGGCGCCGTCGAACAGGCGGTTTTCGACCACTTCTATTGAGCAGCCTCTCCCGAGCGTAGAACCTGCAGTTGAGGCCCCGCCTGAACTTCCTTCTGATACTGAGTGATGATTTTTCACCCATACCGTTTAATCCGCGGATTTAAACGACAAAAAAGCCGGCCTCCAAGGTTGATACAACCTTGAGGGCCAGCCCTTTTTTTATAAATTATGAACCTGCGCCGCGATACCGCTTCACGCCAATATTCCAGATCGTGATACCAAGTACACTAAACGCGATGCCAACCACAGGGGTAAGCAAGGCGAACCATTTCCAATTCTCTGGATCAATGAAATACGCGGCTGGATAGAAGCCAACGAACGCAAACGGAAGAATCCAGGTCAGAATACTTCGCAGCAATTTATTGTAAATCGTTGCAGGATACCGTCCGTAATTCTGAATGTTCCAAATCAACGGCAGGATACCCGTCGGCGCATCGGAGAAGAAAGCTAATGATGTCAGCGAAATATACACTCCTGCATAAATGAGGATCGACCCCACCACCATGACGATGAAAATCAGCGGATCATGCCAATGGAACGGCAGGTCCAACTGAACCCAAGAGTAGATCATGACGATCAAGCCAGCTAGCGCGCTGAACATAGAAGCAGGATCCAGATTTTCCATCATAAGCTGCCATAGATTATAAGCAGGCCTTGTCAAGATGCGGTCCATTTCCCCTTTGACAATGTAGCGCTCACTAAAGCCCCACAGATTAAAAAAGGAAATAAATATGCCATATGGGATCATAAAATAACCGTAGATGAACAAAATTTGTTCTTGATTCCAGCCGCCAAGCGATTGCGTTTGCAAAAAGACGACAAGAATGAAGAATAGGTTTAATCCATTGAATAACAAGTCGGATAGCACTTCAATCCAAAAATCGGAACGGTAGGTGAGCCTTGTTTTCATGTAGTTTTTGAAATAGTCAATAATGAGGGTGAAATAGAACATTTTCGTTACCCTCCCTGTACGAAAAGACGTGTTTTGGACTTAACCCACAGTACATAAATCGGAATAATCAAGAGCAGGAACCATAGCACTTGTACGCCAAAATTTTGGAGTATCGCATTGCCTGTTATTTTGCCAGTAAACACTGCGCTGGGTAAATAAGTGATCGCCTGAAATGGCAGCCACTCGAGAACGGACTTCGACCACCCTGGGAAAAAGGAAATCGGAATAATAAGCCCCGAGAAAAGGTCAACCGCTACGCGCTTCATGCGCATGAGGCCTTCATTATTTTCAAGGAAAAAGGCAAACAAGCCCGTAATGATATTCAACTGTGTATTAATTAGAAAGCTGAAAAACAACATCACCAAGTAAATGATCCATAAGCTCGGATCCGTTGGGAACTTAATCGGAAGCAGAAACGCAATCAAGATCATGCCCGGTGTCATGAAGAGCAGCAGTCGGAAGACGCCTTCGCCTAGGCCCTGCATCATTTTGACAATAATATAATTGTAAGGCCGGATGAATTGAATCGCTACGCTGCCATCCCGAATCTCACTCGCAATTTCACGATCTAAGTTATTGAAATAAAAGGCACGGCCCATCCAGGAGATCGCCACATACGTTGTCATTTGACCCAGTGTAAGACCTCCGATGATGTCTTGGTCCCCATAAATCGCTTTGTAGACGAAATAGTACGAGCCAATATTGAGCGCATAAATTAGGATCCCGCTGTAATAATTCACCCGATAAGCGAGCATCATGAGAAACCGCATGCGGATTACTTCTATATAAGCTTTATGCATGGGTCGTGACTCCCTCTGGCTGATCGATGTCCAATCGTTTCACTTCGGCAGAGCCGGATTTATAAATTTCACGGACGATATCATCCGTATTTGTTTCATTAATCTTAATATCTTGGATCTGCACCACGCCAACGACGCGGCTAAGCACCTCGGAGATATTCGCTCTTTCGTAAGGTATGAATACTTTGGCGGATAGCTCATTGTCCAACTGCCAAGCTACATCTAAACCCAGCGTCAGCTCTTGGAGGCGAGCTAAGGTTGTTGGTCGCTCGAATTGCAGCACAACTTCCTTTCCCTTGCCCCATCTGGCTTTCAAATCTTCTAGACCACCATCATAAATAATTCTGCCGTCATCTAGCATAATAACACGGGAGCACAGCGCCTCTATGTCCTGCAAATCATGCGTTGTCAGCAAAATCGTTGTTTCATAACGCTGATTGAGTGATTTCAGAAATTCACGAATTTCTGTTTTAACTACAATATCGAGGCCAATGGTGGGCTCATCCAGAAATAGAATTTCAGGATTATGCAGCAGCGAAGCCGCTAATTCGCAACGCATCCGCTGACCCAAGCTGAGCTTTCGGACAGGTCGTGAAAGGAGATCCGACAGCTGCAAACGGTCAACGAGCTCATCTAGGCGTTTTTTGTAATCGGCTTCGGATACACGATACACCTTTCTCAACAACTGGAAGGACTCGACTACACCAATATCCCACCAAAGCTGACTGCGTTGACCGAAAACGACACCGATCCCGGCGACGAATTTCTCACGCTCTTTGAAAGGCACGTAGCCATTCACTTTGATGTGACCGGAAGTCGGCACAAGAATGCCAGTAAGCATTTTGATCGTCGTTGACTTCCCAGCGCCATTTTCACCAATATATCCACAAATTTCGCCTTTTGGAATTTGAAAGCTTATGTCCTTCACAGCTGTGATTTGCTTATACTCTCTCTTGAATAAATCTTGAACGGCTCCTTTGAGGCCACCGCGGCTTTGCTGAACTTGAAATTCTTTACGCAGCATTTGAACATCTATAGCTAACATGCGTCTTCCCCCCTGACTTTGTCGTCTCGGTTACAGATTACGGCAACATTCGTCATAACTTGCTATCGAAGTTTCGTAGCATCTATAATATGGATCATAATGACGTTTCATACAACCGTACAACATGCTCATGATAACTCAATTCTGTAAGAAAAAAAAGTACAGATTAGCATGTAACGTATTTCCCATTAAATAACGCTGAATTTTACCTTTGAGAGGAGCTTACCTAGTATGAAAATCTTCAAACGGACCATGCTCCTGATTGTTATGCTTCTTCTAATGGTCGCTGGCTATTATTCTTACGCCTTCTACAGCTTTGCAAATAGTATCTCGCATAAATCAGAGAATACAGATGGAAAAGGAAGTGGAAGCACTACCTTAATTCCGAACACCGTAAAGGAAAATGGAGATAAATACACACCGCCGAAATGGGAAAGCAAGCAGCGAGTGAATATTTTGCTCCTGGGCGGCGATTCTCGTGGCATGGTAAAGAATGAGCTACCAAGATCAGACAGTATTATGCTGGCCTCCATCGATCCAGTCACGAAGAAGGCTCATCTGTTCTCGATTCTGCGGGACACCTACGTGAAGATCCCTGGCGAAGGCGAAGATCGAATTAATACGGCGATCACGACGGGCGGCCCTAATTTGGCCATGAAAACCGTGAGCGATCTGCTTGGTATTCCAGTTCAGTACTACGTTTACACAGATTTCAAAGGCTTTATCGCACTCATTGACGCTGTTGGCGGTATCGATATTGATGTCGAGAAGGACATGAAATACTCCGACTCCGAAGATGATCATGTGTATGATATTAATTTGAAAAAAGGACAGCAGCATCTGGATGGCAAAACAGCCCTTCAATATGTTCGCTTCCGACACGATGCGTTATCTGACTTCTCCCGAACAGAGAGACAACGGAAGTTCCTAACGGCTGTCGCGGCTAAAATGCAATCAACCTCATCGCTGATCAAGCTCCCACGTATCCTGAACGCAATCGATCCGTATATTGATACGAATCTTAGTGTAACGGATATGCTCAAGCTAGGTGGTCTCGGCTACGAAGCAAAAGCAGACGGTATCGTCTCTTCTCAGCTTCCGCCTTCAGAGCTGCTCGTTGAGAAAACGATTCGCGGCGCTTCCGTCATCACTGCAGATAAATTGAAGCTCCAGCAATATATCAAAGACCTGTTCGCTGGCAAAGCGGACGCGGATTCAGGTCCAACGAAACCATCCCCTTCGCCGACGCCGAAGGCGGCAGGGAAAACAGTGAGTAAGTAAGCACCCGAATAGGATAAAAAAGCGGATAATAAGAGTGGATATCCACTCTTATTTTTTGTATGAGCGAGCTTAGCTAGTTCCCGCTCTACTTAGAACACAGGCCGGTTCGTCAGGTGCCTTGACTCTCAACTAGCTTGCTGGGGCAATATTGCGATACACAATTATCGCGAATGACAAAAATGGAAATTTGTCATTTGCAATTTGTTAGTGGCGGCGGTTGATGCGCAGGGGTTTGCGGTGGTGGTGGTGACTTGTGAGCGACGAGTGGATAATCAATTGATTTCGCGACTGCTGAAACTATGGCACGTTATTATTCAAAGTCGGCATCCCCCCGCTTTTATGGGGAACGTCAGTGCACTATTTGCGCCATTTTAGGTAAATTTCAGACGAGGAGGAACGTCAGTGCGCTATTTCGTAGTTCCGGGCAGGAAATGACATCCTATCGCCGAAATAGCGCACCCTCGTTCCCCTTGCGACTCCAAAACAGCCCAAACACTACTAATAGCGTCCTCTCGTTCCCCTTCATGGATACGGGTTCGCTACATTATAATTTCAACCACTACATAAATAAAGGAATGATACTCCCCATGGAACGCAAGACATCTGAGCTACTTTATCAAGAAGCACTGCAACACATCGTCGGCGGGGTCAACTCCCCTTCCCGCTCATTCAAAGCCGTTGGCGGCGGCGCGCCCGTCTTCATGAAGCGTGCGCAAGGCGCACACTTCTGGGACGTAGACGGGAATCGCTTTATTGACTACCTCGCCGCCTATGGTCCGATCATTACCGGTCACGCGCACCCGCACGTGACCGAAGCAATTTGCTGCGCCGCACAGAACGGCACGCTGTACGGCACCCCGACTGAACTCGAGATCGAGTTCGCCAAGATGCTGAAGTCGGCGATTCCCTCGCTCGACAAAGTGCGCTTCGTCAACTCCGGCACCGAGGCCGTGATGACGACGATCCGCGTGGCGCGCGCGTTCACGAAGCGCACCAAGATCATTAAGTTCGCCGGGTGCTACCACGGCCACTCGGATCTCGTGCTAGTGGCGGCCGGCTCCGGGCCGTCCACGCTAGGCACGCCGGACAGCGCCGGCGTACCGGCGAGCATCGCGCAAGAGGTCATCACCGTGCCGTTCAACGACATTCCGGCACTCGAGACCGCGCTTGCGCGTTGGGGTGAAGAGATCGCCGCCGTGATGGTGGAGCCCATCGTCGGCAACTTCGGCATGGTTATGCCCCATGCCGGTTACCTCGAGCAGCTCTGCGCTGCTGCTCGCAAACATGGCGCCCTCGTCATCTACGACGAGGTGATCACAGCGTTCCGCTTCCATTACGGAGCGGCACAGACCTACCCCGGCCTCCCTCTCGTAGAGGGAGGCACACAAGAGGCGGCGGCGCGCTTCGCCGCCGTCGAACCGGACCTGACGGCCCTCGGCAAAGTAATCGGCGGCGGGCTGCCGATCGGGGCCTACGGGGGCCGCAAGGAAGTGATGGAGCAGGTCGCACCGCTCGGACCTGCGTATCAAGCCGGCACGATGGCGGGGAACCCCGCCTCCATCTCGGCCGGCATCGCCTGCTTGGAGGTGCTCCAGCAGCCAGGTGTATACACCAAACTTGAACAGCTTGGCTCGACACTCGCGAATGGCATCGTCGAATCCGCCGCACGCCACGGCATCGCCCTCACGCTGAATCGCATCGGCGGCGCCTTTTCTACCCATTTCTGCGATCATCCGATCACCAACTATGATGAAGCGCAAGATACGGATGGCGAACGCTTTGCTGATTTCTTCCGCCTCATGCTGGAGCAAGGAATCAATCTCGCTCCTTCCAAATACGAAGCTTGGTTCATGACGATCGCCCACACGGAAGACGATATTGTCCAAACGCTTGAAGCGGCAGATCGTGCTTTCAAAGTCATGTCAACACGCTGATTGTCCCAAAAACGAACTATGATCCTATCTGGATTATAGTTCGTTCGTCTTTCTACATGTACTAGTGTGATATATTTTATGGTTTTATTCACCAATATACAAAAAAGGTAACGCTTACATTCGTGATTTACGTCTGCAAGTATTGTCGGATGCACATTTTCATGCTATTCTAAGATTACTTTTACCCTTTTAGCGAAATCGCTCGTTTTCACAGTATTTTCCTAGAAAGTTAGGGCATGATTTACAAATACTATGCGGATTTTTGTGTGTGGTGCCTTACTTTACTACGTGTCGATTTATGCCTTATTTTAAGAGTTTATCCTCCTGTAATTTGGCGTGATATTCAGTTATATTGCATTTTTATACACGATTATGCATATTTCGGATTTGACCCACATTGTGGATTTTCTTCAGGAAATGCGATAGCAAGCAGATTCAACTATGCCAGAATGCAAGAAGCGTAAGCAAGAGGAGTTTAATTATGTATGGGGGGTGACGGTCAGGCAACTGACCAGAGCAATGAATGAAATTATGCGTAATGAAGGCCGTTTTCAAGATCTACTAGGAACCGAACACGACAGCTGCGGTATTATTTGTATTATTGAAAAAAATGGTCATCCTTCCCGTGATAACATCCAAAAAACGATTGATGCCCTTGTTAAAATGGAACATCGTTCAGGATTTATCAATGGTGAAGGCGATGGTTGCGGTATTCTAACAGACATTCCACGTGCTCTCTGGGAAAAGAAATTAACAGACGCGGGTCTGGACGGCAAGCTTGCCTATGACAACCGTTTTTCTGTTGGACATATCTTTGTTCCACGTAAGTTGGACTTGACTGTTACTGATATTCAAAACGGCATTCGTGAGCTTTTTGCCTCCCATGATGTATCCATTATTCTTGAGCAAGAAAACCTTGTTGATAGCTCTTCGCTTGGCGCTAACGGTTTGCTCGATGAGCCTACGTTCTGGCAAATTGCAGCGATTAGTAACAAGACTGAAGGTCAAGTTGCTGATCATCTGTTTGAGCTGCATATTGCAATTGAAGATCGTTACAACGTACATGTTGCAACACTTAGCAATGTGACATCTGCTTACAAAGTACTAGGTGCAGCAAGCATCCTTCCTAAATATTTTAACGACTTGCGTGATCCTTTATTTGCGTCCCAAGTTACAATCGGTCATAACCGTTATTCAACAAACACACTGTCCAGCTTCTTCCGCGTTCAACCGTTCTCCCTTCTTGGACATAACGGTGAAATTAACACGGTAAAGAAACTTCGTCTTGAAGCTGACATGGTTGGCGTTCCGCTTGTAAGCGGCGGCTCTGACTCCCAAGACATGAACAGAACGATTGAGACGTTCATTCACCGTTTTGGATTGTCCCTTTTCGAAGCTATGGAAATGGTGTTCCCTCCAATTATTAATGAAATGAAACAATTCCGTCCGGAGCTTCAAGATCTATACGTGTACTACCGTCAAGTATGGGGCCACTTTGCACAAGGTCCAGCGGGTATCGTTTCCCGTTACGGTAATGAGTGTATTTTCAGCGTTGATGCGCTAGGTCTTCGTCCTGTATGGATGGTTGAAAGTGATACATCCCTATACTTCTCATCCGAGCAAGGTGTTATTACGGTTGGCGAAATGGTTGCTGATCCGAAGCCGATTGCTCCAGGTGAGAAAGTCGGCGTTGTGCTGACACCAGGCGAACACATTCAAGTTATTCCTTATCATGAAGTTCAAACCTTGGTGTATGAGCGTGTAAGCAAGCGTGTTAATTTTGGCGGTCTTCGCTCTTATTTGAACCCTGCCATAACGAATACAGAAGCCGATCTTAATGAGAATGTTATTACAACGGATCAAGTGTACAGTGCATTTGGTTGGGATCGTGACGGCATTTCACACATTGAATCCATGTCCGAGACTGGCGCTGAGCCGATTCGTTCATTGGGTCATGACTCCCCTCACGCAGCACTTGCATGGGAACGCCAGAACGTGCCTGACTTCATTAAAGAAAGTGTTGCCGTTGTAACCAACCCTGCCATTGACCGTGACCGTGAAATGGAGCATTTCTCCACGCGAGTTATCGCTGGAGCTCGTCTTCCGGTATTTGCACAGGTGGATAGCAACCTTCGTCTTGAGCTTCTTGCTCCGCTAGTACTTGAAGGAACGAACGGTGTAGGCAGCGAAGAGCACCTATCCCAACCATCTTTCGAGCAATTAGTGGCACAATTCCGTGCGCAAGGCGACAACAAAGTAGCGGTTCTATCCACAACTTTCGGAAGAGGAACTTCTCTGAAAGATGGATTGGCTAAGCTTGCTGAGGATGCGATCTCCGCAGCACGTGGTGGTGCTGTACTTCTTGTCTTGGACGATGCAGAAGCTCACCAAAACGACCGTTTGTGGCTTGATCCGCACCTTGTCGTTTCCAAAATCGATATCGCACTTCGTGCGGAAAAGCTTGGTTTTGGCGACAACCTGCGCCGCCATGTTACGCTGATTCTTCGTTCAGCTGCGATTCGCAGTCTGCATGATATTGCTGTAGCTTGCGGTCTTGGTGCAGATGTGATCTCACCTTACTTGTTGTTCTCCACAGCTTCTGACAAAGAAGGCAATGCAGCAGCAGCACGTAAAGTATACGCGGCACTTACAAAAGGACTTGAAAAAGTCATTTCTACGATCGGTACGCATGAGCTTCGCGGTTACACACGTTTCTTCTCCTCCATCGGCTTCCATCCGGAAGTATCCGAGGTGCTGGATATCGTGAACTACCTGGGTAGTGAAAAAGCAGGAACTGGCTTTGCACAGCTTGAAGCTGAGGCTGAAGCACGTTATGCCGATTACACGAACCCGAAAGCGAAAGCAGCGAAAAACTTCCGTTTCTTTCAACGTATGTGGAAAGCGCTAGGCGATGCTGCATCAGGAGCTGCTCCTTACAGCGACTACCGCGACAAGCTGCGTGAAGAAGAGAAGAAGAACCCGATCTCCATTCGTCACATTGCGGGCTTCAAAGCAATCAGCGATGGCCGTCAGCCACTCGATCCGTCGCAAGTTGATATTTCCATTGGCGGTCATTCCTTGCCGATGTTGATTTCTTCGATGTCCTTCGGTTCACAAAATGAAACAGCTTTCCGTGCCTACGCTGAAGCCGGCGAACGCCTGAACATGGTAACCATGAACGGCGAGGGCGGAGAGATTAAAGATATGCTTGGCCGTTACAAAAAAACGCGCGGAGCGCAAGTCGCTTCCGGACGTTTCGGTGTTAACATTGAGCTTGCTAACGCAGTCGCTTTCCTTGAGATCAAAATCGGTCAAGGGGCAAAGCCAGGTGAAGGCGGTCACTTACCAGGCTCCAAAGTAACAGCAAAAATCGCTGAAGCACGTAACGCTACAATCGGTTCAGACTTGATCTCGCCATCCAACAACCACGATATCTACTCTATCGAGGATTTGGCGCAAATCATTTCCGAGCTTAAAGAAGGCAGCGGACGTAAAGCCAAAATCATCGTAAAAATCCCAGTTGTTCCTGGTATCGGTACGATTGCAGTTGGTGTTGCTAAAGCTGGTGCTGACGTAATTACGCTTTCCGGTTTTGACGGCGGTACAGGTGCGGCTCGTATTCACTCCTTGACTCACGTTGGTCTTCCTACGGAGATTGGTACGAAGCTTGCTCACGTTGCATTGATTGAAGCTGGTCTTCGTCACCGCGTTGAGCTGTGGTCCGATGGCGGTCTGAAATCAGGCGCTGACGTTGTTAAAATGGTAATGCTCGGTGCGAACCGTGCAGGCTTCGGTAGTATCGCGATGCAATCCATTGGTTGTACAACATGTCGTGGTTGTCATTTGGACACTTGTCACGTTGGTATCGCAACACAAATCGATTCCATGGAAGAAGCCGAAGAAAAAGGTCTTCGTCGTTTCGTACCTCGTCAATTCGATCTAGCTGTTGACAGCTTGGTTCGTTTGTTCGGTTCGATGGGTGAAGAAGTACGTGAAGTCGTTGCTTCCCTTGGTTTCAAGAGCTTACAAGAACTCGTTGGCCGTTCCGATCTATTGGAACAAATCAGCCACGTTGAACGTATTGATCTATCCGACATTCTTCGTCCTGCTCCACTTCAGTTCATCTCTGAAGAGACAAGAGCACTTGAAGAAGCAGCAGTTTCGTCCGACATCCGTATCGCGGCTGGCGCAGAAGGTTTGGAATTCTTCCCGGATTCCGTATCATTCGATGCTCCTGTCGTTCGCAACTGGTCCAAAGTGGATGCCGAGTCCCGTATCCTTGGAACTCGTTATTCCAGTCATCGCGTAAGAGACCGTTTCAACGGTAGCTACGATGAGCTTCCAACGGTTGCATTGAACCTTGTTGATGGTTCCGTTCCTGGTAACGGTCTTGCCGCATTCAACGCACGTGGCGTAGATATTACTGTACACGGCGGTGCTGAAGACGGTCTTGGTAAAATGGCGTTCGGTGGTAAAGTTGCCATCGTTAAGTCACTTGGCCACAACAACACCTTCATCAACGGCAGCGTTGGTAAATCGTTCGGTTACGGCGCTCAGAAAGGTTTGTTCTTAATTCAAGGCAGTGCAGATACACGTGCATGTATCCGTTTCTCCGGTGCTGACGTTGTCTTCGGCGGCGAAATCACGACACCTTTGCGTGATGAGCTTGGCGGTCTAGCAGCTCGCGCGAACCTCAAAGGCTTCGCGTTCGAGTACATGACTAACGGCCGTGCCGTTGTTATGGGCGATCCAGGACCATGGATCTGTGCTGGTATGACAGGCGGGGTTATCTACCAACGTCTAGTGCCGGAAATGGGTCTTGATCAAGCAGCGATCGAGCGTCGTATTGCTAAAGGTGCTAAGGTTAAACTTGAGCCTATCGGCCTTCAAAGTAAAAAAGATCTTACTGAATTGCTCACAGCTTATCACGCTGAGCTTGCGAACTCCGGTCAATCCGAAGCCGCAGCGAAAATCGAAGGTTTGCTGAGCAACCTTGAAGCTAACTTTATCCGTATTTCCCCGGTCAACATGCAAGCTGACCAATCCGTTGCTACGGAATAGTATAATTGTAGATGAGCTCCACCAGACCTTCATCAGTCTGGTGGAGTTTTTTCGTAAAGAGATGTTATCTGATCTGCATAAAAAAGCCTCATGTATCACAATTTATTAGTGCATCACTATCCGCATGCCATAGGAGGTTTTAAGCGATGAGCCACTCAAAGCGCCGCGAAGAAGCAGCATGGAAGGGTCGTAAACAAGCTCAACATCCACCACATGGTAAGGTGAAAGCTCTGGCGGAATTCGCCAGCGAATATGACGCGGAAAACCAGAAGTAGTAAGTAACCCCCTCTCCTCCCACACGTTAAAGAGGGACCAACACAAAGCAACCCGGTGATCTCGTTTCTACTGAAACGGAATTGCCGGGTTCTTTGTTCTAGATTATGTTAGGGTGGCATCAGTTTAGTTTTAAGAGCAGCGTTTTCCTTCAAGGGTTCTCGTAGCACAACGCACCCCTCCTGCTTTAATTTCTATTGATGTTCCATTATGTCAACTTAATATGAATACCATCAGGATTGTTGTCATAACGCAATCGGACAATCGAGGTCGCTTCCTCCCACTCGAATGATATATTCACAAACGCTTGTTGCGCATTGACAGCAACCACAGCACTTGGCGCTGACTCGCACCGCAAACAAGCAATACCCTTAATCCCTTTAGGACCTCGAGCAGTAAGGCTAACCCCACTTTCATCCTCTTCTATTCGATCCATTCGAGAAGCCGCTGCGATTAATTGAAAACCAGAGTCAACACGACTAAGATCGTAAAACAACCCTTGCTCGCCGCAGTGTATATGTGGGTTAATCACAGTAGACAATTCAGAATCCAATAGATCAATGTAAGTACCTATTAATTGTTCTGGCTCATCATTCACGGATTCTTCCATTACGGATACGATCGTGTAAGGGCCACGCTGAAGCACAAAGCCGTTCCTCGGTTGCCACGTCATTGCCGGATCATGAAATGAATATATCGCAGTTCTCACTGCATCTCGCAGCTGGGAAGCATAGGTCTTTTCTTGCGCACTTAGCGCTGGATGGAAGGCTAAATAGGTTACGCTCCCTTTTCCTACTTCATGAAAACCAGGTTGAAGATGCTTCTCTAAGCCAATCGACTCAAATAGGTGTTCAGCTGGATTAGCATAATAGCGTCTACCCTGGTTCCACCACTCACGAACACCGTGAAATGAATCACTTCCATCCCCTACATAGACCAACGCGCCACCTTCCCGAACCCATTGCGCTAGCGCATTATGCAAATCCGGATATTCTGGTTTCATATACTCATAGCTTAAAACCAATACGCGATAGTCATCTAGGTACCCCGTAAAACGCCTTATGTTATCTAATTGCACAGGTCGAACAGGCAGACCATGTTTCAACAGCGGTAAAGCCAAACCATAGAACGGCGACCAATCCAGCAACTCCTTAAATTCTTCGCCTTCCGCCGACTTCACATCAGTCCCATCATATTTAAAGGCAGTGGCTTCTTCGCTCCACTTCGGACCATTGCGCTGAAACATGGCTGAATCAGCAAGCAAAATCCCTACCTCCGCATTCCCGCTTAGCCATTCCACATCACTTTGCTCCATATCACCAAGCGTATTCATGATCGTCAGCAGTGTCGTGCCATAGCGGGAAGGAATCGTCTCTTTATCCAGTCCATCCTCAGTCGGGTATTTACCATTAAAAATCCTGTTTGGCCAAGGACAAATTTCGTATCGCGAGACCTTTGGGTGAAAAAGAGAGGCAATGACGGTTTTCAAATAATTCCTTCGATAATCCTTCCAAGTATGCGCGGGGTCATCCTCAATTGGATCATGCAAAAACCACATCCGACGATCTGTACCGCGAACAAGTTCTTGCATAACGCCATATTCCAAAAAAGCCGTTTCAAATGTTCGTTCACGTCGTACCCCTTCATATACATTTGGCGTTCGGGAGGTTCCTGTCCAAATTTGCGCAATATAGCCATCCACGCCAGGTAGATCTAACAACCTGGATTCCGGACTAATAATGCGCCACTGCGTGTAGTTGATTAGACTATGCGTCGGAACATAGAACCTTAGATTCCGGTTATATGTTACTTTGGCATATTCCTTCAGGGTATTACAGAGACGATCCAGACATCGTGTATATAAATATGATTTCAATTTAGAAGCGCGATATTGCGCATCTTCGGTTTCATGCGGCGCCTTCCAATCCTCCTTGTAATACAGCTCCCATTCACGCTTGAAAGCATCGGAATAGCCGCCTTCTACCCAAAACTCAGGCTCCTCTAAATGAATGGCCTCTACGCCTGCATCAACAGCAAGTTGAATACGCCTTGTCAAGAAATCCGTATAAGCGATACTTGGAACCATATATGGAGTATCTATCGATGTACCATGGATGATGTTCTCATAATTCCGCCCTTTCTGAGCTTCGTCCCAATGAGACCTGCCATCTTCTTTACCATTGAGATAATCTTGATATTCACCCCAAGATACACCTGTCATTAAATGAACGATATAACCCCGTTCTTTCCACGACTTGATCCTCTCAGGCATCCTCGAATCAATGCCATAAACCATAACAAAATCAGATTGTAGATCAATTTCCTCACTATATGGCGATCCTTCTTGGAATCCAGTCCGTTCCGCCTCTTTCGTTCTAGTGTTCATCATTCCTACCCCCTGTGATCATATATAGATACGCATTAACAAAGAAGGCTCAGACGTATATGCCATATTAGCCATATCATCTAAGCCTCCGTTAAACCATCCATTTAATTCCTATTACTTTTTCCCTGCAGCAACGATTTGATCCTGAGCCGTCTTCAGCAATTCTTTCACTGGCTTATCCGTAAGCATGGTCTTCGTCATAGCTTCACCAATAGCTTGCCATGCTTTATTCGCATCACCCGCGAAAGTTGGTAATCCAACTACTTCACCTTGTAAACCTTTTGCAAAGACATATAAGCTTGGGTGAGCCTTCTTGTAAGCATCCGACTCCGTAATCGATTTTAGAATTGGCGCTCTAACACCTGCGTCAGCGATATTTTGTTGGATCGTTTGACCCATTAGTTCTTCAATAACTTTGAAAGCGGCTTCTTTATTTTTAGAATACGTAGGAACAGCTTGGAAAGCAGCACCAATCGTAACATTACCCGGTTTGCCTGTTGGCCCTAATGGAAGAGGAGCAACACCACAATCCATTTTTTGATCCACGCAGCCTTGAATGACCCACGGTCCATTGACTTGATAAGCAATTTGACCTTTGTCAAAAGCAGAGAAGAAAGTGCCCTCTTCAAGTGCGGAAACGATTCCTGGCTTGTTGTATTTATTCATTTGACGAAGGAATTCAAACGCTTTTTCGTTTTCTGGAGAATTCAGCGTCGGAACACCCTTGCCATCCACAAAGTCACCGCCAGCTAACTTCATAAACGCTCCGAAACGTAAGTAACCGCCAAAGTTAGGGCCACCATAGACACCGCCAGCAGAAGAACCGCTTTCAAAGATTTTTTTCGAATTGGCAAGTAGTTCATCCCAAGTTGCAGGTGCTTTGTCCGGGTCTAATCCCGCTGCTTTAACAATGTTTTTATTCCAATAAAGAATGTTTACACCTGGATCTGGTGCTAGCCCGTAAATTTTCCCATTCACTTCCATTGGCTTCCAAGCTGCTTCAGCAATTGTTGCTCTTATTTTAGCAGCAAGCGCATCTGGAAACGGCTCCAAATTTCCCGCCAAGGCAAAGCCTGGCATTTGTGTTTCACCTACGATGATATCCGGACCATCTTTCGCTAAGAAGGCAGCGGATTCTTTTTGAATCAACGGCTCAGCCCAGCCCCAATCAGGAGCAACAAGTTCAATATTTTGACTTTTCATTTTCTCAGATAAATATTTGAGATTGTCAAATTGCATCTTATCGTTCGAAGAACCTTTAAGCTTACCGGATTTGACATCTTCTTCATATTGTTTAAGTCTTTCTTCTGGTTTTTCATAACCACCGAGAATCATTGCATTATCAAGTAGGACAGAAAGTTTAGTTACTTTTGCAGGTGCTGCCGTTGCAGCTGCATCTTTCGTAGCCGGCGCAGCGGTAGCTGCTGCCGATGCCTTTGGATCAGCATTTTCGCTTTTTGAGCAAGCTGCTAATGAAATAGAAAGACTTGCTGCAAGAACTACTGTTGCTGTTTTCTTTAAGACTACCATTGAACATTCCCCTTTCATATGTAAAGCATTGATAAGTTCGAATTAAATATATCATATAATTCATTAATGCACAATACGTTATATTCATTATATTAAAGTTTAAAATTCAACCTTTTAGCCCCGCATTCGCCAAGCCTTGCACAATCAAGTTCTGAAACAAAAAGAACAACAGAACACTAGGTACGGTAAGCAAAAGGCTTAACGATAATATAAGCGGATAGTTCACGATAGATCCTGGCGCCCCTGCAAATGCTGTTAATTTAGACAATCCAGACGCAAGCGTTTGCAACTTACTACTATTTGTATAAAAGAAAGGAGCCGACCAATCATTCCATGTATTAATGGATACTGTAATTGCAATATAAGCAAGGACAGGTTTTAGTAAAGGCATTAATATTTGAAATATTAGCCTTATTGTACCTGCTCCATCCACTTTAGCCGCCTCATCCAACTCGCTCGGCACTTTCTCCAATGATTGCTTGATCAGAAAGACACCCAGAATATAAATGGACCCACCATTAAGGAGTATATATACCCACCAGGTATCAAATAATCCCTTCCCTCCAGTAAAAATGTCATTCCCCCTCGCAAAAGGAAAACGAACGAACTCCAGATAGGTCGGCAACAGCGCAACAACAGTTGGAATCATTTGCGTCGCCAACAAAGCCATAAACAATACACCCTTGCCTTTAAAACGTAAACGAGCAAAAACATAACCACCCAATAAAGCGGTTAGTACAGCAAAGAATGTTGCGTAAGCCGTACGATATATGGAGTTCAAATACAAATAACGCGTTGATTTATCTATGGACGAAAAGAATAATAGCTTTAAATTCGCGAATGTCGGATCCTTCGCTATGGGAAAGAATCCAATCACCGCGGTATTATATTCATCTCGCGTAAACAAACTCGCCATGAACATAAATACCAACGGATAAACCAAGATCAATCCTCCGCCAAGCAATATGATATGTGCAATCAAGTATTGCGGCTTCAATTGTTTCTTTAAGGCGATTAACATGTCTAACTCCCTCCCTCTCTTCCCTTAGTCCTTATCTTGAGCCAATTTATAATAAGCAATGGATGCAATAAAGACGATTGTCGCCAGAATAACAGAGGACGCTCCAGCCATACCTAAGTTGAAATTGAAAAAACCGTCAGCAATAATACGATATACCAACACTTCCGTCGAACCGTAGGGTCCGCCATTGGTCAGAAATGCCACTTGTTCATAAATTTGAATCGCCGCAATCAATCCAGTAATAACAATATAGGTGGCGATTGGCTTAATACCGGGCAGCGTGACATTGATAAATTTACCCTTCCGTCCTGCGCCATCTATTTCCGCAGCTTCATACAAAACGGGATCAATCGACTGCAAGCCAGCTAACCAAAGCAAAGCCTGGGTGCCAACACCCTTCCAGACCGAGTAAACACAAATCTGAACAATACTCCAAAAAACAGATGATTGCCACAATATCGGTTCAAAGCCCATTCCCTCTATCGCTCGATTAATAGCACCATTAACCGGATTCAACAATATGTTCAATACTTGCGTTGTAGCTATCGTAGATGTTACTACGGGCACATACCATAACGTACGATAAATCCCTTTTCCGAACAGAGGTAAATTCATCAAAAGTGCCGCGCCCAAACCGGCTAAAATGGATAATAGCGTTACTAGTCCCCCCATCCAAATAGAACGAAAGAGATCGGCAACATAGGATTTATCTTGGAAAAAAAGCACAAAATTATGAAACCCAACAAACTTAGGATGATCATTAATGCCAATCCACTCATAAAAACCAAGGACGAATGAAAAGATAATTGGAATGCCATACATAACGCCCCACCATAACAACATGGGACCCAGTATGATTGTAGCTACAATCGCATCCGCATGCCTTCTGCGAAACCGCTTCCATCCCACAGCTATGGAGGGCGTCACAACGATGGCTGCATGTTCTTTTGACTCAAATTGACTCATAACTTCACCTCATAAGGTCTGAATTCGGGGTCCCGTTGTATCCCGTATAACTAATTTAGGCTTTATCGTCTTGGTGTTAAATGAGTATGGCGCGTCCAGCACCCTCTTATTGATTAACATCTGCAATAATATCTTCGCCCCTTCAGCACCAATCTCTTCTTCCGATTGTGAAATATAAGATAAAACACCCTCTTTACCCATTTCCATAAACGGGTTATCAAACGTGATGATCGATATATCATTTGGTACATGAAGACCAAGATGATTCGCCAGTTTTGAAACATGTACACCAAGGCGTGAATTTAACGTGATGTAAGCGGTAGCGATTTTATTTTTCATCATAGGATATAAGGCATGACCTTCAGGATCTGCCCCGCTCTCGTCAATGGTAAAATCCACTAAGATAAGTGCCGGGTTAATCAAAGATCCCTTAAGCTTCAACGCTTTGATATACCCATTGATACGATCCTGCACAGTCACTGTCATTGATGGAGAATCCGAACAAATTGCAATATTCCGATGCCCGAGATCCCACAAATAATTCACAGCCAACTCCGCGCCAAGTCCACCGTTGGAATTCACGTAACTTGTTTCAATGCCAGGCAAATAACGATCAATGAGTACAAAAGGAAAGTTCTCCATTTTCAGCTTAATGATATCTTCGTTGTATTGTTCAGCATCAATTGGAAATATCAACAAGCCTTCAACACCAATCCGAATGAGCTGCCCAATCGCCTCTTTCTCACGCAAGCTTGAGTTTTCAGTTAAATAAATAACTAACTCACATCCACTTTTATTCAGAACATGATTAATCCCTTTCAATAAACGAATAGCAAAGAAATCCTCTATTTTAGGTATGACCAGTCCTATCCGTTTATTGACTGCTTCGTACGAAGTCGGAATATCCGCATCGTTATTCTCATCCAACAACGTTTTTGTATCCTCAACTAGTTCCCTAGCCTGAACAAAACTTCCTCTTCCAGGAATACGGTGAATCCAACCAGTCTTGGCAAGTTCACCCAATGCATTTGCAACCGTAATTCGACTCACACCATATAGCTCCATAAGCTCTTTTTCAGAAGGAATTCGATCATTCTCCTTAAGATCACTTGCCATGATTCGATTTTTGAAATGCTCTTGAATTTGTAAGTATAGCGGCACTCTCGTTTCATTTAACAAGCCATCCGTCTCCTTCTCGAAATCAACTTTTGCCAACAGACTCATACCAATCCAGATAATTGTATGGTTTTGATTTCAAATGGCGTAAAACTCAGCCTAATATCCTCATTATCTAGAGCTAGTGCACAGAGCTCACGCTCCATTAAATCAACTAATGATACCGTTGTAAAAGGTAATCTCACATGAAGATTTGTCACAACACTTCTTCCCGATGTTTCATATAGGCGAACGATGATATCGTTACTATCCTCCGCTTTTTTCACAGCCTCAATCATGACATAGGGAGAATCAATACCGAAGAATGATTCACTCTGAACCCCCGCCCCGCCACCAGAAGCAGCACTTACGACGCGAAGCGGAACATTCAACTCATACCCCTCTTTGTAGACTTGCGCTTGTACAAAATCACCTTCATGCGGAAGCAAAGAATAAATGAATTGATGCTGTGCTCGATCACATACCGGATCCGGACTTGATGGACTACGCAATAAATTTATATCAAGAACATTACCTTCGACTTTAAAACCATATTTGCAATCATTTAAAAGTGCAACGCCATAATCCGGCTGTGATAGATCAATCCATTGATGAGCGCAAATTTCATCCTTAGCACGATCCCAAGATGTATTGCGATGTGTCTGACGTTTGATATGACCAAACTGGATGTCACAATTGACATTGTCTGTATACACCTGCACTGGGAATGAGGCACGAAGCATCTTGCCATCCTCCTGCCAATCGGCCACCGTTTCAAAATCTAGCTTTCTACTTCCCGATGTCAAAATGATTTTTTGATGAAGCGTCGATTTACCATAGTGATATGTTTGTTCTAAAATAGCTTGAGGCCCTCTCATACGTACTTGCACCTCAGATAATTTCATTTCCGTAGCCTTAGTCTCTGCATAATCTGTCGGAAAGTCCCAAGCATCGCCATTATCCGGGTAAATGGAAAAAACATTCGCTCTTGCTCCTGCAACTATCATTTCTTTCTGCAGCAATTTATCATAGATCGAATGAATACTGCCATCCTCATTCAAGCCAACTCGCAGGATTTCATTTTCCAACAATTGAGAAGCGGCTTTCATTTCAAAGGATTCCGATACCGCCATATTCGCCGTATCCACAACCCGATAACCCATTGAAGGTGTTGCAACGAACAACCATTTATCTTGGATTTGAATCCACTGCTCACGCTCCCAAGGAAGTGAGTTGAAGACGACAACTGGCTGGGCCAAAGACTCTGTACAAACTCCAGCAGCAAGCTGCCCATAATATCGTTCAACAAGCTCATCTACTCTGGATAAAAGCACTTCATATCTCTCGAGCGACTCATCATAAACACGCGTTATGGAAGATCCGGGTAGAATATCATGGAATTGATACAACAGCACTTCTTTCCAAATCTTATCTAGCTCTTCCGCAGGATAGGATCCTCCTTGCGATAAAGCTAAGCTAGCAGCGAATTCAAGCTCCCTTAACGCTTTTTCGATTTTCCGATTGTATCTCTTATTCCTTGCTTGAGATGTCAGGGTTCCTTGATGCTTCTCCAAATACAACTCCCCGCGCCAAGTTTTATACCGCTCAGCTTGTGTATTTAGCTTTTCAAAAAAATCCAATGCCGGCTCTTGTTTAACAGGCAGAAGGCCTTGTAAATTCTTTTCACGTTGCAAACGTTCCAAATGCTCTTCTCCCGGCCCTCCTCCGCCATCTCCAATCCCAAACAACATCAAACAGTGATCAGAAATATTTTTATCCAAATAATCCTTTTCCGCTTTAATAATGGACCTAGGAGCTGCTGGACTATTATAAGTATCCTCAGGCGGCAAATGTGTAAGCACCTTACTGCCATCTAAGCCTTCCCACATAAACGTGTGATGCGGATGATCATTATACACATTCCATGACAACTTCTGCGTCACCATATATGGAACGCCAGATAGCTTCAACAGTTGAGGTAAACATGCACTATAGCCGAATATGTCTGGTACCCATAGAATTTTCATCTCTTTATTAAATTCATTCAAGAAAAATCGTTTCCCATATAAAATTTGCCTTACAAGCGCCTCTCCTCCAGCAATGTTGGAATCCGGCTCCACCCACATCGCCCCCTGCACTTCCCAGCGCCCCTCTTCAATCCTGGCTTTGATCTGTTCATAGAGCTTAGGGTAATACTCCTTCATCCACAGATATAATTGAGGCTGACTTGCGCCAAATACATAGTCCGGATATTGCTCCATCATTCGCAAAACCGTGGAAAATGTTCGCGCACCCTTACGAATGGTTTCACGAATCGGCCACAACCAAGCAAGATCCATGTGCGCATGCCCTATCGCACTAACAGAAAGCGATGGATCTCCGCCTTGCTTCATTAATTCAGGCTCAAGAATCCTCCGGGCCGCACTGATGTTTTCTTCTGTTATTTCCGCTAGCAATAACACAACCTCATAAAGTGCTTGCTGCACACGGATTCGCCGTGAACTTTGCTCAGGGAGATGCTCTACTAACTCTAGAAGAACCTCAAAATCAAAATATAACTTTCTTGTTTCCTCATGACAGATAGCAACATCCGCTTCCTTTAAAGTCCCACTGCGATAATACCCAAAAAGATCATTACAACCGGCATCAGCCCATAGATCAATGACCTCACCACCATTTGCATTAGAGCTAATATGTACGACCCGCTTACCTGGTAAACCAAGGGATAACTCGAATTCAGAATTCACATTCGTCAGTCCCTGAACAGGAGTCCCCTCGTGATCTACCAAGCATAATTCCCCATTCACATCGATAAGTAGTACCACTTTTTTACCAGCAGCCAATTCCGGAACCACGCCACAAAAATGAAACCATGCACAATCCCAAAGTTCACCCCATTTATCACCTGGGGACAATTCAATAAATCGGCCGCCGTTCTTAAGATCGAAGACTACTGGTTCCTTAGTTACATAAGCTGTAACCTCTAGTGAAGATACAGGCACATAAATATGTTTTTGAATCTTATTGTGGGTAGCTTTCAGTCTTTCTAATTTAATTGTTTCATAAGGCATATGCGTTACCTTCCTTTTCTAGAGATGAGACGTACATTAAAATGAATATGACAAATCGATTTCTTTAATGATATAAATATATCATATATATCTGATAATTCAATTACTTTTTTTAATGTTATATAGCATTAGACTTTTTCCATGACTTAAACAAAAAAAAATAGCGCCTCTTCATGACCATCTGGCCTACAAAGAGTTCGCTATTTGTATGTTACATTCGAATTGCTGGTCCTGTTGATTTACCCACAACTAACTTCGGTTGAAGGATGATCTTGCGATATTTGCCATCTTCTTCGTGATTACTGTCCAATAATTCAATCAAAACTTCAGCAGCCTTGCTGCCAATCTCAGCTTCAGATTGGGCAACATGTGTAAAGGACCTCGTCTCACCCTCACCTGATGAAGGGTCGTCAAAAGTGAGAATGGACAGCTCACCAGGAACATTCAACTCTAATCGTTGTGCGATCGCTGCAATATGCAGCCCAAGTTTAGCATTTAAAGTTATATAAGCAGTAGCTAATTTATTACGGAGATACCTATATAGCGGATGCTGCTCATCGACGCCTTTTTTATAATCAATTGTAAATTCGGTTAGGATGAGCGCTGGATTTATCAAAGCATTTTTCTGCTTCAAAACTTCCATGTAACCTGCAATCCGCCCTTCAACAGTGACCGTAGAAAGAGGAGAATCCGTAACTAGCGCTATGTCCCGATGCCCCAAATCCCATAAGTGGTTGACCGCCAATTGAATTCCCATGAAATTATCCGAACTCACTACATGCGTCTCTACGCCAGGTAGATGTCGATCAATCAGAACAAATGGATAATTTCTTATCTTCAATGCGAGAATTTCTTCGTTATATGTTTCAGCATCGATAGGAAAAATAATCAAGCCTTCCGCACCTTTATCAATAAGCTCCCGAATCGCTTCTTTCTCCCTATCCTTGCTATGCTTTGTAAGCACAATAGTTAAATAGTACCGACTCTCATCCAAAATCGAATTAATACCTTGAATCAGTCGCAATGCAAAGTAATCTTCTAAGGATGGAATTAAAAAACCGATCATTTGACGGTGCTTCTTTACTGGCAGCCTAGGGTTTTCTTCCATAACCACACTAGGTTGATGCTCAGTTTCTTCAAGTCGTTCAAGAAGATGCGACACAGGCTGAGGCACTGAGGCACCTCTAACAAAACTCCCTCTCCCAGGTACTCTATAAATCCAGCCATCTTTGGCCAGCTGAGTAAGTGCATTCGCAACTGTAATCCGACTAACATTAAACTCATCCATTAATTCTTTCTCTGTTGGAATTTTGTCATCGTCAGCCAGCTTCCCCGTGGTAATCAAACGCTTGAAATGTTCCTGAATAAGCATATATAATGGCTGTCTCTCATTACTCATTTTAAATTTACCCCTATTTGCTAAATTATATTATGTCAATTATAGCAAATTAAACCTCATAGTCAATAGCCACAGCCCTCCGCAGACTTCATGAGAACTAGTAATGGCTCGTGACCTGCTACTTTAGGGATCAAGTAGACAAGATCACAAGCCATTTCATAGTAAGATGAGAACTAATTTATCGTTATTTTATCTACCGTTATCGTTGCCACATCATTATAATACACCCTGTATTCCAGTTGATGATTCAGAGCCGTCTGATTGAAAGTGAGACTGAAATTTTGGTATTGGTTCGCAGACGTGAATTGCTGTCTCAATATATTCTGCGAAGCCAAAACTGTACCAGCTGTAGCATCCCAAACATCAATCGAAGCCACCTGCAAGTTGTTCAGCGTATTGTTGTCAACTTTTAGCGCAAATGTGACTTTTCTATTGCCGATCGGAACGTTCGCATCATACGGGCCATATACCATATGATTGGCACTATCCTGCGTAGGATTGGCTTGCCAGCCATCTCCAACAACACGCCCTAGTCCATGTCCTAGGACTGTACCTTCAGCTTCATACCTACCTAATCTGGTTGTTGTTGTAACCTTATCGATACTAATCTTGGCATTATCCTGGTAGCCTGCCCTAAATTCCAAAGGATGGCCAGCAACATTCGTGTAACTCAGACTAAAATCCTGGTAAAAATCATTGACCTTGAACTGGTTCCTGTATACATCAAAGGCTGCCAGATCTTGCCCAGTTGTAGAGTCTCTAACATCAAGTCTAAGCACGTTGTCGTTATTCCCCGCGATAGAATCAATTTTGACCTTGAAAGTCGTTGTAAGTTGCCCGGCTGGCAAAGTGGAAACATAAGGACCCCACAGCATGAATCCCGCATTATCTTGGGCCACATTCGCAGACCACGAATCACCATCCGCCCGACCAACATTATGGTTAAACGGCGATGTGGCATAGCTCGTGTTCTCCGCTTCATAAGTCTTTACAACCGTAGACGGATCCACAGGCAAGTTGTAATACTCCCTCATCAGTTGAAAGTAATTATCAGGTGTTACAAACACAATATTACTGTTACCGCCGTAATGATTAACAGCATCCACAAACATCTGATAGGTCACAGTCCAGGGTTGAGCTTGAATGGATACAAATTTCGGAGCAGTACCATTCCAATTGGAGACTGTACTATCAATATTATTAATAATATCGGAATAATAAGTGCAGTATGTAGCGTTAAGCCCTTGAGCTGGTAACATATTGTTATATTGCGTAATCTGTCCGCCTGACTGCATACCTGTCATTCCTAAGAGTGACGGCGCGTTAGTGGCAAAGCTATTACCCACATTGGCATTGATTCCTCCAAGAATTGTGTTCCAAACCGTTATGACTTTTAAACCAGCGCGATTTGAATAGTCATTACTTAGAGTCACATAGTTATCAAGGTACCCCTGATTGCTCCAGAAATTTGGATATGTGTATCCAACGCCAGTCGGACCAGCTATCAAGTTATCATTCGGAGTAGCCGAATTATACAAGTAGTTTAACACACCAGGCATAGCATCCAGCATCGCTGGTGAAACAGTCCACCCTATCGGTATAGCCCCCCTATTAGGAGCATCCCAGAGCTTAGGAGTTTTAAAGTGATGCTCTAGATACTGCAAGTTATCTCCATCACTCATAATCAAAGATACATATATTTTGTTTCGTAATGCAGGCTTATTGGCTAATGGTTTGACATTGACGGTTCTTGAAGTACCACCGAAAACTGTCAAGTTTGATGAGTAGTCACCTGCAATTGTTGTAACTCCGTACTCAGATGTTCTTGTCACTCCTACGCCTTCATCTGGCCACCATCCCATGTAAGTTCCGGTTCCATCATGCGGCATCCCTGAAAGGAACTGTCTTAAGATCGTATCTTCTGCAGACACACTAGGGTCAAGCCAGATCGTAGCAGCACCTACCGAAATGGCATAATCCCGCAGAAAACCTTTTATCGTAGGGTTCAATCCAACGATAATCTTGTGCGTCACTTGAGACCAATAGTTCGTATATAAGTACTGGTAAACTTGAATCTTTGTCGTAAACATACCTCGCAAATCATTCAATATGGGCAAGTTGTATGGTGCGGCGGTTAATTTGGCTACCACGGAAGGCGGTGCAACGATACCACCATTAAGCGAAGCAATCGTCGTGGCTAGATTAACCGTATCCGGAACCGCTTCATCGTAGATCACGATCCCACTAATCTCGCTTCTATATTTGGTAATGAGACTATACTTATCCGTCACATCAACGTGCCCTAAGCCTAGTGTATTTAACCAATTGTACTTCCCATCTTCACCCCTTACGGCATTGTCATAGGTGTAAATTCGGGGTTGCGTCTTATTCACCAATCCTTTTACGGTCGAAAACAAAACAGCATCATCTTCCATAGCTTTTGGATTCGTACCGACAGCCCCCACTCTGACAAAGGATCCTCCGTACCAGTAAACTCTGAATTCAAGAGCGTGTCCTGCATTTGTATGATTAAATGTGAGATTAAAAGTCTGCAACCTATTCCCGTCGTTACTATTCCATTCCATTCTTGTTATATCCCTAGCTGCCAATGTTTGTCCGTTCGTGTTATCCCTTACATCAATTCTCACGATAGCATCGTTGTTTGCCGTATTGTTATCGACAGCCAATTCAAAGAATGCCGTATTGATTCCTACTGGGATATCTGTTGCATATGGACCATAAATCATGAAATCATCTTCGTGATCAACACTGGTTTGAACAATCCAATTCGTTCCATCGAGATGACCAGTTGAATGCGATATCTGAGGACTATTTGACTGGTATTTATATTCCGTTGTTGTATCCATAACATCAAGTGTTGATGCCGGTGCTGGAAACGAGGGGAGAACTTGGCCTGTCGGCCAGTTTATTGCAGCCTCAACAGGTGGAACGGATACTGTCAAGTTAACTCCTGCGGCTAAAACAAAGACTGCGAGTAACATACTTGCAAACTTTTTCTTTTTCATTAACTTCCCTCCGTCTAGTAAAATGACATTTTCATACATAGATCAGCTTTTGAGAAAAAACCAATCTAATTTAGCACTGCTTTTGAGTGCGCTTTCAAATACAAACCAAGTTCAGCACCATATATTTCTGCCCACCCCCTAATCATCAACATGCGTTAACTATATTATTTATGTCAAATAATATCAATACAAAGTTTTTGACGCAACATTTATAGCATATGTGGCGGTTTAATTAAGCTAGTCTAATCATTTCCTTTTCCTCCAATCTTCCGCTGATTGAATCCCAAGTTTGCTTGAACTAATAAATTGCGAAAATACCTAAGGTATCCCCATTTTATTCGGGCACAATCAATATTTTATATCAAATATACAAATGCATAATGATATAATATAATGAATTATAATAAAGTGGATTGAAATGGAGGCAAATGATATGAAACCTAATCAATTAAAAACAGAGTATACAACCACCCCGTTAGGCATCGACACCTTGGAGCCCAGATTAAGCTGGTGTTTAGATTCTGAAAAGCGTGGTACGAAACAACAATCTTATCAAATACTTGTAGCCTCCAATCCAGAAGCCCTTCTAGTTGAAAAGGGTGAACTTTGGGATACTGGGAAAATCGATTCCAATCAATCTTTCTCTATTCGTTATTCAGGGCAAACACTTGTAACCGGCCAGCGTTGCTATTGGAAGGTAAGAATTTGGGATCAACACGATATTCCCAGTGAATGGAGCGATCCGACTTGGTGGGAAATGGGACTATTGCATGGCACAGATTGGCAAGGGCGATGGATTGGAGGACCTGAGGATCCAACTGATCATGAAGCTGCCGCACCCTTACTACGAAAAGTAGTGCAAATAGATAAACAAATTGTTCTGGCCCGAGCCTATATTTGCGGGCTAGGGTATCATGAATTATGGATTAACGGCGAAAGAATAGGCAACAACGTTTTAGATCCCGGGTTTACGAATTACGATCAACGCACATTTTATGTGACCCACGATATTACATCTAGCTTAAATCATGGTATGAATTGCTTTGCTGTCGAGCTTGGCAGAGGATTTTATGCACTTAAAACCCCCAATGTTTGGAATTGGGAAAAAGCCTCCTGGAATAGCGAACCAAAGCTGCTAATCCAAGTCAATATCCTGTTCGAGGATGGATCAAGTCACTGGATCGCGAGTGATGAAACATGGCGCACTACACCTGGACCTAGGTTGAAGAATTCGTTATACAGCGGAGAAGTTTATGATGCTAGGCTTGAAAAATCGGGCTGGACATCCCCTGATTACGACGATACGGATTGGTCACTTGCTAGAGGGATAGAAAGTTCTCCGGTTAAGTTACAATCACAAATCATCCCGCCGATTCAGATTATCGAAACCATTCAACCCATTAGTATTCAGCTTACGGAATTAGGTAATTATATTGTTGATTTTGGTGTCAACATCGTCGGTTGGGTTGAATTTCAAGTTCGTGGCAGCGAGGGAACTTCCGTACAATTGCGTTATGGCGAAAAACTGAATCCAAACGAATCGGTTTATAACGAAAACACCTATGTTACCGGGGAAAGTCAAACAGATCATTACATTTTACACGGAAATGGATTAGAGGTTTGGGAGCCTGCCTTTAGCTATAAAGGTTTTCGTTATGTGGAACTGATAAATTGGCCTGAAATGCCAGAATTCGATTCCATCCGCGGGAAAATTGTTCGATCCTCAGTAAGAAAAACCGGAAACTTTACATGTTCAAATCCTTTATTGAATCACATCTACGAAGCGACTAGTCGTACCATTCTTAACAATCTGCACAGTATCCCTACTGATACACCGGTCTATGAGAAGAACGGCTGGACAGGAGATGCGCATCTGATTGCGGAAACTGCAAATTATAACTTTGACCTTTTGCTATTCTGGGAGAAATGGGTGCAAGATATCCAAGATTGCCAAAAGCCAGATGGAGCGATTCCACTTATTGTACCAGCGTCCATGTGGGGATGGGATCATGCACCCGTTTGGACATCGGTTTACGTTCTAATTCCGTGGTATCTTTATATGCACTCTGGGGATCGCAGCGTACTGGAACAGCATTATAGCAGCATGAAAGGCTATGCTGATTGGGAGATTTCCAAGCTTCATGCAGATCATACCGCGCATAGTGTGCTTGGTGATTGGGTTCCACCAGGAAGCAAGGATTGGAGTGCACCTGAAGGAACACGTTTAATGGCATCGGCATATGCATATCATATTTTAAAAACAGTTGTCCAAATTGCGGAGGTAGTAGGAACAGCATCTGACGTTAAACAGTATAACAATGTGGCGAAAGAAATTGCTGCGAGCTTTCACAAGACATTCTTCAATCGCGATGCTGGTGTTTACGAAACAGAGATCGAAGCCGGATATCGGCAAGCTTCCAATATCATTCCACTTGCATTTGGACTGACGCCTAGCGAGGACAAAGCCCAAGTCATCCTTCATTTATTGAATGACATCATTCATGTCCGAGATGAGCATCTAAACACGGGAATCATCGGCACGAAGTACATTCTACCAGTCCTTACTGAATTAGGATTTGGTGAGCTGGCTTATACCATCGCTGATCAGAAAACTTATCCGAGCTGGGGATTCTGGCTTGAGAGCGGTATTCACACACTATTGGAAGAGTGGGAATTAAAATCAAGATCACAAAACCATTACATGTTCGGCACTGTTGTAGAGTGGTTTTTTAAGTACCTTGCAGGTATTCAGACTAATAAGCCAGGGTATCAATCTTTCACGGTTAAGCCGCATATCCTAGGTTCACTAACACAGGTTTCTGCTCAAATGGAGTCTTTGTATGGCCAGATCAAGGTTTCATGGCAGTTATCCGTTGAAGGACATTATAGTCTAGAGGTTACGGTCCCTACTAACTCACAGGCTACAATTTTCATTCCAACTCTGAACTCTAATGAAGTTACAGAAAGCGGAATTGCCCTTAGTCTTTCAGAGGAAGTAATTTTAAAAGACACTGATATAAAGGACTATGTTGTTTGTGAAGTGAGTTCAGGAACGTATCATTTCCGTTCACAGATCCGACCCAAGGCTATTTAAACAAATATAAGAACCCTTCTGCACCTTTTACAGAAGGGTTTTTATGCCTACACGCTGAATTTCTCGCGAATTCGCTTAATCGCACGTATGTGATGGTTCGCATGTCCCGCCATCATTTTCAACATTTGTGCAACAGTCTCTTCTCGATTCACCGTTCGAATGGTTCGTGCGAGCGCATCTGGCAGATGTTCGCACAAGCCGAGGATATGCCTTCTAGCCGCTAGGAATAGTTGTACTTCGCTCTCAATCGGTCTATCTGCATAGGCCAACCCCTTCTGCCAATCATCTGGCTGAAAGGAATTACCTTGGTATTTCCGCCCCGGCTCCGCCAAAGCAAATTTCACTTTGTGCATAGCGACTAATTCAAGGTCGATCAAGTGCAATGCGTGCTCACGAATGGACCACTTCTCAGGTACTTCCCTTAGGCTGAGTTGAGCATCGGATAAGCCTTCTATCGCCATCAATAGCTCGGTGGCTCCCGCTTCGAACATCAGAATGATGTCACTATCAGATGGAAACAGCTCTTCCCAATACACCAAGATATACCCGTCTATCGTGGGCACATGCAGTTCACGAATATGTCCTGGCTCTTCATGACTCGTCATTACAGCATGGCAGCCATATGAGAGCAAATCCGACTCCACTTCAGCTACCGAGGGGACGCCAATGTACACAAGACTCCCAGGTTGTGGATACGTGTGATTTGTCTGCAGCCAACGACTCAAATATGGTTGAAGCTGCTCCGGCACTTCCCCTACCGCGATCAGTACGGCCTCATCCTCTGTCCCGCAAATATGCAGTAAAGCTGCTTCACACTCTTCGGCCAGCTCTATCACTTCCCAGCCCAGCTGGCTCCCGTAAAAAGCAAACGAAGCCTCCAGGTTGTCCGCCCTCAGCAAAAGCCTAGCCCTACCCCGCTCCATCTTCTCTACCTCCATTTTCGCACAAAAAAATACGCTCCGTCCTAATTTCGACGGAGCGCACTTCCAAACCTACCGCTTAGCCGCTTGGTAGGCTTCAATATATTGAGCAGCCTTCTTAGCCACAAGGCTATAATTCCCTGTTTTGACCGCTTCGCTGGTCAAATCGGAGCCGATGCCGACGGCAACTGCGCCGGCCTGGATCCACTCGCCGAGGTTGCTTAGTGAAACCCCACCAGTTGGCATAATGTTCGCCTGCGGCAGCGGACCTTTAATGGCCTTAATCATCGCCGGGGAGTATAGATTGCCCGGGAAGAGCTTTACAATATCCACGCCTAGTTCCAAGGCGGTTTGGATATCCGCGATCGTCATGCACCCTGGCATGATCGGCACTCGATACCGGTTACACAACGTAACCGTGTTCGGGTTCAAGGACGGGCCGACAACGAACTCGGCCCCGCTAAGGATCGCGGCACGCGCCGTTTCAGGGTCAAGGGCTGTGCCCACCCCGATAATCGCGTACTTAGACGGATCCTTCGCTGTGCTCGAGTAGCGCTTTGCAAGCTCCTCGATCGCGCGCAGCGCGAAAGGTACAGTCATCGTGACTTCGATGACTTTAATACCGCCGGCGATCGCTTGATCCGCCATTTCGACGACTTCTTCTGGCGTTTCACCGCGTAGAACGGCTACAACACCCTCATTTGTAATTTGCTGAAGTAATTGAAGTTTTTTCACAATCATCTTCCCTTCTTTGTGTAAGCATATATGAGTTCTGTTTCGTAACGATTCCGAGCAATTAACGTTCTATATGTTTAACGTTGTTAAGTACCGCTTCCACTTGCTCCCACGTCGGAGCGCCTTCCCAGTCGCCTTCCGCCTGCACGATCATGGAGCCAACCAAGTTCCCGATGCGAACGGCCTCTGGATACTCATACGCCTTCATCACGCCAACTAAGAAGCCCGCACAAAACCCATCACCCGCACCCACAGTATCAACGACTTGCTCTGCTTTGAAGTAAGGCACTGTCGTAATCGTATCAGCTGTCACGACATATGTCACATCTTCTCCGCCTTTAACGATGGAAACGGCCGACAACTCGCGCAGCTTGCTCACGATGACATCCCAGTCTTCTGTTTGGTACAGAAGCTTCAGTTCATCCAAGCCTGGCAAGAAAATATCGGACAGCTTCGCAAGCTCGAGCAGAACAGGACGCGCCTCTTCGATGCTCCACAGCTTCAAGCGTAAATTCGGATCGAAGCTTACCTTCACGCCATGCTTACGAGCCAAACGAACGGCTTCGAAAGCCGCTTCTCGACACGACTCACTTAACGCCGGTGTGATACCGGTAATATGCAATATTTTAGCCCCAGCGATGTACGCCTCATCCAAATGTTTCGGGTTCATCTGACTTGCTGCTGAGTTTTTGCGATAGTAGTAAAC
Organism: Paenibacillus sp. J31R30; assembly: GCF_059692115.1. Taxonomy (NCBI): domain Bacteria; kingdom Bacillati; phylum Bacillota; class Bacilli; order Caryophanales; family Paenibacillaceae; genus Paenibacillus; species Paenibacillus sp. J31R30. The sequence goes on along the minus strand of NZ_JCAUAV010000010.1, from coordinate 162,712 downwards.
GGACGTTTTGCCCATCAGAACCTCACGCATCATGAGCCCTGTCGGCGCATCTGCAGTCAACTCCGCGCGAGAAACATCGACGCCTTCACCACGGATTTTTTTGAAAATCATACGACCCAGCGGGTCCTTGCCTAGTCTGCCGAACCAGCCTACGCTGCCGCCAAGACGTGAAATGCCGATCGCCACATTGCTCTCTGCACCGCCAAACAAGCTATGCAGCTCAGAAGAGTACTCCAAGCCCTTGCCGCCTGAAGGCATTAACAGTGCCATCGTTTCTCCAAAAGTGATAATATCTGGTCCTGATCCTGTATTTACCGACATAGAAGCACTCCATCCATTCTGATCACGACTCTGCGTGTCCCGTTAATTGAAACGTTTAAATAAATGAGATATCACCTATTATAGTGGATTTGGACGGATTTAACCAGACTTTTACGAAGGGCTTTGTTGCATCCAAATAGAGGAAAAAAACCTCTTGCGCAATCATTCCTCATGGAACGACCTTGCAAGAGGTTGGTTTTTACTTCACATGCCCTGTAGCCTCAGCCAATGCTAGTTCTTGTTGAAACTCCTCGTGAATGCGCCCATTAGTTGCCATCACGTTACGAACGCCCAAATGATAAGGCTTGCCTTCGGTATCCGTCACACGACCGCCTGACTCCTGAATGAGCAAGGCACCCGCAGCAATATCCCAGGCATTGAGACCAATTTCCCAAAATCCGCTAAGACGTCCCGCAGCCACATAAGCCAAATGCAGCGCAGCTGAGCCTGCTACTCGGATGTTGCGGACCTTGGGTGAGAGCGCCTGAACACCTTTCAGGTTAATTGGCAGCGCCCCATCACGATCAGCTGGGAACCCTGTAGCAATTAAGCTGGTGAGCAGCGTCTCGTCTTCGGAGACCTCCGTCTTTTTGCCGTGCATGTAAGCGCCTTTCCCCTTCTCAGCAACGAATAACTCGTCACGTGATGGGTCATATACGACACCTACGATGACTTCACCTTTGTGCGCGAGTGCAATCGATACGGAGAAAAAAGGAAAACCATGAACAAAGTTCGTTGTGCCATCGATCGGATCCACGATCCAGAGGTACTCCTCGTCGCTCATTTCTTGCAGCGCTTTGGCCGACGCTTCCGGACCTGGTTCAACGCCTTCCTCTCCGAGAATGGAGTGGTTTGGGAAATGCGTCATAATTAAATTACGAATCAGCTTCTCCGAACCTTTATCGACCTCTGTCACCAAGTCTTGAGCGGAGTGTTTCGTCCCCACATGATTAATGTCTCCGAGCTTGGTCTTGATCCATTGTCCTGCTTTGGCTGCCGTATTAATGGCTACTGCTGTAAAACTTTTACTCCCAACAACGAAGGTTTCCGTCTCACCATGTACCATATATATCAACTCTTTCTTTTCATTAATTTAGATAATACGTTAAGTATAGTAAATTATACGTTTCTAATACTAGTGCGTTTCATCCTAAATTATTCGTACATTTTCACATTGGCGCGGAAATAAACGAAAAAAAACCGTATCGGCACCAAGACCGTACGGATTTCCTTCTTCTTTGATCTATGAAAATATGGCTCTTACTTAAATACCAACGATGTGGTACCCGCCGTCTACATAAATAACTTCGCCCGTGATACCGCGGGACAAGTTACTCATGAGGAACATAGCCGTGTCGCCAACTTCAGCTGTATCTGTTGTTTTGCGGAGCGGAGCTTTCTCTTCAACTTGACGCAGGATGGAGTTGAAATCCTTGATCCCTTTGGCAGCCAAGGTACGAATCGGACCTGCGGAAATACCGTTTACGCGGATGCCGTATTGGCCAAGATCTGCCGCCAAGTAGCGAACACTAGCTTCAAGTGCTGCTTTGGCAACGCCCATAACGTTGTAGTTTTTCATAGCGCGTTCTGCGCCAAGGTACGTCATGGTCATGATGCTTCCACCTTCTGTCATTAGCGGGTAGATACGTTTGGAGACTGCAACAAGGGAGTAGGCACTGATGTCATGCGCAAGCGCGAAACCATCGCGTGAAGTATCTACGAACAACCCGTCAAGCTCTTCTGTTTTAGCAAAAGCAATACTATGTACAAGACCATGCACGACACCAAACTTCTCTTTGAGCGCGGATGCCAAGGTATCGATCTCTGCATCAACGGTTACGTTGCAGGGCATCAAAGTTGAACCTGGAATTGTGTCAGCCAGCTTGCGTACGCGTTCCTCAACGCGCTCGTTCTCGAACGTAAACACCAGATTAGCGCCTTGTGCGGCTAAAGATTGTGCAATGGCCCAAGCGATACTGCGGTCATTGGCAACACCCATTACAAGTATATTTTTCCCGTTTAATAATTGACTCATGGTTCGTAGAAGCCCCTCTCACAATGGCATGGTTAGTCATTCATTCCCACTCCAAAGTACCCCATTTTGTCCAACATTTCAAGAAAAATATGGGATTAGAGCTGAATCGACGCTTGATCGAGGGCCACGACGCCTTCTTGACCCTTCAGGTCCTCCATGAGCTTGAACAGAGCGCCATCCTTCATCTTCGCTTCAATCATAATATCGAGCTTTGGCGTGATCGGGGTTATGGCTTTCAGGAAGTCCAAAAGCGGCCCCACCTCCACATAGTCAGCGTGGCTTCTTGGTTCGGTTTCACCTTTGGGGCTGGAAACATGAATTTTCGGAGGGAGCGCAGTTGACGCCTCATCCAGATGCAAGCGTGCGCGAGCGAGCCACGTCTCCTGGATCCGGGGCCATAACTGCACAGCATCTTCGCCATTGTTGTTGACCGCGTGATGATGCACATCCAGCACCATAGGGGCACCGACTTGCTCGGCGATCTCAAGCGTTTCTAGCGCATTGAAGGTTTTGTCGTCATTTTCAAGCGTGATGCGCTGTTGAATTGGCTTGCGCAGCGCGCTGAAATTCTGCACAAATCGCTTCGCGGCCTTCACCTTATCCCCATAGGAACCGCCAACATGAATGTTGCACATGGCTTCCATGCCAAGCCCCATGGTGTTCAACATGGCGGAGTGACGCTCCAAATCCTGAACAGACTTCTCCAGCACATCTTTCCTTGGCGTGCTAAGCACGGTGAAATGATCAGGATGGAAGCTCACACGCATGTTATTCTGCTTGGCATAACTGCCGAGCTCTTCAAACTCAGCTGATAACGCAGAGATCGGGTCCCAATCGCCAAGCATCTCATGGCCAATCAGCGGGATGAATCGGGATGAAAATCTGAACACCATGATGTCATGAGCACGATTATGTTTAAGCAGCCGGAGTGTGTTATGTATATTCTCAGCACTGATACGCTCTAATTTGCGAATGGCTGCCTCGCGATCGAGCAGCTTGCTGAAATTCGTTGCCGTCATCGTCTTGGACGGGGATGCATTCTTTACCATCGTGGACATGGCCACGTATCCGAGGCGAATGAGCATGTTCGGTTAACCTCCAGGTTTTTCTCAGAATTAGATTACCCTGGTAAACAGAGGCACATACAGGCTCTTTGGACAAAAGACCCTTCAACGTTCAAGAACGTCACAAGGGTCTTCCGCACTTATTGCATGAGATTAATGGTGATGGTCGTATTTAATCTCAATGCGTGCAAGGATACCGGCTGGATTGCCAATGCTTCGGTTAGCATTGGATGGAGAGTTAAATCCAGCAATCACGATATTATTTTCACCTTCGTTTAGGAAAGGCTCGATATGAAACGTTCTTCCTGGATTGTAAAAGGCTAAAGTATCCTGTGGCTGGTCAATAACTACCGGTACTCCGTTAATGAGCACGATAGCATAGTTGTCAACGGCAAGAAATAACGTCGCTTTCTTGATTCTCTTATGGCCTACTTTGAATGTTTTGGCTACTACTGCTGCTGGTCCAAGGGAATCACTCGCCCCCCAAACATAAGCTTCACCTTCTCGCGGTTGCACCCATGCCGCAATTGGCTCGTTTTCAAGTGCGTTTACCCAACTGCCGTCAGTACTAATAATTGTGTGTTTTTCCATTTATGTTCACTTCCTTTCTATTTGGATAAGCTATTATATGAAGCTAGCACGCCGTTTGAAAGGGACAAATGAAACCGTATAAACAAACCAATGTAAAGCTAGAAACGGAATGTCGTTCCGTTTCCCCTAGATTTAGCTGCTCCAAACACGTAATCCACATGTATGCCTTAGCAGCTTCATTCACAGTCCCACTACCTCAAACACCTCACGTTCATTGGAAAAATCCAAGTGTACCAAAAGCCATCTATATGGCAGGGGATACTCTTCTTATGTGAAGGGCAGCTGTGATTCATATGCAAAAGTGCAAATGTGCAACCTTTGGTATCGAGATGAGCTCGCGTTTTGAAATGCGTGCGAAAGTGCAACAATTTCGGCCTGTATTCCGCATGTGGGTACCTTTTCGGTCCAAAAGGATGCTCTTTTGCACTAATTTAGCTATGTTCGGCCGTTTTCGCTGAAAAAGGATGCTCTCTCGCATCTTCGCCCCTGCGGGACAGCCTTATGCTAGATTTCAACCTAAGATCGGAGAATACAATGTATTTATCCAATGACCGCAAGCTTAGATCGTTCGGGATAGTTAGGTTGGATAGTTATGCGGATTGCGCAACACAAAAAAGCACCGCCCCATGGACGGTGCTTCTCTCTATCTTGTTCATTTTAAGCTTGCTCTCCGAAAAACATCTCAAATGCCAGCGAGGTCTGAACTCGCGCCTCTTCCTCATTCAACCGACGGATGAGTTCCATTTCCACCTGTGTGACTTCTTCACCTTGGAAATTAATTTCTGCGATGGAAGCTACAATACGAACAATCGCAATCGCTTGGTTCTCAGGTGTATATGCGATAACCTTCTGACCTGTCGGGAAAACACGGAAGCCGCTTTTTACCATTTTGCCGCGGCCATACTCCAGCAGCTCATAGAGCTCCTGCTCGGACTTAAACTTACAAACTGAATTGAATTCCGTTTGAAAACCCATGGTTTATCTACTCCGCATCGAAAGAATATTGGATATTTTGCTTCGCTGCATGACGCTCAAGCGCCAAACGAATAAGATCATCTAGCAACTCTTTATATGGTTTCCCTGTTTCTTGCCATAGCAGCGGATACATGCTGAATGGCGTAAAACCAGGCATCGTATTAATTTCATTGATGTAGATCTTCTGATCGATTTTGCCTAAGAAAAAGTCCACACGTGACAAGCCGCTGCCATCTACCGCCAAGAACGTACGGAGTGCCAGTGCTCTGACCTCATCCGATACCTCCTGGGGAATCTCTGCAGGGATAATCATCGCTGATTTGCCGTCCAGATATTTGGCTTTATAATCGTAGAATTCATTCGAAGACACGATCTCACCTACAACAGAAGCGATAGGTTCATCGTTCCCCAAAACGGCAACTTCGATTTCGCGGGCATCGATGTTTTCTTCAATAATGACTTTGCGATCATATTGGAAGGCGAAAGCAACTGCCGCGATAAGCTCATCTTGATTTCTCGCTTTGGAAATCCCAACGCTTGAGCCTAAGTTAGCTGGCTTCACGAAACATGGGTAGCCAATCGCTGTTTCCAGCTCCATGAGGTGATATGCGCGATTCTTCTCCCACTCTGTACGGGTAAAATGACGGAAAATGCACTGAGGAAGCCCTTCCTGCGCGAAAACCTTTTTCATCATGACTTTATCCATGCCTACTGCAGAAGCCAACACACCTGCGCCTACATAAGGGATATTCGCCATTTCCAGAAGACCTTGAATCGTCCCATCTTCTCCGAAAGTTCCGTGTAATAGCGGGAATACAACATCTAAGCCAAGATCCTGAGCTCCAGCTGAAGTGACAGAAGAGACAGCCACATCACCCTTCGTTTGAATGCCGCCAAAAATCGGCGCCAGTGCGTTGGAAGCAGGGGCGCTAGCATCACCTGTACTGAAGGTCAGTACTTCCTTGGATTCAGCCGGGCCTAGAAGAGGCGCACCGCTTCTCCACTCCCCTTTTTTCGATATATAAAACGGTGTAATTTCATATTTCGTGAAGTCCACAGCCTTCATAACCGCCAATGCTGTTTGCAAAGACACGTCATGCTCGCCGGATTTCCCTCCATAAATTAATCCAATTCGTATTTTGCGGCTCATTACGTACCTCCGTCTAGTATTTGCAGTTTCTTTGCTCTCATCACATTTCATCTGCTACATGAATGAACACGTATTTCGTCCGTTCCGACCAAGCAGGTGAATCCTTATACGCCCAGTAACGATTGCGACTATTAAAGGTATGCGCATTAACTAATGGCATCCCGTTGGCATCTTTGCCGATGACGAACGTATTATGCTGAAAGCGGCCGTCACCATCCCAATCATAGCTGATTGTGTCGCCAGGCTGAAGCTCTCTGGGATCTTTGACTTCGGTGCCTTTCAAACTATGCGTGTGAGGACGATCAAGATAATGATGTAAGCTGTTGGCTACTGCCCAACTATAGCTCCAGAGCTCTTGATGCCCTTTTTTGCCAGCATACCACCAGCCCGAATCCCTTTTCCCAGTATAGTCCATTGGAGCCCCGCCTGCAAAGAGGCATTGCGAGACATAATTCGTGCAATCCACTTCGAAATATTCGTACCTTGGATTCGGTGTTTGCCACCACATTTCCGCATATTGGACGGCTTTGGGGCGATTATAAATGATTTTCCGATGAGCGGATTCCAGACCACCCGTATTGCGTATACTAGGATTGATATAAGGAAGTGAAGGTGAGCTGCGCTGGGTGTTTAGGAATGTTTGATTCTCTGACAAATGGAAGCTGCGACCGCGGCTGGGCTGGGACTTTTCACTTTGTAGAAGCTCCGCGCTCTGAACCTTCCAGCCCTTAGCGTTACTCTCAATAATCACACGTTCTGATTCTATGCGCTCCTCCTGATGTTCTATTGATCCAATTTGATAGGTCAAAAAACGATGCAGATGGATATCTACAATAATGCCATAAGGCAATTCTTTAACGCCCAGCAGACGAAGCTTCGTCTCACCTCGCAGCAGCTTAGCATCGCGATCTCGGTAACTGTTCAGGAGCCTTCGCACCTTGACATCCTGTTTCCGTACATAAGCGCTGTCCGAGACAAATGCTTCTAATGGTGCAGATGAGCCCTCAAGCTCAGCCTGATTTTTCGCATGAACGTAATTGTAGAGCGCTGTTTTCCAGGACATCTTGGTATCCCTCCTTAGCTTTAATTAGGGTCTTTAATAGGTTTTGGTAGGACAAGCCCGAATTGCTTTGAATTGATTCAATATATGACATATTTACGGTAAAAATGATTGAAATTAATCTTTACTCACGCGTAGCGAAGCGGTATACTTGAAGCAGAGGGAATTATGAAATCGTGTTTCACTAGATGAAATTCGATGACATGGTTAGATATTATTATTGAGGAGGAACTACCTATGTCCAATAAGGACTCTTTTTCTGTGCGTAAGCAGTTAACTGTCGGCACGAAATCGTTCCAGTATTACAGCCTTCCTGACTTTGAAAGCCAAGGTCACGGCACAATCAACAATCTTCCAGTTTCCATCCGCGTTTTGCTTGAAGCAGCTATTCGTCAATTCGATGGTCGCGCTATTACAAGCGAGCACGTAAAACAAATCGCTGGTTGGGCTCAAGGCCGCGATGAGAACAAAGAAATTCCTTTCATTCCAGCTCGTATCGTTCTTCAGGATTTCACAGGTGTTCCTGTCGTCGTTGACCTTGCGGCAATGCGTGCGACAATGGCTCGTGAAGGCGGAGATCCTAAACGTATCAACCCGCTTGTTCCTGTAGACCTTGTAATTGACCACTCTGTCATGGTTGATGCTTTCGGATCCCCGGATGCACTCGAAATGAACATTGACTTAGAATTCGAAAGAAACGAAGAGCGTTACCGTTTCTTGCGTTGGGCACAAACAGCATTCGATAACTTCCGTGCAGTGCCACCTTCAACAGGTATCGTTCACCAAGTTAACTTGGAGTACTTGGCATCTGTTGCAGCAACGAAAACAATCGACGGCGAAACTGTTGTGTACCCGGATTCCCTCGTAGGCACAGACTCCCATACAACGATGATCAACGGTCTTGGTGTTGTAGGTTGGGGCGTTGGCGGTATCGAAGCGGAAGCTGGTATGCTTGGTCAACCTCTATACTTCGTCGCTCCAGACGTAGTTGGTTTCAAATTGACGGGTCAATTGGCAGAAGGCGCTACAGCGACTGACTTGGCATTGACTGTTACACAAATTTTGCGTAAAAAAGGCGTTGTTGGTAAATTCGTTGAGTACTTCGGTCCTGGTCTAAGCAACATCTCCTTGGCTGACCGCGCAACGGTTGCGAACATGGCTCCTGAGTACGGTGCAACAATCGGTTTCTTCCCTGTTGATAACGAAACATTGAACTACTTGCGTGCTACTGGCCGTGAGGAAGAGCAAATTGCGCTTGTAGAAGCTTATTACAAAGCACAAGGCATGTTCCGTACAGACAGCACGCCAGATCCAGTGTTCACAGAAGTTCTTGAACTTGATCTTAGCACGGTAGTTCCAAGCTTAGCTGGTCCTAAACGTCCGCAAGATCGCGTAGAACTTACGAACATGAAAGAATCTTTCAACGCTATCATCCGTCAGCCAATCGAAAAGGGCGGCTACGGCTTGACTGAAGAGAAAGTGGCTGAAGTTGTTGATGTTGTGTATCCAAATGAAACAGTTAAAATGGGTACTGGCGCAGTCGTCATCGCGGCGATCACTTCCTGTACAAACACATCCAACCCAAGCGTAATGATCGGTGCTGGTCTCGTAGCGAAAAAAGCGGTAGCTCTTGGTTTGAAAAAACCAGCTTTCGTAAAAAGCTCCTTGACGCCAGGTTCCCTTGTTGTTACTGAGTACCTGATTAAAGCAGGCCTTCTTGAGTCCCTAGAAGCGCTAGGCTTCCACGTTGCTGGTTACGGCTGTGCAACTTGTATCGGTAACTCCGGTCCGCTTCCAGACGAAGTAAGCAAAGCGATTATCGACAACGATATGACGGTTGCTGCTGTTATCTCCGGTAACCGTAACTTCGAAGGCCGCGTTCATGCTCAAGTAAAAGCGAACTACCTTGGATCACCTCCATTGGTTGTTGCTTATGCTCTTGCAGGTACAGTGAACATCGACCTTGCAACGGATCCAATCGGTTATGGCGAGAACGGTCAACCGGTCTACTTGAAAGACATCTGGCCTACAAACCAAGAGATTCAAGATGCGCTTAACATTGCTATGAGCCCTGACATGTTCCGCGACAAATACAGCAATGTATTCCGTGCAAATGAACGTTTCAACCAAATTCAAATTCCAGAAGGCGATCTGTACGAGTTCGACACGAACTCCACATACATCCAGGAGCCTCCATTCTTTACAGACTTGGGCACAGTTCTTGATGATATCGCTGATATCAAAGCAGCTAAAACTCTTGCACTTATGGGCGATTCCGTTACTACGGATCACATCTCCCCTGCTGGTAACATCAAAGTTGACAGCCCTGGAGGCCAATACTTGATTAACCATGGTGTCAAAAGAGAAGACTTCAACTCCTACGGTTCCCGTCGTGGTAACCACGAAGTGATGATGCGCGGTACGTTCGCGAACATTCGTATTCGTAACCAAGTGGCTCCAGGAACTGAAGGCGGCGTTACTACTTACTTGCCAACTGGCGAAGTTGAGTCCATCTATGATGCTTCCATGAAGTATCAAGCTGAAGGCCAAAACCTCGTAGTTATCGCAGGTAAAGAGTACGGAACTGGATCTTCCCGTGACTGGGCAGCTAAAGGTACGTTCTTGCTAGGCGTTAAAGCTGTTATCGCAGAAAGCTTCGAGCGTATTCACCGTAGTAACCTTGTTGGAATGGGCGTTCTTCCACTTCAATTCGTTAACGGCGAAAGCTGGAAAACACTTGGTATTACTGGTCGTGAAACATTCGACATCACAGGTTTGAGCAATGACGTTCAACCAGGTTCATCCGTAAAAGTAACTGCTACACGTGAAGACGGCACTAGCTTCGAATTCACAGCACTTGTACGTTTGGATAGCTTGGTAGATGTAGACTACTACCGTAACGGCGGTATCCTACAAACGGTTCTTCGCTCCATTCTTGCTGAGAACAAAAACTAATTATAAATATCCAGCAAAACACACACACCAAAGCTCGAGATTGCCTTCATGGCAGTCTCGAGCTTTTTCCATTTTTCAGGAGAAAATCTTTCTTAATGTCGTAAAGTCGAGCAAAAATGCACCCCGTTCAACCCTTACTCCCCCAAGGGATTGACTTACATTTCCAAAAACTGCGGGTTGAGACGGCGTATTTCGGCACCTATACTGAGGAAAGCGAAAGGGGAGATGAAGATGATGTTGATTAAAAAACTAGTCGTAGTCGCACTCGTAGCTTCCTTTGGTTTAGGCTTGAATGCAGGATCGTGGAGCCCGACGGCATCCGCAGCAGGAGCTACGACTTTAAAGCAAGGTACACAAAATGGTGACGTATGGGACGCACAATTCCGACTAAAAACTTTAGGCATATATGAGCCTTCTATAGATGGAAAATATGGTCCGATTACAGCCGCGGCAGTTCGTAAATTCCAAACGAATTATGGACTTAGCGTGGATGGGATCGTTGGTGCGCAAACATGGGAGTACTTACGTAAATTCACGGTGAACCAAGCTGAGCTTGATATGCTAGCTAAGGTCATTTACAGTGAAGCACGCGGCGAATCCTATGAAGGTCAAGTGGCTGTTGGAGCGGTCGTGATGAACCGGTTAAAATCCAGTCAGTTCGAGAATACCATTCAAGGCATCGTGTTCGAGGTTGGTGCGTTTACGGCAGTCAGCGACGGCCAATACAACTTAACACCGGATAGCGAAGCCTACAAAGCTGCTTTAGAAGCTGTACGAGGCTGGGACCCAACAGGTGGCGCCCTCTACTATTTCAACCCAAAAACAGCAACAAGCTCATGGATCTGGACACGTCAACAGACAGTACAGATTGGGAATCATATATTTGCGAAGTAATGATTGCGACACGTGCGAAGAGCACGATGAATAATGAAAACACCTCTAACGAAGCCGCTGCTGAAGCGAGCCGTTTAGAGGTGTTTTTTTATCATAAAGAGACTGCTTCTTACGCTTGTTCCGCTAACTCTTTCATGTGCTCCATCACCTCGAGATGAACGTTGCGAATAATGCTTTTCGTCCATAGATCGAAATAAAACGAGGGCTTCACTTTCAAATCATACCAGCTTGTGCCTATTAATGTCGTGGTACCGTCCCCATTGTCTTCTAGGATGAATTGTCCTTTGGACAAGCTCAAATGCCCTAGTATTTCCGGATCATCGGGCAACTTCGTAATTGCGAAGGTTAGCTTCCGGTTTTCTTCATATTCTACGATCTTCTCATTGAACACGATGCCATTGCTGAAAATGCACTTACGTTCTGCGCCGACATACTGGCCTTCTGCGGTAGATTGAACGGGGCTTGGCAATCCGATTCTGAATAACCAATAGTCAGGTTCTGACGTAATGGGTGAAAATGCCGTGACATTTTGCCATACGACCTCAGGCTTCGCATGAATTAGGATTCGGTCTGTGACCTGGCTTTCACCAGGCTCGGCGGTAAAGATATTGAGTAAGACGAGGCCGATCATCGCTGTAAGGATGGAGATATTAACGGTCTTTTGGTCTCTTTTGAACATGGCTTTACCAAGTAAAATACCGATTAGAATAAAGATGTAAATCAATGGTGCTACAATGATCAGGCAAATATAGCCCTCACCCATCATGAAATAACTATAAATTAAACCCACAAGTAAATTGAGAAAAGCATACCCAAAAGACGGGCCAACTGTCACGCGGTGCTTTCGCCAGAAATAGGCGTTTATGATACCCATGATGAACGGGAGTAAGACAAAATCAGATAAGATCAAAATACCTTCGATCCCTGTAGCGAGCTTGATACTATAAGCTGTCAAAAGCATAAAGATGATTCCGCATCCATTAGCCACAGCAATTCCCAACCAAATGTCTCTTGCTCTCCGACTCATAGCTTTCACTCCCTTGACTCTAACGTAGACGCTTTCGGAAAGATGCTATGACTAATCTAACGCGAACCGGAAGAATTGTAAATAATGGAAAAACAAAAAGCTGACGCACCTACTCATGCGTCAGCTTGCTCTTCATACCAAGGATTCAAGTGGACTAACACCTCATCCACATCGTTATGGGCTTCTTTGATTTTCTGCTTAATGCTACGGCTGATGTCGTGACCTTCTTGAATCGTCAGCTGGCCTGGCACGCCTAGTCTAGCGTCAACTAATATGTAATGACCATGCTCCCTCGCACGAAGACGATCGATCCGCTTGACCTCTGGTACAGCACGGATCAGCTTAGCATACTGATCGATATAGGCGGGGCTCACACTTCGCTCCATCAAAATATCGAAAGATTCGCTGCCCATTTCGTACGCCAGCTTCAAGACAAGAAATGAGACGATAATCCCCGCTACAGGATCTCCATACCCCAAGTAGCTAATGTTGTAGCGATCTCCTAACAATGCCAAGCCGATCCCTACGGAAGCTGCAATTGAGGCATACACATCTGCCAAATGGTCGTAAGCTGTGGCAATGAGCCCCTTGCTGTTGAGCTTATTGCCAATACGCATGGTGTAGACGTAGAGAATTTGCTTCCAAATGAGAGAAACAATAGCCGCGCAAAGTGCAATAATATGCGCCTCGCTCGCTGGTTCGAATAGGGCATGAATCGAGTGATAGCCCATATAGATAGCGGCTCCGCCTAGTATGATCGCAACGATAAAGGCGCCGAGCACCTCCGCTTTCCCATGCCCATAAGGATGCTCCACATCCGCTGGCTTCGAGGACACGCGCATAGAGCTGTAGGCGGTTGCCGTCGCAATGACGTCTCCTGCGTTATGAATGCCGTCGGCAATTAGCACTTGGCTATTGAACAGAAGGCCGACAATGATTTTGATGGCGGTCAGCACAATGTTACTGGCCAGACTTAGCCATATCGCCAGCATCGAGGCTGTCTTCTTCATGACTTGCCCACTCCCTTTCCCACTGTTAGTATGGCTTTTCAGAGGCAAAGCATCCGTCCATGTTGGGGTGGTTGAGGGGATGGGATAGAAAGTGCAGGAAAGTGCTTATTGGCTGCGCAATGCGCCATTTTCGGTGTAGATACGGGAAATAAGCACTCTGCGAGTGCTTATTTGGGGCTAGCTCGCGGGTTTTCGCGAGATAAGGTGATGGGAAGGGCGTATGGGTGTCATAAGCCCCCCAGCGCATCGTGCCGCTAGCGCAGCATCGTCCCCATGCGCCGCGCCGCCTCCATTATCGTCGGCGCCTGCTCTTGCATCAGCTCCAGCGTAAGCCTGTTCGCTGGACCTGAGACCGCGAGGGCGGCCACAAGTCGGCCGCCGCGGTCGAGGATCGGCGCGGACACAGCCGCCGCGCCTGGCTCGCGCTCTTCGACGCTCGTGGCGAAGCCCGAGCGCCTTGTGTCGCTGAGCTGCTGCAGGTACGCCTGCGTGTCTAACCCTGTCGGCCAATCGGCCGAGGTTAACAGCTGCTCCAGCAGCCCTGGCTCAGCAAAGGCGACGAGCACCTTGCTCGAGGCGCCGACGTAAAGCGGCATTCGCGCCCCGACAGGGGCAACACGGCGAATGGCATGGTTGCTCTGCACGGCTTGGATGCGCACACGCACCAGGCCGTCCTGCACGTACAGCGAGATCGTTTCACCGAGCTGATCGCGCAGTCTCTCCATCTCAGGCAGCAGAATGATGCCGGGGTCTCCCTCTTTGGACAGGTTAGCCGAAAGCTCCCACAGCCGGTAGCCCAGCCTGTATTTATCCGTCGCTTCATCACGCATGATGAAGCCTTTGCCTTCTAGCGATGCTAGAAGGCGATGCACCGTGCTTTTGTGAAGCTGCACACGTGTAGCAATTTCGGTTAACGTCAGCTCCGACGCCCCCGTAAAACAAAGCATAATATCTAAAGCGCGCTCAACAGCACGCACGGTCAGCTTGCCATCTTCCATCGTATGAACACCACTTTCATGAGCCAAACTGTTTCACCATATGAAACCTTGTTATGTTCAGTATAACGAAACTACATGGAACCGTAAAGGTCAAACACCTCTTTTTCCCATTATTACAGAACCGTTACAATAGGCTTACAAATGCCGCATCCTCATTGACTTGAAAGCGCATTCATAATACTATTAAATTAAGATCAGCACTTTTCAGAATATTTAAATAATTTACTCTCCCTTCACTTGTTCATACCTCTAACCAGCACATCAGTCATATACTCATCTTCACGGAGGGAGGCTACATCTATGTCTACAACTACACTCAATCCCGTTACGGGATCGCTTCAACCTACACTTGATCAGGTGATCACGCAGCCTTTTTTACGCAGGAGAAAGCTAATCACCACAACGCTTCTAGCCTTATTAATTCTTTGTACATCAGTCGTACTCATCTTCCATGCTTACATTGCGTGGACCCTAGCTCGACCACAAATAGCGCCTCTCCATTCAAACCCGATGAAGGCTGTACGTCTTCCTTACACGGATGTATCCTTCCCTAGTCAAAATGGTAAGTCCAACTTGGACGGCTGGTTCATCTCAGCAGCTGGGTCGAGTAAGACCGTTATTTTCTCCCATGGCTATGGCGGAAATCGCGAGGAAGAATGGGTCCCTTTGTACACCTTGGCACGCGAGCTTCATAAACAGCAGTACAACGTTCTCATGTTTGACTATGGCTATGTGAATCCAAGCAGTGATCGCCTCATGACAGGCGGTGTTCAAGAATCCCAGGAGCTGCTCGGAGCCATCAATTATGTCAAACAGTCCACAGGCGGTTCGATCTTTATATGGGGCTTTTCTATGGGAGCAGGCACTGCTTTACAGACGGCTCTGCAGCAAAACGGAGATATTTCAGGGATGATCCTCGACAGCACATTTCTGTTGAACTCGGACACCCTTTATCACAATATGACGCAAATCGTGCAAATACCTAGATACCCTTCTCTGCCGCTTGTCAGCTTATTTCTTCCATTACTGAACGGGGTAAGCTTACATGATGTTCCATTCAAAAAAGTAACCACAACTTCTTATGAGATGCCGATCTTCCTGATCCATGGCACCAATGATAAGAAAGCTCCTCATGGCTTAGTCGAAGCGATGTTCAAACAGCAGCACAACAGCGCCTCTAAGCTATGGATACTTCCTAACGCACAGCATGAGCTTCTGTACCGTGCTGAGCCCAAAACGTATGTGCGCCGCACGATGGACTTCCTAGGCAGTATCGACCTATCTGCCACATCCGAGCACGTTAACGCTGGTATTCCCTCCTCCCTATAAAATCGACCTCTGATGAGGTCGGTATTTTTTTGCCGTTTGCCAGATTACATGCAGTATCGGTAACTTATCATGCTTATGTGGTATGAAGCTGCGTGTTGTAACTTGCATGAGACATTCTCCAAGCTGCAACCAGCATACTCTCCATCTACTGAGAAATGCAAAAGTGCAACTTTTCTCTATCAATTACACGATTTTAGCTAAAATTGATGCAAAAAGGCATCAATTTCTGTATTTTCGGCTCTGATTAGACCTTTACGCCCCCAGAAGATGCCTTTTTGCATTTATTTAAAACGATGAAGTGAATTCCTCTGAAAAGGATGCTCTTTTGCATTTTTGCCATCTGTGAACCGAACATAAATAAGAGGTAAGCAGCGCTTACCCCTCATCTATAACAAAACTCAATCCATCTCATAAATCGAGCCCGATTTACTGGCAAACAGCTCCGCGTAGACCTTCTCCGCATACGCGTCGGTCATGCCCGAGATGTAGTCCGCTACGAACCGCGGCCAGCTCCAATTACTATTCGTGCTGCGCCGCTCGTAGCTATCGATCCAGTCAGGCGGAATGATCCACTGCCCTTTATCCTTATTGATAAAGCTGTCCCAGAGGCGCTCGACGATGATCTCGCTGCGCTTTTGCAAGCGCAGGACGCGGAAATCCTTGATCAGCGTGACCCATGCCAGCTTTTTGAGAATTTCCATCGTCCGCAGCAGGTCCATATCCTCCGCGCCGTCTTTGACGAGGGCGACCTTCTTCCAGCCGCGTTCCGTGTCGTCGATAATGTCGAGGCGACTGGCAAATGAGCTGACCCAGCGCGCTTTCATCTCTCTGCGCGTCCGTGATTCCTCGCGGTTGCACTCTGCAAATATGAGCTGCCATTGCTCCAAATAATCATGCAGCACGCGTCTCACCATTTGCTCGATATCGACTTGCTCCCAGCCGAATTTATGCTGATTCGGGTCATTCAATATCTCCATCACTAGATGCCGAATTAGGCGTTGATCCTCGAAAAAGGCAGCGTTCATTTGGATTTTCCCCGCCCGAATGCCATCCTCAATATCGTGCGTAGAGTACGCAATATCATCGCATAAGTCCATCAATTGCGCTTCCAACGTGGAGCAGCCCTCCGGCATTTTCCAAATATCACGCAGCTCACGAATGATGTCCCACTCCGCCCCGTATACGCCCTTGAGACGCCCCTCTTCTTCGATGAGGAAGGGATACTTATTAATGCCGAGAAGCACGGCTGCTGTCAGATCTAGGCCGCTCTCGCTGCCTGCTCTTTTTTCAAGAAACATAAGAATTCGAAAATTTTGCGCATTGCCTTCATATTTCAAACCGTGATCCTTCATCAGGATATGGTTGAGCACTTCTTCGCCCTTATGTCCAAAAGGAGGATGACCAAAGTCATGCGCGATGGATGCACACTCAACTACGGTCGGATCAATGATCAGGCCTGGATGCTCTTTTTTGCTTAAAAAGGGATTCGTCCGCTCTAACCGCTTCGCCACTTCACGGGCGATCTGCGCGACCTCCAAGGAGTGCGTCAGACGCGTCCGGTAATAATCTCCTGAGCCGGCTCCGAACACCTGTGACTTCCCCTGCAGACGCCGAAAAGTCGGCGATTGTATCAACCTTGCGTAATCCCGCTCAAATTCATCCCGCTCTTCACTCCATTTTGAGGAAGCTGCCTCACCAGGCCGATATTTCCGTATGTTGTTCATATGCTTGCCCCCTCTTGCCCTCTAGCGCTGTCTGCGCCGATCTCACCCGTATCCTGCTGCTCCAAGCGATCCATCTTTCTTCTATTAGTTTATGCGAGAGCATGTACGATAGTCACCATTCAAATCTAGCCGAAGTAGCAAGGATTATGAGAAAACTTCTATCGAAGCAATTCAAGGATGAGCGACCGCGTTTATCGGTAAGTTTTATCGCCAAGAAGAAAGCCGTTTTCAGGAACTGAAAACTTATACTTTCTTATGTGGTTAATTTTTAACAATACTATATTCCTCTATACCCAACAAGCCTAACTTGCTCCTGACGCACAAAAAAGGGAATGATGCACAAGACCATTGTCTTCATGCACATTCCCCGGTGCTCACATTATTTTAATAAAGATAGAAATTCCGAACGAAGTGTTGAATCTTTACGGAACGAACCGCGCACAGCGGAGGTGACCGTTTGACTGCCGTATTTCTTCACGCCTCTTGCACACATACACATATGTTCGCCTTCAACGACAACCATGACGCCATGCGGCTTGAGCACTTCCGCCAAAATATCAGCAATTTCAGATGTAATCCGCTCCTGCACCTGCAGCTTGCGTGTAACGACATCGACCAAACGGGCAAATTTGCTGAGACCAGCCACTTTACCACTAGGTAAGTAACCAACATGGACTTTGCCAAAGAAAGGCGCCATATGATGCTCACACTGGCTGTAGTACACGATATCTTTGATGATGACCAGCTCTTCATGCTGTTCATCGAAGGTGACGCCAAGAACTTCACGAGGGTCCGCTGCGTAACCTGCAAAAATCTCTTCATACATGCGCGTTACACGAGCTGGCGTGTCCAATAGACCTTCCCGATCTACATCTTCACCAATCAAACGCAAAATCTCACGGACATGACTTTCGATCTGCTCGCGATTCTCCGCGACTAATGCATTTTTATAATCGATGGATGCCATCTACTTTACCACTCCACCCTATGTCTTATTTCCGCCGCTTTTGGTTCAAGTTTTGGTTTAAGTTTTGGTTCTTCATCATTTGCTGTGCTTTATTCAATTGTTGCTTATTCATGTTATAGCCCATTTGCTTCGCCATTTTGGCCAGCATTTCAGGATTGTTCTGCATGGATTCAAGCTGTCTCTTTAGATAGAATACACCAATAAAGAATCCACCAACCAAACCAACAATCAATGTGAGAATGGGAATAATATAACTCCACATAACCTATGCCCCCTGCTTGTACAATTTAGAATAGAATGCTTGTTCTATCATATCATTACTGTTCCACGCTTTACAAATCAAAGCACCTGTTCGATGAATACAGTCGTTTCTTTGGCCAGATCGATCTCTTTGATCTCCAACAATTTATCGGTCGCATCCTGCTTCACAATTCGAATGATCGGCCGCGTCGGAAGTCCTCTATGCTGACCCACGACAACACCAGTCTCCCGATTCGTTAGCCGAACTGATGTGCCGGTAGGGTAGATGGAGACAATTTTCATGAATTGAATCAACACATCCCGATCCAGCTTCGTCTCCGCCAGCGCCAGCATGTATTCACAGGCCTCATGCGGCAGCTTGCGACGACCCGCAGACATATCAAACAACAAGTTATCGTACATGTTGGCGACGGCTGTTATTTTGGCATAGAGATGAATATCTTCGCCCATTATCCCTCTCGGCGTGCCTTCTCCATTCAGTGCCTCATGATGCTGAAAGGCAACATGTGCAATGAGCAGATTGAACTCCCGCTTATTCTTCAAAAGCTCAAACCCGCGCCACGTATGATGCCGCCGCGGATCCTCTGATTCATCGTCTGTGAGCAGCTCCACTTTTCCGATATCATGCAGAAGCGCCCCCATGGCCAGATCTTTCAATTGGGTCGCATTCATCCCCATATTCATCCCGATGAGCACAGACATCATACACACATTCATGGCATGGATATACATGGCATTATCCTGCGTCCGGATATCATTCAGCTGCACGAGGACATCGCGATTCTTCATAATCTCATCCAGCAGCGTATTAATCGACATGCTGACGCTGCGTGAATTAAAATCTTTCCCCGACTGAATAGAGGCGAACGTCTGACCCATCTGGGTCATGACAAGTCGCTTCGTTTCTTCTGAAAGGATTTCTGGAATCTCCACATCCTCCAGATTGGGGTCCTTGATATAAACCATCGTCACGCCAATGCGATTCAATGTATTGATCATAAATACCGTTAGCTGCACATTCTCCGATAGCAAAATAGCCCCATTACTGGCATAAATCGTACGTCCCAGATATTGACCAGGCTCCACAGAATCCAGATGCACATATTTCATAGGATTCACTCCACATGTTGTTATTGTTTAATCATCTACACTAGTAACGTTCGTTGCTCTAAATCCAATAAGTGCACTTTGGTCGGAAGCCCTCCGCCATAACCTACAAGGTCGCCGTTTGCTCCAATGATTCGATGGCAAGGGATAATAACTGGAATGGGATTTTGATTATTCGCGCCGCCTACAGCTCTTACAGCCTTTGGCGAGCCGATAGCTTCAGCAATGTGCTTATAGGACGCTGTCTCTCCGTAAGGGATCGTTTGTAGGGCTAGCCATACACGCTTCTGGAATTCAGTCCCTTGCAGATCCATTTCCCCTTCAAAGCTCTCTCGTTCCCTTTTAAAATACTGCGATAACTGTTCAGCTACGGGCGCTAGCTGCTCTGCATTTTCGCTAAGCTCAAACGCTCCATACCAACGGCGAGCCCACGCCTCGCGGCTCTCTCGATTGCTTTCAACCGTACCGAACTCCACCTTGCACAGTCCTTTTGGAGATGACATAAGGACAAGGGGACCGATGGGCGAGTCGATCTCGGTATACGCAAGCATGACTGTCTCCTGGGGCTGTTTCATCTTATCCCTCCTGTTCGGCCATCTCTTGGCTGATCTGTGCAGTAATCTGTGCAGCTATGGCCTTCTCGATGTCCGTCTGTACTTGCGGCTCTTGCTCAGCCGCAGCAGCTTTCTCCAGCGCGCGGCAAGCTTCCTCGCCGCCGATTCGCCCTAGCGCCCACGCTGCGGTAGCCCGGATCTCCGGGCGAGGATCGCTCCGCAGCAGATCCCCTAGGACCGGCACCGCCGACGCGTCCTTGAAATTACCGAGCGCGATGATCGCGTTGCGCTGGATAGGCTTTTTGCCGCGCCAGGATGCCGCGATGCGCCCATACTGCTCTTTGAAATCCTTGTTCGACATCGTGAGCAAGGGAATGAGCAGCGGCTTGACCTTCTCCGGGTCAGGCGTAAGCTCGGGATGATGCGTCCAGTTTATCCCCTTGTTTTTCGGGCACACGACCTGGCACGTATCACAGCCGTAGAGTCGGTTGCCGATCTTGCGTTTGAATTCATCATCCACATACCCTTTGGTCTGTGTGATGAACGAGATGCAGCGACTCGAATTGAGCTGCCCTGGGCCGACTAGCGCCCCTGTTGGACAGGCATCGATGCAAATCGTGCAGTCTCCGCATTGGTCCATAATACCTATATCGGATTCGAACGGGATGTTCGTGATCATTTCGCCCAAATACACCCACGATCCCCATTCGGGGGTGATGACGGCGCAGTTTTTGCCGCTCCAGCCGATACCGGCACGTTCGGCGACGGCGCGGTCGACTAGGGCACCGGTGTCGACCATACTCTGCAGCCTCGCCTCCGGCACGCGCTCGGCGATGAACGCTTCCAGCTTCGCGAGTCGGTCGCGAAGCACGTCGTGGTAGTCGCTCCCCCACGAGGAGCGCGAGATCATGCCCCGATAAGCCCCCGGCTCGGATCGGGGAGGGTTCGGCAGCTTCGACGGGTACGCGACCGCGATCGAAATGATCGACCGTGGCGCGTCGAAGCTCAGCTCGGGGTGTACCCGCTTCTCGATATCCGGCTCCTCGAAGCCGGATTCGAAGCCCTTCTCCCTGTGGCGGAGAAGGATGTCCTTCAGTTCGTGGAACGGCTCCGCGGAGGTGAAGCCGATCTTATCAATACCGAGAGAAGGCGCGGCTTCCACAATCTCTTGTTGCAGCTTACGCCAATCTGTTCTCTCTGCCATGGAAACCGCCAACCCGCTCACCTCACTCTTCTGATTTCATCGCTGTTTTATAGCTTACCGGCCATGTCGAGTGGCCATAGTACAAACTCTGCCCGTCCCTGGACAAGACTGGTCGGGATGACCCCGAACATGCGGCTGTCTGCACTCGCCGCCAGGTGACGATTATCGCCCATGACGAAGATTTGTCCCTGTCCGACGGCCGTCGGACCGAAATCCCCATCTTCAATGAGCGTATCCGCATACGGCTCCGTAACCTTATCGCCGTTCACATACAGAGCCCCTGCGCGGCTCTGTACTTCATCGCCCGCAATAGCGATGACCCTTTTGACCAACAAAGGATGCTGAGGCAGCGCAAGCTTCTCAGGCTCCTTGAGAATGACAATTTCGCCGCGCTCTGGTGCTTTTATATAAGTAATCGCTTTATTCACGAACAACCATTCACCATCGCCTAGTGTCGGGTCCATCGAGTGACCGCGAACGGTTGATAAGTTAAATCCAAACTGATGCACAATGATAACAACAAGAAGAGCTACGAGAATGGATTTCGTCCAGTCCCACAGCTCATGCGTGAAGCTTTTCGACTCTTGAACTTGCCCTGGCGTAGAAACGTTCCTATTGGTATCTTCGCGACCTACGAAGAAGCTCATTCAACCGCCTCCGCTCTTATATTTTTCCCATTGCTCGTAATAATAGATCACCATGTCATCTTGGAAAGGCGGCTTGTCCTCATTAACCAAAGCCAGCAGTGCTGCAAGCCCTTCCTTCACCTTCGTCTCCACAAGGGCCGAGTAATGGTAGCCCAGCTTATGACGCTCGTATTCATCTTGATCCACAATATGTACAGTACGATCCGGCAACCGGATGACGTCCAGATCATAGTCGATATACGTTAATACCTGCTGATTGAGATACATCGGTGAGGCTACATTACAGTAATAGCGCACCCCAGACTCCTCCATCAGAGCAACGATATTAAACCACATTTTGGGAATAAAAAAAGAAACCCCTGGAATGCGGCTAACCCACTCCTTGCCGTCCGCTTCTTGAATCTTGGTCTGACTATTGATAAACACTAGCATGCCCTGTTTCTGATGCTCTTCATGGAGCAGACTTGGAGGAACCCGCCAATTAGTCAGCCACATGCGATGTAGATGCCCGTCGTGTTTGAAGCTTTTTATCACATACGGCGTGAAATTATCCATGTTCAAAGCTCCTCTGTCAAATTGCTGCCGAAACGTTACCTTATTATACTAGAAAAGCATATCTGACCCCCAATTGCAATGGCGGCACAGATATGCTTCCTATAAGCCAAACCTATTTATTTCCTTACCGTGCCACCCAAGAGGCTACACGCTTACTTTCTTCACAATGCTAAGCCGATGTGCAGCTCTGGAGAAGTCATCTGTGCTATAGCCAGCAGACTCGTACACAGGCAACACCATTTCATTATGAACATCTACCGTTACCATAATTTTCTTAACATTCCGCCCGAGAAACCGCTGCTTCATTGCCTCGATCAAAGCTTTGCCAATACCCTTACGTTGATATGCTGTTGCGACTGCGATCCTATAGTAGTAGCCATTGTTATTATCAATCGTGCCGATAATCATGCCTACGACTTGCTCTTCTTCTTGAGCGATTAAAACAAGCTCCGTGTCCCACGATAGCTGACGAGCGAAGGCTTCAATCGTCTCCTCATAGCAGGTTTCCGACAGAACGTCTTCTAGAAGTTCTTTAACCGAAGAGGTATCACCAAGCTGAAATGAACGAACATGCATACGGTTCTCTCCCAATTCCATATTAATTTGTAGAGATTAATTTTCTGGTAAATAAGTAAATACGACAAAAAAACACGAAATCCTGCTGAAATTGTGGTGAAATTCACAAAAAACTTTGTTTTTTTCGATATTCCTCTTGAAAGCGCTTAAATGCAAGCGTTTTCAATGTTGTAATTTGATAAGAAAGCTGATAATTCTAGTGCTATTGACCTCACTTCTATGCGATGTGCATTAGTCTTCAAGACGCATAAAATACCGTGCGCCAAGGAACAATGAAAGACAGCATCATGAAATTGAGAATTTATGGGATGGTTGAACATGGAACTGATCCGCCGTTTATTTAAAGCTGCACATCGGATGATCGAAGAAAGCTCCGAGCACCAACAACAGAAGCCAACATCCGAGATCGTCGAAATTTCAACAAGCCTTTCCGAAAATATAGATCAACTCGCCACGATTTTCAGTGATACACCTGATTTGATCGTGCGTACGTTCACTTATAAACAATCCGGAGCCCCGGCAGCACTGGCCTATCTCGATGGACTTGTAGATAAAAATTCCATTAACAATAATGTTCTGCATGAGCTCATGTTTCGCACAACTACTGATGAGAGCGACGAATTACCCGTCGCTATAGGAGATCTCAAAAGCCTCATTGCTTGGGCAGGGGTTGAAACAGCTATACTGTACGGCTATAGCGTTCTTTTCATTGATGGGCAAACCCATGCTTTTTCCTTAGAAACACAAGGCTGGCCTCAACGCTCCATCACGGATTCCCAGATAGAAGCCTCTTTGAAAGGCGCTCATCAAGGCTTTATCGAAACAGGAAGTCAAAATATTGCCTTAATTCGACGATACATCTCCAGCCGAGAGCTCAAAATTAAAGAGCTTTATGTCGGTAACAGGACCAAAAGCAAAGTGTCCATCCTGTATTTAGAAGATGTTGCACTCCCTGAAATACGCCTTGAATTAGAGCGCCGTATCTGCAGCTTGCAGATCGACTGCATCATCAATACTGGCGAGCTTGTGGAGTTAATTGAAGATAATCCCTTCTCCCTGTTTCCACAAATGATGACTACTGAACGCCCAGACACAGCTGCATCTCAGCTGCTGCAAGGACGATATTGTGTTGTCGTAGATCGATCCTCCAGTGTACTAATTGCACCTGTAGGACTAGCTGCCTTTTTTCAGGGTATTGACGACTACAGCACGCGTTGGCCCGTTGCTACGTTCTTTCGACTACTTCGTTACTTTGCTTGTATCATCGCAGCGTTTCTACCTGCTTTCTACATAGCGTGTATTTCGTTTAACCATGAACTCATTCCCTTGGATTTGATTTTGTCGATTGGCGAGTCTCGATCCGCTGTCCCCTTTCCTCCTTTTATCGAGGCGCTCATTATGGAGATCATGCTCGAAATGCTGAGGGAGGCAGGCGTCCGTCTTCCTGCGCCCGTTGGCCAAACTGTTGGAATTGTTGGAGGGATTGTCATTGGGCAAGCAGCGGTTCAAGCGGGGATTGTGAGCAATCTCATGGTCGTTGTCGTCGCCTCCACGGCGGTTGCCTCCTTCATCCTCCCCAATTATGACATGGCGGCTTCCGTTCGATTAATCCGCTTTCCAATGATGACGATCGCTTCCATGTACGGCATCATCGGGATCATGGCAGGCGCAATGGTCATCCTAGCTCATCTCATTAGCTTAAAATCACTCGGAGAACCTTATAGTTCTCCCATTGCTCCGCTGCGAATGGCGGACTGGAAGGATGTCTTTATCCGCCTGCCGCTCAAAAAAATGGTATATCGACCCAAAAGCGTTCGTTCTCTTCAAAAGCGTCGATACGGTGTACTGAAACAGAAAGGAGATGATTCATCATGAATCCAGGTAAAGGCAATCAGATTACACTGCTTCAGTATATTTTGATTATTCATAGTGCTCAGCTAGGTGTTGGCTTAATCCCTCTGCCTGGTGACCTCGCTAGGGGCTGCGGCACGGACGGATGGATTGTCTTAATTATCGGATGGCTAGCATCTATGGCTAGCAGTCTGATTATTATTCAGATCATGAAAAAGCACCCTAATGGCACGATTATAGACTTACTAAGCCACTATTTTGGGATCTGGGCTGGGAGAGTCGGTATGATTGTGTTTGCTGGCTATTTCCTTATCTTCGTTTTTCTAATCTATCATCGCATGGGACTTCTCATTCAAAATTGGATTATGCAGCAATCAAGTACATCCGTTCTTATGCTGCTTTTTCTTGTTCCCGCTTATATGATCACCAAAGGAGGGTTCCGCATCATTGGCCGCTATTCTGAGATTCTCGTTTTCCTTTCCGTGGGACTCATCCTGGTTACCTTCTTTTTTTTCAAATATGCGCAATGGATTTATCTGCTTCCCATTCTAAAACATGGCTGGATGCCGATACTCCAGACTGTTAAATCCACCATTTTAGCTTTCACTGGGTTTGAGATTGCCTTCTTTCTCTACCCGTACTTAGAAAAAAAAAGTACTGCATCCACGGGCATTATTATTGCAAATTCGTTTACCTTCATCGTTTACTTACTGGTTACAGTGGTTGCTTTTGTCAATTTCAGTCCGGACGAAATTACGCAATACCATAATACACTCATATCCTTATACAAAATCCTTGAATCTCGTTTTCTGGAACGATTTGATATATTAATTCTCTCCGTCTATTTACTTATTATCGTGAGAACCTTCATCCCCATGCTGTATGCCACTGTCCTATGTACCCAGCAGCTCGGTATCAAGGGGCAACCTCGACTGCACATCCTCCTTATCCTTACCGTTATGGTCGTTGTAGCATG
Source organism: Paenibacillus sp. J31R30 (assembly GCF_059692115.1). NCBI lineage: Bacteria > Bacillati > Bacillota > Bacilli > Caryophanales > Paenibacillaceae > Paenibacillus > Paenibacillus sp. J31R30. Next base: position 136,881 of record NZ_JCAUAV010000010.1, on the reverse strand, counting down.
GATTTGGAATCCAAGCTGGAATGACAGTATGAAATTAAGCAGCTTTGTTCAAAATCTAGGCATCAGCATTGCTTTTGTTATGCCACTTCTCTTATGGGGCCTTCTAGCCGGCATGCGCCTAATCTCACGGAGGGTGTCTCCATGAAGCCGATGCGGATTAGCCTTGTGATCTTCCCGATATTCGCTCTGTTCATCGTGCTATCTAGCTGTAAAGATCGATTGCCTTTAGAGAATGTGACGCTTGCTCTTATGGTGGGTTTTGATTTAGATAAAGATAATCACATCGTCATTTATGCTTCAAGTCCTGTCTTTAACAAGGAAGCGAAGGAGAAAAATGAAGTGACGCAGGTCACGGCGATTACCTTACAGGATGGACGGAACGAATTAGAGGGACGTGTGTCGGCGCTTATTGGCGGTGGCAAAATTCAAAATATACTGATTGGCAAACGCATATTAGCCCATGAAGACTGGTTTAAATTAATGGATATATTCTATCGTGATCCAAAAATGTCTGAAACCGCCAGAGTCATCGCCATCGAGGGCTCTGTAGAGGAAATTATTCGATTTGCCCCCCGAGATAAACGGAGATTGTCTATGCATATTGCCAGACTCCTAGATACTGCTTATATGCACAATCTAGTACAAGTTACAACATTATTTGACCTCCATCGGCAAATGTTTGAGAAAGGGATCACGCCATTCTTAACCAACATGCGCAAAGATAAGGATGTTGATGCTACAGGCACAATGTTACTGAATAAAAAGGGAAAGTATGCCTACACCATCGATCACACCGAAAATCAGCTTCTACAAATGCTGCAAAACGATAAACAGGACTCCTTGACCTTAACTGTCGTGATCCCCAAGGAGAAGGGCGATTCCTTTTTTGATACAGGAGCGATTAGCTTCTACGCTTTACGCATAAAAAGGGACATTAAAGTCACATTTGAACAGAATAAATTCCATTTTGATATCCAGCTCTCGATACCCGTTCATCTCACAGAGAAATATTTCGCCTTCGATGTACAGCACGAAGCACCTAAGCTTGAAGCCGAGATCAATCAGCAATTGGATGCGAAAATGAAATCTCTAGTTACAAAGATGCAACAGCATGAAGTTGACCCTATCGGCCTTGGCCTGTATGCGCGCGCCTATCAATTCAAGGCTTGGGAAAACGTACAAGATGAGTGGGGACATGCGTTCTCCGAAGCCGAAGTGCGTATTCATGTGAATACTAAAATAAAGAATATGGGCGAAACCATATAGAGCATGAATGAGATGCATGAAAAAAAACCATCTTATAGGAGGATATTCCGATTAGAAAGAGGTGAAACCTATGTCAGATCAAGAACTAGATCATGAACTTACGGCGCACGAGTATCCCCGGGAAATTCCTGATTTCCAGTTTCTGAGCACCAAAAAGCCCGAAGAATGGACTGAAATTGAATTACTTCAGCTCCATCGGACGATGAGCGACTTATCTCCCTATTTACATGAGCAAGATACCGCCATGCACAATCAAATTACACGAGAAATGGAGCGTCGCGGCATCTGATGGACTGCAGACTTAGTAAACACAAATGTTGCTTTATTAGCTGTGTTCCTTCATAATGAGATTGAAACTACATAATTTTTAGGAGGTATTTATTCAATGGCACATCAACTACCCGCTCTTCCGTACGCAAACGACGCTCTTGAGCCACACATCGATGCAAAAACAATGGAAATCCATCACGATCGTCACCATAACGCATATGTAACAAACCTGAATGCAGCTTTGGACAAACACCCAGCTCTGCATGACAAATCCCTTAATGACCTGATCGCTGATCTTAACAGCCTTCCTGAAGATATCCGCACAGCAGTTCGCAACAATGGTGGCGGTCACGCTAACCACTCCCTATTCTGGGAAACAATTGGACCAGAAGCTGGCGGCGCACCTACAGGCGCTCTAGCGGCTGCGATTGACAGCGAGCTTGGCGGCTTTGATAAATTCAAAGCAGATTTTGCTGCTGCAGCTACAACACGTTTTGGCTCTGGCTGGGCTTTCCTAGCTGTTGACAAAGCTGGCAAATTGAAAGTATACAGCTTGCCGAACCAAGACAGCCCGATCATGGAAGGCGAAACGCCGGTTCTTGGTCTTGATGTTTGGGAGCATGCTTACTACCTGAACTACCAAAACAAACGCCCTGACTACATCGCAGCTTTCTGGAACGTTGTTAACTGGAACGAAGTTGGCAAACGTTACGACGCAGCGAAGTAAATCTGAGAGACTTTTAGCTCCGCTAAAAGATCCCTATATGATGTGAAAAGCGACCCTCTCGGGTCGCTTTTTTGCGTTCTGTGGGCCTTATCCTCAGAGCGCTTATTCCCTTTTCGGATTGGGTCCGTATTGATTATCGTTGTAGTCACTATCCTGACAGAAGAATACAAGCAAAATAATGGGACCAATCAGGGGAATTAAGCTAAGCAGCAACCACCATCCGCTTTTACCCGTGTCATGCAATCTACGAAAGGCTACGGCTAGAGAAGGTAATAGGACTGCTAAAGAATAAAGACCTGACAAGAGCTTATCTATTCCGATAATAGACTCGACGATAGCAATACCAATTGAAATGATAATATTGAAAAGCACGAACATCCAATATTCCTTCCGTCTTGCTCTGCCTGAAAAGCCTACATAATTCGTTAACACCTTTAAATACCATTCCATCTGCAACGACTCCTTTTCTTGTAGTCACCGAACAGTGTCCTTGGATATTTAACATTCTCCCATTCATATTCCAGTTTGAAGAGTCTCATACATCTTTTCCATTGCAGCTAGGTTCACTTTCTCTTTTCTCTTTACGCCGGCAAAATCAAGTTGTAAGATACTGGTATAATTAATCTACAGCTGAAAAGAGTTGACGAGCCCTTGACCATCGTACCGTTACTTCAACATGTCCCCTTGTTTCAAGAGCTTTCGGAAGAAGATCTGATCGGGATTGCCCCTTTATTTACGGAAAAGAAAGTAAAGAAGGAAACCATACTTTTTGAAGAGGGCGACGTTGGTGAGGAATTATTCTTGATCCATACTGGTGTTGTGAAAATATATCGTCTGGACGAGGCCAAAGAGGTCACGCTAGCCTTGTTCCGGGATGGGGATTTCTTCGGGGAGATGTCACTGCTTAGCAGCGGGATGACTCGCTCGGCCACGGCTGAAACGATGGCGGCTAGCACCCTCTATGTGCTCAACCGAACAGACTTCACTTTGTTCATGGAAAAGAGCCCTAGGCTATGCCTAAAGCTCCTGGAAACGACCATGCAACGGCTGCGTCATGCCAATGATCAAATCTATGATTTAACATTCCTTGGGGTTCGCTCACGTATTATTAAAACAATTCTTCGATTGTCCGAGCAGCACGGAATCACTACGCCAGACGGTCTTCTGATTGATGTTAAGCTGACTCACCAGCAGTTGGCCAACTTAGTTGGCACAGTAAGGGAATCCGTCACGAAGGTATTGCAGGAATTGCTGGATGACGGGCTCATACACATTGATAAGAAGTTAATCACGTTAAGGAATATTGAAGCCATTCAGGCCGAAATTCGGTAGTTATTGTGGTACTACAAACTACAGGTGCTAGTGCTAATGGCTAAGCCTCCATTCGCTCCTGCCATTCCTTCATAATCCGTACGAACACATTCGGAAAGGCATAGTTTTGAAGATCATCTGGGCCTACCCAACGATAGTGGAACGGGATCCATTCTTCTCCCGTGCTTGGCCGATTGGCGTCACCGAGCTTAGCGCGGTATACCTTCATTTTCCATACAATATGGCTGAAAATATGCTCGGTATCCATGAACCACTCTTCGGGTTTAATCCCAATTTGCTCCTGCTCCACAAGTTTCACCCGAAGCTCGGACATGTTGTCCTCATCGGATTGCCACCCGGTTGTCGACCACTCAATATGCGGGAGCTCCCACATCCGTGCGAGCAGCCCTTCTTGCGGACGCTGTCTGATCAACCATTTGCCTGCATGCTCTCCCGTTCCTTCAATGAAAGCCACTGCCCGCAGCTCTGGACGGGGCGGTTTGGCTTTCTTTTTGATTGGCAGGGCTTCTTCCATGCCAGCTTCACGCGCCGAACAGTGTGCCATAACAGGGCACGTCAAGCAGTGCGGCGATCTCGGCGTACACACCATGGCTCCCAGCTCCATGAGCGCTTGGTTAAAGTCGCTTGCGGTTCCCTCCAAAATGAGCTCGCGCGCCAGCTTTTCCATGATCGTCCTCGTAGACGGCTTCATAATATCTTCTTCGATGAGAAAATAGCGTGAAAGCACACGCATCACATTGCCATCGACCGCAGGCTCTGGCTTATTGTAGGCGATGCTCAGGATCGCGCCTGATGTGTAGGGTCCGACACCTTTGAGCGCGGAGATTTCCTCTTTATTCGCAGGGACAACACCGTCGTAGCGTTCGTGCACTTCTCTAACGGCTGTTTGCAGATTTCTCGCTCGCGAGTAGTAGCCGAGCCCTTCCCACGCTTTGAGCACATTTTCCTCTGGCGCTGTGGCCAAAGCCTCAACGGTTGGAAATTGATCCACGAACCGATGGAAATACGGAATCACTGTATCCACGCGTGTTTGCTGCAGCATCACTTCGGAAATCCATATATAATAAGGGTTTTTACTTCTTCGCCAGGGTAAATCACGTTTATGTGTCTGGTACCAATCCAAGAGGTTCTTGGAAAAATACATCTTCTGTTCTTCGCTGTACATGAGCTCTCCTTCTCTATGGGGCACGTTCAAGTTATAATGGATGAATGGACATGGTACCATTATACGAGAAGTGCGGAACATAAAACTAGAGGTGAATGTATGCAAACGTCGAAGCAAGCTGATTTGACTAAAACGGGACAACAACAATTAGAAAATAAAAGAAGAGATTGGCTGCGCGAAGCAAAGGGTCTGATTCCCCTGTTGTTCATTTGGGGCGCCGAGTGGGTGTTTAGTGCTGGAGTTGATTTCGCCATCTACTGGCGCGATTTGGATTGGTTGAAGCAAGCGGCTTTTATCACTGCAGTGGTGGCCAGCTTGATTCAGATCTGGGGGATGCGTAAGTCCTTAGGTGCCGGAGATACCAAGGCAAATGAGGCTTCCGAGCGCACAGGATGGGGGCATCCGATTCTCCTGGTGCTGCCTGGAGCCATGCTTATTGCAGCCGTGGCTTTTTTAGAGGCGATTGGCGCGGTGAATCCGCTGTTTGCTCCTATCTTGCGAGCGTTTCTACTCGCGATCGGGTTCGTCCAGGTCGGGCTGCTGCTTGGCAGATCCCTGGTTTATGTGGGGTTGTGGCTTTTCGTGCTGACCGCGGTGATGGGCGTGTGGTATTTGGGTTACTCAGGTGTCATTCTAGAGGGAATGGGCGGTATCAGCCTGCTCGTGAGCGGTTATATGCTGCGGGTTTGGGCGCGTTAGGCTTGGAAAACGAGCTTAACCGCCTGCTCTGCGCGATAGGCTCGGAAAACGAGCTAATGTTCGCCTGCCCTTCTTACTCACAGCTGCTCCACAATGGCATAGGCGGCAGCCATCGATTCCGTATGCGTGATGCTGATATGGATGCGGTGGCTGCCTTGTAGGCCTGCTCGCAGAAGAGCATCTTCTTTCACTTGGCAGACCGGTTTCCCTAATGAATCCGGCAATACTTCAACATCTTGAAAACCAATCTGCTTCCCAATCCCGCAGCCGATGGCTTTCACGATCGCTTCCTTCGCTGCAAAACGACCGGAAACAAACTCCGCGAGTCGTCCACGGCGTTTCTCCGCCAACTCTCGCTCCGCCGGCGTCAGAATCCGCTCCAGAAACCGATCGCCTGAAGATCCCTCTAACATTTTGCCTATCCGCGCAATTTCTATTAAATCCGTTCCGACCCCAATGATCATCGCTAAATTGGCCTCATTTCTACTAACGATACGCTTTGCGTACAATTTAACCGATTCCTCGGTCAAGGTCAAGGGAAAGGGCGTACACAATGTCCATGGCTTACGTGGAGGTAAGTAAGTAACCCTATTTTCAGCTCTTATGTCATTCTCCAGCAGGCGTTATACTAGGCTTAGAAATTATAGCTGGGAGGCCATCATAGTGAAAATCATGCCACTGGAAAGACGCGGGATTTCAAACAGTCGAATTGTTTTCGGATGTATGGGATTAGGCGGAGATTGGGCTGGAAATGCATTAACCAAGGAAGATTACATCACCGCCGAGAAAGCAGTAGAAGCCGCATTATCGATTGGCATTACCATGTTCGATCATGCTGACATTTATAAAAGAGGGAATTCCGAGACCGTATTCGGTCAGGTGCTCAAGAATAGACCTGATTTGCGCGACCAAATTATTTTGCAGTCGAAATGCGGAATTCGCTTTCAAGATGAGCAGCATCCGCAGCGTTTTGATTTTAGCAAAAATCACATCCTAAGCTCCGTCGATGGTATTCTCGGTCGTCTAGGCGCCCAGCACATCGACATTCTGCTTCTGCATCGCCCAGACCCGCTTATGGAGCCTGAAGAAATTGCGGAAGCTTTTAATACCCTGCGCTCTGCGGGTAAGGTTCGCCATTTCGGCGTGTCCAACATGACTTCCGCACAAATGCGCTTCATTCAAAACTCCTTGCCTGAGCCGCTTGTCGTGAACCAATTGGAGATGAGCTTGGCACGCTTGGATTGGGTTGAGCAAGGCATTCTGGTGAATCAAAAAGCCGGAACAAACATTAATTTTGCCGATGGTATCCTCGAACATTGCCAAATGAACGACGTACAAATTCAAGCATGGGGGCCACTTGCCAAAGGTAAATTCTCGGGTCGTACGATTGAGGATGCACCTGACACCGTTAAGAAAACGACCGCGCTTGTTCAGAAGCTGGCCACTGAGAAAGAAACAACGCCAGAAGCCATCGTACTGGGCTGGCTCATGAAGCATCCGGCTCGCATCCAGCCGGTCATCGGAACTTCCTCCGCGCAGCGTATCATCGCTTGCGAAGACGCGGTTCGCATCGCGGACAGCATGACGCGCGAAGAGTGGTACACGCTGCTTGAAAGCTCCCGCGGAGCGCGTATGCCGTAGCCGTTGGATTTAAAAATAGACCTGAGGCGATGCCTCGGGTCTATTTTTTATGAAGTAGATCGGATTATGTTTCAATAGGTATCATAACGGTGAATTCAGGATCTTGCGAGTACGGGTCCTGCTGCATAGGATATTCTTCAAAATGAGTTACGACACTTTTATTCAGCCTATAACCCGAATTCTCAATCCAAGTAAATATATTTGTATAGGTATCTTCAATACTTTGTCCTCTTGTATGCTCACACTTCACATAAGTTAACGTAGGAATATGAATCGTTATCATGCCTTCTGGAATGTCCCCTACCTGTTCAACCTCAACAACGGCATAATGCGTAAATCTACCCTCCGTGACATGATAGGACAGACCCAGTAACGTTTCAGGATGTAGAATGTGAGTGATCTCTTGTAAGCGATCCTTCATTTCACATTGAACGATCCGTATACCTCCTGCCCCAGCCTCAGCAAATGTGCCCTCCCATCTCATCCCCACTGCATGAAAAGACGCTTTCGTGACAAGTACATACTCATTCGTGAGTTCCACCGTATCCGCCTCCAAAATAGTTGTTGAGGTAATGAATTGCCTAACTACGACCACTCCTGATTGTACCATATATTTACAAATTAAGGGCATTTTACGCACAAAAAAAGCCCCTTGATGGGGCTTTTCAACATGTCGCTTAACGTTCCACTCGCGCTTAAGCCATAGCCTTAAACCCCTGGAATCGGAATCCGCTTGTGCTCCGTTTTCAAATACTGCTTCTCCAGCTTCACTTGCACAGCTGGATCAATTTGCTTGCCTTCGAGGTAGTCGCTATTATCACCATAGGTGATGCCGAGCTCTTCCTCGTCGGTTTGCCCGTCCCAAAGCCCGGCTGTCGGGGCTTTGTCCAGTACGCTTTGCGGCACGCCGATCTTCGCCGCAAGTGAACGCACTTGACGCTTGTTCAGAGTGCTCAGCGGCGTAATGTCAACCGCACCGTCGCCGTACTTCGTGAAGAAGCCGGTGATCGCTTCAGATGCATGATCTGTGCCTACGACGATCAAGCCCAGCTCAAAAGCCAAGGCATACTGCATGACCATGCGTGTACGCGCCTTGATGTTACCTTTGCCGCCGCGGCTCACATGCTGGTGAACGCCGATATGCTTGAGTCCGTACTCGACTTCGATGGCAATCTCGTCGACGGACTCCTCAATGTTGTTCTCGATTTGGTATTTCAAATCGAAGGCCTTAGCCACAGCGTAGCTATCTTCGATGTCGACTTGCTGCCCATAAGGCTGGAATACGCCAACGGTTTTGTATTCTTTGCCTTTTTCCGCTGTCAGCTCGTCCGTTGCTTGCTTACATAGCCCTGCCGCCACCGCGCTATCGATACCGCCGCTGATTGCGATCAGCAAGCCGCCCGCATGCGCGCCAAGCACATAATTTTTCAGGAAATCCACACGTTTGCGGATCTCTTCATCAATATCAATTTCCGGTTTAACGCCGAGTTTTGCGATAATTTCAGCTTGTAAACTCATGCAACTCTCCACCTTTTATCTAAATTTTGGAATGATGCCTTCTTTAAGATTTAGTATAGACTTTCGGTCTTCAAATTTCAAAGTGTAATCCGTAGTAGTTACACTACCCACACCCATTAGTCCGAATTTACCGAACTAATCTCACCATGCGCGTCAAATAATCTGGATTAGTCCGAAATCGCCAAACTAAATCGACCTAAACAGCACTCGTCGGCGGAAAGTGGGTGAATAGTTCGGCAGAATCGGACTATTGCTCCATTGTAATAAGGAATCCTCCTATTAATTCGGAGATATCGAACTAACGCAGCTTCCGGCGAAGTTTTTCCGACTAACCTCACCTTACTGGAGCCCTGCTCACTCCTCAGCGCGAGTCATCACATAATAAAAAGCCCACCTGCTCATCAGCAGGTAGGCCCCTTTATGGTTCCTTGCTTGTATTATTTGCAATATTGTTCAAAAGCACCAATCAAATCGCCAGCGATCATATCCGCGGAACGATCTTCGATTTGGTGACGTTGAATGAAGTGAGCTAGCTCACCATTCTTGAACAACGCGATGGATGGGGATGATGGCGGGTATGGCGCCAAGAATTCACGCGCTTTTGCCGTAGCATCCTTCTCTTGACCAGCAAATACCGTGTATGTGTAAGTTGGAACTGTTTCGTTCTGAAGAGCTTTCGCTACACCTGGACGACATTGACCAGCAGCACAGCCACAAACGGAGTTCACGACAAGCAGCATCGTGCCATCCTTGGATTTTTCAATCGCTTCCTCAACTTGCTCTGGAGTTAGAAGCTCCGTAATACCCAGACGAGTCAAATCTTCTCTCATCGGTTTAACCATATCTTTCATGTATGAATCAAAAGACATTGCCATATGTGCCACCCCTTAGGATTTAATAGTTACTCTTAAAACGTAATGACTACAACTTATATTATACATCCGATAACGGTGAAAGCAAAGTCCAATGTCCCAACTTCGTGACAAAGAAATAAAGCGAAAGCTGTTAGGCTTCCGCTTCATCATTCTTTTTACTGGTGGTAGCTTCGGCCGTCACAGAGGCCACATTCTTATCCGCATGGGTAAAAATTCCGCTTTGCGGCGCGACGCCCTCTTCAAAAATCTCCCGATTCTCGGCGCTTTGGAAGCCGACATCCTTAAAGGGATGAACCCACTGATCCCCCGCCATTACCTCGGGGTTCGTATCGGATGTCCACTGCTCCAGTGGCGAGTTGTCGGATTCATAATCATGATCACCGATGGTGACGCCGTATTCATTTACAAATGGTGCACGCGGTCCGCGTCCCTGCTCAAACTGCGGCAAAAATTCGATTTCGTAGGGATCGAGCTCGCTCTGGTCCTTGGATGTCGTGGTCGACTTCTTCTGATCTTGACTCATGTGGATGGGCGGTTGGGACCGTCCAGTTTTTTATCGACGTAGCCCTCTTTACTTGCAGGTGATTTGGCGCGTTCTTGGTTTTGCTGTTCTTGCTGGATTTGCGTTTTGGAATCGTTCTGACTCATATCCATCAGCTCCTTTCTGCCCGTAGTATGTGACAAAATAGGAAGAAACATTCCAATAATCATTAGGAGTAGATTCAGCAACTGACCAGGGCTGAGATACACCGTAGTTGGCTCAGCAGAAGTAAAATAGCTGGCTATCATCCCCACTGCGCCGCCATACAGCAGCGTATATTTCAGCAGCTTACTCACTCCAAGTTCCGTCGTCGAACGAGCTGTCCATACCTGCTGCCACACGATTAACGGTAAAAGTAACATGGCTAGATACGCATGGTTCGGATGAAACCGCGACACTGTACCTTCAACGCCAATGCCCCAAGGCAACGTGGTTGGCAGCCCGAAGGTAGGTGTCAATGCCGTATACAGGAAGACAGCCGATGCAGCGCCTATCGCGAAAATATCAAGTAGAAGCCGCCAAGCGATACCCTGCTTGCGCACTTTGTAGGCTAGATAGATATAGGCCAGTACGACGCCTAAAATAATCTCCATACTGGAGCCTGCTGTAAGAAGCAGCTTCATCGGACTCTCCCAAAGCAAGGATGGCTGCGTCAAGAGACTGCCCAAGCGCCAAGTAAAAAACACGATCAGAGCACTGTTAAGGAGTAGATCATCTATACCCTTTACGTTTCCACGAATGTGGGTAGACTCCGCATGCTCCACCCGGTTCACTTGCTGCAAAGCTCGTCGCATCAGCCAGAATCCGAACACACATGCTAATAGCAAAGCGACTAGTTTACCCTGCAATTGCAGCGGTCCCAATTGTACTACATCAGGCATACATAACCTCCGACTCTTGTTCCTAATCCTACATCTCTTTAACCCTCTTAAGTTTCGACATCCTGCCTAATATTTCCTGGGAAATTTGCTGAAGACCTGAGGGGCTTGTCTAAATATCTCGAACTAACGGAACGACCATGCGCTGCTTCCTATTTCCCCACAAAAGGAAACAATAGCTTCTGATTCTCGTTCGTATACATATTCTCTTTGGTAATGACCTCCGAGCCCGTATCTACAATTCGTTTGACGGATTCGCCGCGATGCGCCTGGAGGGCCGTTTTCACAGCTAAATAGCCCATGTTAAATGGCTTCTGCACAACGGTCCCTTGCAAAATCCCCGACTCTAGGAACGAAATTTCATTCATCGAACTGTCGAAGCCCACAAGCTTAATCGCTCGGTCGGGATCCAGCTCCTTCAGCGCACGCGCCGCACCCATCGTGGAAGGCTCATTCAGGCCAAATATGCCGCTGATATCGGAATGCTCCCGAAGCAGCTCCTTTGTCAGCTCATACGCCTTATCCTCGGACCCGTTACTATACAACGTATCTAGCAGCTTAACGGAAGTATCGCTTTTCAGACCATCTCGCACCCCATTTTCACGATCCATCTGGGTGTTCGAGGTTTTCACAAAACTAACGATGGCATAAGTTGCTGGTCCCTGCACATAACTCTTCATCGTTTCCACCGCTTTGCGGCCTGCCGCGTAATTATCCGTCGCAATAAAGCTCTCGGAAACACCGCCCGCAAGACCCGAATCGACCGTGATCAGCGTAATGCCTGCATCGATCGCACGCTGTGCAACGGGAACGAGGCGATTGTAATCCGTAGCAGCCAGAATGATCGCCTTAGGCTTCTCAGCTATGGCTTGTTCCACAAGCTTTATCTGCTCATCGATTTGCGACTCGGATGCCGTCCCTCTGATCTTAATCTCCGCATTATACTCTTTCGCAGCTGCAAATACACCTTGATTCAGCACCTGCCAAAATTCCACATGCGTATCAATCGTTTTCGGAATCAAAATGATTGATTCGTTCTTCACGCTCAGGCTCTTAGCGACGACAAAGACCCCCAAGATCAGAACAAGACCAACAGCTGCCGTTATCACGAGCGTGCCAACTTTTATTTTCAATGGAACACCTCACTTCTAGCCTTCACTTTGATCAGACATGGAACGGCATCTCAGGGAACGTGATCGTAACCGTTGTGCCCTCTTCCAGCTCACTTTCGAAATGCAAGCCGTATAGCTCCCCGAAATACAACTGGATGCGATGATTCACATTATGCAAACCAAAGCCTTTGCCTGATTGTGGTTGATGGGTTTTCATCTTCAAAGCCTTCAACTGCTCCTCGCTCATCCCAACCCCGTTATCCGTCACTTTCAGCTCAATAACACCGTCCCGCTTCCGCCCCGTTATCCGGATATGCCCTTTTTCCGGCAAATGCTTCATGCCATGATAGATCGCATTTTCGACCAACGGCTGCAGCACGATTTTTAAGCTGCGATCCTCCAGTAGATCCTTATCCACTTCAATGTCATACGTAAATTTATTGCGATAACGGATGTTTTGTATCGTTAAATAGTTTTCAATATGGGCCAATTCCACGCTGATGGGAATAAGCTCCTCACCTTTGCTGATGCTTGAACGAAGCAGCTTGGACAAGGCAGAGGTCATCGTCACAACGTCATCGACTTTCCCCATCTCGGCCATCCAGATAATCGAATCCAGCGTATTGTATAGAAAATGAGGCTGAATCTGCGCTTGCAACGCCTTCAGCTCGCTAATCCGTTTGACTTCTTGATCCAGCACCGTCTGGCTCATGAGCTCTTTGATTTTGCTAATCATCAGATTAAACGTCCGTGACAGCTTACTGATCTCGTTCGCACCTTCCACATCCACGCGGATGTCGAAGTTGCCCTTCTCGACCTGCTTCATATGCACTTCCAGCTGCTTAATCGGTTTGGTCAACGTAATCGACAACCAAATCGAAATCGCCAGTGCAATAATGAGTGCAATACCGCCCCACATGGCGGAGGTAAGCTGCATCTCTTTTTTGTTCCCGCTCAAGTCGCCCGCATAGGTCACGCCAATAATCTTCCAACCAAAATTCGTTGTGCGCACGGTATAGATCTTATTTTCATCCGATGCCACCGTCTCGAACGTACTGTCCTTAGCCTGCATCAGTGCTCGGATATCCTCCGATTTCAAGCCGGAATAGAGCAGCTGCTGCTGTGGATGGTAGATCAGATCGCCGCTTTGATCGAGGATGAAAACATAGCCCCGTTGGCCCAACTGAATTTGATTACATAAATCATTAATGAGGTTAAAGTTCAGGTCAACAAGCAGCACCCCGCTTGCAGCCCCAGGCAATGGATTCGGCATCTGTTTGGAAATCGAAACGACCCATTTATATTCATTTTGATACACATGCTGGACATGGGAGGACGAAATCACGATATCCCCCTTGCTCCTGCTCGCTTTCGTGTACCATTCCTGTGAAATAAGCTCAGCGTAAGGCTTAAATTCCGGTGACACCCGATCCGATACAACGGCGCCATTCGAACCGATGAACACTATGGAAGCGATATCATTTCGCGATGCGACGATGGTACTGAAATAATTGCTAATTTGGCGCTCCAATTGCTGCGCTTCTGTATCCTGCGGATTTTTCAAAGAGAGATATTGCTTCAGATCCGTGTTGCTCAACGAAAGCGTAGAAATACTCTCCATATTGCCGATATAGGTTTGGATATTCTTATTGACCTGCTCGATCAACTGATTCGTATACGTCAGCGAGGCATCCGTAACAGCGACCGTCGAGAGTCGATATGCGCTATAGCTGAGAATGACCGTTGTACATAAAATTAAACAAGAAAAGGCCAACGCGAATTTAGTATGAATGCTTTTGAATTGAAAGGCATGGAGGACACTTCTCATAAGCTCAGCCCAGCCTTGTTGGCGGCTCTGAACTCCTTCGGCGTCATGCCCGTATGTCTTTTAAAAATAACACTAAAATATTGCGGATCCCCATAACCGACCTTGGCAGCAAGCTCATATGTTTTGAGCTGTGTGGTGGCCAGCATTTCTTTGGCTTTCTCCAGGCGGTAACGGGTCACATACTCGATAAAGGTTTCTCCTGTATGGGGCTTGAATAAGGCACTGAAGTAGCTCATGCTCATATAAATATGATTGCACACCTGTTGCAGCGAAAGCTGCTCATCGGCATAATGCTCGTGAATATAGGCAACAGCCGACTCCAACTGCGCCCCCGACACATGCGTACGCTTTTCTGCCAGCCGGTCAACGAAAGTTAAACAGATGCCCTCTAGCCAGAGTCGCACATCATGCAATGTTTTGCGCGTGTAGAGTTCCATGAACGAATGATCACCCAGCACATCATCTTCATCCAGCCCGGTCTCCACCCCAGCATTCATCAAAGCGACGAGCAATTTGTGCAGCTTGCCGTAACAAGTCTCCATCGGACACGCCGACTTCTTCAAATCGTCAATCCAATCATGCAGGGTTTGGGAAATGACGCCCTTTTCCCCTGTTTTGATGGCCGAGATGAGCCTCTTCTCCATCCTCATATAGCTGGTATTGTCCAAGCTGCTGCCGAACTCCATATCCCCGATGGCAATAATTCGATTATTTCCCAGCAAAAAGCGATAATCTAGCGCCGTAAGCGCTTCCTGAAAAGCCTTCGGCAGCTCCTGTAGTCCCTCGTACATGCGGCTAATGCCGACCGTGACCGTCATCCCCAAATATTTCTCAATACTATATCTCGCCTGTTCGGCCAGCGTCTGACATATAACCTCTACCTGCTCTTGGTGACCCGATACCAGTCCTACGAGCTTATCATCACGGGTTCGGAAAACCGTACCGCCATGCTCTTTCTCCACGATTTCATGCAAAATATTATAAGCCGCAAATCGCAGCAGCTCTTCTTCCGCTACTTGGTCGCTATACAGCTCCCGCCCAAAATCTTCAATATCCAGCGCCAGCACCGTATGTCCCGCTCCGTTCAATTGTAGACCAAACATCGGCAGCTTCCGCTCGATCTCTTCTTTCCGCATGCCGGACGTGACCAACCGCTCCAGAAACCGCTCACGCAGCAGCGGCATGCTCTCTTGAAACTGGCGGCGGAGGAAGGTGATATCCTCGCGCTGCTTACGCTCCTCATCCAGTTCCGCGCACAGCTTTTGCAGGAATTCGGTGAATTCTGCGCTGTTGATCGGCTTCAGCAAATAGTCTTTAACCTTCAGCTTGATCGCTTGCTTCGCATAATCGAAATCCTCGTAACCGGTTACAATAACAACTTTGATGGTGCGATATTTGGCAACGATCCGTTCTGTGAGCTGAAGTCCGTCCATGAACGGCATGTTAATGTCGGTGATGACGACATCCGGCTGCAGCCGCTCAACCGCCTCATAGGCGTCCCGGCCGTTATCGTAATCGCCAACAAGCTGGAAACCGCAGGCTTCCCAGTTCGTCTTTCTCTTAATGCCTTCTCTGACTTCATCCTCATCATCAATCATGATGATTGTGTACATATGTGTTCACCTCTGGCGAAATCGATTTAGGCTCGTCTATGTTCGGGTATATGTGTATTGTACATACCAGCCCCAAGAATTGGCAATAGAGGCTGCCCGTGGGGGCGCAGCCTCTAAGTTCTATTCGTATAGGAGTGCTTTGATTTCCGCTGAATCAATGTTCGTTTTGTCGTACCAGTGGAAGCCTGTGTCGATATTTTTCGGAACTGTTTCGCCTTTAATCGCTTGCACAGCTGCTTTCACGGACCAATAACCGATACCGATTGGATCCTGTGTAATCGCGCCAGCCATTTTACCGCTGCGAATGGCATCCATTTGTTGTTTACCGGAGTCGAAGCCGATCACGACGATTTTGCCGTCTTTTTTGCTTTCTGTAATCCCGTTAATAACCCCAATAGCCGCACCTTCGTTAGAACCGAAGATTCCTTTAATATTCGGGTGAGCTTGGATAATCGCTTTGGACAAGTCCGTTGCTTTCAGTGGATCACCGCTGTATTGCGTATCTACGATTTTGATGTTTGGATATTTCGCTTTGATTTGGTTCACGAAGCCATCTCGGCGATCAACACCCGTACGGCTCGTTTGGTCATGCACGACAAGGGCGATTTCGCCTTCATTGCCGATGAGTGCAGCCATTTTATCAGCAGCGAGTGATGCTGCGGCTTTATTATCCGTAGCGGCAGTCGTTACCGGGATGTCGCTATCCACACCAGAGTCGAAACCGATAATCGGGATTTTGCTCGCTTTCGCCTTCTCTAGCAGCGGCGATGCCGCTTTGCTGTCAAGCGCAGCGAAAGCGATAGCCGCAGGCTTTTTGCCCAGTGCCGCTTGCAGCATTTCAATTTGCTTATCGACTTGTGTTTCCGTTTCAGGACCTTCAAACGTGATCTCCACATTGAATTCCTTCGATGCTTTCTCAGCACCTTGCTTAACCGCTTGCCAGAACTGATGCTGGAATCCCTTGGAGATGACAGGAATGTAGATCTTATCTGATTTCACGGCTGTTGTCGTTGTTCCTGCAGTTGATGTTGCTGTTTTCGTAGAAGTGGAACCACATGCACTCAAAACGATAGCGGATAGTAAGATTAACGATGACGCTACAGCAAATTTCTTAGTCCGTTTTTGCACGGTTGATCGCCCCTTATTCCTAATTTGGTTTGTATAGGACTCCTTATGGAGTAAATACCAAGGTTATTTCTTGCGACGGCGCATCATATCTGCGTAAACCGCCAACACTATCACGATACCTACAATGACTGTCTGCCACTCTTGCTTCACGGATAAAATCCGCAGTCCATTCGTCAACACGCTCATGATCAGCGCTCCGATGACCGTTCCAAGGATGGAGCCCTTGCCCCCGCTGAGGGAAGTTCCCCCAATAACAACGGCTGCGATCGCTTCCAACTCATAGCCAGATCCGAGTGCGGGCTGTGCGGAGTTGAGCCTGGAGGCCATCATGATACCGGCAATTCCGCTGAACACGCCTGTCAGTGTGTAAATCACGATTTTCCAATAGTCGACGTTGACGCCTGAGAGTCTCGTGGACTCTTCATTGCTTCCTAGGGCGAAGTTGTAACGGCCAATAATCGTTTTGGTCAAAATAATGCTGGCCACAATCGCGGCTCCGAAGAAGATGAGTATCGCGTTCGGAATTCCACTGATGATCGAGCCCATTGAAATTTGGGTAAATGCTGGCGTGTCGTTAAAATAAATCGGTTTCGCACCTGAAATAACAAGCGATAAGCCCTTCGTTACCATCATCATGGCGAGTGTCGCGATGAAGGGCGGAATTTTCATTTTGGCTACGAGCAGCCCGCTAATGAGACCGCAAATCGCTCCGGCGAGAATGCCTCCGAGTATGCCGAGCGGCATAGGCAGCTGCCACGTCGTGATAATCACACCGGCCATCACGGCGGAGAATGTCATGACCGTTCCTACGGCCAAGTCGATACCGGAAGTAATGATAACGAACGTAGAGCCTAAGGCCAGAACCCCGATAACGGCGGTTGAAAGCATGATCGCGACTAGGTTATCGAATTGGAAAAAGTTGCTCGACGATAAAGAAAAGATCAGTACGAGCATGATCAAGCTGGCGAATGCCAACAGCTTCTGGGCAGCCCCGCTTTGTTTAGACAAGGTGGGAACAATTTTTCTCTGTGCAAGCCATGTAGACATGGGACTCCTCCTAGCTGATCCGCATCGTAGCGAATCTCATAATAGCTTCTTGTGTTGCTTCCTGCTGTGTGAGTTCTCCGGTTATGCGTCCTTCGCACATGACCATAATGCGATGGCTCATGCGCAATATTTCAGGCAGCTCCGAGGAGATCATAATGATCGATTTCCCTTGTGCGGCGAGATCATCGAGCAGCTTGTAAATCTCTGTTTTGGCTCCCACATCGATCCCCCGCGTCGGTTCATCGAAGATGAGAATATCGCAGTTGCGGTGCAGCCATTTGCCGATAACGACCTTCTGTTGGTTACCGCCGGATAGGAATTTCACCTGTTGATGGATGGTCGGCGTTTTGATTTGAAGCGCTTCCACATAGTGCTGCGCTGTTTGAGCGATAACGCCATCACGCATCCAGCCAAAAACCCGCCTAGCCTTCCGATACGATGCGAGTGCGATGTTCATCTTCACATCCATGTCCACCATGAGCCCGTAGCGCTTGCGGTCCTCGGATAAGTAGCCGATACCGTTCTTCACGGCATCATGCGGAGCTTTGATGCTAACATCGCGCCCATGAATGCGAATGTTGCCTGAGTCGATGGCGTCTGCACCAAAAATCGCCCGCGCCACCTCCGTGCGCCCTGCTCCCATGAGGCCTGCGAAGCCAAGTATTTCTCCTTTGGCCAGATGGAAGGAAACATCCTTCACCGCTGAGCCGCGGTTTAACTTGGAAACCTCAAGCACCATCGTCTGTGAGGTGTTTGTCGCTTGCTGGTTCGGACTGACGTAGAGCTCCCGGCCTACCATCATGGAGATAATCTGATCGATCGATGTCGTCTCCGTCTGCACGGTATCAATATAGCGGCCGTCACGCATCACCGTGATGCGATTGCTAATGCGCTTCAGTTCCTCCATCCGATGCGAAATGTAGACAATGCCAACTCCGCGGCTGCGAAGCTGATTGATGATACGGAACATCTCCTCAATCTCAGCGTGGGTTAGCGCGGCTGTCGGTTCATCCATGATCAGCACCTCGGATTGAAAGGACAGCGCCTTCGCGATCTCGACCATTTGCTGCTTAGCTACTGTCAAATCAGCTACCAGCGTCCGGGGATCCAGTTGAAGGTTCATCTGGTCCATGAGGCGCTGCGCTTGTTCGTTCAGCTTTCGTTCATCTACGAAAAGCTTGAAACTATGTCGCGGCTCGCGTCCGATGAAAATGTTTTGCGCTATCGTCAAATCCGGCATGAGATTCAACTCTTGGTGAATCATCGAAATGCCTAGCTGCTGTGCTGCTCTTGTATGAGGGATGCTCACTTCGCGGCCTTTGATGAATATACTTCCTTCATCCTTCTGATACACACCCGTGGCAATTTTCATCAACGTCGATTTCCCTGCACCATTCTCACCGACTAACGCGAGTACCTCACCAGCCGCTAAAGTTAGTTGGCATTGATGCAGCGCGTGAACGCCAGGAAAATGCTTCTCAATCCCTTCCATCCTAAGCAAAACTTCTTCACTCATCGTCTATCTCACCTCGTACCCCAGATCGGTTATGTCTCTTGCTTATGAGTTCATTCTACCTGCCAGAAGCTGGAATGAGAGTGGATAAATCTCTTCAAAAACGTTGAAAATCTTCTGATTTGGGGAAGGGCGTAAAACGGCGAGCTCCATTGGACAAATCCAATGGAATGAGTAAAATGGGCGGAAAATTCATCTTTATATTGGATAAATCCAGTGGTATAGCCCAATTCGGGGCAAAAATTCGGGGAAACGGAACTACGTTCCTCTATTTCTTCGAAAACAGCCCATTCCTGCATTTAACGGAACGTTGTTCCGCTATTGCACCCTAAATCAGCTACAAAACAGCTGTTTTCGAGAAAATAGAGCCCTCTCGTTCCGTTTCTCGATGATTTTGCTTGTTTTGGGGCGAATAGGGGAACCACGTTCCGCAAACAGTTAGTTTAGTGAAGCTGCTGGATCATAGCCGGCCGACCGTACTTCAAAGCCAAAAAGCCCCTCACCAGGAGGGGCTTTCCGCTTTCCGCTTACTACCCAAGCTGCTATTCAGCCGCTTGACCGTTCAATTTCTCTTTGAGCAGGTTCAACTGCTCATCCACTTTAGCTTGCTTCGCTGTGTCGATCGGCGTGTAGCTGCCTACAGTACCTGCGGGTACGTAAGGCTTGCGAGCGATCTCAGCTTCAACTTCAAGCTGGATGATCTTCTCTTCCATGCGTTGGAAGCCGCGGGATGCGCTGCCGCTTTCGATCACACCGTTGTAGGAAACTTGTGCCATTTGCTTTTTCGCTTTCGCCAATTGAGCGCGGGATACTAGCTCGTTGCGTTTGTTGCGCATTTTGTAGAACTCATCTTTCATTTCGTGCAACTGCTGAGTAAGCTCATCCGCATGTGCTTTAGCAGCAGCGTGAAGATCTGTGTACTCAACAATTTTATCTTCGTGGTACAACTTCTCTTCAACAGCTTGACGAGCAATCGCTTCTTGACCGTTCTTGATGGCTGCGGAAGCTTTCGCTTCGCGGTCAGACACTAAACGAACGGATTCTTCAAGACGCTGCTTCAGCTTGCGCTCACTTGCGATTTGGCGAGCAACCGTTACTTCTGCTTGAGCAATTTCTTGCTCCATATCGCGAAGATATTGGTTCAACATCACGATTGGATCCTCAATTTTATCTAATACCTCGTGAATTGATGCTTTCGTCATATCTTTCATTCTTGTAAATACACCCATGGTTTACACGTCTCCTTTTTTACTATCCAATGTTTGTTTTTCAAATCTAGCGACTTTGGCTCTTAGTTCATCTACTTCTCTTTGCAGTGCTTTTTTCTCAATGTCTTTCATCATCTCATCGATGTTGTTCGTCGTTTCACTAACTTCATATGGTGCATAGCTACCCGCTCTCTGAGGAGCTTGGTGGTGATTGTGAGATTTATGATGGTGGTGGTGATTGTGGGATTTATGATGATTCCATGACCCACCTGAATAGTTTTGACGACCATACGAGCCTGCATAGGGATCAAATGGGGGCTGATCAAACCCAGGTTCCTTCGGAATAACAATCGCCGCTACAAAGTAGATGAAAATGACGGTGCCTCCGGTGAAAAACGTGGTGATCACGACTAGTAAACGTAATAATGTGACATCTACATTCATGGCTTCTGCAAGTCCCCCGCATAGGCCCGTAAGTTTCTTATCTCTTCGTGAGCGATATAGTTTGTTCATGATCCTGTGTTCCCTCCTGTTTCAGTCTATTGCGAAGTGCTTCCATCTCCGCATCTACGGCCGGGTTGCCCCCGCTGTAAAAGCTTTCGCGACCCATTCGGCGGACATCGCGAAGTGTTCTGGCATGCAGCTCCATATCGGATACGCGCTCTTCCAATCGGCCGAACATCCGCGGTGCCCCATCTTGTGTGACACTGCTGCGAGCATGCAAACGCTGCTGCAAGCGGGCGGACTCCATACGAGCCAAGTAGTAGCTGCGTTTGTCTGCGACTTCTTTGTAATCGGCTTTCAGTTGTTGAAGCTCCTCATCCAGTTCAAGGATGGACTGCTTTGCCTGCTCATACAGATCATGATATTGCACGCTTTTCTCTTCAGCTTGCAGCTTCTCTTGCAGCACGATTCGTGCCATGTGCTCTTCGCCTGCCTTCAAGGCTAGCAGCGCTTGATGCTCACGCTTTTCTTTCGTTTCAAGTGCGGTTAAATATTGCTGCCGAAGTGATGCTGCGTGACTCACGCATTGCTGATACAGCCTCTCTGACTGTTGAAGCTGCTCACGTTGGGCTGCTAAGTATTGGTCAATCAAGCGTACTGGATCTTCTGACTTCTCTAAATGCTCATTCAAAGTTGCCACGGTTATATCTCTCATCCGCCTAAATAGGCTCATCTTCACTCCACCTTTTTCACACTCTGTATTCGGTTCCTACCTTTACATTACGCCGTTCTTCCTTTTAACATTGAAAATCCATAACCGATTAACCCGATCGCCAGAAGGATAATGATCCAACCTGCTAGCTTACTAACTAGAATGATTATCCCGATACCCGCAATAACCCATCCAATTTTCTTATCGTTCTTAATCCCTAGGTAACCCAGTCCAACCATAATGAGGGGAATGACATATCCCATCACCGAGCCTATAAAGTCTCCTAAGTGAAAGCCTAGCTTATTGAATAAAATCAGTGCGCCGAATGCGATTAGCAAAGCGGCAAGCCCTGTATTTCTTTTCATCGTTTCGTCACCGCCTTTCGTTGTTGGCTGTTGTCTTGTTCATGTCTTTATTGTAGGTAAAATCGCTGCTTTCCAAAACGGACCGTGGACGGTATTTGCTCCTAGACCTTAGTCGGGGTGGGTCTACGACCTGTGATAGACGGGCATTCCCCCCTAAAAGGCTTGAATAAAATTATCGTGTGTGCGATTTATGCGATATGGTAAAATAAGGGCTAGTTCAAACCATCTCGCTTATTGCGTAAGGAGGATTTCCTTGTGAACATCACGGAGGGAACGTTTCAGGGAGTTGGCGGGCTTGAACTTTTCTATCGAAGAGTCACCCCGTCAGAAGTACCAGCCAAAGGCACTATTATTGCCGTCCATGGACACGGCGACCACAGCGGTGGATTGGTCAATATGCGCGACGCACTCGTACAGGGTGGTTATATCGTATATTCGGCTGATTCGCGCGGTCATGGGCGGAGCCCGGGTATTCGTGGATTCATTCGCTCATGGGATGAATACAAAGGAGATCTTGATGTTTTTAGAAAACTCATCCTATCTGAAAACCCTGGGCTGCCTCTCTTTATCATCGGTCACAGTATGGGTGGCGTGATTAGTGCGGACTATGTGCTCGATCGGGGCACTGGGATTAGTGGACTCGTTTTGGTGGCTCCCGCGATTTCGTATGAAATGACGACTTTTGAAAATTGGCTCATTAAACTTCTAGGGAAGATCCGGCCACAACTCACCATTCAAAAATCAGGCAGTGTCGAGGGCCTAACTCAAGATCCCGACATGGCGGCGAAGCTGCAATCAGATCCTTTGCGTCATAGTACCGTAACACCAGGCTTAGGCCTTGGACTAAGTCAAGCCATTCCGAGAATTATAAGTCAAGCACAATCGTTTCAACTCCCCTTTCTCCTGCAATATGGACTAGAAGATAAATTGACGCCCCCCGCTAAGCTGCAGCAATTCCTGCACTTGGTAGGTTCGCAAGATAAAAAAGGCTACGCTTACGATACGATGCGTCATCGCCCTTTCGATGACCTAGGGCGAGAGCAATTCCTTGCTGATTTACTAGGTTGGTTGGATCTGCATACGCTTACGCCTAATACACCTAAGATGTATGCTTGAAATGAAAAAGACCGCCGTCTATGACGTCGGTCTTTCCTTCTTTCTTTCTTTCTTTCCTATGCTTATAGCAGCGGCTACACGTTTTCTTTATCTAACACATACACCTTCACGTTCTTTTTCACACCAAACTCCTGCGCTTGTCCCAAATCATTCATAAACACATCAATTCGAGAGCCGCGAATCGCCGATCCGATATCTTCCGCTTTCCGAATGCCAATACCTTCAATGAATACAGTTGATCCTAAAGGAATGACCGCTGGATCCACGGCAATCGTGCGTCCCTCTTTGGCTTTGATGCCGCTATAGGTGATGCCGTATGTAGGGTGAGACGCTTTTTTGCCTGTAGACTCAAAGCCTGCAGTGTACGCGGTTAGCGTGGTATTGATTACTTTTTTGATTATTTTCGGCTGTCCCTCTGATGAGGAAGCACCTGCAGCTACGATAGGAATCGTTAAACTTTGTCCAATCGTCAGCTGATTGGGATTGGAAATCGCATTTGCAGCGATGAGATCCTCAACAGCGATATCGAAGCTTCTTGCAATTTTGAATAGCGTATCTCCTCGGCTTACTTTGTAAGCTGTCGTGGCTTTCTCGATTTCAGCTGGCTGCCCTTGAGTTTCTTCTATCGGTTTATCGGAGCTTCCATTCACAGAAGCCACATAGACAGGCGGCATTTCCCCATCTTCATCACTCGTCGGAAAGGAATATACTTTCGCTTGCATGAACCACAATCCTAGCAACAGTGTAAGAGATAAGGTCGAAATACATATTTTACGAAACAACATAGCTATAGCTCCTCCTCGAAAAGTTAAAAGTTAATAGAGTTATAGCTACTAGACTCGGCTAAAAATTTGATTTCTATACCATGCCATATGAAATAAATGCTAGATAGGCAGTAAAATACGAGAGTGCCGAGTAGGCTGTTTGTATATTTCCATCCCGATCTGTTTACGATAGTTAACCTATAGAGGGGAACTCCGCACATAGAAACGATCCGACAAATTGGTCTGATCCATGTTATTTTTTCCATTTGAATATTCCTTGACAGGAATATTCCTTTCGAGGTATATTGTGTGCATGAATACGATATTCAGTGCTCTTGCCGAACCACACCGCTTACACATCGTTGAGCTCTTGCGAGATGGTCCCCTGACCGTAGGGGAGATCGTTGAACGGCTTGGCCTTAGTCAGCCTCAGGTTTCCAAGCATCTGCGGGTGTTGCACGAAGCAGGGCTGGTCGATGTGCAGCCGATCGCGAACCGGAGGGTCTATAAACTGCAAACGCAGTCTCTCCAAGCTATGGATGACTGGTTGGGCCCTTTCCGGCGACTATGGGAGACTCAGTTTGATCGTATGGAAGCCTATTTACAGGCGTTGCAAGCCAAGGAATCGAAGCAGACTGACGAATAGTCAGGCGCAGGATCACACATTTAATCAATGGAGGAATGAATAATGAAACAAAATGCTTTTGAAATGACAGGGAATGGTACTGAGGTTCAATTAGAGATTACACGTATCGTGAAGGCTCCGCTTGAGCTTGTATACAGCGTGTGGACACAACCGGAGCATTTGGCAGCATGGTGGGGGCCGACAGGTATGGAGTTGACTGTGAAGGTTTTGGACGTTCGTCCGGGGGGCATTTTCCATTATGGGATGAAAAGCCCTGAGGGCTTCGAAATGTTCGGAAGATTCTCGTACCGCGAAGTGGAAGCCCCTACGAGATTGGTTTATGTCACTTCGTTTGCAGATAGCGACGGCAATGTGATCCGTGCACCGTTCAGCCCTATTTTCCCGCTAGAAATCGTAACTGAATTAACGCTGACCGAAGAAGACGGCCATACCATTATCACAATGAAGGGCGGCCCGATCAACGCGACAGAAGAAGAGATTCAATTCTACGCTTCGATGAAAGGTTCCATGGAACAAGGATTCGGCGGAACGTTCAATCAATTGGACGAATACTTGGCGAAAATCAAGGGTTAATCCCAGACGAGAAAAGAGCTCTCAGAAGTATTATCTTCTGGAGCTCTTTTTTAGTTATACAGCTGCTCTGCGCAGCAATCCGTAGGAGATGATCGAGTAGATGACGACCATCGGGATCATCCACCAGAACAATTCCATGTAGTGATTTACTACCCAATGGGCAATATCGTCCCTAAGCTCGAAATGCCTTATCGTGTAGGACGTAATCGTCCCCATCAGCAGCGCGGCTGCAAAGAAGATGTACATGGACATGCTGCCAAAACGGCGATGCAAGCTCGAAATTGTAAATCCAAGGAAGTACAAATGTATCAGAAGGATGATATTAATCCCCAGTATAGCGATGTACGGTAGATCGCTTAGGAACCCTATTTCAAATAGATGCAAATTCACATAAAACCCATCCGTTGCTTGCTCAATAGCTGAAAGTATGGTTATGAGTGTCCCTGAAATCGTATTCACCAACAGGACAGTCAATGCTGTACCGAAGAAATAATCTTTTCTCCGAATACTAAGCCCGATGGCGAATGGGAACGTTTCTTTGAGCGTAAGCGTGCCTGTTATCAATGTGTAGATATAGATGGAGGCAATCGCACCCGTATTCATAACTTCGCCTTCATTAAGTGAGAGAGCAATTAAAGCATTGATCAGAAAATTGGCGCCCAGGATGGCCCATGGAACCACAAACCACGTGTTCTTGTTCCTTAGATGGAGCATGACTACTTGCTTAACTCGGTTCATAGTGATTCAGACCCCTTTCCCGCCACTTGCGTGCGTGTCAGATGAACAATGAGCTGCTGGATGGAAACTGGAGCAAATTCCAGTCCTAATTCTTCGGCGTATTTGCGATCTTGCACTGAAAGAGCGCCTATGATGGTCGCTGTTGCAGCAGAACCAATTGCCGTTCTCTCTAGCACTTCTTTCCCCCGCGTGAACGCGTCTACCGCTGATTTCAGACCGGAAACCATACAAGCACGGCCGCGAAGCGCGTCAGCATCTTCATTGAGAATCAATTTCCCGTTGTCGATCACGAGCACATGCTCCAACAACCGACTTACTTCATCAATCAGATGCGTAGAAAGAATGACGGTGCGTGGGTACTCAGCGTAATCTGCCAGCAAGTGATCATAGAACAGCACACGAGCTACCGCGTCTAACCCCAGATAGGGCTCATCAAAAATCGTCAATGGCGCGCGGCTTGCGAGCCCTACGACAATCCCTACGGAGGACAGCATGCCTCGGGATAGTTTTTTTACTTTCCTTTTGATCGGAAGTCGGAAATCTTCAATTAATGCGTTAGCATAAGCGTCGTCCCAGTTCGGATATAAGGATTTGGCCACCGCCATCACATCAATAATACGAAACGATTCCGGATATTTCTGGCTCTCTTTAATAAAACAAATCTGATTCAGCACCCGGCTATTCTCAAAAGGCTCCTCGCCAAACACCGTAAGCTCGCCGCTAGTCGCGAACTGCTGTGCGGAGATCATATGCATAATGGTCGTTTTGCCAGCGCCGTTTCTGCCGAGTAAACCATAGATTTTATTCGCTTCAATCTTAAAGCTTACATGATCCACAGCGGTCACTTTGCCATAGGACTTTGTAAGTCCTTTTACCTCAACAACGTTCGTCATTACGCTTTCTCCCCTCTCCGCACCATTTCTGTTAACTGTTCTAACGTGATGCCCAACTTCTCAGCTTCCCTTACCATCGTCACCACATACTGCTCATAAAATTGTTCTTTACGCTTCTCCATCAGCTTGATTCGCGCTCCCTCCGCTACAAACATGCCAATTCCACGCTTCTTGTACAAAATCCCTTGGTCCACCAGTAAGTTAACTCCCTTAGCTGCTGTTGCCGGATTGATCTGATAAAAGGCTGCAAATTGATTCGTAGAAGGAACCTGCGATTCCTCCGGCATGCGTGATTCGATAATGTCATCCTCAATCTGCTCTGCGATTTGCACAAAAATCGGGCGGCTATCGTCCATCATAAATCCCACAATTATCACCACCGCTTTCGTTGCTACATTGGTTAGTTACTCATGTAATTAACCATACAACCAAATAACTTGAATGTCAACTACTTGATGAAAATTGGGCAATTAAATAATTCCTTTTTTATCGGGGAATACCAGTAGAGGAAAGCTGTTAGGTAGGCAAATCGACCCCAGACATCATGTCACAACTTTATAGGAAGGTAGGTTCGCTATGTTTCTATTTCTTATACGGAGTAGTTTGGTAGTGCTGTTGGGTTTGGCTGTGGTCAGCCCTGTTGGAGCAGGTGGGCATGGGCTTCACCAAACCACTATACCCGTTACGGCTAGCGCAGAAGCTGAGCAAGCCCCACCGCTGTTTTCCTTCTCGGTGATGAGCGACCTTCATGTCGTCTCCTCGGACTCAGCTTCTCTACTGCTTCTGCGACAAGCGCTAGCGGATCACCATGCGCTGCGCCCCGACAGCAAGCTGCTTGTCCTGAACGGTGACCTCACGAATGGCAGTGAAGGTGATTACCGCAGCTTGATGACGCTGCTCAGCCGCCAACCCCATGCCCCTGTGCAGGCAACCATGGGCAACCACGATTACTACGGCGTGTGGAACAAGCCGGATGGAAAGATGGATTACTCGAAGATGAATCCATCGTGGTCGAGTGCGAAAGCGGTCGCTTTATTCGACCGCATCTGGGGCTACGACAAGCCGTATCACGAGCTTGTCGTGGAGGGCTATCGCTTCCTGTTCCTTAGCGGGGAAGCGTACAGAGACGTAGACGCATCCATCAACGAGGATGCGTTCCTCTCTCCCGCGCAGCTCAGCTGGCTGCGCGAGCGGCTCACGGCTGCGGGCACGGCGGATGCCCGCAAGCCCGTGTTCGTGTTCCTCCACCAGCCGCTGCCGCGGACGCTGGATGGCACGGATCTGGAGCTGGGCGTCGTCCAGCACCAGGAACTGCGCGCGATACTTGACGCGCATCCGAACGTCATTCTGTTCAGTGGGCACACCCACTGGAACATTGAAACTACCAACCAAGTGAAGCAGTTGAAGTTTCTTGCTGCTTCAAGCGCCTCCATCCGCCAGGTATGGAGCGCCAAGAACGAGCCTGAAACACGGTCGCTCAGCCAGAGCTTGATCGTGGACGTCTACCCTGAACGCGTCGTTATTCTGCGCCGCGAGCATACCGAAAAGCGATGGATCGAGCCATCCATCGCCAAGGGGTATGATGTAAAGTAACGCATCTGCTACATATCGTTAGTGATGATTATCAACCTTACAGAAGCACAAATGCGTTTCGTGCTGCTGTAAGGTTGTTTTTCACGCTTACAGCAAGAGTCCACCTGTAGGATTGTTCTTATTTTTTTGCATGTAGACACCGAATCTATAAATCAATCAATCTATCTATTAACACATTTTCTCTTACATAGGTAAAACTACTTAACGGGCAAGCCTCCCTCGACATCTACTATAAACAGATAGAGAGAAGGAGGTGAAAACTTAGATGCAAAACACAAAACGTAACATCCCTACTCTCAAAGACTCTGGCAAACAAGGTAAGTCGTACACGCGCATTCCTCTTAACAAAAATTTCGGCCCTAAACAAATACTAAGACGACTTACTATTCTTTGGGTAGATAACGCTGGTGTCCCATTCGTCACTTCAGGCTTTTTCTGTGAGGCTCGTACTTTAAACGGTACTCGTCTTGCAACTGCTCGATTCGATGCGTTTGGAACAGCAAGATTCAGTACGATTGGCACGCCTACTTCGCGTACTTTAGTTCTTAGAACTTTTGATGAAGACGGTGTCATCTTCCGTACACGTACGGTCCGTTCTGGTATTTCGGCATTCGTATTTATCGGCTAATAAGAAAAAAACTGCCCAACACCAGGTGTAAGCCAGGTGTGGGCAGTTCTCTTTTACTTAAATTGCTTCAGAAGGCGCTTCGCCGTTCCGTTTGGCGTGTTAATCACTTCGTACATATTGACGACAATGCCATTATCCACTTGCTCGTTTTTCAAGCCGGAAATGGTGACTTTTTGAATACCGCTCGTTAATTTAGCCGTGCCCGTCAGTGCAGCATCTTGGGTGCCAACGACACGACCTAGGGAATCAACCATCTCGAATTGGATTTTGGAGAAGTTAGCGTCAATAATGACTTGATCCTCATGAGTAATATCCATGTCTAGACCGAGAACATACGAGAAGGTGCCGCCGCTATACGTCCAGCCAATCGAGCTGTCATTGATTTTAAGGGAGAATGGATAGATCGCGATTGTATCTCCTGCCTCTGTTTCCTGCAGAGCAACCTTGAACGTCCCTGCGGACACGTTGCCCTCGGACACGGCCTTATCATCGTACACATTCAATGCAAAAGAATCATCATCGTCATCAGTTTCCTTATTAGGCAGCAAGTAAGAATAACTTACAACATAGGAGCTTCCCGGTGTAATTTGTGTTGCCGCCGCGCTTTGACGAGAGCCTGTGAAGGCGTTGCCTTTATTATCGATGAGCTCGTTCTGCAGCTCAGGCAGCGCGAGCGTGCTCGTGCCGTTGTTGGTGATTTTGTATTTGGCAATCGCGGTTTTGTAGCCGAGATCATCATTCTCATGCGCATGAAGCTCAATGAGCGATACATCGAGATTTGGATTTATAACGCTGCTGCCCAGAGCAAGCTTGGTTCCAAGCTCGTAGTCTACCGCTGTGGTGAAGCCGTTTTGAGCTTCGCTCGCGCCTTTCAGCAGGAACACAGCCACAGGCTGTTGCCCAGTTGTTGTCACTGCATTGTTACCCGTTGTTGTCGATGTATTGTTCCCGGTTGTTGCTGTACTGTTTCCTGTTCCCGTCGACGTCCCGCTTCCTGCTGAGCTGCCCGTGCTCGCCGCTGCTTTTTGCCAGAGCACGAGCTGTGCCGCATTCGGATCGACACCTGTTGGCAATGTCGCATTGAAGTAATAGGTCGCCGTCTCCTTCGGCGCTAAAAAGGCACTGCGCGTACTATTATCTGTCGATGATACGGACGAGCCCGAGTCACCGAACTGATAGGACGCCGCCAATGCAGGCACAGGTGCGACTACTTCCCCATCATTGCTCAGTGTTACCACAGTCTGCACGTGGACACCATCTGCTTGTATCGAATACGTAGATGAGCTTGCCTTCGCTGTCACGTTCTCGCCATCTTGCTGTCCGGCGTAGCTCTGTTTCACGCCTAAAGCTACCGTATTCAGCGACGAATTCATACTCAAGGTCCCCAGTGAAACATCCTCACTTTGGTTTAAGTAATAATATTCCAGTGTTAACCGGTTTGTTGGCATGCCTTTGGAGATCAGCGTTTTGAGTGTCAACGTATCGGACTGATTCGGCAAAATAGCCGTATCCGCCCCACTCGCAACGGTCGAGGTGTATTTCAAACCATTGGCGTCCACAAGGCGAACGAGCAGTCCAGCTGGCACCTTCACGCTGCTAGAACCTAAATTTTTCGCTGCCACTTGTGTATACATGTACCATTTGCCATTCTCCGTGACACGTACGCTCTGGCCTAGTTGAAAAGCAAGGGACGCATCATTCGCGAGTGTGCTGTCTAGCGTGCGCAAGCTGATAATTTCCTCTGGCGCCTCCAGCTGTCCTTCCTGAATGACCGAAGAAACGGGCAGTTCACCAAGATGATTCATGAAATCTGATTTATTGTAATCCCAACGGAATACATCCACTTTCAGATCAGCCGCATTTTCACCGGCTGGCAAATTCGCATAGAATCGGAAGCTTTCCTCTTTACCACCACTCACGATTCCGCTCTTTTTCTCACTCAAATTGGCCGTGTAGCTGTGCCCAGCACCATCCGTAACGCGCACGCCATACTTGTTAAAATCAAGCGTCTGATTTTCCCCATTATGAAATAATACGGAAAACTGTAGGGATGAAGACGACAACGCTGCTTTATTTAGCATAAAATAAGAATCCTTCGAGATAAAAACGCCCTCAGATGCGGCATGTGCAGCCTGGCCCGGAACTGTCCATGAGCCAGCCAGCAAGCTTCCCGTCAGTAGGATAGCCAATTTCGTCTGTTTAAGTGAGCTTGATTTCAATCCAATCGATGTTAGTTGACGAATCATGTTACAAACCTCCTGTTGCCTAATCGAAACGCAGGGCGTCGATCGGTTTTAATTTTGATGCTTTATTAGCTGGATATAAGCCGAAAATGACACCAACGAGTGCTGAGAATAAAAACGCATAAAGTCCAATATTAAGCGATAGGCTCGTCTCTTGGCTTGGATTGATATACGGCCAGGCCAGCGATAAGGCGACCCCGACCAGTAAACCGATCAAACCGCCCATCCCGCTAATTAAGGTAGCTTCGACTAGGAATTGCAGCAAAATATTTCTGCGCTTCGCCCCAATCGACTTTCGAATCCCGATCTCCCTCGTTCGCTCACTCACGGTCACGAGCATAATATTCATAATCCCGATCCCGCCTACAAGCAGGGAAATTGCAGCGACAGCAACCAATTGGTTGGTCAGCGTGCTGGACGCCGTTTGTCTTGCGCTAATGAGCTCGGACGAGTTCAAAATGTTGTATCCCGTTGTACTTTTAAACTTCTGATATAAGTAAGCTTCTAAGGCTAATTGTGCACGGCTGACGAGATCACCGGAGGATGCTTCCACATAGGCGGTCCGAATGTTACCTAGCTTGAAATCCCGGCTCATCGTCGGCAGCGGTACAAACACCGAGCTATCCAACGAGGTTCCACTCGTATTCGAGCCCTTCGTTTGAAGAACACCGATAATCGTGTACATGAAGCCCTTCACATTAATTTCTTCGTCGATCGGGTCTTCCTTGCCAAAAAACTTCGTAGCCACATCACTCCCGATAACCGCAACGTGATTGCGGAAATCCAGGTCCGCTTGCGCGAGGAAACGCCCGCTGGCCATCTTTCCTTTTTGTAACTCCAAATAACGGTCATTCGTTCCGATCACATTGTAGCTCTCCGTTGTGCGGTCGAATTTAATGCTGCTATTCTGCGTCATTGTAGGTGCAATTGAAGAGATGCCTGCTGTCCCCTCCAACGTCATGAACTCATCATAATTCAACTGCGTTGCGCGCCCGTTCCCCATCAGGTTTACCGTTAAAAGATTCGTTCCTAGTCCTTCGTACTGCTTTTCGATGGCTTTGGATGTCCCTTGACCGATCGACACAAGCGTAATAACCGAAGCAACCCCGATTATAACGCCCAGCATGGTCAGAACCGTTCGTAACGGATTAGAACGAATCGTGCTCATCGCCATTTGGAAAAGCTCCCAAATTCTCATGAATGCGCCTCCTCTAGCTTAGGCACTTCAACCGACCACGCATCATTGCGAGTATCGCTGACGATCTCACCATCACGCAGCGCCACCACGCGCTTCGCATTGTCTGCAATGTGATGATCATGGGTGATCAACACAATCGTATTGCCCTGCTGATTTAACTCTTTGATCAACTCGAGCACCTCGATGCCCGTCTTCGAATCCAGCGCACCTGTCGGTTCATCCGCCAGAATGAGCGACGGTGAAATGGCCAACGCTCGCGCAATCGCAACCCGCTGCTGCTGCCCACCCGAAAGCTCACTTGGCTTGTGATGTCCACGCTCACCCATCCCCAGCTTCTCCAGCATGCGCTTCGCTTGCTCTCTGCGCTGTTTCGCTGGAATCCCTGCATAAATCATGGGAAGCTCGACGTTTTCCGTCGCTGTCAGCCTTGGTAACAGGTTAAACTGTTGAAAAATAAAACCGATCTTCCGATTGCGCAGCTGAGCAAGTCCGTTGTCTGACATTTTCTCAGTAGCTACGCCATCCAATGTATATGAACCTGACGTCGGGCTGTCTAGCAGCCCAATGGTATTCATCAACGTCGATTTTCCTGATCCGCTGGGACCAATAATGGCGACAAAATCACCTTCTGCAATATGCAAGGTAATACCGCGCAAAATCTGCAATTCCTCCGCACCACGGGTGTAGCTCTTCGTGATCTCATTTAGCTCAATGATATTCATCCCATTCGCTCCTTTCAGGGGCAAGGCTAGCTCCTTATTGACGCGCCCCGCCGCCACCGCCAGCATTACCGCCACCCTGGAAGCCACCGCCGCCAGCTCCACCTGCACCGCCACCGCCTTGGAAGCCGCCTGCGCCACCTGGGAAGGCACCTCCGCCTGGGAAGCCTTGCTGTTGCTGATTCGTCGTGGTTGTTGCTCTGCGAACCGGCATGACAACCTCTTTGCCTTCATTTACCCCGCTGAGCACTTCAACTAGCGTCTTGCTGCGGATGCCTACTTTTAACTCCCTCTCTTCGGTTGTACCATCGGCTTTCTTCACCGTAACCGTTGATCTGCCTCTTGTTGTCGTCACAACCTGAATTGGAAGTACAAGCACATCCTTCTTATCTTGGATAAGGATCTCAGCTGTCGCCGTCATGGCATATTTCAAATCGTTCTGAGCCGTATTCGGAATTGCCACAACCGCATCATAGGTGGTCACGCCATTCGTCGTTGTACCCACATTGGATACAGAGGTCACTTCACCTGTAAAGGTTTTACCCGCAATCGCATCCACCTTGACGTTAACCTTCTGCCCGACCTTCACACTCGTCAAATCCAGCTCATCCACCGCAATCGCAAGCTGCATCGTGCTTAAGCTCGCTACCGCTCCCAGCGTAGTGTTCGCATTGATTTGCGCGCCGACTGGGTAATTTCGAAGGACATTATTTTTACTGTTGGCAAAATCAGCCGAGAACACGCCATCAAACGGTGCCTTGATCGTCAATTGATCAACTTTTTGCTGAGCATCGCTGACACGAATTTTCTGGCTTTCAATCGCGGATTGTTTGGAGATGATATTCTTTTGAATGTCGTCATTAAAAAGAGTCACAATCAGATCGCCTTGTTTAATCGTATCGCCATCTTTGAATTTCAGTGTTTTCACCGTACCGCTTGCTTCGGAGAAAATAGACGCTGTGCGCACATAGGCGAGTGCAGCCTGATCGGAAGACGCTACCTTGGTATTCCCGCTGCCAATGCTGCCTTTCACCTTCAAACCTGCCGAAAGCGTGCCGTCATTATCGACCAGTACATCAACTAGCACCACTTTATTGCCATTCGCGTCGGCGCTAATTTCGTGACCGATCGAATCGACAGCACCAACCTTCGATAGCAAGTAACCGTCCACACTCAGCTCCACAGGGTCACCCTTTTTCAGTTGAACAGCTTCTTGCAATGAGAATGGCAGCTTCACCTTAAACTGCGTTGTATCTGAAATCGTACCGATCTTTGTCGTTTTATTCACTTGACTGCCGACGTCGAAATTAGCATTCAAGGTAATCTTGCCCGACATCGGTGCGGATACGCTCATATTTCCTTGCTCAGACTGCAGCTCCGCCAGATCACTTTCCAGCTGCCCCAAGGTCACTTGCGCTTCCTTTAGATTCGTTTCGGTTGACGGAACGGAAAGCTCGACAAGCACATCGCCTTTTTTAACCACTTGGTTCTGGGTTAAATTCATTGTTTTGATGATCCCTTCCATTGGAATCACGATATTTTGCTTATCCTTAGCGTCCAATTGAGAGGTACCTGATACAGCCATTGAGATATTTCCCTTGGCCACCTTCATCGTTGTTTGCTGTGTTGCCGCTGTTGCTGGCTTCGCATTCTTATGTACATAGTAGTATGTACCCGCCCCACAAAGGATGGCAGCTAAGGCTACAATGAGCCACCTCTTTTTCCTGCCTACTTTCATCCGTCATAACCCCTCTCCCGGTTTACCCAGACACTCGTTGCCTAGGTCGTACAATCTTCACAAGATGTAGTCTACTAGGGGCGACTGAAACCTGTCTGAGTGTAGGCTGAAAGTAAGTTGAACGAAAGCTGAGCGTTTGCTGAAAAAGGGGACATTCCACCGCAAGCACAAAAAGCCGCTCGCACAGCGAGCAGCTTTCTATATCCTCCCCTTAGTTGGTAGCTGTCGGGGCAGGTGTTGCTGTATCTTTGGTTGCGTTACGATCCGGACGACCTTGCGCACCTTCAGGGCGCTTACGGGCCGTACCTTTTTCCTCAACGGCCTTTTTGATGGAATCCGTCATGCCATCTTTGATTTTGCTAATCAGAGCATCTTCACTGATACCTTTCGCTGTTGCGATATCTACGAGGGATTTGCCTGATTCCAGCTCTGTTCTTAACTCATCTTGTGTAATACCAAGGATAGTCGTAATGACCTCCGGATTGCCGAAATGCCCGCCACCGAAACCTCCTGGGCCGCCTTTACCTCCAGGACCGCCTTTACCACCGCCTGGGAAACCTCCCTTGAAGCCCGTGCCATCAATTTGCTTCGTTAATTGGTCGCTCAAACCTTTCATGATCTCATCTGCTCGCTCCTGTGTCAGCTTACCAGCTGTAACTTCTGCTGTAATAGTTGCTGTTTCTGCCGCAACGAGTTTGGACAAGTAATCTTCCTTCGTCAATCCTTTTTCAACAGCAAAAGCCGCTAACGTTTTATCTGCTTTAAGTGCTTCCTGCACGACACTTTCTTCAACACCTAGGATCGTTGCTGTTTCTTTGATCACGTTGCCGCCACGGAAACCACCATGCTCTCCCATTTGACCTCGGCCTCTATCGTTAAAGCCTTTACCACCCTGTCCTGCTTTCGGAGCAGCTGTGCTCGTGGAAGTGCCTGCGGCTGTATCTGCGAATGCTTCATTATGTAGGGCTCCTACTAAGCCAACTCCGATGACAAAAGATGCGACTAGCGAACCTGCGAGAATTTTTTTGCTGATTTTTTTCATAATTGTTATTCCACCTCATCTTTGGATTTGTGTTTGTGTTTCCCTTACAAAACCAAGTATAGCCCCCTTACCTGAAACCCATCTGAGTGTAAACTGAAGGTTCGTTGAGAGCCATCTGAGCATTGGCTGAAAATGGCATGGAAATAATGCCCTCAAAAAAAGCGTACTTATGTTCGCTTTTTATATTCAATTATGGTAGAATAAGGATTAAATGAGCACTAATCCGAATAGAGGGGATGCTGCAAAATGGCAAATCGTAAAGAACGAAATAAGCTGATCGCTTACTGGGTAACTACCATCCTAGGACCTGCAAGCTTCGTGATTGGCGGATTTTTCTTCATCACACATGGTGAGCAGCAGATCGCCACTTTGGACGCACTCGGCTATCCCGAGTATGTTTTAACCATTCTAGGCTTCTGGAAGCTGATGGCCGTCATCGCGATCCTGATCCCACGCTTTCCGCGGCTGAAAGAATGGGCGTACGCCGGCTTTTTCTTCGAGCTCACGGGTGCCGCTGCTTCGCACATTTTGAACGGAGATAGCTTGGCCGTCGCTGCTCAACCGCTAGTGTTCTTAGCGCTGGTCATGGCTTCATGGGCGCTTCGCCCGCGCAGCCGCAAGCTCGTCTCTTAGTTTTGCAGAAAGGCCACCCGTTCGGCGGGTGGTCTTTTGTGGTTCTCTTCTCTTCTTTTCTACTCCACCAAACTCTGAGCGCACAAAAAAAAAGCTGACACATCAGCGCCAGCTTCTTCTCTTAAATACTATCGCGGCAACCGCACGATAAACGTGCTCCCCTCACCGACTACACTTTCCACCTCAATTGTCCCGCCATGCAGCTCCACAATCGAGCGAGTAATCGACAAACCCAAGCCCGCCCCGCCGCTGCGTCTTGCCCGCGAGGAATCGATGCGGTAGAACCGGTCGAACAGATGCGCAATATGCTCCGGCGCAATCCCAGGTCCGTTATCACGTACGGCGATTTCAACGCCTGCGCCTGTTTTCACTAAGGAGACTCTCACCTCACCCGTCTCCGGATGCGTATGCTGAACAGCATTGTGGAACAAGTTGAGGATCACTTGCTTGATTTTGTCCGGATCACACTGACACTGTGTCTCCGGCTCCAAGAGGAAGGTGACCGTTCGCTCACCTGCGAGTAGTCGCAACTGATGCTCCATCTCGTGGAGCAAGTCATCCATAGCTGCCTCCGTCTTCTGGAAGGCCGGCGTACGATCTAACCGGGCCAGCAGCAGCAGGTCCTCGACTAATTTGTTGATGCGCACCGATTCGCCGTGCATGCTTTTCAAAGCTTTCAACAGCGGTTCCGGCTGTTGATAAGCACCGCGCAGCAGCACCTCCAGGAAGCCGTGAATGGAGGTCAACGGCGTGCGAAGCTCATGCGAAGCATCCGCGGCAAAACGGCGCATCTGCTCTTTCGCTTCCTTTTCCGCCTCAAATGAAAATTCCAATCGCTCTAACATACTGTTAAAAGAAGTCGCCAAACGATCCATCTCCGCCTGCCCTTGATGAGCAGGGAAGCGTTCGTTCAAGTTACCGGAATCAATACTTTTAACCGTATCTACCAAATTGGACAATGGTACGAGAGTCCGCCTTAAGACAGGCAGGAAGCCCAGCAAACCAATCACCATCGCGAGCATCGATAGAAACAAGAACGTAAGCAGCTGTCGTAGAAGAACATCTTTAATCGGAGCTGTGCTTGTGCTTGCCTGAATAAGCGCCTGATAGCCGTGGGAACGCTCTGGTTCTCCCCCTATTTGATGGAATACAACCAGCTGTTCATTCCCTTTGCTGTCTTTCATAATCAAATGCTCCTGCTTCTTCGTTCTCTTTTGCAGGATTCTTACATATTCTTCCTTCTCTAACTCCAAAGTCGACTGTTCGTCCTGTGAGGAAATGAGTTTGTAAGTCCCTTTGTCATCTATGAGAGCTATCGTTAAATCTGGCACGAAAATCCGCGGACCTTCACCGAAAGCATCCTGCCGATTATTTCGCATGAAATCCTGCCTAGGCAGAAAAGGACTCGTTCCTTTATCTTGCCCTTGCTCTGCCCGAAGCCACACGTTCGGCGGCAGCGCAGCGAGCTGGTTGCGAATCGTCTCTGCTTTATTTTGAAACATAAACTGCTGCATGAACACATATTGAAACACACCAATTAACAGCAACAGGGCAGACATGACCAGTAACGTGCGAGATAGGATCTGAAACTTTAAAGAACGGGTCTCAAAGCTATTAGCCAACCAGCCACGCCTCTTCATGTCAAATCCATCCGATACCCCGCGCCGCGAATGGTGCGAATCAGCTTATGCTCCTTATCGCCAAGCTTTTCGCGCAGGGAGCGTATGTACACTTCCACTATATTTTCTTCCCCGCCAAAATCATAGCCCCACACTTTATCCAGAATCATCGTCTTACTCAGCACAAGGCCGTGATTGATCGCCATAAATTTCAGCAGCTCGTATTCCGTTGGCGACAGCTCCAAGATCCGATCATGCATCGAGATTTCTTTGCGACGATCGTCCATGCGAAGCGGCCCAATGACGACTTCCCCGAATAAGTTTGGAAAATGGTTCCGAATCCGCGCATAGATCCGTGCCAGCAGCTCCTCAAAGCTAAATGGCTTGATCATGTAATCATCAGCTCCAAGCGTGAGCCCCTTAACCCGATCATCGATTTCATCTTTGGCTGTTAGCATAATGACGGCAACATTGTCCGTCTTCTTAATCATGCGACATACCTCGAAACCGTCCATCCCAGGCATCATCACATCCAGAATCGCGATATGCGGCTGAAATTTATTACACGCTGTGATCGCACTGATACCATCCTGTGCTGTCATCACCTCGAAGCCTTCGTTCGTTAGCCCCAGCTCAAGAAACTCTAGGATATGCGGTTCGTCATCGACGAGTAATATTTTTATCCCTTTTATTTGACGCATCTGTATCGTCTCCCCCGAGAAATTCATATCGTACACGACTTCTACAATCAGTATCTCATATCCTGCCTAAAAGCAATCTGAGCAGCGGCTGAAAGCTAGCTGAAAGTTGCGGAATGTCACGGAATCTTCAGCTACTTTTCAGCTAATGATCATTAGAATCTCAGTTAGCTCCCTTATACTGAACTCAAATGAAGTAAAGATCGACAGAAAAGAGGAATTCCTGATGACAATGACAACACAACCCTTCCTCCCTTTTCATTTTCAAACACTGGACTCGGCAATAGAACTTCTGCTCCCCTGTGAGGAACACCAAAAGCTGCAGATACATGAGATCGGCAATGAATGGTTTGGACGTGAGGAAAAGCGCTTCTCCCTCGGCCTCGCAGACAGTGAAATTAACCTTTTAAATACATTAGCCGGAGAAAGCTGCCTTGTGTCCAATACAATGCTAGAGGTGCTCTTCCTTGCTGAAATGTATCAGGCCATTACAGATGGCCAATATACGCCTCTACTATATAAGAAGGGAGCCGCTCCACAGTTCACGCCAGCACCTGCTCGGGAAGGGTGGAAGGTTAATCCTATGACCAAGTCAGTAACGCTGCCTCAGCATACGTGTATTCAATTGCAAGGCATCGAGAAAAGCTGGTCTCTGAAACGATTAACCGACTATTTGAAGCAAACCTTATCACTTGCAACAGGGCTCATTCTATCCGAGGGCGATGTGACGGTATGGGGGCAATCTGGGGCTCAGCAGGAGCCGTGGCGGATCGGGATCCAAAATCCATGGAACAAGAACGCCAAACTTGGTGCGATTGTGATGCCGGAGGGTGCTCTCTCTACGTACAGCCCGCTTGAGGATCGTGGGCATGGTGACGCTGGCAGCGATGTGCTGCAATGCACAGTGACAGGTCATGATCTTGTGGAATGCCATGTATGGGCACGTATTATCGGCTCACTCGGGATGGAGGCTGGTCTCTCTTTACTAGCTAAACGGAGTGATACGTGCGAGGCTCTTGTACTTTCGAAGCAAGATGAGCTTCACTACTACGGGCAAGAGTCCTCTCTCGATAGGAAATGGCAAGACATTCGTGTGGATCATTTTCATTTTAGTGAAAGACAGGGTAGGGATGATGTTGATAGCTTTGCTTAAAGAGATGATTTGAAAATCATTTGTGGATGAAATTAGGAAAAAATGAATGTTATCCACATTTCAGCACACTTTGTCCACAGACGACATATTAGTTACCCACAAAAATGGCTATTTTATCAACAAGTTATCCACGTACTGTGTGTATCTTTTGAATATGAGGCTCTTCACATGCTATGATGTAGAAAATACACGAGGCAGGGGCTTTATTTGAATGACATATGATGTAATCGTAATTGGCGGCGGTTCCGCTGGCCTGATGGCTGGCATTGCTGCAAGCAGGGACGGCGCAAAAGTGCTGCTCGTCGATAAAGGCGATAAGCTGGGGCGTAAGCTAGGCATATCTGGCGGCGGCAGATGCAACGTGACGAACAACAAAGACATGGATGAATTGATCAAGCATATCCCCGGCAACGGGCGCTTCCTTTATAGTGCTTTCACCCATTTCGGGAATAAGGACATTATTGCGTTTTTTGAAAATCTCGGCATCCACCTCAAAGAAGAGGACAATGGTCGGATGTTTCCCATCAGCGACAAGGCCAAAACTGTCGTCGACGCGTTGATCGGCCAAGTGCGGCGCCAGGGTGTGGAGATCCGGACCAACAGTCCGGTCAAAAAGGTGTTGTACGCGGACGGCCGCGTGAGCGGCATCCAGCTGCAGGGCGGGGAGACGCTGAATAGCCGCGCTGTGATCGTCGCCTCCGGCGGATGCTCGGTGCCGCACACCGGCTCCACGGGAGACGGGTATGCTTGGGCTGAGGCGGGCGGGCATACGATCACGCCGCTTTTTCCGACCGAGGTTCCGTTAACCTCGAAGGAGCCTTTCATCCGCAGCCGCGAGCTGCAAGGACTGTCCTTGCGCGACGTGACGCTCAGCGTGCTGAACGCGAAGGGGAAGCCGATCATCGCGCATCGCGGCGACATGTTGTTCACCCATTTCGGCCTCTCAGGGCCGATTGCGCTGCGCTGCAGCCAGTTCGTGGTGAAGGAACTGAACAAATCCGAGCGTAAGGAAGTTCTCGTCACGGTGGATTTGTTCCCTGATCTAAGCACCGACGAGGTGTACAACGAGAGCATGGCGCTCGCGAGAAGCGACGCT
Source organism: Paenibacillus sp. J31R30 (assembly GCF_059692115.1). Lineage (NCBI taxonomy): Bacteria > Bacillati > Bacillota > Bacilli > Caryophanales > Paenibacillaceae > Paenibacillus > Paenibacillus sp. J31R30. Next base: position 95,909 of record NZ_JCAUAV010000010.1, on the reverse strand, counting down.
AAGAAAGCGATCAAAAACGTGCTCAAGCCCCTGCTGTCCGAGCGGCTCATCCCGCTTCTGCTCACGAAGTCGGAGTTGGACGAACAGCTGACGTATGACAACATACCTAAGCAGAAATGGCTGGAGCTATGTAAGCTCATGAAAGCTTTCCCCGTTATCGTTAAGGGGACGTTATCTTTAGAAGAAGCGTTCGTGACCGGCGGCGGCGTTCAGCTCAAAGAAGTAGATCCGAGCACGATGCAGTCCAAGCTCGTGCAAGGTCTCTACTTCTGCGGAGAAATCCTCGATATTCATGGTTACACGGGCGGCTATAATATCACCGCGGCTTTTTCGACAGGATATATGGCGGGCACGCATGCGGCGATGCAGGAGTGACGTCTTATATTGGTGATTCATCCGCCGCCCGAACGGGTATTGTTAGGTATAGGTTACACCCATACCTAACAAGGGAGCTGGAAACGATGGAACCAATGAAAAGCGTGGACATTGAGCAGAAGCGAATTGAGCAGAAATATGACAAGGGGCTTGTTGCATCAACTTTTATTAAATATGTTGCGTACATCATTATCATTTTCGGACTGCTGTTTTTCCTGGTCCGTTATGTATTCCCGCTGTTTTAGAAAAAAAAAGACGAACGAACACCAAGGTGTCCGCTCGTCTTTTTCATTTATTTCACGTTCTGCTTATTACGCAGTCGCTAGATCCAATTCATCTTCCTCGTCACGATCAAACGCAGCGCGGTCGAATTCACCTTCGGATTCTGCTACAAGCAATGCTGTAACTGTAGTACCTGTTGCGTTTACTGCTGTACGACCCATGTCGATCAGTGCTTCTACACCAAGAACAAGACCCATACCTTCAAGCGGCAAGCCAAGTGCTGTCAATACAACCGTTGTTGAAATCGATGCAGGACCTGGTACGCCAGCAACCCCGATGGAGGAGATAACGCTAACTAGAATCAACAATGCATACTCGGAAATACCTAGTGGCAAGTTGTAAACTTTTGCTACGAAAATCGCGACAACCGCTGGCCAAACACCACCACAGCCGTTGAAATTCATCGTTGCCCCAAGCGGCGCCACGAAGCTTGCAATACGCGGTGATACGCGTAGACGTTTCGTAATAACTTCCAAGTTTACAGGAAGCGTTGCATAACTACTGCGAGTAGTAAAGGCAACTGCAATCGTCGGGTATGCCTTTTTGAAGAATTTAATAGGGTTAACTTTCGCTACAAGCAGCACAAGTCCGCCGAAAATCAAGACGAAGTGGATAATTAATGCCACGTAGGAAGTCAAAATAATTTTAAATAACGGCTCTAATGTTTCCCATCCATATTTACCTGCCATTGCCGCAATCAACGCGTACACCCCATAAGGAGTCAAACGAATAATATATTTAACAACTTGGTGCATAACTGCAGTTGCAGAAGTAATGAATGCTTTTACAGATGCTACAGCCTCAGGTTTTTTGGAACCTACTGAAACGATGGCTACTGCAACGAAAATAGCGAAGATTAGAACCGGTACAACTTTACCACTCGCCATGTCGCTAATTGGATTGGACGGTACCAGATCCAGAATTACTTGGGAGAAGGTTGGAATTTCTTTGGCTTTAAAATCCTTCGGAACCGCTTGTGCGATGCCATTACCTGGATCAATCGCCAATGCAACTAGAAGACCGATTAATGCTGCGATCCCCGTTGTAATTAGGAACCAGCCAATTGTTTTGACACCCAGTTTACGAAGCTGAGCCATACTAGACAACGACGAAATACTATTAATAACAAGAATAAAGACCAGAGGCATTACTAGCATTTTGATCAAATTAACGTAAGTTGTTCCGATCGTGCTTACACTTTTAAATTGCAATCCGGTTTGGTTAAAAATAACCCCTGCCACTAGACCAAGTCCTAAACCGATAAAGACTCGGTTACCGAAACTCACTCTCTTTTTGCCTAGAAAAACGAGGAAACCAATAATTACGATTGATACGACTAAGCTTACCCAGTTCGTTTGAAAAGCGGTTACTAGGTTGTTTTGCATGTTCATCATCCCCTTATTCCTACAAGTCTACTTGGTTTAATTGTGATAAATATATGACAACTCACATCACCTGTCAATGGTTTTAATTTCCAGTTAACGCAAAAAACCGAACGATCCTCTAATGTATACGAGGTTCAATTCGGCTTTAGATCTTTTTCATGAAATTCCCGCGAAATTTCTATATCGTGTGCTGGTCATGCACGATGGCGACGACAACCCATTGCGAGCCTGAGTATTCAAAAACAAGTCGTAAACTGGTCCAATCCATCCCTTGATATTGCGGATCAAAACCAGGGAAATGATATTCAACGGTGATATATGAACTGGTCGGGTAAACGCTGAACACATTATTGATCATGTTCCCTTTGCCCAGTATTGTGTTATAGCTAATTTGAGGCGCTGCGGCGAAGTTGGCGTTATATACAAATTTAGCCCAATAATTCGGGAATGTGAGGTCGATTGGATCGCCTGATCCATCGAAAGTACCCCAGTGCGTGAGACTTGGGCTAGCCCAAAGCGCTGCTAAATTACTGCCTTGAACCTGAATGTCGGTCGCTGTATGGATATAGGAATACGGAGAGAATTGGACACCTTTCTGCGGATGCACGAGGCCTGCAAGCTTCGCCATGTTCTTCTCCTTGAGCGCGATTAGCACCTCTTCAGCTCTTGCTTCAATCACTTGCTTAGCCTCTAAAGGGGTGGAGAAGCTTGGCGCCGTTGCTGCTGGCGTAGGCTTCGCGCTAGCTGTTGCCTGCGGCTTGGTCGTCGGTACCGGTGTTGGGGTCGAAGACGGCTGCGGTGTTGCTGGCACATGGGATGGTACAGGTGACCCTACCGAAGTAGGCTCAGGGGAAGGCGACGGAGAGACAGCCGCTGTTGGTTGCGTCGTTGGTTCGCTGCTGCTCGTGACCCCGTTATTGGTCTGTTTCGCGACGCATCCTGCAAGCGCGCTGACCATACTAACCATAACCACAGCGATGGCGATCTTCCTCATTCTTCCCATGAGAACCACTCCTTCTTCAATTGTCTTCCTTATTACACCAAACGCATACGGGTGACGAAAGGTTACATGATATTTCCATTGTTCTTCAAAAAAAGCTGAAAACGGGCTCCAACTCAAAACCAATCAAACGCATCATTCTTGCTTAAAATATGGCGTTCTAATGGATATATACAGTTGAAGCCGGAAGTTGATGCCTTATGCCCCCGAAGCCTCAGCAAAACCCAAAGAGCCCGAGGCTCCCCCTCCTCAGGCTCTTCTAATTCGTTCCCGCCGGTTAAATCCGAATACCGGCGCTAAAATGATTATAGTCATCGGCCGAAGGATCGAACGCCGCCTCATCGTCACTCGGCAGCGCATCGCGATCCGCAACCACCGCTGAGGCTGCATAACTGTCGGACCAGTCCTCATTCACGGTGTGTGCCGGAATGCGGATGGAGCCCTCCAGGTCATACGCCATGGCGAAGGTGGCCTGCTCCGATTGTATCTGCGCACTATCAACAAGCCGCCCGCCGTGCGACTGGGCAATTTCGATGGCCGAGGTGATCTCCTGCTCATCCAGATGGATGTGCAGCGTGGCCCGCTCCCCTTCCAGCAGCTCTGGCTTATAGCCGAGCTCTTCTAGGGTATCTAGCGCAAGCAAGGCATCCCGCGTTTGATCAAATTCAAAAAAGATAGGAACAAAGTCTTTCATCTATTAGCACCCCTTCTTCCTTCAAATGGAAAGTCTGCCATTAGGTTTGACCAATTGTTCCTATCCTATTCGACACCTATTCTTACTTAAGTGCTTCTTGAACGAATTGGAGCAGCTCTGCATGGTATTCCGGCACAGCAGCAACCAAATAGACAGCCTTGTCCGCACCCGCTTCATCAATAACAGCTGGGCCTCCGAGTAACGGAAGCGGATTGCCTGCGAAATCTGTAACCTTCACACCAGCCTCCTGCGCAAGCAGCAAGCCTGCGTACAGATCCTCCCCTTCTGAGTTGTACAAGACAACGCCGTGCAGATCGCCTCTAGCCAGCATAGCCCACACCAGGGACGGGGCCCATAAGCGCATCACTCTTTTGACCGAGTACTCCAGATGATACCTAACCGCTAATGCCCGCTGATCATCTTTCGTTACAGCATGTCCTTGTATCCATGAAACTGTAGACTTCACTAGTGCACCACTCGGCCTCGCCTGCAGCTTCCGATCCCCTTGCCAAGCTCCCTCATCTTGCACAGCCACATAGGTCATTTCCATAACAGAATCATGTACAACACCCAGTACGATGCGCCCTTGGTAGCTTAATGATATTGAAACGCCGTATAAAGGCACGCCCAACGCGAAATTATTCGTTCCATCCAAGGGATCGACATGCCATACCCAGTCACTCGCTGCTCCACCCTCACCGGCTTCTTCACTATAAATACGATGCGTCGGAAACACACTCAGGATGTCCTCCACGATAAGACGATCCGCCTGCACATCCACTTCTGTCACCAGATCACCGCGCTCATCCTTGTGCTGAAGAATTAATTGACCACCGAAACGTTGCTTGGCCAGCGTACCTGCCTTCACAGCTGCCTTGGCGGCAACTTCCCTTGCTAATGTCCATTCGTTTCGATTCATTCCCTACATCCTCCTTGCGTGATCACTTCTGTCGTTTATATTTTACCATATCCTACCTAGAAAAGTTGCGTTGCGGCCTTGGCTTTGCATTGACAAGCCACCTGTTCATAAGTGATAATATAGCAAAATCAGAAGGCGACAAGAGCTGTCGAAAGGGGCATTGCGAGTATGGTAAAGCATCATCAGCACAAGATTTTGGATTGTACGATTCGAGACGGCGGTTTAGTTAACGATTGGGATTTTAGCGTGGAGTTTGTCCAAGACATGTATCGCGGCTTGAGCGCAGCCGGCGTAGAATATATGGAAATTGGTTATAAGAACTCAGAGAAGCTACTTAAAGGCGGATCATCAGGTCCTTGGAGATTCCTTAATGAATCTTTCTTGCGTGATGTGATTACCAAAAAAACAGATACCAAACTATCCGCTCTTGTTGATATCGGACGTGTGGATGAGAAAGACATTTTGCCTCGTGAAGACAGCTTGCTCGATTTGATCCGCGTTGCTTGTTACATCAAGGATGTAGATAAAGGTCTTGAGCTTGTACAGAAATTCCATGACATGGGTTATGAGACGTCCCTGAACATTATGGCGCTTTCCCACGTAATGGAGAACGAGTTGACGGAAGCTTTTGAAGAAATCAACAGAAGCCCGGTTGACGTTGTATACGTCGTAGATTCATACGGCAGCATGCAATCCAAAGACATTGATTACTTAGTTTCCAAGTTCCAACGTTTGCTTCCTGAGAAGGAACTTGGCTTGCATATGCACAACAACATGCAGCTTGCTTTCGCTAACACGCTAACGGGTGCTTCCAAAGGTGTAACTTTCTTGGATTCCTCCGTATACGGTATGGGGCGCGCAGCAGGTAACTGTACAACCGAATTGTTGCTCAGCCACCTTAAGGGAGCACGTTACGATGTACGTCCTGTTCTTGGCATTATTGAAAAGCACATGATCGCAATGCGTGAGAAATGGGATTGGGGTTACCTCATTCCTTACATGATCGTTGGTGCTTTGGACGAGCATCCTCGTACAGCAATGGCCTTGCTTGACTCACCTGAAAGAAATAATCTGGTCGATTTCTACGATCGTTTAACTTCTGTAGAAACGTCTCCAGCTGCAAGCAAGAAATAAGTAATGCAATTCAATAACCCCTATTCAAGTCCAGTTTAAGAAGGGAAAGCCTTCTAACTGCATGAATAGGGGTTTTTTATACCACTCTGCCTTGCCACTACCTGATAATTTTTGCCGAAATCACATAGTTTTCTGCGTAGGCCCGATCGATGAGAAAAATGAAGTCCTCCCCATCTCTTCGGTTTAAGCTCTTTTTTGGGTACACCTCGATATAATCACTCTCAATTAATTCTGTGCATTTCTCATCCGCATAAATCAATCCAGCTTCTAAGCGTTTTATCGCTTCCACCATGACTTCTCTTGACTTCAAATCCCCAAAGATTTCAACATAGACTCTTGCGGTAGCATCGTGATCTCGGAGTAATATCGCTACCTTATGCTTGACTTTGATGCGCACCTTCTTTTTCGGAGATATACTCATAGGTTCTACTCCTTCATTCGTCTATGGATTTATTTTATGTCACAACCAAGGAAGGTGGACTAGGCTAATGGACATTTTAACCCCCTCAATTCGTTTACACATCAGGTGATTTCAGGCATGGAAGGATATTTTTTCCCTTATTTGAAAATAGTAAGAGCATTAGCACGTCAGGGGGGTTCTGCGTGATTCAAGTGCTCTCGACATGGCAAACATTCTGTCTTATGTTTTTATTCCAGCTAGGTACAACAATTGTATTTGGTTTCGCTGGTGGCGCTAAGCAGGATGCTTGGCTGGCCGCTTTGATCAGCGCAATGATCGGAATAGGCATCGTGTGGATGTTTACACTTATATATGAACGACATCCGGGAGAAAACTTAGTCTCCTTGCTTCAAATAACCTTCGGCCGCTACTTTGGCCATTTTTTAACCACCCTGTATACGTTTGCTTTTATTTACGAAGCTGGAAGAATTCTGCGGGATCTGGGAGAGCTAATGGGAACTTTTCTCCTCCCTAGCACACCGGCTCCGTTCTTAATGCTTCTTCTTGCCATCTTGGTTGCCTATGCCTGTTATGCCGGTATTGAACGGATTGCTCGGTTAGCTGAGCTCAGTATCATCATCGTATTCTTGTTTACCTGCATCCAGCTCATCCTGCTGATCTTCTCAGATGCTGTAGACCTCTCGTGGCTGCTGCCTGTGGCATCAGATTGGAGGAGCATTGGCGTGACGGTATTCCCGCTTGGTTTAACAACCACCTTCGGTGAAATTGTGGTCTTCACGATGATCTGGAAATTAACTGTAAACCCACGCAAGTTTCGTAAGGCTGCGCTGTACTCCTCTATGTTGGTCGGCGCTGTTTTTGTCGTTCTTGACCTCATTGCTGTCAGTACATTAGGGCCAGATCTGTTCTATCGCTCCTTCTATCCGCTGTTAACCAGCTTTCAGTTGATCCGAATCGCCGATTTTATCGACAATTTCGATCCGTTTGTGGTAACAACTTTCATTACAGGCGGTTTGTTCAAAATCATACTGTATGTCTACGCGGCTTGCACAACCATCACCACACAGTGGAAAACAGAGAATCATCGCATAGTGATTATTCCCGTCGCTATCCTGATTTGGTTTATCTCGATTTACACCGCCAAAAATATAGCAAGCCACATATTTGTAGGCCTAAAGGTTGTGCCTTGGATTATTGAGCTTCCGCTATTCGTGGTGATTCCATTCATTATTTTCTTATTAAGCGGGGTAATTAGAAAGCGAAGAGTAGAGAGCTAGGGAGGATACATGATGCAACAAACTCCTGTGGATTACACCATCGATATCGCACAGCTTCAAGCTGATATCAATCAACAGCTCGATCACGACCCTGATTTGGTATTTGTACATATACGCACTACACTTATTGCCTACATTTCGGGATTGGTCGATGCTGAACGGATCGAACGAGAGATAACCAAACCCTTGACTCAGGCACAGCCTACGACGGAAACTCTTTCCTCTCATCTGTTAACGCCGGAAGTCATACATACCGATCACTTCGAAACACTGATTGATAATCTGCTGACAGGCTTTGTTATGATTGCCGAGCAAGGTCAGCTTAAAGTTCTTCTAGCCAATCTGGCCTGCATGCCGCACCGCGGCATTGAGCAGCCCGAGACAGAGTCAGGTGTGCGCGGTCCCCGAGAGGGCTTTACCGAAATGTTGGAGACGAATGTAGCTTTGCTGCGTCGTCGCCTGAAAACAGATAAAATGCGGATCAAAACCTGGCAGATCGGCGCCCTCAGTCAAACGGAAGTACGTTTGATCTATTTGGAGGGGATCGCGGATCAAGGAATTGTCGATGAAATTACCAAACGGCTAAGTGCTATTCGCATTGATGCGGTACTCGAGAGCAACTATATCGAGGAGATGATCCGGGATAATCCCTACAGCATTTTCCCGACTATGGAATACACGGAAAGACCCGACGTAGTCGCTGGATCTCTTCTCGAAGGCAAGGTAGCTATTTTCACCAATAATACCCCTTTCGTCTTGATTGCCCCCTTCCAGTTCTGGTCGGCCTTTCAATCCAGCGAAGACTACTATTTGATGTTCACGAGTGCAACATTCATACGATTTATTCGGTCTTTGTCCATCATCTTGGCCCTTCTATTGCCTTCACTCTACGTTGCCATTACAACGTTTCATCCTGAAATGCTGCCGACCAATCTATTGCTTTCTGTCGCTGGGGCCCGTGAAGCATCTCCTTTTCCAGCTATAGTCGAGGCGCTCATTATGGAAATTACGTTCGAGGCACTCCGTGAAGCGATACTTCGCTTACCTCGCGTTATGGGACAAACCGTCAGCATCGTCGGCGCTCTCGTTATCGGGCAAGCTGTTGTGCAAGCTGGTATCGTATCTACGCCAATGGTCATCGTTGTTTCTGTAACGGGAATCGCTTCTTTCATGATTCCGCGCTATAATATGACCTTTTCGATACGGATCATGCGTTTGCTGCTGCTCTTACTCGCAGGGACATTGGGATTCGTCGGGATCCTGCTTGGGCTGTTTACACTTGCCATTTATTTGACAGGGATCCGCTCTGTAGGTGTTCCATACCTAGCTCCGATTGCGCCTTTACGATTAAAGGGGTTACGTGACTTCCTTGTTCGTGCCCCGCATTGGCTTATTGATCGTGATCTAGTCTCCACTTCGCCGAAGTCGAATAAGAAGAGGCACGAATAATGAGAAAAACACGTCTATTCCTGACATACATCATGCTTCTTGTCCTGCTGACGGGCTGCTGGGATCGGAAAGAAATTAATGATATCGCCATCTTGCAGCTCTCCGCATTTGATCTCATGCCCGATACAGGCAAATACAGAGGCTATGTCCAGATTGCGATTCCCAAATCGATTGGTGCAGGTCAATTGACGACAAGTGGCGGAACGCAGCAGAGGACCTACATGCCACTCACCGATTATGGTGAAAGTATTGAGGCCATGTCCATAAAGCTAGATCGCAAGCTTTCTAGAGATGAACTGCCTTCACACCGCCGTATCTTCATGGTAGGTGAAGCTCTTGCCCGTCATGATATTGCCCCCGTTCTGGACTTTCTTTCGAGGAATCCCAAGAATCGGCTGCGCACCTACATCGTGATCGCGCGTGGGACAGATGCCAAAAGTCTTGTCGAAAGTGAATACCCCTTGGAGGCCACGAAGGAAGAAGCACTGCGCGAAATGATTGTTCGGAAATTGCAAGTGCCTTCCATGCTCCGCAATTTCTATGCTTCCTCCGCTGCTACTGGCATTGAGCCTGTTGCTGCTGCCTTTTCCAAGGACAAAGATGGCAAACTATTACTCAACAGTGTTGCCTTATTTAACAAAACTACCTTAGTAGGCTACGTTGAGGAAATGCAAGCTTTTGCTCTAACGAGCTTATTAGGAAGGAAGCCTTTCGGTGACGTGGACGTTTCCATGGCAGATCAGAAAAGCAATTTGTCGATACGAGTTACCAAATTGAATGTAAAGAAACATGTAAAAGTCGTAAACGATCAGCCACAGTTTACATTGGACATAACAGCTAGTGGTCGGATTATGGACAATCGCACGAAACTAGATCCTAGCGATCCTGCGGTTATGGAACAGCTCAACGAATCCTTTCAGGAGCAAATCACGGAAATCTACAAGAAGCTCTTCCAAACACTGCAAAAAACCTACAAGACGGACAGCGCAGGTCTCGGGCAATCCGTCTATCGTAAATACCCAAAAATTTGGAAAAAGATAGAGAAGGACTGGCCTGACATATTTCCTGAAGTAGACGTCCAAATGAAGGTATCCGCTAATATCTTCCAAATTGGTGTTCAGGGTGCACCTTATTATTTGAGAGAGGATGAGGTGAGCGAGTAATGTGGCTCAAATTGACCGCTCTGACGATTCCGTCCATCCTGATCACGATCCAACAAATGTCCTATTGGGCGAAACATGGTACTCGTAAGCAAGCGATTGTTTGCCTAGTCTGGATGGTCATTGCTTGGGGACTAGGCTGTGCCTTTATTGGCGGATTCCGTTTGCCCGAGCCTACGAAACCGTTATTCCCCGGTTGGAAGTAGGGACGGGTTGCCGCCCATTTGCCAATCCTCACGCTTCCGCTCCTGCCTACATACATTGATATCATTTAGTTGATGTGATGCAGGGAGGAATTGCGTTGAAGATGGACACATGGAGCGGGGCGAATAAGGCCATATTAGGGCTTTCCCCCGTTGATTTGCTTATTTTTGCTCCGCATCCCGATGATGAAATCCTCGGGACGGCTGGCACGATTATGAACGCCATCGCCTGCGGCAAACGCGTTCATGTCGTGTTCTTCACCAATGGAGATGGCTACCCGGAAGCCGCCACCCTCTTGTTTAACAAGCGTCCCGAAGAGCTAGGACCGGCACATTATTGGGAGCTGGCACGCATACGCCAGCAAGAAGCTATGTCAGCCGCGTCGCTAATCGGACTTCGTCCGCGGGATCTCACTTTCCTCAGCTATCCCGATGCCGGGCTAGACAAGGTTTACGCCACCACAGGAACGATGCCCCCATTTCAGCAGCGTTTTACGCAGCAGCAGGCGACGTATGGGGCGCTTGTGCCTGATTTTCACTCGCAGTATTACGGCTGCCCTGCACCCTACCGTAAAGCTTGTGCTCTTTGGGATACGAAGGCGTTGATCACATTGCTGCAGCCCAAAGAGCTGTATGTCACAGATGCCGCCGATACGCATCCAGACCACGGTGCTGCGCATGCATTCGTCATGGAGGCCGTTTCACAGTTATGCTATACGGGTAAGGTCTACACCTATTTGATCCACAGCGGTTCAGAGACACAGTGGCCATGGCCACGCGGCATCACGCCGGAGCTGCCCTTCGAGGCGCACTTTGCAGGGGGACATCGTGTCCCATTAAACGTAACTTGGCCTCCACCTATCCGTCGACCACTGACGCTGGGTCAAGCTTATTGCAAGTGGCAAGCGTTGCTCGCATATCCTTCGCAGATTCCCGTTGAACCGGAATTTCTGCAATCTTTTATCAAATGTGAAGAAATATTCTGGATGCCAAACCGATAAACTAAAAATCGATCCGCTGCCTTCAAGGAGTGACTATGGGAGTGAACATCATCTGCTATGAGCCGCATTTTGTTGATTGAAGATGAAGAACGAATAGCCCGCGTGCTGCAACTAGAGCTTGAGCATGAGGGCTACGAGGTGCTTATCTGTGGGGATGGAAGATCTGGACTCCAGGCTGTCTTAAGCGAAGAAGGATGGGATCTCGTCCTTCTTGACGTGATGCTCCCAGAACTCAATGGACTCGAAGTTCTCAGACGCGTCAGGCAGGTAAATGCCACGCTGCCTGTCATTCTGTTAACCGCGCGGGATGCCATTCCCGATCGCGTAAGCGGGCTGGATCAAGGCGCCAACGATTATGTCACGAAGCCTTTTGCAACGGTGGAGCTTTTAGCCCGCATTCGCAGCCTACTTCGTCAGAAGAGCCTGCAAGAGCAAGTTCCTGAACAGGATCATTTGCTGAAAATCGATGAGCTTACTATGGATTTAAAAAGCCGTGCTGTCACGCGCGAGGGTATTGCCATTGAGCTGACACCAACGGAGTTTGATTTGCTGCGCTTCCTGATTCAGCATCAGAACGAGGTGATGTCGCGGGAACAGATTATTACGGAAGTGTGGGGTTATGATTTTATCGGGGATACCAATGTTGTCGATGTGTACATCCGCTATTTACGTCAAAAAGTAGACAAGCCCTTCACCACCAAGCTGATTCAGACGATTCGCGGTATCGGTTATCTAATTAAAACACCATCTGACGGCAGCTCTCCGCTTTCAGATGACCAGGAGTCCGTATGAGCCTAAGAGTAAAAATTACATTGTGGGTATCCATTGGATTAATGGCGATCCTCTTCTTCAGCTTTACCTTCGTGTATTACATGTTCATCCGTGTGACAACGAAGGGTGAAATTGACCTATTGAAGGATAAAGCCAGCGCCTTGCTAATGAAGGATTTGCCTAATCATCCGGAGTATTGGAAGGACAATATGCAGATGGATGAGCTGCTAATCCCCCAAGAAATGCTGCGCTACATCACACCTGACTCTAAGGTTGCTCATCAGATTTATTCCGATATGAGTCTTGTTAGTTATCCAGCCAGCTATGCAACCGAGGCGTCTGAAGCCTTAATAACCGATGCCGATGGCATTATGTTATTCGTAAGGACACCGGTTTTCAAAGAGGGTAAACAGGTTGCTCTCTTAGAAATAGGCCGAAACCTGCGAAGGCTAGGCATGTACTCCGAAATGTTGATCTCGATTCTTGTTCTGACTTCCATTGGTGCGCTTATATTGGCCCTAATCGGGGGTTATTTTTATACCAATGTCCTGTTTCGACCTCTCCATCAATTCATCGCTACCATGCAAAACATTGAGAATAGCGGTTCATTTCGTCATATTACGCTGCCAGATAAGCAGGCCAATGATGAGCTGATGAGACTAGGCACCACTTTCAATCGCATGATTGACAGATTGCAGGATATGTTTCGTAAACAGGAGCAATTCCTTGCTGATGCCTCCCATGAGCTTAGAACGCCGCTCACCATTATTGAGAGCTACGCCAGCTTATTGCGGAGGTGGGCCTCCAGCAATGATCAATTGCGGGAAGAAGCATTGGAAGCAATCGTGTCAGAGTCCGCTCAGTTGAAGCTGCTCACGCAAAATCTGCTTTCGCTCACGGATACCAACCGTGAAAATTGTGAGCAGAATACGAACTTCGACCTTATTCAACTCGTGGAGCAAACCGCGGCCTCCCTCCGAGTAACTTCCTCGCGAGAAATTCGTGTTCAAGCCGAACACGATATGAAAGAGCTCCCGATGACGGGTGATCCCTATCAGATCAGACAGTTGCTTATTATTTTAATAGATAACGCCTTAAAATATAGCCAGAAGATCGTGGATATCCGCATCAGTTTGCACGATAAACGAGTGATTCTCAAAGTCATGGATCAAGGCATTGGCATCGCGGAAGAAGATCTTCCTCACATCTTTGACCGCTTCTATCGATCCGATAAAGCTAGGAACCGAAAGCAAGGCGGGGCAGGACTTGGGCTCGCTATTGCTCAACATATTGTGCAAAAACATCAGGGAACTATCGAGCTGCAAAGCAGTCTAGGCCAAGGCTCCACAGCCATTGTAGCGCTTCCACAATCCTGTCAATAAGAACATTATAAGGGGATTCTCATCATTCTCTCAGAATTGGGCTTTCCCCTTGATATAGCGCGAATTACAGGGTTGCATGGTAAATAATAGGGCAATTTTCATCTGCTATACTGAGTCTCAGGTGGACAACACCTCGCAAGGTTACTCAATTAAGGGTCAACTGATCAAGATTCTTGCGCACATTCATTTGAAGCTTACCATGTCTTCAATGCAAGATAGCTTGGCGAAAACTCAGCGAAAACTCTAAGGAGGCAAACCCCATGAAAAACCCACAAAAAACTTGGTACAAAAAATTAGTCGTTACGGCCTTGTCCGTATCTATAGGATTGTCAGTACTTGCAGCAGGTGCTCCAGGTAAAGCGGAAGCGGCTACATCTACATCTACATCTATTGAAGCAGCAGATGCTACAGCTCTTACAGCGTCAGCAACGTCGACTTCAAGAGGAAGCCAAGTCATCTCCATCGGTAAAAGATATTTAGGAACACCTTACAAATTCGGTGCTAAGGCAGGTCAAACACGTAACTTTGACTGCTCTTCCTTCACGCAATATGTATTCAAAAAGGTTGGCGTCAGCCTGCCGCGAACATCCCAACAACAAGCTCGTGTAGGTAAGTATGTATCCCGCAGTAACCTGCGTGTAGGTGATTTGGTGTTCTTCTCGATCCCTGGGAAGCCAGGCGTTATTCACCACGTTGCCATCTATATGGGCAATAACAAAATCCTTCAAACTTACGGCGCAGGCGGCGTACGTATTACCAATCTTAGCAGTGGCACGTGGTCATCACGTTATATGACGGCACGTCGTGTGCTGTAGTAACTAGCAAATAAAGTTGAGAGTCCGATTAGATGGAATTTATCCATCTAATTGGGCTTTTTTTGCGTGAAAAAGATAACTCTGAGAGCCTTGTAACGGGGGCGCTGGCGTGGGGTGGGATTTTAATGCCCATCTTGTGGACACTATCCCATTGGCTCAGGATTTGGAAAGAGTCTTGCTGATCTGAGCGATAAGGATAGTGGCGATAGGGACGAGCTGCAAAATCATCCACCAAAAACCCCCTCAGCCTTATGCCAAAGGGGTTCCTTGCGGACGCGGCGACTAGTAGCGAATGTACGCCTCATGATAGCTCTCCTTTAAACCGCGCTTGCGTACCTTGATCTCCAACAGTCGCTGCTTATACGTTACATTTGCAGTTCTCGGCAGCACCAGCGTAGGAACCTTTATAATTCGGTTCTTGGCGTTCGTAAATCCTGTCAGCTTAATTTGATTAGATTTCACGAACACTTGAAGTGCTCTTGGATCTTCTTCTTTGGCAATTTTGACCTTAATAATGACATGCTCGTGCGTTTCAAAAATTTCTGTACCGATGGATCCAGAGGATGAAATGCTGGCATCCAAGCCTGGCATCGCTTTTTTCAGCATGTCCTGTACATATCCTTCAGCCCACGTCATATTATCTAGAAAGGTCTGCCCTTTTTCGGCGAACGGCAGCTTTTGTCCAAGAAACTTCTCAACTTGCTCCCACTTCAACCAAGGATGGCGATTAAATCCGCTCAAGCCCATCACCTCATTTTGCTAACAGTATATGTGCCTACCTCCCAATGTGACACCCTCCCGAAAATTCAGAGCACCTCTAGGCGGATACCTCATATACTGTAGGTGTGATAACGCAAGGGGGATCGGATAATGCCAGCAATCGTTGGGAATGTGAAAATTATTAGTGTCGGTTCCAGCTCTGTCGTTCATTTCGGCGATTCCTTTATTATTTCACCGACCAGCTCCTCCAAGACATTCGCTGGAGCAGGTTCATTTAACACAGGGGATTTCCCGCGTGTTTATAATACCTACAGCACGACGGTAACTAACGATTCCGACCTCATTGATGCCAATGCAAGCGGCAATATCCTTTGACAAAGGTCAGAATAAAGCGAGGTGTTCCACGGAAAATGAACTGGACCATCCATCAAACCATCATGATTCAACAATTAAAAGTTAACTCTGTCGCCAACTCATCTGTCCTCCAGATTGGCACGGCCGGATCGATTCGCTCGTTGTCTAATCTGTACAATACAGGCGGCTTCGTAGAGCCTGCTCCTGAGCTTGGAACGAGCGAAGTTAACCCTGTAGCGCTTGTTCCTCTGCCGCCAGCTACGTGACCTGGAGAAGACTTCTTGCGCGCTTCAAGATTAGCCAGGCTCAAGAAGGTGTCCTATAGCGCTGAATATACCATGCCTGAGGAATCCGGAAGGAGGTGCTTTTTTCCTAATGACTAACCCGATCACGTGGCAGCAATGGGCCCAGCAGATAACCGCCTGTATGGAAATGCAGAAGCAGCGCATTGAGAAGCTAGAACAAACCGTAAGCAAGCTGCAGGCGGATCTGAAGGCCTTAAAAGATGAGAAGCGAATCCACATCGATAAAATTGAATATAATTTTGATCAGCTGAAAGTTGAAAAGCTCGACGGTACACTCACGATCGGAATCAGTCCCAGCGCAATCGATCAGATTGAAGACTTCAGTGTGAATGGCAACTCGTTGAACAAAGATGAGAATGGTGCCGGTTTGGGTATGGATATGAATCCTTTTTACCAAGGCGGACAATACCAAGGGGTAATGCCTAATGCGGGTGGCGGTGCGACTCAACCGACATCACGTGGAACAGCTGCAAAGCAAGGGAAAGACATCCAATCGGAGGTTGCTAGCGGCATTGAACAGTATTTGCAGTTCGGTGTGCAGTCCGATATCAACAGCCTTGAACATAAATATCAACATCCACTCGACGATGATTACAAAGATTTGATCATTGATGATATTCGCAAGCAGCTGGATACGCGTATTCAGCATTATGTGAATCAATACCGCGGCGTTGGGTTCAAAGAGCCTCTGGAGGCTGTGACTACCAACATTATGGACAAAACGAAGCAAGACATCCTTACCGCAATCGAGACGTACATATCCAGTCTACCTAAGTAAAGGCACATTCTTGGACTGGCACGTTAAACATTTTATAGGAAAGAAGGGCAAGCGATGTTTAATTTACATGTCGAAAATAAACAAATCTGTGTAGGCGATGTCCGTATCGTCGGGGTCGCGAGTGCTTCCATCTTCCTAATTGGCGACACGGAGGTCATCTCCTTATCTTCGATGTTCGATACACCGCCTGAATCTGTCATTATCGCGCCATTCGTTCCTCTTCCTTCGGAGGGATAACCATGGCACGTTTATCGATTGTTGGCAACATCTATATAAATAGCATAGGCTCATCCAGCACCATGCATGTGGGGGATAATGTATACACGGCTCTGCAGAACAGAGTCTTTGCGGTTCAACGCGAAGTGCCTATTTATTATGGGAACGAGGGCAGCTTCGCGGCTTATCCATTCTATGAACGACCTTTCCCTCTCCCTCAGCCTCCCGAACCGTTCACAATGTGTGTGGATAACTTAGGAAGCTATATTACGGTACGTAACGTCCGCCTTCTCGGAGTTGCCGCATCATCTGTCTTTCAAATCGGTAGCAACCGCGTTACCAGGTCCGAGACCCGGGTCAAAAACATCCGTCAATTCGTGACCAATAAACCTGGGCCCAAGGAACAAACCACCTTCGTCTACTCAGCGACAGATGATGTCATTGGTGATATCCCTCCCAAGTCATCATCAACACCTGAAAATAAGCCGCCGCGTATTGTGTTCGTTACCCAGCAGCAGCAATCAACGCCACCGCCTGCTGCACAATAAGAGGCCATGCAAAAGGAGCTATTAGGCGTCAAAGATGCTAAAAGGCACTCATTTTCATGGAAAACGGTACAAATAGATGAATTAGTGCAAAAGTGCATCCCTTCGAACCGAAAAAGGCCGAAATGATGAATAGGGGCAGAGATAGTTGCACTTTTGCACGCATTTCTGATCAGGAGGTAAATTCGATAAAAAAGTTGCACTTTTGCATGCTTCTCAGCTGTATGCACAAAAGAGAGTCCCAACAGCCACATATCCATGGCTGATGGGACTCTCTTTTAAACCTGCTCACTTCGTGAGCAGCGGTTGAGCGCGGCTTAACAGCGCCGCCATCTGCGCACGCGTCAAGGACGCGCTCGGGCGGAACGTGCCGCCTTCGAAGCCGTCGACAAGGCCCCTGCTGCTCATCGCAGCAATGGCCTCTGCCGACCAGCTGTCCGCTGGCACGTCCGTGAACTTCTTCGCCCCGCCGCTAACCGGCGTGGTCAGATTTAAGGCGCGGGAGAGCAGCACACTCATCTCCTCCCGCGTCATGCTCTGATCGAGCGCGAAGCGATCGTTGCTGATGCCCTGCATCAGCCCCTTCTGCTGCGCGATCCCGATCGCCTGCGACGCCCAGTGGGTCGCAGGCACATCCCTGAACGTGGCGCTAGCAGCCGCCACGTCCTCTAAGCCGAGCGCGCGCACGATAATCGTCGCGGCTTGCGCCCTTGTGAGCGCCGCGTCGGGCGCGAACGTGTCTGCGGCTGTGCCGACCATCCAGCCGCGATTCGCGGCGTTCAGGACGTCGGACTGCGCCCAGTGCTTTTGCATATCCGTGAAGTAAAAACCATCCGCCCACAGCTGATAGTAGCTCCACGTATCATCAGTCTCTTGATTAAGGCTCCAGCTTCCAGTTCCTTTCAACTGGTATTTCCCTACTAACTTTAGCTTAGCTTTGATTGATTGTTCGTTGTCAAACCAAACTGTGTAGGTGCCAGCGGACAATTGCTTGCTGTTCACCGTTGATTTCGCAGCCGTTGATTGTATCGTAAAGGTTGCAACTGGCGATTGACTAGCATTGTCATAACGTATCGTTCCACCGTATTGATCGACTAGTTTCTGAACGCTTCTAGCCGGAATTCCTGCTCCATTGGACGCAGGATCCTGATTCCAGTAACGGCCATAGAGTGGAATACCTAGCACTATTTTATTCGCTGGCGCTTGAGTCAATGCGTACTGAATGGATTTCTCGACAAAGGGCAAGCTAGCAACAGGACTCGGCGTAGGATCGCCAGGATAGCTCTCATCATACGTCATGACCATCAAATAATCACAGACAGCCGCTAGTGCTTTATAGTCATAGAGACCAATCCAGCTCGTCGTAGTGCCTGTTGGATTCGCAGCTACTGCGACGGAAACCTCCTTGGTACTCGGCAGCTGTTCGCGCAGCTTTTTAACGAAATCCGTGTACTTATCTCGGTAGGCCGCCCCTACATTTTCAATATCTAATTGCACACCATCCAGATTATTAGCCTTGATACTTGCTGCAAGCTCTTTAACTAGCGTCTCGCGTCCATCGATTGCTTTTTCACCTAGCGCTTGACTGAAATCATTGCTTAGAAATGGAACAACCCGTTTCCCCTGCTTATGCATCTCCGTTATGAAAGAAGCCTCTAGATCGGACACTTCTAAACTGCCATCTTCCTTTAGATGAAAATAACTTGGCGATACTACGTCTAAGGTCTCACCGCTTTTATTGACTTGTGATACAAAGGAGCTAGGTGCTCCCATGAATATATACGACATATTGAATTTCCCCTGAGCCGCGGTAGCCCCAGCAATAACCTCGTTCTTATGCACAAATGTTACCTGCCACACCGCACCGACAATGACTAGGGCAACGACAAGCTTACGCCATCCATTGCTCAATTTCATCTTGTCTCCTCCCCTATTCGATTCGTTTCGATTCCTTCTATCATCCTAGAAAGCTATCAAAATCGCTACGAGTAAATACTGGGGAAACACAAAAAACCGCTATGGAAGAGGGGGTTTCCCGCTCTTGCGCAACGGCTTATTTAAATAGAGTATGTCATCGACCAGTGGTCAGATAACCCTTGTGTATAAAATTGATAGTGATTTCGGCCCTTACCCTTCACCTGGTATAAGGCAATATCGACTTCCTTCATCATTTGGGCTGCATCCTTAAGATCAGGTCGATACATCGTAATGCCCATACTGACTGTCGATCTAAAAACATGCCCCTGAACGTCCCATGTCTTCTCAACACTGGCTATGATGCGACGCGCTATACCCTCGACATGCTCCTGACAATCCACAGCCGGCACTAAAATCGTAAACTCATCTCCTCCCATTCGGGCAAATATATCAATATCTCTTAAACAGCTCTGCATCCGGTCTACAAAAGCTTGTAAAAATGCATCTCCGATATCGTGTCCCATCGTGTCATTGATGATTTTGAAATCATCAATATCGACATAGAGCAGTGCAAAAGCACGATCTGTTCGCTTCGCCTGCTGCAGCAGATGTTGTAAATTCTCTTTGAACAGTCGGCGATTCGGCAGGCCTGTCAATGAATCATGGAATGCCATAGCAACAAGTTGGTTTTCATGATTTTTGCGCTGCGTACTGTCCATAAGTGCGAAAACAATCTCGATGAGCTCACCCTGTTCATCACGAAGTGGGATCGCTGTGCATTCCATCCATAGGTGAGCATCATTCGCTCCTCTCGCACGAAACTCTAGTTTACTGCTAGATTTCGTTTGCAAGGTAAGCACGAACAATTTATACACATCTACACGAAACTCCGAATCAACTGACTCCATGAGTTGACCTACATGATCGGGTACATAGCCGAGAACCCCTCGAAACCGTTCCGAAGCATAGATCAAATTCCCTTGCACATCTATCCTGCAATACAAATCCCAAGCCTGCTCGATAATTTGACGAGCGAGAGACGTCTTCGACAACCTTGCATGTTTGCTGTCCTTGTTCACCATCTCATTATGCATAACCTCTGCCGCCCCCTCTTATGCTTTACATAGAGACTTTGGTAGCTTAGCACGGCAACATAAAAATTAAATAAAATGATGCTTAAGTTTCAATCAATGATTCGTCGAAAAATAGCGATTGATGTCGCATCTTCAGACAAACGAGATTACATCGACATCCTTTGTACCTAATTATCCACATCATGCCTTTCAGAACCCGCTATTTGTCAATAAAAGGATAGAAATTACTAGGAGAATCGTTCTATAATGTAGGTAATATCTGATGAAAGTAGGAACACCCTTCTTACTTTAGAAGTTGTTTCATTACTGAGGGGGATTCAAGCATGGCCGGAGAAACAATTTTAGTCGTTGATGACGAGCAAGAAATTGTCCAATTAATTCAGCTCTACTTGGTGCGTGAAGGCTACAAAGTAATCAGTGCAAATAACGGACATGATGTGTTTGAAATTGTGAGGGAACATAGGCCTGATCTTATTATTCTGGATATTTTGCTGCCAGGACTTGATGGTATAGAGGTATGTCGTCAGCTCCGCAAAACGAGCAATACCCCCATCTTGTTCATTTCATGTAAAAGCGAGGATATTGATATCATTCTTGGTCTTAGCATGGGTGGCGATGACTACATGACGAAGCCGTTCAGCCCAAGCCAGCTTGTTGCCCGGGTCAAAGCCCTTCTTCGCCGTAACTCTATTCGTGAGCAGCATCAAGATGACCCGCAATTGGTCAAATTCCCTGGTCTAGAAATCGATCTGGTCAGCCACATCGTACGAGCGAATGGACGAACGATCTCCCTTTCTGCCAAGGAATTTGATTTACTTTCTCTCATGGCCAAAACGCCAAATCGTGTTTATAAAATCGAGCACTTGTTTGAGCTCATCTGGAGCTTGGACAGTATGGGCGATCCACGCACACTCATTGTACATATCAGCAATTTACGCAAGAAAATAGAAGTTAATCCAGCTGAGCCTCGATACATCATTACTGTCAGAGGCGTTGGGTATAAATTTAACGGCTCCGCTGTCTAATTTAGCGATTTAGCCAATCGGCAATAACCTGCTGCAGAGGCACCGCCGCTGCGGCTATGACAAGTGCTGGCAGCATATTCGCCACGTTAATTTTTTTGATTTGCAAAATATTGATACCTACGCCGATAACCAGGACGCCGCCTACCGCGGTGATCTGCACAATCATCGCATCCAGCGACGCTTGGCTGAACGCCATGGCGATCACTGTAGCTAGCAGTGCAATCGTTCCTTGCATCACAAACACAGATGCCGCGGAGAAAACAACGCCGATCCCCAATGTCGATGCGAAGATGATGGATAAGAACCCGTCGAGCAACGACTTGGTGTATAAAATATCGTGATTATGACGCAGGCCGCCATCCAATGGACCTAATATCGCCATGGCGCCGATGCAATAGACGAGTGTACAAGTGACGAAGCCTTCTGAGATGCTGGTTGGCGCTGCTGGATGCGTCGTCGGTTGCTTGCTCATCTTGCTCTGAAGCCAGTCGCCAAGCTTCGTAAGATTGGCTTCGATCCGCATCAACTCGCCGAGAATACCGCCAACGACAATACTCATGATCACGATCACGATTTGATCTGATTTAAGTGCCATTGTAATACCCAACACAGTTATAGCGAGCCCTAGGCCCTGCATGACTGTGTTTTTCATACTTTCTGAGATGCGGGGCAGCAGCATGCCAAGTAATCCTCCGATAATAATGGCTACTGCATTCACGATCGTCCCCCATAAAGCCATACCTTTCATTCCCCTCTGCGTACAAACTATGATGACCTTCTCATTCTACATGATTCTTCTCATAATTTCCTGCGACGTTGGAAATGGTAAGGATAAGCAACAGGAAAGGAGGCATGGTGAATGTCAAAGAACAAAACAATGGATCCTATGACAGGCGATACGGTTGAAACCGACGGTATTTACGCCAATGAAGCTGGGCAAGAGGTCACGCTTAAACGAGGTGATGAGTTTCCCGCCGATCTTGTTCTAGGACGCAGCACATATGAGCTGCAAGGCTTTGCCGATGAGGCGGAGATTGATCACGATCAGTCCGAGCTTAACCCTATGCGCAAGCGCGTAGATGCACGAACCTAAGTTTTTACCGAACATGTTTCTCTCGCTTGATGCACAGAAAAACCGAGCGGCCTTCCTGGCTTCTCGGTTTTTTCTCGACATATAAGGTCCTTGCAGGACAGCGTAACCGTTTATTTCACTTATGGTATACTAAGGGGTAGATGATTGGTTAATTTTGCCCTGGGGGATATAGATATGACACGTATTATGATAATCACAGGCGGCACGCTAGGCGATTGGGCGCTAGGGGAAATTCGGGCGGATGATATTCTTGTCGGCTCTGATCGGGGGGCGCTATTTCTCATTCAAAATGGCTTTCTCCCACATATTTCGATGGGGGATTTTGATTCGGTTACAACCGAGGAGCTCGCCCTAATTCGAGCATCTAGCAAAATCTTAATTGATTGTGATCCAATCTACAAAGATTTAACGGATACGGAGATGGCTTTTAACTGGGCGCTGGAACAGAATCCGAGCCAGATTCTACTCGTCGGGGCACTAGGTACGCGCTTCGATCACTCGCTTGCCAATGTGCATTTGCTCCGCAAAGGCTTGGCGCAAGGGATTCCTTGTGCGATTATGGATGCCAACAACCTCATCATGGTGATCGATCAAGCAACACGCGTGCGAAAGGAACCTTACACACATATTTCGCTGCTCCCGCTTAGCTTGGAGGTCACGGGGATCACGCTGCATGGCTTTCAATACCCCCTTCAGCAAGCGACACTAGACATCGGGATGTCACTTGGTATCAGCAATGTTCTCCTTGAACCAGAAGGGCTTATCGAACTATCATCAGGCTTATTGCTTGTGATTCAGAGCAAGGATTAGAGAGCGCTCGCCCTTCAACAAAAATTACATAAAAATTTGGAAATTCGACACTCTCTTCTTCGCCATAATGTGGCTAACTCTGTTACAATAACGGATAGGCTAGTCATTTATTGAGATATTGAGGTCGTTTAAGCATGCCCCCTGTTCAAGAGAACCTTGTAAGAAATCTTCTTCCTACCAAACTACCTTCTGTTATTACACACTTTGTATCTCAGCACGTCCTTACGACTCGTGAAGCTGAAATTATTAGTCTTATCGCTTTGCGCGGTTATAGCAACAAAGAAATCGCAGATTATTGCTTCATCAGTGAGAAGACAGTGAAAGTACACATCGAGAAAATCATGGATAAAGTCGGAACGCGCTCGATGCGCAAGCTCTTATCCGCTATTATTAGCACCGACGCTTACCCTTCATAATGAGCCAAAAAGAAACGCCAGCTGCAGAAGCAGTTGGCGTTTCTTTTTGCATGTAGCGCTCGGTAGCAAGCCCGCTCCGCTTATGGGCAAGTGGGCACGTTTCGCGCGGGAACGCTCATTTGTAAAGCTGGAACACCCACCCTACATCACGGCGGCAAGCTTTTGCACGAACTGCTCCAGATAGCGCTGGTCGACGTCGTCGAACCGGCTTAGGCTCGGGCTGTCGATGTCCAGCACGCCGACGAGCTCGCCTCCCGCCACAATCGGGATCACGATCTCCGATTGTGAAGCGGCATCGCAGGCGATATGTCCTGGGAAGGCGTGGACATCCGGAACAAGCACCGTCTCCTTGCGCTCGGCAGACGTCCCGCAAACCCCTTTACCGAAAGGAATTCGCACGCAGGCCGGCAATCCCTGAAAAGGTCCCAATACGAGCTCTTTCCGTTCGATTTGCGTGTCCACCAAGTAAAACCCTACCCAGTTCACATCCTCCAGAAACTGTCCCAGCAAAGCGGACGCGTTCGCCAGATTCGCAATGCGGTTCGGTTCATCATGTATCAAAGCTTCAACTTGCCCGATCAGCAAGGTATATTGTTCTTCTCTCGTGCCACTATAGTTCGACTTCGTAAACATTGGTCATCATCCTCTTCTTCCTAGTCTATCTTTCATCATACCAAATGAATGGCTTTCCGCCAAAGGGTGTGAAAACAGAGGGAGGGTTGCTTGAGTTTGCAACAAAAAGGACAATCAGCTGATTTCAGCCGACTGTCCTGGTTAGATCTTATTTTTGCCCGTAATAAGCGTTCGCTCCGTGTTTTCTTAGGAAATGACGATCCAGCAAGGTTTGATCCATAGGCTGAATCGATGGGTTCAAGTTGTACGTACGATACGCGATCTTCGCAACCTCTTCCAAAACCACCGCGTTATGGACCGCATTATGCGCATCCTTGCCCCAACTAAAAGGCGCATGACAGTTCACAAGCACACTCGGCACCATGGCTGGATCTAATTCGCGGAACGTCTCAATGATGACATGGCCCGTCTCCAATTCGTAGGCTCCTTGTATCTCAGCCTCTGTCATGAGACGCGTGCACGGCACTTCACCGTAGAAGTAATCCGCATGCGTTGTCCCCAGTGCCGGGATGGCACGGCCAGCCTGCGCCCAGCTGGTAGCCCAAGGCGAATGTGTATGAACGATGCCGCCAATCGTTGGGAAAGCGCGATATAGGGCCAGATGCGTTGGCGTATCGGAAGATGGCTTCAATTTACCCTCGATAATGTTCCCCTGCAGATCAACGACGACGAGGTCTTCTGCTTTCAAATCCTCATAAGGTACGCCGCTTGGCTTAATAACGACGAGCCCCTGCTCCCGATCGATTCCGCTGACATTGCCCCATGTAAAAGTAACCAGCCGATATTTGGGTAGATCTAAATTGGCCTCCAAAACTTGCTGTCTCAATTGATCAAGCATCTGAGCTCAACACCTTCCGATAAAATGTATATGATAACTCCATTATACACTTGTACGTACATGTTAGCTAGATGTTTTACAATTGGCAGACAAACAAATTAGCTTGTATGTACATCTTTTCCCATGCCTTTTAAGAATGAATAATAGAGAAAACGATCGTCTTCCCATCCGACTCCAAACGTGTTTCCACCGAGTAGTTGCCGATTTGTGTCGTTGTTGTTTCTAGAACACCTTTCGCTGCTGCACGCGCGCATGCATCTGTAAATTGGCGATTGAAAATGTCCGCATCATAGCCGAATAGGAAATCTGTGAACTTACGAATGCTCTCCGTATTACGGGCAAGCACCCCGTCCTCCAGTTGGACCGTTACTCCGTACGTTGCAAACTGTGGATCCAACCAGAGAGAAGCTTCATTGCTATTGCGCGCTTCCGCCGTTGCCCCGCTCAGCGATTGAGCTTTTGCCTCAGCATTCTTGAATAGGCGCAGCGTCGTCTCTACCAAATCGTAATTCGTTCCGCGCAGTTTGCCCGCCTCTTCCATTACTTCGTACGCTTGCAGCATACGCTCATCTGGGAAAACGAGCTTCTTATAGCTCCCATCCTTAGTTGGCACGACTTTGATGAAAGCTTCATTGTCGTTTTTCACGCTCACGCGCTTCGATTTCGTCTGGAGACGTGTAATAATTTGCAGCGCCTCAGCACGAGTCACATATTGGCCCACACCGAAGTAACCATTCGGATACCCTTCCATAATCCCTTTCGTCATCGACTCTCCGATAAACTTCTGCTGTCTGCTCGTTGCGCTCTGCAGATCACCGAAATGGGATGCAGCCGCAAGACTATACGTCTCGTCTTCTAAGTACTCGGTTTCCTTCAACAAATAGTACAAAATCTCTGCGACATCTTCCCGTTTCAAGGAAGCCTTATAGTCAGCGAATTGCCCTTTGCTAATAAAATGAAGATCACTAGCTAGATCCAAGTAAGGTTTAGCCCAGTAACCGACCGTATTCGGCTTAAACGTGAAGTCTCGGTAGTCCTG
Source organism: Paenibacillus sp. J31R30 (assembly GCF_059692115.1). Taxonomy (NCBI): domain Bacteria; kingdom Bacillati; phylum Bacillota; class Bacilli; order Caryophanales; family Paenibacillaceae; genus Paenibacillus; species Paenibacillus sp. J31R30. The sequence continues at coordinate 69,858 of NZ_JCAUAV010000010.1, read as the reverse complement.
CTGTAAAATATTTTGATTACTCGCACTCAACGTTTGCAAGAAGCTTGTCTTCCACTTCCGTTCACCATTCGGGAACTTATCTGTGAAGGCTAGCAGGACAATTTTTACAAATTGGTCTGCCGTTACGGTCTCATCAGGTCGAAAGGTGCCGTCTGGAAATCCATCCAGCAAACCCTGCTGTACCATTTGAACGATCGTCTGCTCCGCCCAATGTCCCCCAATATCCTTAAATCCTCCTGCTGCTTCACTTTTACCTTGCAGGCTACCTATCGTTAATAGGCAACCGATTGTTGCTATCGTCAGCCATTTCATCCATCGTTTCATCGCTATTTTCTCCACTTCTGTCCAAATTTTCGGCACATACTTCCACCATCCTCTAGGATAAGCCTTCTACTAGTCTTTGAGAACATGCTTAAAAGCCCATTCATCCAAGCAGGACAAGCTCCCCATACTGGGACTATAGCCGTATGAAATACCAAAAAGACCCTGCCCTCTACTAGGTAGAAAGCAAGATCCGCTGTCTCGAATGTTGATTAACCTTTTATTTTCGCCACTGCTACCGCTTTGGCAGAGTTGTAATAACGCATCCAATCGACAATATACATCATTTTAGCTAGGTAATCGGGTGCACTCCCTTGTAAATGACTGTACTGCTCTTCTTGCAACAGTTGGTGCAGTTCGTAACCTTTAGCATAAAGGGTCTTGGTGAATGCTTCTTCCGTTTGGGGCTTGTGCAGATCCGTTCCTCGGGAAAGTTCAATTTCTTCAATAATTGTGCCGCGATAGTAAGGGTAAACATTCACCTGCAGGCCCATATCAATGTAAGCTAAACCTGTATATTCAAAAGGAAGCCAAATTAAATTCGTCTTCTTGTCTTCTAGCTTCACGGTGTACACTAAACCTAAGTTTAGTGCAATCGGCTGCGGATAATTACTTATTTGTCCGGATCGCAAATGATCTGCTATATGCTCAACGAAATTCATGCTGTTCTTCCTCTCCGAAGGATCTAGTCCTTCCTTCATATTGCGTGCTAAAGCGCTTTATTGTCAAGCTAGTCCGCATACGTTCCTCTTCTATTTAAATCTCTCTTCGTATCGTTCCAGTTTCTACTCCTACTTTTCTCTTTCCTAGGCACAATTTCCTGCCAACTACGACCTAGCTTATTAGCAAAACCATCCTTAGAATGATGGCATGAACCGAAGGAAGAACGAATACGCTCTGATGAGGCTCAAACGCTCGGCGGCTTACGAATGATATGGGTAAAGTTTCTATTGGAGTTGATGAACTTTTCGCGACTTCATGCGTCTATATAGGAGAGGTGAGAGAATTGGAAACGACCGGTGTCCATGTATTTGATTATTTGAAGTACATCGCAGAAACAACAGATCAGAAGGTGATCCTTCGTAATTTGATGGAAACCTACGGGAATGATGTGTGGAATTACGCATTTAGCATTTGTCGCAATAAAGATGCAGCCGACGACATTGCACAGGATGCTTTCTTAAAAGTATATCGCAATCTGACAACTTTCCGTGGTGAAGCTGCGGTCAAAACTTGGTTGCTTACCATAACTCGCAATACTGCTTATGATTATTTGCGCAAAGCTTTTTGGCGCAAGGTAACCCTTGTCGGCTTCGTCCAATCGGGAGGAACTGCCAACTCGGCAGAAACCGAAGCGGTCGAGAATTTATATGCAAGTGAAATTTGGCAAAAAGTCATGTCTTTATCCGCAAAATATAGAGAAATTTTAATCCTTCATGCGCATTATCAGATGACCACCAAAGAAATGGCAGCGATTCTAGCCATCTCGGAAGGAACGGTTAAATCCAGGCTTCACCACGCCAGACTTAAGGTTCTTAGTCTGAAGGAGCGTGAAGCGCTTGAAAACTCCTGAGCCGGATGACTTCCAGAAGCAATTGGAAGATGGCCCCCTTCAGCAGAAGGGGTTCACCTCCAAGCTTCAGCATGACATCGAGGAAACGATTCGACACAAGGAGCGAAACAAGTCCAAGGCGAAGCCTCTTCTCTGTGTCGCTGGTTTAGGTACTGTCTTAGCTGTCGTTCTTCTTTTCCCATGGCACACCATGCATACGCAAAGCGAAGCAGCTGCTCTCGAAGGGAAGCTAATGAGTGCGGCGGTAACGGTATCTACGCCTCCTCCTGCTCCCATTAATACAGCGCTGCTAATTGGACTGCGCACGGAGCATGAGCCTGCCAAAGGCGTCCCAGGACGTGCGCTATCCCCCCTTCGCTACAGCACCTATCGAACGATGCTCATAGCACCTGTTCGGGGGCAATTAGAGAAGACCTCCGAAGGAACAGGCATTCTGATGCCGTATAAGCAAAATTTTTGGAAAATCGACTCTCTCACGCAAACAACAAGCAAGGGTGAGTCTCATTATTTATCTGCTCATTTGGCGGATCAGCCAGTTAAGACTGAGCGCTTCACAAATCCAGAGGATCAAGAGTTCAATCGCGTTGAAACACTGTTGTTTGCAGGCAACCAATATGTCTCCATCGCAGAGTCCGAGGAGGCTTGGAATGGGAATGCACCTTATCATGCAGATCGCATCTGGGTGCGTACACTCCCACAGCTGAGGGAAGCACGCACCCTGCAATTCTACAAAAAGCCGGTGGACAAGAACCATGTGTCCATTATGGATGTCTTTGGCACAAGTTTGAATAATGAGCTTGCTTCAATGTCCAGAGTCGGAGACAATGCCCTTAGTGAGGTTTCTGGTCAGAGCTGGACGGTACAGCGTGAGCCCGGCAAGTGGGTAGGCAAAGTTGCCGAAACAACTCGCACTAGTGCGTCAGCACCAGATCGCTATGTGCTTCGCGATTTCCCTCGCGAGCTGCCGGATAAGGTCGTCAATCATGACGATATCTGCTGTTCCTGGAGCAATCTCAAGTCTTCGTGGCCGCAAGCCACAGATGCGCTAACGTCGCCGTTGGATGATATGCTCGTCATCTTTGAAGGGGATAAGCTCAAATTCTACTCCTACGGGCAGGCGCCCGGCAGTATTCCTCAACTTACCCTAGATCTACAACCTGGCGAGCAGCTCGTCATGGCACAATGGGCCACCGATCACTACGTCCAGGAATGGATCGACAAGGTTGGGCGCTATTTATCACCTGAGGCTGGGATCGTGAGCGCTAAAGGATCTGCGGGTCCTCAAGTGGAAGAGTATGCCAAGTCTCGCTAAACTGCAAAACCCGCTAAGTCGACATCGACCTAGCGGGTTTTATTGCGGTTTCGGCTGCTGCGCTGGCGGTTACCAGCCTTTGCGATCCCGTAAGCTTGTGATATGAGCTATATGATGATTGCCATGCCACGCGTAGTTGCCTACATGCCAATCCAATCGAATTGTATTCCCCGACTCGGGATGTACGAATGTGCGGGCAAACTGCTCATGCTGCATGTCGCGCAGAAGGATCATCCAACGGCTGTGCAGCGCGTCTAGCAGTGCAAGCGACAGCTCTACAGGCGCGGACTTCCCGTCGCTAAGCTCCGCCCAGCGATCCTCGTAATACGGCCGAATCGTCGGCTTGTCTTCTGTCAGTGCCAATTTGAACCGTATGTAGCTGTTCATATGGCTGTCTGCGACGTGATGCACCACCTGACGCAGCGTCCACCCTCCAGGGCGATACGGCGTGTCCAGCTGCTCGTCCGAGAGCCCCGCGACGGCTTCACGCAATCTGCTTGGTATCAACTCGATGTCATCCATCCATGCGCGGAGTTGTGACTCCGACACCTCACCTTCGTGCTCAAACAATCCGATCGGGAAGCGTAATTTATCCATGTGACCATCCTCCTTGGTTGCTATTAAGTAAAAATTATTTTATTTTTTTAATTACTAAGGCTGAATTGTCAGGATTATTTAGTATTAAATCCCTTGTTCCTGTATTAAAAAAAACTCTACGCTGATCTCCGTCACAACCTTTCACTTCATAAAAGTAGCCATTTGTATAACCAGCAATCCATGAACCCACACGATATTCGTAAATGTTTTCAATTGTATAAGAGCATTTAAATTTATTGAAATATTCTTCTACAGCGGTTCTTCCCTTCTTTTTGTCTAGTTTATATATTAAATGGCCGTACATTATATAAGAGACAGGCAATAAAATTACTAATAGCAAAATAATAAAAGTTATGTTTGTTTTCCTCATCAAACACCTCTGTTTCACTAGTAGTTTGCAAATTAACATTTATTGAATTTTCATTGTAAGCCACACATCCCCTACTCCCCTGCGCTCAAACCCTGTCTACCCTATAGCAACTAAGCTTTGTACGCATCCATAAAGCCCTGAACAAAACGGGGATCCCACTGGGTCCCCTTTCCTTCCGCGAGAATGGCCATCGCCTTCTCGACAGGCATTCCCTTCCGATAAGGCCGATCGGACGTCATCGCATCAAACGCATCCGCTACCGCAATGATGCGGCCGAACACAGGGATATCCTGGCCCTTCAGGCCATCCGGATATCCAGCGCCATCGTAGCGCTCGTGATGCGAGCGCACGCCTGGAAGCAAAGGAGCCATCGCCTCAGCAGGCTCAATTTGCTTCAAAATCGACTCACCGAGATCCGGGTGAAGCTTGATCTGCTCGAACTCCTCTTCGGTTAATCGGCCATCCTTGAGTAAGACCGCATCGCGCACGCCGATTTTGCCGATATCGTGGAGCAGCGCTGTTTTGTTCAACCAATCGAGCTCCTGCTCGCTCAGGTCCACTGCTCGTCCGATCAGCAAGGAGTACTTGGCAACGCGCGTTGAATGCCCTGCCGTGTAGGCATCTCGAGCATCGAGAGCTGCTGCAAGTGTAGCGTAATAGCTCTGGAGGAGCTGATTATTCATTTTTTCACGGGCATCGAGCCCTTTCACCATATGGTTAAAGCCCGCAAACAACCTCGAAAACTCATCCGAGTATAAGTCAGAGGCCCTTACTTTAAGATCACCTGATTGAACTTGCTTCATCACGCGATGTAAATCCTCAATCGGCTGTTGAATATCACTGGCCAGCATGCGAGCACCTAAGGAGGAGAAACCGACGCCAAGCAGCAGAATTATCGCCGCCCATTTCCAATAATCCGCGATCAGCTGCGAGGAATCCACGCTTGTGCTCAACCGAATTTGCGTTGCTAAGCTAAAAAGAAAAAGCGGCATCGTGCCAATCAGAAACGCACTAAGCTGAAACTTTCGCTGAATCGACACAATGACGCGTCCATCCAACGAGACGTCTTCCCCATAAAGCCGCTGACCCAGCTCGCGTATATGTATCAGCATAGGCCTAATGGCTTGCGCCGTCGTAAAAAACTCAAGCAAAGCATGCATACTAGCAATCAATACGGCCCCTATGCCCGCCAGCCCGACATAAAAAGCAGGCAGCGTCAACCAACCCCACGCAATCCCTACGCTTGCTATGGTCATAGCAGGAATAGATAGCCCCAGAAAGTGCGGCCCCATGATCCGCATCACCGACAACGCAGGAAAGCGATGTGTCTGTAAGTAGGCCGCACGAATCGTCGCCAGAGACGGCGTCTCCTGACCTATCATTTTGCGTATAGGCCTAATGTGCCTTCTAAACACCACAAACTCGGCAAGCATCATCACGCATAACGAAGAAATCATGATAATAAAAACACGAAACATTTCAACGCCTGAAATCGTGAGCGTCGTCGAAATAATAACCCCGCCTACAACAAGCACTGCAATCCCCGAACCCATCATATAATTTCGCAACAGATCACGCAGAAACTATCCTCACTGCGAAGTACCCTCGCATCACCACTATTGTACCGTAATCTGGCAATGTTCGCTCGATAACTCTATTAGAATCGACTAGCTTGCTAGCTATTCTGGCAAAAGAAAAGCCACACTCTATAGTTCAGAGTGTGGCTTGGGTTGTTTGGCGCGTGTCTGGGGCTTTAAGGCCCTTTCAGGGTCTTAAAGTCGGTCGCGGGGCAACATCCCTACCCCTCCCGCTTCAACGTCGGGTCAGCATCCGTCCCGAGAAACGCGCGGGCCAAATCGGTCACGCTTTTGCCCGTGAGCGTCTGAGTGATTTCCGGCACCTGCGCGATCATTTTGGCGATATCGCCGGTGATGCGATTCACGCCGGACGTCGAACCGTCCTGCGAGATAACGGTGATTTTGTCCACGTTGCTTAGCGGTGCCGCAATTTTCTCCGCCAGCTCCGGCAGGATGCGGAGAATTTCCACCGTCACCGCAGCCTGCGTGTACTGCTTGTAGGCCTCGGCTTTTTTCTCCAGCGCCTCCGCTTCCGCAAGCCCCGCTAGACGCACGACCTCGGCGTTCGCCTTCCCTTTGGCAAGCTCCGCTTCCGCCGTGGCTTCGCCGCGCTTTCTCGTCGACTCCGCATCCGCTTCGGCTTCAAGAATTTGCCGCTGCTTGCTCACCTCGGCGCGCATGATAGCCGCCAGCTTCTCCGCTTCGGCTGGCTTAATGACCGAAGCCTCGAGCTCCTTCTGCTTCAGCTCGACCTCGATTTGGCGAACGGTTTTATTCGCCTCTGCTTCCATCTGACGGATACGTACCTGTTCCGTCACGAGCAGCTGTTGAATTTGCTTTTGCTTCAATTCATAGGCCAAATCTGCTTCCGCCTGACGACTCGTCGTCTCCTGCTTGAACTCGGCTTCCTTCATGCTGAGCTCCTTGCGGTACTGAGCCTCCTTCGCCGACGCGGCACTCTCTGCTTCAATCGTCAACTGATGCGCTTCCGCCTTGCGAATGGCCGACTCCTTCTCCGTATCCGCCTTCCGAATTTGAATATCTCGCTCCACTTCAGCTTTGGCAATGCTAGCGCTTTTGCGAATCCGCTCTACCTCAGGTACACCCAAGTTCTCGATGTAGCCCTGATCATCCGCTACCCGCTTCAGCACGAAGGAAATGAGGTTGAGCCCCATTTTATCCAGATCCTCAGAACACGTCTCCCTCATCTTGCTGTTAAGCTCATCAGGATTCTTGAGAATGGATTCTACCGTCAATTGCCCGACTAACCCCCGTAAATGTCCTTCTACGGAATGCAAAATCATCGCTTCCCGCTCCGCCATCGTATGATCGAGAAATTGCTCAGAGGCGGTTGCGATCGCGATGGGATCACTCTGGATTTTGATCTGAGCCACAGCTTCGATTTTGAGACGAATACCTTGCAGCGAGAACATCGGCTGATCTGGTTTCACATCAAAACTCGTAAGCATCATGGAGATCGTTTTGTAGCTCTGAAAGCCTGGGATCACGAACGTCCCCCCGCCTTGCACAACCCTTTTGCCCCCTAAACCGTACACGATCATTGCTTCATTCGGCGGCACTTTCTTATACGCTTTGACAATCGAAGCCAGTAAGATAAAAACAACAGCCACAATAGCAACTACCATGATAAGCACAGAATACATCATATTTGCCGTACCTCCCCATCATTCAAATTCACTAAATTCCGTCACCGTTGCAACACCCTTGCTCATGTTCAAAATAACAACCTTCGTCCCTTTCGCCAGGGACTCTCCGTTCTCGGAACGAACACTGATGGAGCGTGTGGTTCCTTGGAGCACATAGACCATTTCACCAATACCTTTTCTGATAATCGGAACTGTAAGCTTTCCCAACTGACCGCTGAGCTCAAAATCGCTCTCCTTCATGCTGTCATCGTGCTTATAAATGACCTTGGCGTACAAAAGAAAGAAGAGCCACGCCATCATAATTCCGGCAGCAATGGCAAGGAGAAGAATGAGTAAACCACTCGTCATGCCAACCTTGTTAAGGATGTACCCCATGCCCCCGAACACCGTCAGGCCCGCGAGCAGCGAGGACATATTGAACCAAGATGGGCCGCTATGCCCGTGTCCATGCGTACCGCCCGCATCGCCGTGCAGCTCGAAGCTGTCCACACCGAAGATTGTGATGAGCAACGTAAGTACAAGTCCTACAAAAAAACAAACAATAAACAACGTTAACATCGGCTTTACCTCCCACATAAATATAGACGAAATTGGTAATAAAAGGTTTCGCTTCATGTTTGTACAAAAAAATCCACCTACTTTAAGTTAAGTAGGTGGATTTTTGACTCTATATTAGTTTATAAATTCTGCAAACTGTAAGAACCTTTTTAACATAACTGTTGCTTGAGCTCTCGTCGCACTGTCTTTAGGTCCAAACGATTGATCTGTCAGTCCATTGACTATATTAGCTGCAAGTGATTGCACCACTGCCGATGTTGCCCATGCGCTGATTGAGCTGCTATCAACAAAACTAGACAACTTGTCTTGAGCCAGTGTTGACTTTACATCTTTACCTGAAAGCTTCAACGCCCGAGAAATCATCACGGCCATTTGCTCTCTTGTAATGTCCGCATTAGGAGCGAATTCCCCAGCACTGTTTCCTTCAACAAGTCCTAATTTAGCTGCTGTACCCACAGCGCCTGCAAACCAATCATCACTTTTTACATCTGTAAAAGAAGCGGATGACTTCGGATCTGGACTTAAAGCTAATGCGGTTACCAGCATAGATGCGAATTGTGCACGTGTTACACGTTGATCAGGTGCAAAAGTGGTTTCGCTCATTCCTTGTACAACGAACTTGGAAGCTAGCAATTCAATGTCCGCTTTCGCCCAGTGTGTGCTGATATCACTAAATGATTTGTCTAACTTTACTAGCGTGTACATGCTGTTATGCGGCGACTTGATGGTGATTTCACTTTTGCCATTAACATGTGACACTACTGCAGGAATGAATGTCATTTTACCTGTTACCGAGTCGAATGAAACAACGGTTGCATCGCCATCTACCGTAGCTGGTACGATAATTTTCCGTTCCACATAGGTGCCTGAGAAATCATTCAATTCTACCTTCGTAGAACCTGACTCTGCTGTAATTGTAAATTCAATCGGATTTGCGATTAACGTTTGGATCGTTGGATTCGCTTGTTGAAGTGCTTGATATGACTTCTCCGAAGCCTGCGTCACGGAAATCGTCACTTTCACATCTTTAAGATCCTTATTTAATTGATTCGCGATGTCTTTGAAAATGCTAACGGGCACCTGATACGTACCGGCATCAGACTGAATGGAAATAACGATGTTCGAGTTCGCTTTCATCGCTTCCACCAAAGATGCTGCTGGGATATCGATTTTGGCCCCAGCTTGTGTGCCTGTCGCATCCAATGTGATGGTTTGGTGGTCGTTATCGTTGCCTTTGATCACATCAAGAGCCTTTGTAAATACATCCGAATCCAGTTGTACGCGCGAAACCTCTTTACCATCAGTGCCTTTTTCTTTCGTAAGATACTTGCTTGTATCCACCGTGGCACCGTCATCGGATGGTTTCGGTGAATTGTCCATGAAAAACCCACCGCCGCCAGGAGGTTTAGCAGCTGCTTTTAATTCCGCTATCTTAGCAATAGCATTCGTCAGTTTGGTTTGATTCTCTGAACTTACAAACGCCTTTTGAGCTGTAGTAAGTAGATCAAACGCTGCTTTAGCTGCATTTACAGCTGTTTCATTAGCTACCACTAAGCTTGAAGTAGCTGGCAGAGCTGTGATTTTGGCTGTTACGGCCGCAGCCGCATTAGCATCTAGCGTTCCTGCTGGCAGAATATTAATAGTTCGTTCAGTTGAGTAATTGTCAATCATGTTACCAGAGAATATATATGGATAATTATAAATACTGTTTACTGAAAGTGACATTGCAGCACTAAATCCACTTCCTCCCCATAGCGGTAATCTAATTTCATTGGACCCGCTTGAAGAAGACATTTTTAGTACATATTGTTCATTAGGGTCTAAAGCTTTATTTAGTACAAGTGATAGTAATTGCGGTCGTACATAACTGTCCCCAGTACTAGTTACTGCAGTTGCAGTTGTAGTTGCAATAGCGCCACCACCGCCTCCGCTACCATTTACTACTGAAGTATTAGTAACTACTTCATTAGAAAAAGAAGGGTTATGAGTCAAGTTGGTAATACCAACTTCGGATTGATCTGAAACTTTTATAAGCTTTAAATCAGAACCAATCAAATTTGCATTTTGAATAGTCGTTGTATTATGTGCCCCCACTCCGTACAACGGCCAACTATCGTAGGGAAAGTCTATATCCAAACGATTTCCAGTACCATTTGTGGGTGTAAACCTTACAATTTCTTCATTAGGTGCGTACCAATGACCTGCATCTAAATTCGTAAACATGATTGGCAAGGTTGTAAAATTACCACTCATATTTACCTCTGGGTGATATACTTGAGCAAAGAGACCATCATAGTCAACATATGCAGCATTATTAGAAACATAAGATGTCAGTTGGAAGATTTTATTCTGCGAATTCGTAACCGTTACTGAATAATTATTATCTGGCAAATCGAAATAATATTCTAATCGCTTCCCTACATAGTTATAGTCATATTGATTGGCGTTGATTCGGTAACGGCCAAGTTCTGATTGGCCCTTGATTTCTTGATTCGTATACGTAAAACTTTCAACAACAACACCATCTGCATTTTTAACATCAAACCTTGTGTTTGCTTCCGCGACGCCGTTAAAATTAACGACACCTGTGTAGTGATAGGCATCTGGTTCCGTTGCAGCTACGAGTGTAACCTTCTCACTAAGCGCCGATTCATTACCAAGTACGTCCGTTACGCTCAATTGAAATTCCACAGGCTCACTATTAAGCTCATAGGATGTATTCCATTGAGTTGGAATATAACCACCAGTAGACCAACCACCCGGTTTTCCATTCCGATATTCTTTGATACCATCGAGAAGCGGCTGATTAAGCAAGTCCCAATTAATTCTCCAGCTCCCATGATCAAAAGTTGCCACAAGACCAGTAGGCGGAGTAGGAGTAACATTACCTCCACTATAGTTATAAACATTACTACTCACATTATTTATCGTTGAGTAAACAGGGGTGATCCCCTCATACACAACGGCTGTAACAGGCTTAAGTCCTTTAAGCGAATCGCTTCCCAAGCCGTTCAACTCATAATAATAGCCAGTCCCAAACATCCTTGTAAAGTTTATACTACTTGGAGTTACTGGCTTTGTCCCATATGTAGCATCATTTACACTTACCGATAACGCCGCCTTGTCCGAATAAATATACCCATACACCGTACCAGACACAGGATCAAACTGTAGATTAAACAAACTAGCTGCAGATGCTATAATTGGGGTAAATATATTTACCAAAAGTAATAGCACTAGCGCAGCAGAGGCTCTTTCCTTTAGCCGCCTAGTTAACTTGCTTTTTAATTTCAAAATACTTCCTCCTCAGGTAGTGTTTCCTATCGATGATTACCTACTAATAATAAGAGAAAATGGAAAATTCAACAATACCAAAGTCCTATCCATTATAATGAAAATATAGGAACATAGCCTCGAATTTCGCTTAATTTGACAAGATGGAGTGAATATACCGATTGTGAATCAAATAAAAAAACAAAACTTATCTACAAGCACACGAAACTGGCACTCCTCTATTTCACTTGTCCTGATGTTTACATTCCTATTTATTTCTCTATTCTGGCATGGGCTACTATTTAAACCAGAGTACTTAATGCTAGGAGGTTGCCTCTACATATCTGCAGCAGCAATTATTTTTAAAGGTAGAATGCCTTCTCATGCTGTATTTTACGGCTTAGCCGCTTTTGTTTGTTTGAACTTTTTACTTACTTTACCTGCTATTAATCAACAAGACTCACTGGCAACATCATTTCGAATTGCAATCGCTATACCTCTATTCATTATCTCGGCTCAGCTTACCAAAGAACATAGAAATGTTCTGATTAAAATGTTCGTCTACCTATGTGCTGCATGGGTTATCTGCGGTGTTCTCATTGACCAATTTCGAGATGGGCGTTTCGAAGGACCTTTGGAATATGCTAATGCCTGGGGGATATTACTATTAACCGCTTTTATCATGTCCACGATGCTAGCCGCTCTAGAAAACAAAATCCGATACATCTGGCTTTGTTCCCTCCTAACATCAGGAGTCATTCTGACAGGGTCTCGGACTGTTCTACTTCTTTTTATTATTGTTACTCCGCTTCAATATCTAGCCTTTGGAAAAGGAAATAGAAAAGCCATTTTCCTTGTTGCTGTAGCTGTTGGCGCCGGAATTGCCAGTGCTATATCATTTTCATCATCCAAATGGGCATATATATGCTCTGTTCTCGTCGTTGCTTTATTTATGCATTTCATCCCTAAAATGCGGGATAGAACTATACTCCTAACAATAATTACTACTCTCTTAGTACTAGCTGGAGCATTGATCTACGCAAATAATGATATGGCTCTAAATCGTTTGACTCAAATAAGCCCTCATGTCTCTGAATGGACTACACGTATCGGCTACTACCATGACGCTTGGTTAATGATTATGGACTCTCCTCTACTAGGTTATGGCGGTGGCGCTTGGAACATCTTACAGTACCGCTATCAAACGGCTGCATACACTGTCCTCTATTTACATAATCATTGGTTAGAGACATGGATTGAGACCGGAATTATCGGCGTGCTGCTATTCTTATCAATTGTTTTCCTGTTTATTTGGAAAGCTCTATCTTCCTATCTTAAATCAAGTGGTTCTACGAGAATTTGGGTTGTAAGTTGCCTTTCTGCATTCGGTTGCCTTTTGGTTCATAGTATAGTTGATTTTACATTCAACTTTCCTTTGCTATTTGGTTTATGGGTCGTTTTTGGCGTATTATGTCACACGCAATTGGAAGAGTCCAAATCTACCAGCGATGTAAAAAAAACAAAAAGACTTATAAACATGCTTGTCTCACTGGTCTTTCTCTTATTTTCGTTAGCTTTTATCCGTCTGAGTATGTCAGAAGCGTTTGCTGCACAATCGGAACACACAACTAGTGACACGAAAGCCATTCAACTTCTTGAACGCAGCGCAACTCTTACCTTTGTACCAACAGATCAACACTACAAAATAGCTTATCACTTATTAAAGGATTACCTAGAAACGCATCGTTTAACGAGTCTTAACCGCGCAGCAAACGAAATTAACAACGCTTTTTCTATGAATCCTCAGGATGTTCATGTGTTATTCCTTCGATGCCAAATCAACTACGCGCAAGGGAATAAAGAAGAAGCAACAATTGAGCTTCAGAAGCTTAAGCAGCAGTTCCCCTTCCGGGCAGACATTCAAACGGAACTTGAGAAATGGGAGCGTACTCGTTAATTGAAAGCGACCAGCCTCAAAGGAAATTCGCCGCACAGCGCATCCTTCTAATACTTCTTGCGTATAATCATTCGATGACTTATCGTTAATTCTATTAAAACTAAGGAGTAGATTATCCCATGCACACAAAAAAATGGACTTGGTTAATTTCGGCAGCAATGGTAATCATGATGTTGACACTAACGGGTTGTCAATCAATACAAGGCTTGGAACTGGGAAAAGCCATTCAAAATGGCGCGAGCGTGAAGTCGTCCGAGTCCAAAGGCACACTGCAGCTTGAACTTGTTCCTGGCGATACCTCAAAGCTGACAGCTGAAGAAAAAGCAGCACTTGCTGCCCTGCAAAATGTAAAGGTCGAGCTTGCTGTAAAAACGCAAGATAGCCAACACACGTCCGTGGACGGAACAATTGTTTACAGCAAAGGCACGATTCCATTCAACGTTGCTACTGAAGGAACGAAGATAAACCTAAACATTCAAGGCGCACAAAAGCCGATCGTAATTGATCTTTTAGGCGGCGCGAATATTTCATTCTTATCGTTTCTGCCAAAAGCGATCCAAGAACAATTCGGCAACAAACTACTTGAGATTAAACCAGCACTCATCGGTCTTATTTTAGGCAATTCACCTGACCCATCTCGTCTTTCGATTACTCCGGCCACAGATAAAGTGAATGGCGAGTCGCTTCCTTTGCAAAAAGCCCATGTAGAGCTTAGCGGCACGGAGTTGGCTTCCCTTCTGCAAAATCTGCTTGCTAACGTTCTTGCGGACGAAGCTGGCCTCAAAGAAGTGCTTAGCCAGTTGTACGATGCGCTTTCCCCTGTAATTCAAGAGCAAATTAAAGCGGGAGATACGAGCATTACGCTTAAACTTTTAACGAATAAGGATCTGACACTTGGCTTCGTGTATTCCCCAATCCACACTTATCTAGCGGGATTAGCCGAATCCATAGATCCAACCAAAGATATGTTTAGTTCGAATGCTTCACTTCAAGCGGATGTTTACATCGATGCCGATAAGCAAGTTCGTAAACAAAGTTTAGCGATCAACATGCCGCTTACAGAGTCAAAAAATGGCGCTTCCGCGATGAAGATTTCCTATGTGAGTGAATCTTGGAATTTGAATAAACCAGTTACGGCGAGCACAGTTAATACGTCTGGTGCACTTCAGCTTAAGTTAGACGCTACTGCGATATATAGGATACTTGCTAATCAAGATAAGCAATCCACTTTGTACAAAATGCTTAAAGACGATCTGAAAGTAACGAAAAAAGATGTCAATATGGCTACCGACGGATCAGGTGCCACGGAAGATGCGCCGCAACCATTTATTGATGCGAATGGCAAAACGATGGTTCCTGTACGCTTCGTCTCCGAAACACTTGGCGCTGAAGTCGGTTGGAACGGCGAGCTGCGTCAGGTGACAATTACGGATTTTGTTACTGGGAAAACGATTCTTTTAACGCTGGATAGCAAAAACGCAACAGTTAATGGCGCATTTGTTCCTGAACTAGAAAGCGCGGCTACACTTTCCAACAGCTCAACTTACGTACCAATTCGCTTCATTGCTGAACAGCTTGGCTGTATCGTATCCTTCAATGACGAAACACGTGTCGTGACGATCCACCGCGACTAGAACAGAAATAACCCATAGGCGATCACCCTTTTCGAACAGCTGAATAGTCTAGTAGTGAACCTAGGCAAAAAGCCTGCTGCAAGACGCAGTCGTACGAGAAGGAGTGATCGTTTTATGTATACAAATCCTATGCAACCCCATGGGCATCAAGGCCATCATGGACAGCAAGGGCCTCATGTTGTGTATCAAGCAGAACCTAATTGGCAGCACATGATGAAGCAAAAAAGAGACGGCATCATGCACGCGATTCATCCGCATATTGGCCGTAAGGTCCGTATCACCACGATCGATGGGCATACGCATGAAGGTGTCCTAATTAATGCTGATGGTCACCACGTGTATCTTCATGTAGACCATCATGGTCACGGACATAACCCGCACCACAGACCGATTTATACACCAGCGCAATATAACCAAATTATTACGCTCGTACTCTTTGAACTATTGGTCATTCTTCTGCTTGCCTAATCAAAAAGCTCGCTCCTCAAGGCCCTCAATGGCCAAGCGGAGCGAGCTTTTCTACTATTGCTGGATGAACCGTTGGTAGGAAGCTTGGCATTCCGTGTAGAGCTTTTCCTCGTCAGCCCCCGTCAACTTCCCGTCCCTCACGACCATTCTGCCATTCACAATGGTGTAATCAACTCCTCGCTTGAGCCCAACCGTCCCCAGCCATGACTTGGCATCCGTATGCGTTCCTACGGCGTCCATATGATCGACACGCACCATGAACAAGTCAGCCGATTTCCCTATCTCCAGGGAACCAATATCCGATCTGCCCAAGATCTCAGCCCCGCCTCGCGTTGCTACTTTGAGCAAATCATAGCCCGTTGGCGCCTGTGCGCTGGATTGCAGTCTGTGTAACAGATAGGACACACGAAGCTCTTCCAGCAGATTCGAGCCATCGTTAGACGCACTGCCGTCAACAGCTAGGCCAACAGGAATGCCCATCTCCAGCATTTCAGGGACTCTAGCAATGCCAGAGGCAAGCTTCATATTGGAAATCGGACAGTGTGCGATACCTGTCTTGGTCTGTGCGAGCAGCTTCATTTCGGCATCGTTGAAATGAATGCCATGCGCGTACCACACATCCGAGCCTAACCAGCCTAGGCTCTCCATGTAGGCGAGCGGCCGCATGCCAAATCGTTCGAGCGTGTAAGCCTCCTCGTTCTTCGTTTCGGCCAGATGCGTATGCAGGCGCACACCCTTCGCTCTGGCGAGCTTTGCAGATTCCAACAGGATATCTGCGGACACGCTGAACGGCGAGCAAGGCGCGAGCACCACCTGCCGCATCGAGCCTGCGCTGGCGTCGTGATAGAGATCAATCAGCCGCTCGCTGTCCGCGAGGATCGTGCGGATGTCTTGCACGACGCTCATCGGCGGCAGACCGCCTTGGTCTTTGCCTAACGTCATCGACCCGCGTGATGCTACGAAACGGATCCCTAAGCGCTCCGCCGCTTCGAACTGTTTATCGATGAAGTGGGCGCTATTTTGCTCAGGAAATACATAATGATGGTCAAAAACGGTTGTACAACCGTTTTTCATAAGGTCGGCGATACCTGTAAGCGAGCTATGGTAAACAGCGTCAGGCGTCAGGCCTTTCCAAATCTCGTAGAGATAGCGCAGCCAGTCGAACAGTTCGAGCTTCTGCACCTGCGGCAGATTGCGTGTGAACGTTTGATACAAGTGATGATGGACATTAATGAGACCAGGGTATACGAACATGCTGGATGCATCAATGATTTGGGTGGAGGCATCCTTCGGAGACAACCCCTTCCCTATATCGACGATTTGGTTCCCTTCAATTAGCAGATCAGCCTGCTCCAGCACACGATCTTCTTGGTCCACAGTAACGATCGCTTTGGCATTGCGGATTAAAATTGAACTCATTTTTCGGCCTCCTAAAATAGAATAAAGGAACCAAAAAAATCCTAACCACAAACACAATATACGCATATATTGTGTTCGTAGTTAGGATTTAGGTTCCCAGTAGAGCCCCCGAACCGAATTATCGAGGTTATACGAACTATGAAATTGTCGCGAAGCATTTGTTAAATTTAGGAATAGTATAGAGCACCAGCTAAGGAAACGTCAATAGGTACCGCAATCTGAAAATAACTCTGATGTTTTTTCTGAAAAGTGGAATAAGCTTCCCTAATAATGGATATATTATCAAAGCTGCGTTAATGACTTACAAGCTCTCCGGAACAATCTGATTCCGCTGATGAGAAGCGCAGGCACAAATTATTGTTGGAGGTTTATGAACACATGGAAACTGGTACGGTGAAATGGTTTAACGCAGAAAAAGGGTTTGGCTTTATCGAAATGGAAGGCGGCAATGACGTTTTCGTTCATTTCAGCGCCATTACCGGGGAAGGTTTCAAAAGCTTGGATGAAGGCCAACGTGTGCAATTTGAAGTTGTTCAAGGTAACCGCGGACCGCAAGCTGAAAATGTAGTCAAGCTGTAGTCCTTCATCACATATTGCTTTAACTGCTTGCGCGTCAGAGTCAATTATGACAAGGAGGAGTTCGATTGTACTTTTCAAAAAAATCATTGGAACCAGTACCGGAGGAACAAACCAGCATCTGGACCTGCAGCACTGAACAGTGCTCTTGCTGGATGAGAGATAACTTTTCATTCGCGGATAGTCCCGCATGTCCGATTTGCAATTCATCCATGGTCAAGGATTTAAAGATGCTCCCCACCTTATCGAACACAAGCAGCAGGCGATGAATCCGGCATAAAGCCCCGTGTCTCCTTCAATTGGAGACACGGGGCTTTTATCTTGATTGAGATACTTACAGCGTGATTCCTCTTATAAAAAAGGTGGCTGGAATCCATTGGCTTGATACATCAACAGGGTATCGTCCTCTTTCATGGCCGGTGTGGCTAACACGAGGATTTTCCCCCATTCCAGTTCATTTAGGAGTCTGGCCGCCTCCGCTTCTGGCACGCCGAGCGCCATGATTTTCGCTTTCAGCTCCTCGCCGCGTGATCGGAAGAGATTGGCGATCGACGTGAACAATCCTTCTTCGGCCATCGAAATCTGCTCTGCCCCTGTAAACTCTGCGACGTAATCGGTACCTTCAGCACTGTGTGTCAGAACATAAATATGATCCTTTTTAAAGCCTTCGTTATGCAATTGGTGTACTTTGTTTTGCGTATCTTCAAGACTGGATGTCACACTTACTCTGGTATACGTACTCATGGTAATTCCTCCTCGTCAATGGGGTTTTATAGGGTGAATCTGTGTTACCTCGAGTTAGATTCTACGTTCTAGACGCCTCGGCGTCTGCCAAAAATGAAAGAAACAACGAACATAATCAGGAAGACGAAGAACAAAATTTTGGCGATGCCTACTGCCGTTGAGACAATCCCAAAGAATCCAAAAACACCTGCAACTAGCGCAATAATGAGAAATATCATAGCCCATCCTAACATATCCAACACCTCTCTCTTCCTCTTCAGATAATGTTCATCTTGCTATGCTATCTATTACCCATCTCAGTTAGGAATGAAACATTACTTGGTATTAAAAACGGAACGAGGAGGGAATGCTTTCGAAACTGCAAGCAAAAACCCACCTTCATGGAGAAGGTGGGTTCGGTTAGTTCTGCTCTGCTACGATTACTTACGATAAATACGTTCTTGCGGAACGAAATCATCATAGTGCATCCCTTCAGGCACATATAGAATATACTCTTTCTTACCGAGGCCTATAAAACCCTGCGGGGTCAAGCTGCTATAAAATAGGCTGTGCACCTGCTGCTGCAGCTTCTGATCGAAGTAGATCATCACATTCCGGCAAAGGATGACGTGGAACTCGTTAAAGGAACCATCCGTCACCAGGTTATGTTGGGCAAACATCATATTTTCTTTCATCTGTGGTTTAAAATACGCATACTGATGATCCGTTGTATAATACTCCGAGAATGCTCTGGAGCCACCGGATTCCAAATAGTTTTTGGTATACAGCTGCATTTGCTTCAGTGGAAAAGCCCCTCTTTGCGCTGTTTCAATGGCTTGCTCATTCATGTCAGTGGCGTAAATTTTCGTCTTCTCCGCCAAACCTTCTTCTTGCATAAGGATCGCCATGGCATACGCTTCTTCACCTGTGGCACAACCCGCATGCCATATGCGAATCTCTGGATATTCCCGAAGCTCAGGCACTACACGGGTCCGAAAGGCATGGAAGAAACTCGGATCTCTGAACATTTCCGTGACGCGAATCGACATGTCACCCAGTAGTTTATCTACGAAGTGCGGCTCATGCAGCACTTTTTCCAGGAGCGCTGTAATCGTCGGCAGCTTCTCCATTTTCATACGATTCAGAATGCGCCTGCACAGAGAGGAGCGTACATAATGACGGAAATCAAATCCGTACATTTGATACAAGCCCTCCAGAAGCAGATTGATCTCAATATTTTGCCTCTCATCGTTAGGCAGCTCTTCCAACTCACTCAATCCATCCTGAGATTCGCGTGTCAATGCTTCTTCACCTGCTTCGTCAGCCATACTCGCATAAGCGAGAAGAGCTGTTCCATCTGCAGCGGCTTCGTAATATAGTCCGACGCTCCCGCTTCTAGACATCTCTCTTTCTCACTCTTCATGGCTTTCGCTGTCAATGCAATAATCGGCAAGTGACGTAACTCCAACCCTTCCCGTATCTCCTTCATGGCCTCGTAGCCACCCATAACCGGCATCATAATATCCATTAATACTAAATCGAAATCTGGTTTCACGCTCAAGATATCGATGGCTTCTTTACCATTCTCGGCAATAACTACCGCAACACCTTTTATTTCCAACGCGCTAACCAGCGCGAATACGTTACGGGCATCATCATCGACTAGCAACACTTTCTTGCCTTCGAACAGCTGGGAATCCGCGTGGATTGGCACATCTATGGTTGGATCTTCCTCACTAAAAAAGTCACTCCGCGAGGATGTCACTTCCCTAAATTGAGAATCGCGCTCACTCGAAGCGGCAATCTGATCTTGTGCATAGGCATCGCTATTTTGGATAAGGTCTTCTTTGCCATTCGGTATATACAAAGTGAACGTACTGCCTACATGCAGCTCGCTTTTAACAACAATCGTGCCGCCAAGTAATCGTGTAAACTCGCGGCAGATCGATAGACCCAGACCTGTCCCGCCATACTGCCGATTGGTTGTACCATCCACTTGTTGGAAGGCTTCAAAAATAATGTGTTGCTTATCAATAGGAATGCCGATTCCTGTATCTTTGATCGAAATTGCAAGGACCGTTTCCTCTGGATCACAATGCAGAAGTTCTTTAATACGCACTGACTCCGCGAGAGCAATACGCATAGAAACAGAGCCTTTTTCAGTAAATTTAAAAGCATTCGACAACAGGTTCTTCAAAATTTGCTGCAACCGGTGGCCATCTGTCATGATGACGGACGGCACATCTGGCTCAAGTATAATCTCGAATTCAAGCGCCTTCTTAGCGGCCACAGGGGCAAACATAAGCTCCATAGACTGCGGAAGTTCCGTCACATTCACTTCATCTTGCATAATCTCTATTTTGCCAGCTTCCACCTTGGATAAATCCAGAATATCGTCAATGAGAGAAAGCAAATCATGACCCGCCGCATTCACCACACGCGAATATTCCACAACTTCGGACATAGGCATGTCTCCGTTACTCTCAGCTAGCATTTGCGAAAGAATCATAATGCTATTCAATGGTGTTCGCAATTCATGAGACATATTGGCTAAGAAGTCGGATTTGTACTGCGAACTTGTCTTTAACTTCAACGCATACTCTTCGAGTTCGTCCTTGGCTCTCTCGAGCTCCGTAGCTTTCTGTTCGGCAAAATGGTTCTGCTCCTCCAGAAACTCATTCGTCATCCGCAGCTGCTCCTGTTGCATTTGAAGCTCTTCTGACTGCGTCTGAAGCTCCTCGGATTGAGCTTGCAGCTCCTCCGTCAAAATTTGAGATTCGGAAAGGAGTCGTTCCACTTCCATTCGGCTGCGCACACTCGTAATCGCTGTTCCGAACTTCTCTTGCAAGGAATCTACCAAAGTCAGATGCCTCGACTGAAATTGCTGAAGGGAGGCTAACTCAATAACGGCTTCTGTTCTTCCATCTACAAGAATCGGTGCCACAAGTAAGCTGCGAGGCGTTGAAGCCCCTAACCCCGAGGTTATTTTCACATGATTATCAGGCAGATTATCCATCAGGAATATCCGTTTATCGACCGCACACTGTCCAACCAAGCCTTCACCTAATTGAAAGCTAGAAGTGGCTTGATGCTGTCCGGAGGCGGCATACCCTGCAATTTTCACATAAGAAGCTTGGCTTTCCTCGTTCTGCCGCAGATAGATAACGCCGTAGCTGGCATCCAGCATAGGTGCAAGCTTATGAATAAAGGCTTCACTCAGCACGGTTATATCACGTATGCCTTGATAAAGGGTAGAAACCTCTGCAATACCGGATTGAATCCAGCTCTGCTTCTCCAAATTGGCCAATAACCCATTGGTAGCTTCAGCCAGCACACGGATTTCGTCATTCGTGCTCACTTCAATCCGAGAGGCTAGATTCCCCTCCGAAGCCGTAATATCACGAATTTTTTGCGTAACTTGTTTAATGGTGTTCGTTATCGAATTAGACAGAATGAAGGCCACGATGACGGCAATAATTGAAATTAGGCCTAAAACAGTAAAAAGAACAACTTTAAGATTATAGTTGCTTTGGGCGATTTGCTGGACTCTTTGGGAGGTAAGCTTCTTCTCCGTGAGGAGGAAGGCGTCAAATTGCGTCCGCAGCTGATCCATCACTTTTTTGCCTGCATTCTGCTTAAAATATTCATTGATTGCAGCCGTACTATTTTCCTTTTTCATACGGATGACATTGTCCCCGCCACTTTTCAACCAGGTCTGAATCGTCTCTTTCATCGCCTCCAAGCTTTGCACTTGAGGGGGATTATCACTGACAAGTTGATGAATTTTATTATACGTCTCCTGCCAGTTCCGACTGCCTGCGTTATATGGCTCCAGATACTGCTCATCACCTGTGATAACATAGCCGCGTATGCCCGTTTCCATATCGAGCATGTTTTTCTGTAAGTTATTCAGTTGATCATGCACTTCCATATCATGGGAAGAAATAAAGCTAACTTCGTTCTGCAGATCTGTTACTCTACTACTCACAACTAATAGCGATATGCCAAGACAAATAAGGATTGCTACATAACCCAGTATAATTTTAGGTTTTATCATAAGTTGGATGGAATTAAACATAGTTAGTGCCTCCTGGTACAGTTGGTAGCAAATGTAATTTCACATTATACTAACCTACTATACCACATTTACCGCATCTAGCAGGTAGCTATGCTATTATATGTGCGGGGTTAAGGCTGTTTTCAACTTCGTCATGGCTCGCTTCTGAATACGAGATACACTCATCTGAGAGATGCCTAGCTGATCTGCAATATGACGTTGGGATTGCCCCACTTGGTAGATCAAACCGATGACTATGCGCTCTTCTTCCTTCAAGCAATCCATCGCATCAGCTAAATCTATCCGTCGCTCTAGCATCTGATAGTCATCTGAGGTACCAGCAATCATATCGCCAATCGTCGCCCCTTCTCCTTCACTTGTGAGGGGAGTGTCTAGCGAAGTGTATTGGTAATAATCACGGCCGGCCAAAATCTCAATCGTTTCTTCTGAGCTTAACTCTAGATAAGCTGCAATTTCATCAACATTCGGTGAGCGCTCCAGCTTAACGGTCAGTTCGTCCAGCGCACGCTGAACTTGCGATCCCTTTTCCTTAATTCGTCTAGGAACTTGTATGTACCACGATTTGTCACGTAAATAATTTTTGAGATGCCCAATAATACTTTTCATCGCATATCCTTCAAACGGCACTTCCATGGCATGATCATACTGCACAAACAGCTTAAGCATGGACATCTGACCGACTTGAAAGAGATCTTCATAGAGGTCAGGACGGCTTCGCGACATTTTACCTACTGCCATCCGAACAATCGGTTCATAGTGCAGCAGCAATGCTGTAGCCGCCTCTGGGCACCCGGTTTCTTTGTAAATCTTCTTTTTTTCATAGATATCATATAAAGGATCGGAAGAATCGGCCGTTACTTTGGCATTCATACCATCTCCTCTTTTCTACTCAGCTGCTTGGTTAGAATGACCTCAGTTCCCTGCCCTCCACGCGCGACCACCTGCACATCATCCATTAAGGCTTGCATAAGAAAGAGACCGAGTCCACCAACCGTAGCTTCCTGAATCGATTTATGGTGCAGTGTTACCTCTTCGGGCTCTGTTTGCACATAGTGAAAGCTCGCGCCTTCGTCCTTCACCGTTATTTTCATATAACCCTCGCTAGGCTCAAACTGAATCTCTACAGTTCCTAGCTCTTCCTCTGCATAGGCATGAAGGATCGCATTGTTGCAAGCTTCCGCAACAGCAACTTTCATATCTTCAATATCTTCAAAGCTGAACCCAGCTTTGGTGGCAACACCATATAAGGTGAGTCGAACAATATCCAAATATTCCGCTTGTGCAGGTATGGTCAGACCGATGTATGGGCTCATATGATCTCTTCTTTCCTTTCGGCTGCGCCTTGATTTCCTTTTAAGCTTCCATTGTTATGCAAATAGCTGGAAACACCCGTAATTTCGAATAACCGTCTGACTTTGGGCGGGATATGGTCGATCTGGAACGAAGCGTGCATAGCAGCCCTTACTTTAATGGCGGAGACAATGAGCCCGATTCCCGTGCTATCTATATATTTTAACTCTTTTAAGTCTAAGATGAGCGCCTCCTCCTCTTTCCTAACCACAGAGTCCAGTACATTTGCTAGTGAAGAGGCAGCTGAGAGATCGAGCTCCCCGCTGAGATATATCCTATTTTCTTTTCCATCCGACTGTTTGTAAAACATAAATTTACGTATCGCGTTCACGTGATGACCCCTTTCTACTTCATCGTACCGGTTTGCGGTGATGACTTCTTAGCTTTGATTTTATCCCAAATTTCCAGTGAAATGGTTGCGCCTTGCAGGATGGCCTTCAACTTACTACTAAGCGGTGAAGCTTTCCCAGACATCTCCTTTGGTTTGACAGAAGAGAGAAGGCTGGTTGCGGATTGTTTGACTGAAGCCGATAGTTCATGGATCACTTGACCGACATCTTGCACCGAGCTGAACAGATGATTAAGCTTGGAAAGCTTCAGTCGCATATCGATCGCGACCTCATTCGTATTGAGAATGACATCCTTCACCTCTGAACTGATCTCCTTCACTTCATTTTTCATTTGACCCATCGTTGATGTTATCTCATCAAGGGAGTGCTTCAATGATTTTAAGGTTTGGATCAAATAGAAAACAAGGAACGCAAATGCAATAGCTATTATGCCTACACTTATTTGAAGCAACATGGGAATCCCTCCTATTTGCTTGCTTACTTCGTAGTTACCCATGTTAGAGAAAGTTGAAACACATGAGGTACATCACATTTTTATACAAAAGCAACTGTTTCATCTGACCCTTGTTCGGGTAATTAGCTGTTATGCACAACTATACCAACTAAGTGGAGGGACTCTTATGGTAAACATTACAACAGTAACGAAGGCTAGCCCGCTAACCGATATGCTCGATAAACAGGTCGCCAACTTCTCTGTACTCTATATGAAGCTGCATAATTTCCATTGGTATGTAAAAGGGGAGCATTTCTTTACCCTACATGTCAAATTCGAGGAATTGTATACGGAAGTTACACTACATTTGGACACGATAGCTGAAAGAATGCTTTCCCTTCGTGCGATCCCGACAGCCACCTTGCTAGAGCATCTTCAAATGGCCTCCATTAAGGAAGCGAAGAAGGCTGACAATGACGGTAAACTCATGGTGGAACAGCTCGTTGATGACTTCACTCTGTTGTGCTCTGAATTAACAGAGGGGATCCAGTTAGCTGAAGACCAACAGGATCAGCCTACAGCGGATATGCTGATCACGATCCGCTCTTCCTTGGAGAAACACAGCTGGATGCTGGCGGCTTATCTCGGCAAATAGGACATGATAGAAAAACCACGGTTTGGCGGTTATTCCGTCATTCCGTGGTTTTTGCTGCTAACATATTTAACTAATGTAACCTCAGTGCCATTCGTTGTATCGATCAGGACTTCATCCATTAACGCTTCCATGAGATAAATGCCCAATCCACCGGTGGCGAGCTCGCTCGGAGTCGTCCCCGTGAATGGACCCGTTTGCCGACGATAACTATGCTCAGGATCCCCTGCACCATTATCCTTCACTTTCACCCGGAGTACATCGTCACTAAGCTCAAAGCTAATTTCGATGTGACCGCCGGCATTTCCCGGATCCGCATGCAGAATGGCATTATTACAAGCTTCAGAGACCGCTACTTTCACATCTTCGATATCTTCGTAGGAGAAACCAAGCTTCGTTGCTACGCCAAATAGACTGAGCCTGACGATTTCTAAATATTCCGCCGCTGCAGGGATGTGTAAGCGAATGACGTTCATGCGCTGCCTTCGACCCCTTCTTTTAGAAATCCAGTAATGCCTGTCAGATCAAAAAGCTTTCTAATGCCTGCCGGAATGTCCCGCACGGCGAATGGCGCCTTGAGCTCATCGCGAAGCTTCAATGTGGAGACCACGATGCCAATTCCTGTGCTATCGATATATGTTAATTGTCTCAAATTGAGGATCAACTCTTTGTCTTCCCGATGAATAACGGCTTCCAGTGCTTGACGGAATGCTTGAGCTGCTGCCAAATCTAACTCCCCACGAACATGAAGCTGTATCGATTTCACCGATTCTTCTTGATCAACCTGGAACTTTTCCATTGACATGAGCCACACTCCCTATTGTCATTTCCTAAATAGTAACAAGCCACGAGCCTTTATACAAGTTATGCACCGCTAAGCGCGGTACCTTTCTCCGACTCCACCGGTTTGTCCCATATGTCGCCTGCCGGACACAGACATCGGCGCAGGATAATGTCGTCCTACCACCGCTTTTTCTGGGATTACCGTAACATGGGTATCTCCAAGATTACCTACAATGGCACCATCTTTGATGACCGCGCCCTCGCCTATTATCGCATTAAGTACCTGCGCCTGCTTTCCTATTTGAACTCCTGGCATGATGACACTGTTGATCACCCTGCTGCTCACACCAATACTCACCCCATCGGACACGACGGAATGACTGACATTCCCTTCTATTCTACTGCTATCGCCAATCCAAGCATTATTCACTCTTGCCGTGATCCCCACGTATCCTTTCTTCTCATATCGCTTTGCCGTGATAACCGACCATTGCTCGGTATCGATCTGCAGATGGGGTGTATACCCCAGTAAATCCATATGTGATTCCCATAGACTAGTCAGAGTACCAACATCTTTCCAATAGCCATCAAACGGATATGCGGATAAGTGGGCGCCTGCAGCCAGCAGGTGAGGAATGATATCGTTGCCAAAATCATGACTTGAAGTCTCATCTCTCGCATCGCGCACCAAGACTTCCTGAAGCGTATCCCAATTAAAGAGATAGACGCCCATGGAAGCCAAATTACTAGCAGGTTTGAGCGGCTTTTCAGCAAATTCGGTAATTCGGTGCCTAGCATCCGTGGTCATAATACCGAATCGACTCGCCTCTTTCATCGGGACGGGGGTAACGGCAATCGTAGCAACAGCACCTGTTGTTTTATGATGGGCAATCATTGCCCGATAGTCCATGTTGTAAATATGATCTCCCGAAATAATTAACACATAAGCTGGATCGTAGGATTGGATGAACCCTTCATTCTGATAAATGGCATCCGCCGTACCTGAATAAGCATTAGACGTGCCCGCTTGCCTTTCTAGAATAGAGAGCCCGCCTTGTTCACTCCCCATCCCCCATGCTTCCCCATTCCCAATATGAGCATGAAGGGCAGCGGGCTTGTACTGCGTAAGTACACCGACTGTGTGGACTCCTGAATGATGGCAATTGCTCAAAGAAAAATCAATGATTCGATATTTCCCTCCAAAATGTACGGCCGGCTTTGCTATATGCTTGGTTAATGGGCCTAGTCTGGACCCCTCACCACCGGCTAACAACATAGCTACACATTCCTGCTTCATCATCGTCATCTCATCCTTTCATGGAAGATATGTTCGATTACCCTACACCTTCTTACACGCAAAACGGGATATTGAAACAATAAACGCGCAAGTTTACCCCATCTAGGAATAAACTTGCGCGTTATTAGCTAAGGAGCCGTTACCATCACAAGGCACATATCATCGTGTGAGGAGCCGCTTTTGGCATAGGGATAAATGCGTTCGATCAGCCCCTCCGGATCATGTGCCGTCATCTCTTTGGCGCCCTCTATAATTGCAGAAATACCATCCCGCTCGTCATTCTCAATCCATTCTGTCAATCCATCTGTGAATAAGACAATCTGTGCTTGCTTCTCGTAAGTCGCGCAACCTTTGGTAATCTCAATCCCATCAAAAAAACCAATCGCACAACAACCTTCTGTCAATAGCTTCACTTCACCATCGAGCAACGCAATGCCTGCTGGATGTCCAGCGTTCACATATTCAATCGTGCGCTGTTCGGCATCAAGAACCATATAAATCGCCGTAAAATAATAATTAATGAGACTATCCGTCACATGCAGCTGACTCATCCGCCGATTGAGCTCCTGCATCACATGTTCCGGATCACCGATGCCCGTGATCGTATCCTTCAAAGCAGAGTAAATGTACATACAAACTAAGGATGAAGAGATGCCATGTCCCATCATATCGAGTAAAATTATGCCGTACTGATGCGGTCCAATCGGATACCAGGCATAAAAGTCACCTGCCAACTCCGATGAAGGCTTGTACACAGCCGAGATTTCGATGTGATCATTCTTCAGCGGATTACTAAGCACACTAAGCTGGACCTGTTTAGCTAAATCGAGCTCATACTTAATCCGCTTATCCCTTTCTTTATGCCAATCCTTCTCATATTTCAAGCGGAGCGTCGACCGAATCCGAGCCAGAAGCTCCACTTTGTTAATCGGCTTCATCACATAGTCCAGTGCTCCCGCATCCAGTGCCTCCGCCAGCTTATTGGAATCCCCCATGGCCGTTACGAAAATGATCGGAATATCCTTCAAACGCTCATCCGCCTGCACCGTGCGGCAAGCTTCTACCCCATCGATTTCCGGCATCATCATATCCATAAGGATGAGATCCACCGTTACCTCCGCTTGATCAGATGCATCCATACCCAAAACGTTATAGAGTTCTCTTGCCGAGGACAACGCAATTAATTCTGTGTAACCCGCTTTATCCAAAATCTTTTCAATGATTAATAAATTGGTCTTATTATCATCCACAATTACAATACTCATTGCGCTAACCCCTTTCGGGTAAACAGGAAACTGAATCCCTATTCTTATAGTCTATCATATATCCTATAACCCTAACGCTGACAATTCAATCAGATAGACTTGAAAATCATGCGATTGCCAATATCCTATACCCTGTTTCAACTTAACGCTAGGCGGGTACATCTAAGTAGGAAAGCCTAACACCTATACCCCAAATTAAAGGAGAGATGACGTATGAGTGAAACAGTCGAGACGAACAAAGGTGGATTATGGTTGGGTCTAGTGATTGGTGGTGCCGTCGGCGCAATAACCTCATTGTTAATTGCCCCTAAAGCGGGGTCGAAGCTGCGCAAAGACCTCTGGAGCACCTATCGTACTTGGCAGGATAAAACGAACCAGATCGCCTCCACGCTAGGTCATAAAACCGAGGATGTCGTTGCCAAAATGAGTGATACAACGAAAGACTTCACCTCTTCGGTGAGTGATAAAACCAAGGATATCGCTTCCTCAGTAAGCGATAAGTCGAAATCCATTGCGGATTCCGTCAGCCAAAAAACCACCGACCTCGTAGATACAGCAAAAGACAGCCAACAACGAGTCACCGACTCCTTACAGGCTGCTAAAACAACGTTTCAAAATAATCAACACTAACCTTGCTGCGATAACGTTCATTCAGCAATAAAGGAGATCATTCATATGGACAAACATGCCTTGCATCAACAGTTGACTGACCTTGGATTAGAGCGGATGGAATACTTGGAGAAGTCTGTGTACCGCATTGACATCTATAACGATGCGACCTCAGCTTCCTATCCGTTAACATTAACCACGGTAACCTCGGAGCACGGGAACACAACTGTACATTTCCATGAAGCCGATTTCGAAGATAACCAATTCGTTCCCCTTCAGGTTCGCCGGGCTGCGCTGGATAAATTAATTGAGCTAGAGCAGATCTGTAACAATTCTGCTGGTAAATCATTGGAAGAAGCCAACAACGGTTCTATGGCTCAGGATATGGAAGAAATGAAGAAGCTCGGGAATGAAATGAAGCATATGAAAACCAATAGTGAGCTCATCGAGCGTGATATGGTTCCTGATCCGATTCAGTAGTTGCTGGAAAGGGTAGGCTGATGATGGAAATGACAAAACACCTAATCCCTATAAGGAATTAGGTGTTTTATTTTGTGCCATCCTTAGGCCTTCGGATGTACCATATCTTCTGGCTTAACGTAGCTGTCGAATTGCTCGGCCGTTAAGTAGCCGCTACGAACAGCTGACTCCTTCAGGGTCAGCCCTTCCTTGTGGGCTTGCTTCGCAATGCTGGCTGCTTTCTCATACCCGATATACGGGTTGAGGGCTGTAACCAGCATGAGCGATTGCTCGAGATTGCGCTGAATCACCGCGCGATTCGGCTCCATGCCTGCGAGGCAATGATCGTTGAACGAGCGCATGCTGTCAGCCAGCAGCCGCACGGACTGCAGGAAGTTGTGAATGATAACGGGCTTGAACACGTTCAGCTCGAAATTGCCTTGACTAGCCGCGAAACCGATGGAAGCATCGTTGCCCATCACCTGGCACACGACCATCGTCATCGCTTCGCTTTGCGTAGGGTTGACCTTGCCCGGCATAATCGAGCTGCCGGGCTCGTTCTCCGGAATCGTGATTTCACCGATTCCGCAGCGGGGACCGCTCGATAGCCAGCGAACATCGTTGGCTATCTTCATTAAGTTCGCCGCCAGCGCCTTAAGCGCGCCGTGGGCGTAAACAATCTGATCATGGCTGGTCAGCGCATGATATTTGTTCTCGGCCGAGACGAAGCGCGTGCCCGTCTCGCGAGTCAGGGCTTCGGCGACGCGGGCGCCGAACTCGGGATGCGCGTTCAGCCCCGTGCCGACGGCGGTGCCGCCGATCGCGAGCTCGCGCATCGTATCCACGGCGCTGCGCACCATACGCGCCGTCATGTCCAGCATCGCCCACCACCCGCTGATCTCCTGCCCCAGCGTCAGCGGGGTCGCGTCCTGCAGGTGGGTGCGGCCGATCTTGACGATGTCGGCGAAGGCCGACATCTTGGTGTACAGCGTTGCCTGCAGCAGCTCCAGCGCAGGCAAGAGCTCTTGCTCTACCGCGATGACACCGGCCACGTGCATCGCCGTTGGGAATGTATCGTTCGAGCTCTGCGAACGATTCACATCATCGTTGGGATGGATGCGTTTGGCATCATCCCCGAGCAGTTCGCTGCCTCGGCGAGCGATCACCTCGTTGACGTTCATGTTCGACTGCGTCCCGCTGCCCGTCTGCCAGACAACGAGCGGGAACTCGTCGCCCCAACGGCCCTGCACGATTTCGTCGGCCGCTTGCGAGATCGCCTCCGCTTTCTCCGGCGGCAGACCGCCGAGGTCGCGGTTTACGTGTGCGGCGGCTTTCTTGAGCAGCGCAAAGGCACTAATCAACCGCGCCGGCATCCGCTCGGTGCCGATTTTGAAATTCTCGAAGCTGCGTTGGGTCTGAGCCCCCCACAACTTATCCACAGGTACTCTGATTTCTCCCATGGTATCACGTTCTAAGCGGTATTCTTGCGTCATACATGCCCTCCTTGTTCAGTCCAAAACGATTCATCTTTATTCTATACTCACGAATACCCACACTTGGGTAAACATAAACACACCTCGCCTAGTTTCCCCTAATATTGGCTTGTTATGAGCCGCAACTGGTTATCCTACTATTAAGCGAGCTATAATGGTGGATATTGGGTAAAGCAAACCTGCCTTTTGCACTCCTACGGTCAAGTTGTACTTGGTACAACTTGATGTTTAAAATTGTGCGACATTCGTACGAATGTTGCAGTTGATACAACATTTTGAGACGATTTTGGTGTATTTGATGGAAATAAACCAATAATGTTGTACAAAGTACATTATTCCTCCTATATTCATTGATTTTCTAACGATAATGTTGCATGGAATGCAACATGCGCTATCTGAACGAGGGGGCTGGATTGCGATCTGGGTTTGGTTTAGCCTATGCTCAAAAACAGCCCTAACTATCCGCCCGCTTCAGTCACACACGACAATTAAACAAAGGAGATAAAATGATGGAAACAAAGCTAGCGATCATCGTCCGTTCCACAGAGATTGATGTGAATGGGCATGTGAATAATGCGAAATATTTGGAATATCTCGAATGGGGGCGCGAGGAGTGGTATGAGGCTTGCGGGCTATCTTACGAGACTTTTGGTGACCTTGGGATTCAAACAGTAACGGTGAATATCAACATTAATTACCGCAAAGAGTGCAAACAAGGGGAACAGCTTACCGTCAGCTGCCGACCTGAGCGAATGGGTCGTTCAAGCTATGTACTGCAGCAGGAGATCCGCAACCAACAAGGTGAGCTGTGCGCTGATGCGCTCGTCACGAGTGTAACGATGGACAGCATAACGCGTACAAGCCGGGAGGCCCCGGCGGAGTTAAGGAAGTATTTTGCCTAAGCAGCCCTGTTGGTTGCACGTCTTAAGCTAATCTCATGTCAATTTCGCTGGACGTGTTATCGGACAATGAGCAAGTGACGGCGCATCAGGTACGAATTCAGCCAGCTTACGCATGAAATAGCACGACTCCGGAAAATGATGATCAAGAAACCGAAGTGTGGATTTCGATAGCAATTGATCATTGCGGTATTGAACGACGATGCGCTGCACGAACTCATAGAAAGCTTTCACGGTTCCCAATACTTCCTTAGCGAATTGAAGCTCTGCTGGGAAGCCTGGGGGCGTGAAGCGCAAGTAACCTTGCATCGCACGATTTTTCACCATGTAGGACGAAAATACCGTAGCAAATTTATCCGTTTCTGCACTAAGTATACCCTCTACAGGGTCCAATAGACCTTTTAGCAGTACCGCATGCCCTAACTGGTCTTCCAGCCATAGATCCAACAACTGGGTCAACGTAAGAGGCACAGCTGGAGCCCCCTGAACCCAGTAGGTGAGCTGCCGCAGATACTCTCTATTCTCATTGATTGTCCCGTTAAAGTAAGAGGGAGTCAGATTCAGATTGACGCGATTCCACAGCCGCATATGCTGCATGAGCCCTTCTAGCCTACAGTAAGCGTCTGCAAGGGGATACACACTCCTCGCGAATACCTGCATGTTGGGAGAATCAGCTGCATCTGTCGATGAGAGCCCCTTTGCTTGCCCAATCGCATCTTGAAAGAGCGGGATATACCTCTCCGCTTCCTTCCACCACTTCGTTTCACTTGGAGATAAATAATCCCTTAGAAAATGCGCATGATCCTCCAGTACCTCGAGCCAGAATAGATGCTCCTCCTTCACTGACATTCCTGCCTCTTGCATTTTGCAGTTCCCTCCTCCGCACGCCATTTCTTTCATAAAATGTATGAGAGGCAGGGTGCCTATAGACCCTTCACCTTCAGGGTTCAGAAGGCATTGGATGACTGCGTGACTT
Source organism: Paenibacillus sp. J31R30 (assembly GCF_059692115.1). Lineage (NCBI taxonomy): Bacteria > Bacillati > Bacillota > Bacilli > Caryophanales > Paenibacillaceae > Paenibacillus > Paenibacillus sp. J31R30. Next base: position 37,189 of record NZ_JCAUAV010000010.1, on the reverse strand, counting down.
TCTGCTTTTGATCCAAGAGACGATGGGATAAATGAAGAACAGACTCTCGATGAATAGAGCAAACGTTGCCCAACTGCTATCGAAATATTCCGCCAACTCAACCGGGTTCTTAGCTAAAATAAGCGAAAGCGAGACAACAATCGCCGCCAGCGAGAATGTAATCGGTTTGTAGTTACTTAGCGATAGGGCTTGTGAGAAAAGCAGCGTCCCTAACGTAAAAATAATACTGAGCTTAATAAAATAGCCTGTGAACCAGATCGAGACAATTAACGCATCTGTGTTGCGTAGAAAATCGCCCAAATGCAAGAATCCGGTAAGCTCTAGCGCAGGATAAACTAATGTAGCGGCAAGTTTAGGTCCGAAGAAAAACATCATAAGCAGAAATTCTACAATGAGAATGTAGGTGCCGGCCATGGAACCGATCCATACGATTCTTCTGGTTATTTGTTTGGTATTTAGCTGTGGAACAATAAATGAAAACATAATTAATTCGCCATACCACGGGATAATGGAATACGTTTGTGCCCACAGCACCTTCCAATCATGAATACGCACAAATTCCAACCACATGGGTGTATCCATGGCCGAAATAAAAAATAACGGCTTAAACAAGAACAGCACTCCTATAAATAAAAAGCAGCCCTGTGCGAATCTGAAAACGGTAGAAACACCCGATTGTGTCAAAGACGCCACCGCAGCCATTACTAGCACAGCTACAGCGGCAGGCGGTGTTTCCCGCAAATAAGTCGGGATAAAGAAGTCGGTAAACTCGCGCAAGATATAAGCAGCCAAATGTAGAAAAAAGAACGATAACAGAAACAGAATTCCCTTATGCATGTACTTATTGATGATCGTACCGCCGTACACACCGAGATAGCTCGCGGGCTGGCGCATGGCGAACCTCAGGCTGAACGTTGCTATCGCTGTGCCGAAGATCGAGGCAAGTAATATGCACAATCCGCCATCAAAGGAGGCCGCACCTGCAAGAGGACTGATGAGGAAGGCGATTGTCGTAGAAAATATGAACACGAAGGTCAAAGCCCCCAATTGCAGTCCTGTCACTGTTCCTTGCTGCTTCAACCGTGCCGCCTCCCTGCATGCCTATCCTTGAATAATGAAGTTCTGAATCGGCTCAAATAGGAAACGAATCGCGTGACTGGGATTCACCCACTCCGGCCAGAAGATACTGATGGTGCCAAAAACAAACGCTAAACCGGTAACCGACAGAGCAAGTTTCCTTTCTTTCGGACTTGCGGATTGACGTCGCAGCAACGATATTTGATAAATCAGGATACATCCAATACCCATGATTAAATACAACAAGGAATGAAATCTCCTTTCGAACTTATAGTTTGGCTGAACGGCTTATGCCCGTGCTTCGCAAGACAACATGAACATGAAACTCCGGATCTGTGTGTGTAAACATCATCTCGCGGGGGCTTTCCGCCCATTCCTTCCACATGCCAGGGTATTTATATTTCACTAATTCGCTCCACTGAAACACATCTGCCTGATGATCTTGCGCTTTGTCGGCGGCAGATTGAACCATTTGATTTATACGGTCATTCACGGCCTTCTCCACCAATTTGATATTTTCTGGGGAGCTTAAATTCATATTGGATTCAATTGAAATCAGATCTGCTTTTGCCTGAATGGATACCCGAATTGTGACCCTGCTCCCATTGCGTATCGCTCGCGTTCTATGCTTCACATCAATGAGCCTGGCGCTGAACACCCCCCCTTGATCTGGGAGTTGCCCCGTAATAATCATCTCAGGAATAGAATTCATCAGAATCAGAATTCCCAACGCTTCTTCATTCGTAAATTTGCCTGTAACAGCGCCATTTTTCATGATCGCAGCGCCTCCAACCCCCGACCACTTCACTGTCTTGGCCTCTGAGAGGAGTTTAATGTCACGCAAGCTTAATTCCGGAATATAAGAGTCGCCTAAGTTATTCCATTGGGCATATAATAATTCTCGGATTCGGATTGGAGGAATTCGCTTGGTATGGGCCGTTTCTCGCCAAATTTCCGTTGGGAACCGTTCAAAAACAGACTCTAGCTTCGCAAGATTCCTGGCAATGCCATTGAAATAGAACACATAGACAGGCAGCCTGAAATCCGTAGCACGGATCAAATGATCAAACAGAGTGGTCAACCCCGCGCGTGCGAAACGATCACCAATCACGATGACTTGCATCTGTCCCCACGTAACCGACCTCGGCAACTCTGCCTGAATATGCTGGAGCGCCTCGGCAATATCCTTACCTTTGCCTGAAATCGAAACGAACGGTTTTTGATTGACACTATTCGAATTGAGCCCATTCGAAATGCGATTCGGCAGCATGAAAAGCGTAGAAACTTCCGTCTGCCCATCTTCGTTTAAATCAACGAGCATGGTCGATACGAAGGTGCGGTCGTTAAGCTCTTGTTTGGACCAGCAACCGGTTAATCCCGTTGGGACAACCGTGATAAGCCCCAGCATAACAACAAAACGCTTTACATTTCTCAACATTACTGGCCCTCCCTGAGTGATCAAGGTCGTTTCTTGCTAATCCAATTCGTCCAAGGAAATCGGCCTGCGGCATCCCTCATCTGTTCAGACTTATAAGGAATGAACGGTGCAAGATAGGGGGTGCCATAAGACTCCAGGGATAACAAATGAATATAAATAAAAAAGACCCCAATCAATAATCCGAGAAGCCCAAATATCGCCGAGATGAATAATAGCGTAAACCGGAGAAATCGAATCGTTAAGGTGAGTGAAAAATGCGGCACAACAAAGGATGAAATCCCTGTGAGGGCCACAATGATGACCATCGGCGCACTCACGATGCCAGCTTGAACAGCCGCTTCCCCGATGACAATGGCGCCGACGATGGAGATCGTCTGTCCCATCGTTGTGGGGATGCGCTGGCCCGCTTCTCGCATGACCTCAAAGGTTACCTCCATAATTAAAGCCTCCAAGATCGCTGGGAACGGGACAATATCCCTGCTTGCGGCCAAGGAGATCAACATATTATAAGGAAGCATCTCCGGATGAAAGGTCGTGATGGCCACATAGGCAGATGGCAAAACTAGACTGACTGCAAAAAATATGTATCGCAGCAGACGAATCCAACTGCTGTAGAAATAACGCTGATAATAATCTTCTGCCGACTGCATAAATGACAATAAGGTCGCGGGGGCGACCAGATTACTTGGCGTTCCGTCTGTCAGCAACGCCAAGCGACCTTCAAATAAAGAAGAAACCACTACATCGGGTCTTTCTGTATTCAGCATTTTCGGAAACGGAGATATGATTCGTTCGTCTAGTACCTCTTCTAGAAAGCTGCTGTCCGGAACGCGATCCGTTCGAATCTCCCGAAGTTTGGATGTAAATTGCTGCACGATATCCGGATCACATCGTCCATTCATATAAAGCAAGAGGACAATTGTACGTGACTCACTCCCGATAATAAATTGCTCAATGACAAGATTCTCGCTTTTGATGCGCTGACGGATCAGCGATAAGTTGGTCCATACATCTTCTACGAAGGATTCCTTCGGACCTCGAATCGTCTTCTCATTCTCCGAAACATTCACTTCTCGCTTCGCTTTTTGAGGAAATGGGAACAAGACGGCCGCCGTCTCACCGGAAATGCATAGTAAGACATGTCCGTCCAACAAACCTTTTAATGCTTCTTCTGGCGTATGTGCAACGGTATACGTTGTCGGGAAAAACGTGTGACTTTGAAATATTTCTGCGAGACGCTCTTCGTGAAATCCCTGATATGGCTGCAATAATGTGAGCAGTACATGCGTTTGCAGCATCTCCAAATCAATCGCATCCATCATATAGTAAATTGTGCAAATGAACTCATCTTGCTCAATTTTTTGGGAGACAATATCCGGGCGATCTCGCAACTTCGCTCTAATCCATTGCGTCAATTCCATAGACGAGGATTCCTTTTTGGTAGTAGTTTCCTCCGACTTGGCATTAATTATGCATCCGACTGCGAAGCCATTGGAAATATATACATAGCCATCTTACACACTATCTGTGGATAACTTCTGGCCGATCGGCGTCGGAAGACCATCCATGCTGGTCATATTTTTCGCTTGCCAATAGTCTAGCAGTCCTTCATCGCCTTTGTTCGTTGCCCAATCCTGCAGCGTATTACGCTCACCTTCATAGGTGTAAAAAGGAATGCTGAAGCCGCAAGACGTTTTCACCTCATGGATGTCTACGACCATGATCTGGCGCGCTCCCGGCAGCAGCTCGAACTTCGGCACTAGTAGACCCCACTCGCTAGAGCCTGGGAGGACTACGCGCCCTTTGCCATACAACCGCAGAATCATCGGCGGTCCTTCGATCGCCATGAACATGATGGTGATGCGGCCATTCTCCGCCAGGTGCGCGCTGGTCTCATTCCCGCTTCCAGTGAGGTCCAAATAGGCCACTTCATTCGCAGATAAAACCCGCAGTACGTCATGCCCCTTCGGTGATATGTTGACATGACCTTCGGCAGATAACGGTGCCGACCCCACGAAAAAGATATGCTGTTTCGCGATAAATGCCTCATGCTCCGGCAGCAGTGACTCGAATGATTTCCCCATATTGTCGCTCAACACCTTTCCATTTTCTTCTATTATGTGCTCCATAGATCTATTTGTGAAATACATAAATTTCACGTATTTCATAGGAATTACCTATAGCAGTTCATCTCTATGTATCAATCAAGTCCTCGCCGACAACTTTTACATATTTTTGGAATTCGCAGGTTAAAGTAAGGGGAACTGATGTTGAAGGAGGGAAAACGTGTGAGACAAAGTCCATCGATTGAGGCGGCAGAGCCCTATTTCCACCAACTTTTCTCCGAACAAAGCGACTTTCAATCGAAACAGCTGGTCATTGGAGGAACAGTGTTTAAGCTGTTTTATTTCGACACGTTGGTCGATTCGTCCCTCGTTCAAGATTTTATTCTGAAGCCGCTGTTTCTCCGCCCTCAGGACTCTGTCCGTGATGCCGTGACGATTCTCGACTATGCTGAAACGGAGCATTTGGATGAAGCGGTTCAAGCCATTTTGTACGGTAAGGTCGTACTCTATCATAGCGGAGACAGTAAGCTTTACCTGCTTGGGGTGGATTTAAAGAAGGAGCGCTCTATCAATATCCCGACCAACGAACGGGTTTTACGCGGTGCGAACGAAGCCTTCATTGAGAATTTAGATACCAACATCAATCTCATGCGCAAGCTAATTAATTCTGCAGAATTCGTCGTAAAAACATATACGATTGGACGGCTATCGCGGACGAAGGTAGCTGTCATGTACATCAAGACGATTGCGCAGACAGCGATCGTTGAGGAAATAGACCGACGGCTTAATAGCATTGACATTGACTATGTCGAGGCGCCAGGATTTATCGACGAGATGATCCGGGAGAAGAAATTCAGCCTATTTCCACAACTGCTCATTACGGAACGTCCAGACCGCGCACGTGCCTATTTAATGGAAGGGAAAGTCGTCGTTGGAACAGCAGGGTCACCAGACGCGATCATCCTGCCGGTAACGTTCTGGTCTTTCTTCCAAAGTCCTGATGATTACCAAGTCAGTTGGCTGATAGGCACTTTTTTTCGGCTTTTGCGCATTAGCTGCCTTTTTATTACGATTGGCCTGCCTGCCATTTATGTAGCGGTCAGTGCCTTTAATCCACAACTGCTGCCGATCAATTTCGTCAATACGCTGCAGAGCTCATTGAAATTCATTACCTTCCCGCCGGTGCTTGAGGCGCTTTCGATGATGTTCATGCTTGAGATTTTAAGAGAAGCAACCATTCGGCTGGCGAGTCCCGTCGGCCAAACCATCGGCGTAGTAGGCGGTATTGTTATTGGAACGGTGGTCGTGCAGGCCAATTTAGTTTCCAATACCATTGTTATCGTAACTGCTTTAACGGGACTTGCCTCCTTTGTCCTGCCTTCATACGAGATGAGCAGTGCGGTTCGCTTGCTAAGCTATCCTGCGCTCCTTCTTTCCTCGTTGTTCGGCTTGTTTGGCCTTGCTTTCTTCTCCATGATAATTTGTATACATCTGTGCCAAATGACAACGATGGGACTCCCTTACTATACGCCGCCCTTCTCCTTCCGTGATACGAAGGATACGCTGTTTAGGGCACCGCTTTGGAGCTTGCGTAAGCGCCCTATAGGAACGATTTCGAGCAATCGAATAAGGATACGAAATCCAAGGAGTTGGAAGCGTTGAGAAAGGAAGAAACCATCACTGGAAGACAACTGATCTCGATAGTTGTTATGGCTCAGCTCGGAACCGAAGTATTATCGCTGCCCCATGTAGAGGCTGGAGTTGCGGGCCACGATACGTGGCTGGCTGTTTTGCTTGGCGGACTTGCCGCACAAGTTGGTATCATACTGCTTTGGTGGCTAGGCAGCCGATACCCAACGCGTAACTTTTATGCCTACCTCCCACTGATAGTAGGTAAACCGATTGGAGCAAGCATCAATTTGTTATTTGGATGCTATTACACCCTTTCCGGACTCTTGTTGACCTTACTCTATAGTGACATTTTAAAAAGATGGCTGTTTCAACTCACGCCAAGGTGGGTTCTCATTCTTATGCTTCTCATTGTGTGCGGCTATGCCGCTACTTCAACGCTGAAACAGCTTGCTAATGTATCGCAAACCTTTATGATCTTCGCTTACATAAGTTTTTTGCTAATCGTATTTAGCGGAATCTACGGTCTTAATGAAAAAAATTTGCTGCCGGTTTTGCAAGGCGGTTGGTATCCGATTATGAAGGGCGTGTATACCGCATTTAGCGCTTATGTTGGTTATGATCTACTCCTTTATGCTTACCCGTACGTGCAAACCAAAAGCAAAAAAAAGCTTCTGCTTGCGATGACACTGGCGAACGCCTTCACAGCCGTATTTTATATTGCCGTTTGCCTGATCTGCTCTATGAAGTTCAGCTTGACACAGCTTAAGGTTATTCCGGAACCGATCATTTTTATATTAAAGAACTATCGGGTTGATATCTTACAGAGCATTGACATCTTGTTCCTCATCTTCTATGTATGCATTGTATCAGCAACGGTCTATGTGTATTTCTTTATGGCTGCTAAAGCATTCGTGCATCTACGCAGTCAAGGCTTGGGAAAGCAGCATGTATGGGTATGGGCGATGGTAGGCGTTTGTCTCCTTGGAGGTTTCTTCCTAACGAAGCGTAACGACATTCTGCAGGTTGCTGCGATTCAAGATATCGTGTCCATCACGTTGATCGTAGGTCTTCCAGTCGTTCTTCTCATCATTTCTGGGCTGCGTGGCGCGGGGAGGAATGAGATATGAAGAGAGTGATTGCTTCAATCATCATCTGCCTGCTGCTGACAGGATGCTGGGATCAGTTACATCTAAAGAAACTGCTTTTTGTCGATGTGATCGGCGTAGATTACGAGGGTGACAGCAAGCAACTTAAGGTCAGCTATGTGATTTCCTCACTTCAGAATGCCAATCAGGGGGGAGGTACCCCGAACAACTTATTCATGGAGTCAACAGGCGATAACATCTATGACGCCGTGAGTAAAACAAATAAAGAATTCCCTGGTGTCCTCTCTGTACTGGAAACCAGGTTATTTCTCATAAGCACCAGATTCGCCAAAGATCAGCCTCTGAACTATTTGAATATTACCAGCCAATTCATAGCCAATCCGTTATATGGCTATCTTGCGGTATATGACGGCGATCTTACGAAGCTGCTGAATAAGAAAAAAATTAAAGATCAGACCATGTCGGAATTTCTGGTAGGCTTATTAGAAGAGGATAAGGAGAGGGGCAAAATCCCTTCTAACAAACTAGTCCATTTTATTCTTGGGGGCTCTGGGTTCATTAACGACTTTGCACTTAATCGGTTCGAGCCTTATGAGAACGGGGTTCGGCTCGCTGGCACCTCCTTATTTCGAGACGGGAAGTATACTGGCGTCAATCTAGATGATGAGGCTACCCAGCTAGCTACTCTGATGGATGGCACATCGGGCAAAATCCAGCTGCTCATGGGTAAATTGGGCGAACAAAATTACTCAGCTCTGGTGCAGAACGCCCATCGAGATTTCCATATTAACGAAAAGGATAACATTCTTCATGACATTGAACTCTCGTTAGACCTGGATCTTAAATTAATCGAAGCAGGACTTGGATCTAAAAAACACACGAAAGACATGCTCAAAGAGCTAGAAAAGCAAATCGCAGCTGACATCACGGCAAAGGCATCTAACGTGCTTGCAACCTTGCAGAAGACGAACTGCGATTACTTAGATCTTGGACATGAGGTTGCAGCCTATCATCCTAAGCTTTTTGGAGGCATGGACTGGTGGCGTGAGCAGTATTCAAAAATCAGTATTACACCAAAAGTGAAGATCAAGATTCTTAACACTGGCATTTTGGAATAACGTCAGCAAAAAACTTACGATATGTTTGCATATTTCCCCTCCATCTGAAGAATACTTAGTTGGTTGAATCCTAGCTTATGCTTACGATGCCAGTTTTCTGGCGAAAAATTGAAGGAGGTGATCGTACCATGTCAACGACGAATAGTAATGACGACGTAGTCAGTCACGCTATTAATGCTGCTCAGGCGAATGCTGAAGACAGCCAATCTCAGCAACAAGTAGAGGAATTGTCTGCTGCGCTGCAAAGTTCAACATCCAATACTAATGATGAGGAAAACACCTCACAGGAATAATTCGCTTCAGTTGCGCACCCTAACCGAGTTGTAGCAGGTAGACGTACCTGCCAACTTGCAAAATAAAGAGCTTTCCCTCACGCCAATTGCGATGTAGGGAAAGCTCTTTATCTTTGCTTATAGAATGAATTCCATGCCATGCATTGAACCAAACGCCCAGTTTTTGAATATGGTGTAGCAAAAACGTTGGGATGATGAAACTTGAACGACTTAGAATTGGAACACCAGCCCGTCAGCATACAAACGTATAAGGTGCTTCATAACAAATTAGATCTGATGTACCCCTCCGTCATTCACTTGACTCCTGAAACGGTACAGCATCAGATTAACACGACGATCGTCAATGCGGTGAACAAACAGCTGCACGATCAGGGCTATCTCACGAACCCCATGACTGAAATAACTGCTTATTATGAGATCAAGACCAATGAGCGCCGCGTACTAAGTCTATCTTTGATGAACTATGCTTTTTCGGGCGGAGCTCATGGACTCACGATTCAAAATTCGTTGACCTTCAGCACGGAAACTGGAAAAAGCTATACGCTGAACGAGTTATTTAAGCCAGGCAGCGATTATGTTGCTAAAATTAGTGAAATTGTTGCCGCCGAGATCAAGCGCCGTGAGATTCCTTTGTTGGTTGAGTTTAAAGGCATTCGCCCTGATCAAGACTTCTATATCGCGGATAAATCGCTTGTTGTTTATTTCCAAGTCTACGAGTTAGCGGCTTATGTGTATGGATTCCTCTACTTCCCGATTTCGGCGTATCTCCTTCAAGACATCATTGCAGATGACGGCCCGCTGGGCAAAATGATGTATTAGTGCTGGCTACACGCAGACGATAATCTGTCGGCTGAAATTGCCCTTGTTCACGGTGCAGCGTGAATCAATGTGGAAGCCCGCTTTGATCAAAAGCGTGTCGATCTGCTCTGTTGTGACAATCACCGCGCGCCGTGCTAACTGGCGGGCAGCCTGCAGCATCTCCAGCTTCTCTTCCTCCGGAAGCACGGAGCAAAGATTGTAAGGCATGTCCAGGATCAGCGCATCGTAGCTGGGCCTTGAACCGGCAGGATGCGGAACGAGCGTCCGCATGTCTGCGATCTGGACCACGTCCGGCATGCCGAAGTGGTCCAGATTCACCCGCGCGCCGCGCACGGCCAGCGGGTTGATATCGCAGCCCACAATGTCGATGCCCATCGACATCGCCTCCACCAGCACCGTGCCGATGCCGCAGCACGGGTCAATGACCCGCGTGCCCGCCACCTCGGGCACGGCGATGTTCACCACCGCCCGCGCGAGGCGCGTACCCAGGGCGGTGGAGTAATTCTGTGGCTTCTGCTGATGCTGAAGCCACACGGCTTCGCCGTAGCTGCCCTCGCCGAACAACCACCGGCCTCCCAGCTCCGTCACGGCGAAATACTGCTCCGGCCTGCGCATCTCGGCCTTGCCGCGCAGCTGAAGACCTAGTTCGCGCTCGACGCTCCGCTGGCGGTCATAGCTGACCGCTGTGTCCGTCTCCGCGAACACAACCTTGAACGTTGCCCCGCGCACGGTCAACGTGCTCATCTGCGTGGCCAGCGCCAGCAGGCTGTCGGCCTCGAGGGCAACATCCATCCGCAGCTTTAGAAACGGGCTGCGGCTCGGCTCCACCCTACGCGCGCTGACTGCGTAGCGCGCACCAATAACAGCTTCTGCGCCTAGCAGCGTGCGCAGCTCTAACTGACATAAGGCCTGCTCATCCTCATGACAGGCAAATACATAGATATGTTCCTTACTCTTTCGCTCTATGTTTTGTTCCTTACTCTCTTGCTGCTCTATGCTTTGCTCCTTACTCTCTTGCTCTATGCCTTGTTCCATACTCATATGCTCCATACCCTCGCTCTTCCCTTAACGCTAAGCAAATTCCTGAATAACCTGCTTCACGAATGTATCCATCGTTTTGCACAAAAACATATCCTTCCGATACACAATGCCCACTTCCTTCTGTGGAACAGGATCGATAATCGGGATCGCGCAAAGCTTCTGCTCACGCATCTGAGAACCCATGCCCTCCACATAGGATTGAGGCAGAATCGCCCCGCATACATGATTTTTGGCCATCTGCAGCAGAGATTCGAGCGTAGACAGCTCCACAATCGGCTTCCAAGCAAGACCCCTCTGCGCGCAGCAATCGTCCATCAATTGCCGAACGTAGAACTTCTGCTGCAGCATCGCAATCGGAATCTCTGTCAGCTCCGCCAACCGAATCTCCTTCACCTGATCTTGGGCAAACGCATGCTGAGCCGATATCACAAGCTGAAGCTTCTCTTGGTACAGTGGGATACACCGCAGCTGCTCGTCCTCCTCCGGCAAAAAAACCACGCCAACATCCAACTCATTGCTCAGCAGCTTTTCTTTGGTCTCTTCGGTAGCCAGCTCCATGACGGAAAGCTCAATATTCGGATATTTGGCATGAAACGTCATGATCGTCGCCGTCAGCAAATGATTCCCCGAGCAGCCGATCCTTAATCGCCCGCGCTGCATCCCTTGCAGCTCATTCATCGCCATCTTGGCTTGCTCCAGCTCGTGAAAAATGTTGCGACTATGCTTGCGCAGAATCTCACCCGCTTCGGTCACGTACACTTTTTTACCCATGCGCTGAAAAAGCGGAGATCCCACCCGATCCTCCAACAATCGGATCTGCTGACTGAGCGTAGGCTGGCTAATGCCCAGCTTCTCTGCAGCTTTGGTGAAGTGCAGTTCCTCACACACTGCCAAAAAATAGACCAACAACCGATAATCCACCTAGCGTCCCCCGATCATAGTTATTAACTATGATAGTAATTGATAAATCGCAATTGATCAATGATTGCGAATTTTCTATAGTTAAGGGTAAAAGATTGTGAGAACCCTCCAACTGAAAGGTGGCACAACGTATGTACGGAAGCATTCGCATAGAACAAAATCAAAGCGGCAAACCCATGCCTAATTTAGATGAGAATCTAGGATTTGGAAAGCATTTTACAGCGCATATGTTTATGATGGATTATGAAGAAGGCACAGGTTGGCACGATCCTCGCATCATTCCGTATGGTCCGATTTCTCATGATCCCGCGGCGATGGTTTTCCATTATGGGCAAGCGGTTTTCGAGGGAATGAAGGCTTTCCGCACCGAGAGCGATGAAGTTGTTTTATTTCGTCCGGATCAAAATGCCAAGCGTTTAAATCGCTCTAGTGAACGGCTCAGCATCCCGCAATTGGATGAAGAATTCGTTGTTCGTGCTATTCAAGAGCTAGTTCGCATCGATGCCGCATGGGTACCGAAGAAGAAGGGTTCTTCTTTGTACATCCGTCCGTTCATCATTGCAACGGAAGGCGTGCTAGGTGTCCGCCCATCCTTTACTTATTCCTTTATTATCATTATGTCGCCAGTGGATGCTTACTATGAGGAAGGGCTGCAGCCGATTAACATCCTTGTGGAAAGCTATTATGCGCGATCCGTGCAAGGCGGGACAGGCAATGCCAAAGTAGCCGGCAATTACGCAGCCAGCTTGAAGGCACAAATGCTGGCCAAAGAGCATAACTGTGCGCAAGTACTATGGCTCGACGCCATCGAGAAGAAGTATTTGGAAGAAGTCGGCAGTATGAACGTCTTTTTCAAAATTAACGGAGAAGTCGTCACGCCAAGCCTTAGCGGCAGCATTCTAGAAGGGATCACGCGTGGAAGCATTATCCACCTGCTCAAGGCATGGGGTATTCCGGTATCCGAGCGTAAAATATCGATCGATGACATCGTCCAGGCCCATGCGAATGGGACGCTGGAAGAAGCATTCGGTACCGGCACCGCTGCGGTCGTATCGCCTATCGGCAGCTTACTGTGGAACGGAACGCCAATGGTCGTGAACCATGGGGAGATCGGTGAGCTCGTGGAGCGACTGTACACAACGATCACCGGTATTCAAAGCGGCAAGCTGCCGGACACGTTTGGCTGGATGTTAAAGGTTTAAATCTATCATGCCTGTGTCGCTGCGCCACATCTACGCATCAACATAACAAAAAGGCACCCTGCTGGGTGTCTTTTTGTATCTTCTTCACACTTTGGGTCCAACAGCTGGCTTGAAAGGGAACGTGGTTCCGCTATTTCATCTCCAATGAACAAATAGCGTCTCCTCGTTCCCTTTCCCCCACCAAATTGGTGTTTTGCTTCAAATAGCGCCCTCACGTTCCCTTCGGTAGCCCGAATCGCTACCGGCTATTTCTCCTCGTCCTTCGCTTTCCTCTGCTCCTCCACCACATGACCATCAATATCGATGATATCCTTGCTGCTAACCGCATCATCGCCAAGGAAATCCCTCAGCTTGTTCTTGGCTTTACGCCTGACCTCATCATCAATGCTTTTCGAGACTGCCGCCAAGGCAAAAGCTAGCGCACTTAAATCATCCACATAACCCACAACGGGCAGCAGATCGGGCATGAGATCCAGCGGCAGGATGAGATATCCCAGCGCACCATAGATTTGAACCTTCGCGCGGAGCGGCGTTTTCGGACTATCCAAAGCGTAAAAAAGCAGCAAGCCAGTATAAATCACTTTACTGCCAGCTTTTTTGGCTCCTTTTTTCAATTTGGACCAGAAGCCATCAATAGAGAAGTATTTTTCATATTTGGAAGAATTCATTTCGCGACCACTCCATTCATCAGCATTTACCATATATATACCCACTATTTTACACCTATCTCATGCATGAAGTCTCGGTTTCCGTTTACCTCTGATTGTTATGCTCTATTTAATTATAGTTAATCGCATCTGGCAACAATCGTGAGAAACCCTGGACGGCGAAGGAGATCCCATGACCGGCTTATCGAACGAACGGAAAGCCGCCAATCCGCTATTCCGCCTGGCTTTTCTATCGTATAGTTATTCTTACCAAGAACGTGACACAGATCCAAATAGCCTCAACTAACTTTTACCCAAGTCCATCCAAAGAATCCCCTATACAAATACACGCTTATCCTGTATGGTGTTGAAATTAACATCTTGCTGTAAGAAACGAGGGCTTACTTATGCGATCCATCTTGAAAAAACTTACTTCCATTCGGCTGCCCTTCTGGGTCATGTTCATGAATACGTTCAGTATGGCCGTCGGATTTTATATGATGATCCCTCTGCTTGCCTCTTATCTATTAAACGACATTCTCCTGACAGTCAGCATGGTTGGGATCATTTCAGCGATTCGCAGCTTCAGCCAGCAAGGGCTTTCCGTTCTTTGCGGTACGTTGGCCGACAAGCTTGGATATAAGCGTACGATTCTCATCGGTTTGTTGATCCGTACCTTTGGATTTGGCATGTTTGGCTTTGTCGACAGCATCCCTGGCTTTATCATTGCTTGTTTCTTCTCCGGCTTAGGCGGATCTCTTTTCAACCCAGCAAGCTATGCCTATTATGCGGCACTATCCACTTCGAGTAACCGTATTACCATTTACTCCATTCGAGAAATGTTAAGCAATATGGGATTCGTTGTAGGTCCCGTCTTAGGTGCCTTACTCATGGGCTTTCATTTCAAATACGTCAGTTTGGCCGCTACGCTGATATTCGCATTTTCCTTTTTCTTCAGTCTCTTCTTCTTGCCGACGATCCAGAGTGAGCAATCTCGCAAGGCCTATACGGGCATCTTATCACAAATGAAAACCGTGCTGAGCAATCGTCCTTTTCGACGTTTTATGATCTTCACGATGATCTCATGGTCCCTTGTCACTCAGTTATATATTGCGGTTCCGTTCCGTGTCCATCAGCTTGCTAGCGATGCGAATATCGGTCTTATTTACAGCAGTGGCGCCATTGTCATGGTCCTTCTGCAGGTTCCACTGTCCAAATTAGGCAACAATAAGCTGCAGCCTTTTGGCGTGATGTCGCTGGGTACCTTACTGCTTGCTGGGGGCTTATTTACATTGGGCATGATGGGTTCCATGTGGGGAATCTATGCGGGGGTTATCGCCTTCATGATTGGACAAGTTTTTCTACAGCCCATGATGAATACCATGGTTTCCGACTATGCCGGGGATGAGCAAATTGCCAGCTATTTTGGTTTCAACAGCTTTGCTCTCTCCATCGGAGCCATCATCGGAAACGTAGGCGGCGGCTATTTGTATGATCTGGGCAACTACCTTGGCTGGCAGGGCCTGCCTTGGGTCTGTTTCTTGGTATTTGGTCTAATGAATATTATGTTTATGCTAAAAGAGCAACGAACAACGGCCACAGGAAGCGCAATTCGCAGAGCCGTTTAAGTAATGACCAAGCTGCTATTCGCCAGCTCTCACGATCCGGTAGGTTACGGCCATAACGCCGTTACTGTAACCTTTGGAGTCGATCATCTTGAGATTCACCACATCCTCGATCCCATCGAAAAGACGCACGCCAGACCCAGCTACAACCGGACAAATGTTGAGGTTAAGCTCATCCAGCAGCCCTTCTCGCAGCAACGATCGCACAAGCGTAGGGCTGCCTGGAACTTGAATGTTCAGGCCTGGCTGCTTTTTGAGCTTCGTAATTTCCTCTACGAAATCGCCTCTAAGCAGTGTCGCTGGTTGCCACGCTAACGTATCCAGCGTTTTTGAAACCACGTATTTCGGTGTATTGTTCAAGAATTTCGCCATCGGCACCTCATTGCTCTGATGCTGCCAGAATTGCGCCAAAAACTGATACGTCTGCGGCCCCAAGAGTACCGCATCCGCTTTCGCCACACCCTCCGCGATTCGCTCCATGATTTCTGCATTGCCCCACTTCTTAGGCGAGTTCTCTGCCGAGTCAATGACCCCATCCAGTGACATAAATAGTCCAGCTACAATTTTCCTCATCGTGAATTTGCTCCTTCTACTTCCAAATGAACGCCTTATGTCCAAATAGTAACACAAAAGAACTTTTAACAAGTACTTAGAGCCTGGAAGTGCAATTTGCACTTTCGTTCGTGTATCCACTATTTTTGCAGAGCCTATTGCGCTCTATATCACGCGGTGATATACTCATCTCATGATATATCACGACGTGATACAACGAGACATGATACAACACACACTGATATAAACCAAAGGAGATTTTATGGATAGCGAAAAGCTCTATCGTCAATATTTACCGATGTCCGAAACGGCCTATTACATCTTGCTTTCCCTAACGGAAGTTCGGCACGGATATGGCATTATTCAGTTTGTTGAGGAACTGACGCAAGGTCGGATCCACCTAGGTCCTGGAACCATTTATGGCAGCTTATCTCGCATGGAGAAGGATCGTTTGATTCAGGCTGTAGCTGAAGAAGAGCGCCGTAAGCTGTATCGCATTACCCCGTCAGGCAAAGAACTGCTCAAGCTGGAGATCGCCAGAATCACAGAGTTATACGAAAACGCGAAGAAAGTAGAGGGATCTTTATATGAATGAGACCAAAAAAGTATTTAAATGGTGGGACAGTTCACAATCGGAGACGATTACGGCATGGTTGGAGGATATGGAGGCACAAGGTTGGCATTTGCTTCGTGTGAATTGGAATGGCCTGCGATTCCACTTTGAGAAAGGCGCTCCCCGCAAAATGAGCTATTGCGTAGATTACCAAACGAAGGTCGATGCTAATTATGCAGGTATTTTCGAAGATACAGGTTGGGATAAAATTTACAGCGGCGCAGGCTGGTATATCTGGAGACAAACGTATCAACATACAAAGCCGGAAATTTTCACGGACATTGACTCCATGATCGAGCGGAATAAACGGCTCATCGGCGTATTTACGGCGGTTACTGCCGCACAAATCCCTATTTTCATGATAAACATAAACAATACGATCTTTTATCCCTTGCTGATCCTCTATGTGCCAGTCCTTGGCTTGCTGGGCATTAGTCTATACCGTTTAGTCGCTGCAAATAAAAAACTACAAGCCAAAAAGGACATTCTCTGATTTGCTAACTGCTTAGCTGAATGTCCTTTAGATCACCTAGCTTCGTTAGGCGCTCTCCACTATCCAATGGCTCCATGCTCTCTCAGCATGGCAATCACCGAAGTATGTCCTTGCTCTTTGGCCAGATCAATCGCATAAACGCCGTCCTCCGACTTCGCATTTACGTCCGCACCATGCTCCAGCAATAGCCCAATAATTGGTGTACTATCCTTATGGAAAGCAGCCACATGCAAACTCGTATGCCCATTGCTATCCATAATCGTCGGCTTCGCCCGGTGAGCGAGCAGCAGTTGAATGACCTCTAGGCTCCGCTCGCCAGCGATTGCTGCGTGTAGCGCCGTATTCGAAGGGATATAACTGACTCGAGAGTGCGATAAGGCATTTACATCAGCGCCATTTTCCAAAAGCAGCTTAATCACTTCTCCCTTACCGAAATGAGCCGCGAATCCCAAAAGGGTTAGTCCGTCACTGTTCTCCGCATTAACAAGCGAAAGATCCGTGTCCAGCAGCTCCTTTACTCGATTTGCGTCGCCCGTGCGTGCTGCTGTAAATGCATCATTGATCATGTAGGGAGCCTCCTCTAACTTGTATGTATGTCAATTCGGCGATAATCTAGATATTTCCTTTTTCCCCTACTAAATAAATCACACCTATGCGACTTGCAAAAAAGACCCGCAGTAACATCGCTGCAGGCCTTCGGTTACTCGCGCTTAATACTAAGTTAAGCGACCCATATACATCAGTTCTTTCGTATCGGTTTGATCCTCATTTCCATCCAGAATTCGCTGCACATCTTGCAGCGTTTCCTGCAAAGAAACAGTCACACCAGCTGCGCCTGTCATCGCTTCAGCCACATACAAAGGCTGTGTGAGATAGGCCTCCAGGCGCTCCCCGCGCCCAAAGGTTTGTACTTCAGCAGCAGGTAGCCCCTCCAAGCCATGAACGTGTACTAGAAAGCGCAATTCCTTATAACGGCGCAGCAGCTTCTTCGCCTTTTGTGCGACGGATAGGTGAAGTGCATCTGTGTAGGACCCCTCGATAATTTCGGAGGTGGACTGCACTGGATTTACTGCCGGGTAAATGTGCCGGGCTGCTAAGTCCGCATCAAATTGCCACAGCGTCTCGAGCGGCCCGTAAGGCAAATCCTCATCGACCGCTTCACCTTTCAGATCAACCAGCAACGTAGTCAGGGACTGTACACCTGCTTCCTGAAGTCGGTCCTGCAGCTGATAGAGCTCATTGCTGAGCACATGCGAACGGTCCGCGGCAAGAATAACATCCTGAGCAGCACCGATTTTGCTAATCTTCTGGAAGGCCTCTTCTACGCTGCTGCAAATGACTCCCACATCACCTGTCACGTCTTCAATTTCGGGATGCTCCCCTTCAGGCTTAAGAAGAATAGTCGCATAACCTTGCTTCTTCAATACATGCAAGAGCTCGGCGAGAATAACTAATTGCCCCATTTTCGGACGGGCGACTAGCCCTGTTGTGCCTCCTTTGGCTAATGGTGCGAACAGATCTAAGGTCTTAATGCCGGTTTCGATCATTTCGAATCTCTCCCCAACTAGAATAAGTTCATCCAAGCTGCAATTTGCCAAAGATGCCAATGCGACAAGGGTTCGTACCTCTGCGCGGCCAATTGGTATTTTACCCGTACATAGATTTGAAACTGTCGCAGAACGTAACCCAACCGCCCGAGCAGCGCTCGTCAAATTAGGAACGCGCCCGCGAAGGAAAGGTACATTCAATCGAATATCATCCAATAGATTCAACCTCCTTACTTCTAAGAGTAATATAAATTACTTCCAAATGCAATATTAATTACTGTATAAATAAAAATCGTTACTCTATAGAGTAAACACTCTCTACAATGATACTCATTTCTTACGTCGACTTCGCACTTCATGCAAATAACCACGAACATTCCGTTCTTCCGAGTGAACGTATTCGAAGTTCAGATACTCAGCAACCTCTTGCGCGGTTTCACTGAACAGGTCACACATCTTAAAGAGCGAATTCCAAATGTTAATGTAATCGGCATCCGTATAAGTTGCTTCGAACGCCTGCCACTCCCCAGCAGTCAGGTGGTTTGGCATGTACTTACCGCATTTGCCAGCACTCATTGTGAAGTCCGAACGCATCGCTATCTTCCACTCGATCATCTGAATCAGGACATTTCGGTTGATTTGCTCGTACATAAACATGACATAGGTCAACTCTTCGCGCCAAAGTCCCTTCGCCATATTCAAGCAGATCCACCAGAATTCATTGCATGCCCCTTGAAAAAGTTTCTCCGTAGGTCTGCGAATATGGTAGTCTCTGTCGCTAGAGACAGGAAGCCGACCTATTGCCCCGTCCTTATCTAGAAGCAATACACTTAAGCTATCAGGCTTCATCAACTGCTGGCGTTGCGCCAAAGGGATTAATGTGAGATCAATCCGATTCCCATCTTGGAATTGCATGAGATACACAATGCGCTCTGTAGGCTCCGTCGGATACAATTCGTTATCATCCGGCATCTGCATGATGAGCCGCTCTCCGAACCGATCGATCCAACCCGGATCTGAACGGAAAGAACCGGTTTCCTGTACGAAATAGACGATATCGTAATCCTGAAAATCATCCCGTGGCACATTCGGATTCGTACGCGACCCATTCATCATAACCGCGCGGATGCGCTCGTCATGTCGAGCTGTATCTAGAATAAGGGCTATCATTTCTTGTTCATTACGCATAGTCATCTCCCTTTTCGATTCATTTGAGCACGATACATCTATTCCCGCCTTGAAACCATGACAAATCCTCTGTTGTCAACTTCTCCAACTCCACCTCAAGCGTTTCGATTTCTTGAATGCCCTCGCCAAACCAAATCGACCACAGTTCAATCGGGTTCGCAATCGAGTGCAGGTTATTCAGATAGTCTAAAAGCTGCCTCTTACATGCCGCATCCCAACTCCCACCGATCCAATAGACGCAAGGCTTGCTTATATAGGCATCTAGTTCGTATGGCGGGCTTGTGCATGCGGCAATTTGCAGCCCTTCCGTATCCGCTTCCGCGCCTGCATACCATACATCCAGCTCATCATCTACTTCATCCCAAGGCAGCGCTCCCGTAGGGAGCGGATCCATCTTTTTGATATCTTTTACCTTCATGCGTAAAAGTCCTGTAAGATCGACTTTCGGCAGCGACTGATCTGCGGCGATAAAGTTAAATTTGCTCATATTTCCTCCCCCTATTAACTGGATGATTTCCATCTATTTGTACATAAAAATCTTCCCATTTTATCCCAATATATCATATACGTGCAGCTATGGCTCATTCTGCATCTCGTACCGTACTGCCTCCATCGCCAGTGAATTGGCAAGCCCTACACAGCATGCAGCTCAAAGCCTAAGCGCAAAAAAAGCTACTCCCGAAAGAGTAGCCCTATCACTGCCAATAAACCAAATACCGTAAACATCGCACCCGAGATGCGGTTGATCCATAGAAACTTTTTATAGCTTGAACTTACCGACGGCTTGCTGCAGCCTTAGTGACATACTGTTCAAGTCGTTCGCGAACGCAGCGACTTCTTGCAGCGCTGCAAGCTGCTGCTCAGCACTCCCCGCTACATTCTGAGCAGCGAAGGAGGATTGCTGTGCAATGTTAGCTGATTCGATCACCGAAGCCGTCACCTGCTCGGATCCAGCGGACATCTCTTCAGCCACTGCAGAAACATCACGAATCTGATCGGCCACCTGATCGATCGCCTGCAGGATCAATTGAAAGGCCTCACCTGCCTCATGCACGACGACAATCCCTGTATGAACCTCTCTAGTTCCCTCGTTCATCGCATCGACAGCTAGCTGCGTCCCCTGCTGAATTTGCTCAATCAGCCCGATAATCTGATTGGCAGAGCTGCCTGATTGTTCGGCAAGCTTGCGTACTTCTCCGGCAACGACGGCAAAGCCGCGACCGTGTTCTCCGGCACGAGCCGCTTCAATAGCTGCATTAAGCGCGAGCAGATTCGTCTGGGTGGCGATATTGGAGATCACACTTACAATGCTTCCGATTTCTATGGATTGCTTGTCGAGCTTCTGCACCATGGAGGCTGTTCGATCGACTGTGGTCCGTATGGATTCCATTTGACGAATTACTTGCTGTAAAGATACATTTCCATGCCTTGCTTTCTCCGAGGCATCATTAGAAACTTCCGAGACGGTAGAAGACGTTTCAGCAATCCGTTGTATGCCTACGGACATCTCCTCCATGGCTCTTGCGCTTTCGTTTGAAGCTAAGCCCTGAGCCTCAGCCCCTCGCGCTACTGCCTGGATAGAAGTCGCGATTTCGTTCGAAGCCGCAGAGGTTTCCTCTGCGCTTGTCGAAAGCTGCTTCGAAGAAGCTGCCACATCATGTGAACTTGCATTCACCTCTCGAATCAGCTCTTGCAAATTAAAAATCATTCGACTAAAGCTATCGGTTAATTTCCCAATTTCATCCTTACTACGACTCTTGATCGTACGTGTTAAGTCTCCCTCGGCAATACTTTGTGCTACATTCATCAACGCATTGATTGGTCCAATAATGATTCTGCTAAGCAGTAATGCTATACCTATGCCAAGCAAAATATCAATAATACAAGAAATAACGAGTGTAGTATTGACTGACTGAATTTGCTCAGTTAAATAATCTCTAGATTCCTTAGATTCTTGATTGAAGTTGTTGATATATTGATCTGCCACGGTATAGATGGTTTGTTTGAATTCGTCCGTCTGATCATCGGCCTTCTTATTTTCTTCGCGAAGCTGCGCAGCTGTTAGTTTACTGCTTTTATTATAAATATCCATGACCACATCAAACGATTTAATAAACCCCTCGCTGGCGGTTCGCAAACTTGCGGCCAACTCTACTTCCTTCGGGCTGTCCGATTTCTGGGCAATGAGCTCAATGAATTGTTTGAATTTCACTTCGTTTTCCTTGTACTCTTTCGCTGCTTCATCACTTTGATTAATAATGACATCGGCTTGATTACTGTACAGGATGCCTACGTAATTCTTAAGCTCGTAAGCCGCCTTTACCTCCGTATTGCGCTCCGTTTCCTGATTCAATGAACTTTGGACTTGAGTTAGTTTCAAGTAATTGTTCGCTGCCCCAATCGTAAATAATAAAATAACTAAGAGCATACCAGATAGAAGCTTCGTTTTTAATGACCAATTTTTAATCATGAAAAGACCCCCTTTTTTTCTTCCTTTTTTTCGAATTCTAGCCGCTAAATGACGTGCATCGTTCTATTGCCTTTGAATTCAAGAAGGTTCTTTTTCTCGTCTAGCAGCCATCTATGAGTGATTATATTCGACAAGTTTCGAGGGCTACCCTACATTTATCGACATCTGCAAATAAAAAAATAAGGGACTATGTCATATTCCATAACATAACAAAAAAGGCTACTCCCGGAAGAGTAGCCCCAATACTGCAAACAAACCAAACACCGTTAACATCGCACCCGAGATGCGGTTGATCCATAGGAATGCCGCTCCTTTGAGCCGCTCACGCAATAGTCCAACCAACAAACTCAGCAGCATCCACCATAACGCTGAGCCCGTGAATACACCGATCACCAAGGCGATTGCAGGCGTGAAGCCGGCATCAGCGCTATCACCTAACCCAAGCCCCGCGAAGGCACCGACGAACGACATGATCGTCATCGGATTCGTAATCGTGAGCAGCAGGGTCGACGCATACGATTTGATCAGCGTGTCCCCTGTTGCTTTCACAGCTTCAGCCGCAGGCTTAGAGCGAAAGGTTTGCACGCCCAAATAGACGAGGAACAGACCGCCGACCAGCTGGAGGATCACCTTTTGATCCAAAAGAAAGCTGGTAATCAGCGTCAAGCCGAAACCAGCGATAAAACCATAAATCGCATCCGCAGTGGCTGCACCCAGCCCAGAAAGAAAGCCATGCAAGCGGCCTAGCGTCAGGGTTCTGCGCATGCATAGGATTCCTATGGGACCCACAGGTGCCGCGATGGAGAAACCTAATAAAAGGCCTTTAAGTAAGGGAATCAGCCACACGTTTAAAACACCTGCTCACCGTCATACGTAGCGATTTTCTTGTAAAGATCCGGACGACGATCGCGGAAAATCCCCCACTCGATACGCTGAATCTCCAGCTGATCCAAGTCAAACTCGGCAACGAGAACCGTTTCCTCGTCACGCCCAGCTTCCTCCACCAGATTGCCCTGCGGGCCTGCAATGAAAGACGAACCATAGAAGTTGATGCTGGAATCCTCATCTTCTTCCTTGCCGATCCGATTCGATGCGATTACTGGCATCAAGTTGCACGCCGCGTGACCGCGCATGCACATTTGCCAGTGATCCTTCGAATCAATAGAGCCATCCTGCGGCTCGGAACCGATAGCCGTCGGGTAGAACAACAGCTCCGCCCCCATCAGCGCCATTACGCGAGCAGCTTCCGGGTACCACTGATCCCAGCACACGCCGACGCCGATTTTGGCGTAGCGTGTTTTCCACACCTTGAAGCCGGTATCTCCTGGGTTAAAATAGAACTTCTCCTCATACCCTGGACCGTCAGGGATGTGGCTTTTGCGGTATGTGCCGAGCACAGAACCATCGGCATCAATGACAGCAAGCGAGTTGTAGCGAGCATAGTTCTTTTTCTCATAAAAGGAGATCGGCAGAACGACTGCAAGCTCTTTCGCGATTTCACGGAAGTGATTAATCGCTTTGTTCGTCTCCAACTCCGTTGCGAAGCGGTAGTAATCGGATTTTTCTTTTTGACAGAAATACGGCGTCTCAAAAAGCTCTTGAATCAAAATAATTTGCGCACCCTTCGCCGCGGCTTCACGAACCAATTTCTCCGCTTTGGCAATGTTTGCTTCTATATTGTCAGAACAGCTCATTTGCGTGGCTGCCACTGTCACTTTTCTCAATGGAATCACCCTTTCTTGCTGGCTGGCATTTGCTGCGTCGTGCAGTGAACATTGCCGCCTTCTTTAATAATGGACATGCCGTTAATTGTGCGAATTCTACGCTCTGGGAACGCTGCTTGAAGCACCTCAATCGCTTTGCGATCCGTCTCTTCAGCCGTCCCGCCGAACACCGGCAAGATAATGCCGCCGTTCACGAAATAAAAGTTCAAATAGCTAAGCGTCAAGCGCTGCTCTTCAAAGAATGTAAGCGGCGGTTGCTCGATTTGAATAATCTCAAAAGAGCGTCCTTTTGCATCTGTCGCGCTGCGGAGAATCTCCAAATTCTCCTGCGTAATCGCATAGTTGGCATCCGAAGGATCGTTGCAGACTTGCAGAATGATTTTGCCTGGAGCAGCGAAGCAAGCAATATTATCCACGTGACCATCGGTCTCGTCGCCGTCCAGCCCTTTGTTCAGCCAGATGATTTTCTCCACATTCACGAAATTGCGGACATGCGCTTCAATCTCTTCGCGGCTTAGATCCGGGTTGCGATTCGTGTTAAGCAGACATTCTTCCGTAGTCAAAAGGGTACCTTCCCCATCCACGTGGATGGAGCCGCCCTCCATAACGAGTGGAGCGTCAAAACGCTTCACACCATGGTGCTCCGCGATTTGTGGAGCTACGTTATCGTCCAAATCCCAAGGCGCGTATTTGCCGCCCCATGCGTTGAACTTCCAATTAACTGCTGCGATTTCTTGCTGCTCGTTCAATACGAACGTCGGACCGTTATCGCGGAACCAAGCGTCATTATGCGGGATTTCCAGAAAATCCACATTGGACTCCGTGAACATCGCTTTCACTTGCGCTGCATCCGAAGGGTTAACGATCACGGTAACAGGTTCAAATTCGGCAATTGCCTTTGCTAGATCCGCATAGCCCTGAGACACCACCGCGTGATCCTCTGGGTACACCATCGAAGCTTGTACAGGCCAAGAAATGAAAGTCCGCTCGTGCTCTGTCCACTCTGCCGGCATGCTATAGTTTAAATCTTTGGGTTTCGTCATCATTCGTCATCTCACTTTATCTTAATTTAGGTAATAATCTCGTAGGAAATTCAAAACATCGTCTCCCATCATAACTCAAAAGCAGCTAAGGCTCAATGTAAATAGGTAGTTCTATGACCAAATCTTTGTCGCTATCCTGCAATGCTTCACACCCGATACTTTTTCACCATTACCTACCAGCATATTTCAAGTACTTTTAATGAACATTAGAAAAGGATTACTTAGATAGCATACCCGAAAGGATGGATCACATTTGGCAACTGTTCTGTATATTACCGCTCACCCTCATGACCATCAAACCTCTTACAGTATGGCTGTGGGTAAAGCTTTCATCGATGCATTTCGGGAAGCAAATCCGAACGACGAAGTGATTCCTATTGACTTGTATCGTGTCCAAGTGCCGCATATTGATGCGGATGTTTTCAGCGGGTGGGGCAAGCTGCGCAGCGGACAGGAGTTCTCCTCCTTAACAAGCGATGAAAGCGCCAAGGTAGGACGAATTAATGAGCTTACGGAGCAATTTATTGCCGCGGACAAGTACGTTTTCGTTACTCCAATGTGGAATTTCTCGTTTCCTCCTGTGATGAAAGCTTATCTGGATGCTCTTTGCATAGCTGGCAAAACGTTTAAGTACACCGAAGCAGGTCCTGTAGGCTTACTCTCCGGCAAAAAAGCACTGCATATCCAAGCGCGCGGCGGCGTGTATTCGGAAGGCCCTGCTGCTAGCATGGAATCGGGTCATCGGTATATCTCAATCATCATGGCTTTCTTCGGTATTCCAGAAACGCAAGGTCTGTTCGTTGAGGGGCATAACCAATTCCCTGATAAAGCGCAGCAAATTAAAGCTGATGCGATTAGTAAAGCGCAGGAATTGGCGAAAAGCTTCTGAGGAAGGGGCAGCTGACAGGCAGATCTGTGACCCGTTGGACACTTTAATGGCGCGTTAGTCGATTTTTCCGACTTGCGAGGACCGTAAGAGCACTTTTGAGGTGCGTTAGTCGATTTTTTCGACTTGCGAGGACCGTAAGGGCACTTTTTGAGGTGCGTTAGTCGATTTTTTCGACTTGCGAGGACCGTAAGGGCACTTTTGAGGTGCGTTAGTCGATTTTTTCGACTTGCGAGGACCGTAAGGGCACTTTTGAGGTGCGTTAGTCGATTTTTTCGACTTGCGGGGACCGTAAGGGCACTTTTGAGGTGCGTAAGTCGATTTTTTCGACTTGCGAGGATCGCAAGGGCACTTTTGGGGTAAGTCGGTTTTTTCGACTTACGAGGACCGTAAGAGCACTTTTGAGGTGCGTTAGTCGATTTTTTCGACTTGCGAGGACCGTAAGGGCACTTTTGAGGTGCGTAAGTCGATTTTTTCGACTTGCGAGGACCGTAGGTGCACTTTTGAGGTGCGTTAGTCGATTTTTTCGACTTGCGAGGACCGTAAGGGCACTTTTGAGGTGCGTTAGTCGATTTTTTCGACTTGCGAGGACCGTAGGTGCACTTTTGAGGTGCGTTAGTCGATTTTTTCGACTTGCGAGGATCTCAAGGGCACTTTTGGGGTGCGTAAGTCGATTTTTTCGACTTAGCGGGGTTCGTGGGGCACTTTTTCTGGCGAGAGGTTATCTACTAAAATAACACGAGGCCACCCTATCAGGGTGACCTCTTTACTATCTATTCCTGCCGACGGTTCAGTTGAACTGTTGGCATTTCTTTTTTCGAAAGGGTAGAACCTACTAAATAAGGATACGTTAGATATAGACCAGTTATAAAGAGCAGCACAGCTATGTAGACAGGCAGCAAATGCACAAAATCCGTATAGCCAATATGCGCATGAACGAGTAGCCCCGCCACGAAGCCTGGCATGCCACCCCAGAGGAATGTCCACCACAACCAGCCTTCGCCCTGATTAATACCCCAGAGCGCCGAAGCGGTTATCGCCACAGCCAGTGAAAACAGCGCACCGCCAAAACCCGCACGATCATGTGCAACGAGCGGAATAATTGTGTCACTCCAAGCAGAGAGCTGTGAAGTAGTTAAACCCAAATACGCCAAATCACTCGGGACGAATACGCCTGTAATCCCGACGATCGATATGGTGAGTCCTCCAATCCCCAAGCCGAAGCCAAGTACTACAAAACAGCATTGCCCCCACTGTGCCCTTAGCCAAACCCGATCATTTCGTAGGCCGGGCGGCTTACGAGACGGGTGATCTTTCAAACCACGCAGCGTAAGCAACAGCATAGGGAGCAGTATAATCGCTGCAGCCGCATGCAGCGGATCAAAATATCCGTAGCCGAGATAGAGAAAGAAACTACTAAAACCAACGGCACACGAGGTTATGACTGCCGTACGTGCCCAATGCAGCCCGTATCGTAAGCCGTGATGAGCTAGCTGATAATAGAAAATACCAATCGAGATCATCGTACCCGCTAAGGTAATGCGATCATGAGACATGAAATGAAGCAGATGTGTATTGAAATGGATAATTTCACTGCGTGATTTACCCAAAAAGTCTTCATCATAAGGCAAAAGCACCGTTGTCGCTGCAATAAACCATGCCAGCACACCGCCGATCATCATACCTAATCCTAGCAGGCTCATCCACCCCCAGTTCGCCCAGAAGGAAGGGGTTGGCAGGAAAGACGCTGAAGGCAGAAAGGAAAGGCTCTCCCTTAGCTGAGGAGTGGTCGACGGGGCGGAAGACGTAACGACAGCGGCTTTGGAATTGGAAGCCAGCTCGTATGAGTGAACACTGACTTCGTTCGGCTCAGCCACAGCTTCCGTGGAGGTCACAGGTGCTGTGACGCGATCATACAGGATCGCTTCATTAATGCGCTTCGGCAGCCCTGGCCCCGCATAAACGAGCCCGCTGTGCAGCATCACGCTAGTCGCTCCTGCTGCCAGCAGCGCGAGCGCGTCTTCCGGCTGATGCACGCCGCCAGCCGCCACAATCGCGCTGCGCTCGCCCAGCGTCTCGCGCAGCAGCCGAACCTTGCTCAGCTGCGCGCTGAGCAAGGCAGCACCGCCGCCGACGCGCTCGCGGCGAGTGCCCGGCTCCCGCTGCGCGTCGCCGAGGACGACACCGCTGAAGCTTCGCGCGGTGTCCAAGATCGCACGCAGCTCCCCCGCTGGGAGCTGCTGCGGCACATACAACAGCACCGGCCTGCCCGGGGCTGCCGCTTCAACCAGCTGGCGTACCTCCGCGAGGTACGCCAAAGCCGTTGCCGATGGCCAGCCTTCGGCGAGGCCATCGAGGGTGAACCCCGCCGCGTACGGCGCTAACTTGAAGAGCAGCTCCCGCTGCTCATCAAGCGCTTCGCGCGGCGAGCTCCCCGGCATCGGCCGCAGCCGCACGAAGTGCGGCAGTCGATGCCCCGTGCCCTTGCGCAGGCGCGCGGCGATCGCGTCCGCGCCGTCGTTCTCATAGCCATCGGAGTAGACGATGGCTTCCTCTTCCGCCATGCGAGTAATCGATGCATGGCTCTCCACCATTCGGGCCGTCACGGGCCCGAGCTCGATGAACACGAGCCCGAACTGGGCGAGTGCCTTGTGTGCGGTACCGTGCGGGTCAAGCCCGCCGCTAAGGCCGACTGGGCAGGCAATCGGCACGCCTGCCAGCTCGCTCGCCAGATGCGGCGACATTTCCATGTGGCCCATCGTGCGAATGACAAAGGTACCGCCAGGTATGCGGCTTAGCCCGCCTATCGCATGCAGAGTGAGATCCCTAGCCCTCCGCCCGCTAAGGCGAAAAAGCACCGGTTTAAATAACGTATGATACGACCAGTCGGGCATAGGCCGCCTCCCTCATTTGGATGTTATACCCAGTATATCGCTTATCTCTTTCGTTGCCCATAGACACACTTTGTTGCGATTCCCTGTGATTCTAATCACAGGGGTACCCTCCTCTTGTTCGTTATACTAAAGGCATAAAGTCATTCTATTGGAAATGAGATGATCCCACATGCTAAGCGAACAAACCATCCGTATCATTAAATCCACTGTGCCTGTACTCGAAGTTCATGGTGTAGCGATAACCAAACGATTCTACGAAAGACTGTTCACGGCTCATCCGGAGCTGTTGAATCTTTTTAATCACGCCAATCAAAAGCAAGGCAGACAGCAATCCGCTCTCGCCAACGCCGTCTACGCAGCAGCCGTGCATATTGATCGGTTGGAAGCCATTCTGCCCGCAGTGAAACAAATCGCGCATAAGCATCGCAGTCTTGGCGTCAAACCCGAGCAATATCCTATCGTCGGGGAGCATTTGCTAGGCGCGATTAAAGAAATCCTTGGCGATGCCGCAACGGACGAGATTTTGGGGGCTTGGGCTGAAGCTTACGGAGTCATCGCCAGCGCCTTTATTGGCATTGAGTCTGATATGTATGCGAATTCCGCCTTGCAGCCTGGGGGATGGTCGGATTTCAGACCGTTCGTAATCGCTCGAAAAGACCGAGAAAGCGACGTCATCACATCCTTTTACCTGAAGCCACAGGATCAAGGGCCTATTGCTAATTTTGAAGCTGGACAGTACGTCAGTGTCCGCGTTCAAGTCCCAGGCGATGACCACACGCATATTCGGCAATACAGCCTTTCTCATGCATCGGGTCAGCCTTTCTACCGGATCTCGGTTAAACGCGAAGACACGAATCCAGCTGTCCCTGCAGGCAAAGTTTCCGTCTATTTGCACAACCAGGTTCAAGAAGGCGATGTCCTCTGGCTATCCGCGCCAGCAGGCGACTTTACACTAGATACAGCGGATACTCGACCTATTACACTTCTTAGCGGCGGTGTAGGACTCACCCCGATGGTGAGCATGCTGCATTCACTTGTCACGACGCAGCCGAATCGGAAGGTTACTTTTATCCATGCCGCTCAAAATGGGGGGCATCATGCGCTCCGTACAGAAGTCGAACAGCTGGCTAAGGAGCACCCTCAAGTCACAATTGCTTGGTGCTATGCTCAACCGACAGTTGCTGATATCCGTGAGCAGGCGTACCACAAAGAGGGCTATCTCGATCTAGCTTGGATCCAAAGCCTTGTACCGACGGTGGATGGCAGCTTTTACTTCTGTGGACCTTTGCCGTTCATGAAAACGGTCAATCAATCGCTCATCGCGTGGGGCGTTGCGGAGGCGGATCGTCGTTACGAATTCTTCGGTCCCGCAGGCGCGCTTTCCTAACAAAACAGGGAGAAAGAGCTTACTCGCTCTTCCTCCCTGTTTCACGTAGCAGCCGATTCACGGTTTCTCGGCGAAGCCCTATGAACTGGCCGATTTCCTCTTGTGTCAGCACGTCGGTCAGCTTCAAGTTTCCTATATACTGTTGAAACCATTGTTCCATTTTTAACAGCTTCGCTGCTGGAGTGATTTCCGTCAGTTGATCGATCCGCTGCTGCATCATGCGCAGCTTGTCCTGTAACTGTCGCGCAATCGTGCGAAAATGTTCCGGATTGCGTTCTAAGTCCTCATACAAAGGCTCAGCAGGCAGCACTTCAACCTCACTCGTGACCAGCGCAATCGCGGTTGCATAATAGGCACTCGGACTAATCAGCGAATGATGCGGTATCGTCTCACCAGGCACAATGATATTGACGAGCGTCGTATTTCCGTCTTCATGCGAGCGAACGATTTTCATAAGACCTGTATGCAGCTTGAAAAGTGAGCCAGACTCTCCTTGGCGGAACAGGATTTCTCCCTTGTGCAGTTTCATCTTTGCTTCTCCTTTTATGTGCAAAAAAAGCGACAGCACCTTGGGCTGATCGCTTTTCATTATTACACTGATGGCAACGCTATAGCTCTTTTTTCAACGGTTCAAAAGGTGCACGAACTAACTGGCGTATCTGTGCTATTTTTCCCGATAAGCTCACGTACCAACTCAACTGCTCGACCTTGCCAATGAGCCAAATCGAGATCAGCAACCCTGTCAGTGATACAAAAACCGCAATCGGCAGTACCCACATGGAGACAGGATGTGCGAAATAAGGGATGAACGAGACTGCCAGGATCGGCGCCGCATTCCATTTGAAAAATTGGATTAACGTGATCGTCACGAGGGCTGTCAGGAAGAAGGAAATAGCTCCCGTGCTGATTGTATAAAAAAGACTTCCCATCGTAACCGCGATAATGGCTCCGATAATAATCCGGCGAATTTCCTTGATGTTGTCGACGCGATGCATGAATAGAAAACTAAATGCCCCCAGCGTTGGGTAAAAGACCATCTTCATCGATGGAAAGTGATAGGATGCCCAATAGGCTCCCATCAAATAACAGCAAATGATAAGCGAACGAAGAATCATCGTTGGTTCCCGTCCTTTTCTATAAGGGATTCATGAGGCCATTCACGTTCTAAATCAGACCTCTCCCATTTTACAAAATAGACAGAGATTCAGTCAATAACTTTACATGTCATGTAATATCATTGCTACCTCGTATGTCGCTTTATTAGCTCTGATCCACCGACACTGTTGTCGACGCAAAGAACTTGGCCACAGCAAAAGACGCCGCCCCAAGCACCGTCGACCGATCTCGAAGCTCTGAAAACTCCACCTTCAGCTGCTTACGCGGATGTGGTAGTGAACGCTTTTCCAACAGCTCCAGCAAAGGCTTCATGAGCCACTTCTCGCCGCCAGCCAGCCGTCCGCCAAGAATAATAAACTCTGGATTATATCCGTTAATGATGTTCACAACGCCGACACCGAGGTAGTAGCCCAGCCGCTCAAAAAGCTTGATGACCCCTGCGTCGCCACTCTCCGCTTTGCTTAATAGAGTCTCTAAGTCAACTTCGTGCCCAAACTCTTTCCCCGCTTGCTCCAATAACGCATGCTCCGATGCGTAAAGCTCCCAGCAGCCTAAGCTGCCGCAGCGGCACTTCGGACCATCATGCTGAATCGAGATGTGGCCGATCTCGCCAGCGAAACCCGTCGCCCCGCGATACAGCTCGTTTTTAATAATAATGCCCGCACCGATCCCCATTCCGATGGACACATAGATGAGATTCGCAGTGTCTTTGCCTGCGCCGAACTGCTTCTCGCCTACTGCCCCAGCATTCGCTTCATTATCAATAACAACTGGGAGTCCGAATTCAGCCTCCAGCTGCGCCTGCAACGGCACATTTTCCCAGCCTAGATTCGGGGCAAATAATAGATTCCCCTCTTCATCGCAGATGCCTGGCACGCCAAGACCGATACCAATCACGCCATAAACGCTCTCTGGCGCTGTTTCAACCAGCTCACGGATCGTCGTTTTCAGTAAGTGGGTCACCTGCTCCACGGACTCATTGTGATGCTGGATGCGTCTTTCGCGAATCACTTTACCCGTCAAGTCGGTAAGCACAGCCAACATGTCATGCACGCCAAGATCAACGCCAATCGCATATCCCGCCGTACCGTTAAACAGCAGCATCATTGGCTTACGCCCGCCGCTCGATTCCCCTACACCGATCTCCTGGGCAAGGGAGCTCTCGATGAGTTCATTCACGAGACTGGATACCGTCGCTTTCGTCAGTCCGGTAATCTCTGCGATTCTAGCGCGTGAGATCGGTGAGTCCGTGCGAATGTGATGCAACACGATTGTTTTATTTATTTTTTTCACGAGGTTTAAGTCGCCTGTCTGTTTCATGGTTATCCTCCATACCGTTCCAAATGCTGCGAGTCATTCGCTATGAAAATGATTCTAACATAGAAGACTTTTTCGCGCATCAACTAAGTTTGTTTAATGAATTTACAAACTATTCGAATGATGCTATGATGACTTCATAAGCATTTATCATTCATTTATACGGAGGCTGAATTCATGAGCTACTTTGACAACATTCAACCAGTTAATTACGAGGGACCGACATCGACGAACCCACTCTCTTTTAAATTTTATAACCCAGATCAAGTTATTCTAGGCAAAACAATGCGTGACCACATGCGTTTCGCCGTTGCTTACTGGCACTCCTTCTCTGCTAATGGTTCTGACCCATTCGGCGCTGGCACTAACATCCGTGCTTGGGACCAATACGACGGCTTAGAGCTGGCGAAAGCTCGCGTTGACGCTTGCTTCGAGCTTCTAAACATTCTAGGTGTGGACTACTTCGCATTCCACGATCGCGATATCGCGCCAGAAGGCAGCACTCTGCAAGAAACAAATGCAAACCTCGATGAAATCGTTGGTTTGATCAAAGATAAAATGGCTTCCACAGGCAAAAAGCTGCTTTGGAATACAGCGAACATGTTCACGAACCCGCGCTTCGTTCACGGGGCTGCTACTTCGAACAATGCAGAAGTTTTTGCATACGCAGCAGCACAAGTGAAAAAAGCTTTGGATCACGCGAAAGAGCTTGGCTCTGAAAACTATGTGTTCTGGGGCGGCCGTGAGGGTTACGAAACGCTTTTGAACACGGATCTTGGTCTTGAGCTCGACAACCTTGCTCGCTTCCTGCACATGGCTGTGGATTATGCCAAAGAAATCGGCTACACTGGTCAATTCTTGATCGAGCCTAAACCAAAAGAGCCTTCCAAGCACCAATACGATTTCGATGCAGCAACAACACTTTCATTCTTGCAAAAATACGACCTGCTTCCTTACTTCAAATTAAACCTTGAAGCTAACCATGCTACGCTTGCAGGTCACACGTTCGAGCACGAGCTTCGTGTAGCTCGCGTTAACGGCATTCTTGGTTCCATCGATGCTAACCAAGGCGACTTGTTGCTAGGTTGGGATACAGATGAGTTCCCAACTGACCTGTACTCGACGACTATGGCGATGTACGAAATCCTTTTGAACGAAGGCGGCATCGGCCGTGGCGGCGTGAACTTCGACGCGAAAGTTCGTCGTACTTCCTTCGAGCCAATCGACGTAGTATACGCACACATCGCTGGTATGGACGCATTCGCACGCGGCTTGCAAGTTGCAGCTAAATTGATCGAAGATAAAGTATTCGAGGGCATCCTTGACACGCGCTACGGTTCCTTCAAGTCCGGCATCGGCGCAGACATCGTGTCTGGCAAAGCGGACTTCAAATCACTAGAAGCTTATGCACTTGCAAATAACGGACCAATCGTGAACCAATCCGGCCGTTTGGAATTGATCAAAGCAACTGTGAATCAATATTTGCTTAACGCTTAATCAGTTAACACCAAAAGTCCCGCTTCAGCCTCTGGCTGGGGCGGGACTTTTTAATTTATCGCGTCACAAGTGAGACGCTCCTATTTTAATGCATTGCGGATCGCCGCTTCGATCTGATCCATCGGGTCGCTGTCGGGCTTCTTATAAAGCCCGCTGGCCACAGCAGCCTCGGCGCTCACGGCCTTGTCATCCTCGACCAGCTTCTGCAGCAGCGTGCGCGCGCTGCCCTTGAGCTTGGTCTGGATGGCGCGATACGCTACCGCGACCATCTCGTCGCGGCGAAACACCGCGCCTTGCGCGATCAACTGCGCGTCGCTCGCGCCGAGCAGTCCGCTTGTCGCCGCAAGCTCGCTAGCCGTCTGCGGCTCCGCCTCTGCATAGCCTAGCGCGCGCAGCGTCAGCGCCAAGAACTGCTCGCCGGTAATGCTCGCATCCGGCGCAAACTGATCGTTGGTGACACCGTGCACCAACGCTTTACTAAACGCGAAGCCGACGGACTTCGCGGCCCAGTGCGTCGCCGGCACGTCCGTGAACGGCGAACTCAGCCCTTGCGCATTCGCGGCGGCGGTCTCCCAGCCGAACAGACGCAGCAGCATCGTGGCGCCCTGCGCCCGTGTTAGCGTCTGGTCCAGCTCGTAGCCGCGATCCGTGCCTTGAAACAGCTGCAGCTTGTTCAAGGTGTCGGCTTCCGCTGTGTGCTTAATCCCAGCGTCCGCAGCCCAAGCGCCCCCTGCAAGCAAAGTCGAGAGAAGCACGGCTCCAGCCATGGTCCTAGCAAGCTTTTTGATAATGGATCCCCTCATCGCTGCACCGCCTGATTCGCACCCTTGTGACGAAGTGTGGTGAGGTCAATCACATAGGCTGTTTCGATTAGCCTTTGGAAAAAAGGATCCGTTGATCCTTTCAAATCCCATTTGAAACTGATCGCAAAATTCATCGGGTTGCCGTAATCATCCCAGTTGCGCGTCAGTCTAATCGCTTTCCAGCCATCGGAGTAGTCCTTCACGACGCTTTTGTCGGCTAGCTTTTTACCTGTCACGAACTCGGTTTCCTGCCCTCTTACTTGGTTATTCAAATTGTAAATCGTGCTGCCACCATTGGATAAACCGCGAGCACTATGCACACCATCCGTAACACTGATGAACTCCTCTGTAAAAGAGTAACCCATCATATTCGTCAGTTTAACCACACCATACAGCACTTGCAGCGGCTTGGCCGCGTTGCTATAAACAGCATCATAGACAGACATGGAAACCGTAGGCTTCCCTCCCATTGCTACTGGATAAGCCGTAAATTCGGCCGCATACTGCACCTTAATATCCAGCATCTCGTAAGTGATACTGCCTGGCTTCGTGACAGTTTGCTCTGCCGCCAGCGCAGGAACGGTAAACCCGAGACAGCTAATCAACAAAAACAAAGAGATTACTTTACTTATTTTCCTAATCATACCAAATCCCTCCCATTTTCTAGATTACTAGATGATAGGGAGGTTGGCAATATGTCATAAGCTATAGGCTGCTTCAGCGTTAACTAGACTACTCTTCCACTTTGATTTCATTGGAATGGGAAGCCGCATGTACGTGTTGTGCAGAGCTCAACGATTCGTCATCATTGTTGTCACGAACTGTTTTTTGCAGAACAAATGAGGACATAGTTAGGAACAAAGCCGTTACTGCGTAGTACCCTTTGACGGAAAGAATCTGATCAAGATTGATAATGCCGATGAACATGCCCAGCAAGGCTAAAGCGAAGGAGCTCCACGCTAAGAATGTAAAAGCCGATGTATTCCGTTTGCGGGCTTCGAACCCATCCTCCAAATTGTCTCGAATGACCTTCTGCAGCACGAACGCCGACATGGTCAGAAACAGCGCACACACCGCAAAATACCCTTTCACGCTAAGCGATTCATCGAGTGTATATATCCCAATAAACATTGCCACGAAAGCTCCAATAAAAGATGCCCACGCCATAAAAGTGAAGGCTGTTGTATTCCGTTTCCGCTGATTCATCATGTTAAAATCCCCCTATCGTTGCCCTGCAACGTTGTGAATGACTTGCTCTTGATACTTAGTATAGGGAGCTTCGAGCGTTCTAAATAGTACTATTTTCCAATAGTACCTACTCCTAAGACTTCCTTCCATACACCTGCACGCAGAGTGACTCTGTATTGATGAAAACATCACTACAGCTCGGACTGGTAGATAAATTAGCCTTTTCCCGCCCCAACTACCTGACGAGGGATAATTTGACACTCTATTTTTAGTACTTTATAGTACTATTCATGACGAAAACAAAAAAAGTAACCAATCGAGATGTTGTACTCCAGACCGCTATGAACCTCTTTCTGACCAAAGGTTATTTGGCCACTAGCATGGACGAAATCGTGCTCACAAGCACGGTGTCGAAGACGAACATTTACTATTATTTCAAAAGCAAGGAAGATCTCTTGACCGCGATTCTCGACCAACTCATCCAGAGCTATACGCAGATGATGCAAGACATTGCAGCTCGTTCAGACTTACATGTTCAGGAGCGTTTTGACCTGTTGCTTCACAGCATGACAGGCACCGAAGCTAACTTCTTAGCTGGCTGCCCCTTCCTCACCCTGTATACGCAAATGCCGCAGGAGGCGGACGAACTCAGACGGAAAGTGGGCTTATTTTTTCAGGATCAAATGCATGTAGTCGAAGACTTGCTCCTCGAAGGTGTGCGCAAAGAAGAGTTTTCCCCTACACTTCCTACAAAAGCTGTCGCTGGGCTCATTGTTTCAACCATCGAAGGCGCTTTATTTCTACAGCATGCGAAACAAGACCCGGCTTTGCTGAGGCAAACGCTTACTACTTTAGCTCATTTGCTAAAGTAATTTTTTTAGTCACAACTAGTACTATTCAGCACTAATAAATGCACTAGCGCATGATAACAAAAAGGAGTCAGTTCTTTTGTATCCCGGCAGCTTGCTGCATTGAGAAACGGCTCAGACTCGCGGGCTCGGCATTCTCGTCTGTGCTGCTGCGAGAGGCATGATGCCTCTCGTACCCGGTGGTTCTACACATTGGCTGCCTCTGCCGAGGATACTGCTCTAGCGCACAAGTTTTGTGCGCTAGCATGCTGCCGATGCACGGCATAACGCTCTTGCGCACAAGTTTTGTGCGCTAGCATGCTGCCGATGCACGGCACAACGCTCTTGCGCACAAGTTTTGTGCGCTAGCTTGCTGCCGATGCACGGCATAACGCTCTTGCGCACAAGTTTTGTGCGCTAGCATGCTGCCGATGCACGGCATGTCGCTCTTGCGCACAAGTTTTGTGCGCTAGCATGCTGCCGATGCACGGCACAACGCTTTTGCGCACAAGTTTTGTGCGCTAGCATGCTGCCGATGCACGGCATAACGCTCTTGCGCACAAGTTTTGTGCGCTAGCATGCTGCCGATGCACGGCATGTCGCTCTTGCGCACAAGTTTTGTGCGCTAGCATGCTGCC
>NZ_JCAUAV010000009.1:0-224963 GCF_059692115.1 Paenibacillus sp. J31R30 | reverse complement strand
GCAGCTGGCAATGAAGCGTCTGTATCACGTACGGTGAACGTGGTCGACCAAGCCGATGCCCACAGCTTCATCGCCAACGGAAGCAGCACACCTGTGAAGAGCGCATCAACCAAAGTTACGGTCGAAGGAAACGTAACAGGTCTGCAGTATCAATGGACGCAAAGTACAGATGCGCCAACTGGCACATGGACGCCATTTGCAAGCGACGACACCCTAATCAAAACCGGTGGAGACGGCACTTGGTACCTGCACGTGAAGTATATGAAGGGCAGCAAAGCGAAAAGCTTCGTTTCTGAAAGCTTCCTGCTCGACAACACCTTGCCTGAACTGACTTTGACAGGTGACGCTATCGTAGAAGTCGAGCTTGGCGGAACATTTAGTGACCCAGGAGCTACGACGGAAGCGGGTCTCGCAGTCACGCAAACAGGGACTGTGGACACGAATGTGGAAGGTTCATATACGATTGTGTACCACACGGTAGATGCAGCTGGCAATGAAGCGTCTGTATCACGTACGGTGAACGTGGTCGACCAAGCCGATGCCCACAGCTTCATCGCCAACGGAAGCAGCACACCTGTGAAGAGCGCATCAACCCAAGTAACGGTCGATGGAACAACGGTGACAGGCCTGCAGTACCAATGGACGCAAAGCACGGATGCGCCAACCGGGACATGGACGCCATTTGCAAGCGGCGATACCCTAACCAAAACTGGTGGAGACGGCGAATGGTACCTGCACGTGAAGTATATGAAGGGCAGCAAAGCGAAAAGCTTCGTTTCTGAAAGCTTCCTGCTCGACAACACCTTGCCTGAACTGACTTTGACAGGTGACGCTATCGTAGAAGTCGAGCTTGGCGGAACATTTAGTGACCCAGGAGCAACGACGGAAGCGGGTCTCGCAGTCACGCAAACAGGTACTGTGAACACGAATGTGGAAGGCGCGTATACGATTGTGTACCACACGTCGGATGCAGCTGGCAATGAAGCGTCTGTATCTCGTACAGTGAACGTGTTCGATCAAGCCGATGCCCACAGCTTCATCGCTAACGGAAGCACAGCGCCTGCGAAGAGCGCATCAACCAAAGTGACGGTCGATGGAACCGTAGCAGGTCTGCAGTATCAATGGACGCAAAGTACGGATGCGCCAACTGGTACATGGACGCCATTTGCAAGCGGCGACACCCTAACTAAAACCGGTGAAGACGGCGAATGGTACCTGCACGTGAAGTATATGAAGGGCAGCAAAGCGAAAAGCTTCGTTTCTGAAAGCTTCCTGCTCGACAACACCTTGCCTGAACTGACTTTGACAGGTGACGCTATCGTAGAAGTCGAGCTTGGCGGAACATTTAGTGACCCAGGAGCTACGACGGAAGCGGGTCTCGTAGTCACGCAAACAGGGACTGTGAACACGAATGTGGAAGGCGCGTATACGATTGTGTACCACACGGCGGATGCAGCTGGTAATGAAGCGTCTGTATCACGTACTGTGAATGTAATCGATCAAGCCGACGCCCACAGCTTCATCGCCAACGGAAGCGCTGCGCCTGCGAAGAGCGCATCAACCCAAGTGACGATCGAAGGAACCGTAACAGGCTTGCAGTATCAATGGACGCAGAGCACAGATGCGCCAACCGGTACATGGACGCCATTTGCAAGCGGCGATACCCTAACCAAAACCGGTGGAGACGGCGAATGGTACCTGCACGTGAAGTATATGAAGGGCAGCAAAGCGAAAAGCTTCGTTTCTGAAAGCTTCCTGCTCGACAACAGCGTGCCTGAACTGATTTTGACAGGTGACGCTATCGTAGAAGTCGAGCTTGGCGGAACATTTAGTGACCCAGGAGCAACGACGGAAGCGGGTCTCGCAGTTACGCAAACAGGGACTGTGGACACGAATGTGGAAGGTTCATATACGATTGTGTACCACACGGTAGATGCAGCTGGCAATGAAGCGTCTGTATCACGTACAGTGAACGTGGTCGATCAAGCCGATGCCCACAGCTTCATCGCTAACGGAAGCGCTGCGCCTGCGAAGAGCGCATCAACCAAAGTTACGGTCGAAGGAAACGTAACAGGTCTGCAGTATCAATGGACGCAAAGTACAGATGCGCCAACTGGCACATGGACGCCATTTGCAAGCGGCGATACCCTAACCAAAACCGGTGGGGACGGCGAATGGTACCTTCACGTGAAGTACATGAAAGGCAGCAAAGCGAAAAGCTTCGTTTCTGAAAGCTTCCTGCTCGACAACAGCGTGCCTGAACTGGCTTTGACAGGTGAAGCAATAGTAGAAGTCGAGCTTGGCGGAACTTATACAGATCTAGGAGCAACGACGGAAGCGGGTCTCGCAGTTACGCAAACAGGTACTGTGAACACGAATGAGGAAGGCACGTATACAATTGTGTACCACACGGTAGATGCAGCTGGCAATGAAGCGTCTGTATCACGTACAGTGAACGTGGTCGATCAAGCCGATGCCCACAGCTTTATCGCCAACGGAAGCGCTGCGCCTGCGAAGAGCGCATCAACCAAAGTAACGGTCGATGGAACTGTAACAGGCTTGCAGTATCAATGGACGCAGAGCACGGATGCGCCAACCGGGACATGGACGCCATTTGCAAGCGGCGACACCCTAACCAAAGCCGGTGGAGACGGCGAATGGTACCTTCACGTGAAGTACATGAAAGGCAGCAAAGCGAAAAGCTTTGTTTCTGAAAGCTTCTTGCTCGACAACAGCGTGCCTGAACTGACTTTGACAGGTGAAGCAATAGTAGAAGTCGAGCTTGGTGGAACTTATACAGATCTAGGAGCAACGACGGAAGCGGGTCTCGCAGTCACGCAAACAGGTACTGTGAACACGAATGTGGAAGGCGCGTATACGATTGTGTACCACACGTCGGATGCAGCTGGCAATGAAGCGTCTGTATCTCGTATAGTGAACGTGTTCGATCAAGCCGATGCCCACAGCTTCATCGCTAACGGAAGCACAGCGCCTGCGAAGAGCGCATCAACCAAAGTGACGGTCGATGGAACCGTAGCAGGTCTGCAGTATCAATGGACGTCGAGTGCAGATGTACTAAACGGCACATGGACACCATTTGCAAGCGGCGACATCCTAATCAAAACCGGTGGAGACGGCACTTGGTACTTGCACGTGAAGTATATGAAGGGCAGCAAAGCGAAAAGCTTCGTTTCTGAAAGCTTCCTGCTCGACAACACCTTGCCTGAACTGACTTTGACAGGTGACGCTATCGTAGAAGTCGAGCTTGGCGGAACATTTAGTGACCCAGGAGCTACGACGGAAGCGGGTCTCGCAGTCACGCAAACAGGGACTGTGAACACGAATGTGGAAGGCGCGTATACGATTGTGTACCACACGGCGGATGCAGCTGGTAATGAAGCGTCTGTATCACGTACAGTGAACGTGGTCGATCAAGCCGACGCCCACAGCTTCATCGCTAACGGAAGCGCTGCGCCTGCGAAGAGCGCATCAACCAAAGTTACGGTCGAAGGAAACGTAACAGGTCTGCAGTATCAATGGACGCAAAGTACAGATGCGCCAACTGAAACATGGACGCCATTTACAAGCGGCGACACCCTAACCAAAACCGGTGGAGACGGCACTTGGTACCTGCACGTGAAGTACATGAAAGGCAGCAAAGCGAAAAGCTTTGTTTCTGAAAGCTTCCTGCTCGACAACAGCGTGCCTGAACTGGCTTTGACAGGTGAAGCAATAGTAGAAGTCGAGCTTGGCGGAACTTATACAGATCTAGGAGCAACGACGGAAGCGGGTCTCGCAGTCACGCAAACAGGTACTGTGAACACGAATGTGGAAGGCGCGTATACGATTGTGTACCACACTGCGGATGCAGCTGGTAATGAAGCGTCTGTATCACGTACTGTGAATGTAATCGATCAAGCCGATGCCCACAGCTTTATCGCCAACGGAAGCGCTGCGCCTGCGAAGAGCGCATCAACCAAAGTTACGGTCGAAGGAAACGTAACAGGTCTGCAGTATCAATGGACGCAAAGTACAGATGCGCCAACCGGCACATGGACGCCATTTGCAAGCGGCGATACCCTAACCAAAACCGGTGGAGACGGCGAATGGTACCTGCACGTGAAGTATATGAAGGGCAGCAAAGCGAAAAGCTTCGTTTCTGAAAGCTTCCTGCTCGACAACACCTTGCCTGAACTGACTTTGACAGGTGACGCTATCGTAGAAGTCGAGCTTGGCGGAACATTTAGTGACCTAGGAGCTACGACGGAAGCCGGTCTAGTAGTTACGCAAACAGGTACTGTGGACACAAATGAGGAAGGCGCGTATACAATTGTGTACCACACGGTGGATACAGCTGGTAATGAAGCGTCTGTATCTCGTACAGTGAATGTGGTCGACCAAGCCGATGCCCACAGCTTCATCGCCAACGGAAGCAGCACACCTGTGAAGAGCGCATCAACCAAAGTTACGGTCGAAGGAAACGTAACAGGTCTGCAGTATCAATGGACGCAGAGCACGGATGCGCCAACTGGCACATGGACGCCATTTGCAAGTGGCGACACCCTAATCAAAACCGGTGGGGACGGCGAATGGTACCTTCACGTGAAGTATATGAAGGGCAGCAAAGCGAAAAGCTTTGTTTCTGAAAGCTTCCTGCTCGACAACAGCGTGCCTGAACTGGCTTTGACAGGTGAAGCAATAGTAGAAGTCGAGCTTGGCGGAACTTATACAGATCTAGGAGCAACGACGGAAGCGGGTCTCGCAGTTACGCAAACAGGTACTGTGAACACGAATGAGGAAGGCACGTATACAATTGTGTACCACACGGTGGATGCAGCTGGCAATGAAGCGTCTGTATCACGTACGGTGAACGTGGTCGACCAAGCCGATGCCCACAGCTTCA
Source organism: Paenibacillus sp. J31R30 (assembly GCF_059692115.1). Classification (NCBI taxonomy): domain Bacteria; kingdom Bacillati; phylum Bacillota; class Bacilli; order Caryophanales; family Paenibacillaceae; genus Paenibacillus; species Paenibacillus sp. J31R30. Next base: position 220,060 of record NZ_JCAUAV010000009.1, on the reverse strand, counting down.
TCGCCAACGGAAGCAGCACACCTGTGAAGAGCGCATCAACCCAAGTAACGGTCGATGGAACCGTAGCAGGTCTGCAGTATCAATGGACGTCGAGTGCAGATGTACTAAACGGCACTTGGACACCATTTGCAAGCGGCGACATCCTAATAAAAACCGGTGGCGACGGCGCATGGTACCTGCACGTGAAGTACATAAAAGGTACTAAGGAGAAAAACCTTGTCTCGGAAAGCTTTTTACTCGATAATACGGCTCCAACGATTTCGTTAGTAGGTTTATCCTCAATCGATGTAGAGGTAGGAGGAACTTATACAGATCTAGGAGCAACGACGGAAGCCGGTCTCGTAGTCACGCAAACAGGGACTGTGAACACGAATTTGGAAGGCACGTATACGATTGTTTACCACACGGTAGATACAGCAGGCAATGAAGCTTCTGTATCACGTACGGTGAATGTGGTCGATCAAGCCGATGCCCACAGTTTCATCGCCAACGGAAGCAGCACACCTGCGAAGAGCGCATCGACCCAAGTGACGGTCGATGGAACCGTAACAGGCCTTCAGTACCAATGGACGCAGAGTACGGATGCGCCAACCGGTACATGGACGCCATTTACAAACGGCGACATCCTAACCAAAACCGGTGGAGACGGCACATGGTACCTGCACGTGAAGTACATGAAAGGCAGCAAGGAAAAGTACCTTGTTTCGAGCAGCTTCTTACTCGATAACACAGCCCCAACGATTGCTTTGGAAGGAGCTGAATCAATGGAGGTGGTGCTTGGAGGTACCTATACCGAACCTGGCGCGAGTGCAACAGATAATATGGATACGATTCTCCCGAACGTAACGATAAGTGGAAGTGTAAATACGAATGTGTTAGGTGAATATTCTATTCATTACCTGGTAACGGATATAGCTGGTAATGAAGCCGAGTCTACACGTACTGTAAGTGTTGTAACCTATGGCTCTGTACACAACTTTAGTGTTAATGGAAGCAATGTCTCAGCGAAAAGCGTAACTACTTCAGTCACATTCAGCGTATATGCGACGAATCCAGTGTATCAGTGGTCACAAAGCATTGATGCTCCAAGCGGAGATTGGATTCCGTTTGAAGCAGGCGCACCGTTAACCAAGGATAACGGCGAAGGCAGATGGTACCTGCATGTGAAATATCGGACAGGTTCAGAGGAGCACGTAGCAGTGTCTAACAGCTTCCTCCTCGACAATACGGCCCCTGTGATCATTTTAACGGGTTCAAATCCAATGGACATTGCACATGGAAGCACGTATACCGAGCTTGGCGCAACAGCAATAGACAATGTTGACGGTAACATAGTGATTACGCCAACTGGCAGCGTGAACACCAGTGAGGAAGGGGCATATAACATTCAATACACGGTATCCGATCATGCTGGAAATACAGCAAGCATTTCGCGGACCGTGAACGTATTGCCAGTTGCCCAGACACAACTTTTACAAACCACATTGACGGGGGCTACTTCAGCTCAAGCAGGACAAAATTATCAGGTGACTCTTGGACTGAGTAACGTAGTTCAAGCTGTATATGCGCAAGATTTTATTTTGAATTACGATTCGAGTCAGTTTGAGTTTGTTTCTGCAGTCTCTGTAAGAGAAGGCATTCAGATTATTAGGACTTTAAGTGACGAACCTGGAAAGCTTAGATTCATCCTAATTAGCGAGGGGGCAGCCAATGCCTTTACGGGTACTTCCCCAATCCTGTCACTGACATTCCATGCGAAAAACTTGCTTGTTTCAACAACAGGTGCGATTTCGGTCACGAATGCGGTTATTGGGAATGGCCAAGGACAAGAATCATTAGTTGGATTGTCTTCGTTGCATGTACAGGTTGTAACTGGAATAGTCGGTGATCTTAATAAAGATGGGAAAATAAGTGTTGGCGATCTGGCTGTAGTAGCTGCTTTTTACGGTATAGATTCAACGAACGATGATTGGGATAAGGTGAAAGGTGCCGATTCCAACAACAACGGAAGAATTGATCTTGCCGATCTTGCAGCAATTGCGCAAAAAATTACAAATTAATTCCCTGTCAAAGGGAGTGGAGAATGATTCTCTGCTCCCTTGTTTTTCGAAAATAACGATACGAAATGTATCTAAAAGCGACATAGTATGCTTGTTCCATAATGAAATTCTTATATCTGGAGGAAAAAATATGATTCGGAAAACGATTTTGTTTGTAACTGCATTACTGATGTGTTGGGGTACCTATAGCCATGTTTTTGCAGAGACTCTTCCCACATTTACACTTGTTGTTCAAGGTGATGAACCTGGAAAGCAGCAGTTCACTGTTACGTTAAGGGGAGAAAATGTCCAAAATTTGTACGCGTATGAGGTTAAGCTTGCTTTTGATCCAGATAAGCTTGAACTTGTGAAGTCCGAATCCAAAATGGAGGGGTTCTCCGTATCTCCCGTTATCAAAAATAAAGAACTGATTTTAGCCCACACGAAGGTTGGTAAGGTGAAAGGAGAAAGTGGAAACGTAGATATCGAAACGATAGTCATTAAGCAGAAAAGCGCGGGAGCTTCGGAATTATTATTAAAATCCATCAACATGATCGATAGTAATTTGAGTGAGCGCGCGGTTACGGTCAATGATTCTATTTTTCTTGAAAATAGTTTCAGTGACTTAAAAGATCATTGGTCCAAAGATGATGTGATGTGGATGGTTTACAAACGGATTGTGAATGGTATGGATGATGAACATTTTAGTCCAGATACGAATGTCACAAGAGCCCAATTTGCTGCGATGTTAGCGCGAGCATTTAAGTTGAAAGCAAGTGCCAGCAAGCTGCCTTTTAGCGATGTTGAAACCAAGGATTGGTATGCTGACGCGGTAACAAAGACATATGCAGCCGGCATTATTCAGGGGACAACGGATACGAATTTCGCTCCAGAGAAGGATATTACTAGGGAGCAGATGGCAGCGATGCTAATGAGAGCGAAAGTCTACGTTTCCGGAATTAAGCAAACGGATGTAAGCATAAAAGGAGTACCTGCTCTTGAGGATGAAGGTGAAATCAGCGGTTGGGCGAACACGGTAGTGAAGCAAGCGATAGGTGCTGGACTGATGAGCGGAAGATCCAAGGGTATGTTCGCTCCGCAGGCATATGCGACGCGTGCAGAAGCAGCTGTTGTTGTAAAAAGATTACTATTGGGACAGAACTGATACTAATGGATCACATCCTGGCTGTTGCCGCAAGCATTTCGGCGTAAACGCTAGCGGCTAATAGGTCGCTTTAACGAAGCAAAGAAGCCTCTCTCCCACGCGCAGTGGTCCGAGAGGCTTCATTACGTTTATATTCGTATTAACAAGTAAACGAGTCGATAAAGCGCAAATCGATACCGAAGAACATCCATGAGAATCCCGTCCAGCGGAATCCAGAGATCGATGTCCGTCCAACGAACACTGGGAAATACCAGTATTGTTGTCCGTTGCTTTGCCATATATACGTGAATCTGAACAAGCAGCGGGAGATACCGCCTGGATCTACAGCGTATACGCCTGGCGCTTTAAGCGGCTTTTGCGGTATATGACTTGGCGGCGCAGAAGTTGGCGGTTGGTAGCCGCCAGGGCTTGATCCTGGTCCGGGACCACCTGGGAAACCACCCGGTCCGCCAGGGAACCCTGGTCCACCAGGGAAACCGCCGGGTCCGCCCGGAAATCCTGGGCCACCAGGGAAGCCGCCAGGGCCACCGGGGAAACCGCCAGGACCGCCTGGCATACCAGGGAAGCCGCCTGGTCCACCTGGGAAGCCAGGCATCATGCCGCCGGTTCCTGGGAAGCCGGGGATGCCGAAGCCACCAAGGCCGCCCAAGCCGCGTGGATCATAAGCAGGCACCCAACCGTAATATTGCGGTACGGGATAGCCGTAAGCGTATGGCGTATTTTGCGGATAATAGGCAGTTGGGTAGTCCGAGTCCGTTGCCGCGCTTTGTGAAATCTCATTATCAAGCTCTACGTCGCGCGGTTCTTGTTTCTTGTTCGATGCCATTCGTGAAGTCCTCCTTAGGTAAAAGCGGATAGTCGATACTTACTATATGCAGAGGAATAGACGGATGTCACGGATAGCGAATAACAAAAGTAAAAGGATCATTAGACCTATGAGTCATGGTGAAATGCGCGTGACTGGGAAATTTAACCTAGATAAAAATGTCGAAATATAGGTTAAAAATACCATATATATGAAGTAATATGTCGTATATAATTGAAAATGGAACGATTTTGAAATTACTGGAGCGGGATTTCTTGGGCGACCTACTGGGCAAAAGATTAAGATATGATGTGACAACAAGCTATGGGCTAGTCTTAGTCCCCATTCATACCGTTCTCAATCAAGATCACTTGGATTTATTTAAGCAGCATCGCATTGATACGATGGATATCGTAACTACAAGCATGCCAGATGGACAGCCGGAAACCGAAGCTTCTCAAGATGCAAATCGTCTTGTTCAAAAAGCGACACAATATGCCAAAGACTTATTCGAACGTATTCAGATACATAAGAAAATACCGCTGCTTGAGATCAAGCACGAATTAATTCCAATCGTCCAGCAGGCGGCCGAGAACCCTGATTTATTTCAATTGTTTCAATCCGTCAAGGCCAAAGATGAGTACACGCATCAACATAATATCGGTGTGGGCATCCTATCCACACTCATTGGTAAATGGATGGATTTAGCAGAGGCGGATGTCGCCTTATTATCCTTAGCAGCTACTATGCATGATGTGGGTAAAATCAAGGTTTCCCAAGAGATTCTGATGAAGCCAGGCAAATTAACATCAGAAGAATACGATGAAATAAAAAAACACACCATTCTTGGTTACAATATGTTGCGTGATACCGTGGGTATTAACTATCGTGTAGCCCTGGTTGCCCTACAACATCATGAACGAGCAGATGGCACTGGATATCCCTTGCAGCTGCAAGATAGTCAACTGGACAGAATGAGTCGAATCGTCGCCGTTGCCGACGTGTTCCATGCGATGTCATCCAAACGTCCCTACCACGAGATGATGCCGTTCCACGAGGTTGTTAGTCGCTTGAGGAAAGGGTTTTTCGGAGAATTAGATCCGCATATTGTATCCGTCTTTTTACAAAATATCATTTATAACTTAGTAGGCAGACAAGTACTTCTTACCGATGGACGCTGGGGCGAGGTCGTCTATATTAATCCAACAGATGATACGAATCCACTTGTGAAAATCGAAAATTCCTTTCTTGATCTCAGTCGAGAAAGACACATTCATATAAAGGAAGTTGTCATATGAAGCCAATGATCTCAGATCAGTCAGATGTATTAACTCAATTTTATTCCAATTACGGTCTGACCCAACGTGAAACCGAAATTCTTTCATTACTTGCGACATATGGTTACACGAACAAAGAAATTGCCGAAAATTGTTGTATCAGTGAGAAAACAGTGAAGATTCACCTTGCCAATATTATGAGTAAAATTGGCATTGGCTCCATGCGAAAGCTGCTAGCTTTGCTGTTGCAGCAAGCTTTGCTTGTTTCTCGAATAGGTACGAGTGAGTCTGTGCGTGTTGCGTCGATGGGAATGAGATAAGTAAGGGACAGAGAACAGACTAATTTGATCATATACAAAGAAATCTCTCTTAAATAAAATGGAGGTACCACCCAACCATTTATATAAGAGAGATTTCTTTTTTGTTTAATCGATTATTCATATACTTAGGATGCGTCAAAGGTTCCGTTGCCTTTTTTATTACGAGTAGCTAAACTACCCGAACTGCTTGTCATTACATATCCTGTAGAAGCCACTCCACCATTATAAGTGTCATTTCCTTGCAGTAGTGCACGTGCACACGATTCTACTACAATACCATTTGCTGGCTTATTTGTAAGTGTACCTTTTCTAACTTGGTTTTGTACAATTTGTACATCACTACTGCCTGATACGTAGATATTATTGTAAAGATTGTTTGTAATTTGTGAATTCTCGAAGCAAGAATTGGTTGCGATCATACTATCATTACCGTTTTCCATTCGAATTCCTGTCTTCAGATTGCGATTTGCTTTGTTATCCGAAATTTGCGTTTGCGGTGATGTACCAAAGCTATAGATGCCATTTCCCATGTTCTCAGATGCGATATTTCCATTAACCAGAGTCCCTACACTCAAGTAAATACATATTCCATCAGTCGTATTTTTATAGCAAACATTATTATTTACGAGATTGTAACTGCTCCCACTGATTGCGATACCTACATCTTTGTTACTCTTGCAGGTATTATCAGAAACCACGTTATAGTTGGAAGTGGTCTTCACTTTTATACCACATTGCGTGTTGGAGTTAGCTTGATTCCCTATCACAGAACTGTTTGTGGCCACTTCTAGCTGAATGCCATTCGCTAGATTGCCTGTACATATATTATTGCTAGCTATAATGTTGTCACACACATAGAATAGCAAGCCATGGTAGGCATTTCCAATTGAACTACACCCTTCTACGATAATGTTAGTAACAGAGCCAGACCCACTGCTTCCATCACAACCAAATCCAGATTCAGCATTCCCTATGAATTGGCAATTTGAGAATACGATATTCTTTGCAAAATAATTGGGTACAGGTTCAATATCTACGCCACGTGCAGGATCGGTTCCATTCGTATTTTTGAAAACACTACCATTTACTACCATGCCATCTGTATGAATGATTGACATACCTTGTCTTCTATTATTATCACAGACTACGTTATTGATCGTTACTCGCTTTGCCGGAGCAGGCTCGAAAGCTGCGCCAGAACCGATAAATATCCCGTCTCCCCAGCAGTCTCTAATTGTAACATTCTCAATTAAAACATCTATTCCACCTTGTATCATGATACCTTGTCCCCAGCTGCCCGTCGTGCCTGTATGTGTGGTACGGTCTCCTTGGATGGTGCCGCCAGTGATGGTAACGTTTGTACTATCAGGTATGCGTACAATTCCGTAAGTTTGAGAATTATTCGTAATCGCTTTTAAAATAGTTTTCTCACTAAGAATCAGTGTTGTATTGCTTGGCAAAGTAATCCCACCTGTAGTCGGATTATCCGTATCATTCGTAACCGCATTGATCATATATGTCCCAGCAGGTATGAAAACAACTCCTGCAGATGCATTAATTGCAGCTTGGATTGCAGCAGTATCGTCCTTCACGCCATCTCCCTTAGCTCCAAATGCTTTTACATTAACCCCGATTTCTTTAATTCTCGCATCATGCTCATTTATTGCGCTTACGATACTAGACTTATCTGTCGTTTTTAAGTCACTTAAATTCCCCACTGTTGGATCAGCCATAGTCACACTCTCCTTTTTTAGTATTTATTTACAATCTTCTAATTAAAATTAGTATATTCGATTTATCTCGTAATGTGATAGATATTAACCTGATTTTGGAATTATGGGTAGTTTGAGAGAAAGTGTCGAAATGAGGGGGAAAGAATGTTTGTACATTCTATTGACAAAATACACTTTGTATCATAAATTAGATACAAAGTGTATCTGAGACATGAGTACTTTATTCTCCAAAAAAGCATCACGAGTATGTAAGTGATGATACATTTTGTATCTAGAAAGAAAATCCAAAGGATGTGTCACGATGAAGCGTTGGGTACTGTACTCAGCAGGCTCCATCCTCCTTGGATTGGTCGGTGCAGGCGGCTACATTTATTTGAAATATGAACCTGAACATCATTTTGAACAGATGACAGTACCTGTTCTGAGTAGGCCGGCCGTTTCCATGGAAACGGCCCCCCAACCAGTGGAGCAAAGACCAGAGAAAGAATTAGCTAAAGAATCGGCAAGAGATCTAACGAATAACCCGGTCACAACCAAAGAACCGAAGGTCATGAAAGCATTCAATGTGTTGATTCTTGGCGTAGATGCCAGAGAGGAGGAGATATCGAGATCAGATGTGATGATGGTTATGCATGTCATTCCATCGAGTCGAAAAGTTAATCTTGTATCGATCCCTAGAGATACACGGGTCATGGTTAAAGATGTCGGTTTAACCAAAATAAACCATGCCCACATTCTTGGTGAATCCAAGGGAGGCAATCAAGAAGGGACACAAGCTGCTTTACAGGCAGCTAGTGATTTTTTACAAATACCGATCAATTACTATATGAAGACTGATTTTAAGGGGTTTGAAGATTTTATTGATACCATTGGTGGTGTAGATGTTGAGGTAGAGAATGATATTATCTTGTCGGATGATAGTGGGACTCTGACCAAAGGCAAGCAGCACATTAACGGTAAACTCGCACTAAGTCTAGCAAGAGAAAGGTACTCGTTCCCAAATGGTGACTTTGGTCGACAAGAGGAGCAATCCAATATTCTTAAAAGTGTGGCGAAAGAAATACTAAAACCCGAACATATTGGAGAAATCGCAAATTTGTTAATTAAAGTCAAGAAGGACATTTTGGATACCAACTTTAAGGATGACGATTTAATTAGCTTAGCTTGGTTATTTAAGGGTATGACGGAAGAGGATTTTAGTTATCGGCAGATCCCTGGACATAGTGGCTCGGAGTTGGATCCGCTGGTTGGCATGAGATTATACTATTGGATTCCAGATATGGTAGAAGTTAATGAACTTAGTCGTACATTTTTGAATGACAACGAACATAAATAAGTTAATTTGAAAAAGGAGCGTTGTTGCAATGCAAGTCGTTCAGCCTATTCGCGATCAAGAGAAGATCGAGCAGCTTCAAGAAGTATTAATTAGACAGTCACAACGAGATTGGCTCCTATTCACGATTGGAATTAATTCGGGATTGCACTTAAGTGACTTATTAATGTTGAGGGTAGGGGATTTGAAAGGAAAGAATCGCGTTACGATAAAAGAAGAAAAGACAGGTAAAGAGAAAAATTTTGTGATCACCAATCAATTGCGAGAATCTATCTTTGAGTATGTGAAATATATGGAAGATGGAGACTTCGTATTCCCTTCGCAACGAACAGGAAAGCCAATTAAGCGTATCCGTGTGTATCGCATTTTGAATGAAGCGGCCAAACAGGTTGGTCTTCATGATATTGGTACCCACACACTTAGGAAAACTTATGGATATCACTATTATCAAAAGACGAAAAATATATCTGTCTTACGCGATCTATTCAATCATTCTGCCCCCTCTGTCACCTTAAGGTATATTGGGATCAATGCGGATAAATCATCTTAGGACAGATACATTTCGTATCTTTACGAATGTACATAGTCGTTACATTAAAAAGATCATGCTAATAACTCGCATGATCAATTGAAGGAGAACTTATGGAGAATCGTTCGCAAGTCACGGTGGATATTAATAAGGTGCTACTACAATTGGGTATTGATCCAAATAAATTTATGTCGTTGTGTTTATCAGAATCAGAGTTGCAGGAGAATGCTATTCAAGTGAGCGTTCAGCCCGTACAAAAGCAATGAAACGACGTGCCTCGTTGGCAGACAACTTTTTCCCATCAACAGTTAAAGAGAATTTTTCAAGAATTTTTTCATCAGAAAGCTCCAAATTATCCACAAACTCCTGCACTTCTTGATCTAGTATGCGATCTGGTGAATCGGTACGACCAAGCAAGTAGTCTATGGAAACGCGGAAGAATGAAGCGAACTTATTGATAGTATCATAATCCGGCTCTCTACGAGATGTCTCATAGTGTGATAGCGCGGCTCTTGAAATGCCCAGCTTAGTGGCTAGATCTTCCTGGGTGAGAGCATGCTTTTCCCGCAGAAGGGCAATTCTGTCCCCGTATTTAGTCATGTTCGATTTCCTCACATTTCAATAAGAATAGTAATATTATAACCATTTACCAATATGTTAGACCTATTATACCAGTGTTAGGCAAGATATGAAAATGAAAATGTCAACTTGCGAAAAGGACGATGAGTTTATGGGGAGTCATGTCATCAAAAGGCGGAAATTTGACCTCAAACGTGAGTCTATGGTTCATTGCTTAATTAAGATTATACAAATCAATAATAAGAGAATTGAATCTAAGCATACCAAAGTAAGGATTACTGAAGCTAGCTGTCGTGGTATGAAGTTTCATTCTTCATTAGATTTGCCTATTGATGGAAGAATTATTTGGAACTTTCGATTACTGTTGAATGGCATGCCAATTTCAGCTGCTGGTGTTCTTATAGGAGCTCGTAAGTTGGACGAAGGATTCGAATATGAGTCAGAGTGGAATGACGGAGAAGAGCTTGGCCGTTATATTTTAGATTTTTTTAAGGAACCACATCATCTAATGTCCCAAGTCATTCAGCACTATGATTATTTTAATGCGCCGATCTCAAGTAGGCAAAATGTCGATTTGTTATGCTGAGAGAGGTGGGAGTCCAATGTTAGTTGATACTCATTTTCATATTCTACCAAATTTAGATGATGGTGCTGAATCTTTGGAAGAAGCTATTCTTATGGCTCGTTATGCAGAGCAGAACGGCATACACACCGTCATAGCCACTCCGCATCACGCAGATGGAAAGTACGAGAATGAGGCAGTTTTCGTAGATCATGCAGTCAGTTCACTTAATTTAGAGCTTAAGAAGCGTGAAATCGGGCTCAATATTCTTCCTGGCCAAGAAGTCCGCCTTTATAAGGGCTTGTTGGATGACTTGTCGAATGGAAAAATTCGCACTTTAAATCATACACAATATATTTTATTAGAACTTCCTTCGTATGGTGTACCTGATTATTTTGATGAGCTTTTGTATGAGCTGAGCATCCTTAAATTGGCTCCTGTAATAGCTCATCCTGAAAGAAATAAGGAGTTTATTAGATATCCAAATCGTTTAAGGGAATATGTTGAACGCGGGGTACTATGTCAAGTAACTTCTCATTCATTATTGGGATTTTTCGGAAGAAAAGTTCAAAGGTTTGCTTATAAACTATGCAAGGTAAACTTGGCGCATGTTATTGCCTCTGATGCACATAACACAAGTAATAGGCCAGGAAATTTAGCTCAAGCAATGGTTTACCTTCGTGTTTCTCTCGGTGAGGATCGGGCAGAATATTACAAGAATAATGCCGTCCGATTAATAAAAGGGGAAACAATTGAGCATCCATCCTTCAGCAGCAAGAAGAAATGGTTCGGTATCATATAGTCTTTAAACACTACTTGACAAGATACAATTTGTATCTTAATCTAGTTATAAGATACAAATTGTATTTATTGAATAGGTCAAAGGGCACGGGAAAATGCCAGGTCGTAACATTGATGATACAAATTGTAACAAAGTTTACTAACTCGTAGAGCACATCGTTAGAGGAGGGCAAAATGGGACTAGAACTGAAAGATTACTTGATGGTTATTAAGAAAAGGTTGTGGATGATTGTAAGTATCGTTGTCATATCTTGTCTGGCTACAGGGCTTATAAGTTTCTATTACATCCAACCGGTATATGCAGCTACTTCAAAGATTATTGTAAGTAAAACAAGTGCAGATCAAAGTTTACTTTCGATTGACTACGACAGCATTAGTACAAATATCATGTTGATCAATACCTATAAAGAAATCATAGGAACTCCGGCTATTCTGGATAAAGTTGTCGAAAAGTATCCTGAGTTAAAGTTATCTACAGAAGAATTAAGTAAAAAAATTAGTGTGAGCTCGACGAATCAAACACAGGTTATGAGCATATCTACGGAGGATCATTCACATACCCAGGCAGTAAAGATCGTAAATGCAGTCGCTGAGGTATTTAAGAGTCAAATTCCTACGATTATGAAGGTAGATAATGTAACCATTCTAAATGAAGCGAAAGAGAAAGCTAATCCTCGCCCCGCTAAGCCTAGACCTGAAATTAATATCATCATAAGCTTGCTCGCTTCTTTCTTAGTAGCAATAGGAATTTCCTTCTTGTTAGAGTACTTGGATGATTCGATCAAAACGGATAGTGATGTTGAAACTCACTTAGGTATTCCGACGTTAGGGGTCATTCCTAAAATTAAGTCTAGATCATACAAAAAAAGAACAGTAGGTGAGGGGACTTATGTCAGCGCAAATCAGTAAGAACAAAAATGTTCTCGTCACTAATATGAATTCCAAATCACATATTTCAGAAGCTTACAGAACATTAAGAACGAATATCAAATTCTCGTCTGTTGATCAGGAAATCAAAAAAATCCTAGTAACTTCATCTCAGCCAGGAGAAGGTAAGTCAACAACAGTTGCTAATTTGGCAATAGCGTTTGCTCAAGAAGACAAGAAGGTTTTAATCATGGATGCCGATTTAAGAAAACCTACTCTCCATCATTACTTTTTGAAATCTAACCGGACTGGGTTAACTAACATTCTTGCAAATCAGAATGCAATCACAGATGTGATCGTAGAAACAGGCATACATAATTTAACACTGATTCCCTCTGGACCTATTCCTCCTAATCCTGCGGAACTTTTATCCTCCAAACACATGCACTCGTTACTAGAGCAGCTTAGTCAAGAATATGATCTTATTCTAATAGATTCTCCACCTACACTCGCAGTCACAGATTCGCAAATTTTATCAACCATATGTGATGGTGTCCTAATTGTTATTCACTCCGGTAAAGTGAAATGCCGGGCTGTGAAAAAGACACTTCTGAATTTGAAGTTAGTTAAGGCAAATGTATTAGGTGTTGTTCTGAATCACAAGACGCATGCCAGACAACAATCATCTTATCTGTATTACTAAAGTAATTCGGCAAAACATAATTACTTTGTAAGTAATAGGTAATGTCTACTGCACCTTTATCACTGTAGACACTCGATCACGCTGTGGGCGTATAAGCGCCTTAGACATTATTGTCGATGGTGTGAAGTGAGGAGGGGTTAGATGCCCCACATTTTTTATAAAAAGTGTAGGTATTTTTTCTTACAGGCTAAGATGACATACCTAGACTTTTTATATTTTTCTCTTTGCGGGATAGATATAAGAATCATTAAGCACATAGGGGGTTACATGGATGAAAAGAGTACGAAAAGCGATTATTCCAGCTGCGGGTTTAGGGACCAGGTTTTTGCCAGCAACAAAAGCAATGCCGAAAGAAATGCTGCCAATCGTTGATAAACCTACTATTCAATATATTGTGGAGGAGGCAGTCGAATCCGGTATCGAGGATATCATCATCGTTACAGGTAAAGGCAAGCGGGCAATTGAGGATCATTTTGACAATGCATTTGAATTAGAGCAAGCATTGTTAGAAAAAAGAAAACTAGAGTTACTTGAAGAGGTACGGCGAAGCTCGAATATTGTGGATATCCACTACATTCGTCAGAAAGAGCCCAAGGGTTTGGGGCATGCTGTCTGGTGCGCACGAAAGTTTATTGGTGATGAACCGTTTGCAGTCCTTCTTGGCGATGACATTGTCAAGGCAGAGACGCCTTGCTTGCTTCAAATGATTAAGAAATTTGAGTTGTTGCAGAAGGCGATTGTCGCTGTAAAGCATGTTGCAGATGAGGATGTAAGTCGTTATGGAATCATTGCTCCAGGTGAAATACATGATCGACTTTGTGAAGTGAAATATATGGTAGAAAAACCGAAAAGGGATCAAGCGCCTTCGAATTTAGCCATTATGGGACGATACATACTGACTCCGAGAATCTTTGGCTTTTTGGAAAATACAGAAAAAGACGTAAACGGAGAAATTCAATTAACAGATGCGATTCAAAGACTTGCGGAGATTGAAGGTGTACATGCTTATGAATTTGAAGGCACACGTTACGATGTCGGTGAAAAGCTAGGCTTCATACTAACCTCTCTCGATTTCGCATTAATGAATAAAGAGCTGCGTAAGCCGCTTTTGCAGGCACTAGAAGAAATATTAAGTCGCTCGGGGAGTGCAGTCAGATAGTAGGCATCGTTCAAATTAATAAAGAAAAGAGCGGGGGCACAAAATGATTGTAACGATTGGTATTCCTTTTTTTAATGCAGAATCAACATTATTAAGTGCAATCAAGTCTATTTTTGCACAAACCTTTAAAGAGTGGGAATTAATTCTCTTGGATGATGGATCTACAGATCGATCGGTCCGTATTGCAGAGTCTGTATCGGATCCTAGAGTTCGTGTTATTAGAGACGGGCAAAATAAAGGCCTGCCATTCCGATTAAACCAGTTGTCGAAACTGGCTAAGGGAAAGTATTTAGCAAGAATGGATGCTGACGACTTGATGCACCCAGAACGAATAGCACAACAGATTGCTTATATGGAAAGTAATCCACATGTGAATCTAGTAGGAACCGGGGTCTATGTTATTAATGAAGAAAATAAAGTCACGGGTTGGAGATCTTTAGGGGAATTGGATTGTAATCCGAAGTCGGTATTAAGTAAGGGATTGTTTATTCATCCTTCCGTTCTAGGTCAAACCACATGGTTCAGAGAAAATCCTTATGACGAGTATTATGTTCGGGCAGAAGATCATGAGTTGTGGGTAAGAACCGTTGGACACTCCACATTCTACAAGATTGACTGTCCTTTATTTTTCTACCGTGAGAACAGCACGATCAACCTTCCAAACTATCTACTTAGTTGTAAAACGGATCGGGACATATTCAGAAAATATGGTCCGGAGATCGTTGGGGGGATGGGGACTAAGGTTCTTATTATGAAATCATACTTAAAAGGACTTACCTATATGTTATTTCAGCGCTTAAGTAAGGGGCGTGTTCTAACAGAAAAGAGAAATTATGCTGTGCCTGATCATGAATTGATGTCAGCAAGTCGTACTTTGTCTGCAATTTGTAATTTGGAAATTCCAATTCAGTACAATTGATGAAAAGGTGGGGGAACATGTGGGGGCACTGAAGACAAAAGTAGCGTTTCTGGCAACGGTTTACGGCCATTTGGAAAGGTTCCATCTTCCCTATATTGAGTTGCTGCAAAACCAAGGCTGCGAAGTACACGCTTATGCTAGAGGAAGTGTGAAACGGGCGGAATTAGAGAGTAAGGGAGTCATTTGTCATGATATCCCCTTTAAGAGGAATCCTTTTTATCCGAGCAATTTTCTTGCGCTTTGGAAATTAATCCAAAGTTTTAGGAAAGAAAAATTCAACTTTATTCATGTGCACACACCGGTAGCTGGTATCTTGGGTAGAATTGCGGGGCGAATAACGAATGTGCCATTTGTTATTTATACAGCTCACGGATTTCATTTCTTTAAAGGAGCTCCGCTAGTGAACTGGCTTCTCTACTATCCAGTAGAGTGGCTGATGTCTCGCTGGACGGACATCTTGATTACGATGAATCGAGAAGATGCGATGAGAGCTGAACGCTTTCCTGTCAGAGGCAGCTCAGAGTATGTTCCAGGCGTAGGGTTAGATATTAGTGAATATTCAAATTATGCGTCGGATTCATCTTCCACTAAAGATGAGTTGGGCATCCAACCAGATGAATTCGTATTACTCTGTATAGCGGAATTAAGCAAGAGAAAAAATCAACGGCAATTACTTGATGCCATTCAAATTGTAAAAGTAAATGGGAAGAAAATAAAATGCCTGTTCGCTGGCAGCGGACCTGAAGAAGCGAAACTAAAGGAATATGCCCGTCAGAAGGGAATCGAAGACGCCGTTTCATTCTTAGGCCAATATAAAGACATTCCCAAACTTTTAAAGGTTAGTGATGCCGTTAGCCTTGTGTCTTTTCACGAGGGATTACCGAGATCTTTAATGGAAGCAATGGCTGCTGGAAAGCCTTTGATTGCAACAGATATCCGGGGCAATAATGACTTAGTCATGGATGGACAGAATGGTTTTCTTGTTCCTGTTTCTGATTCGGAAGCTACAGCAAAAGCAATCTCTACATTAATAGATGACAATGAATTAAAACTAGCCATGGGAACTAGAAATCAGTCCAGTGTTAAACAGTATAGTTTGAAGGAAGTCATCATTACGATGAATCAAGTATATACTTCAGCACGATCACGCAGAGAAATGATTAGGCTTCAAAATGCTGATTTGGAAATCTGAAGAAAATGGGTGAATACATTCACATGGGAAATAAACTACGTCTATTCACATTAGGAATGCTGGATATTGGGATTGTGAGTCTCGCTGTATATCTTGCTTTTTTGGTTCGTTTTGATTTTGTTATCCCCGAACCCTATCTAAGGGTAGTACCTTTCGCAATAGTCATTCATATTATTCTTAATTTATCACTATTGTACGTTTTTAAGGCCTATCATCGGATCTGGCAGTTTGCAGGGCTAAAAGAAATGATATTAATTTTTAAAGCGACTTTTTTATCATCGGTTGGAGTACTTCTCTTAAACCTGGTTATACAGAGAGACACAAGTATTCTCCCAATTCCACGTTCTATTTATCTAGCATGGATCTATGTGTTTCTAGGGATAGCGGGTTCTAGATTAGTTTGGAGAATGATTCGGGAAATCAAAGCGAATATGCCGAGTTCGGAGAATTATGCCAATCTATTAATTGTTGGTGCAGGTAAAGCTGGAGTTAATATTGCCAGGGAAATTAATCAATCTCGGTACGCTTATATGAAACCAGTTGCTTTTATTGATGACGATTTGACGAAGAAAGGGTTAGAATTATTCGGTTTAAAAATTTTGGGCAATAGGTTCCAAATACCAGAAGCAGTTGAGGCACTTAATATTAAATATATTTTAATTGCGATTCCCTCAATTTCTAAATCAGAAGTTTCCAAAATTATTGATATTTGCAAACTAAGCAAAGCACAAGTTAAAATCCTACCCTCTCTTAACGAATTTATTAATGGAAAACCGATGATTAATATGATTCGCGAAGTATCTGCAGAGGACTTGTTAGGAAGAGATCCTGTGGAAATTGACTTGAACCGTATTACGGAGGATTTATCCGATCAAACCATATTAGTAACTGGGGCAGGGGGATCTATCGGGTCCGAACTATGCCGGCAATTATCAAAATTTAAGCCGGGACAACTACTCCTTTTAGGGCATGGTGAAAATAGTATTTATCATATCGAAGCGGATTTACAAAGAATGTATCCACAACAAAATGTGCTTCCAATTATCGCGGATATACAAGATCGCAATCGAATGGAAAGTGTTTTTGCTGAATTCAAGCCTGCGATCGTGTTTCACGCAGCTGCCCATAAACATGTGCCACTCATGGAAGCCAACCCAGTTGAAGCCATGAAGAATAATGTCATGGGAACGAAAAATGTTGCCGAACTAAGTGATTTATATGGTGTTTCCAAGTTTGTTATGGTCTCATCGGATAAAGCGGTCAACCCGACAAGTGTGATGGGGGCAACCAAACGCTTTGCTGAAATGATCGTTCAAGGCATGAATGTTGAAAGCCGGACTACGTTTTCAACAGTTCGATTCGGGAATGTGCTGGAGAGCCGAGGTAGTGTGATTCCATTGTTTAAGAGTCAGATTGAACGTGGAGGTCCTGTTACTGTAACGCATACGGACATGGTTCGATATTTTATGACGATTCCTGAAGCGGTTCAACTGGTCATTCAAGCAAGTGTTCTTGCTAAAGGTGGAGAAATATTTGTCTTAGACATGGGGGAACCCGTTAAAATCTTGGACATGGCAAGAGATTTAATTCGCCTATCCGGATATGAACCGGATACAGAAATTCCGATCGTTATTACGGGAATTCGTCCAGGGGAAAAGCTTTTTGAAGAGTTGCTAACTCTTGAAGAAGGGTTATCGGTAACAACGCATAATCGAATTTTCGCAGGAAAGGCTATGAATTTCTCGCGTGTGGAACTAAACAGCCTATTGTTGGAACTCGGAAATTTGATTCAAGACAAGGGGAACTCCTTTAATGAAATGCAAATTAAACGAATTTTGAAAAGAATGATTCCCACTTATCAAGGAATTGAGGAGGAAGTACTTGATAAGGAAGTTTATGCTTCCAATATTATGTTATTTAAGGGGAAAAGGAGTGCAGAATTGAATGTACTATAAATTGAAACGGTGTTTTGATATTGTAGGTTCGTTGACTATACTGACACTATTCTCACCAATGATTGCTGCGACAGCAATCATTGTTTTTTTGTCCCTAGGTAAACCGATATTATTTAAGCAGCCAAGACCAGGTAAAGCGGGTAAGGAGTTTACCATCTATAAATTTAGAACGATGCTCAATCTTTACGATCAAGAGGGCAAATTACTTTCAAATGAATTACGAATTTCCTCCATTGGCAATCGTATTCGAAAGTTAAGTCTGGATGAGTTACCCCAATTATTTAATGTATTGAAGGGTGATATGAGTTTGATCGGGCCAAGACCATTGCTAATGAGATATCTTCCTTATTTTACAGAAAGCGAAAATAAACGTTTTGAAGTAAGACCTGGAATAACAGGGTTAGCGCAAGTATCGGGACGTAATACGTTGTCATGGAATGAGCGATTGAAGCTGGATGTTGAATATGTTGAGAATCTATCTTTGGCAATGGATATCAAAATTCTATGGCATACGGTCTATAAAGTAATAAAAAGAGATGGAGTCATCGAGAATCTTGCTATGAAGTATGAAACTGCACTTGATAAAGAACGGTCTATGCATGTTTAACAAATAGAATTTCAGGTTTTCCTGGAAGGAGTGATCATATGTCTATCTCAAACAGTCGGATTTACCTGTCCCCGCCACATTTAAGCGGTCTTGAGCAGAACTACGTGGAGGATGCCTTTGCCTCAAATTGGATCGCACCATTAGGACCTCATGTCGATGAATTTGAGAAAGAAATCGCGGCATACTCAGGCTGCGAAGGAGCGGTGGCCGTATCCTCAGGCACTGCGGCTATCCAATTAGCGCTGCGTCTTGCTGGAGTTAAATTTGGTGATTATGTTTTCTGCTCCACACTAACTTTTGCGGCAAGTGCTTATCCAATTGTGTATTTAGGAGCCACTCCCGTATTTGTCGACTCTGAACCAGACTCTTGGAACATGTGCCCCAAAGCACTGGAAAGAGCATGTAGAGAATTAGAATTACAAGATAAACTGCCAAAGGCTGCTGTAGTCGTTAATTTATATGGCCAAAGTGCAGATTTCAATCCAATATCTCGCGTTTGTCGTCGCTATGGAATTACGATCGTAGAAGATGCCGCTGAATCATTAGGAGCCACCTATCTGGGAAAAGCAAGTGGGGGGCTTGGTGATTTCGGCATTTTTTCTTTTAATGGTAATAAAATTATTACCACTTCCGGCGGGGGCATGTTGGTTTCTAACAACGTAACTGCCTTAGAAACAGCTAGAGGTTGGGCGGCGCAATCACGTGATCCAGCAAGACATTATCAACACTCCCAAATTGGATATAATTATCGGCTGAGTAACATTTTGGCTGCAGTTGGCAGAGGCCAGCTGAAGGTTCTCGATCAACGTGTTGCGGCGAGACGGAAAGTGTTTGAGCGGTATCAACAATATTTGGGGAATGTACCGGGTATTAGCTTTATGTGGGAAATGGAGTATGGAGAAACCACTCGCTGGCTCACGACTTTGACCATTGACCCGGAGAAAACAGATGTTACTGCAGAACAAATTCTTGTTGCGCTGGAAAAAGAAAACATTGAAGCGCGGCCTGTATGGAAACCGCTGCATCTTCAGCCTGTTTTTGAAGGTTGCGCTTATTATCCTTATTCGGAAACCTATAGTGTCTCCGAGGAGTTGTTTACTCGAGGAATATGTCTTCCTTCAGGATCTAGCCTGACAGAAATTGAGCAAATGCGTGTTATTGAAATCATCCAGAAAAGTGTTTTGCGCATGAATATCAACTTGGTGTTGTAGATGCCTGCTTATGACTAGAACCTGGGAGAGGACTTCATGTTAATTTCATTATCTGTCATCTTTTTGTTATTCGTTTCTTCCATTTCACCTAAAGATACAATGATCAATAATAAAATAAGCAGCACGTTTATTCTGCTTTGCATGGCAATCATTATTACAATTAGCATCACATTTAGGAATCTTGTAGACGATGGTGATACGCTAAACTACGTCAATCGCTTCTTGGATATGAATGACTTAAGCCTTAGTGCTGCCATTGAAAAGTACTCAGGTGATCCCTTATTTGCGACATATCAATGGATATTGTCTCAATTCTCGGATTCATCGCACGTATTTCTACTTATTAACTGGCTTATTTTCCTAGTTATTTTTGTGATATTTATTTTTAGAATATTTGATTCTTGGCAAGCCGTTTACGTCATTTTTACGTATTCGATATTTGGCTTTTTTTACAACTTAGTCACGAACGTACTAAGACAAGGTTTAGCTTGCGCGTTTCTTTTAATGATCATTGTTTATTACCTGAAAGGAGACACCAAGTGGCTGCGCACCATTCTATTTTTTGCATGTGCATCTTTACTGCATTGGTCCGCAGTACCTTTCTTGGTCATTTTGTTACTTCTCAAAAGATTTGATATCAAATTAGGTGTAATACTTGGTATTTGGCTGGTCGCTGCGGTTGCCTTTTTGGGTAAACTTCAAAAAATGATACTGGGACCGGTACTAGCCTACATACCCAAAATTGATGAGTATCAATCAGCCTACGCGCTCACTTCATACTCCAATAAAACGAACCGAATCGATTTCTTTCTGTTTAGTTTATTTTGGTTGGTACTAAGTGTTGGCATCTATCACTTGTTTTTCCGAGATGATACGTATCAAAAGATGATTAAAGTGTACATTGCTTTTAATACGGTCTTCCTACTCATGGGATTCCTACCTTACACGGATAGAATCGCAATCTATTCATGGTTTTTAATTCCACCACTTGTTTGGTATCCCATATTAAAAAATAAAAACTATTATTGGCAACTGTCCTTTTTGGCTGTTGTTATTTCTTTATGTATTGGCTTTTACACAGGAACGATCAGACACTATCAATTATTTTGAAAGGATTACATATGACTAAACCCTATTGTCGTCTGAATATTTTTTCCAAGTCGGATCATATAAGCCAAATTGTAACTGGGTTTCACATGCTGGAGCGCGCAGGAATTATTGATTTACAAATAAGCAGCATATCGGATCATACACATCCGTCACCTCATATCGTTGAAGTCGAAATAAATGATCAACATAAGGTGGCTTACGATCTGCTGGATGGGTATAACATCGACCAAGATATTTTCCAGAATTACTTGCGGAAGTTCAATTTTTATTTTAAACGCAGCTTTAATCCTGAGTATCATCAAGATTTACAGGAAGCATCACAGATATACCCGCTGGGACTGAATTATCATGTGACAATTCATCGCAATAGGCTGGATCAGTTCTTTTTTTTGAATGACAAGAGCTTATCGAACGGGATCAAGAAGTTTGGGAAATCGATCACGGGCTATCATCAAAACTTTTATGTACACCAATTTGAAGATACTCCGCAAGTGGAGCACCAGCCGAAGATTTTATTTACAACAAGGACGTGGGATCCTAAAGAGAACGCTAGTAAGAACACTACCATGCATGAGGCCAAGAGTAAGGATGATCGCATTGCCATTAATGAAACGCGAGCCAAGTGTATAAGGCTGTTACGTAAGGAGTTCGGAGATCGATTTATTGGTGGATTTAGCCCCTCTGAGCATGCCGTGACGCATTATCCAGATTGTGTTGTAGACAAAGCGCTTACAAATCGCATTCATTTTATGAAACTAGTTAAACAGTCAGGAATTTGCATTGCATCAATAGGGTTACATGAATCGAACGGATGGAAGTTAGGCGAATATGTAGCGGCAAGCAAAGCGATCGTTTCAGAGAAGCTTCGTTATGAAGTACCAGGTGATTTTGCTAAAGGAGCTAACTATTTGGAATTCGTGAATGCCGAAGAATGCGTGGAACAAACGGTGCGTTTATCTGAAGACACGGATCTTGCCTATAAAATGCGAGTTAAGAATTATTTGTACTATCATAACTACGTGCGTCCAGATCGAATGGTACTTAATAGCTTGATGCAAGTATTAGCTAATTCTTAAAAAAATTAATGATGATGATCATGAGGGCAAATCCAAATGAGAACAAAAAAAGCATTTAATAATCTTGCTTCTAGTTTAATCCTACAATTTACAGTACTCATTGTAGGATTCATATTGCCGCGACTGTTTATTACGATGTATGGATCTGAAGTTAATGGCATGATTTCTTCGATTAAAAATTTCATGGCTTACCTGATGATTGTAGAAGCAGGTGTTGTGAACGCATCCATTTCGATTCTGTATAATCCTTTGTCCAAGCATGACAGTTCGGCTGTAAACGGAATTATATCGGCTTCGAAAACATTGTTAATGCGTTCTTGCTACCTGCTTATTACACTAACTGTCATACTTGCTATTCTGTATCCAAGCATTGTTTCAAGCAATATCGATCCTATGTTATGCGTATTTATGGTATTGATCGTAGGCTGCAGTGGGATTCTGGAACTAGCCATCATCAATAAATACTTGATTATTCTTACAGCTGATCAGCGAGGCTACGTCGTTACCAACATACAAACGTTAGCTATGATTATGAATGCTGTTATTAGTATTACATTGATTTATTTCAACTTCAGTATCCTATTCATATCTGCAATCGCACCGTTAACTGTCTTAGTAAGGGCAGTAATTCTACAACGATATATCAGGAAGCATTATCCAAATATTGACTATAACCAGCCATCCCCAATTAATACAATCGATCGGCGCTGGGACGCGCTTGTTCACCAGGTTTCTAGAATGATCATCTTTAATTCGCCGATTCTACTCGTTTCTATTTTTTGTGGATTATCAGAGGTTAGCGTATTAGCGGTCTATAACATGGTGATTTTCGGAATTGCATCTTTCATATCCGGGATGACCGAGGGAATTCTAGCAGGATTTGGAGATCTTTTAGCCAGGAATGAGCGGGGGACGCTTTTAAAAACATACAACAGTTTAGAATATATTTTCTTTCTAATTATCGCGTGGCTCTATACAACGACTGCCCTTCTTCTGATGCCTTTTATTAAAATGTATACATCGGGCATACACGATGCAGATTATATACGTCCTTGGCTTGCCGTATTGTGTATTGCTGTTGGTATATTTAACAATTATCGAGAGTTGTTCAAAACGATTGTTTTCTCTGCTGCTCGTTTCAAAGAAACGAAATATAGTTCTTTAGTTGAGGCTGCTATTAATATAGCGGCTTCTTTAGTATTTATCCATTACTTTGGTGTCGAAGGCGTGTTAATGGGAGCTATTTGTTCCAGCTTATATCGCAATATTATCCTTACAAAGTATGTTTCGCGACATATTTTACAGCGTTCACCTCTGTTGACCTTACGTAGAATTGCGATGAATGTCATTTTTTCTGCTGTTGCAGCAGCACCTTTTGTCTATGTTTACTCCATCCAAGTGACCGGTTTTATTAGCTTTGTACTATGGGGAATGACGGTCTTCACTTGGTCGTTAATTGTCATTTTCGGCGGCAATGCTCTAATGGATAAAGAGACGACGCGAGACATTGTTTTTCGTGTAAAGCTATTGTTTATGTCCAAGGTTAAATCGAAAACTAAAGCCAGCAAAGCGCCAGAGGCGTTTTTTCTTAAGGAGGCGTCTTCTATTTCTGCGATTCAGTTTGGAATTGTCGTTGGAGGCTATAAGGTGCCTAAGTGGGTCTATAATACGATTTCTACACTTGCATCGGATCCTAACTTACAAGTTCGCGTCATTATTGATCAGAGCAGAATAGCTCAAGGCATATTTGCTTGTGATGGGCTATTCGACAAGATCGAAAATGCGCTTCAGTCCGCCGCGATGAAAGTGATGTCCCGACGCATGCAAAATGCCTTCCTTCCTATGGATATCAGAAACCTAGATCAGGTTGAAGTGGTCGAAGGATACGCCAATATGGGACGTTATGACGAAATCCTTTCATTAGCGGGTCCTCTGTCTTCGAAGATTGTCTCTGAATTGAAAGTATTTCATTGTGCTGTGGCCACGATCTCGCTTCGTAATAATTATCTGTCAAATGACTATCAAGTAGGGAATCATGCTTTTGATCAGGCAGGCAATGGACTCGTGCTTTTTCAATATGAAAAAGAGGGATGGCAGTTCAAACAAGATATATGCACCACCATTACGCGTTCAAAGAAATGGATTTTGAACAATCTTAGTTTTGTTCTTCCCCACATCATTCCCGCTTTATTGGCGAAAGCTCGGTTAATGAGGAATGAAGGGATTCCTAAGAACAACTTGATTGAATCTTCAATTACGAAGCGTCGCAGAAAGTCATCCAAACTGATGAATTTTAGAAGGCAAATGCGATATGTAGCGGAAAAAATGATGCCTCAAGCTCGATGGGAACTCTGGTATGCAACAAGTAATATTGCATTGCATGACATATCCTCGTACCGTCAGCTGAGAGCGCCTGGCGGCGCCGAATGGGCGGATCCATTTGTTGTAAATCATGAAGGAAAGACATTTGTTTTTTTTGAGGATATTCCATATCGCGCTAAAAAAGCACATCTTTCTGCTGCTGAGCTTATGCCAGACGGAACCATGAAGTTATTTGAGAAAATTATCGTGGAAGACTTTCATCTGTCGTACCCTCAGGTGTTTAAGATTGGAGATCAATACTACATGATGCCTGAAACTCGCGGCGATCACTCCATCCGTATTTATCGTTGCGTGAGCTTTCCAGACCAATGGGTACTGGACAGGCGAATTATGATTGGAACTGACTGCGTTGACAGTACGCTATTTCAATACAATGGGAAGTATTGGATATTTACAAGTCACTATGCAGGCAACGATGGGCATAATCTGAGCTTGTATATCTATTCATGCGATGATTTATTCTCAGATGATTGGTCACCTCATCCACAGAATCCCATCATTACAGATATAAGGCGCGCAAGAATGGCTGGCCCAATATTCATGCAGAATGGACGGTTATACCGCCCGTCCCAATACTCGGAACATCGCTACGGGGAAGCACTTTATGTAAATGAAATCATTGAGCTTAATGAATTGACATACCGTGAGAAGGTTGTCGATCAAATAAGTCCACCCAAAAATCAAGGGATTGTTGGCTTACATACGCTGTCCGAAGCCAATGGCATTCGTTTTATCGATATTCTAAGGAGAGAGAAAGGTAGCGTGCTTATATGATGAATCAAATAATAGGGGTAGTAGGTTTAGGCTATGTAGGCTTACCTTTAGCAGTGGCTTTTGGAGAGAAGTACCCTACAGTGGGCTTTGATACGAATGAGCTAAGAGTTAAATCACTTCGACTTGGAAGAGATCACACCGGGGAAGTGAAAGAATATGATTTGAAAAAATCGCAAGTTAAATTTACGAATGACCCTACGGAGTTACAAAACTGTAGGGTCATTATTGTTGCTGTGCCTACACCGATTGATAACGCCAAAAAACCAGATTTAAACCCATTAATCAAAGCCTCAGAGACCGTAGGCGCGCATCTAAGTAAAGGTGCGATTGTTGTGTATGAGTCAACGGTATACCCTGGTGCTACCGAAGAAGTATGTGTTCCAATCCTAGAGAAATGTTCGGGTTTAAAAGCAGGATTGGATTTCAAGGTTGGTTATTCACCAGAACGTATTAATCCTGGAGATAAAGAACATACCTTTAAATCCATTATCAAAGTTGTATCTGGTCAAGATGAAGAAAGCTTGAATATCATTGCGGATGTGTACGGATCTGTAGTAGAAGCAGGAATTTATCGTGCACAATCGATTAAGGTAGCCGAAGCAGCCAAAGTGATCGAGAATACACAGCGGGATATTAACATCGCATTAATGAACGAATTGGCCATTATTTTTGATCGATTAGGGATAGATACGAAAGAGGTTCTCAAAGCATCCTCAACAAAATGGAATTTCCTTAATTTCACTCCTGGTCTCGTTGGTGGACATTGTATTGGTGTTGACCCCTATTACTTGACGTATAAAGCAGAAAGCGTTGGCTATCATCCGGAAGTAATCTTGGCTGGACGCCGAATTAATGACAGGATGGGACAACATATTGCTACTTCGCTTGTCAAACAGATGATTTTGAAAGGAATTCCTGTTCAACGTTCGAGAGTTGCGATTCTGGGATTAACGTTTAAAGAAAATGTGCCAGATATAAGGAATTCCAAAGTCGTGGATATCATAAGCGAATTACGACAATTTGGGGTTGATGTTTCCGTGTGTGACCCTTTGGCAGATTCTGAAGACTCGGTCCGAGAATATGGCATTGAGCTAACCAGTATTGAAAATCTGAGCTATTCCAATGATGCGGTCATCATTGCAGTACCTCATCGTGAATTCATATCCATGCGCTGGAACGGCATTATATCGTTACTGAGAAACAGCAGAGGGATCGTGGTTGATGTTAAAAGTTGTTTAGACGCGAATTCATGCCCTGAAAATATAACTTTGTGGCGGCTATAGATGGCTGCCAAATGAGGAGAATGTAACCATGCTTCATTCCAAAAAAGTGAGAATTCTCTATGTCATACCTCAAATCATAGTTGGTGGGGCCGAGAAGCAATTATTAGAAACCATAAAATACCTCGATAAAAATGTGTATGAGGTTTATGTTTGCTCCATTTATTCCTTAAATAGAAGTAATGAGGATTTAAAGAATGAGTTTTTGAAAGCAGGCGCTCAGATCATAGATATACACAAGAAATCTAAGTATGACATGTCGATCATTTGGAAACTATTCAAATTTTTGAAAAAGAATGAAATAGCGATTGTGCACTCATTTCTGAATAATATGTGGGCAAGAATGGCGGGAATTATGGCCAAAACACCCGTCATCATTGCTTCTGAAAGAAGTGTTGATAGTTGGTGGAAAACCAGACTTCATTTGATCGTTGATAGTTTTTTGGCTATGTTTACAGACCATATACTCGTAAATTCTGTAGCAGTGAAAAACTATTACACGGAGAACTTATATTTTTTAAATAAAAGTAAAATCAAGGTGATATACAACGGCATCGACGTATCTAAATATGATAATGGCAAAAATAATAGTGAAATAAAGAGTCGATTGGACTTAGATACTTCAATGCTAGTTGTTGGGATTGTTGCTAGCCTGAAGGAAGTGAAAGATCATTGGACCTTCTTTAATGCGGCTAGATTAATTCTGAATGAAATGAATAATGTTACGTTTCTGGTCGTTGGAGATGGGAGCATGAGGGAGAAGCTGGAGGCGTATACTCGACAGCTGGGTATCGAAGATCATGTGAAATTTCTTGGCTTGAGAGACGATATCCCAGGTATTTTGTCCGTCATGGATATTTCCGTATTATCCTCGTTGCAAGAAGGGTTCTCAAACTCAATCTTAGAAGCAATGGCTGCTCAGAAACCTGTTGTTGCAACGAATGTTGGTGGAAATGCAGAAGCGGTTGTAGATGGTGAGACGGGATATATCGTTCCCCCACAACGTGCAGATTTACTAGCAGAGGCTATTCTGAAGATTATGAAGGATAAGAAAACGTTAAAAGAGTTTGGGATCAACGGATACAAACGCGTGAAGGAAAACTTTATTAAGGATGATCGGTTTCAAGAATTACATGAGGTTTATCAATTTTCTTTAAAAAAGAAGGGAATTGGATAGGGACTGATCGCGCCCAAACCCAATATGCCAATTGGAGGAAACTATGACGAAGTGTTTAGTAACGGGAGGGGCCGGATTTATTGGCTCCAATTTAGTAGAAACATTATTAAAACAAAATTATGAAGTTAGGGTACTGGATAATCTCTCTACTGGAAAAAAAGAAAATTTAAGGAGCGTTATTGGGGACATCGAATGGGTAGAAGGGGATATAAGAGACCTCAATACTTGCCAGAAAGCATCGAAAAATGTGGATTACATCTTTCATCAGGCTGCATTAGGTTCGGTACCTCGATCAATCGTCGATCCACTTACATCACACGATAATAATGTCAATGGGACATTAAATATGTTGGTTTCCGCGAGAGACAACGATGTAAAACGAATGATCTTAGCCGCATCATCTTCTGCCTATGGAGATACAGCTGTTCTACCGAAGGTTGAAACAATGAATGTAACACCCTTATCGCCGTATGCGGTTACCAAATTGATTTCTGAGTTTTATGCGAATGTATTTTATCGGACTTATGGATTAGAAACGGTAACGCTTCGATATTTCAATGTATTCGGACCTAAGCAAGACCCGAATTCGCAATATGCAGCTGTCATACCCAAATTTATTAAATCCTTGCTTCAGAATGAGTCACCTGACATCCACGGTGATGGTGAACAGTCTCGAGACTTTACTTATATCGATAATGTGATGCAAGCGAATTTGAAGGCTTGCTTTGCGCCAGTAGAAGCATGTGGCAAGGTATTTAACATTGCATACGGCAACCGGATTACGCTCAATGAAGTCTTTTATACATTATGCAGTTTGATGGATCGTGAGATTAGTCCGACTTATGTAAAAAGTCGCCAAGGGGATGTTAAACATAGTTTGGCTGACATTGAACAAGCAAGACTCTTACTAGGTTATCAGCCAGAAGTAAACGTATTTACAGGATTAGAAAAAGTAGTCGAATGGTATAAGCAAACTGTCCTTTAACGAAATCAGAAATATAAACTTGGAGGTTGTCATGATGGGGAAAATTCGAGTATTAATCACCGGTGCTGGAAGCGGAGTAGGACAGTCAATCATTAAATCATTGAAAATGTCCGAATTAGATATCTTACTGATAGGTGCAGATATGAATCCTTTTAATGTAGGCACCTATAATTGTGATACGGGCTACTTACTTCCTAGTCCAACGAGTCCAGCGTACGAAGAAGAACTCATGCAGATCATCGAAGATGAACAAGTAAAGATTCTCTTCCCTGGCACAGATACAGAACTTCCGATTCTGGCGAAGATGCGAGATAGGCTGCTTAACGCGGGTTGCATTGCAGTCGTAGGAAGTGTGGAAAGCATTGAATTAGGTTCGAATAAATTTGAGTGTTATAACTTTTTTGAAAACATAGGGTTTCCATTTGTTAGTACTGTGTATGTAAAAGATATGATGAATTTATACGAGAAGTCGGGTCTTCCCATCATTGTTAAACCAACGGATGGTTCGGGTTCAAATGGCATCACCATTATTACCAACAAGGATCAACTGCACAATCTTGAGTTCCGAGATAGCACTTTAATTGCACAGAAGTTCCTTGTGCCGCAAAGCTGGAACAAATCACGCGAGGACATTACAGATCGAGATGTATATAAGAATGGCAGTTTAAACCAGCAGGATGAAATTTCCATTCAAGTTTTGATCGGACAGGATTCTTCCATCCTTGGTTGTTTTATGAGTAATAACGACTTAAAAGCCGGTTATCCAATGAAGATCATTCCTTTTAAAGATGACAAGCTTGAGAATCTAGTGTTTAAAATGGCAAAGGCTCTTGCTGATGTAGGTCTCGTCGGACCTTGTAATTTTCAATGCAGGATGACGGATGAAGGCCCCGTATTTTTCGAAATAAACACCAGATTTACTGGAATAACAGGAATGCGAGCAGCAATGGGCTTTAATGAGTGTGACGCTATCATCAGAAACTTCTTGTTGCGCGAAAGCACGGATTCCATACAAAAGCGCCTCATCTACGAAGAAGGATTAGTCTGTGCAAGATATATGACAGAAGTCATTATTAGAGAATCGGATTTACAGCAATTCGCATTATCCCGAGTTAGTTATGCCAAAGGAAACGCGATAAGTCTTTAAATTTCTTGTCATGTAATGAGTCGCCACCCAATTTCGATAAGGCATGGTGTGGCGACAATCGAAATATATTAATGGAGTGATATAGATGTTAACCGTTCCTGGCACTCAACATCAGTTTAAAATACTAAGATTGAGTGACCAAGCTCAATGGGAATTCTATTTAAGTAAATTTAATAGTAAGGTCTTTTGGAACCACAAGTATACAGGTTTGTATCTTAATGAGGGGGAGGCAGAACTAGCCGTATATGAGGATACAACAGGGATCGTTGTCTACCCGTATATAAAAAGAAAGATTAATAAAATGCTAGATCTAACTGGGGAGGATAACTACGACATTACTTCTTCGTATGGATATGGAGGCCCGCTAATCAAGATGTTTGCCGATGGTGATCAATTAGACTTAATGCGAAGTTTTTATCTGTATTTTGGTGCGTATTGTAAGGAAGGGAATATTATCTCGGAATTCGTTAGATTCCACCCTTTAATTCACAATAAAGATTTGTTTGAAACTTTTTTTAATATAGAAGAGATAAATAGAAACATCTATGTCGAGCTTAATCGTTTTGAGACGGATGAGGATGCACTAAAGAGTTACAAACATAACAATAGAAAAAGTATTCGTAAGGCTAAAGAACACGATGTCACGATAATCGTTGATGAATCTTCTAGGTATGCAAGTGAGTTTCGCCAAATCTATTATCATACAATGGATAGAAGTGAAGCGAATGATTTCTACTATTTTTCGGAAGACTATTTTAATCGGATTGACTCTCAATTATCTGGGAATTATGTTTATTTTCATGCCGTGTATGACTCGAAAATTGTTTCATCCGAATTATTTCTCTATGATGATGAATGTATTTATTCCTTCTTAGGTGGTACATTAACTGACTATTTTCATGTGTGTCCCAATAATCTATTGAAACACAATGTGATCTTATGGGCGATGAAAAAGGGGATCAAGTACTTTATGTTAGGCGGCGGATATACAAGTAATGATGGCATATATAAATATAAACAGAGCTTTTCACCAAATCAGGAAGCGGGATATTTTATTGGGAAAAATGTTCACTGCTTGGACAAGTACAATAAACTTTTGGATCTCAAAATACAAGAAGCTGGTTCCATTAATATGAACTACTTTCCAGCGTATCGAAGCGGATAAAAATAATGCAAACCCCTTGCATTGTTACGAAATGTAGCATATACTAATAATGCAATACATAATGTAACAACAAGCGACATTAGGATATGATTAGGAGGCTTACAGCGATGATTACTTCTTCATTAATATTTTGTATAGAATGCAATAAAGTATTGGAAAGAGGAAATGCAGAATTGATTTTCAAAACTGGTTTCTATAAATCACGCATGCCATTGGGGCATTGCAAGGAATGCGCCTGTGAAGGACATGGAGTGGATATTGCCATTGTAAGTGTTTCGGGGCAAGATTACTCCGATTTTTCTGCGGCTACATCGTATTTTGCCTAGATGTTCATCCATGTCTGATGCAATCTGGAGGATGTCTGCTGTTGCAACTGAGCGTTTATTTTCGCAGCAGCAGGAACCGAACAGATTTTTTATTTTAGTAAAATGTAAGCGCATTCATTATAGCGTAAAAAATACCTCCTTACTATAAGGAGGCTATTTACTTGCATCTAATTCAACAAATGTTTAAACGCACTATAATCAATCTGCTGCTTCTCCAGAAAGCTCGTCAAACTTCGATAATCTCGCTTCGGCGTTGCTAATATATATCCCTCGATACAGTGCTCTCTAGTAACTTCCTTCGCGTTCGCCTCTAAGGCAACTTGTCCAATTCGCGCAGCGATCGAATGCTTGGCAATATCACGGAAGGCCGTTGGAACAGGTGAAACCAATTGGTCGAGAAATGCTTTGGAATCTGCTGTCCATAGATGACGTGAGCTGTCCACGTAATGATTCTGCCAATCCAGCTTCGATTTGCCATCCTCTTTCGGGAGTACCTTAATAAACTTGCGAAACATGAAGAATCCGCCTATGGACATGAATAAAAGCAGTACGCATACCCAGAAAATGATGAAATACATGAAAAAATCATTTGCCATTTATTTGTCACCTCACTAATTGCTTCAAATAGATAGTAAGAATTATACCTTATTTCTAGATTTCTTGCGACAATACGAGTAAAATAGGAAGGTAGCAGCTACTAATAAAGGAGTTATGAACTATGCCCAAAATTGGATCACACGTTTCATTCTCAGATAAAGGCTTACTAAATGCAGCAGAAGAAGCCGTTTCTTACGGCTCATCCACGTTCATGATATACACAGGTGCACCGCAGAATACGCGCCGCAAACCGATTGAAGAGCAGTATATTGAAGAAGGCAAGGCTATGATGGACAAGCATGCGATGAATGAAATCGTTGTCCATGCGCCATACATTATCAATTTGGGTTCTTATAAGGATGATACCTTCGAGCTCGCTGTACGCTTCCTTCAAGAAGAAATCCGTCGGACGGATTATATCGGTGTGCGCAATATCGTGCTTCATCCAGGTGCTTACACGGACAAGGATGCGGACTATGGGATTGCCAGAATTGCAGAAGGTCTGAATGAAGTACTTGCTGGAGTGAAAGATACGAATGTCAACATTGCTTTGGAAACCATGGCAGGCAAAGGGACAGAAATCGGCCGCAGCTTTGAAGAAATTGCTGAAATCATGGAGCAAGTTGAGTTCAATAATAAGCTGACTGTATGTATGGATACTTGCCATATTCACGATGCTGGCTATGATATTGTGAACGATTTGGACGGGGTTCTGCGTCATTTCGATCGTACGATTGGCTTAGAAAAGCTAGGCGTTATCCACTTGAATGATAGCAAAAATCCACGCGGAGCCAGCAAAGACCGCCACGCACCGCTTGGATCTGGTTGGATTGGCTTCGAGGCTATGAACAATATCGCGAATCATGAGAGCTTGCAGCATTTGCCGATGATTCTCGAGACGCCATGGATTGGGAAAGAAGACAAAACACAACGTCCGATGTACGAAGCGGAAATTGCGTTGCTATCCGGTAACTTAAGCGGCCGTTTTGGCGGCGAGTTCCTAGATCATGTGGAGAGAATCGACTTTTTGATGAACAAAAAAGATATTCACTTCCGTGATTTCGTTCTAAAGACATGGGAACTGCTCAAAAACGATGCCAAAGCGAAGAAAGCGGACGGACGCGAGCCGTTGGAGCGCTTATACGATATTCTTCACGAAGAACAACTTTTCGCTGATCTTAGTGAAGAACAAATTAATCAGCGTTTGATTGTCTGGCTTGCTGGAAATGACATCTTGAAGAAGGCTTAGCCTTCACTCAGTCCGAAATCGCTAGGGGGATAAACATGGAAGCGGGAACCACGAATAGCTCAGTTCGCCGGGAGAGCGAATTGATGAATAGAGCAAGAATGCTGATTTCTTGCCCGGATCAGCCAGGGATTGTTGCAGCCGTATCGCAATTTTTGTTTGAATATGGCGCGAATATCGTGCAATCTGATCAGTACACGATGGATCCAGAGGGCGGAATGTTTTTCATCCGGATTGAGTTCGATTTAGCTGAGTTAGCGACCCGAGTTGAGCGGTTAAGAACGGACTTCTCAATCGTTGCTGATAAGTTCTCTATGGATTGGAGCCTTTCGCTGGCAAGTCAGAAGAAGCGGATTGCGATTTTCGTATCGAAGGAAGACCATGCGCTGCTTGAGCTGTTATGGCATTGGCGTGCAGGGGATCTCAACGCAGACATCGCGATGGTGATCTCTAACCACAATGATATGCGCTCACTGGTTGAGCCGTTTGGAATTCCATTTCATCACATTCCAGTTACCGCGGCTACTAAAGCGGAAGCGGAGCAGCGCCAGCTAGAAGTCATTGGTGAAAGCGTGGATGCGATTGTGCTTGCGCGTTACATGCAGATCGTTTCTCCTTCGTTCATCCAGCATTACGCGAATCGTATCATCAATATCCACCACTCCTTCTTACCTGCTTTCGTAGGTGGAAAACCTTATGCTCAAGCGCATAACCGCGGGGTGAAGATCATTGGAGCTACGGCGCACTATGTGACAGACGAATTAGATGGCGGACCGATTATTGAGCAGGATGTTCAGCGTGTAAGTCACCGTGATAATGTCGAGGATTTGAAAAGAATAGGTCGCCATATTGAACGGATCGTACTTGCAAGAGCAGTAGCTTGGCATGTTGAGGATCGGATTATTGTTCATAATAATAAGACGGTTGTTTTTAACTAAAAAGAGCTGCGTCCGTTTACACTGGACGCAGCTTTTTTTCGAGTAGTAACCTTTCAAATAAAACCAAGATTCTCATATCTCCTGCCCAATACCGCATTGGCATCCCCACGTAACCAGTCCTCGATGATCGTGTAGTACACTTCTCTGAAATCGACTTCGTATTTCAAATCGTCTCCATCTAGCTTAGTTAAGCTTGGATTAGCGCCATATAATCCACCTTTCACTTGTCCGCCTAGTACGAATACTGGCGCGGCTGTCCCATGGTCTGTTCCACTGCTGGCATTTTCTTTCAAACGACGGCCAAACTCGGAGAATACGAGGGTTACTACATCTTGTTCCAGTCCATTTTCCTTTAAATCCGAGTAAAACGCATGGAGTCCTTGATCCAACTCGTCTAGGGTCACTGCATGCTGCTCACGCTCATTGGCATGATCGTCAAACCCTCCTAGTTGTGTGTAATAGACGCGGGTGTCAGAACGGGCGGCAATTAACTTGGCAGCCAGTTGAAGATCATTGGCAATATCAGTATCCGGATAGGATACATGGCTAGAGTAGGAGGATACCATAGAATGAATCGTATCTACATTTTGAAAGGCAGAAGTCATGTGAGCCGCAGTTACACGTAATGCTTCTTTTTGAGGTTGTTTTTGATACATATGCTGCAGGGCTTGTGTCATTCGCAGTCTGTCATTTTCATTGGTTTCAGAGGAAAAAGGATAGAACTGTTCGATGGATGTTATGGAAGGGATATTAACGCCTGGAGCGTTGAAGGACAACTGCGCATACCCTCCA
The DNA here is from genome assembly GCF_059692115.1 of Paenibacillus sp. J31R30. NCBI lineage: Bacteria > Bacillati > Bacillota > Bacilli > Caryophanales > Paenibacillaceae > Paenibacillus > Paenibacillus sp. J31R30. The sequence continues at coordinate 185,309 of NZ_JCAUAV010000009.1, read as the reverse complement.
ATTTGAATTGCCGGGAGAGGTTGATTATCTAGTGATGATACGATATAACGGCCAAGCCATCCGCTATCTGAGAACTTCTCGGGCATAGCAGTTTGCCAAATATCCATCGATCGGAAATGGGAGAAATTCGGGTTCGGATAGCCTACACCTTGAATAATAGCTAGATTACCGTCGCGAAAATAGCTATGCATATGCGAAAGGCTGGGGTGAAGGCCTAGTTGATTATCTATGGCGAGAACTTCCTTTTGCTCATACCCAAGGGAAGGCCGATTGTCGTAATAGGTACCATCCCCATAGGGGATAAGCGTATTGAGCCCATCGTTACCTCCTGAAAGTTGTACAACAACCAGTACAGGAGATTTACTTCTTTTCCTCAATTTGGTGTGTCCTGTTAGAAGGGCTCGTCCTTTCTCAGTAGCAAGCAGAGTACCACCAAAGCTTAGGGCGGCAATGAGTGCCGTACTCTTTTTAAGAAAATCTCTTCTAGTCAGCCTCATATGGTTCCGATCCCTCCTATTTCACGTGACTTTCAGGACAAGCTAAAATCAACTGAAGAAGTTGACGTTTGATGGTATCCGAAAGTACGAGACTATCCTGCGCATACGAGGTAAGCCCCTGCATGGTACTGCTGTTCAATCTACCTATCCGAAGCTTCTTACTCCATATCCGCAATCTTTCCTCGATTGAAACTTTCGCTGTTGGTTTATAGGAATCGAGAAGAAACCAGGAGGAAGGAGCTTGGAAAGCTGCATTTTCTGCAAATCGTAAGCGTTCAAATACATAGTTCGTGTAGAACCAAGATTCGTTTCCTACCCATCCAGCCACATTTGGCGGTGCGAAAAGCTCTTGTCCCATATGTGCAAGGGCTTCAACCATACTTTTGGAAGGAGTCAAAGACAGTGCTCGAGCGATACCGACGACATAATCAACAGGTGATTTAATCAGTGACATGTACTGCCCCTCGTCATAGAATTCATCGGAAATAAAGATCTCATAAAGTACATCTTTGATTTGCTTGGATTGTGCGAAGCGCGAGGCTACTTTGGCCCTCCATACAGGAGAAGGATTGGGAGATGCGAAGGACTGCAGTAGCTTCAATGTAATGAAATCATAAAGCGCTGGTTGCGCAAGCAGAACGTTGATCACATCTTGGTCACGCATGTTTCCTTGTTTTCCAAGCATCGTTTTCATTTGATTATCATGTTGCTTAGGGTCAAACACGGCTTGTTCACGATCATCATCGTATCGCCATCCCGTGAATGCCCTGGCAGCTTCTTTCACATCTTCTTCGGTGTAGTGACCCCTGCCTAATGTGAATAGCTCCATGACTTCACGCGCATAATTCTCATTTGGACTATCCTTGCGATTGTCCCCGATATCGAGCCAAATCATCATGGCTGGATCTCTCCCGACAGATGTTAATAATTCACGAAAGGATCCAAGAGCCTTTCTTCGAAAGAGTTCATTTTGAACGACCATAACGTTGACATCTTCCACTTTACGAATGGACGTTGCGAAGTGATTATGCCAGAACAGTGTCATTCTCTCGATTAATGGTGTATTGCTATTTATGATCCTGTGTACCCAGTAAATTTGTTGATCGATCAGTTGGTCAGATTGTAGTGAACGCCCCTCGTCTAGCACGTCTTCTATTGAGGGAGGTCTACTCTGTTCATTCGACACAGCAACCCCATTCACCAATCGAGACACCGTCTCTTCCCTTCCCAGAGTCAGGCTCGCTGCTATGTCCTGATCACTCGCTCCAAAAGCAGCCCGATTAAACAAATGGATGATTTCTCTCTCCGTCCAATTCTTTGCCATAATGCACCTCTTGTCCCAAGGCTATGACTATATATATTCATTTTGTATGAAAATAATGATGTTTTAACGGGTTATTGTGGCAAAGCCTTAAAGCAAATGGTACAATAATGCAAGCGAGAAAAGCCACTTGTATGTACAAGTTAAAGGCTGACGAAAATACAGAAATCATGGAGGGAATTATCGAATGACTGTATCAAACAAAACAATTGAACAATTAGCCGTCGACACGATCCGTACACTCGGTATCGACGCGGTTGAGAAAGCTAAATCAGGCCACCCGGGTATGGTAATGGGAGCTGCGCCAATGGCTTACGTGCTGTGGAAGCAGCATATGAAGCACAATCCTTCGAATCCTAAATGGGTGAACCGTGACCGTTTCGTTCTATCTGCTGGACACGGATCCATGCTTCTATACAGCTTGCTTCACTTATGCGGTTATGATCTGCCAATGGAAGAGATCAAGAACTTCCGCCAATGGGGAAGCAAGACCCCTGGTCACCCAGAGTATGGTCACACAGCTGGTGTTGACGCAACTACGGGCCCACTTGGACAAGGTGTGGGAATGGCAGTCGGTATGGCAATGGCTGAAGCGCATTTGAGAGAGACGTACAACAAAGAAAACTTCCCAGTAATTGACCACTACACGTACGCGATTTGCGGCGATGGCGATATGATGGAAGGCGTTTCCTCCGAAGCCGTTTCCCTTGCAGCTCACTTGAAATTGGGCAAATTGATCATGTTGTACGATTCAAATGATATCTCGCTGGATGGCGAATTAAATATGGCGTTCTCTGAAAATGTGCATGCACGTTTTGAAGCTTACGGCTGGCAGGTTATTCGCGTAGAAGAGCAAAACGATCTTGCTGCGATTTCCAAAGCGATTGCAGAAGCGAAAGCTGATACAACGCGTCCTACGTTGATTGAAGTGAAAACGACAATCGGTTTCGGTTCCCCGAACAAAGGTGGTAAAGGCGGACATGTGGGTCCTCACGGTTCACCACTTGGCGGCGACGAAGTGAAATTGACGAAACAAGCTTACGGCTGGCCTGAAGAGCCGGATTTCTTAGTGCCGGATGAAGTTCGTGCGCACTATGCCGAAATTCAAAAGGAAGGTTCTGCAGCTGAACAAGCTTGGAGCCAATTGTTGAACGACTACATCAAAGCTTATCCAGAGCTTGGCAACCAATTCAGCGCGGCTGTAAATGGTGAACTGCCTGCAGGTTGGGATGCTGATCTTCCGAAATACACAACAGCTGATAAGCCGATGGCTACGCGCGTTGCTTCTGGTAATGCGATCAATGCTGTTGCAGGCAAATTGCCGCAATTAATCGGGGGTTCCGCGGATCTAGCAAGCTCGAACAACACGATGATCAAAGGCGAATCCAACTACAGCGCTAGCAACTATGCTGGACGCAATGTATGGTTCGGTGTTCGTGAGTTCGGTATGGGGACAGCAATGAACGGTATGGCACTTCATGGTGGAGTAAAAGTGTACGGAGCAACCTTCTTCGTATTCTCAGACTACCTGCGTGCATCGATCCGTCTTGCAGCGCTTATGCAGCTTCCTGTTATTTACGTATTAACACACGATAGTATCGCGGTTGGTGAAGATGGGCCGACACATGAGCCGATTGAACAACTTCCGGCGCTTCGCGTTATTCCGGGCATCACCGTGATCCGTCCTGCTGACGGTAACGAAACGTCTGAAGCTTGGCGTTATGCAATCTCCGAAGCCAAAGGTCCAGTTGCGCTTGTCTTGACTCGTCAAAACTTGCCGATCTTGGAAGGTACGGTTGAAGGAGCCAAAGCGAACCTAAGCAAAGGTGGATATGTCGTATCCGATGCTGCAAATGGTCAACCAGATGCACAAATCCTAGCAACAGGTTCTGAAGTACAGCTAGCTGTGGCTGCTCAAAAATTATTGCAAGCCGAAGGCATCAACGTTCGCGTTGTTAGCTTGCCGAGCTTGGAATTGTTCGAGAAACAATCCAAAGAATACAAAGATTCTGTTATCTTACCAGGCGTGAAGAAGCGTCTTGCAGTTGAGATGGCGTACCCACTTGGCTGGGAGCGTTATACAGGCGATGAGGGTTCAATCCTAGGAATTTCTACTTTCGGAGCATCCGCACCTGGGGATACAGTTCTTAGAGAATACGGCTTCTCACCTGAGAACGTTGCAGCACGCGTGAAAGCTTTGTTGGGCTAATAAAATTGCAGGGGCTCAGCTCGTCTGAGCCTCGGCTTGCACTTATTCGTAGTCATTTTAGAGGGGGAAATATTAACCATGTCCAGCTTTGAAAATGTAACCGTACTTACGAAAGCCAATGTTTATTTCGATGGAAAAGTAACGAGCCGCACTGTGCAATTCGCAGATGGCACGAAGAAGACGCTAGGCATCCTGCTTCCAGGTGAATACGAATTTGGAACAGATGTGAAAGAAATCATGGAAATCCAAGCGGGCGAGCTGAACGTATTGCTTCCAGGCAGCACAGAGTGGATTACGATCAATGGTCAAGGTGAATTCACAGTACCAGCGAACACGAAATTCAAGCTCGAAGTGAAAACTGTGAGCGACTATATTTGTTCTTATATCGCTGAGTAATACCGCGGAGAGTCGAACGCTTCAAACACAAAAACCATACAACCATTTGGACTATATGTTCAATGGATGTATGGTTTTTCTCATTTGGAAGCCCAGCTATAAAAGGATCGGATCTCCATTTGCAGCACCTCTTCGATGTCGGTCATGCGAATCCACAATTGCTGAATCATAGGCTGATCATCGAGTAGGAGCGTATGTCGTTGCTTAATTCGCGAGAGGCTGATGCCAAAAGATGCAGGACGTGCAGCATTGACGACGAGGTCCTCCAGCAGTACGGTTATTCCGGCTTCTAGGTCGGGAATTTCTTCGAAATGAAGTTGTTGAAAAGGAGCGCTTATCGGGATGTAAAGGGTGGTCTTGCTAAAGTCGAGTTCGGTAGGCCGAAAACGCAGCGCCATGATCGATGGCTGTATTCTCTCTTCATGAAAGTCATAAAAGACGGCTAGCTTGACGATCAGCCATTCCTCCTTTTCGCTTTAAATGCTCGAGTTTGCTCATGATGGCGCGGGTCGCGTCAGACCAGTTGGCTGAATTGTATGTACTTAATTGAGTTTGTGTAAATTGCTGATATTCATGATCTAGAATCCCTTGCAGGACGCGCCGCTGGATTTGTTCGATCCTTTCATTAGCAAGTCGATAGGTTACCTGAAATTCTTCAGCAAGAAAGGCGACCATTTCATTCTTCTGTTCGGGCAGCGACAGTTTCTTCAGCATGGACATAGGGATAGCCGCGTAGAGCTGAAACGAGGATGCATCCTGCTCTTGCCAATCGACGTAGCGATCAGGCATCACCATCTGGTTGCCGGAATGGCGCAACACATGACAGAGCTCATGCAGAAAGTCTTCCCACTGCTCCTTAACGGATAAACGGCGGTCAACATTGATGCTGAATAGTCCATCTTTTTCGATAGCCATACTGTTCATATCCATACAGTAAATCCAAATATGCAGTTTGGCAGCTAAGTTCGTCATGTTGAGCTGAGCTGGCGAAGTGATGTCATGTTGCTGATATAAAGATTCTACCCATTGTTCAAGGGGAGTAGCTTGGTAATGAGTGAACAGGTGAAAACACCTCGCTTTAAGAATGTATGTTCGGTTATTTGCGGTAAAGAAAAGCCCGCAGGGGCTTGGCTTCATTTACATTGTAGTTTAAAGAATACCCTGATTACTGCTGACTGTCAGGTGTTCGGGACTGCTGCTGCTCTTTGATGAAGTTCCAGAAGCGCAGCATCTCGTCGCGACGCTCTTTGGGGGCGTTCTTGAAGTCTTTAAAAAATAAGCTGACATCAGGGTCATCGACGTCTTCAGGAGCAGCCGCAGATAATCCGTCGAGTGACTCTTCTTCCGTCGGAGCAAAGCCTGCGAGCAGAAGTAACTCGTCTTTCTCAGCAATACGAAGCGCATCAGCTAAGGATATAACCGTTTCCCTTGAGGGACTGAAGCGGTTATTTTCTATGGAGTTAATAAACGAATAACTAACACCGGACCGTTCGCCAAGTTCTCTGAGGGAGAAATTGTTCATCTTCCGCAGATCACGGATTCGGATGCCGAATTGCACCATATCTTTCATCGTTTGATCACCTAAATCTATTGTAAATGGTGAGTGGTGCAAAAAACAAGAGCATAGCGCGAAAAAGTTTTGATTCTCAAAACTTTTTGTGTTGAAATTTTAAACAAGACAACGTATGATGTGTTTAGAATTTCAAAACGACAAATTTTAGGAGATGGTCGAGGAATGGCAGAACGTATTTTCCATATAGAGCAAGAACAGATTGATCGCCGGGCAACACGCAAAAGGGTGGAAAGTGTGCTTGAAGTCGTACGCATGTATCGAACTCTTGGGTATTTGCGGAGAGAAAATGGAGCCGTGTCGAGTAGGAATGAGTTGTTCAAAGTGGCGGAGCAGGCGGTTGCCTACGATATTGGTTCAGAGGAGGAGCACTTGCTAGGTGTATGCAGGGAAGTTGAGCAAGCGATTTCTCGGCTAGAGGAGCAAGAGCAAGGAATTATTCAGGAACGGTATTTAAAGCGGGACAAGACGTTCGATTTCTTACTGTTTCATGAGTTGAATTTGAGTGAGCGTACGTATCGTCGGATGAAGGCAAGAGCAATCGAAAAGCTGGCATACATGCTGCGGCTGGAAGTGAAGGTGCAACAAGGATGATCCAGAATTGGCAGTTTTTTGGCAGTTCGCCCCGTTTTAACGCATGATAAGATCGTTGTGTAGCCAAGTAAGGGAGGTGATCCTGCTAAGTGGAAGCACAAGAAATCGTTCCTGAAAGATCCATCGTAGCTGAGAGGTAAGGGGACACGCGGAAGGAGTGAAGCATACGTTTTGAAAAGAAAAAAATGTTTTGAATTTCAAAACAAGAATGAGCGGAAAGGGGGTGAGAGAAATGAATGATTTCAATTTCAACCTGATTTCAGCCACCCTCGGAGCAATCGCAACCTACACGTTCGGCGGGTGGAGCGAACTTATTGGGCTCTTCCTCATGGCGATACTCGTCGATTATGTTACCGGCATTGCCGCCTCGATCAAAGAGCAGCAAGGACTTAACAGCCAAGTTGGCTTTTGGGGCCTTGCACGCAAAGGACTGATGCTGCTTGTCATTATGCTGGCGCATCGCATGGATATCCTCTTGGACACAGACCTGATGATGACAGGTGCAGTCTATTTTTACTTAGCAAATGAATTCATTTCCATTACTGAAAATTACGGACGTTTAGGGCTGCCGCTTCCTGTCTTTTTGAAGCAGATGATTCAAGTTTTGCGAAGCAAAGGGGAGGGGTTATGAGCAAGACTATCGGCAAGCAAGTTGGGGACTGCATCAAGCAGGATACGCAACAGACCTGCAATATGCAGAGAAATTGATTCGTATTATAGAGGGGAGCAATCTGACTCGTTATGATCAAGTTGAAGAGGAAAGGGAGTATTTGATGAGTTCGGATGATGCCAATAAAATTATTAACTTTTTGTCTGCAGCTTGGACGAGCACGGAAGATGTCGAAGCGAGGGTAAAGTTTCACAGGCTAGCCAATGAGCTTCGCAAAGTGTCAGGGCAGATGTGAACTGCCAACTGCAAGAATCTTCAGGTCTTCTGCACGCTGCTAAGATCTTAGAATTAAAAAGAACACCGCCTCTTCCATTGAAGCACGGTGTTCTTCGTATCAGTACCTAAACGGCACTCGCAATATGATCCTCGATATACTGCTCCAACTTAATTCGTACGTATGGCGGCAGTCCTGACAGCATACAACCATAACGGTAGCTGCGTCCTTCAGTCTCAATGCGAATCACACGTCCGGTGATTGGCGGTAATCCAGCTTCCTGCGGGAAATGGATGACAACGAACATATCCGGGGCAAGCAGTACGTTCGTTAAGATCTGCAGTCCGCTTTCGGATAGATCAAATAGGTTGCCGTCGATGTTTTGCCCGGAGAACGAGCCTTCTTGCTCCCATTGATAGATGGACAGCTTCAGGTTAATATCCAACTGCACGCGCGTGTTTTTACGGCGTTCACGACCAGATAGAGGCGAAGCCGGTCTACTCTTCTCCACCATAGGCCCGTTAGGCTTAATAACCTGCTGACCCATCCATTCCTCGTAGCACTTAATGACAGCGCTGAGATCCTCTTCACCTAAGCCTTTGCTTAGGCCGATTTGGAATAGATTTGTAGCGGATTGCAGCATCGGCGTCGGTAATTGAAATTTACCGGTAACTTCTTGTGCGAGCAGCAAATCCTTCAGCATCAGCTTCAATGAGAATTGATTACTGAAATCACGATCGAGAATTTTCTCGCCTTTGAGCTCGACTTGCTTGCTATTGGCTCCGCCTGAGCGGGCGATTTCTAAAAATTGACTCGGGTTAATCCCTGCCTTGGTTGCGATAGACAAGCCTTCAGCAAGCCCTGCAAGGTTAATGCCCACCATCGTGTTGTGAGCTAGCTTGGCATAAGAGCCTGAGCCGCTCGGCCCGAGGTAAAGTGCTTTGCTGCCAAGTACGTGGAACAAGTCCAGCTGCTCCTCAAATACTTCTTGGCTGCCGCCGACCATGAACGTAAGGGTACCAGCTTCAGCAGCAGGCTTCGTGCCAGTCACAGGTGCGTCGAGGAAATCGACGAAATGCGCCGCGAGCTCTTCCGCCAGCTGTTGACTTGTTTGGGGAGATACAGTACTGGAGTCAATAATGGTAAGTGCCGGGTGGATACCGCTTAGAATACCTTGCTCACTATAAAATGTTTCGAGAAGCGCAGCATCATTGCTGAGCATCGTAAATAGGACATCTGAGTTACGAGCGACTTCGGCAGGCGTATTGCCAGCTTCAGCTCCCAGATGCACAAGCTCGTCCACCTTTTCAGCAGTGCGATTATACACTGTTACCATAAAACCCTTTTGAATAAGGTTAGCAGCCATGGGCCTACCCATTGTGCCAAGTCCAATAAAGCCGATACGTTTCATGTCCCTCACCTCTAATTTTATTTTATCATGGGAATTAATACCTGTGAATTACTTTATAGGGATCTTCGGCCTCCGACTAAAGTCTCTCCGCTTACACGATCACTCATCATTGAAGTTATTCAATATAGGATCGCTCACTTGCTTTTGGACAAGCAAATAAGTATGCTAGGAAAAGGTAAAAAATAGAGATGGAGGCGAACCTAATGAGTAAAAAGCTACAATTCGATTACAGTAAGGCTTTATCCTTTTTATCCCAACATGAGGTCGATTATTTGGCGGCACAAGTTGAGCTAGCGCATAATCAGTTACATAACAAAACAGGTGCAGGCTCTGATTATTTAGGCTGGGTGGATCTTCCTGAGAACTACAATCGTGAAGAGTTTGCCCGCATTCAAGCATCCGCGAAGCAAATTCAATCGGATTCCGACGTGCTTGTCGTGATCGGTATTGGCGGTTCTTATTTAGGTGCGCGTGCCGCACTTGAAATGTTGTCTCATTCTTTTTATAACATCTTGCCAAAAGATAAACGTAAAACACCTGAGATTTATTTCGTGGGAAATAATATCTCTTCGACATATGTCACGCATTTGCTTCAATTGCTCGAAGGTAAAGATTTCTCCGTGAATGTGATTTCCAAATCCGGTACGACAACTGAGCCAGCGATTGCTTTTCGTATTTTCCGCGAACTTTTGGAGAAGAAATACGGGAAGGAAGCAGCTCGCAAGCGTATCTATGCAACAACAGATCAAGAGAAGGGCGCTCTCAAAACTTTGGCAACAGCTGAAGGCTACGAGACTTTCGTCATTCCGGATGATGTTGGTGGTCGTTACTCCGTGTTAACTGCGGTTGGTTTGTTACCAATTGCAACGGCTGGCATTGACGTGGAAGCGATCATGAAAGGTGCGGCAGATGCGCAGCAAGAGTTCTCCAATCCGAAACTTAGCGAGAATCAAGCCTATCAATACGCGGCAGTTCGTAACACCCTGTATCGTAAAGGCAAAACGATCGAGATCCTTGTAAACTATGAGCCATCCTTGCACTTCGTTTCGGAGTGGTGGAAGCAATTGTTCGGGGAGAGCGAAGGCAAGGATTACAAAGGAATTTATCCTGCTTCTGTAGACTTCTCAACCGATCTTCACTCCATGGGACAATTCGTTCAAGATGGCAATCGCATTTTGTTCGAAACGGTGATCCAAGTTGACCAAGTGGCTGATCATATCACGATCGGTACGGATGCAGATGATCTGGATGGACTGAATTTCCTTAGCGGTAAAACGATGGACTTCGTGAACAAGAAAGCATTCCAAGGCACGATGCTTGCGCACACAGACGGTCAAGTACCGAACCTGATCGTAACATTGCCGGATATGACGCCTTACTCTTTCGGATACATGGTCTACTTCTTTGAAAAAGCCTGCGGCATCAGCGGTTACTTGATGGGTGTGAATCCATTCGATCAACCGGGTGTTGAAGCGTACAAAAAGAACATGTTTGCCCTCTTAGGCAAGCCTGGCTATGAGAAAGAAAAAGCGGAGCTAGAAGCTCGCTTGCAACAATAATTTTCAACTTAAGTGAAAAACGATCAATCCTATCGGATAGGTCGTTTTTTTGCACCTTTTTTTCCATTATTTATGTGGTAAATTTTCTTTCTATATTGTCGAAGTCCAAGGTTGTGTGTAGAATATAGTGAAACAGTTGTTTCCTTCTACCGAGAAAGGTTGGCTATGCTAGCACATTACAAAACAATCCATTCGTATGGTTCGTCTGAGATTATCATCAAGAAGTCACGTTTCATCGGTCATGCTAAACCCGTAGAGTCAGAAGAAGAAGCAATCCAGTTTATTGAAGCGATCAAGAAAGAACACAGGTCGGCGACGCATAATTGCAGTGCGTATGTCATTGGCGAGCGGGATCAAATCCAGAAGCATTCCGATGACGGTGAGCCCAGCGGTACAGCAGGGAAGCCGATTCTGGAAGTGATGAAGCATCAAGGGCTCAAGAATACCGTTGTCGTAGTTACTCGTTATTTTGGTGGCATCATGTTGGGTGCTGGCGGACTCATTCGTGCTTATACGGATGGAGCTGTGGCAGGCATTGAAGCAGGAAAGCCGATTTATAAAGTAAATCATCAGCTCGTGCTGATTGAAGTCGATTATACATGGTATGGCAAGCTGGAAAATGAACTTCGAAATCAAAAGATGCTGTTAGGTGATATACAATTTACGGACAAAGTAACCGTTCCTTGTTATCCGTTGGCAGCTGAAGCGGAAGCATTCATGAATTGGGCAACTGATGTTACACAAGGTCAAAGCTTGATCGTCGCTGGAGAGAATGAATACATCGATCATGAGAGCTTGCCTGAATAGGCAGGCTCCAGATGAGACAGACACAATAAAATTACATATGAGCTGAGGATGCGGAGGGATAGGAATGGCTAGGAAAGCAGTCGCACAAGAGCTTAGCAGAGAACGAATTCTTACTGAGGCGCGGGAATTATTCGCTACTTTCGGCTATCGCGCTTTAACGATGCGAAGCATTGCTAAAGCAATGGGGTACAGTCATGGGGCGTTATATTACCATTTTAATGAGAAAGCTGAATTATTTTATGCACTAATTAAAGATGATTTCGCCTTGCTGCTGCAGCGTCAGCGGGAAATGATTGTTCGTGAGCATGGGTTTAGCGTGAATTTGCTTCAGAAGTTAATGATGGAATTCGTCTGGTTTGGTTTAAGCAATCCGAATCATTACGAAATGATGTTTATGATTAACGAGCCGGAACTACAGCAATACTCGCGTACCGAACAAGCTCAGTGCTTGGATATGTTTGCTACTGTCATTCGTGAAGTATTGGCAGATCAACCAGGAGCTGAGAGTCGCAAGTTTACGCTTCCGTGGAATTTGTTTATGTCATTACATGGCTTTATCTCCTATTGTATTCAGTTTAAGCTATCATACGAGGAAGCACGCAAATTGGCAGATGAGCATATCCGACTGATCTGTGTTAGTCTGGATGTGGATTCGATTGAATTACAGCGTCCGCTAGTCAAAATGGTGGGGCAGCAGCATGTACGGAAATCATTTGTTATATAGATGAAATGAAGGAAGCGAGACGCCCTGTCTTTGCTTCTTTTTTCATTTTTGAGACAAACTGTATTTTACATTACCCTGCCTGTGCTTTAAAATGATGGAAAGACAGCGATGGAAGGATGATTACGATGGATTTGAATATATGGTCGGAAGAGAACGTTGAATTTATGTTTGAAGGTATTACGAGAAAGCTGCGCATGGCAACGGGAGGTTCCATTAAAGCCTCCAATGTGAAAGAAGAGAAGTATGAGGATTTGAAGGATCTTTATAATATGGTTACGAGCAAGGATCGCTTCAGCATTAGCGAGATTGATGCGATTACAACAGAGCTTGGGAAAATTCGTAAGGCCTAATACACGCACCCCATAAGTATGCCGCTGTTCTCTGACCTTGGTCGGAAAGGCGGCTTTTTGTTGTTGTGTGCAGCGAAGCACGAGACTGAGAACAGTCGAAGCGTTCCGTGATACGCATCGCACGCGGAGCACGAAAGAGTTCGAGCAGAGGCTGCTTGCTATTTTCATACATGCAGATGTCGTTTTCTCATTTGAATAGCAGCTATAAGGTAGAGAATAAGCGTTACACTAAATAGATTCCAGACGCTGGGAATAGTTGCTGCGGACAGATAGAGTCCGAAAGGGAATGACCATAGAAAAGCTGCCAACATGAGCTTCCAATTTCGCACGAATGAGCCGATCAATCCTAGTATGGCAGGAGCAATCAACATCACACTCATGATTAGAATTGTATCCCTGCTAGCGACAGACTCCGAGTAGGGATTCCACCAAAGGAACCAACAGCAGAGTAGAATGCTGCCTAATGAAGCGCCAACGCCAACGTAAGCATAGGTCCATTTCAAATGAAGACCCCCTTTTAATTACCATCAAGCTCTAATCGCCAATCATTACATTGCATGAAATGTCCTGGCGGGTACTCGAATTCACACTGACGCATCAGCGAAAAGTTAAGTTTTCGACACACCGCATTCGACGCTGGATTATGAATCGACGGAAAAGCATGCATCCATCCAAATTTAGCCTCTACATTTGCGTGAGCAATAGCTGCCTGTAAGGCCGCACTCGCTATCCCTTGCCCTTGATAGGCGGGAAGCACACTCCAACCGACTTCGTAAGCATTTTCCCCTTGCCAGTGGCTATCCCAGTATCCGATGCTACCTACGACTTCACGGTCAGGCAGTGTAACGATGCTAAACATATGCCCTTTACCTTTTTCGCTGATGGTAAGATACCGTTGGTGGCGGATCAGAAGCTGCTCCTCCGTTTCCGGGCCCCCTAGATGTTCCATCATCTCAGGAGCATTGATGAGCCGAAGAAGTTCGAGATCCGTGTCGGACCAAGGCACGATGGTAATCTGTGACTTACTCACATTCTCTGACATGTTCTCACTCCTATTTTAACTAGTAGAATTGCAATTTAATCTTTTACTGTTATCTCCATCATATTAGAACGTACGTTCTATGGCAAGTGGTATCTGCTCCCCCATACATACTATCTCCCCATTAGGGACAAAATAGGAAAAAAATGGACAGAGGAGATCGTCACATTGACTCAAAATAAAGAGGCTTCTACCGTTACGTTACCCCAATTCCCACAATCTTTCTGGCTCGACTCTGTGGACAAGATCCCTCAGTTTCCCAGCCTGACGGCCGATCTGAAGACGGATGTCGTCGTCATTGGTGCAGGTATTACAGGTATCACTACAGCATATCTACTCGCAAAACGAGGCGTGAAAGTCGTTGTTCTCCATGCAGGCCGCATCCTAGAAGGAACAACAGGGCACACCACCGCTAAATTGACTGTCCAGCATGGACTTATTTATCATGAGTTTCTTTCCCATTTTGGCGAGGAGAAGACTCGCCTCTACTATGAGGCTAATCACGAAGCGCTGATGCTCATCAAACAAACGATTAATGAGCTCGGCATCGAGTGCCAATTTACCGAAGAAGATGCTTATCTGTATACGAGTGATGATGCTTATTTAAAGCAACTAGAAGACGAATATATGGCCTATGGTGAGCTGCAGATTATTGGCGATTATCTGGAATCAACCCCTCTGCCTTTTGAAACCAAAGCAGCCATCAGATTAAAGGGGCAGGCTCGGTTTAATCCTGTGCCTTATCTGATCAGACTCACGCAGGAGATCACTCAGCTGGGGGGGCAGATTTATGAAGGAACGACAGTCGTTGGTGCAACGCATGAGAAGCCCTCACTTGTCAAAACAAAGCAAGGGCATCAGGTTACTTGTAATTATGTGGTCACAGCCTCCCATTACCCGTTCAACGATATCAAGGGCGCTTACTTCACTCGTCTGCACGCGGAGAAGTCGTATGTGATCGCTGCTCGCACGGAGAAAGCCTTCCCTGGCGGGATGTACATCAACGTTGAGCAGCCAACTCGGTCTCTCCGAGCTGTCACCATTCAGGGGGAGCCTGCGGTTCTGATTGGCGGCGAGGGGCATAAGACGGGGCAAGGCTTATGCACCCATCAGTATTATGAAAATCTACAGAAGTTCGGGGAGGAGACGTTCGGACTCCAAGAGATTCTGTATCGTTGGTCGGCGCAAGATGTGTTCACATTAGACAAAATGCCCTATATAGGCCAGCAATTCTCTGATGCGCCGCATCTCCTCATGGCGACTGGCTATCGCAAATGGGGGATGACGAACAGCATGGTAGCGGCAATGCTGAATACGAAACTAATCTTAGGGGAGCAAAGCCCCTATGAAGATGTATTCACACCGCATCGATTCCATGCCGATCCTAGCATCAAGACATTTGTCATGCAGAACGCGAATGTCGCGAAGCATTTTGTAGCTGGAAAGTTTGATTTGCTGCATAAACAGCCAGAGGAGCTGTCTCCAGACGAAGGCTCAGTCGTCCGCGTGAAGGGTAAGAGAGCTGGCGCTTATCGAGAACCCAGTGGGCAGCTTCACGTGGTTGATACGACTTGTACCCATTTAGGTTGTGAAGTCGAGTGGAACGATGCAGAGCGAACATGGGACTGCCCATGCCATGGCTCCAGATATTCCTTTCAAGGTGATGTGATAGAAGGACCTGCGAAAAAGGCACTAACCAAATTGACAGTAGAGTAATTAACCCCCTCAGGACAAGAGCGTATTTTTGCATAAAAATGGACAGCTATCCATGCGATGTTACCCCATAAGCCATACACTGTAGAGCAATGTATCTCTGCTCACGTGAAGGAGGTGGACGTTCGTGGCATCCAGAATTCGTAAAGATGACGTTCGTAAATTGATCGGGAAAGACATTTTGGCTGTTAAGAAAGATGGTACACAGGTGACTGGTAAATTGGTGCGGATCAGCGGTAACACGTTGATTGTTGCTCCACAAAACGGCAAAAAAGTGCAAGTTAAAGCGATTATCCCATTGGTACTATTTGATCTGTTAGCGATTGGTACTGCACCTTATGCATATGGTGGGTTTGGTGGTTATGGCTTTGGCGGTGGCTTTGGCGGTGGCTTTGGTGGCTATCCGTATGGCGGTGGCTTTGGCTTCGGTGGTCCAGGACTGTGGTTCTGAGAATGATCGAAATGGAAAACTCTTTCCTTCTGGGGAAGAGTTTTTTGTTGCTTTAGAAACAATATAAAGAGGCGCACCAATCTGCAGCCTCCTGAATAGGCTAACATACAGGTTTACAGAAGATGCCCCCGTGCATCGGGGAGAAGCTCTGGAACCAACCGCGGACAGGGAGTGAGCAACATGCCGAGTTCCATCGTGTTTAACATGATCAATATTAATAATCAGAATACGAATGCAACGATCGGGATCGGAGAGAATGCACAATCCAGCTGGGATTCTCATAGCAAAAACAATTACGGCACCGGTGAATTCATCGGTAATTCGATCGCCTGCAACTTCGTCAATACCATCTTTGATAATGACTTTATCGATGCACCAATTAATGATCAGGACTTTAAACCAGCCATAACCAATCAAGTTTAGCGGAAGGGTGGTTGAAAGCGATGCTGAATCTGCCTGGACCTTTAGACCCGCCGCTGATCCAATTTGATGCGATTCACGTCAACTCCATAGCCGATGGATCTGGTATATTCATTGGCACGAATGCTCAGGTGAATTGGACAACAAGCGGTAAAAGCAATAGCGGCCTTGGTGAAGTAAATGGTGAACATAACTTGGTGTGGAACAATGTGAACACCGTTTACGATAACGATATTATCGATGCGCCGTATACCAAGGGTGATTTGATCATTGGACGTGTTTGAAAAGAAGCTCCGCGACAGCCTTAATCGGCCGTTGGCGGAGCTTGTGTCGTTGCTTCGGTTGGAGCTGGAGCTGCCGCGACGGATGACGTGGTGAAGCCCGATGCCTGTGCTTGCGAGGTAATCATCTCCTGCAGCCATTCCGGCGTTTCATTATCACCCACATTGAGCATATCGAGGAAATCCGAATCGTTCAGCATGGAGCGGGTACCCACCAACTGATTATGATCCCCTTCGACGGCGCCAAAGCCTTGAACCGTTTTTTGATTGCTTTGAAAATCGGTTGGCCAATTATTTCCCATATTGATGCAGGAGGCACTTTCCACGGATCCAATACGGATGGAGCCAATAATAAATGTCGGAGACATGAAAGAAGACACCGTAAATCACCTCATCATTACGCTTTTGGTTGGGGCGGTGTGTAGCGGTAGCCGGTTGAGGTTCGCTCAGGGCCTGAACCCTCTTGTGCCGATGATTTCGAGACACTGTCGTTAGATCTCTCTGGCTGCGATCCTTTCGTCACCTGTGAACGTTGGAAAGCCTTATCTACAGCTTCATTTTGCGTTTTCCCATTTGGCTTAGCACCGAAATTATTTCCTAAATTCAGTGAGCCGCTCAGTTCCTTAATATCGAGCTGATCGAGTCGAAAGGTTAAATTTTCGAGAACAGGCTGATGGACGTGAAGGTTATCGATATGAATGCGCGGTTGCTTGGCTGTAAGGTCGGCCAACTGATCTTCGAGCTTGCGCAGCCGCTGTTCCAATAGGTTGACGGTTTGTGTATGTACGGAAGACGACACAGTCTCGTTTCTCATAGGAGATGACCCTTTTGAAGGCATGGAAGATGATCCAGGCGGCGACGCTTTCTTTTTTTGAAACCACATAGGCAGAGTCAGCTCTTTCGTGTATTCGGTTTAAAATCAAACGTATCATTATCCAGGACCGTGTGCTTCCCGCCTAGCACCACATTGTGATCACCTGTCAATTCACCGATCCCTTGATTCGTCTTGGCTGAATGCCGCCTTCCATTGATCCGATTTGTACCCTTGTTCACGCTGGCGTTGTGGCTTATGTCATCGATATGAATGGATTGAAATTGAATCCGAACCATCGCCATTCCCTCCAAATCCTCAATTTCGCAAAGATCTTTCTTTATTTATATGGGGACAACGGCAGAATCATTTCTATTTTTGCAAAACAAAAAGATCACCATGATCCCCATGAGGTGGAGTAGGTAATCTTTCCTGTTACGTAAACTGTATAGGGATGACCTTCTCGCCATCTGGAGGAGCAAGTGGTATGCGGATAATGAGCAAACCATTATGATACTGTGCTCGCATCTGATCGGTCAAAGCTCTGCCAGGCAAGCGGATTGCTCGCTCAAAATTGCCAAAATAACGCTCAGAGAGCCGCATTTGCTCATCACTGACCTGATATGGACGGACGAGCATGCCTCGGATGAGGAGAGACTGGTCGCGGAAAGAGATTTGAATGTTCTCAGGGGACGACAGTCCTGGCACCTCAGCGACTACAACGAGTTCTTGCGGCGTTTCGTACATATCAACTCTTGGTCCGGTTAGTGGAATAATACTGGCAATGTCCTGCCAGAACTCGGGGCCCAGCACATCGCCGGCTTGCGCCGACAGTCCCTTCCAATCGGGCTTTGACGAACGGTTGCCTGGAGGATTCATCTGCCATCATCACCTGACTTCACCATTAAAAGTAGAGCTGCAAGCAGCTTGCTACTAGTTTATGTGCTCACGAGGCGGATTATGGCTGACTCATTCATTCAGGACATGTTTACTACTGTGGAGGCCGCTGATTCGCCAGCTGCTGCTGCGCCATGCGTACGAGCTCCTTCACCATGGCGCCTCCGATTGGACCGCCAACCCTGCCTGCATCTTCTGAGCTCAGTTGACCATTGTACCCTTGCTGTAAGGGAACCCCGAGCGTGCGGGCGACCTCATATTTCACAAGATCAGGCCGCTCTGGATTTACCGCGTAACCTTGGTTTTGCATGACGTGAGCCTTTAGAAGGCCTAAGCCATGCTCGGATCCGGGCACCATGGCCCGATTTCTTCGTCTTCTTGACATCGTCTATCACCTCTTTGGTGTTAGGATGCCCTACCCCTTTTCGGTTCATGAGTCCGGAAGGTGAAATATTTATGCCCGACATAATTACCAATTGTGTACAAGCCATTGCCAACCAGAATTGCACCATTATGGAGCCAACCGGAATTAGCATCCGTTAGGTAGGATCCAAGCGCTTCGGCAAGAAGCCAACTGATCCCATAAGAGACGAAGTAACAGATGAGGATCACAAGTAAGAACTTCCACCAACTGTTGCCAACGCTCGCATTTGAGCGGAAGGTAAACGAACGATTAAGCACGTAACTCACCACGGCCCCGATCGTATTCCCACCGAAGGTCGACACCCAATAGTTAAGATCTAATAAGTTAAAGAGAGCAAAGCTGGCGGATAAGCCAACCAAGGTATTCAATACGCCAACGAGTAAGAAACGCGCGAAGCTGCCTGTTAATAAAGACTTCATGGACGCCATTCGATTACCGCCTTGCAGTGGCGGGTTTGACCGTCTGTGAGGAGGCAACTTCTATCTCCTGAGCCTGCTCCGTCAATTCCTTTTCGATAACAAATAGGGGACGCTGCTTCACTTCTTTATAGATTTTACCTATGTATTCGCCGATCAAACCGATAGCCAAGAGCTGCACGCCGCCAATGAACCATACTGAGAGTACAAGAGATGTCCAGCCTGTTACGTTTGCACCTAAAAACTTGCCTACAATCGCATAAATAGCAGCGACTACGCTCAATGCGAAAAGAAAGAAGCCCATGACAGTGACGAAACGTATCGGAGTTACACTGAATGAGGTGATGCCATCAAAGGCAAAAGCCAGCATTTTGCGCAGCGGATATTTGGATTCACCAGCAAATCTTTCTTTTCGGTCATAATAGACCTGTGTAGAGGGAAATCCTAGCAGAGGGACTAAGCCGCGAAGGAATAAGTTAACCTCTTGAAATTTCTCCAAATTATCCAGCGTGCGTTTGCTCATTAAGCGGAAATCTGCATGATTGTAATGTATTTTCACACCGAGAGAGGTCATGAGTTTATAAAAGCCTTGGGCCGTAGCACGCTTGAAAAAGGTGTCCGCTGAGCGATCCTGACGAATGCCGTAGACAATGTCGTAGCCTTCATGGAATTTAACGAGAAATTCACGGATGACTCCTGTATCATCTTGGAGATCAGCATCGATGGAAACGACGCAGTCCGAATACGCTTTCGCTTTCATTAGTCCGGCAAGTAAGGCGCTTTGATGTCCGGCATTTTTTGCAAGCTTAAGCCCTGTAACGAAAGGATTGGACAGGTGGAAACGCTCAATCAACGGCCAAGTTGCATCTTTACTGCCATCGTCAACAAAAAGCACGGTACTACTCTCGGCAATCAGTTGATCCGTAATTAAAGAATCTAACACTTCACTAAGCTGAAATACCGTTTCCGGGAGTACTTCTTCTTCGTTATAACAAGGGACCACAATGGTCAAAATCGGTTTAGACACAATACCTCGTCTCCGTCCTGAATAGGTTGTAGATGAAATTATATAGCTTAAGTTTTAATTATAGCTAAAAGGGCCATAAAAAGTAAGCGGCCGGAACGGAAATCATCGTCCCAGCCGCTAGTGCTGCTCTCTATTTTACCAACCAAACCCGAACGTAGCTAGAACAATAACCAAGAGGACGTATAGAACGAGGACTACAGCAGCGCTAGAACCACCAGCAGGGTACCCACAACTCATGTCAATCCCTCCCTTCACAAAATTACTATATGTCATTTATCTAGAGGTTGTATGGATGAATGCCCCATATGCGTCATAATTATTGGGCAACGTGTCCACCTTGCTGCAATGTTGCACCATAGGAGCGGGAAAGAATGAGGAGTTCGCATTCAAAGGGAGGAGGCAATCAAACACATGCGTTACGAAGAACGTCAACCGGATGATATCCTGCAGCAATATATTAAATGTTTTTGGTATTTGGAGCGGGATTACAGCGCGGCGGAAGAGGGGGAGACCATGTGGCCTGATGGCTGTCATGAGCTGATCTTCCATTTTGGAGCCGATTATTCCGCAAGTGGGCAAGTGATGCCTAGTGCGTTCTTTATAGGTACGCTTTCGCACTATCATCAGCTATCGGCGGAAGGACCCATCCGTGTATTCGGTGTACGTCTGCTGCCTTGGGGGTTGCGTGCATTCAAAGAAATGGATAACCGTACGCTCAGAGACAGATTTCTACCGCTAGCTGACATATTTCCCGAGCATGAGCTTGTGGAGCTAGTTGCTACATTGGCAGAAGCAGACTTTGACGAGGGTATCGCTATTCTGACAGCCTATTTGTATCGTCATTTTCAACCAGAAACCAAGCATGCTGCGATGATTCCTATCTTGTCCAAGCTGTACCACACACCGATGGAGCAGGATGTTCCCATCAGCGTAGCCGAGAGTGGTTATTCTCAGCGGCATTTTGAAAAGATCTGTTCGGAGCTCGTTGGCATGTCGCCAAAGCAACTAAATTCCGTGTCCAGATTCAATTTGGCTCGGCTCCAAATTTTCTTCAATCCGACGGTGGATATTTCGAGTTGTATGGCCCAGTTCGGCTATCATGATTATGCGCACTTTTCCAAGGAATTTAAGAGATGCCTCGGCATTACACCGACACACTACAAGAAGTGGCTGATGCGGCTTGCCGAGCGCAGGGGCCGGCTGACGCCTGGGATGAATGTCGCATCCGATCAGGAGGGGTAAGTTTTCGGATACCGAAAGCGGCTTACTGATTGGCGGAAACGGATGCTGTTGGCGATAAAACGAACCGAAGAGTGGCTCGTCAACAATTTAACTGGAGTTTTTCCATTTAAATTCCATAATTTACGATAAAGTTTCCCACTTCGCCCACATTTCCCTAGGGTTCAGCTCATAGACATCACTTTCTCGAAACATATACTGGTGCATAATCAACTCACGGCGCAAGGTAGCAAAATCCGGATGATAGTTTTTGAGGCATGTATTAAGGTCCGTCTCGGCGTAAGAGCGCCCTTTTTCAAGCTCGTTAACCAGATGCTCTAGAACAATAAGCTTCTTCTTGAGCTGTGCCGGGATATGCTTGAGCTTGCCTTCCTGTGTGAAAAAGTTCCTTAGAACGGACTGCTTGAGACTTGCGTTTTTGTCTGCTATTTCCATAGAAGCGGGAACCTCCTTTTTATTTTTGAAAATGAGGTCAGCAGTTGCCTGACCGTGACTGCGAATAAAGGCGTCATTCAATGTAAAATAAATCGTATTTTTGTCCCGACGCTCATGAATCAAGTTGGCTTCGCGAAGCTTGGAGGCGTGATGGGTAATGGTCGCAGGTGTCACACTCAGCTTCTCGGCGAGAGCTTGCCCATTGGATTCGCCGTCCGCTAACAAGATGAGCATACGAATACGCGTCGCATCGGACAGTGCTTTGTGATAGGTGATGAGTTTATCCAATTGCATGCGGGGGAGCTCCTTCAACTAGAGATTAGATGATTATCTAATTAGATAATATTTAAATTAGATGATCGTGTCAAGCGTGAAAGTTTCCTTCTGGGCAGGGGTCATGTAAAATATACGTATAGAAGTCAAAGCTTAGCTTAAAGGGGAAAAACAATGCGAATACTTGTCATGACAGCAGTCGCTCCTGAACGAGATGCTATACAGCGCGGTCTTGGTCAGGATAGCAGATTCGAATATGCTTTAGCTGGTGTGGGTCTTGCCGCGGCAGCAGTGAATGGAGCGCTAGAGTTGGCCAAAGCTGATTATGATCTATTAATCATCGCCGGTATCGCTGGCGGCTTCGTGGGTCAAGCGGAGGTTGGCTCGCTTGTTATCGCGAGCGAGATCATCGCCGCCGATCTTGGCGTCGAGCTGCTGGATGGCTTCAGCAGCTTGGACGAGCTGGGCTTCGGCTCAACGCGCATCAGCGTTGCGGCCGAACTGGCCCAGCGCGTGACGGCGGCGCTGCAAGCCGCCGGCCTGCAGGCGCAAGCGGCGCCGGTGCTCACGGTGGCCACGGCCACCGGCACAGCGGCAACCGCCGCTGCGCTGGCTGCGCGCGTCCCTGGCGCTGCCGCCGAAGCCATGGAAGGCTTCGGCGTTGCGACAGCTGCGCAGCAGCGCGGCGTGCCCGTGCTCGAGATCCGCGCGATCTCCAATGCGGTCGGCCCACGAGACCGAGACGCCTGGCGGATCGGTGATGCCTTGAAAGCTTTAGAAGCAGCAGGTTCAGTCTTAGCGGAGGTGCTTTAACCATGAAAATAGCGTTCTCACCATGTCCGAACGATACCTTTGTATTCCATGCCTGGGCACATGGCTTAATCCCAGGTGCACCAGAGCTCGATGTCCTCTACGCGGACATCGATATAACGAACCGTCTGG
This sequence comes from Paenibacillus sp. J31R30, assembly GCF_059692115.1. Taxonomy (NCBI): domain Bacteria; kingdom Bacillati; phylum Bacillota; class Bacilli; order Caryophanales; family Paenibacillaceae; genus Paenibacillus; species Paenibacillus sp. J31R30. Next base: position 162,619 of record NZ_JCAUAV010000009.1, on the reverse strand, counting down.
CTGCCGAAGGCAGCGGCCCCGACGTGCTCAAGATCTCCTACGCTGCACTCCCATGGGTGCTGAAGGATTACGCCCTGCTGCCCTGCGGCGGCGCCTTGGGCCGAGGCTGCGGACCGCTTGTGCTGATGCGGCCAAGCGACGGCTTTACGGCCGACCCGGCTGCGCTTAGCGGCCGCCGTGTCGCCGTGCCAAGCGAGCGCTCGACCGCGTACTTACTGTTCCGCCTATGGGCGGAACAGAACGTACCTGGCGGCGTAGGCGAAATCGTGGTCATGCCGTTCCACGAGATCATGCCCGCCGTGCGGGACGGCCTCATCGATGCCGGCCTGGTCATTCATGAAGCGCGATTTACTTACTCGTCGTACGGGTTAGCGCTTCTAACTGATCTAGGCAGCTGGTGGGAGTCCGACACTGGGCTGCCAATCCCGCTGGGCGCCATCATTGCTCGGCGCACCATGGATCTGGAGGCGCTCGCCGGCTGGGCTCGCGCCTCGGTTGAATACGCGTGGGCGCATCCAGAAGCTTCGCGCGACTACGTCATGCAGCACGCGCAGGAGATGGACCCACAGGTCGCGCAGCAGCACATCGAACTGTACGTCAACGAGTTCACCGCTGATCTCGGCGAGAGCGGCTATGGCGCCGTCTTGACCTTGCTCCAGCGGGCAGCGGAGACAGGCCTTGTGCCGCAGATGGATTATGCGGCCTTACTGAAATAACTTTGGATCGGAACATCCAAAGGAACACAAAAAGCTGTCTTTCCCGTAGATGAAATCTACACGGAAAGACAGCTCTTTTTTACCCAATCACATTCACCGGCCGACCCTCGACAAACCCACGCGCATTACTGCTCGCAACAGCCATCAATCTAGCTCTCGCTTCCTTCGTGGCCCAAGCAATATGCGGCGTAATAATTACATTCTGCGCATGCAGCAAGGGGTTATCAGGCTTCGGCGGTTCAATCGTTAGTACGTCAAGCCCAGCACCAGCAAGGCGGCCTTCATTCAAGGCTTGCGCCACATCCAACTCGTTAAGCAGCCCACCTCGAGCTGTATTGATCAGAATGGCTGACGGCTTCATAAGAGCGATCCGCTCCGCATTGATCAGCTCATTTGTCGCTGGTGTCAGCGGACAATGCAGACTAACGACATCTGCGCGCTGCAGCAGCTCTTCAAGCGATACCCATTCTATGCCCTCCACAGGCTCTGGTACACGGCGTCCACTACCTGCAGCAATGACCTTCATGCCCAGCGCCCCAGCAATGATTGCCGTTTGCTTTCCGATTTGACCAAGCCCGACCAGTCCCATTGTTTGACCGTGTAACTCCACGAGCGGGGACCTGCTGTAGTAGAAATCGATCGATTTCGCCCAATCCCCTTGAAGCACACTGTCACTATGGCGCTGCACCCGATGGCAGAATTCCAACACCAGTGCAAAAACCAGCTGAGCCACTGAATGCGTGCTGTAAGCAGGAACATTCGTCACCACAATTCCGCACGTTTTCGCAGCTTGAACATCTACAATATTGTAGCCAGTCGCCAAGACACCAACATATCGCAGTTTAGGCAGCTGTCCAAGGGTTTGAGCGGAGAGAGGCGTTTTATTTGTCAGCACCATGTCTGCGTCAGCGGCACGCTCCACGATTTCGGACTCGGCGGTCCGTTCATAGACAACTAGTTGCCCAAGTGCCTCCAACTCGCTCCAGTCCAGATCACCTGGATTTAACGTATATCCATCAAGTACAACAATGTTCATCGATTTACTCCCTTTTGCATTCTACGCCCTCAATCACTCAAGGTTCTTCCAAATCTCCGCTTCACTCGTCCTATCTTACTTCTTCACACCTGGCTCTTTAAAAGGGTTCAAAAACACCTTCGGAATATGCGTCTCAAAACGCATTAACTTGCCTGTCGTCGGGTGCAAAAAGGCTAGCACACGCGCATGCAGACCAAGTCGATTGATCTCCTTCGATTTGGAGCCGTACTTTTTATCCCCAGCAACGGGGTGCCCGATATCCTGCATATGTACACGAATCTGGTTTTTACGGCCAGTCTCCAAGTTCACCTCTAGCAGGGAGAAGCTCTTGTTCGCTTGCAGCGTTTTGTAGTGCGTGACTGCATGCTGTCCATCGTTAGGGTACGGTGTGGAGAACATTTTGAGCGATTTGGCGTGCTCCTTAAGCCATGAAGAAATCGTTCCCTCTGGCTTGCGCACCATACCTTCCACTAACGCAACGTACGTCCGCTCCTTAACGCTCTCTTGCCAAGTATTTTGCAAATGCTGCTGCGCTTGCTCGTTTTTGGCAAACATCATGACACCGGATGTATCCCGGTCTAGTCGATGAACAACGAAAATCCGCGCCTTTGGATCATGATTCCGCACGTGCGCCGTGAGCTGGCGATAGGCTGTGATCTGATTTTCCTGCGAATCCGTCGCGATGGATAGAAGGCCAGCATCCTTTTGAATCACAATGACATCGTTATCTTCGTGCAAAATCGTCATGCCTGCCAGCGGGATATCCTCCACGACTTTGTCCTTGTTAATCGTGACTGTCATCTCAGGTTGCAAGGGGTAATTATAAGCCGTGACCGCTTTGCCATTCACTGCGACTTGTCCGCGAGCGAGAATCGCCTTCACAGCATTCCGGCCTAAGCTCGATAGCTTTTCTAACAAAAAGGGCAGCAGCTCAATAGGCTCCTTCACCGTATACTGGCGAGTGCTCGACTCCTGGCTTATTTTAGCTGTGTTCGCGGGTTGCCCCTGTGGTTTATGAGAACCGAATTTGGGTTTATGACTCGGGCTTCCTTTTGGACGTGAACCTGGTTTCTTTTGCATACATGGAACCTCCTCTTGCGATCGCTTACCTTCCGGTCAGATCATTCGACCTTCAATATACCACGTTCGTAAAAGCAAATGAAATGCTTGGAGCGAAGCTCCTGTAAGAACATTGTTCAATAACAAGCGTAGTATTCCTTAGAACTACATATCTGTCGCCTAACCCTGCAACCTCTGAATCGTACTCCCCGTGAAAAAATCCCCCTGCAGCCTCACATGCTCAAAAGGTAAATGCGGATTCGCAATCCGCCATAGCATGCGATCGGCTGCGCGATAGCCAGCTTCTCGAATCGGCAGCTGGGGGCGAGAGCAGAGAGGCAGCGTGTCGCTTTGCTCATTCAGCAGCGCAACCAGCGAGCATTGCTGCGGGACGTTCACGCCTAATCGGCGAAGCGTGTGATACACAGGCGCAGCTTCCTCATCAATGCCGCAAATCACTGCCGTTGGCTGACGCAGCAGATATTTCTGCTGGAAATCCGCCAACCACGCCTCCGAACCATCTCGCTCTATCGCATGGTCCTGTGGATCAACCGCCAGCCCAGCTTCTTTCATCGCTTCCGTGAAAGCCTGCCACCGGATAACGAATCCACGTTGATCCTTCGTATCACCTACATAAAGAATGTTCCTGTGGCCCATTCGCACTAGCCTTCGTACGGCCTGATAGACGGCCTCGTATACATCCCAAATGACACTGTCGACCTTGGACTCCGGCGGCGGAAAATTCAACAAAATCCGAGGGAGCTGCAGCTCCAACAGTTTTTGCTCCAGTAGATCCCAATTCATCCTCGGTGCGATAAACACCCCCTCCGCATATAACAATCCTTCTTCCTCGGCCCAATCGTCAAATTCTGAAGGCTTAAGCTTTGGCGGTATAAGCAGCGGTTGTACGGTGTGTCCAAATTCCATAAAACGTTCATGCAACCCTTGCAGCAGTAGCCGATTGAAGTTCAATGATTGCTTGTTCTGGACGAGCACGAATCTGCGCTGGACAACGGGATACGGGGAAATGAGATCCTGCTGCAGCGTTTGTTTCTGATCTTTGGTCATATAGCCAAGCTCACGTGCTAGCTTGAAAACTTCACTTCGTGTCTGCTCTGACATGCCCGGAAGTCCACGCAGCGCTTTGGATACCGTTTGTATCGTTAAGCCTAGCTGGTCAGCCAAGTCGTGGAGCGTAATTCGTTTGCGCATACGTCTGAGTTGTCCTCTTTTCTAAAAAATCATTCGAGTCTTCTGTACCCCCAATTTTAAACTAAATTTAAACTAAAAAGAAGGTTATTTTTAAACTACACTATAGAGAGAAGTAAGGCATGGAAGAGGCAAGTGAGACACAAATCAAATTAGCTAAGGGAGCGAAGTCAGATGATCAAACAGATAGAAGCAGATGTGGTTGTAGTAGGAGGTGGACCAGCGGGGGTGAATGCAGCGATAGCGGCTGGCCGAAGCGGGGCCAAAACTGTTCTCATAGAAAAATACGGCTTTATTGGCGGGATGTCGACGGCTGCGCTGGTGTATCCTTGGATGACGTTTCATACAACGGATGGCAAGCAAGTCATTGCGGGTATCGCTCAAGAAATCATTGATCGCCTCATGGCGATGAACGCATCACCGGGGCATCTTCGGGATACGGTTGGTTTCGTGAATACGATCACACCTTACCACCCTGAAATATATAAAGTTCTTGCAGTCGATATGCTAAAAGAAGCGGGCGTTAAGCTGCTTTTCCATAGCTTTGTAGATCATGTTGAGACGGTGGACAATCGCATACAATCAGTGCAACTAACATCCAAATCCGGCAGAATTGATGTCAGTGGCAAAGTGTTTATTGATACAACAGGTGACGCTGATCTCGCGTATCTGTCTGGAGCGCCGTGCTTGCAAGGGCGTGATGGCGATAAAGCCACACAGCCAATGACGATGAAATTCAGAATGCGCGGTGTGAATCTGCCTGCCGTGAAACAATACATGATCGATCATCCAGATGAGTTTTATAAAAAGACGCCTTTCTCCGAGCTCGCTGATCTCCCTCTGTCTGGTGTACTCGGCTATTTCAAACACTGGAAGGAAGCGAATCTTCCGATCAATCGCGATCAAGTGCTGTTCTTCACAGGTCCAGAGGACGACGAAGTGCTGGTCAATACTACGCGTGTGCAGGGGCTGGATGGCACCAATGTGGAGGATTTGACAGAGGCTGAGGAGCTTGGACGCAAGCAAGTGTTGATGGTAGCTGAGTTTATGCGAAATAACTTACCCGGCTTTGAAAAAGCATCCATTTCCAACGTTGGCGCACAAATTGGTATCCGTGAAACGCGCCGGATTGATGGCCAGTATGCGCTGCAAGTGGATGATGTCGTGCAAGGCCGTCATTTTGATGACGTTATCGCACGCAGCGGTTATCCGATCGATATCCATGATCCGTCTGGCAAAGGCGTAACCGCAGCTTGGGTCAAAGGCGATGGCGCCTACGACATCCCTTACCGCTGCCTGCTGCCGCAAAAAATCGAAAATCTGCTCACCGCAGGTCGCTGCATCTCCACCACGCATGAAGCGCTCGCGACTACGCGCCTCACGCCAAGCTGCATGGCTACAGGTCAAGCTGCAGGTTCCGCAGCCGGACTTGCTGTTAAGCACGGCGTGCTTCCAGCGGAAATCGATGTAGCTGAGCTTCAGGCCGTCCTCGAGAAGGACGGAGCTTTGTTGAAATAGATTTAAGTAGAGAGCCCCCGGCGTCCGCTGGGGGTTTTTGATCTGTTCACAAGTGTCAAAAATGCAATAAGGCATCCTGTTAAGAGGTATTCGCTTCAACGTTTTAAATAGATGCAAAAATCGTTAATCTAAAAGAAAATAGTTGCAAATTTGCATTTCTCAGTAGTTGTTAACCACGAGCTACCCCAACACATCATCCTTCGACAGATTCAATTTCCTCATCATGCTCACATGCCCCACCAATTGTTATTTCCCCATTTTTGATACCACGCGGTTGATAACTTCCGAATACCTCCCCTCCATTCAGGGAATACTTGCATACACACATCCTAACCTGATAGCGAGGCGAGTCCATGCTTTTATACCAATTAACCCAGTGGTTTGAAGAACGCACGACGTTGCATCAAGCACTGCAGCATGAGCCGGCAGAATCGGCCGGAGAAATCCACCAGAAGATTCAAGAGGTGGAACAGCAGCTTTATTCCCACGCCGAACGCTGGAAAAACGCAATCGAAGAAGCCTCCTACCTGCAGTTCCCGTATGAAGTCCCGCATTTGGATGACGATATGGTTTTATAATGTCTGAAGTTGACTCTTACATGATCCCCTATTTGACGTAACGCTGCACAAGTCGTCCCTCATTGGAGGGCCTACCTTTGTATTTCCTCCGTTTTCGTGTAGAATTAGAAGGCACGATAATTGAGAATAGAACGAGGTTTTTTGCATATGAAAGTACTTGTATCCACACTGAACGCCAAATTCATTCATACCTCCTTGGCTTTGCGCTATCTGAAAGCGTTCTGCGAGAAGGATTTTGATGTTGAAATATCCGAATATACGATTAAAGACCCCGTCATGAACGTTGTCTCTGATATTTATCAGAAGGCGCCGGACGTGCTGGGCTTTTCCTGTTACATATGGAACATCGAAGAGACGATTCACATTATCAAAATGATCAAAAAAATCAGACCCGAAATCCTCATCGTCCTCGGCGGACCAGAAGTTTCTTATGATACGGACTATTGGATGGAGCGCATTCCCGAGGTGGATTTCATCGTGATGGGCGAAGGGGAAGAGACGTTCCACCAGCTGCTTACCGAGATCTCAACAACGCGCAAATACCACTTCGTGTATGGCGTGGCCTACCGCAAGGAACAAGAAGTGATTCTAATGCCGGGCAGACCGAAGCTGAAGCTAGATGATATTCCATCGCCGCATCGCTTCAAGGAAGATCTTCCGAGCCTAGCCAATCGTGTTGTTTATTTCGAGACAAGCCGCGGCTGTCCGTTCTCCTGCCAATTCTGCCTATCGAGTATCGAGGTGGGTGTGCGGTATTTTGATATGGAGCGAACGAAGTCGGACTTGCTTTACCTCATTGACTCCGGTGCGAAGCTGATCAAATTCGTGGATCGTACATTTAACATTAAGCGTGACTATGCGATGGAAATCTTTGAATTCCTGATCCAAAATCACCGCGGCACCGTGTTCCAATTCGAGATTACCGCAGATATCATGCGCCCAGAAGTACTCGATTATCTAGCTGAAAATGCCCCTCCGGGCACGTTCCGTTTCGAGATCGGTGTGCAATCGACGAATGACACGACCAATGACCTCGTGCAGCGGAGACAGAATTTCTTTAAGCTGAGCCGTACCGTGTCTAAGGTGAAAAACAGTCTCAAAATCGATCAGCATCTCGATCTCATCGCTGGACTGCCAGAAGAGGATTATAACTCGTTCCGTAAGACGTTTAACGATGTTTTCGAGTTAGGGCCGGAAGAGCTGCAACTCGGCTTCCTCAAAATGCTGCGCGGCACAGGCATGCGTAACGATGCTCATAAATATGGCTATATTTATATGGATCACGCCCCTTACGAGATTCTCGGCAACGACATCCTGCCGTTCACCGACTTGATTCGCATCAAGCGCGTCGAAGACGTGCTCGAGAAGTACTGGAACGCCCACCGTATGGATCACACGGTGAAGCATCTTATCGCGAACGAGTTCGCGTCGGCATTCGATTTCTTCCAAGAGTTCGGCGACTTCTGGGAAGGCCGCGGCTGGCAGAAGATCGGGCATCAGCTCGAGGATCTGTTCACGCGTTTGCACGAGTTCCTGATGCATCGCGGAACTAACAACATGCACATCATCGAAGGCCTGATGAAGCTAGACTACTTCCTCGGCCATAAATATAAGCCGCGCAAAATCTGGTGGGACTTCACCTTGGAGAAGTCCGAACAGAATGCGTACCTCAAGCTGATTGCGGAGCAGCCTGAGCTCGTCAGCGGAGACTTCCAGAGCCTCCGCATCAACGAAAAAGACCTCCACAAGCATGCGATGCTTGAGGTATTGCCGTTCGCTTTGCAGACGTATCTGCAAAGCGGCGAGATCGACCAAAGCAGCAAGGAGCTGCTTGTCGTGCACTTCCCGCCGGACGCTCAGAAGCCGGCGTCCTACTACACGATGCCCCTGCAGCAGCTAGCAGCCATTTAACAAAGCCATGCCCCTCACGACCGCCGTGAGGGGTATTTTTCTTGCGATCTGGGTAAATTAGGAGAGTTAAAGCAGATTGAGACGAAAGAGGAGAGCAGCAATGATCGAAACGAAAAACTCACAACTCGAAGAACAAATCATCCAGGTACTGAACGCCAATCAGGTGTGCTCCTTCGCTACGATTGACGGTAACAAGCCTAAAGTACGCTATATGGCCTTGTTTCACGACGGGCTCACGATTTATTTAACGACGAGTAAAAAAACAGATAAAGTGGAAGAACTCCAAGACAATCCCCATGTCCATATCCTTGTGGGATATGACGGCAAGTCTACGCCTAACATTTTGCAAATACAGGCTACGGCTGCGATTTCTTCGGATAATGCCCTTCGGGAGAAGCTATGGACCGAGGAGATGAAGCAATGGTTTGAGGGGCCGCATGATCCTAACTATGTCGTGATGGACATTTCCCCGTACTATATTGAATATTCGAGTCGTGGTTCCGAGCCACAGATCTGGAAGAAATAACGTTGATACGCAGCCGACTGAACATTTCCCTAAAAAATCCATTGACCACAGGCAAGGTTCAGTGATAAGATTATAAAAATTTACCTATGGATCAATTAAAGGAGAGACTTTGAGCAACGCTCAAAAATCCCTATATTAGGAGGAAATTGTAAAGTGGCTACGTATTATATGGAACCATCGCGTACGTTTAGTGAGTTTTTATTAATTCCTAACCTGACGACGAAGGCATGTACACCGGCGAACGTTAAGCTGAAGACCCCGCTAGTCAAGTTTAATAAAGGTGAGGAGCCTGCAATCTCACTGAATATCCCGTTTTCTTCTGCTGTCATGCAAGCTGTATCCGATGATGGAATGGCTATTGCTTTGGCGCGTAGTGGCGGGATTTCGTTCATTTTTGGCTCTCAGTCGATTGAAGAACAAGCGCAGATGGTGCGCAAGGTAAAAGGGTACAAGGCTGGTTTCGTCGTAAGCCGCTCCAACCTGACACCTGCTCATTCACTTAGTGATGTGTTGGCATTGAAAGAAGAGACAGGTCACTCCACAGTTGCAATCACCGATGATGGTACAGCGAACGGAAAATTGTTGGGGATCGTAACAGGCCGTGACTACCGCAAGAGTCGTGACTCGCAAGATCGTAAGATTTCAGAGTTCATGACGCCTTTTGAGAAATTAATTTATGGGAAGTCCGGTATTACTCTTTCCGAAGCCAATAACCTGATCTGGGATCACAAGCTGAACTGCTTGCCAATTGTGGACGATAACGGGAAGCTCGACACGCTTGTTTTCCGCAAGGACTATGATGAGCACAAAGAGAACCCGATGGAGCTCCTCGATAAGAACAAGAGCTACATTGTCGGCGCTGGTATCAACACGAAGGATTATATGGAGAGAGTACCTGCGCTTGTGGAAGCTGGCGTAGACATTCTCGTTATCGATTCATCGGACGGTTACAGCGAATGGCAGCATGAGACGGTGCAGTATGTGAAACAGAATTTTGATGTGAAAATCGGTGCAGGTAACGTCGTTGACCGTGAAGGCTTCCGCTACCTTGTAGAGTCAGGTGCTGACTTTATTAAAGTAGGAATCGGCGGAGGTTCCATCTGTATTACGCGGGAACAGAAGGGTATTGGCCGCGGCCAAGCTTCCTCGGTCATGGAAGTTGCTGAAGCGAGAGATGAATACTTCAGAGAAACCGGTATCTATATCCCGATCTGTTCTGATGGTGGTATCGTACACGACTACCACGTAACCCTTGCTTTGGCAATGGGCGCCGACTTCGTTATGTTGGGCAGATATTTTGCTCGTTTCGATGAGAGCCCGACTCGTAAACTTAAAGTCGGCAACAACTTTGTGAAAGAATATTGGGGCGAAGGCTCTAACCGTGCTCGTAACTGGCAGCGTTATGATACAGGCGGCAAAAGCAAACTTCTGTTCGAGGAAGGCGTGGATTCCTACGTTCCTTACGCGGGAAGTCTACAAGAGAACTTGGACAAGACGTTGGGTAAAATCAAATCCACGATGTGCAACTGTGGATCATTGACGTTAGATGAGCTGAAGCAAAATGCAAGAATCGCGCTCGTATCCGCGACATCACTTGTTGAGGGCGGAGCGCACGACGTGATTTTGAAAGAAAGCAGCCTTTCGGAAGAAGGTTAGCACAATAGAAAAGCTCTCTGACAGTGCCCGTCAACCGCGGCTGCTATCAGAGAGCTTTCTTTTATTTTAGCTTACGAATATCTTTTATGGCAAATAACTGCGAATCACCGTCATGCTGCCCTCAAGCGAGTAGCTGCCCAAATCCGCAGGAAGCAAGAAGCAGTCACCTGGCTTCGTTGCGATTTGACCGTCTGCCCATTGAAGCGTCCCGTTTCCGTCCGCGATCACTAGGATTACGAAGCTGTCTGGCGTTGTTGTGAGTTCCCACTCCGGACCAACAAGGCCTTTTTCTACGGTGAAAAAAGGAGAGGACGCGAGAGTCAGCCATGTGCCGGCTTCCGTCAAATCCGTTTTCATGCGCGTGGAGCCTGAACCTTCATAGGCGATGACATTGAGCGAGTCTTCGATATGCAGCTCACGCAATTTGCCATCCAAGCCCGGACGGTTATAATCGTATAAACGATACGTGGTATCGGAGTTTTGTTGAATTTCGGCTACAAGTACACCCGCGCCAAGCGCGTGAACCGTACCAGCCGGTATGTAAAAGGAATCTCCTGCTTCAACAGGTACTTCTTGCAAACAATCCATAATGCGGTTCTCCGCAATGGCTTCTGCAAGGCTTTCCCGTGTTACGCCGTCTTTCATACCATATATAATTTTGGCGCCTGGTTTCGCATCGAGAATGTACCACATCTCCGTTTTGCCTAGTTCACCTGCTGCAAGGTTCTCGTAGTGATCATTGGGATGAACTTGCACGGACAGATCGTCCTCACAATCTAGCAACTTGATAAGAAGCGGGAAACGACCGTTTTTCTCAGAAAATCCTTTGGTACCGAATAACTTCTTGCCATACTTCTCACGAATTTCGTCCAAACCTAAGCCAGCTAATTCGCCGTTGATGACTTTTGTTGTCCCATTCGGATGATCGCCGATCATCCAGCCTTCGCCAATGGCGCCTTCCGGCAGCTCAAAGCCAAATCGTTCGAGGGTTCTGCCTCCCCAAACACGTTCTTTCATTTCAGGTTGAAATTGCAGCGGGTATGATTTCAAAACAATCCCTACTTTCCCCTAGTCTGTTCTATCAATGTGTCATTAATTACTATCTAGCATTATATCATGCGGCTACCTTTTTTCTAGAGCTAAGAGATAAGGCGCAGAGGCGCTGCGATTAACAAATTGATATCGCAGCACTTGAAACGCTGCGAGTGGAAGTTGAGAAGCCCAGCGCTCGACCGCTGCGGCTTCTTCGGATCCGCCCTCGTGCCCGCTGTACAGCACGACGGTCACAATCCCGCCTTTGCGCAGCAGGCGGAGCGCAGCTTCAAGAGCAGGAATGGTCGATTCCTGCTCGGTGATAATGCTTGTATCGGCTCCTGGCAGGTAGCCGAGATTGAACGTGACCGCGGCGACCTTGCCGTGGCGGTCTTGCGGCACGGCCGCTTCCATGAGCGCATGGCTGCATAAGCTCATGGCTACTTGCGCGTCTGGCAGCTCTTTCGCCAGACGCTGCGCAGTTTGATCCAGCGCAGCCTGCTGGATATCGAAGCCGTACACGCTGCCGCGAGGGCCAACCAGCTTTGCCATAAACATGGCGTCCACACCAGTGCCAAGCGTGGCGTCGATAACGGTATCACCAGGCTCGACACGCTGCCCAAGTAGCTGGTGAACAAAACTTAGAACTGAAACAAATCCCATGTGTAATAAACCTCCGTTATTCCGATATGTCACGTGGACACTATCCCATTGGCTCAGAATATGGATGGACCCTTGCTGACCTAAGCGATGGGGATAGTGGCGATAGGTGCCCTTTATAAGAATGTCGATACTCTCGCTCCATCACAATAGAGCATCCTGGCTCACCAGAATGCTCTAAAGTAATCCTATTTACTCTTTACCAGCCCAATACTTCCCTTGCCACGTATTTCTCTCCAACAGCAGCTTATCAAAAGCGTTCAAAACTTCCCACTTTTTGAGGCTCCACATCGGTCCGATTAACAGATCCCGCGGGGCGTCCCCAGTGAGTCGATGAACGATCATTTCAGGGGGTAGAATTTCAAGCGTATCAACAATTAGCTTGACGTATTCATCCTTTTCCAAAAACTGCAGCAAGCCTGCTTCATACTGCTTCACCATTGGTGTTTTGCGCATGAGGTGCAGCAAGTGGATTTTGATGCCTTGCACATCCATCTGAGCGACGGCTTTCCCTGTATCCAGCATCATGTCATGGGTTTCACCTGGCAATCCATAAATAATGTGTGCACAGACACGGATATTATGCTTACGCAGCTTGGCGACAGCGTCCAAATAACATTGGGTATCATGTGCACGATTGATCAGTTCTGAGGTGGACTCATGTACCGTTTGTAGACCCATTTCTACCCATAAATAGGTGCGCTGATTCAATTCAGCCAAGTACTCGACGACGTCATCCGGCAGACAATCCGGCCGCGTTGCGATAGACAAGCCTACGACGCCTGGCTGCTTTAAAATCACTTCATAATATTCTCGCAGCTCCTCAACGGGCGCGTAGGTATTCGTATAAGCCTGAAAATAGCCGATGTAGTTGGCTTCGGGCCATTTTTGATGCTGTAGATCGCGGATCTTATTAAATTGTGTGACGAGATCGTCGCGGCGACTACCCGCGAAATCTCCTGAACCACGCGCGCTGCAGAAGGTGCAACCGCCAGTTGCAATCTTTCCGTCGCGGTTAGGGCAGGTGAACCCAGCATCCAGCATAACTTTGAAAACTTTACCACCGAAGGCATCGCGCATTTCATAATTCCATGTATGGAAACGTTTATCTCCCCATAGCTGGGGTGATTCCTGAATCAGTGTAGACATAGGAAGGTATCCTTTCTTTCTGCTGCTTCGCATTCATTCAACCTATATTGTAGCGAAATTTCCGCATGAAAGCGACCCCTGCCTTTCCAACAAGTCCCCCTATAAAAGCTTACAGAAGGGAGCATGATAACCTTGCACCACAATTACGAGCTGAGAGGGGAAATGCCTACGTGAAAAAGTTTCGTACGATAACTTTAGCAGTAGCTTTGACGGCAGCTTTAAGTATGGGGGCAGCAGGAGCTCAGGCAAAGAATATGGATTCGGGGAATGCAGTCGGAACGGGATCGCCAATAGGAGCACTGGGGACAGGAACTACGGGGACTACGACATCAACGGGCTATACAGGGAGTAACTATGATGCTACTTCACCAGGAATGGGGCTAGGAACAGGCATCGGCTCACCCAATTTTAGTGGGAATGGAACGAACGGGATCTATAATGGAAATTTGACGACCCCGAACACGTATTCTGGATACGGAACACCGAGCAGAGGAACGGGTATTATGGACCATATTAATGGATATGGTACGAATCCCGTTGAAAGAGGGGCTAATGCCATTGAAAGAGGCGTCGACCGCGGAGCCAATATGATCGAGAGAGGTGTCGATCGAAGTGCCAACATGGTTGATAGAATGAGTACCAAAAGCATAGGAACAACTCCACCAAGCAGCATAGCAACAACACCACCAAGCACTTATAGAGCTTATGCAACCACGGATACGGATAGTGATATCAGCTGGGGATGGTTAGGTCTCATCGGACTTTTGGGCCTAGCAGGGCTGAGAAGTAATAATAGAAGAAGAGACGAAAGCTATAAATAATGTTCTTTGAACATCTAGAAGCACCTTCCATCTCGGAGGGTGTTTTCTTCTAGTTTATCCTTAAATGCCTCTCATTTAAGAGAGAAAGCTTTGATTTTTTTTATAGAATCGACTATGATTTGTATTCGAAAGCATGTACGTGTAGGAGGAAAATGAATAATGCGTTTACGGGGTAGAAAAGGTATCAGAGAAGATATAGAACGTCAAAAAGAACTCGTTGTGTTAAATGCTAAGGATTATAAAGGCAAATGGGCCGAGTTGTTCGGAAACAATAACCCGATTCATGCCGAGTTGGGGATGGGCAAAGGGCGCTTTATTAGTGAAATGAGCAAAAAATACCCGAACATCAACTTCATTGGTGTAGATATGTATGATGAACTGATTAGGAAAGCAAGTGAGAAAGCCAAAGTCGCTCATAAAATTATAGTGGAAAATGAAGAAGATGCGGTACTTAGCATTGCAAATCTAAGATTGATGTTATTTAATATCGAGCATATTGAGGAAGCTTTCGCAGAAGGTGAGCTGGAGCGCGTTTATTTGAACTTTAGTGATCCATGGCCGAAGAAAAAGCATGCGCGCAGACGCTTAACGCATCCAGGATTTGTTGCTAAATATCAACAAATTTTGAATGCCAAAGGCGAAATACATTTGAAAACTGATTCTCAGTCTCTATTCGAATTCTCTTTGAATTCCTTTGCTGATATGGGGCTCAGAATGCGAAATATTTCGTTGAACCTTCACGTGGATGGCATACATCCGGATCACGTGATGACTGAATACGAAACGAAGTTCGCGGGCCAAGGCATGAATATTCATCGCTGTGAAGTTGTGATTGGACAAGAAGCCTTGTCTACACATCAAGAGCAATTGAAGCAAGCCGCTGCATCTGCCTTAGCAGCAGAAACGAAGGAATCGGCTGAATAAGATACAAATTAAATAGACGTTCCGGTGTTGCGAATAAGCATCACTGGAGCGTCTGTTTTTCTTATCCAAGCAATTGCATGATCACTTCGGAACCGTCGCCTGCAGGGAGATGAGTCTTCCTATGTTGATTGGAAACGCGCTTAGCCTGCACATCCGCATAGCGACTAGCCAGCATGGACAACCAATGAGAGATCGTATCCGCGGATTGGATCGGTTCGCCGAAGCCGTGTCTTGTGAAATAATGAACGTTTTCTTCCTCTTGGCCAGGAAGGGGGTCATAAAATAACATAGGAATCCCTTTCGCAAGTCCTTCTGAGCATGTCATACCGCCTGGCTTCGTAACAAGTAAGTCTGAGGCTTCCATCAGCTTGCCAATCTCTTGTGTAAATCCGAGCAGGTGGATATGAGGATGCTGATACCGCGGGTCAGCCGCTAATTTAGCAATGGCTTTTTCATTATGTCCTAAGCAGAAAATGAATTGAATTCGGTCTCTCCACGTCAGCAGATGCTCGCTTAAAGAATCGCCGCCGATCAAGCCCCAGCCGCCGCCCATAACCAAAACAGTTGGCAGGGAAGACAGATTAAACTGGTTTCGAATTAGTGTTCGGTCATGTACCTCTCGAAAGCTGGGGTGAACGGGTATCCCTGTGATTTCGACATGTGCGGCCGCGATGCCATGCACGATGAGTTTGTGTTTAACATCCTCGGAGGACACCATGTATTTATTAACCTCTCGACTGACCCATGTCCCATGAACATCATAGTCGGTTATTACGGTACACAGAGGGATGTGTAAGCCTGCTCGCTTTAATCGAGAAACAACAACGCTGGGAAAAGGGTGCGTACACACAATGGCTTGAGGCGCCCAATGGCTGATCATAGCTGCCGTTTGCGCATAGAAAATGCGATGAAGGGCGAGTTGAGTCAAAGGATTGAGCGATTTTTGATACTGCGCACGATACAATCGACCATACAATTTGGGCTGCGTTGAAATGGTTTTCTTATAGGCGCTAAGTATCCATGGTGCCAATGTGGGATGCAGAAAGGAGCCGAGCTCTACCACACGCGTTTCTATATTCGAACAGCGCTGTTCGAGGCTGCCAGCCAGAGCGAATGCAGCTTGCGTATGGCCGGCTCCGAAGCCTTCTGAAAGAATGAGCACTCTTCTTTTTTGCGATAGTTGTTGTTCCATGATTTACCCCCAGAAGGCTACTGTCACTAATGATGCTGTCGTTCCAAGCAAACAACCTACAATACAATCGGAAGGATAGTGAAGTCCCAAGTAAATCCGCGATAGGCCAACGATACTAGCAAGCGGGATCAGTATAAGTCCGAGCATGGGTAAAGCATATACGATAGGAATCATAACTGAGAAAATAGCCGTGGTGTGTCCAGATGGAAAGGAATGATCTGTCAGAGGGTTTTTATGTGTAATGGTTTGAGGATGGACGAGATAAGGGCGCAGTCTAGGATATCTTTTTTTCATAATCGCAACAGGGATATGGCTGATTGTCAAAGCGATCAGCGCTTGAATACCGGCTATACGCAGTGAGCCTTGCCCAAAGCATGTCAGGCATAAAGAGAGCATGATAGAAGCAGTGGCACCGCCTAGATGTGTTAAATTAGTAAAGAAATGATCGAGGAAATGATGTTGAATCCGTTGGTTGACGAAGTGGAATACTCGTGTTTCATGATGCTGAAGCCAATGTACAACTTTGCTGCTCATGAATAACCTCCTCCTTCTTATCTGGAATTTCACTCTATCTTTATTGTACGAAGGGTTTATTCGAGGAAGATTAAATGAATGATAAATATTCATAAATTCAAATTAATGTTGCACTAATCTGGCGTTAACATTTCTATGATAGGATGACACATATCTTCGAGTCGGCTCAGCGCAATTTCGCAGTTTTCTAGTTAGTCTTCCCCGAAATTGGAAGGACTATCCTGTGCAAGTCGTGGATGATATGTCCTTATTGTGAACGACGGACTCTTTCGGGTTGTGTTATGCGAATGCTGTTAAGGTGACCGTCTACATCCATTAACAGGGTAATTAAGCAAAAGTTGTCAGCAATTAGCTGAGTGACTTATAATAGGTGACGTTGCCACTTAGAAAAGACAGTGTTCGTCTAAATGGTGAACTTTTGGTACACAATAAATGAAAAACGATGAAAACAAGACATTTTCGACCCGATTTCAAGCGCATGCTCTATTCGGCGTGTGCGAACCACCCAAATTTCAAAGAACTGCCGCTTTTTCGGCGTTTGCAGACTTTGACAAACGGGGGGAAAGAGAGGAAAATCAAAAACGATTGTTTCACCGTTTGCCTGTTGACACGAATTACCTGTACATAAAAGCACGAGGCATATAAAAAGATAGCTGACGTGCACAAAAAAAGGGGGACTTTGCTTCATGCTAGACAAGATTATGCTTGCCGTTCAAATGTTCTTGGCTTTGGTCGGTGCGTATCAGTTGTTTTTAACTTTTTTTGGTTGGTATCGTCCCAAAAACAAAAAAATGTTTGCTCCACAGAAATCGTTTGCTGTTTTGGTTGCCGCTCATAATGAGGAACAAGTCGTAGGTGCCTTGATTGAAAACCTGAAGACATTGGATTATCCGAAAGAGCTCTATGACATCTTCGTGATTTGTGACAACTGTACGGATAACACTGCTGACATTGCACGCCACCATGGTGTATACGCGATGGAGCGCCGCAACCCGAACCTGAGAGGGAAAGGGTATGCGATTGAATGGATGTTGAAAGAGTTATGGAAACGTGAGCGTCAGTACGATGGCGTCGTGATGTTCGATGCGGATAACCTGGTAAGTCCTGACTATTTGATCCACATGAACAATGATCTATGTTCAGGCTCACGCGTCATTCAAGCTTACCTGGATACCAAAAATCCAAATGACTCATGGATTACGGGTTCTTTTGCTATCTCGTACTTCTACGCGAACCGTTTTGTTCAAACGCCTAGATCGAACTTGGGTCTTGCCAATTATCTTGGCGGAACGGGCATGTGTTTCGACTCCAATCTCTTAAAGGAAATTGGCTGGCGCGCAACGAGCTTGGTCGAGGATCTTGAATTCTCTATGAGATGTATTCAAATGGGTATCAAACCAACGTTCAATTATGATACGCGTGTTTATGATGAGAAGCCGCTATCGTTTAATGCGTCTGCTAAGCAGCGTCTGCGTTGGATGCAAGGCCACTTTGAAGTAGCCAAACGCTTCTTCTTCCCATTGCTGTGGCAAGGGATCAAAACGGGAAGCTGGATGAAAATTGACGCGGCGATCTATTCCGCGAATGTATACAATTTCTTCTTTGGTGCGATCCTAACAGTTATGCTGTGGATTCAATCCATGACATCTCACGGGACAGCTGATTCAGCGTTAGTTCATGTCAATCCCGCTGTTATCAATTCACTCAGCTTAGCGATCTATGTATTGCTTCCGATGTCGATGTTGATTGAAAAGGCTCATAAGAAGACGTACAAGTATTTGCTGCTTTACCCGGTGTTCATGCTTTCTTGGTGGCCAATTACGTTCTATGCATTCTTCACGCAAAACAACAAACAATGGAGTCACACCGAGCATACACGTGTAATTAGGTTGGATGAAATGAAAAGTAAACAAGTGAGTTGACTTTTCTAGAATGAAATGATATTATATTTCGAGTAAAGCAGAAGCGCCCGCTTCTCACCTGACTAACGTAACGTTGGCTGGTTTGAATGAATCATCATGTACATTCAATAGGTTTGTCTTAAACCTGTTATTGATGAAGATGTGGGCCCACTGCGCCCGCATCTTTTTTATATTTGGAAGAGAGTTACATACTTTATGGAGGTGGAACACAATTAGCAAAGACCATATGATTAACGACGAGATTCGTGTGAAGGAAGTACGCCTTATTGGGGCGGACGGAGAACAACTTGGTATTACACCAATTCGCGAAGCTCTTCAAATTGCACTTGACGCGAACCTTGATTTAGTAAACGTTGCACCGACGGCGAAGCCGCCTGTCTGCCGCATTATGGATTACGGCAAGTTCCGTTATGAAACGCAAAAGAAAGAAAAAGAAGCTCGTAAGAACCAGAAGATTGTGGATATCAAAGAGATTCGCCTGAGTGCGACGATCGATGAACATGACTTCCAAACGAAGCTTCGCAACGCAGTTAAGTTTCTTGGCGAAGGCGATAAAGTCAAGGCTAGCGTTCGTTTCCGTGGTCGTGAAATTGCGCACTCGGAGATTGGTCGCAAAGTGCTTGAGCGCCTTGCTACAGAAACTGCTGAAATCTCCTCGCAGGAGCGTGCTCCAAAGCTTGAGGGAAGAAGCATGATCATGATCTTAACGCCAAAAGCGACAACTTAGGCGAGTATACTAAATTAGGAGGAACAACAACATGCCGAAAATGAAAACACACAGCAGCCTGAAAGGCCGTTTCAAAATCACTGGCACAGGCAAAGTGATGAGATACAAACAAGGTAAGAACCACTTGCTTTCTGGTAAATCATCCAAGCAAAAACGCGTATTGTCCACGAACCCAACAATGGCTCCTGGCGATGTACGTCGTTTGCAACAACAACTGTCCCTTATCAAAGGTTAATTGTAACGTAGCATAAAATTCGAACATCATTTATATATCCCAGGAGGTAATTCACAATGGCAAGAGTCAAGGGCGGATTTATTCGCGCTCACCGTCGTAAGAAAATTTTGAAATTAGCAAAAGGTTATTTCGGTTCCAAACACCGTTTATTTAAAACAGCTAAAGAGCAAGTAATGAAGTCATTGGTATATGCATACCGTGACCGTCGTCAAACAAAACGTAACTTCCGTAGACTTTGGATTACTCGTATCAATGCAGGCGCTCGTCAAAACGGCTTGAGCTACAGCAAATTGATGCACGGCCTTAAATTGGCTGGTATCGAAGTTAACCGTAAAATCTTGGCTGACCTAGCTGTGAATGATTCCAAAGCGTTCAACGATTTGGCAACAGCTGCAAAAGCGAAAGTAAACGCGTAAGCTTAGCTTCGCGTCAGAGAGCTTGTCCCCATCAGGGGACAGGCTCTTTTTTGTATATCCGCCCCTTTTCAAACATCTGAAGAGGCTTGTGGGACTGGTATTTTACGAAAGAGGATGATGATAAACATGAGAGTCGGAATGATAACCTGAAAGAGAGGGTACAGCTTGACACTCACTCTAAGCCCCAGCCAAACATGTACCGTATAGTTGGGTTCAAGGAATGAGGTGAAGAAGATCAGGCTGCCCACAATGACAAGCCAAGTGCTCTTCCGCAGGGATGGGAAAATGTGTGAAAGCGCGTATACAGCCCCCCAGAAGAACATAGTCATTTTGACGAATAGGCCAAGGAAGAGTAATAAGGTGACGAGAACATCCAAACGTTCAAAGATTTCACCAACCTCGATTAGCTGCACAGTTTGCAGGAAGGGTAATGTGCTGTTTGCGGCAATTGTTGTTCCAAGTACTGTAATATTGATGACATTCATGAAAACCAAGAAAAGAGATACTGTGGCATAAGCAACGAGACTGAGCCTCTTTACTTTATTTCGTTCAGGCAGCATGTGCCATACCATGAAGAAGATGATTGTCTGCCCGAAGGGGAACGAAACCATATCAGGGAATGCGGCATGTAGGATCGGTTTGAAGCCATTTTCCAAGATGGGAAGCACGTTGTCGAAATGAATTAAATTGGCAATGTTGATTAGAAAAATAAGCAGGCCATAACTTATGGCTACGAGGGGGAGCAGCGCTTCTGTTACCCGAAATAGCGTATCCACCCCCATCATGATGGCATACGAAGCTAAAAGTAAGATGATGAACATGGTAATGTATTTGGGTGTTGTATTCAGTAAAGTGAGATTCGAGATTTCTCCGAAATCACGCACGTTTCTCATGGATTCGTAAGCAAAATAGATCGCAAATAGGACACCAAGGCAGCTTCCGGTGACTTTGCCGAAACAGATCCGAAGGAGTCCAATTAAGTCCTGATCAGGTGCTCGTCGTTGAATGGTGACAAACATAAGTAATAAGAGAAATCCAGCGACTGCTGCAGCTAACATGGCAAGCCAAGAGTCCTGCTTGGCACTGCTGCCTAGTGCAAAAAGCGGCGTACTCCCGATTTCAAATAGGATAATCATGACGATCAGTTGATAGTTCGTAATTCGATCTTCCAAGTCCTTCTGCCTCCTCCCAATGTGAACTGAACGGATCACTCACCTGTCTCTTTGGTCATTTCCCTAAAAGCTTTGCCGCTCATGCCGATTCTTGTGATCTTCACCTTCACGTTCGTCTCTAATTCAAGCTTGGCGAAATGCTCTTCCCAATCGGATTTGACTTGCTTCCAATACTTAGGGTTGTGTTTATGTATCGTATCTGCGAAATGGAAGACATCTAGCTTATTCTGAACAGCGACCTGAAAGGCATCCGACATGAGTCGTGTGATTTCGGCGCCTGCGATTCGTTCCATGGTCTGCAAATCCTTGGGCTGCGTGGGGTCATTCGGACAGGCATTCTCATTCAGGGTACCGGCTGTTTCCACATCAACATGCATAATCAAATGGCCATCGTCGGAGAACATAGGCCTCAATTTGCTTTTGTTATGATCGACACGCAGAGCTGCTTTAATATCTTTACTTCCTTCTGTACAGCCAAAGAACAAAGTTGTCCGCTGAATGGTATCCCGAATCCAGCTGAGGCCATATTCCTGCTCTTCTGTAAACCAGCCAGCTAGTTTATCTTTTTTGAATACAGCCACTCTGCCAAGCTTAAGCTTATTGGGAAAGGATGTTTTCTTGAGCGTGGCAATGGAATTATTCTCGCCTTCACCAGAGATAACAATCTCGGGGACCAGTGTGAAGGGGGCGTCGCTGGCGACCCCCATCATCATTTGATACATGGAAACTTGTTGGAAATTGGATCCATTCCTATCTTCGTTTTGAATCATATTTTTGATCGCGGCGCCTGGTACTTTTTCCAAGGGGACGATTTGCTCCAAAATCTTTCTTCCTTCACCTCTTGTGACCAGGATTCCGACCGTCTCACGTGAATCTGAATTGCGCAGATACACGTCCAAGAGTTGGGAAATCCCTTCTTTAGCGGCTTTTTCACCGATCACAATCACGCGATTGTGAGCAAAGAAGAGAGATCTTGGCATTTCTAAGCTTGATTCCTGAACAGCTCCCCGAATGGAACCACCGCTTGTTGAGAAAACCATAACAGGTGCCTGCTGTCCAGGGCTGCCCCCCGTGTTGGGATTAGCGATGGATTGCGGGATGACAACCTGATACGAAACGGTCCACACCTTCCCGTCCCAATCAACGGCGGTTGCTGAGGTAATGGCAAGCTGGTTTAATTCTTTGCGATCCCAACACCCTGTTAACAGGAAACAGCACAAGCTAAGGGTCAATAGACATAGCCAGCCTCGCCTAACGTTCATTTTCATATCAATTACCTCCTGCAAGATGCCTCAAGAACGTTCTTTATTAGGCGGAGACGGCTTGTCATAAGGAGCTTTTCTTTTTGGATTTCCTCGGCTAAAAGGCCGCAAGCTTGTCAACCATTGGGGCACACGGATGAGCGTATCTTTCAGACCGCTAACCACTAACGGTGCGACTGGTGTTAAATAAGGCATACCGAAGGAACGAAGTGAGGCCAAATGAATCAAGATGGCCATACAACCTGTCAAAATACCGAACAAACCGAAGGAACCGGCAAGGAGCATTAAGCCAAAACGGATTAATCGAGCGGCAACGGCCATATTTAGGGCGGGTGTTACAAAATTTGAAATGGCTGTGAAAGAAACGATAATGACCATTGCAGCAGAAACTAAGCCAGCTTGAACAGAGGCTTGCCCTAACACGAGTGCACCCACGATGGAGATCGCTGAACCGATAACACGAGGCATGCGGACACCGGCTTCGCGAAGCACCTCGAAAGTGATTTCCATGAGGAAGGCTTCAATAATCGCAGGAAAAGGTACGCCTTCACGCTGTGCGGCTAACGAGATAAGCAAGGTTGTCGGCAGCATTTCCTGGTGAAACGTAGTGATCGCAATATAGAGGGAAGGAAGCAGCATGGAGACGAAGAAGGACATATACCGAATGCCTCGGATGAATGTTGCGATATCAAAGCGCTGATAGTAATCTTCACTCGAGTGCAAAAATCCAAAAAAAGTAACAGGCGCCTGCAAGACAAAGGGGGTGCCGTCTACAATTATCGCAATCTGGCCCTCCAGAATGCCTGCAGCTACCGCATCAGGACGCTCTGAATTCATGATTGTAGGAAAGGGAGAATAGGTCACGTCCTCTAAGTATTCCTCTAGGTTTCCGCTTTCCAAAATACTATCGGTATCGATTCGTTCCAATCGTTTCGTTGCTTCCTTGATCACTCTTTCCTCAGCGACGCCCTCCAGATAAGTGATCACGACTTCTGTTTGTGTATATCGGCCAATCTTTAAGGAGATAAACCGAAGCTGGGGCGATCTTATTTTCCTCCGGATCAAAGAAATATTGGTTCGCAAATCCTCCGTGAAGCTTTCCTTGGGACCACGGACAACGGTTTGTGTCTGAGGTTCATCAATTGCCCTTTTGTCCCAACCCGCAGTGCCAGCGATGATCACTTCATCATAGCCGTCAGCAATGAGTATGGTGTTACCTCCGAGCAGGGCGGCGAGGACATCCGTTCCTTCCTTGCTGAAGCTAAGTTCGCTGATCGTTAACGCCTGGCACAGCAGATCATGGAAGCAAATATCCTGCTGCCAGTAGTCCTCGTTCTCATAGGCACTAAGGAGCGGCTTTGAAATATGCTCGTTGATGAGATCATATTGGACGAGCCCCACGATGTAAAATATAGCGACACTATTCGTTTCAGGATAGACGCCAATTTCCAGCTGGCGGTAGCAGACATCGGAGCTTAGTCCCAATTTATGTTGAAGCCACTTGACGTTGTCTTGTAAGTTCGTAGACATCGGGAAAGGGTCTTGCAGAGACAGTTTCATGCGAGGCCTCCTCAGAACTTTCCATAGAATTGGTATTATCTTCTCTCATGGCCTTTACTTTTATTCGATTTCCCTATTGACTATTGGCCTTCCGATGCATATAATAATCTTTAATCATATTTGATATGGTGAAGCATACGAATGAATCGCTATGAAGAGGAAGAAGTAATAAGGGCACTTATGCGCAGAGAGCGTTGGACTTGCTGAAACCATCGCCTTAATCCCTTACGTACGAAGTCACCTCGGAGCTGTTTTCCTGAAACATGCAGATTACTGGCAGGTATTAGGGAGAATCGGAAGAGCACACGTTATCGTGCTGAGGGTAATGTTTGTAAGTAGAGCATTCCTGCTAAGGTTATGTGCTGTGAGGCATATAGCAAATTTGGGTGGTACCACGGAAGCTTAAACCCCTTTCGTCCCGTTGAGCGCGTTTTGTGCGCGCACGGGATGAATAGGGGTTTTTCTTATTTTCATGGCATGGAAGACGATGACACGCGAATTGACTTTTCGAGAGGAGGATCACAATGAATGTTCAAACTGAACCAAAACGCTCTAAAGAAGAACTAATTGAAAAGCTGACGCAGCCTGACCTGATTACAGGTTCCGAAATTTTGCTAAGAAGCTTATTGCTGGAGGGTGTGGACTGCGTCTTTGGATATCCAGGCGGCGCTGTATTGTACATCTATGATGCGATGCATGGTTTTGACGATTTCAATCACTTGTTGACTAGACATGAACAAGGCGCGATTCATGCGGCAGATGGCTATGCTCGTTCAACAGGTAAAGTTGGTGTATGTATCGCAACGTCCGGACCGGGGGCTACGAACCTCGTCACAGGTATTGCTACAGCATATATGGATTCTGTCCCTATGGTTGTTATTACAGGTAACGTGGCAACGAGCTTTATCGGCACGGATGCTTTCCAAGAGGCTGATATTACTGGCATTACAATGCCGATTACGAAGCACAGCTATTTGGTTAGAGACGTAAAAGACTTGCCGCGAATCATTCATGAAGCCTTCCATATTGCGAACACAGGTCGTAAGGGGCCGGTTCTCATTGACATTCCAAAGGATGTCTCCGCTCATAAAACGATATTTAAGCCTGTAACGGATGTAAGCATTCGTGGTTACAACCCTACAGTTCAACCGAATAAGCTGCAAATTGATAAACTGATCAAAGCCATCGAAGAGGCTGAGCGTCCGGTAATCATTGCAGGAGGCGGCGTTGTTTATGCGGATGCTTCCAATGAATTGATCGAATTTGTAAATAAAACACAGATCCCAGTAGCTACGACATTGCTTGGCTTAAGCGGCTTCCCAAGTGCACACGAGTTATGGCTCGGTATGCCGGGGATGCACGGAACGTTTACAGCTAACACTGCGATCCAAAATGCAGATCTACTCATCTCCATCGGTTCCAGATTTGATGATCGGGTGACGATGAATTTGAATGGTTTTGCTCCAAAGGTAAAACTGATCGCTCACATCGACGTTGATCCAGCGGAAATCGGCAAGAACGTAAAAACCGATATCCCATGCGTTGGCGACGTGAAAGCCGTTCTGGAGTATGCCAATACGAAAGCGAAACCTGCGAATAACGCAGCATGGATCGCTGAATTGCAAGAAAGCAAAGAGAAGTTTCCGTTGAAATACGGTGAAACCGAAACTGAGCTTAAACCCCAATACGTCATTGAAATGATCAGCGAAACTACCAAAGGTGAAGCGATTATTACAACTGACGTTGGTCAGCATCAAATGTGGGCCGCGCAGTTCTATAAATTCAAAAACCCGCGCTCCCTTGTAACGTCCGGTGGACTTGGTACAATGGGCTTCGGATTCCCATCAGCGATCGGCGCTCAAATGGGGAACCCGGATAAACTGGTTGTTTCCATTAATGGAGACGGCGGCGTTCAGATGTGTGCGCAAGAGCTTGCGATCTGTGCGATCAACAACATTCCGGTTAAAGTTGTTATTATCAACAACCAAGTGCTTGGGATGGTTCGCCAATGGCAAGAAATTATTTATGAGAACCGCTATAGTCACATTGACTTGGCAGGAAGCCCTGATTTCGTGAAGCTTGCAGAAGCTTACGGCGTAAAAGGTTTGCGCGCAACGACGAAGGAAGAAGCGAGAAAAGCATGGCAGGAAGCCCTCGATACACCGGGGCCTGTCGTTATTGATTTCGTCGTACCGAAGGGCGAGAACGTATTCCCAATGGTTAAAGCGGGCGATACAATTAGTGACATGTTAATGGGGGATTCGGAATGACAACTAAACATACAGTTTCCGTACTCGTAAACAATCAGCCTGGTGTCCTGCAACGTGTTTCTGGTTTGTTCGGACGCCGCGGCTTTAACATTGAAAGCATCACCGTAGGAGAGTCCGAGGAAAACGGACTTTCCCGGATGGTCATCGTAACCACGGGTGATGATAACACATTGGAGCAAATCTCCAAGCAATTGTACAAGTTGATCGACGTTATCAAGGTTGTAGATTTGAGCTCCAACCCAATGGTAGCTAGAGAACTCGCACTTATTAAAGTAAATGCTGAACCGCTCATGCGCCCAGAAATTCTAGGCATTGTTGAAACGTTTCGCGCGGCAGTTGTCGATATCGGTCCTGCTTCATTGATCGTGCAAGTTGTTGGAGATTCAGATAAAATAGATGCTATGGTCGAATTGCTTCGTCCATATGGCATTCGTGAGCTTTCCCGTACGGGCGTTACTGCGATGATTCGCGGTTCCGTTAAATAAATAGAAACACCCATTTTTAGGTGAGCAGTAAGCTCTCTTTGAGTGGGGGTTTCAGCGGAGTACCACGGTAAATCGTTGAAACACCCACTCAAGGGGTAGACAAAACGGATTCATTATATCAAAGGAGGATTTATTCGAATGGCAGTTACTACTTACTATGAAAAAGATGCAGACTTAGCGGTACTTAAAGGTAAAACGATTGCGGTTGTTGGTTATGGTTCCCAAGGGCACGCACAAGCACAAAACTTGCGTGATAGCGGGTTGAACGTTATTATCGGACTTCGTGAAGGCCGTTCATGGAACGCAGCTAAAAACGATGGTTTCGAAGTTGTATCTGTAGAAGAGGCAGCACGTCGCGCTGATGTTATCCAAATTTTGATGCCGGATGAAACGCAAGCTCGCGTTTACAAAGAGTCCATTCAACCGAACATGAAACAAGGCGCAGCAATCATGTTCTCCCACGGATTTAACATCCATTTCGGACAAATCGTTGCTCCTGAAGGTACAGATGTATTCTTGGTAGCTCCTAAATCCCCTGGTCACATGGTACGTCGTACGTACGTTGAAGGCTTTGGTGTACCTGGCTTGATCGCAATTGAGAAAGATGCGACTGGTAATGCAAAAGCAATCGGTCTTGCTTATGCAAAAGGTATCGGCTGTACACGTGCAGGCGTTATCGAAACTTCTTTCCGTGAAGAAACAGAAACTGATTTGTTCGGTGAGCAAGCAGTTCTTTGTGGCGGTGCTTCTGAACTGGTTAAAGCTGGTTTCGAAACATTGGTTGAAGCGGGTTATGCACCTGAGATGGCTTACTTCGAGTGCTTGCACGAATTGAAATTGATCGTTGATATGATGTATGAAGGCGGACTTGCTTCCATGCGCAGCTCCATCTCCAACACAGCTGAGTACGGTGACTATGTAACAGGTCCACGTATCATCACTGCTGAAACGAAAAAAGCAATGAAAGAAGTTCTTTCCGATATCCAACAAGGTAAATTCGCTCGCGACTTCATCTTGGAAAACCAATCCAACTTCGCATTCATGAACGCAACTCGTCGTAACGAAGCTCAACACCCAATCGAGGTTGTTGGTTCCCAATTGCGCGAAATGATGCACTGGATCAAAAAGTAATCATTCGTCATTATTGAATTTTATAGCTGTACATTCCACAGGGAGTGATTGAGGAGAATTTCCCAATTACTCCCTGTGAATACTATAACGACTTGGAAATAACATCTTAGCAAATGGTTTCGAAGCAAGTTTTCTATCGAAAACTCTTAGGAGGTGACATGGTGCGTAAAATTTATATTTTTGATACAACCCTTCGTGATGGTGAGCAATCACCAGGTGTGAACCTGAATACGCAGGAGAAGGTCGAGATCGCACTGCAGCTAGAGAAGCTTGGCGTGGATCGTATGGAGGCTGGCTTTCCTGCTGCATCTCCAGGGGATTTGGCGGGTGTGAATGCTGTCGCTAGAGCGGTTAAGAACGCTTCTGTTATCGGCTTGTCCCGTTCGCGTGAGAATGATATCGAGGCCGTGCGTGAAGCCCTGCAGGGTGCACAGGATCCATGCATCCATCTCTTCCTTGCCACGTCGCCGATTCACCGCCAGCATAAGCTGCGGATGGAGAAGCACCAGGTGCTGGAAACAGCGGAAGCGGCGATCAAATATGCGAAGAAGTATTTCAGTAAAATCGAGTTCTCACTCGAGGATGCTGGACGTACGGAGCTGGACTTCATCGCGGAAGTGACGAATATGGCGATTCGCGCCGGTGCTTCTGTCGTGAATATTCCGGATACCGTTGGCTATATGACACCTTATGACTACGGTAATATTTTCAAAATGCTGAAGGAGACTGTGCCCGGCATTGAGAAGATTCAATTGAGCGCGCACTGCCATGACGACTTAGGCATGGCGACTGCGAACGCGCTCGCAGCAGTTCTGAATGGTGCCGATCAAATCGAAGGCACCATTAACGGAATTGGCGAGCGAGCAGGGAACACCTCGATCGAGGAAGTCGTCATGGCGCTGGAAACACGCCAAGACTTCTACCAAGCGAAAACTTCGCTTGTGCTGAACGAGATCTACCGCACCAGCCGTCTTGTCAGCAAGCTGACAGGCATGGTGGTTCCAGGCAACAAGGCGATCGTTGGCGCTAACGCCTTCGCGCATGAGTCCGGCATCCATCAGGATGGGATGCTCAAAGAGAAAACAACGTACGAGATTATGTCTCCGGAAACGATTGGCGTGAAGGAAAGTAAGCTCGTTATGGGCAAACACTCCGGACGTCATGCATTCCGTGAGAAGCTCATTGATCTTGGTTACGAGCTCGGCGACGAGCAAGTCAACGTGGCTTTTGCCAAATTCAAGGATTTGGCAGATCGCAAGAAGCAGGTAGAAGACGAGGATATTCGTGCTTTGATCGAAGAGAAATTGATCGAAACACCGGAAATTTTCGCACTTGGCACGCTTCAAGTTGCCTACGGCAACCAAATGACACCAACCGCTACGGTTCATGTTCGCTTCCAAGATGGCAGCGAAGTGGCTGAAAGCGCGGTAGGTAACGGTTCGGTTGACGCGATTTACAACGCGATTGATAAAGCAACGAAGGAAAACGTGGAGCTTGACGACTATTCCATCAAATCCGTTTCGCACGGGAAAGATGCGCTTGGTGAAGTTCACGTCGTACTGAAGCAGGACTCCATGTCCGTGCAAGGACGCGGCATTTCGACGGATATTCTGGAAGCAAGCGCGAAGGCTTATCTGGACGCAGTGAACAGACTGATCGATAAGCGCAAAAACCCAACAAGCAACAGAAGCAACGTAACGTTAATATAAGCTCTTAGCTTTCATGGAAACCCGGATTAGCACCTCACCTCCAAGAATCGAGGAGGGGTGCTTTCTACAAATGCGAAAGGATGCGTCCCTGTATGAAATATCGATTTTCTAAATCGTTGGAAGGCTTCTCATCATCAGCAGTAAGAGAAATTCTTAAGCTGACACAAGGGAGCTCGATTATTTCCTTTGCTGGCGGATTGCCTGCTGAAGAGTTTTTCCCGTTAGACGCTGTCAGTGAAGCGTTCACAAGAGTTGTTGGCGGAGGTAAGTCTGCGCTGCAATATGGTTTGACAGAAGGGTACAAGCCTTTGCGCGAATCCTTATGTAAGCGGATGGCAGCTAAGAACATGCTGGTTACACCAGACGAAATGCTGCTGACGACAGGGTCGCAGCAAGCGATCGATCTTTTGACACGTGTATATATTGATGAAGGTGATGTCATTCTCGTCGAAAGTCCAACGTATTTGGCAGCGATCCAAGTGTTCCAAGCCAAAGGCGCGAAAATCTACTCCGTTGATAGCGATAGCGACGGGATGATTCTCGAGGATTTGTCAGCTAAAATTGCGAAGCATAATCCGAAAATGGTTTATGTTATCCCAACTTTTTCCAATCCTGCAGGTCGTGCATGGAGCTTGGAGCGCCGTCAAGGTTTGCTAGATATTTGCCGCGGCGCTGACGTGCTGATTCTGGAAGATGACCCGTATGGGGAAATCCAGTTTGATGAGAGTGAAAGCTACCCAACTGTTTACTCGCTTGGTGGCAAAGCTGAGGGTGGTAACGTCGTTTACACGAGCACCTTCTCCAAAACCGTGGCTCCTGCTTTCCGTACAGGCTGGGTGATGGGCGACGAGTCAATTATTCGTCAGGTTGCACGCTTCAAGCAGTCTGCGGATCTACACTCCAGCACGATCGATCAGCAAACGCTGTATCACTTGCTTGAGCACTTTGATCTGGACGCTCATATCTCCTTAATCCGTGAACAGTATCTGGATCGGATGAAATTCATGTCAGGATTGCTCTCTGAGCTGAACTGGCCTGGTCTGAAATGGGAAGAGCCAAAAGGCGGCATGTTCATTTGGGTTGAGCTTCCTGAGCAAATTAACGCAGCGGATTTGTTGAAAATCGCGGTCAAAGAAGGCGTTGCCTTTGTTCCCGGTGCTACTTTCTACGCCGAGAATCCACAGTACAACACGATGCGCCTGAACTACACGCACACCGATCGTGAAACAACGATTCTGGGTATGAAGAAGCTCGCGAAAGCGATGGAGTCGTATTTGCAAAACGCATAAGCTAGAGACGCAGCACCCAAGGCCGATGGCTTTGGGTGTTTTTGCGCATGTTTGCGCTGGTGGTGGCGAGCGGGGACGGGAGTGTTAGCGCCCTTTTTGGGCGCTATTGCAGTGATCCGTCGCCCGTGGGCGCCGATAAGGCCCGAAAAGGACCTTAAAGGGCTGCGCGTCGGCAGCACCGGGCGGAAAAGGGAGCAATAGCGCCTTTTTGGGCGCTATTGAAGTGATCTTGGCGCCGGTGGGCGCCGAAAAGGGCCTTAAAAGGCTGCCCCCTCGCCACTCACCGAACCATCTGGACCGCAACTGTCGGGTGTAACTGATAGTATCTTATTCGTTGTTGCCCTTCAACCGCGGGGTCGAGAAGTTGTTTCTCTTTCATCTTTTGAAGGATCTTCCTTGATTTCTTAGATCCGAATTTAAAATGTTCAGCCACATCACGAGGAGAAATAGCTTGTCCATGTGATAGAGCTAGCCGACAAATCTCTTTTTCAATGAAAGTTAGCTCCCCGTATTGTGCTTGCTCCCCAAGCTGTTCGCTGAAATACTTCCCAATAAATTGCAATATAATCTGCTCGCACATGCGAGGACGATCTTTTACATCATCAAAAGAAAAATGTAATATTTTCCATCCATCAATCATCAAATGATTTTGACGTATGAGTCCATCGGAGAATTGTGTGCGACTGATCTGACTCGCACGTGTAGCGTAACCATCAATTTCGATAGCAAGTTTTAGCCCTTGTCGAATGTAGGCAAAATCGATATATCGAGTGCCATCACGGAAATCCTTTACCTCAAACTCTGGATGCAAATATAGAAATGCACCTAATGCCCTCCACCACACTTGGTTCAGAAATAGTCGCTCGGCATGACCATGCCCTTCTTTCAATCTTCGTAATCGTTCGCCCGTACGTCTGGAATTATGCGCTTGTATGAATGCCTCATAAGCTTTATCAAATAATGACATAACCAATTCCGCCCCTTTTTCAGAAAATAAAGAAGCCGCTCCCTAGCATCAGCAAAGGCTGAACTAGAAAAGCGGCGTGTGCTTCACTGCCATTTTTTGTAATTTTAACATGAGCGTATGGATATAATCAAGCAATGGGATCATTTTGAAGTGACTGAATTGGGATTAGTTCATAGAAGTTGACTTGGAATTATTTTGAAATTAAGATGGAACAAGGAAGTAAGAAAGGGGACTATCTGACGGATGAATAAGCCGAAACAACCCTTAAAACCGATCCACCGAAGTCGGGCAAGGATTTATCTAGGGATCAGAGCATACCGCTTGAAACGATATTGGACCTGGTTATTCGATGGCAAAAAGTATGCCTCCCATAAACAGAGTACGATACTTCCTAACCTTGCATTTACGCATCGTACCCCACTGTTAAGACAGTTGAAAGATGTGGATATGTGGCTTCAGCATAATAAGGTCATAAATTTGAAGCTCGCTGCGGAGCAATTGAATGGCGTGATTATTCAGCCTGGTGAGACTTTTTCCTATTGGCGCTTAATTGGCAGTACAACCCGTAGAAAGGGATATGTCGATGGGATGGTTCTCTTTCATGGGAAGGTGAAGACGGGAGTTGGGGGGGGTTTATGCCAACTTTCGAATTTAATTTACTGGATGACCTTGCATACACCGCTTACCATAACGGAAAGGTATCGTCATAGTTATGATGTTTTTCCAGATGCGGGAAGAGTTCAGCCTTTTGGGAGTGGGGCAACGTGTTATTATAATTACTTGGATTTGCAAATTCGGAACGAAACGATGGAGGCGTATCAGCTCATCATTCATGTCACGGATACCGATTTGATAGGGGAATGGCGTTCACTTAGCCCTGGCTTTCATAGCTATGAGATTTATGAAAAAAGTCATCGGATTACACGGGAATTTTGGGGCGGATATGTCAGGCATAATGAAATCCATCGAAGAATAATGAATAGAGAAGGGCAGCTCGTAAGGGATGAATGGGTGACGGACAACCATGCGATTATGATGTACGAACCTTTGCTGACAGCTGGAGAGAGCAATAAAAATTGATGAAATTTTAATTTAAATTATGGTAAAATAATCCATTTATGGTGGTGGCCATCATAGAAAATTCTTCCTCTAGATTGTATCTTATAAACTATGTTGTTTATATATTACGATGTGAGGGGTGAATTGGCGTGAAGTTCCTTGTTCTCATTCATGTTTTGTCTGCCATTATCGGGGTTGGTCCAACGTTTTTTGCTCATGTGCTGCTCAGAAAAAATCAAACGCTTGAGGAATTGCGGATGTCCTTACGTGTAGGAAGCCGGTTGGAAATTTTCCCGAAAATCGGCGGCACCCTTGCCGTGCTAACGGGTCTATTGTTGATTTGGTTAGGCGATTACGGCTCCATCATGCAAATTTGGCTGATAGGCTCACTTGTGGCTTATGTGATCATTCAAATTATTGCCATCGGCTTCGCAACTCCTAATCAGAAGAAGCTCGGAGGCTGGGTATTGGATCCTTCCAATCAGAAGGCGACTACACTGCCAGGAGAGCAGCTGCTGCAATGGGTGAAGGCGCGTAATTATTTCTATGCGGCATCTACTGTGGGTCTTGTTTTATTCATTCTCATGATTGTAAAACCAAGCTAAGCTCATGCCCTTCTTACCACAAGGTAAGAAGGGCATTTTGTTTGAGGTGACGAATAATTTTTCCTGAATGTGGGAAAATATTGTGTACATGTCATATCGGATTGGTGGTGCAGGAAAGGTGTTGATTCGGAGATGGTTAAAAGGAATAAAATCAGATCCAATCATGAAATCATCCGTTCCTCTAAATCAATCGATTTCAGGAGTCCTTGACGATGATATTACTACGATTCGAGATTTCTTTACTTTTGCACCAGATCTTTGTATACGTCAGTTTCAATTAAAAACCGGAGATCATGCCATTCTGGTTTATTTGGAAGGGCTCATTGATAAATCTGCAATTAATAATAACATCTTATATCCGCTTATGTATGAGGTTGGGTCGATAAACGATATTTGGAGCTCTTCCATATCGATTGCAAAAACAGATATTGCCACCTTATGGTCAGATATTGAAAACGCGATTTTTCTGGGTAAAAGTATCCTTTTAATTAATGGACAAAAACGTTCAGTTATTTTACACACACAAGGCTGGCCTCAAAGAGCGATTAAAGAGCCGCAAATCGAGTCCACTTTAAAGGGGTCACATCAAGGCTTTGTCGAGACATTGGGGCAAAATATTGCCTTAATCAGACGTTATCTTCCAAATCGCGAACTGAAAATAAAAGAATACAACGTCGGATCTCGGGGAAATACGAGAGTGTCTATGATGTATCTGGAAGATGTTGCTCAACCTAATTTCGTAACTGAAATGGAGGGCCGACTACTTCAAATTAATGTGGATGCCATATTAAATACGGGTGAGTTAGCGGAGTTTATTGAAGATCATCCGATTAGCCTGTTCCCACAGTTAATTATGACGGAGCGTCCGGATTCTGCAGCAGCCCACATTTTGCAAGGAAGAATAGTAGTCGTTGTCGACCACTCCCCCAGTGTAATCGTGGCACCTGTAACCTTCGCATCATTCTTTCAAAGTGTTGATGATTACAGTAATCGCTGGCTCATAGCCAGTTTCCTACGTTTATTGCGCTTTCTAGCTTTAATTACAACAATCTCTTTATCAGCTGTATATATAGCCATTGTTTCTTTTCATTATGAAGTTCTTCCTTTGGCTTTGTTGGTATCGATTGGAGAATCCAGAGCAAAAGTACCTTTTCCTCCGATTGTCGAGGCGTTTCTAATGGAAACCGCATTAGAGATGCTTAGAGAAGCGGGGTTGCGTCTACCGGGCCCTATTGGCCACACGATAGGTGTCGTTGGGGGGATTGTCATCGGTCAGGCGGCTGTGCAAGCGGGAATTGTGAGTAATATTATGGTTATTATCGTTGCCATAACGGCCATTTCCTCTTTTATTATTCCTGATTATGACATGTCCTCCTCGTTGCGGTTGCTGCGCTTTCCAATGATGCTTTTGGCTGCTGTATTCGGAATGGTGGGCATTGTGATTGGGCTGATGATTATAGGTGCTCACCTTATTTCTATGGAATCGTTTGGAATATCGTACGGAAGTCCAATTGCGCCTATCCGATTGTCTGATTGGAAAGACGTATGGATTCGACTCCCGATGTGGAAGATGAAAAAGCGTCCGGTCTCGGCCCATCCAACGCAACTTATAAGACAGGGGGCGAACAGAGAAGGTGAAGATCAATCATGAAAAAGTATTCGTTTAATCAGCTTTCTTTGATCCAATACATCTTAATTATTTTTGAAACACAAGTCGGAATCGGTGTCTTATCCATTCCCCGCGATTTAGCTATAGCTGTTGGTACGGATGGATGGATATCCATAATTTTAGGTTCGATTTTATCGATGCTAGTAAGTTTAGTTATTATTCGAATTATGAATAAAAACCCCGAATCTACGTTATTCGAGCTTTTATCTCACTACTTTGGGAAGTGGGTGGGTAAAAGTATAGCTGTCCTCTGGATTTTGTATACGGTCTATGCAGCAAGTGTGGTATTGTTCTCAACAGTTTATATCGTAAAATTATGGATTGTTCCTGATTTACAGGAATTTATCTTGATGATCCTGTTTATCATTCCTATCTATATCATTACCAAGCAAGGAATAAGGGTGATCGGACTCTTTGCTGAGCTCGTCTTTATTATCTCGTTATGGATGCCTTTCTTGTTGTTATATGCCTTAAAAGATACCCATTGGTTATTTCTTCTGCCCATCGGTAAAGAAGGCATGATTCCCATTTTGTCTAGCGTAAGACCAACCATCCTGTCTTTCCTTGGATTTGAACTTGCTTTCATATTATTCCCGTTTCTAAAGGACAAGAAATCCGCGTCCAAAGGTATTATCATTGCAAACTCGCTATCTATGTTTATTTTTGTAATAGTGACTGTAATTAGTTTTGTTAGATTCTCACCAGATGAGATCAAAGATTACGCCTATCCCACACTCAACTTACTGAAGCTCATCCAATTACCGTTTCTAGAGAGGCTGGAAATCATTTTTCTTTCCGTGTATTTATTTACGCTGTTCATGACGATCATTCCCTACTTGTATACAGCTGTACTAGGCGTAAGTGAATTATTCGGCAAACAGGATCACCGGAATATGTTACGAATCGTCATCTGCCTCTGGTTATGCTCATCCTTCTTTTTTCTCCCTTCTGCTTCCCAAATAAATCAAATGGGTAAATTGTGGATGATGGCAGGTACTTATTTCGCGTATTTGCTTCCTATTTTCCTTTGGATCTACGGATGGTTTTTCCATCGCACTAGAAAGGTATAAAAGCAATGAAAAACTTGAGGAGCATATTTTTGACTTGGGCAGCTGTATTATGTTTAACGGGGTGCGGTAAGGAAGTATATATAGAGAATCAACGGTTTATGATTGCGGAAGGCATAGATCTTGATGAAAATAAGAAATTTGTCATTTACACAGCAAGTCCTGTCTTCAGTAGAGAAGCTACAAATAAATATAAAATCACAACTGCAACTGCGGATACGTTACGGGAAGGTAAGAAAAAACTCGAGTCGAAAATACACGGTAGTTTCGGGCCAGGAAAATTGCAAAGTATTCTTATTGGAAAAAAGTTGTTGCAGCAAATCGATGTCTTAACCTATCTTGATGTCTTCTTTCGCGATCCTAAAAATGAAATTAATGCAAATATGATTGTAGTTGATGGGTCTGTGAAAGATGTTATGTATGCAAATATGAGTGATAAAGGTCAATTAGGCAGCGTACTCAAATTAATGGTAGAAAGCGCGTATAAAGCCAGAATTTCAGTTCTAACTACACTGCAGAGATTCCATCAGCAAATGATGGATAATGCAATAACACCAAGCATAACTGAAATGAGAGTAGAGAATGGGGAACTTGTAGTTACTGGAACCACTCTTTTACATAAAGATGGTACCTATGCGACTTCTTTGAATAATCAAGAAAGTTCACTGCTGCTATTGATGCAGAACAATACGAAGAATCCCATACCGTTAACATTTCACCTTCCTTCTGAGATGTTTCATACGGATGAAGAAATGTCTTATGTTAGTTTCAATATTAACAAGGCAAAGGCTAACGTTAAGACCAAATTTGAAGAAGGTCATCTTACAGTTGATATCTTGATGAAGGTTCAGATCGATTTAATGGAACGCATGTTTAGTTTAGACATGGAGAAAGAGAGCGAACGGTTAGAACGAGCGATTGAAGTAGAACTAAAAAAAGAATGCCTGGATCTACTCAAAAAAGCAGGAAAGCATCAGGTCTATCCATTTGGTTTAGGGATTTATATAAGAGCGCACGATTATAAAAATTGGAAAAAGGTAGAGGATAACTGGGGAAAAGCAATATCTGATGCGATAATAAATATTTCAACTCAAGTTAAGATCAAAAGTATCGGTGTTTCCGAATAAAGCTAAGCGGGCAAAAAAAGGGGGGAGATTAGTGAATAAATATTCGTTCAATCAAATCTCCTTGATCCAATATATCCTTATCATATTTGAAGCCCAAGTTGGGATAGGTATCCTATCCCTGCCTCGCGATTTAGCTAAAACGGCTGGAACTGACGGATGGATATCGATTGTACTGGGGTGGATGCTGTCTACGCTATTAAGCTTAGTCATCATTCGTATTATGGAGAGAAATCCCGATCATACTTTATTCGAACTTTTATCTAAATACTTTGGTAAGTGGGTGGGAAAAGGTTTAGCAGTAGTATGGATTCTGCTAGCGGTATATGCAGCAAGTATTGTTATGTTTTCAACGATTTATATCATCAAAATGTGGATAATACAGGAAGTACGGAACTATATCTTAATGATCCTGTTTATCATTCCAATCTATATGATTACCAAGCAAGGGGTAAGGATGATTGGGCTCTTCGCTGAGCTTGTACTAATTGTTACCTTGTGGATACCTTTTTTATTGTTATTTGCACTAAGGGATATCGAATGGATGTATCTTTTTCCGCTAGGAAAAGAAGGCGTTCTTCCCATTCTGTCTGGCGTGAAATCAACCATATTTTCATTTATTGGTTTTGAACTGACTTTCATTCTTTATCCATTTCTTAAGGACAAGAAATCAGCATCCAAGGGAATTGTGATTGCAAATTCATTAACGATGATGGTCTATGTTGCAGTTACAATAGAATGTTTTATTAGATTCTCTCCAACTGAAGTCACGGATTACGTATATCCCGTACTTAATTTATTTAAAGTTATCCAATTACCTTTTATTGAACGGATGGAGATCATGTGCTTAAGCTTTTATTTGTTTATTATATTTATGACGATGATTCCTTATCTCTACGCGGCTGCACTAGGAATAAGTCAATTATTAGGCAAGCAGGATCATCGAAATGCTTTACGAATCATTTTATTCGTATGGGTGTTATCTCCATTCTTTTTTATTCCTACTTCTTCCCAAATCACTCTGATGGCCTACTCGTGGGGACTAGCAGGCATATGCAGCGCTTTCGTATTACCAATTGTTCTTTGGATATATGGATGCATTTTTCATATGGTAAGAAAGGAAACGCAATAATGAAAAATCTCAAACCTATTTCTTTTACATTGGTCGTTTTAATGATTTTATCAGGGTGTGGTAAAGCCGTATATATAGAGAATCAACAGTTTGTTCTTACAGAAGCTATTGATTTTGATGAAAATAATAAGTTAATCGTTTACACCTCAACGCCTGCTTTCAATCAAGAAGCTAAAGATAGATATAAGATCACATTCTCCAGGTCTACTACGATGCGCAAATCAAAAGGGCAAATTGATAGTAAGACGAGCGGCAGGCTTGCTTATGGAAAATCACAAAATGTTCTTATTGGAAAAAAACTGCTGCAGCAAAGAAACGCACTTCCCTATTTAGATGTGCTCTTCCGGGATTCTCGAAATGAGATCAACGCGAATGTGATTCTGATTGATGGAACCATTAAAGATGTGATGTATACGAACATGAGTGATAAAGGCCGAATCGCCAACGTGATCAAAGATCTTGTAGAGAGTTCTTATAAGAGCAGGGTTAGCGTACAAACTTCACTGCAGAAATTTCATCTACAAGTAAAGGATAAAGGAATGACGCCTGTATTAACTGAAATGAAACCAGAGAAAAATGAACTCGTTATTTCAGGTACTGCTCTATTACATAAAGACGGGACCTACGCGGCTTCTTTGAATTATCAAGAAAGTTCTCTGCTCATCTTATTGCAAGGCGATACGAAAAATAGCATACCGTTAACGTTGCACTTTCCTTCCGACATGTTTCATACGAGTAAAGAAAAGTCCTATGTGAGCTTCAATATCAAAAAAGGAAAGCCTAAGATCAAGGTGAAATTCGAAGAAGATGACCATTTGACGATCGATATCGCGATGAAGGTTCAGATCGATTTGACAGAGCGGTTGTTTCCTTTAGACGTAGATGAGAAGAAAAAACAACTGGAGCAAGCCATTGAAATCGAGTTACAGAAAGAATGTGAGGCTTTAATCAAGAAAGCTCAAAAATACCAAATAGATCCCTTTCAGTTTGGCGTTCATGTACGTGCATTTCACTATAAAGACTGGAAGAAGCTAGAGGATAATTGGGGGAAAGCGTTATCTGAAGCAACAGTCAATATTTCACCTAAAGTGATCATCAAAAGTATTGGAGTTCTAGAATAGTCACTGAGAAGTGTTAATAGGTGAAACCTATAAACGCGATAGATTTTATATCTAAAGAAGAGAGTCTCCTTATGGTACAATATGTTCAGGATATAACGATTGGAATGCTAACTAACTAGGTTTGCTAAATAAGGAGTGAATGATTGTCATGGCTGATGTTAAAAAAATTGCGGTAATCGCTGGGGACGGTATTGGTCCAGAAGTCGTTGCAGAAGCAGAAAAAGTATTGAAACGTACGGAAGAATTGTTCGGATATCAATTTGAAACAGAACACGCGCTTTTCGGTGGTATCGCGATCGATGAGAAAGGTACACCGCTTCCGGAAGAAACTTTGAAAGTTTGTCAATCCGCAGACGCTGTTCTTCTAGGAGCAGTTGGGGGTCCGAAATGGGACAACAACTCCAAAGAGCTTCGCCCTGAAACAGGTCTTCTTGGCATTCGTAAAGCGCTTGGCTTGTTCTCCAACATCCGTCCTGCGTTCATCTTTGATTGCTTGAAAGAAGCTTCCACATTGAAACCGGAAGTTCTTGAAGGTACAGATTTGATCGTTGTTCGTGAGTTGACTGGCGGTATTTACTTCGGTGAGAAATTCCGTCGTGAAACAGCAAATGGTCAAGAAGCGGTTGACACTTGTGCATATAACGTAATGGAAATCGAGCGTATCGCGCGTCAAGCGTTTGATATTGCACGCACGCGTCGCAAGAAGCTTGCTTCCGTTGACAAAGCAAACGTACTTGAAACATCCCGCCTGTGGCGTGAAGTAGTCATCCGTGTATCGGCTGACTACCCAGATGTTGAGCTTGAGCACGTATTGGTTGATAACTGTGCGATGCAATTGCTTCGCCGTCCGTCCAGCTTCGATGTTATCGTAACAGAGAACATGTTCGGCGACATTTTGAGTGACGAAGCAGCAATGCTTACAGGCTCCATCGGGATGCTTGCATCTGCTTCCCTTGGCGAAGGCAGCTTCGGCTTGTACGAGCCGGTACACGGTTCTGCTCCTGATATTGCAGGTCAAGGTATTTCCAACCCAATCGCAACGATCCTTTCCGTTGCTTTGATGTTCCGTTTGACTTTCGGCTACCACGAAGCAGCGGATTCCATCGAACGCGCTGTGAAAGAAGTCTTGGACGCTGGTCACCGTACAGGCGACATCGCAGTAGATAAGAGCACAGCGATCGGTACACTTGCTATGGGTCAATTGATTGTTGACGCTATGCGTAAATAAGCCAGATAAAAGCTCGCATTTTCGAAGCAGAACGGCTTCGGGAATGCGGTTTTTTTTGTTAAGATAAGTAGCTGCATTTCGTGTCGAATCTTTGCAGGTACAAGCCATCGGACGCCTCACCAAACGCTCTCTGATCGGATCTTTGGCCGTTTAATTCAATTGATAGGGGTATTTGATAGGAAGAAGCTTGGAGGGCTGTAGAGCTTAGTTAGAGAATTAGGAGGGGCCTGTTTGACATGCAAAAGCATACCAGCGGCAGTCTACTTCCGATTAAAATAATTATTATCTAGTATACGATCTAATTATTGACTTTCAAGTAGGTGGATGGTACCATTTTATACGGATAATATAGAATACAGATAGATTTTGAGGAGGAATTATACCCATGGCAGAACGTTTAGTTGGTAAACAAGCTCCTGATTTTACAATGGAGACAGCTACAGGTGACGGTACAGCATTTGGTAAAGCATCTTTGTCCGATTACAAAGG
This sequence comes from Paenibacillus sp. J31R30, assembly GCF_059692115.1. Classification (NCBI taxonomy): domain Bacteria; kingdom Bacillati; phylum Bacillota; class Bacilli; order Caryophanales; family Paenibacillaceae; genus Paenibacillus; species Paenibacillus sp. J31R30. Next base: position 121,459 of record NZ_JCAUAV010000009.1, on the reverse strand, counting down.
AAAATGGTTAGTTCTTTTCTTCTACCCATTGGACTTCACATTCGTTTGTCCAACTGAAATCACAGCACTTAGCTATGCTGCTGATCAATTCAAAGCTTTGGACACTGAAATTCTTGGTGTTTCCATCGACAGCATCCACACACACAAAGCGTGGATCAACACGCCGGTTAACGATAATGGTCTTGGCAAATTGGCATTCCCACTTGCTGCAGACATTACGAAATCCGTTGCTCGTGACTACGGCGTTCTAATCGAAGAAGAAGGTATCGCGCTCCGCGGTCTTTTCATCATCGATCCAGAAGGCGAAATGAAATACGAAGTTGTTAACCACAACGACGTAGGTCGCAGCGTAGAAGAAACACTTCGTGTACTTCAAGCGCTTCAATCCGGCGGATTGTGCCCAATGAACTGGAAACCAGGCGACAAAAACTTGGTTGTTAAATAAGTTTTAACTACATAGGAAGGCCCCTCAGTGTAGCATGCGAATGCGGGCGGAGGGGTCTTTCTTCATAAGGAGAACATTCATGGATGTCATAACGACGGAAGAGTTATATTGGGTACGTAAGGAGGGCAATGAAGCAGTAATTGGGCTTACTGAGCATGCGTTAGAGAAATGGGGAATGATCCTATTCATCGAACTGCCAGAGAAGGGTGTCGAGTTAACGAAAGGGGAGTTCATGAGTTCACTCGAAACGGCTGTCGATGAATATGAGTTGTTTTCCCCTGTATCGGGGAAAGTGACGGCTGTGAACATGTTGATTGAGCGAGCCACTATGCTGCTGTATGAGTCGCCATATGATAAAGGCTGGCTGTTTCGGGTAGCGTTGGTTTAGTCTCCTCCACCACCGCCACCGCCATCTCCACCCCCACCACCAGAATCGCTTCCTCCACTATCCCCACCACTATCGTTGGAGTCCCCGTGATTGCCATGACTGCCATGACCGCTGTGATGATGGTTCCCATGACGATGGTGATCATCGTAGAGAGAGGAATCGCTCGCGAAGCCGCTATAGCTGGCATCATGGTTGTCACGGCGTCTGCTCCGATTCCTTTTGCGAGACTCTTGAGTAAAAGCTGAGAAAAGGATTAGGACTGCAATGACAATAACAAAAAAAATGATGAAAGTACCCATGTTCACGCCTCCTCGAAAATGAAATGGATTGTATTCCGCGCCAAATTGGCTGCACGGCTAGGCAGATATTAGCAATGGGACCTGCCCGTGCTGAAAAAAGCCGTCCCCCTTAGAGAACGGCCGACATTATTCATTGCGATTTGGAAAGCTGCTTAAATTTGTTTAGATATTTGACTACAGTTAGGACATATGTCGCATGGGACCATGTAAGTGGAGCTACGGAAACCGGCTCACCAGAGAAGGGATCTAATTGTTCGGACAATACGCCGCTTTCCATCGCGTGTTTGACGACCCACTCCAGCGTTTTGCGCGGAGCTTCAAGTTCAGCAATCGTCTTGGCGTACTCAATTTCCCACTCAGCAATCCAGAGTGTACAAATAATCCAAGGATTACCTGGAACTTTCTCGATATCGGTGGAACGTTGGAAGTAATAATCATGATGATAGCGGGCGGAGCCACCGACTTCGGTTTTGATCATAAGGCCTTCTTTGTTCGCTTGCATTGTACTTACTACACGCGGATCGTCAGCAGGAAGCACGCCAAACTCAAAAATGCCGTACACGGAGCTCTCCAATGTCATATCTTTAACCCATTCGCCATCTTCCATATACAAGCCGCGAACGAATCGTTGTTCACCTTCATCCCACAGATGCTTCAGGATACCGGATTTGATTTTCTCCGCCGTATGCTTGTAGCGGTTGCTTCGCTCTTCATCTCCGAACAAATTGCTGAAGTTCGAAGCAGCGATTAATCCGCCGTACACAGCTGAGGCTGTGAAGGTATAGATGCCGTAACGTTCTTCCCATAAATCGTAGCTCGGCTTAGGTAGATTCAGTTCTTGATCGATGTAAGTGGACATGAATCTCGCCGCTCTACGAATGAGGTTCCGGTATAAAGATTGAGCAAATTCAAGGCTTCCATTTTTCTGGAAATCCTGCCAGAGGGCAAATAACACAAGCGCCGTTTCGTCTTCCTGAATGGGAAGCTGTACACGACCGGAATGAATGTAAGGATGCCAGCTGGAGCCTACGGTACCGTCTGGATTGTATTTATGATGCAAATAGCCTTCAGGAGACAGCACATTGGCACAGAAATTAAAGAAAGGAATAATCATACCTTGGTACCCAGCCATGGACATGGAATAAGCGATTAACGCACCATCACGCGGCCACATGTAGCTGTAATGATCTCGGTTACTTTGCATAATGTCGGAATCGTTCGCTGCAATAATAGCGCCGTTCACATCGGTTTGTGTGCGAACGAGCAGCAAGCTTTGTTTGAAAAGACGTTGCACTTCAGGTGTGAGATCGTAGTAGTCGCGATCGATTTTGTTCGCCCAACGCTGCCAATATACCGTCACACGGTCAAGCAGTTTGCCTGGGTGGCTGTCTTTCACATAAGCGTCGAGCTTCTTAACTTCCTCCAGGTTTTTGCCTGCGCCCATCCAGTAGTAAAGCGTCTGGTTTCCGTTAGGCGGGACGAAGAGCCGGAAAGAGATCGTACTATCGACGGAGCCTTGTGCGATGGCATTCCCCATGAGATGGCCATCTTCAGCATCGCGCCATGTGCCTTCGGCGTTGTAGAACCTTTTGACCCCAGTGGAATATTGATAAATACCTTCCGTACCCGTGGAGCCGTTAAACATGAAATAACGATCCTTTTTATAATGAAAGACGGTGTTTGTTGAAGGGTAGTAAGCGGCTGTATCGCCGACTTCCGTCTCATTAATGAGCAGGTCCTGATTGAAGAACATACGTACTTCACGAACGGTATTGGTGTGATTGGTAATGTGAATCCGTTTCAAATAAATATCCTCACGCTGGTGAACGCCGTCATTCATAAGCAGAGTAACACCGAGTCCAGGATGTGTAGCAGTCACCTCAGTGACCAGGGAATCTTCGACATAGCCGAGCTTGAATTGCCACTCAGGGGCATTCAACCATGCGAAGTCACCATCTACCCATACACCAACACGACACTGATAGCCGCCAATATGGTTAAGCTGGCCGACGAAAGGATAGTACAGATCTCTCATGTACGAATGCTGATCGAGGTTAATAAGGAATTTTCCATTTCCGATGACCAGATGTCTTGGCAATACAATCACTTCCCCACTCTTTTGTTTGATGCGCATTCAGCTCAGACCAGGAGGACTGAACGATGGAGCACAAGTCTTGCCAATAGGTTACCTAATTCTATCAAAGGAATCAATGATCCTTTGAAAAAAATTCTGAAAATTCTAACTGGTCACGCTTACAATTGGTATATGCATCCAAATTACTTGATTATTTCCTTTTGTTGCGGGGACATACTGGTTGGTAGAGCCAGATTAGAGATCATCTTCTCGTAAACATGAGTTGTCAAAGAACCATTTTTGGCCAAGTTAAATTGGGTACTAACGGTACGTAAGGCAGTGGAAGCAAGCTTGGATGCATAGACGGGTTGTTCTAAAAGTTGAATGATTTGCCTTGCTAAAGTATCGCTGTCCCCTGGCGGAAATGTACATCCGTTCACGCCATTTTTGACAATCTCTATGAGGCCTCCGGTTTCAGAGACGATGAGAGGTGTCCCGCTGGCCATCGCTTCTAAAGCAACCAGTCCGAAAGGTTCGTAAAGGCTTGGGACAATACATAGATCTGCCGAGTGTAAAAGCAAGTTTTTGTCCGCCTCATCGAGAAAGCCTGTGAAGCGTACCCGATCTCCGAAGCTTAACGCGAGCTGCTCCAACGCATCATACTCAGGTCCCGTGCCGGCAATGACGAGCTTAACGTCTGGGAATGTAGCGAGCACGAGCGGCATCGCGGCTAGAAGTGTGAGCACACCTTTTTCGAACACAAGCCGTCCTAGAAAAGCAAGAATGCGCTGCGGCTTATCATGCGTGGTAATGGCATCACCCAGCAGTTGATTCGTCGTAGAAGACGATGGATCGGGTTTGTGCGAAGGAGCGATGCCGTTCGGAATAGGTGTTATTTTATGAATAGGGATATGAAAGAGCGTCTTAATCTCTTGCTGCATAGAAAGACTGCACACGATGAGATGATCGGCTGCTGCTGTTAATTTACCTTCTAGGGTATGAATCCGTTTCTGTAACGGTGACTCCAGCTTTCCTAGATTTCGTCCTGTCTCCGTCGCGTGAATTGTGGCTAGAAGCGGGAGGCGCAGCTCTTGTTTGGCCACATGTGCTGTGTAGTAAACAAGCCAATCATGCGCATGCACAAGATCGAAAACGAAGCCTTGCCGTGATAACTCTAACATGATGTCGGTGAACGCCATATTTATTTGAAATACGTGATCCAGGAAGTGCAGAGGATCCGTTGTAGGGAGCACTTCCGCACGATGAACATGGACGCCCTCTACCACTTCATAGGAAGGACATCCGGGAGACTGGCAGGTGATGACATGGATGGTATGACCGTCGGATGTAAGCTGTTTGGATAGGTCGCAGACGGCTCTGGCAAGACCACCGATCACATGCGGCGGGTATTCCCAAGCGAGCATAAGAACGCGCAGTTTGGATGCATATCCGCGAGTGGATGCTTCTGTCAATGAGGTGACGGCAACTTCGTTTAATGGTGTTTCTGTATCTACGCGCGATGGCGAGCGCTGAATGTCATGTTTAGAAGAAGATGGCTGAAAAAGACGATATTGAAGTTCTGGTAAAAAAGGAGACTTCCGTTCCAAAGCATGCACGAGTGTCGCAAGCTCTTTGTCCGTGCTGCCCTTGTCTAACGTGTTCAACAGGTTATGGAAGTGTGACAAATGCGTTTCAATACGCTTCGTCGCATAGGAGGTGACCGTGTCCGCATCCAGAATAAACGTCCAGTCGCTGCTCTGTGCGAGCATCAGCTCCCGCGCGGCTTGATTCAGCGCCCGCAGCTGCAGGCTGCTGAGCGCTGCCGGATCCTGGTGCTTCTGCGCAGCCTGCACCATTCGGTCCTCCGCCGCGTGCAGCCGCGGCGTCACCCACTGGCTGCGCGGCTGCAGCCAGACCTCGGCATAGCCGCCGCGGCCCCAGCTCGACACCGGAAGCGTAGCTTCGGTGATCGGCGCATGGCCGGCGGCGTAGCCGCCAAGCGTAGTCGTGTGCACGACTACGCTTTCATCGCTGCGCGCGGCAAGGCCGCGCAGCACGGCTTCGAGCCACTGGTGGCCTTCGTACCACCAGTGCCCGAACAGCTCGGCATCGTATGGACATACGATGACCGCAGGCTCTGCAGACGCAGTGCGCCGCGCCGCGAGGCGGCGCACTTGCGCCACCCGGCTAGCGATGAAATGCTCAGCATGCTGCTGAGCTTTCTGTGCGGCGCGCGCCGGGTGGTAGGGGACTTTGGCGTCACCGTCACCGGTGACGCTGTAGTACTTGAAGCCCGTGTTGATGCGTGCGCCATCCGGCAGCACATAGGGCTTCAAGTAAGCCCACTCGGCGCCGCCTTCGCGGCCGAGGTCGTAGCCGATATCGCGATAATATTCGCGATAGTCGGGGTCGCCGGGGTATCCGGCCTCGGCGCTCCAAACATTGGCGCCGGCCTCGGGATCCCGGGCGAACGCGCAGGCGCCGCTTGGCGTGCGCAGCGGCAAGCCAGCGATGTCTGCATGGCCATCGCGATGTGCTAACGCATGTGCATGCGTGTCAACGACGAAGTAACGTAGATCTAATGCTTGCAGGTGAGGCTCAAGCGCTGGTGAATACCCGCACTCGGGCAGCCAAATGCCAGCCGGAGCGACACCAAAATGGCGGCGGAATTCTTGGACCGCCGCTTCAAGCTGCGCGCGTAGTGTAGCCTCGTTCTTGACCAAGGGTAAGAACGCATGCGTAGCGGCGCAAGTAATTAATTCTAAGCAGCCCGTGCTGCTGAGGCTGCGGAACTTCGCAATGAGATCGCCGTGAAGGCGATCGTAGAGAAGGCTGAGCCGGTGATACCGATCAGCGTACAGCTTGGCTAGCGGGCCGAAGGCTTCATCGCCCCACAGGCGAATGACTTCTCGCTGTCCCAGCTCGCAAAGCTTTAACAGGTGTTTGCGAAGCCGCATATGCAACCGTGAATCCTCCAGCATAGCTAGCAGCGGCGGAGACAAGGACAAGGTAAGGCGGAACGGGACTTGATCTTCAAGGAGCCTCTCCATCATGTCGATGAGAGGAAGATACGTATCGACAACTGCTTCGAAAAACCAGCGTTCTTCCAACGTAATTTCAGATGCATTGTGGCGAACATAAGGGATATGGGCATGCAAGAGCAAAGCAACATAGCCTTGTACGTTAGTGCTCAATCAGTATCGCCTCCGGATTCCATATCTACTAGGTAAGTGTTCTTCGGGACATACACCGAATAGGCCGAGAAATACGCATATGCATCGGGCGTTACTTGCGGTAAATGAAGGGTCGCCAGCTGGTAGATGAAAGGCAGATCAGATTCAGCTTGATTACTCGTGTTAGGCAGTTCATTGGCTGGAAGTTGAATGGTATTGGAATGTAGGAGCGGAAGGAAGTGGCCATGCTCATTCCGAACACCGAGACTTGCGAAGTACGTTTGACCGGCGTTTAACCCGCTTACAAAGCAGGATTCTCCTGGGGGAAGAAGAAGCTCTAAGACCCTCTCTGCAGGTTCCTGCGGCTTGCTGAGAGATGGATCGTTCACTTCATGAAACCGAAGTGAGGGCGTTAATGAACGCCAATCTTTCTGGAAATGCTCCTGAAGGAGCATTTGCTTACTGGATGAGAGCTGCCAATAAATAAACTGAACCGCAGGGGACTGTGCTAGTAAATAAAGCGTATCGCGATTGATGACAAAGGGGTGTGCTTGGATGGAGATCAGACTCACCTTTTCTCAAAATATCAGAATTCAAATTTTTCATAATCATACAGCGTTATTTCGTGATACATGCACCACACAAGAAGGGGGCTCTTCCAATATATATGTTAGGGAAAGAAGAAAACCTATATCGGACCATTCGTTTAAGAAAGCACATTTGTGTTAAACCTATGTTCAATTGTAGCATATGCGCCATATAAACCAAAAATCTCCACCCATATTAAAAGGGGGGAGATCGCTTGCATATGCTTTACTTGGGTGAAACATTACCTTCCATGTACCTACTTTCCGTAAGTCTCATTAGAGAATCATACCGATTCGCCGAAGTGAAAACCAAGAGATACTCATCTTGTTTCACATTGGTGTAGGAGGCTCTGAATCCGGTATGATACTGAACTGTCATGCTGGAGGATTGATCGTCATATTGGACAAAAGCAATCTGTCTGGAAACACTCGGAATCATGTTCACGCCGCTCTCCCCTTCATCTTAAGAATTCGGAAAACACGTAATGGATCGATCATTACTATATTTATGCTTATTCAAACACATTTAGAATGATTTGACATAAGCTAGCTCTCTGATGAAAAAGGAATTTCACACATTTGTAACGAATATATTAAATTAATCCGGGTTCAACGATTAGGAGGGAATTCCATGAGTTTTTGCTGTGGAGCCAGTATGATTGGAACAAAAGGTACTTTGAAGCACATACGTACACAAATTCACAATGTGCCCATTCTCTTCTGCCCGGTATGTCACCATATTGAGGTTCATTATTTGGTTGAGAACGAGTATGAAATCCTCGCCGAATACGCCCATGGAGATGGAGCTGCTGAAGTTGATTTTGTCGAGTACGTAGATGGCAAAGATCATCTGTTGCACGATAATTGTGTCAACCACGAAGGCGAAGAGCCTATGGATATTGTTCGCTGTCAAATTGACATGGCGTTAGATCTGCTTGGATTCGCCAAAACGATTGAGGATCATGAATGGGAAGAGCAGCTTATGAAACGATTAAAAATGCTGAGCGCACGCCGCGACAAGCTAAAAAATAAAAAGACCTCTAAGAATTCCTAGAGGGAATTTCGTTTTAATGGAAAACCTCCCGTTAATTTTCTGGTTTTTGCTGTGTTCGAAGCAAATCCCAGAGAATAACGGGAGGTTTTCCTGTTTGCAGGAAAATAGTAAGAGCCGCGCTACTACTGGCAGCGGGCTCAACTAAATTGTACATCAACAACACTCAATTGATTTCCTGCAGCAACTTCGCAAAATCCTTCTGTAAGTCTCGGCTCAAAGGAATCTTGACAGAGGTATGCCTCAAATGAATCAGGAATCTCCGTGAAGTGGGAAAGCCACTTTCTTTCACAAAAGAGACGACGTGCCGCAAATTAACTAGAAAGCCCTTGAAAGGGCTGAACATATGAGGTGTGCTTTGGGCCAGAATCTCGGATAAATTAGAACTGGATTCCATTTGAGCACCGTTGATCAGATGAATTCTAGTATGTCGCTTATCTTCCTTCTCGACGAAAAGAATGGCATCCTCGGATATGGGCAGCTGCGATTTCTGATTTTTAATGGTGATCCACGTTGCTGAGGTTGGTTGTGGATCTTGCAGCACGCGGCTGCGATCTAATTGAATTTCGGCGATAGCCTTTCGGATGGCGGCTTGAAATTTAGGAAGCATGACAGGCTTGGAAAGAAAATAGACAGAGTCTAGTTCATGAAAGGCCGTCAAGATATGATCCATATTTGTTGTGCCGCTAACCATGATCACCTTTTGCTGATAGCCAGCCATACGTAAGGATTGAACGACGCTAATTCCATCCAAATTACCTTCAAGTCCTATATCCATAAGCACAATATCAGGCTGAAGCTTGTCATAATCCAGTAGAAATTGTTCCCCGTCCGACACAATAGAAATGACTTGTAATCCGCATTGCTGACAATAGCTTTCAAGTAATTGACCTACCCAGTAGTTATCTTCTACGATGGCGACTGTAAAGCCGTGCTTCATTTGTTGATCTCACTCCAATCCTTTCTGTACATCAGCACGAACGATGTCATCTTATACGCGTTAACAGCCAACTTAGTCCACTTTGAAGGCAAAAGTACAATTATCTTGTATACTTCGAAGTGAGATTAGAAAGGTCAGGCTGCTCATAGAATGATTTCTTTGGTTAGAAATGAGGGAAGGCGCACTTGTTTACAGGGGTAAAATTGATTTTATCACTATTGTATTTTCTTCCCATGCTCTTATTCTCATTCATGTTATTTCGACTGCGATTAAAGCCCTATTGGAAACAAATTACGGTAGCCGCAGCAGCCGGAACAGCATTCACTTATGTATATGGCGTTTCGTTATGGCTAGTCACAGTTATTTGCATCTTGCTCATGGTTGTATGGAAATATCGTTTGATTCCCGCATTACTTATTGCACTTTCTGGTTTTATGATGTCAGCAATTATTTCAACCGTTGTTCTCGTTTCTTTGGACTTTCTACAGGTTATTGATATAGCAGAATTGCAAAATAATTGGTATGCCTTTTGTTTAACTCGCTTACTAGGTTTCATAGTAAAATGTAGTGTTCTAGTAACCTTATATCGACTCCGATTAGGCTTTACATTTCTCTCCAATTATGTGAGCTTCCCGTTCGCAAGAGAGAATGCAGGGGTATACCTTTTTATCGTAGTTACGTTGATCGGCGTTGCCTTCCGTCAACCTCACATGCAAAATGCGTTCAGTGCGGCTATGCCAATTCAAATGTTAAGTTTAGCAACTCTACTATTTATTTATGTCATTCTAAGTAAGGAATTTGGCTTTCAACGAAGAGGGGCAAAGGGAACCCAATGATTCCACTGCGTGTCCATTATTCAGAGCAACGTAATCAAGAATCGTTTGATGGTACTTCTTCTGTGGAATGGCTGCAGCAATGATAAAAGGTGCATTTTCATAGGTATCAAAATAAAGTTTGCCTTCAGAGGAGGCATACTTTTTTATTTTGTTCAGATTTACGAAAAGATGCATATCTAATTTAACAAAGTGGTGCTCCGATAAGGTTTCAATGAAGTGGGTGAAGGCTACGAGAGATTCAACCTGCTCTTCTTTCATCCCATCTTCAGATACATAGAGGATCGTTTGGATCCCAAACTCGACGTACCAAATGTTATCCAGATTGACTTGAGCTGGTTTAGACCAGGTAGAAGCTTCTTCTAAATATCCTGCCTTTTTAAGTAAGTCGGTGTACGGATACTGATAGGCGTGAGCCAATTTCCTTAAGGTCTCAGGAGAAGGTTTAATGACATCGTTGGTCGTACGATTACGACCTAGCTCCAGGTCCCTGATATAAGCGTGAGATAACCCGCTTTTGTTAGCTGCTTTACGCAGTGATGCTTTGCCTCGTAAGGTTTCAAGAAACTTACCGAATTGATTGCTAGCTTCCATATGAAACACCTCCCAATCTTACCATTTAAGAATAATACATATTATCGAATTTCGAAACCGAAGTTTTTCTCATTGGCATTTTATGAAATTTGCCTTAACGCCGTGCTTATCCTGTATGGCATCAATAAAGGCTATCTTAATATTATAAAGGATTGATTAAGCAATTGAAACCGTAAACAAGGGTTTATTTGCCAGTAGGTGCTCATTTAGAGATCTATGTTATAATGAATCAGCAATTTATTTTCTATTTTCATCACGTGTACCCCCCGAATTGTTATACATAGGGACGAAACTACTATACTGTGAGGTGGAAAGGTGCTACTGGTACTATTCAAAAAGTTTCTGGGAAAGAACGAGTCCCATGGAAAAAATGAACCGCAAGCCTCTTCACTCGAGGTCACTATACATCAAATTCAATCAGGAGACCTACGACTAAGGAATCAATTTATTGCGGATTATCAGCCGTATGTAGCGAAAGTGACGAGCAGATTCTGCAAACGATTTATTGACCCCGCCAGGGATGATGAATTCAGTATTGCATTAGCCGCTTTTAACGAAGCTATTAACCAATACTCTTCGGCTATGGGAAGGTCTTTCCTAGGTTTTGCAGAGACGGTTATCCGGCGGAGGTTAATTGATTTTATTCGTAAAGAGCAACGTTTCAAAGGGCAGATCCCTTACAGCTCATTTGATCAGGAAGATGATGAAGATAACTTAATGAATCCCATTGAGGTTCATCAAGCGATTGAAGCCTATGAGAAACAGAAGGGTTTGGAAGAAAGACGAAGTGAAATTATTGATTTTAATCGCTGTTTGAGTGATTTCGAAATTAATTTTTCGGAGTTGACGGAAGCTTCTCCCAAGCATGACGACTCAAGGCAGATGCTGTTCGGTATTGGCCGCACACTTGCACAGGATTCAGAGCTTATGCGCACTCTGTTGACGAAACGACAGCTGCCGATTAAAGAGCTGCTCGAGCAGGTTCAAGTATCTAGAAAAACCTTGGAACGAAATCGTAAGTACATCATTGCAATTGCACTTATTTTTAACGGCCCATATCCGTATCTACGGGATTACTTACATATTCGTGATGAAGAAAGTTGAATGAAAGGAAGAACAGCGCATGAACAAGGGGATCGTAATGGAATTAAGCGAGAGCTCCATTATTGTAATGAATTCAGAGGGTCGGTTTGACAAGCTTCCAAGGGGGACACGGAGCTGTGAGTTGGGAGAAGAGATTCTCTACGCGCCAGTGAAACGTCGGTTACGGGTACCGCAAATGGCGATCGTTTCAGGATTAGCTGCAGCGATTATGGTTTGCTTCGTTCTGGTCTCAACTTTATCAGGTGGCGTGCCAGGCAATAGCGTTGTTGCCTACGTATCCATTGATATTAATCCAAGTGTTGAAATTGGGATCGATAATAATGAGATTGTTCGTGACCTGCAAGGACTCAATACAGACGGTGATGATTTGATTCAAGCTTTAGTGTATGAAGGCAAAACATTAGAGGATGTAACGTCTGCTATTTTAGACAAAGCCGAACAGGGGGCACTGGCTAAGGGCGAGGGAGATATCATTATTTCCTCCACAGTTGTTGGCTCCAATACGACGGTGAGCGACGAAGCCATTGCAACGAAGCTCAAGGCCCAAGTCGCTAAGCACATCGAAGAAAGCCATCCGGATCAAGTGAAAAATTATGAGGTGCAAGCCTTCGCTGCTCCGCAAGAGGTTAGGAAGGAAGCACAAGCGAGTGGGGTTTCCGCAGGGAAATATGCCATCTATCTAAATGCCAATGATAATGGTGTGAAAGTATCATTAGATGATATCAAGACCACTTCCATTCATCAACTTGCGAAGGATAACGGTGGGATTCAATCATTCGTCAAACCAGATAAACCGATAGATAAGTCTTCTTTACAAAGACTACTGGCTGACGAAAAATCCGGCAAGCTTAGTGAACGTGCGCAACAGACTGCAAATGCAAAATTCAGTGGGAGCAATTCCTCTAACAAAGATGATGACAAGAACAGCAAAAATAATAACGGCAAAGGGAGTAATACCCCAGGCAAAGTGACAAGCAAACCAACGCCGACGCCATCATCGAAGAATGATCGAGATAATAATAACAAGAATAATAACGATAGAAATAATAGTAATAATGATAAAAATAACAATAATGACAAGAATAATGGAAATGACAAGAATAACAACGGAAATGATAAGAACAACAGTAATGATAAAAACAATAATGATAATAAATCGACCCCAAAGCCGGATCGTAAGGATGACGACGATGATAAGAACTCATCCTCTACGAAGAGGCCTACTCCAACGCCTAAGGCAACCGCAAAGCCTACTGTGAAGCCGACAAGCTCAAGTAAACCAACGGTGAAGCCATTCCAGCAGTCCAGAGATGATTTGGGGAGATTCCCAGGTGTAACTTGGGGCTTTGGAAACAATGATCGGGACGACAATAGGAATAATAATGAGGGAAGACGGTAGTAATCACCTGTCAGCGAAGGCAGAAGGGATTACGTTTAATGCTGTCTGGATGTAGACAAGAAGCACCTGAGGCGAGAGCCTTAGGTGTTTTTGCATGTTGATATCCGGTAACACAGCATGGAAAGATCAACCGAGTTGTATTACAATAGTTGAAGTGTAGGGAAGCATTATGCTCTTGCGGGAGAGCATGCCTAGAGCATGTTAATCTAGTTAATCTGTGATACTGAATCAGTAAACCTAAGGGGGAATAGGGTTTGAGATATTCGACGTTTGGGAAGTCAGGCTATAACGTGTCGTCGCTAGGATTCGGCGCAATGAATCTGCCAAGTGTACCGTTAGAACAAGCAAGAGAAGCGCTCAATTATGCCTTGGATCATGGCATTAACTATATAGATACGGCTGCTGCCTATAGGAACAGCGAAGAAATTATTGGCGAGTGTATCTCGCATCGCAGACAGGAATATTTCCTGGCAACGAAAACAGGAGCACGCGATTATGCAACTGCAAAAGCGGAAATAGAGCGAAGCCTAGTGCGTATGAAGACCGATCATGTGGATTTGCTGCAAATACACTATGTGAACAATGTGACGGAATACAAGAAAGCGATGGAAGTCGGTGGCGCTTATGAGGCTGCGCTAGAGGCTCAGCGAGAAGGAAAAGTGCGGTTTATCGGCATTTCCGGACACCGGCCAGATCTGCTTGTGAAATGGATTGCAAAGGAGCAATTCTCGCAAATTTTATTCCATTTGAACTTGGCGCAGCCTTTCGCGCTGGATGAGTTGATTCCCGTAGCGTCCGAGATGGATTTGATGCGAGTAGCGATGAAGCCTTTGTCTGGCGGATTCATTCAACCCGTGGATCGGGCGATTCGGTATCCGTACAGCCAAGACGTGCATGTCACGATTTCTGGCATGGTAAGTGTCAAGGAAGTACAAGAGAATTTGGACGCCCAAGAGCAGGAAGTAGGGCCAGAGGAACGCCATGAGTTAGAGCAGCTAGCTCTTGAATTGGGTGAGCATGATTGTAGACGGTGTAACTATTGCTCCTGTCCATTGGAAATCCCGATCCCCGATGTGATGATCGCCAGTAAGTTCAGGGAGAAATTCGGCCTGCTGCCGAAGGGGGATGGATTCTTCCAGCGACATAAGGAAAAAATAACAAGCTGCGCAGACCATGATCCTTGTAAGGTAGTACCGCTTTGCGAAGCTAAGTGTCCTTATCAATTGCCGATGCAGTCGGTGGTGCAGAAGGCAGCGTCGTTTTATTAGGCTGGTGAGTAGGGATCAGTCATGTTCTGCCTGCTGTCCGGGGTTGTGCGGAATCGCGGACGCTTCAAATAACTGGAAAATCTACAGTTAATTAAAGCGGATTTCCTCTTTTGGGAGGAATAAATGGATTTTATGTAGTTAATTTACGCGGTTTGGGCAATAATCGGTTAGAATGGCAAAATTAGCTGGAGTTTTTCCAGTTACTTGGCGAGCGGATCTCAAAGAAAAGACTTGAAATATGGATGAGGGCAGGGACAATTTCCTATGTTTACAAAAATAACGGACATTACAACGGGTGTGTACACTTCGTTGTTGGAGAATACAACAGGGGCAGACGCGATTCTCGTCTGCCTCACAGAAGCGGAGCTGCGCCAGGACGGTGTCCTCGGCCAGCCGCAGCTCGACCAGGCCCTTGAGCGCATGCGCGCAAAGGGCCTATTCACCGGCGCCTCAGGCGAGCTCGAGGCGCTGCCGACCCACGGGCTGCTGCCGTACGCGTACGTGCTGGTTGCGGGGCTCGGCCCCGCAACCACGCGCGATACGCTGCGCGCAGCCGCGGTTTTTGCAGCGCGCAAGATGCTCGCGCTGCAGTTCGGACGCTTGGCGCTGAAGCTGCCAAGCGGCTTTGACACCCGGTCAGCCGCCTCGGCGCTGACCGAAGGGCTGCTCCTCGGTACGTACCGCATCGCGGCGTACCGCAAGAACGAGCCTGCGCGCGCGGAGCTGCGCCAGGCGGTGTTGCTCACAGAAGCGGCTGCGGATGCAGCGCTTCTGCAACAAGTAATCGCAGCAGCAGAGGCGGTTGCGGAGGGCACGAACTATGCCCGGGATCTCACGAATCTCCCAGGCAACAAGCTTGTGCCGGCTTCCCTCGCCAAGGAAGCCATGCAGCTCGCCCTGCACTACGGCTTCGCCTGCGAAGTGCTGGATGAGTACGAGATCGCCGCCCGCGGGATGGGCGGCCTCATCGCGGTGGGCGCGGGCAGCGTCCACCCGCCACGCATGATCACCCTGCGTTACACGGGTGATTCAGATAGTGCCGACGTGCTCGGCCTCGTCGGCAAGGGAGTGACCTTCGATACCGGCGGTATCTCGATGAAAAAGCCCGACGGCATGGAAGAAATGATCAGTGATATGGGCGGAGCCGCCACACTGCTTGGAGCCTTGCACGTCGTCGGTCAACTGAAGCCGAAGGTGAATCTCGTTGTGGTGATTCCGGCAGCGGAGAATATGACGTCCGGCGCGGCGTACCGCCCAGGAGATGTCGTCAGGTTGCTGAGCGGACATTTCGTGGAGGTTTTGAATACCGATGCGGAGGGCCGTATTATTTTGGCAGAGGGCATCACCTATGCGAAAGCGCATGGAGCGAACCGCCTGATCGACGTAGCGACGCTGACGGGAGCGATTCTCATCAGCTTTGCGGATGTTGCGACTGGGGCGGTAACGAATGACGATGAGTTCTTAAAGCCATTTCTTCAAGCTGCTGGGGCAGCAGGTGAAAAAGTATGGCAGCTACCTAACTATCCCGAGTATCGTGCGATGCTAAAGAGTGATGTAGCGGATATCAAAAACGCAACCTCTTCTGATCGCTGGGCAGGCGCGATTACAGCTGGACTGTTCATCGGCTACTTTGCCGAAGAAACGCCATGGATTCATCTGGATACAGGTGGTACAGCTTGGCTTTGGTCGGCCAAAGGTATCGAACCCAAAGGAGCAACGGGCGTCATGGTCCGTACGCTAGCAGCATATTTGTGCGGCGAGCAGCTCGTTTAGTCTTTTCTTTAGAGTTGCCTAAACTTTTCCAAATAAAAAAATCACCCGCGTTCGAGCCTCCTCCGATCTACTTGATTGCAAGTAAGGAGCGAGCTCAAACTTCGGGTGATTTTGTTTTTTGCTGCTTAAGCACCAACCTGTTGCCCTACAGTAGCAGGGTGCTTGATGTTGGTTTGCTGCAGCTCTAGAATATCCGAAATACGAATAATTAGACGGTTTACTTCATTGGTTGTATAAGAGAGCTGTTCTGTGCGCTGCTCGAGCTGTGATAGGGAAATGCCGACCCAATTCTTTTTGCGGCGATGCGTGAGCAGATCAAATTTGAGAACGGTAAGCGTTGCCGCAAATGGATCTGGCTTTACATAGACATCCTTCATTTTGTCTGAGAGATTGAAGAAAAGCTTGCCGCCATTCCACTTGATGTACCCTGGTTCAAAAAGGATCACGATAAAATCGGAATCCCCGCCGTCCTTATTTTCCATCGAAATGAGACGAACGGCGCCGTTAGCCTTTGGTTTAATATATTGATTAGATCGGATGTCTGGTAGAAAAGGAACGACTAGAATAGGGCAAACACTAGCGATATACAAATAAGTAGTTGACTCAAACTTGATAGAGAGTACAATGAAAGTCAAAAAGAGCAACAAGGTTGCGATTAGACCCAAAATTTTAGGTTTCATAAGTTTACGATGATCCCGCCTGACATGATAGATTAGGTAGTCATTACTATTTTACCATAAGCGCCCCATAGGTTGTAAACTATTAGATCCTGCTAACCTTGCTAGACAGACAAAAGGAGGTTTATGCCTATGAAATTATTCGATCTGAACGCGCGTAAGCCGAAGAAAAAAATGTCCACCTACCGCAAAAGCTTACTCGTCGCGACATTTGAGGGCTTTCCTGCTGTTATTATTTTCCAACTGTTGGGCGGACCGTTCTTAACTGGTTATTTAATTTACTTGGGAGCAAGTTCTACCGAGATTGGCTTCATTCTGGCGATCACCACTGTCGTGAATATCGTTCAGATTGCGATGGCGGTCATCATGCAAAAATTCCGAAACCGGAAACGCATGCTGATTATCTTCGGATCTACACATCGCATACTTTGGGCCTGTGTAGGCCTTATCCCGTTTGTCTTACCGCAAGAGTATTGGGTCATCACCTATATGATTCTGTACACCGCTGCGCATCTGGGGAATGCGGCTGGGGGGATTGTGTGGACCTCCTTAATCAGCGATGCGGTACCTGGACCGATTCGGGGACGGTATTTTGGGCTGCGCAACACCATTTTAGGAGGAGTTAGCTCGCTGGCGCTTTTTGTTGGCGGTCAGATTCTCGATAAATACCCGGGTGAGCAAGGTTTTACGTATATTTTTATCATCGTTAGTATATGTGTGGTTTTGAACGTGATTGCTTATTTTTTGTATCCGAATCCACCTTTCGAACCATCAACGGCATCGAATCCCGTCGGGATGATACGGAAACCTTTAATGGATCGCGCTTTTCTAAAAGCAATCATTTTTCTGGCAGCTTTCCTCTTCGTTCAGGGTCTGACCGTACCTCTCTTCTCTTATGTTATGCTGAAGCTGATGAACATTTCTTATGGAACTGTTTCCTATATTACAGTGGTCCATACCTTAGTCATGATGGCTAGCTATTATGTATGGGGGAATTTGAATGCGCGATTCTCGGCTCAAACCTTGCTATTATGGTCTTTGCCGATTATTGCCTTGGCCTGTCTCTTATGGGGAGCGATCGCTTTTGTACCAGCAGTTGTTGTATTGTTTGCTGTTCATATTGTGCTCGGTATTGGCTTGGGAGGCTTCAATCAAATGGTATTCGCTTTTACGATCGGAGATACGCCGAAGAGTGAGCGTCCGATGTATATTGCGACATATTCGGCGATTACAGGATTTGCGGCTTTCTTAGGGCCTGTTGCAGGAGGGAAGATTTATGCATTAATTGCTGATCAGCCGATGTGGGTACAGGTGTATGGCGTATCCACGTTGGTTGGCGCAATTTTGCTCATACTAGGATTGTGGGTAGGACGTTACGTATTACGAACAGAGATAAGGAGTGGCGTTTAAAATGTCTAGAAAGAGAATTGGCCTTATCGGCTTAGGCGATATCGCACAAAAAGTATATTTACCGCTGCTTTCCGTCAATGAACAAGTGGAGCTTGTAGGGATTATGAGCTCTACGTCAGCAACTGTTGAACGGTTGAAGACGAAGTATAGGGTTCCTTTTGGGACGACGCAGTTGAATGAATTATTAGCGCTTGGTTTGGATGCTGTATTCGTACATAGTCCAACATCGACGCATTTTAATATTGCGATGACATGCATGGCGCATGGCGTAGCGGTATATGTAGATAAGCCACTTTCTTATGCGTGGGCAGAGTCAGTGGAAATGGTTACCTATGCGGAGCGAAAAGGTGTACTGCTCGCCGCGGGCTTTAATCGTCGCTATGCACCGCTGTATTTGGAAGCGAAGATGTGGTTGCAGGAAGCGGGCGGATTTGATGTGGCTTCAGCCGTCAAGCATCGTACCAAGCTGCAAGGGCACGGCGCCAAAGAAACGTTGTATGACGATTTGATTCATATGCTGGACACCTTACTTTGGTTGGGTGAGAGTTCATATGAGGTGAAATCCTTCCATCAACAGGAGGATGCCAGCGGTAAGCTGCTTCATGCGTCAGGGATGCTGGGATTCGGTTCTGCGACAGGCTCCTACAGTATGGTGAGGCAAGCTGGCGTTGATTTGGAAAAGGTCGAGCTGCACGGCAGCGGCAGATCCGTCGAGGTGACGAATTTGGAGTCAGCGGTCTTCTATGATAAAAATGCCGCTCCGCGCCTGCGCACCTTCGGCAGCTGGGATACGGTATTGGAACGCCGAGGCTTCGCGGGGGTAGTCCAGCATTTTTTGGACTCGCTGGATAATCCGAATGCCTGCGGCATTCGCGGGGATTTGGTGCTGGCTTCGCATCAGCTGGTGGAGAAGCTGTCGGTGTGAGGGGAGACTCACCATCCAGGCACTGTAAGGGAACGTCAGTGCGCTATTCGGCCAAACTAGCCTGATTTCTACTTCTAACGGAACGTAGGGACGCTATGGCTCCGTTTGCAGCTCAAAAAGTCCCTAAATGCATAGAATAGCGGACTCACGTTCCGCATCTCAGCCTAAACGTGCGATATTCACGAAATAGCGACTTCTAGTTCCGTTAGCGGTTGGCCAGAGCGGAATATCGGAATAAAGATCTCATAAGCACTGATCAAGCTACGTTCAGGTGAGTAAATTCTTGTTGCTGTCTTAAGCAAAAACACCGTTTCAGCTGGCTGTATGCCAACATGAAACGGTGTTTTTTAGGTTTATCTAAGGGCCAGCATTCAAATTGACTTTGCTAATTCAGCTGCTTTGGTGTGAAGGCGGGACCTGCAAACAATTCATTAGCCAATTGTCCAATCCCTTTCTTTAAATATCGATAGTATGTCGTTATAGGAAGGCCTAGACGTAAAGCAACCGTTTCATGGGAACCAATCTGATCTATGTAGAAAAGCCGCAAAATCCGTTCTTGCATTTGCTCCTGAAATTTACCCTCTGCCAATCGTTCAAGTGTCTTTTCAGCAAGGACAAGCGTTCTCTTTACTACCGTTTCGTCTGAAAGTGTAGGCGAATGTTCGGGGTGCAATCTTCTAATCGTATCCAAAAGGTCGGTTTCCCGGGTTAACGTATGGTATCGTTCCAATACTTGTTTGATCAGCTGCATACGAGTTTCGGGCGTAATGATCTGACCGATGTCCCCGACTTCAGAGGGATGAATATGAGTGAAAAAGTCCTCTTTTCGAAGGTCAACTCGGCAGGCCTGATAATGTAGTCCTCCGGGGGAATGGAAATCTGCCCATGGCAATCGCTCAAATCCAAGTTCGCACATCGAATCAACGGGTCCTTCGAATGGAATCGTTGTAAACACTTTTTTGCCCGTCATGCTGTGACAAAGAATATGTTGGATGAAGAAACTCATAGCGTCTAAATGGAACTCTGGCGCGATAGCACCTATCCAGTTTAGATATTCCAATTCCATCGGTGGTGATTTCTTTAAATAATTATGAAGAATGCAGTTCTCGGCAAGTATTGCCCTCATTTTTTCGTTTAAAGGTAAACAAATATGAAATCCGGCCAGTTTGTCTTCGTATTGGAAGACGCTCAATGAAGACGGTTCTTCCTTCCAAATGGCTTCGATGAAGGCATACTGCCCAGTGTCGTCTGGCAAATAAGGGGGAAAAGCCACATGGGCTTGCTGATAGATCGGGCCTAAGAGCGGGATATCCTCTGTCTTTGCAGGTCTGACTTCGAAACCTTGCCCGTCCCCGGTAAAATAATAATTTTGCAAAAAAGAGTTGGAAAGAAGGAACAATTTCTCAAATCGCAGCTTTATTTTATACGCTTCATCATGAGGTGTATGTTTTATCCAACGATTTTCCACTGCGGCAATAGCCCTTTTTCTGTAAAGGGTGTAGGTTTCGGGGGCGCGATGGGTAAGTTCAGCATTCATCCATTTGCGAGCAGCATCCAGAATGCAATATCCGCCATCACGAATGATAGTTACATAAGGCAAATTGCAAAAATCGCTAAACATGCGTTGTGGAATCTTCTCTTCAAGAATGGACTCCAGCATATCTTGATCAAATCGCCAAACGAGTGACGCGGCAGCCAATAACCGTTTATTCTGTGAAGGTTCATCACCCGTATAGAAAAATGCACGATCTATTGAAGCGATGATGGTTTTGGTCTGTCTTCCCTCCAAGAACGAGGTTTCCCCATTTTGTAAGGCCGATTCGCATGCCAAAGAAAGTGCAAGTGGGATCCCGCCTGAGAATCGCTCGATGGCATCGCGCAATTTATCGCTGGTGATACCGTATGAAGTCATAAAACTAGCAATCTCTTTTTTGTTTAAGGGTGAGAGTTTGATACTTCGAACAATACTATTCCAGCCTGTTTCGGTCAACAAACTTTCATCCAGTGGATACCTCCCAGCTGAACAAACTTTAACACGCAAGTTCAGTAGTGGCAGCCAACAGTCCCGCAGCCATGTTTCGACCGCTCTGCATCGATCCATACTATCCAACAGCAGGACGACGCCTCTGTTTTCTTCCCCAATTCGGTTCAACGCTTCCGCTTCCCATTCACCCAAGCGCGTGTCATCCTCCGTTTTGTCTAGAGGAATAGAATTTGCTGCAAGCTGGATGCGAACCGCATCTAGAAATTGAGTTGGATGCAAATAGGAGCGACCATCAATTAATAAAATGAGCCGATCTTGTATTGTCCTTTGGAAGGTCCTTAACAAAGCACTTTTACCGATTCCACCAGGTCCATAGATGTGAAGCATTCGCCAGCTGTCCTCATTGGCACACAGCTCCTGCTGCATAATGCTGAGCTCTCTTTCTCTGCTAACAAAACGTCTTTGTTGCAATTCATTCAGCAGTTGGCCAACCTTCTTCATCAGGAATCACTCCCGGCAATATTGGTAGTGGAATGGTATTGGTTATGGAAGTTTCTACCTTGTATTATACAAGTGAATATTCTCGTTCATGATAGGCCTTTGTGATTAAAAATGGGTATATTTTGGAGAAGAGGAGAGTGTGGAGATGGACTCGTCGCCTCAACCTAACGAATCTGGAGATCCAAGTAAGAACGGTTCAGCAACGACTTCCTTAGTGTTAGGAATTGTTGGAATTGTTCTATCATTTGAACCGTTTTTTGGAATTCCGTGTGGTGTAATCGGATTAATCATGGGAATCAAGGGGAAGAAGTCGCAAAAGGTTGGCTTTGCAAACGCCGGATTTATCATGAGTATTGTTGCTCTTGGCCTATCGGCTATTGCCTTAGTTACCGTCTCAGATTCTTATTATTACTGGTATTAGTATTCGAATATTATTTAACTGAGCCAGACATAGAAGCCCCTAAAATCTCTAGGAGATATTGAGGGCTTTTTGTATGGGAAAGAGGGGGAGATGGATGAAAGGTATGCGTGGAATCTCCCAAGAAAAGTGAGAGTAACTTGGGATTGTGTGTGATAGTGATTCACTTCTATATTCTTGATTGGAAGGATCGCTGGTAATGCTTATCCTATCAAATGAACTGAGGTGTAATCGATTGAGTAGAAGCCGCAAGTCTCTGATTTGGACATCGCTCTTTGTACTGTTGTTCAGCTTGTTCGCTCCATTAGTTGTTTCTGCAGAGGGTGCTAACAATGGCACCCAAACGGTCTCTTTCAGTGATATTAAGGGACATTGGGCTTACAATGAAATTACAGAACTTTCTGCGCTCGAGATCGTTTCCGGTTTCGAAGACGGAACCTTCCAGCCAACTGGCAATGTGACACGGGAGCAGTTTCTGAAGATGCTGGTCGTGTTGCGGGGACTGCCGCAAACGTCAAGCGACGTTCCATTTAAAGACGTTGACAAGAGCCAGTGGTCAGCGCCATATATCGCTGCGGGTCTAAAGAGCGGAATATTAATCGCTTCGGAATTTGCGGACGGTTTCAAACCGAGCCAGCCAATTACGCGGTATGAGATGGCGGTCTGGATTGTACGGGCGTTACAGATCCCGCCCGCAACGGGTGAGAAACGACTGGGACTACTGAAAGACCAGTCGGACATTACCAAAAATCGTGGATTGATCGAAGCAGCGCTTGAAACGGGCATTATTCAGGGTTATCCGGATGGGACGTTCAAAGGAGGGAATAACTCCACTCGGGCTGAAGCGACGGTCATGCTCGTTCGTGCCGTTCACTATTCTCCGAAGACTACACCCGATAAAGATGACTCGGGCAATGTTGTCGAATATCGTTCTAATGTAAAACAAGGATCTAGCACCTCATATTCTCAAAGAAGCAAAGGAGAATGGGTCATAAAAGATCCTGAATTGAATTTGTCTGTCGGTGATGTGTTTGTGCTGCCTCCGAATGAGACATATCACGGTGGTGTTGCAAGGAAGGTGGCTTCCCTCGGTAAGGAAAATGGCGCGCTAGTCGTGAAGACCTCTAATCCAGAAGTGAATGAAGTCTTCTCGAAGATTGATATCTCATCGGAGGTCCCGTTTAGTCCAAAGCAGTTTATTCCCCTTGACCCGTCGATCAAAATTGAGCAACAAGATGTAGCGATGCAGGCAAATACAACCAAACTCATTAATGCCTTCTGTATATGTGCAAATGATCTTCAGGTCGGTCCAGTCGAACTGGATGTAAGCATATCAGTTAGTGATATTAATGCGATAACAGATTTGCAAATCGCAAATGATGAAATCAGCTATAGTAAACTTGAGATAGTCGGAGACATTACGACTAGGGTGCAACTGAATGTGGATCCTGGACCTGGTGGCATCACAACCCCATTAGATATTCCGTTAACCGCATTCGAAGTGCCGATTGCGGGGCCCTTACTCCTGCAAGGCGTCCTGTCCTTGAAGATTGAGCCTGACTTTACAAGCAAATTAGAAATTATTTTCGAAGATCGACTGCATATTGATGCTGGATTTGAATATCAGGGAGCAACTGACCATTACAATTATATCTCTAATAATGTGAACCCTCCTCCAACCTGGGAGGCGACTTCAGAGAAGAATGCAAGTCTTGCGGCTGGTCCTGACTTTAAATTGAGGCTCTCACTTGCTGAGCTTGCCTATGCAGGTGTAGAAGTCTACCCTGGATTGAAAGCTGGCTTGGATAAGTATAATGCAGGCGTGAGCGAACCGGAAAATTGCGATATTTTGCATGTAGATGCTTTTATGAAAGTATGGGCGATATTAGGCATCCAAGTGCCTGATTGGTTATGGGATTGGGTACCTGATGTAGAGATTTTTGGATTTAATATCCATGATGGAATCGAGGCCGCATTGGATGGGGTAGGGTGGAGTGAGTCATTCCTGTTGCTTAACATGAATGAAGTTCTCTGGATGAAATATATTTGTCCGCCTCCACCAGAAACTGTAACAGCGAAGGCTGGCAACGCATTGATTAATTTGTCATGGAGCAAGGTGAACGAAGCTGCTAGTTATAACGTTTGGCGCTCGACTTCCTATAACGGTGCTTACACGATCGTGGGCCCAAAAGTAACCAGTACTTCTTTTACCGATAAGCCTCTTCAAAACGATAAGACTTACTACTACTACGTAACGGCTTTAAATTCAAATGGAGAAAGTGGATATCCAGTCATAGTAAGTGCAATGCCGAAACTTCCAGCGACATCCGATTTTCCCGTTCTTCCCGATTCAATACCGTTCGTACCAATTCCAATACCAAGGCCACTACCGGATTTGATATTAATGCTGAAGCCGCCGACGGGTGTGAGTGTAACCGGAGGCGATGCTCAGGCGACGCTGAACTGGACGGCAGCGGCAATAGCAACAGGATATAATGTGAAACGCTCGGACTCGATCAATGGCACTTATACGATAGTTGGCTCTAATGTCAGTGGAACAACATTCACAGATAAAACAGTTGTAAATGGAAAAGAATACTTTTATGTTGTTAGCTCGGTGAATGCGAAAGGCATACAGAGTGCCAACTCTGCACCTCCAGTCAAAGTTGTCCCGAAAAAAGTGTTGCAAAGGTTGAATTAACGCTTTAAAAAAAACAAGGTGCCTGGGCCAGTATAATCTGGTTCAAGCACCTTGTTTTTTATATATTCTAAGGTCACAATACGTTAACCGCAGGTGCAATTCAGAACCGGCTGCCGAGCGACTAATGCCTTATCCATTTGGCTGGCGACGAGTTGTTTGAAGAGTGAGGGAGCGCGCGGAAGCCGTATAGTTCGAAATTGCCTGCTTATTTGGGACAGTTGGAGGAGATTAGGGGTATTAGTTCGAATTAGCCCACTTAAAACACGCTAAACCGGTGTTTACCTCGGAATTTAGTTAAAAAGTTGGGTGAAATCGAATTAATCGCGTATTAATGTTGATTTGATGCCATTTAGTTCGATTTTTTCGGACTAATGACTGTAAATAGTCCTTAGGATATAAAAAGGCTGATCCTTAAAGTAGCATCCTACTTTAGGGATCAGCCTATACGCAATGCGTTGAGCTGCTACACGACCACGAGGGAGGAAGCAACGTAAGGTCAGTTCATTAGTTCATGCTTACCCGCAAGTACAGTTCAAAACCGGCTTCCGAGCGGCCAACGCCTCATCCATCCGACTGACGACAGTCGTGTAAGGGGCATTTTTAACCAATTCCGGATTCTCTTCCGCTTCCTTCGCGATGGCAATCATCGTATCAATGAAGCTATCTAGGGTTTGCTTGCTCTCGGTCTCGGTCGGCTCGATCATGATGCATTCCTCCACGCTGAGCGGGAAGTAGATGGTCGGCGGATGGTAACCGAAATCGAGCAACCTTTTGGCAATATCGAGTGTACGGACACCCAGTTTCTTCTGCCGATTACCGGAAAGCACGAATTCATGCTTACAGAAGCGCGGATGCGGCACATCGAAGTAAGGTGTTAACCGAGCGAGCATATAGTTGGCGTTCAACACGGCGTATTCCGATACTTTGCGCAAGCCCTCCGGACCCAGCGTACGAATGTACGTGTAGGCACGAACAAGTATGCCGAAGTTGCCGTAGAAGCCTTTGACGCGACCGATGGACTGCGGATAGTTGTAGTCAAAATAGAAGCTGTTATCCTCACGTTTAGCCACGAGCGGCGTTGGCAAGAAAGGAATCAGCCGCTCTTTGACGCCGACTGGGCCTGCGCCAGGGCCGCCGCCGCCGTGCGGGGTGCTCATCGTTTTGTGCAGGTTGAGATGGACCACATCGAAGCCCATGTCCCCTGGCCGCGTGATGCCCATAATGGCATTCGCATTCGCGCCATCATAGTAGAGCAGCCCGCCTGCGGCATGCACGATTTCGGCAATCTCGACGATTTGTTCTTCGAACAAGCCGAGCGTGTTTGGGTTCGTGAGCATGAGTGCGGCAGTATCGGAGCCGACAGCACGACGCAGCTCGTCGAGATTCACGAGACCGCGCTCATCCGATTTGATCGTGACGGTTTGAAAGCCGGCAACGGTTGCACTAGCTGGATTCGTGCCATGCGCCGAATCGGGGCAAATGACCTTGGTACGGTGCTCGCCGCGGCTTTCGTGATAGGCACGGATCATCATGAGTCCAGTCCATTCGCCATGTGCGCCAGCCGCTGGCTGTAAGGTTACGCGATCCATGCCCGTGATCGCTTCAAGATCGTGCTGGAGATTATACAGCAGCTCCATGGCGCCTTGTATCGATTCTTCCGGTTGATACGGATGAATATGAGCGAAGCCGGGGAAGCGGGCAACGTCTTCGTTGATTTTGGGATTATATTTCATCGTACACGAGCCTAGCGGATAGAAGCCATTATCCACGCCGAAGTTGCGGCGAGAAAGTGCCGTGTAGTGGCGGATGACATCGACTTCATACACTTCAGGCAGATCAGGCTCGACTTGACGGCGGAATTTCGCTGGCAGAAGCTCATGGATGTTCACGTCTGGAACGTCCGATTCAGGTAAAGAGTAGGCGACGCGACCTGGATGGCTCATTTCAAAAATGAGCGCTTTTTCGTTGTTCATACGAGTTCCTCCAATGCGGCTGCGAAGCTATCGATATCTTCGCGTGTACGTTGCTCGGTGACGGCGATTAACATATGGCTGGCTAGTTCGGGATAGTCGCGGCCGAGGTCGTAGCCGCCGATGAAGCCCTTATGAAGGAGCTGACGATTCAGCTCCTCGATGTTCGTGCCGTCCGGCAGCTTGACGGCAAATTCATTGAAGTAGCTGCCTGTGAATGGCAGCTCCAGTTTGCTTGAAGCGGCGAATCGATTCGCCGCGTAGTGGGCTTTGCGGACGTTGAGCGTGCCAACGTCTTGAATCCCTTGCTTGCCCATCGTGGACAAGTACACGGATGCGCAAAGCGCGAGAAGCGCTTGGTTGGAGCAGATGTTCGACGTGGCTTTCTCACGTCGGATGTGCTGCTCCCGCGCTTGCAGTGTAAGGACGAAACCGCGCTTGCCATCGCGGTCCACGGTTTGACCCACGATGCGCCCCGGCATGCGGCGCATCCAGCTCTCCGCGACGGCGAAGTAGCCGCAGCTAGGCCCTCCCAGCGCAGCTGGGATGCCGAGCGGCTGGCAGTCGCCGACGACGATGTCAGCGCCGAGCTTGCCCGGCGCTTCGAGAAGCCCGAGCGTGAGCGGGTTCGCGCTCACGACGAGCAGTGCGCCCGCGCCGTGCGCGAGCGGCTCCACAGCCGCGATATCCTCCAAGAAGCCGAAGAAATTCGGCGATTGGAGGATGACGGCGGCTGCGTCGCTCTCGAGCTTGGACGCGAGGTCGTCCAGATCAGTTACACCTTCAGGTGTAACTGCGATCTCGACGACCTCCAAGTTGAGCCCGCGGGCGGACGTGCGCAAGACAGCGCGCGCTTCCGGGTGCACCGCGCGCGAGACGAGCAGACGGCTGCGTTTCGTCGCACCGCTGGCGAGGGCGCCTGCTTCGGCCAGCGCCGTGGCCCCATCGTACATCGAGGCGTTCGCTACGGCCATGCCGGTGAGCTCACAGATGTACGACTGAAATTCAAAAATCGCCTGCAATTCCCCCTGGCTAATCTCCGGTTGATAAGGCGTGTACGCCGTGTAGAACTCCGAGCGTGAGATCACGTGATTGATCACCACCGGAAGGTGATGATCGTAGATGCCAGCGCCGAGGAAGCTTGCGTAGCGCTGGAAATCCGCGTTGCGCCCCGCCAACTCGCGCATATATCGGAGTAATCCCTGTTCACTGAGGGCATTCCCCACTTGCAGTTCACCCTGAAACCGTACCTGCTGCGGGATGTCGCTAAACATCTCTTCCATGGAGGAGATGCCGATCGTTTCTAGCATTTCCTTTTGATCCTGCTCCGTAATAGGTAAATAACGATGTTTCATAACCAAAGATGCTCCTTCCGACCCGGATTCGGGGATTATTTCTTTTTATGAAAAGGGGTAGAGACGACTTTAGCTTTCACTTGCGTGCCTCTAATTTCAACCTGCACATCCGTGTCCAAGGCGCTGTACGCCGCATCGATTAAAGCCAGACCTACGTTTGTTTTGTACGTTGGGGACTGTGTTCCTGTTGTAATTTCACCAATCTGCTTACCCCCGGCAAATACGGCGTAATGCGGACGAGGAATGCCGCGTTCTAGCATTTCAATGCCGACGAGCTTGCGGGGCACTCCGTTTGTCTTTTGCTCGAGCAGGGCATCACGCCCAATGAAATCACCTTTATCCAGCTTCACAAAATAAGAAAGTCCCGCCTCAAGCGGCGAAATCTCGGAGGATAGCTCCTGTCCGTAAAGGGGGAGTCGCGCTTCAAAGCGCAGCGTATCCCTAGCTCCTAGTCCTGTGGGGATGAGCCCATGCTCTTCGCCAGCTTCAAGCAGTGTCCGCCACAATGTAATGGCATCCTTCTGATCCACGTACAGCTCAAAGCCATCTTCACCTGTATATCCAGTACGGGAGAGCAGCGTTGTCACAGCTCCTACCTTCACGTCTGGGAGGAAGTGAAAGGTTTTCAAAGTCTGAATCGGTGCGTCTGTCAATTTAGCTAAAATGTCAATCGCCCGAGGACCTTGCAATGCAAGCAAGGCGGTCTCCTCGGAGACGTTGGTCAGTTCTACCTGACCTGTCAGGTGCTGCTGCAACCAAGCGATGTCTTTGTCAATGTTCGATGCGTTGATAACTAGCATATAGTCGTTGTCGCTCAGCTTGTAAACGAGCAGATCATCAACCACACCGCCATTTGGGTAGCATAGGAGGCTGTATTGGCATTGCCCTGGGGCCAGTTTGGCCACATCATTCGTCGTGAGTCGCTGTATACAAGGGAAAGCATCCGGGCCTTGAATACGTACCTCGCCCATATGCGACACATCAAAAAGCCCAGCTTGCTGCCTGACAGCATCATGCTCTTTTTGAATGCCAGAGAACTGCACGGGCAGCTCCCAGCCGCCAAAATCAATAATTCTCGCGCCATGTTCCGCGTAAATCGGGAATAACGGTGTTCGTTTCAGCATGCGGTTAACCTCACCTTCAATCGACTTATTGTCCGTTGGTTATTTTCCTTGGAATGCAAAAAAGGAGCAAAAAGTATGCAACACAAACATACCTTTTGCCCCTGTCCTTTGTACCTGAGAGTTGCCTAGAACGGATGGGAATATACAATCAACCGTTAAGTTTCCCCTTGGGTGTCCGATTTCTCGTTATCAACGAGTTCTCGAAGCTCTCCAGAGTCGCGTCCGATACAGGTCCTTTTGCCTGAGAGATTCACCACATCGGGCTTACTCCTTCGGCGCTGCCAACGTGCTCCGCAGTCTCTCCCTGTATCCTCATTCGCCAATATTTAATTAGACTTATTATATTCATTATGCGCCTAAATCGGTGTGAATTGTCAACAGTAACTTTTAGGAATGACGGCCATCTTGACTTTGATGTTCACAGTAGATTAAGCTATAAGCAAAATTTGTAAGTAAGTGAGGCGTGGACTGATGAGCAACGTACAAGCCAATTTGTTATACACGAAAGAGCACGAGTGGGTAGAAAAGCTATCGGATACGGTGGTTCGCATAGGAATTACCGATTTTGCACAAGATCAGTTGGGAGATATTGTATTCGTGGAGCTTCCGAAAGTTGGCGCTTCTGTTACAGCGAATGAGAGCATAGGCAGCGTGGAATCGGTCAAAACGGTTTCGGATATTTTCTGCCCAGTATCAGGCAAAGTAACGGCTGTGAACAGCACGTTGGAAGGCTCGCCAGAGCTTGTGAACAGTGCGTCCTTCGGTGAAGGCTGGATGGTTGAGGTTGAAATTTCAGGGCCAGAAGCATTGGAAGGCCTGTTAAGCGCTGCGGAATACGGCTCCTATATCGGGAACGACTAGGATTAGAGAGAGTAGAACGGATGGAGGTTATTCCATGCAATTTGGGCAAAAGCTGCCACAGGACCCGAGCGATCGTGTTCCTCCTGGGCAAACGCTGACACAAGGCTGGCCTGTGCTGCACTATGGGTCCGTGCCCTACTATAACGACATGAGCAAATGGGATTTGCGTTTGTTCGGGTTGGTGGAGGAAGAGTTCACCATTTCGTACAAGGATTTCATGGCGCTGCCTCGCAAGGAATTTGCCAACGATATTCACTGTGTGACCACCTGGTCCAAGCTGGACAATGTGTGGGAAGGCATTGCTGTATCTGAGCTGATGAGCAAAGTGAAGCTGAAGCCAGAGGCGACTCATGTGATGCTGCATGCCGAGCATGGATGGACGACGAATCTACCGCTGGCCGATTTCTTGCTGGAGACGTCTTTTCTGGGCATCCGACATAATGGCGTGCTGCTAACACCTGATCATGGTGCGCCCGTACGGATGGTCGTGCCGCATCTCTACTTCTGGAAAAGCGCCAAATGGCTGCGCGGCATCGAGTTTATGTCGAAGGATAAGCCAGGCTTCTGGGAGCGGAACGGTTATCACATGTATGGAAATCCGTGGAAAGAGGAACGCTACGACTTCGATTAAAAAAACATAATGTTAAAGACATGTTGCTGTTGCAACATGTCTTTTTTATATGCCTTAAACTCCCTTGGGTGAAGTTGAACGCAATCAAATACACATTTGTATGGCCAGTAATACAGGGGATATCTTCCATTCGAGTTTTGTGGTATAAATAATTATAAAATTTTCCAATTGGATGTGTATACGTTGACATTTAATAAAAAAACAATAGTCATTCTGTTAAGCGCACTTATTATAATTACTTCTTCACTACTTGGATTAAGTTCAGCCGAGGCTGAATCAGCCCAACCTATAAAAAAAATTGTACTGCGTCTCGATTATGAATTGGCTGAAGTAAATGGTCATGTATATCAATTGGAAGCTGCCCCTAAATTAAAAGGCAATACAACCATGGTTCCACTTCGTTTCATAGCTGAAGCATTAGGAGCAAATGTACAATGGACTAGTGAAACGAATTCTATTGATATTCAAGTCAGCGGAGAGAATGTCCATCTACAAGTCGGTAATCCTCAAGCTTTGATAAACCAACACCCCATTACGTTAGAGCAACCCCCATTGGTAGTTCATGGAACAACTCTTGTACCGCTTCGATTTGTAGCGGAGAGTTTAAATCAAAAGGTTACTTTTGACGATAAAAATCAAGAGATTACGATAATACCTACTCCACCTATTCCCGTATCAGAGCCTGTAAAGAAGCCGAATCAGAGTTTGGGCACGATTACTGTGGACGAGCTTACGACTGTTGAAGAAACAGGCATATATTATTTTCAACTCAGACCTCCTTTTGGTTCCTTTATTGAATCAGTTACGATACTTAGCATGGAATGTGATTTAAATAACAATATTTATTTACTTGAAAAAAGGAATACATCGATCCTAGCTGATTATGTCATCAAAATGTATAATCCGACAAAAGGAGAGGGACTTACAACAGTTATGTCTCTTGGACCCGATTTTAATTTCGAGTTTACAAACTCAAAGGGAGTGAAAAGCGAATTTAACTATCGCAATCTAACCCCTCAAGCCATTTTTTTTGACGAATCGAAGCAAAGAATGTTCATGCTGGCACACCTTGCTCCAATATTTAGTCCTATACCAATCCCAGTTTCAAGAGTTATTTATGAATTAGGTGATAAACCTCGCGTAGTAGGTTATGAAATATCTGACACGGTAGGTGATCATCCTGGGGACTTATTCGCCACAGCGGATGGCGAGCATTTTGTGTACAGCGATTTGTTCCATGAGTCGATTTATTCGCTGGAGGATGGTAAGTTCCCTGAAAAAGTTCAGTATTACGAACGCCTACCCAATGAAAAGCTTGTCGGAACAGCAAATGGGGGTATTCTCTATGTTTTCGACAAAGCGAAGCGAACTTTACTAAAGGCTGAAAAGAGCGGTTCTTTGACGCAAATCGCAAAAGTGGACATGAAGGAAATTACTGATGTTTCATCTCGAAATGGCATGTTTTATTTAGAAAACGACAATGAAATTTACCAACTAAGCACAGAAGGCAAATTAACTTTGTATGTTAATCTAACTGCTATTAAAGTTTATAATAAAGGGCTCTATCAACCGAAGAAGAATGCCTATGACGAATCGTATTTCTCAGATATTTCAAATAACATCATCTACAAAAACAGAAACATAGTCAGATTTGGCCAATTTACTGTAGATCACGATGGTAATATTATCATGGTAGATCCAGTGCATAAAAATATAAGACGGATAAATTTATATCCAAAGGATGCTCATTAACTTAAAAAGCTTGCTCACTCATGTGTAATGAGTGGGCTTTTTTGATTTAACTTCTCCAGAGGCCTTTACCGCCACCCTTCACCTAATCCATCCCCCCTACAAGTGACCAATAGGCTCATGAACACATACTATGGTTAAGAGTTGGAAAGGAGTGGCCGGAGCATGCCTGCAATTATTAATGGTGGAATCAAAATCCTCAACGTCGCTCAGGGCTCCAATGTCCAGATTGGCGATACCTTTGCAATTAACCTTACCAGCAGCTCCAAAATCTTTGCGGGAGCCAACTCGTTTTCACCCGGAGACAGCTTTGGAAGCGTTCAGAATGTGCTGAATGGAAGCACCAATACCGTCGATCCAGATGTTGTCGATACTCCGAATACAACGATATAAGGGTGTCATATTTACTTCCACAAATTGGACGACTTCCGTGATGAAGCTGACGGTCCTAAAGTTTATTAGCCGTGCGAAAGCTATACGGAGTCTGAAACCATTTTATAGATAAATAGGGGATAGAGAAGCTTGTTAAAACGAAAAGCATTACGAATTTATATCGATATGATGATGTGGTTCATGCCTGTCCTGATTCTAATCTTGGGGGCTAATCCTTCTATAGCAGGCAGCATCTGGTGGAAAGTGCTAGGATTCTTGCTCTTTGCCGGCATTGTTGTCGTATGCATTTCTTCCTGGTTTCAGGTACACCGTGAACAACGTGAACTTGATAAAAAACGATTTGACTATGAATCTGTTGTATACCGTCAGTTCTAATCAGACTGACTGACCGTCGATGCGCTAAGCATGGGCGGTTTTTTTGTACCTAAAAATCGTATCCGTTTTTCGATAATAAATAGATGTCAGACTTCCGCCAGAGGTATACAGGCAAGAGATTCAGAGTGTGTTTCCGACGGTTGCGAAAGTGATTGCCCATATCTATCTCACAGATGGCTGCTGGTTAGACATTCTGAAAGGCATGAGTATGCAAGCGGCTATGACAGCCTCCTGGCAGATAACCGAAGCAACAGAGAGGAAGAGCTTAGAGGAACTGGAGGCTATGTATGCCGAATTAACGCAGCGATTTAAGGCATTTCTGAAGGAGCAGCCTGACTTGGATAAGAAAATCAGACTCGATAATCCCTATGCAGGAGTAAGGGAAACAAGTCTCGCTGAGATGGTTTTACAGGTTGTCAATCACGCCACATACCATCGTGGGAATGTAACGGCCATGCTGCGCCAAATAGGCTATGCTTCCGTTATGACTGAATATGCGTTGTTCTGGTATGCAGACTCAGGCTCAGGAGAAGCTCAGCTTACTTAATAACTTCAAGATCCCCCTCACCAGGATCCCTGAATAGAAAAAGGCTCTGCCGCAAAATCATGCGAACAGAGCCTTTACTACGTTTTAAATCATCGTTTCGCCTTCTGTGAATAGGTGGAAGGTCACGCCAAACTTATCTTTCACTTGTCCGTAAGCAGGGCTGAAGAATGCTTCATGCAGGTCCATGATGACCGTGCCGCCTTCTTTGAGCGCTTCGAAGAATTGTTTGGATTTGCTAGCATCTTTCGTTGTAATACAGATCGTTACATGATCGCCCTGTTGAACGGGTTGACCTGGGAACGTGTCAGAGAACATCAGTTGGCTTTCGCCGACTTGCATCATGGCATGACCAATCAGCCCTTTCTGTTCATCCGCAAGCAGGAAGTTAGGGTCGGCTGGCATCTCACCGAAGGTTTGCTTAAATAGCACTTGCGCATCCAGGGCTTTTTCATAAAAGGCAATAGCTTCAGCCGCAGTGCCAGGCAATACTAAATACGGAGTTAAACGAACGGACATGAATAAACAGCTCCTTCGATTGAGTGATCTGAAGTGTAAAATGTCTACCTCTTATTATTAACACATTTAACTGAAAAAATAAAGAACATATGTTCTATTTTTATGGAATCGTGAAATAGCTGCCCTCGATCTTGAATTTTCCCCATCCTCACGGAAAGTGCCCTATACTATAATAGAGGAAGACTATCTTCTTACACACAGGAAAGGTGCTAACGCTTATGAATAAGCTTGCTATCTGGTCGTGGCTGCCACGCATGTTCCATTCCTTTTCCTTAAAACAACGCATATGGTTTACCTTTGTCATATTAATCACGGTGGGTCTAGTAGCGACTGGGAGCATCGCCTACCTAATCGCATCCAAGGAAATTCAGCGTAATGCGATGCAGTCGAGCCAGGATACCGTTAATCAATCCGCGCAAATCGTGAATGAAAGACTAAAAAATATCGGTACGGCTGTCCGTGCACTGATGTTCAGTGATGCCTTCAAGCAGCTCATGAAGGATGTTCAGAATAAGGACAGCACCAGCTACTATAAGTCACTAACTGCGCTGCAGTACGTGTTCTCACAAGTGAAGTTCAATGATACCATGATCGAAAGTATACTCATTGCCACGCCGATCGGTGATTTCTATCCAACCTCCAGTGCACGAAGTAATGCGACATCCTTTTATCAATCGGATATGTTTAAGCAGTTTCAGCTCTTGAAGCGGGGGTTCTGGAGTAAAGGGCATGTGGATCCTTTTTTTACCGGGAAACAGCGGGTCATCTCACTCGTGGCGGAGGGTGTCAGTGAAGATTCAATTTTGAGTAATGAGCCAACGAATGTCTATGTTGTCATTAATGTGAAAGAGGACGATCTACGGGATCTCTTTATGGAAAACTTATCGGATCCTAACAAGCATTACTACTTCGTTGATTCGCAAGGTGAAGATGTCAACTACGCGGATCGTACTCAGGATAGAGCGTTCATGCAGCGACCAGATTTCGTGCAACAATTGACAGACGAAAGTAAGGGTTCCTTTTTTTACAGCGATTCCGATGACCAAGATTATCTCGTTAATTATGCACGACTAGACGTCAAGGATGATTGGATGATTGTCGGCGTCCAGGCCAAAGATAAATTGCTAGCCAAATTGAATGGCATTAAGCAAGCAACGACATTTGTGACCATCGGTTTTATCCTAGTCTCCCTTTTCATCACGAACAATTTAACACTTCTGCTGCTCAAACCGCTGTTCCGACTACAGAAGCTGATGAAGCGAGTCGAAGAGAATGATCTGGATGTACGATTCGAAAGTGTGTATCGGGATGAAGTTTCTCAGGTTGGATTCCGTTTCAACCGCATGTTAGATGAGATTAAGCAGCTCATTGAGGATGTGAAAAATCGGGAACGTGATAAACGAAGAGCGGAGATCAAGGCGTTGTCTGCGCAAATGGATCCTCATTTTTTCTATAACACGCTCAATACGATTTACTGTAAATCGGTGCTAGGTGAGAACGAAGATGTGAATGAAATGATTTTGGCGTTATCGAATATGTTCCAATTGAGCTTAAGCGGGGGCAGGGATTTGATCACACTCGCGGACGAGTTGGATCATGTTCGTCAATATTTGTCGATTCAGCAAAGGTCGTATGAGAATCTATTCGTCTTCCGGATGGAAGTTGAGCCAGAGCTGCAAGCTTGCCTTGTACCTAAAATCATGATTCAGCCTTTGATTGAAAATAGTATTTTGCACGGCTTCAAGGATATGACCTCTGGTGGTGAAATTCAGCTCACAGCTCGAACCGAAGATGATTGGCTGCATATCACGGTGGAGGATAACGGACATGGTCTCGTTCCTGAGCTCCTTCTCCAGAGCATGCTGCATCCTGCAACCTCGAAGCATGGTTATGCATTGCGCAATATATACACACGACTACAGCTGTATTATGGGACTGAACAACGGATGGAGATCACAACGAACGCATTTGGCGGAGCTCAAATCGACTTGTGGCTGCCACGGTATGAGAAAGAGGAGGACTTCCATGGACCGACTAATTAAGCTATGTGTGGTGGATGATATTCGAAGTGTCGTGGATATGATTACGAGGAAAATACCCTGGGAAGATCATGGGATTGAAATCGTGGGCAGCGCGACCAATGGCGAGGAAGGCTTTGCGGTGATTCGTGAAACGAAGCCAGATCTTATTCTAACGGATATTCGTATGCCCAAAATGGACGGCCTAGAGATGACTCGCAATATTATGGAGATCCTGCCGACGAGTAAGGTCATCATTTTAAGCGCCTATACAGACTTCGATTATGCCCAAAAAGCGATCCAATACGGAGCATTGGACTATGTGAAAAAACCTTTTTCCATTGAACAGATCGTGAAAGCGGTCGTCAAGGCGAAGGAGGTTTGGGAGCAGGAAAACCTGAGCCGCACGCAGCTAATTGGTCTCCAGCAGAAGATCAAGGAAAGCATGCCGGCCCTCCGGCAGGAGTACTTGTCGCTGCTCGTGTACCATCAAACCAATGACGCCGAGTTAGCGCGATTATCCGACTTTCTGGACATTAATGAGCTGAAGCCTCCTTTTGCGGTAATGACGATTCAGATTGATCAATTTACAGATAAATATGGCGAAGTGCCAGTGAAAGAGCTAGAGCTTGTCCGATTCTCCTTGCAAAATATCGTGGAAGAGACGATTGCCGTGGGTGGGGCATCGGTGGTATTTCGCGAGGGCTTCAATCGCTACATTTGTATTCTCAATGCAGCGAATCATGACATGCCGATTGCCATCGCAGATCAGTGCTGCGCGAACATTGCACGTCATACGAAATTCACGATCTCCATTGGCATCGGCCAATGTGTAGAGACCGTGCAAGAGCTGCCGAAAAGCTATCAGCAGTCGCTCAGTGCGTTATCGTACCATTTTTACACGGGAGGCAATGGGGCATTCAGCTATAATACGGATGCTGCAGCGGTCCCTGTGGAGTGGATTTACACCGAGGATAGCGAGAATGAGTTTCTATTCGCTTTCCGTTCGGGCAATCGAGATGCATGCGTAGCTTGGGCGATGACCATTTTCACAGAGATGGGGAAAGTATCCGTCCTCCCTGAGCCAGGTATGGTGGAGCGACTGCTGCAAGGTCTTGTGTTGCGGATGCTGCGCGTGCTGCTAGAGAAATTCCCTCGTCCCAGCCTGGTCGAATTCGAAGCAAAGACGCATGAAATCAAAGACAGCGGAGCTGCTATCCTGGAGTATCGCGCATGGTTCATTGAGCTTTGCGAAATTGGCTGCCGTCTGATTCATCAAGAGCGAGCGAGCGAGTCGCAGAAAATTATTCACCGATCGGCTGATTATATCAAAGCGAATCTGAATCTCGATTTGACCTTAGAGCATTGCGCGAAGCAGGTAAACTTGAGTTGGGGCTATTATTCGAATTTGTTCAAAAAAGTAACGGGGTCTACCTTCCAGCAGTTCGTTACCCAGGCCAAAATGGAGCGGGCGAAATCGATGCTGATTGAGGATTTTCAAGTACAGGAAATAGCACAGGAACTCGGCTACGAGCATCGGCGTTATTTCAGCGAGGTATTCAAGAAGCAGACGGGTCTTACACCGACGGAATTCAAAGAAATGTCTCTGGGCAAGTCCTCCAAGCCGTGAGGGCTTGCCTGTTTTTTGGGCAGGAGGAAGGGCAATATATAGAAATATCTGCCCTCATTCAAGAGTTGACCTCATTATCAGGTAACGAGAATTCTTTTAATATTAGAAGTGTAAACAACAGATTTAAGGGAGGCTTACACATGATAAAGAAATTAGGGACGGTCACATTAACAGTCGCACTCGCAGGTAGCTTAGCAGCTTGTAGTTCAAGTAAAACGGAAACAGCAGCAAGCCCGGCGGCATCCACCAAAGCATCCAGCGCGCCGGCGAGCGCGGCTCCTGCCAAGGCCAAAACGAAGCTCTCTTATTGGACGGGTGACCGTCATGATATGGACTATATCAAGAGTGTTGTTCAGAAGTTTAACGAAACGAATAGCGACAATATTGAAGTTGAAATGGTTGTAAAGACAGAAGACTTCAACCAAGCGATTGATCTGGCTTTTGCTTCCGGACAGGCGCCTGACGTCATTCGTGTTAAAGAAAATACGATTCAGCCTTTTGCAGCGAAAGGTTATCTGAAACCTATCGATTCTTATGTAACGGATGCGATTAAGAAGAAATTCCCAGTCATTGATGATTTCAACCGAATTGGCGGCAAAATGTACAGCCTTCCCAACTACGGGTCAACGATTCGTCTCGTTTATAACAAAGAGCTTTTCGCTAAAGCAGGCATCGCTGCACCTCCGAAAACATTGAAAGAAATGGTTGAAGATGCGAAGAAAATTACCGCAGTCGGTAAAGTGAATGGCTCCT
Organism: Paenibacillus sp. J31R30; assembly: GCF_059692115.1. Lineage (NCBI taxonomy): Bacteria > Bacillati > Bacillota > Bacilli > Caryophanales > Paenibacillaceae > Paenibacillus > Paenibacillus sp. J31R30. The sequence continues at coordinate 82,993 of NZ_JCAUAV010000009.1, read as the reverse complement.
ACGGGTTTGCTCAGAACTTCAAGAGCCCGGATAGCGCGCTAGGTCGTTCAGCAAGAGTTATCGCAGAAGCTAGCGGTTACGGCGGTTTTGGTTATGATTTCAAAACAGCGAAGTTTGACTTCGCAGGATACAAAGATATCATTCAATCCTTTAAGCAAATGGTAGACGACGGCAGCACATTGCCAGGTATGGAATCCTTGGATATTGATCCACTGCGCGCACAATTCGCGGAAGGTAAAATCGGGATGTACATCTCCTTCTCCTCCGAGCCAGGCGTATATGCGAACCAATTCCCAGCGAAGATTGAATGGGCTGCAGCACCTGTTCCAACCATTGATGGCACGATCAAAGGCGCAAGTTCATTCCTTGGGGGTCAATGGCTATCCATCAGCAACACGACCAAAAATGCCGATCAAGCTTGGAAGTTCATGCAGTTCATGTATGAAGATGAAGTATTGAAAACGTATCATGAAAAAGGCTTTGGCTTGTCGATGGTACCATCTGTATCCTCTGTTGCCAAAAAACCAGAGATCAAAGGCATCGATGGCTTCTTGCCTAATGGAAATGACGGCACATGGCCGCTTCAACCAACTGTTACAGTTGAAGGTATGAAATACAATGATGCATTCTTCAAATATATGATCAGCGGCGGTAATTTGGATCAGATTATCCAAGATCTGAGCAAGCGTTATAACGATGCGTTGGATAAAGCAGTCGCGAAAGGCGATGTCAAAGTAGCGCCGAATCCAAGCTTCGATCCAATGAAACTAATGATGAAATAAGTGCTAACTGAAGAGATAACAAGCGAGAGTGGAGCTGAAACTCCACTCTCGCGCTCTATAAAGAGGAGGGAATGGGATGAACAGAACACGCCAGATCGGGTTTTCCTACTTATTTTTGTTTCCAAGCTTTCTACTGACCATGGTGCTGGGCGTCTATCCGATTGCTTGGGCGATTCGCTATATGTTTTATGAGTACAAAGGCTACGCGGCTCCAACCTTTATTGGAATCGATAACTTCAGACGACTCTTCCGAGATACGGAGTACTGGCATTCTGTCGTAAATACATTCGTCTATGCAGGTGGAAAGCTCATCATAACACTTCCGTTATGCTTAGCACTTGCCGTTATATTAAATTCCAAGCTGCGTGGACGCAACTGGTTAAGAGCAATCTATTTCATGCCTACGATCATTAGCTCAGCTGTCATGGCTGTCGTCTTTTTTATCATTTTCAACTCATACAACGGTATTCTTAATCAGTATTTATTAAAGTTTCATATCATCTCTGAAAGAATCGATTGGCTCGGACCCAAGCATGCGATGCTGACAACGATCATCATTGCAGTATGGGGGGCAGTAGGGAATTACATGCTGTTATTTCTAGCTGGTCTTCAAAATATCCCGAATGATGTGTACGAAAGCTCATCCTTGGACGGTGCGAATAAATGGCAGCAGTTCTGGTATCTAACGATTCCGATGCTCGGTCCGGTGCTGCAAATCGTCATCATGTTGGCGATCATCAATTCTCTCAAAGGGTATGAGAGCATCATGGTTCTCACCGAAGGCGGACCGGTAGGGAAGACGGAAGTCATGTATCTCTATGTTTATAAGCTCTTTTTCCCAACACCATCAGGATCTTTTACGGATCAACAATTTGGCTACGGTAGTAGCGTTGGCTTCATGACCGCTGTCATTGTCGGCATCATTACGCTTGTTTATCATCTGATGTCGAAGCGTCTAAACAAACTTCAATAGGAAGGAGATCGGATCATGGAAGTGACAGAATCGATACCTGCTGTTCATATAAAAAAACAAACACAGTCATTTTCAGTGGGTAGATGGGGTGGAAGAGCGCTGCTCTGGTTGTTTTTACTAATTACGGCCTTGCTCATCGTTTTCCCCGTCGTTGTGACTTTTTTAGGCTCCTTTATGTCAAATATGGAGATTACCAAGGGGGGCAAGATCTTCCCGTCTTCCTGGCATTTTGAAAATTATAAGGAAGCTTGGGTACAGGCTAACTTCGCGAGATTTACATGGAATAGCTTGTTCCTGAGTGGAGCAACGACAATCGGCGTACTGACCGTAGCCTCCATGGCAGCTTATGTGGTCGACCGCCTCAAATTTCCAGGCAGGGGGATCTATGTTGGAATTCAAGCGTCCACGATGTTTATCTCTATTGGCGCAGTTGTGATTAGACCGCAGTTCGAGCTGATGGTCAAGCTGCACCTGAACACGAATTTGTGGGGCGTAGTCCTCATTCTCGTCAGTGGTCACGCGTATATTTTCTTTATTTTACTTAGCTTCTTAAAAGGTATTTCCCGGGAATTAGATGAGGCTGCGCGAATTGATGGATGCTCTAACGCCGGTATTTTCTGGCGAATTATTTTGCCGCTAATGCGACCAGGACTAGGCGTAGGTGCGCTGTTCACCTTTTGCGGGGCGTGGAATGAGTACTTGCGACCGTTGGTGTTTACGATGACGAATCCGAAGCTGCAAACGTTGACCGTTGGGTTATCTTATTTGCGGTATGGCACCACAGCTGCGGTTCAAACGCACTATATGCTGGCTGGAGCGTGCTTATCGATTCTGCCATTGTTGATTGTCTATATGATTGCAAATCGTCAGTTCATGCAAATGACGGCAGGTTCATTGAAAGGCTAGGAGGACTTCTAATCATGGACATCAAGCGTTTAGAGAGACTGCGGAGGAACGCAGGTAAGTCGGATTTTCAAGCAGCGATGGAGCTGCTAAGACGGGATGCAGAAGAAGCGGCGGAGATCACCTTCGCCATTCGCTCCCACGAGCAAGGCGAATGGATGCACTATTATTATTGCGATGAAGATGGGACTCGGCTCACTTTCCAGTGGCACGAGCCTTTTCTTCATCGTTGTTCAACCTGTGGCAAGGAGCGGCAAAGTAAGCGGTTGGATGGGTGTTGGACATCGTTTGCCCATAGCCAGATCGGTCGAGCTGTGTATCACATTGCGTTGCTGTACGCGATAGAACCAGATGTGGAACGACTGCAATTCGTTAAATCGTATCTAACGGCGTATGCCGATCACTACGAATCTTATGCTATCCACGGGGATATTCCCTATAATGGGCCGGGTAAATTATTCGCCCAAACTTTAGATGAAGCGCATTGGATCACGGATCTGGCGCTTGCTTTTGATATGATTCAGGAGCATCTAACGCCTAATGAGATCGCTCATATTCGGGCAGGGCTGCTAAAGCCCTGTGCCCGATTTCTCATTGCGCATAAAGAAGAGCAAATTCATAATCACTCGGTATTGATAACATCAGCCATTGCTGCGCTTGGGCTTTTACTAAACGATAGAGGAGTGTTGGAGGCAGGCTTAGATGGTGAATATGGCTTGCATGACCAACTGGACCGTGGAATCATCGAAGACGGCTTATGGTACGAGGGGAATGTGCAGTATCACTTCTATGCATTTAAATCCCTGCTGCACTATGCCTTAATCGCAGAAGGAACGCCATGGGATATCTGGAAAAAGGAAGCGCTGAAAGCGATGTTCGATTATCCGCTGCAGCTGGTTTTGCCGAGCGGCGTTATGCCGACGATCAATGATGCAGGGTTAGGCGATCATATTGGCACGTATGCGCCCTATTATGAAATTGCCTACGATATTTATAGAGATGGCAAGTATCGCTCTCTTTTGAATACGGCTTATGGCACAAAAGATGCAGACCCACGCATGCAAAGTAGCTAGCCAAACGAAGCGAAATTCGATCTATGCATTGATGTTCGGGCAAGACCTGGTTGGATATACGGAGGAGTCCGACTTGCTTGGGACCGAGGTGGAGCAATCACGCTCCTTACCTGCGAGCGGGCTGACCAAGCTAGTGAACAAAGCTGGCTGGCATGTGATCGTGAAGCATAGCCGGTTCGGCGGTGAACATGATCATATGGATCGATTGGGGCTATCCATAATGCACGGCAGTGTCCCGTTGCTTGTTGACCCCGGTACGACGGCGTACGGAATTCCTGCGCATTACGGTTGGTTTAAGCATACGTATTCGCATAACACAGTGAGTATTGACGGGGCAGATCAGCCGCCACGGGATGGGCAATTGATTCAGATGCACGAAGAGTCATGGGGCGTATGGTTGGAAACAGCCGTGGATTGGTTGGCTGAGGATTATGTGATGAAAGATCGAATCATCTTGCCTGATGAACTCAATCCTTGGGACAACGACGCCTATCGAGGGGCTCAAGTTCGAAGAATAAACCTCTTAAGTGAGGATCATTTCCTAGATATTGTGCAAGTCACAGTCCCCGTACCGCGCGTGGTTCATTGGACGAATCATTTTAGCGGTAAGCTCCAGAGCACTGACGAGGGCGAGGCTGTCCAATGGGCCGCGTCGGAAGATCAGCTAAGCCGATTGGATCAGCAATGGTTTAGGGAGAAGAAGAGGCTGGATCAGGATGTTTCGGCCTTCCGTTATCAGATGCGTCAAGGTACGTTGGAGCAGCACATCTGGTGCTCTCTGCCTACAACGAAATACTCTGCGTTGACGCCAGACAATCCGCCAAGTGGGCAGCGAACATCTCTCATGACAACAGCTTCTGTGGAGAAGCATGTAATATTTGTACAAGCCCTTCATTATGATGCTAGCAAGGAAGAGATACTTCGGGGGAGACTGGAAGTGGCAGACCTGACTAGCGATACCCTTCAAATATCGTGGAATCATGCGAAAGCACAGGGAACTTATAAAATAAAGCTATATGACGGAAAAGTGTATATTGAGAAGCTGGCCTGATGTCATTATGATACCCATATAAAGGAATACGAAATAGACCCTCATTAGGGGAAAAGGGTGTAAGCAAATGAGAAATAAATTGTCATTCCTCAGTTTTTGGTCGATCAACGATGAATTGAATCTGAAACAACTGCAAAACCAGCTTGACGAACTGCGTTTATCCGGGCTGGAGGGTGTCATTTTTCATCCTCGGTTTTATCCCAATAAACCTGTCTACATGAGCGAAGCGTATCTGGCTATTCTGTCAGACTTGATTTTATATGCCAAATCAACGGGGATGATCTTCTGGATTTACGATGAAAATGGTTGGCCTTCAGGAACAGCAAGTGGTGAAGTGATCAAAAGGTTACCTGAATCCACATGTAAGCATGTCAATTGGATTTCAGATGAGCACGCTGGCAGTGGCAGGCTCGTTTTTGGAGAAATCGCAGCCGTCTCCTCCTTAGATCCTGAGGCTACACATACTTTTATTGAGATCATTCATGAAGGCTATCGCAAAGGCTTGCTTCCCGAAGCGTTCGATTATGTGACTGGCTTTTTCTCAGATGAAGTGGCGTTCCTAGATGGGCATGGGATTACGGTCAAAACAGGTGCCATTCCTTGGGATGATCGATTCCCTGTACTTTATGAGAATAAGTATGGCGAAGCGTTGCTCCCGCAATTACCGCTGCTGTTCACAACTGGAGAAGGCTACGAGAGCTTCCGTGTTCGATACTGGGAAATGTTAACCGATGCCATCATTTCGAGTTTTTATAAGCCTGTAGCTGATTGGTGTGAAAAGCATGGCAAAAAATTCACAGCCCACGTGAAAGCAGAGGAAAGTCCTTTCTTCCAGGTGTCGTATAGCGGTTCAGCGTTTCAAGTGCTGCAACAAGTAGAAACACCGGCCGTTGACGCCTTGGAGCGGTTCCCCGGCAATAACTTTTACCCGCGAATTGCCCACTCCGTCGCGATGCAGCAAGGGCGTGATAGCGTGCTTGTTGAAGCCATGGGAGGAAGCGGCTGGGGAGTCTCGCCAGAGTCCTTCACCAACTATGTGATGTGGCTGGCCAGTCATGGCGTGGAACATTTCGTGTTCCACTTGAACCAGCTCAAGCTTACCACCCAAGCGGTGCAAGATTGGCCGCCGTCCATGCCGAGCCATCTTACATGGAAGAATGCCTTTCCAACGCTGTTGGCCTCCCTGCAGGAGCAGGCGGCACAGCTGCCGGATTTAAGGGCGATGCCGGATGTGCTTATCGTAGCGCCAACCCGAGGGATCATGGCGAATTTTGATACGCGTGATGCGATGCAAATGAACGAGCATGACGGGTCGAACATTCCTGCCAGTACGGCAGGCATTCTCAATGCGAAGCTGCTTGCGCTTGTAGAAGCATGCTTCGAGGCAGGGCTTCATTACGAGTTGACCGAGGAGCGGGGCATCGAGGAATCTGGTGTTATCATGGACGGCAATCTGCGGATTGGCATGCGGGATTACACGCATGTACTATTGGCAGACGGCTGTCGTTGGCATGACCCCGCGATTGTAGAGCGCCTGCACGCTGCGGGGGTTACGGTATGTGATTCGGAGGACTGGCAGCGCGTCCTGCCTGTGAAGGCTCCTTCCGTACAAACGACTACGGAGGTTTCTTATATAGCGCAGACACCGTGGATTACGGAGGTGCCGGGGTCGAATCAGGTGTATGTTGAGCTGCAGCGGCAAGTGAACGGCAAGCTGACAGCTGAATTCAGCGTTGACCAGGCAGATTCTTTTGGCGGGATGTCACTCTTTTTGCATGATGACGTGAGCGGGGTTTGGTTGAATGGTGAGGAATTGAAGGTGATCCCAAGGTCAAGCGGCTTCGAAGCGGCTGTTCCTGCAGCGCTTGTTGTGAACATAACGAAGCTGCATATCGAGGTATCACCGCTACCAGAGGGTGAAGCTTGCCCCCTTGTTTTCTTGCGCGGTCAATTCATCGTCACGAGTAAAGCGCCGCTTATCGAGAAGGACGCGCATCAATGGATGCTCGAAGGTCCTTTCGAGCTAGCTCCATTGCCTTCCGTGATCAACAGTGCAAACTTGATTGCGTCAGGATTCCCATTTGCAGGCTCACCTGTTGCTGTGAAGAAAACGATCCAATTGAACAGCGTGGAACATGCATCCATTGAGCTAACTAATTTATGGGCGGATGCCGCCTTGGTGAAACTGAATGGGGCTGAACTGGGTTGGTGCTGGGGGCCGAGCTGGTCGGTGCCGCTTCCGCAAGCATTGATGGAAGGCTCGTATGAACTAGAGGTTCTGTTATATCCGAGTACATACAATGTATACGGACCTCATCGTCATGTGGACGGAGACCGCTATTTAACGAGTCCAGACCAGTATAAAGGTGTTAAAAATTTTGCTGACCGTCCAGATGCGCCTGAACAAACGAAGGTAGATTACGCCCATTTCGTCAAATGGGGGATTTCGGGTGATGTGCGAATCATCAATTGAATGAATTGTTAGTGAGATAAGAAATACGCTATCCTTACAAAGACCAATAGAAAGCTGCCCTCGATATGGAAGTTCCCGCATTACAGGAACGAGGGCAGTTTTTTTATAATTAATTGTGTGAGCGCTTTACTTTCTCGTTTAGGCGAGAACATCAGAAGGAGGGAATTTATTTGCACAAAATGAAAGCATGGCTGATCGGACTATTTTCATTTGTTTTTATCCTTGGGAGTTTAGGTGCGGTACCTATTCAGGTCCATGCGGCCACTATCTCTTCCTACGCATTACCTTCGATCTACACGGCATCCACGGTGTATGGGCTCAAGGTAGATGCGACAACGATTCCTGTTGTTAGTTACACGAGTGAATACGATTATGCCCACTTCTCCATGTCGGGGTCAGCGACCATTGAGATCACGGCCATTGGACAAGCGAATATTACCTCTTACTCGATTAGCCCGAAAAAGCTCAATTTGACGGGAACTACGAGTGGCAATAAGCTGACGTTTACCGTCAGTGGCGATGAATATTTGATAGTCAAAATCAATGAACAACGCGCTCTCGTCATCGCAGCTGACCCGGCGGAGACGAACAAACCCGCCTCATCGGGGACGGGGATTTATAATGTGAAAAATGCGCCATACAACGCGGACAGCACAGGAACTAGTATGGCGACAACGGCCATTCAGAATGCCATTAATGATGCGGCCAACTACATGGGCGGGCAGGGGATTGTGTATGTGCCTGCGGGGATCTATAAGGCGGGCAATCTGCAGCTGAAAAGCGACGTCGCTTTGTATTTGGAAGGCGGAGCCGTGCTTCGTTTTACAGGGGTAGCGAGTGATTATACGGTGAATTGGCACAAGGATTCACAGCTTCGAGACGTCACCTGGTGGTTATACACGCAGACCGGCGCAGATAATGTCAAAATTTACGGTCGAGGTACCATTGACGGCAACGGCAAATACGCGACATCGACTAATAATTTTGCCAGTAATATTATCGTGCCGATCGGTACGACCAACTTCACATTGGATGGTCCGTTGATTCGCGATTCCGGTTCGTGGGCTGTGACGCCAGCAAGATCGAATGATCTTACGTTCAAAAATATGAAGATCTTTAACCGTTTTGATATGGGCGAGAACGACGGTATCGATGTGAATGAATCCCAGAATGTACTCGTTCAGCATGGCCTTGGAATTGGCTTGGATGATCCTTACACAACGAAAACGTGGGATCAGACGGTGGATATTAGTCTAAGCTGGCCAGGAAGTCCTGAGCCCGTCAGTAATGTCGTGTTTGATGATCTGATCTCTTGGACGGTTTGCTTTGGATTTAAAGTGGGTCAAGGTATGAGACAAAATCAAAGTGACGTTACTTTTAAAAACAGTGTAGTTTACGACGCATCCGTCGGTATCGGAGTCGACCATAAATACGGGGTTGGAACACTGACGAATGTGACCTTTGATAATATCGATATCGAAAGAGTTACCAATACCAATGATAGCACGCGTACATGGGCTTATTTTACCATTCGAAATGCCGATGGTTTCGGTGGCGGCACGATTAATACGTTGAATGTCAAAAACATTCTGGTTCGCGATGCTGGAACGACTTTAGGAACGCTGAAAGGCTACAGCAGCACCAAAAATATCAGCAATATCACGTTTGATAACGTGGTTATGCCAGGGAGTGCGACGCCTGCTCAGAATTTATTTCAGATGAACATTCTCAATCGTGCATTCCATACGCCAGTGACGATCCTGCCAACGCAAATTGCTGAACCTGTGCAACGGCCGAATCTAGCACTAAATAAACCAGCAACCGCCTCATCTTCCGCTGCTGCGCCGAGTCTTTCTTTTGATGGCAACTTCGGTACGAGATGGGGGTCCAGTTATACAGATAATGAATGGATCTATGTAGACCTTGGGTCATCTGCGTATATAGATGCCGCGAAGCTTTATTGGGAAGCTGCTTATGGCAAAAACTATCAAATCCAAGTATCGAGTGATGGGGTCAACTGGACAAATGTATATACCACAACGACAGGGGATGGCGGTGTCGATGACATTAGCTTTACGCCTACTTTGGCTCGATATGTGAAAATGAATGGGACCCTGCGAGGCTCCTCATACGGCTACTCCCTGTGGGAGTTAGAAGTGTACGGAACCGTAGGAAACTTAGCCATTGGGGCAGGTGTATCGGCGACCAGCTCCGTTGAGAATACGAATTTCTCGACTGCAAAAATAAATGACGGGCAACGTAACACCGTAACAGGTTCCATGGGGTGGAGTAGTAACAACAGCTTAACCACGAATCATACAGAGTCAGTGACGCTTGATATGGGTTCGAACAAGACGATTTCGAAAGTGGATCTGTACCCACGAAATGATGCAGGCAATATCGGTCAGAACTTTCCGATCGACTTCACAATTAAGACCTCGACGGATAATGTGAATTGGTCGACCGTTGTTACACGAACAGGGTACGCTCAGCCGGGGAATGCAGTTCAAAGCTTTGGTTTTTCTGCGGTATCTGCTAGATATGTGAAAATCGAAGGAACGAATTTACGTCCGAACCCGAGCGATGCGAATCGGTATCGGATGGCTTTTCCAGAGGTAGAAATTTACGCTGCCAATCAAGCATCCGGCGCAATCGTTTCAGCGAGCAGCTCTTTGGAGAATAGCAATTTCTCCACAAGCAAAGTGAATGATGGCGGGCGCAATTCGGTGACAGGTTCCATGGGTTGGACCAGTAATAACAGCCTGACTGCGAACCATACCGAGAACTTAACGATTGATATGGGATCGAACCGCAGTGTAACCAAGGTCGATATTTACCCGCGCAATGATTCGGGAAATATTGGTCAGAACTTCCCAATTGATTTCACTGTACAGACCTCTACGGATAATGTGAATTGGACGACAGCCGTGACTAGAACGGGATATGCGCAGCCAGGGAATGCGGTTCAGAGCTTCACCTTTACTGCTGCGACAGTGCGTTATGTGAAGGTGGAGGGCACGAACTTGCGCCCGAACCCGAATGATGCGAATCGGTATCGCTTAGCGTTTGCTGAGGTTGAAGTTTATTGATTCATAGGAAATAACCACGTAGCCTTGGGGCTGATGTGGTTATTTTTTTTGGCAAAGGGTGACCGCACCCCGCACCCCTGGCTAACGGACATAGGATACGCTAATGGATTGTAATCTTAGTTTTTGCAAGGCTATCGGACACAGAAGTCACTATTCGTTGGATTTCAGCTTGTAAGTGTCTCACTTTGCGAAATAACAACACTGGTGTCCGATAGCTTCCCGAAACGGAAGATTCCGTCGGGATTAACGTCCAATGTGTCCAATAGGAGATGCAATCTGCCATGTACGGCCATGAATTCATACAGTATATGGGTAATTGCAGCTTTAAACATGCAAGCCCTCTAGAGCCCCAATAAAATCCATTAAATATTTTCATATCGACAATTTAAAGACTTGTCTTTTATATGTCCCCTTACATACAATAGGATAAGATAGTAAGTAAGACCTTAGGATTGGAGCGCTGTGTGATGCGTTTTAAAGATGTGTTTTCCATCATCGGTCCTTCGATGATTGGTCCTTCCTCCTCGCATACCGCGGGTGCGATTCGATTAGGCCGCGTTGCAAGACAGCTGTTAGGCGAACTGCCGCTTAAAGCAGAAATCACATTATACGGGTCATTCGCAGATACCTACCGAGGACACGGGACCGATCTCGCGTTAATCGGCGGGATATTGGATTTTGAAACGGACGATCCTCGAATTCCTCAAGCGGCTGAAGCAGCGGAAGCGACAGGGGTAGTAATAGCTTTTCACATTAGTAAAGATAAAGCAGACCATCCGAACACGGTGGGAATTGTACTTACCTCAGAAAAACGGAAAGTTAGCATGAGGGGGGCTTCGATCGGTGGCGGCAATGTAGAAATTAACAGTGTTGATCAATTTGACGTGAAATTCACTGCGAATTATCCGACATTAGTTATTTCGCATCATGACCGACCTGGGATGATCGCGGATATCACGACGCTGTTAGGCAGCAATCAGATTAATATCGGATTCATGGATTTGGATCGTAAAGGGCGCAATCGGGAAGCAATGACAGTTATTGAGACGGATGCAGCTATCCCGGATTCCCTTATTGAACAGCTAATGCGCTTAAGTATGATCACCGAGATTAGAAAAGTGGACCTTGCAGAAAGAGGCGACGAATGAGATTCCGGACATTAAAGCAACTAGCTGATGTATGTGCGGCGGAAGGCTTGACGATTGCGGAAGTGATGCTGGCTGATCAAAGTCATGAATCAGGCAAACCGCCCGAGTATGTGTTTGACAAAATGCGTGCGTATTATCAAATAATGAAAGAGGCCGTAACCAAAGGGCTGACCGAGGACACGACTTCTCGAAGCGGGTTAACGGGGAAGGACGCTCAGCGTGTGGCCAGTTATTTAACAACCACAGAGGCCTCTCTCGGAGAAGAAGCGTGCAAAGCAATGGCTTATGCTTTAGCCGTTTCGGAAGTCAACGCATCAATGGGGCGAATCATCGCCACGCCAACTGCAGGCTCCTGCGGGATTATTCCAGGTGTATTTATCAGTTCTCAGCAGCGTTTTGGGTGGGACGATGATCATTTGGTCAAAGGGCTGCTATGTGCGGGTGCGATTGGGTATGTCATCGCCAATAATTCCTTCGTTTCCGGTGCCGAAGGAGGATGCCAAGCGGAAGTTGGCTCTGCGATTGGGATGGCGGCTGGCGCACTTGTTGAGCTGCGCGGCGGTACGCCGGAGCAAGCGATGCATGCCGTAGGGCTAGCGCTCAAGAATACACTAGGATTGATCTGCGATCCTGTCGGCGGACTTGTGGAAATCCCGTGCATCGTTCGCAACGGCTTCGGCGCGGTTAATGCCATGGCAGCAGCCGATATGGCGTTGGCAGGTGTCAGATCGGTCATCCCATCGGACGAGGTCGTCCAAGTGATGTATGAAGTGGGCACGGCCATGCCGGAGAAGCACAGGGAAACAGCCAAAGGCGGCTTAGCCCAAACACCGACAGGTCGGAAAATTATGAAAGAACTCAACCTAGGGAAGAAAAAGTAACCGAGAAGTCTGTGGGCATGTCCGCAGGCTTTTTGTTTTAACTTCCCCTCATTTCGGTATATAGTAGACATATTGAAGTGGAAAGGAAGAAGACAATGCGTACAACAATGACTACATCAATGACCGAAAAACAACAAGGTATTTTCCCAGCTGTCTGTCCTCTGGACTGTCCAGATCAGTGCGGCTTGCTGCTTCATAAAGAAGACGGGAAGATTGTGAAAATAGAAGGAGACCCTGAACATCCCGTTACACAGGGAGCTATCTGTAACAAAGTTCGCAACATGACGGCACGTCTTTATGATGATAAAAGATTGCAGTATCCGATGAAACGTATCGGCCCCAAGGGGGAAGAGAGCTCTTTCCAACGCATATCCTGGGATGAGGCTTTGGACACCATCACGAGCCGCTGGAAAGAACTGATCGCCTCGGAAGGCCCAGAATCGATCTTGCCTTATAGTTTTTATGGCAACATGGGGCGAATCGGGACGGAGGGCATGGATCGTCGATTCTTCCATCGCATGGGAGCCAGCCGTTTGATGTATTCGATTTGCGAATCAGCCGGCACCGAAGGCTACAAATACACGATGGGCGGCAGCTATGGGACCGATCCTGAGGAGACGGTTCATGCGAAGCTGATCATCATGTGGGGCATCAATGCGGTCAGCACGAATATGCATCAGGTGATGCTGGCTGAGAAAGCCCGCAAAAATGGCGCGCAAATCATCGTCATAGACGCGCATAAGAACCAAACAGGCCGCTGGGCGGACTGGTTCATTCCCATTTTGCCTGGAACGGACGCGGCTCTAGCTCTTGGCATGATGCACATTCTGTTCGCTGAGAATCTGACCGATGAAGCCTTCCTCCAGCAATATACGCTAGGGTATGAGGAGCTTAGAGCGCACGTGCAGCAGTATGATCCTGCCAGCGTATCCGAGATTACAGGCGTGCCAGTAGAGGATATTTATCGCCTTGCTCGCTTATATGGCGAGACTTCTCCCTCTTTTATTCGAATTGGAAATGGGATTCAACACCACGATAACGGCGGCATGTGTGTACGGACAATTGCCTGCTTACCAGCGCTTACGGGCCAATGGCTGCATCCAGGCGGCGGCGCGATCAAAGGAAATGGCGCTTATTTGGAGCACAACCTTGCGGCATTGCAACGGCCTGATTTGCGTGCAAAGGAAGCGCGTCTCATCAATATGAACCTGCTTGGCAGTGCCTTGCTCGAGCTAGATCCGCCTATCAACGCGTTGTACGTCTATAATTCCAACCCAGCTCTGGTCGCTCCCCATGCGAATAAAGTGAAGGAGGGGCTGGAGCGAGAGGATCTCTTCACAGTAGTGCATGATCTGTTCCTAACGGAGACAGCCAAGTATGCGGATATTGTGCTGCCAGCGACGTCCTCTTTTGAAAATACGGACTTCTATCGCTCTTATTGGCATCACTATGTACATCTTCAGCTCCCCGTGATAGAGCCTTATGGCGAGAGCAAGGCGAATGTAGACGTATTCCGGCTGCTCGCGGAGAAAATGGGCTACGAGGATGAAGCGCTGCGGGACAGTGATGAGGACATGGTTCGTCAGGCTTTGAATCATCCCGGAAATCCAGCTCTAGCTGACATATCGTTCGATGCCTTGCTGGATACCGGATTTATGAAGGCAGCGACCGTGCCCTTATTTCCTGGGAAGCTACGGACACCTAGCGGCAAAATCGAACTGTATTCAGCCGAAATGGCGAGCAAGGGCTTTCCAGCGCTCCCTACCTATGTGCCTCTTGTCGAAGACAGTGATTTGCCGTTTATGTTCATCCCAGCGCCAAATCATAATTTCTTGAATTCAACCTTTGCACATAATGAGAAGCATGTCCGCATGGAGAAAGTGCCAAAGCTGCACATGCATGAAGACGATGCATCTGCATTGGGCTTGGCAAGCGGCGATCTCGCCCGTGTGTGGAACGAGCGGGGCGAGTGTGAACTAGTCGTTATGGCAGGGCGTGATGTGCGAAGCGGCGTTGTGGTTAGTCAGGGGCTTTGGGCCGACGCGCCAGGCAGCAAAACTCGCGTGAATGTCCTAACGCCAGATCGCGTTGCTGATATGGGCGGAGGGGCGACTTTTTTCTCGGGACGAGTAGGTGTAGAAAAGTTGAAATAGCTTGAACCTATAGGCGGGCTATCGCATAGGGTACATCAGGAGATGATGACATATGCCTATTCAGCAAAAAGCTTACGCCTTAATCGGAAGGCCGGTTGGTATATCCCTGATGGATGGTACCGGCGTATCTGGCATTCTGTGCAGTGTACAAGGCGGCTCCATTTATATAATTGAATATTTATACCATACGCAATTTGCTACAAAACATTATACGTTCAATCAGGTGAGAGATATTCTGCCCTATCCGCAATGTCCGCAGCCGTATCCGCCAGTGTTTACACCGCAGCCGTTGTATTAAGCGATTGTGGAAGATAACCAATGAAACCGATCCTTTTGGATCGGTTTTTTGTGTGAAATCCTAATTTAGCCACTCCTTGACCTAAATAAATGACAATTAAATCGCAAGAAAAACAAGTATCATAAAATTCATGTATACGCTTACAACTTAGAAACAGAAGGAAAAGGGGTCTGAATAATGAAAATGCATGTGTTCAAAAGCAAAATAAGTATTATGTTGATTTTTTCAATGATATTTTCGCTTCTACTGCTTCCTATACCTGGTATGGCGGCTGATGTTGAGGTGGACGTCGTAGGTACTCCTCTCTTAGCCAGTGCGGACGCAGCCATACTTAAGGATACGGGAGATGCTACTGTCGAAACAAAGAACTATGACACTAAAACTGATACTGCTGTTGGTGTGTTTAGTATCTCGACGAGCAGTACCAAGAAAAAGCAAGCCTATTTTAAGTTTAATGTGGCAACAGTGGCTGATTCTACTTATAAGTATTATTTGGAGGTTTCTGCTAAGCGAGGAAGTTCTGAAATCAATACGCCTATGCAAGTTTATGGCTTAAATAATTTTACATGGGAAGAGAACACAATTACTTGGAATACTTCACCTTATACTGATTTGACACAACTTAATCAGTTAGGTCAATTTACGGTGACGCAGCCGAATAAAATTGATGGTGCTAACCAAAATCCCGTTCATTATAAAGTTGATGTGACGGATTATGTTAGACAGCATCTAGCTGATGGGGCAGTTTCCTTTGTTGTTGCCAACAGTTCAAGTAACTCGGTAAATGTATATTCCAAAGAAGCAACAGGTCAGAACTTGAAGACGCAGCTCCGAGTGTCGCGCATCGTCCAAAGCGATGACACGCCACCTGATTGGCCGTCCGATGCAGCATTAAAGTCTTCTAATCTTGGAATGGATTTTGTTCAATTAACTTGGCCAACAGCAACAGATAACAGCTCTGTATCCAATTATAAGATTTATCAAAATGATAGCTTAATCAAAACCGTGGTTGGCAATACCTACACAGTTCAAGGATTAACTCCAAATACAGGTGTTACCTATTACGTCTACGCAGGAGATCCAGTCGGTAATTACTCAACACCATTGATTTACCATGTTACTACTTTATCCGCGCCAGTTACTCCTTTACAGGTCGTAGAAGTGAACGCGAGCAGCAGTGACGGAAATGTAGAGAGCAATACCGTAGATAACAACTTGTTCAGCCGTTGGTCTGCATCAGGTGACGGTCAGTATATTATGTTTGATTTAGGTCAAACCAAACGAATTGGGTATGTAGGCATCGCTTTTTATAAAGGTGATCTACGTTCTACACGGCTGGATATTGAGACTTCAAATGATGCACTAACATGGACAAATGTATGGAGTGGTAATAGTCGTGCGACCACAGCGAATATGCAAGCCTTTGATATTCCAGATACGGATGCTCGTTTCGTAAGAATCATAGGGCATGGAAATTCCGATGGCAGCACGTTTACCAGCTTAACGGATGTGATGATTTACGCGCCATATGTGACTGGCGATACGCCGGTTGCTATAGTTCCTAATATTACACCTACGGCTCCTCCGGGAGCGGTTCCTTTCACCAAAGCTGGTTTAACGAACCCAGACGGCACTGTACACGCGCTACATACACCGAATCCTGTAACAGGAGCAACCATTAATGTAACTAGTTATGGTGCGGATCCTGCCGATAATGCGAATGATGACCGTGTTGCGATTCAAAATGCGATTAATGCTGCTTCTCCAGGGGACGAAGTTTATCTGCCAAACGGTGTGTATAACCTAATCACTTCGCCTGATGGATTTGTGAATTTGAAATTGAAGTCCGGTGTGAATTTACGCGGAGAAAGTGAAGTAGGAACCAAACTGAAATCCAGCATCGACGATATTAAAAATAGTTCCGTTGTGAAGTCGTCAAGTCAACACGACATTTTAATTTCTAACATGACGATCACTTCAACGTGGGATCGGGCATTTTCACTTGAGCATGCTACGAATAACCCAGCTGCCGGGGGGCCAGACAGCAGTATTGCTATTGCCAATTACGGGGAGATTCCATCCTATAATGTGACGATTGATCATGTTACCGTGGAACGTTTTAGACGTATGGCGATTCGCATTGAGAACAGCCACGACGTTATCGTTCGCAATAGCACTTTCCGCAATGCAACCGATCTAGGCGGAGGCGGAGCGGGATACGGAACTTCTATTCAAGGCATGCCGAAGGTGGATCGACTTGGTTTTGATAATGATACGTATTGGAATGTAGTTGAAAACTCAACGTTTGAAGGACCTTATTTACGCCATGGTTCACTCATTCAAAATGTTGCACACAATAATACGCTAAGAAACAATCATTATATTAATACCAAATTAGATTCCATCGATCTTCATGGTGAATTGGAATATTTGAACGAGGTTTATGACAATACGATTGAAAATATTTATACCGGTGGTGGCGTAGGTCTCGGAAATACAGGGGGGACGGCTCCCACTAACCATAGTAAATCTGGCCCTAAAAACCATATTCATGACAATGTAATCCGCAATTCGCGAGAAGGTATTGTTGTAACGATGGGTACGCCAGAAACATTGATTGAGAACAATATTATTGAAAATACGACGTCTGTAAATAATGCGGTAGGAATTAATATTTTAAATGGACCAGGGACTCGCATTATTAGTAACACGATTCGTAATAATACGGCGACAAACTACTGGGGTATTTTGCTGGAACACGATAATGGCGACCAAAATGCTAATTTTGTAGGAGCTGGAGATCCTCAAGACGTACAAATTATAGGAAATATTATTACAGGAAATACCAATGGAATTCAATTGCAGGAAGGAACTAATATTCAGGTAAGCAAAAATATCTTAAACAATATCGGAACCGATTATGATAAAGCTGCAGGGGTGACGGCAACGGAGGTATGGCCTTCGACAGATAACACGTTAAGCAACTTAACCATCAGCGCAGGAACGTTAAGCCCTGCATTTGATGCGGCAGTAACGGAGTACACATCTGTTTTGTCAGAAGGTACAGGAGAAATTCAGATTACACCAACAACAACAGACAGCGGAGCTAAAGTTACCGTGAAGGGAGCATCTGTCTTAAGTGGCTCGGCTTCCAATGCGATTCAACTTCAAGTTGGAGACAATGTAATTGAGGTTGTAGTTACCGCAGAAGATCTTTCGGCGAAGACGTATGTATTAACGGTAACTCGGGCAGCTAGTCCTACTACGGGCTATGCTCCGCCAAGCAGTGCGCTAGAAGCTTCAGATAGCCTGAACTCCGTCATCACTGAAGTTGATGGTAAAGCCGTGGCTAAAGCAACGTTAGATGAAAAGACGCTGGATGCCATTTTAAAAGCACAAGGGAACGGTCCAATTACTTTAGTGGTGGATTCGCCAAACGATGTAGGCCAAGTACAGCTAACCTTGAATCAGCAAACCATACAAAAGCTGAATGACAAGCCTTCCACATATATTGAAACGAAAATTGGAGGATTCCAGCTTCCTTTGTCACAATTAAATATGACTCAATTGGCTTCACTGCTAGGAGATAAACCAGAAAACGTTCAGATTCAAGTGAATATTAGTAAGAACGATAACGCATCAATGCAAGCAAATGCTGCTGGACTCAAAGTAGTCGAATCGATCGATTTCACGATGAAAGCCGTTGCGGGGAACGGGAAATCCGAAGATATTTCCACTTTTAATACGTATGTACCGTATACGATTCAGGTAGATCATAAAGTTAATGAGCGTAATCTTGCTGCGGTCAGAGTAGTTAAGGATGCACAAGGGCATACGACGTATGAACCAGTTCCGCTCTCAATCAAATCAGGAGAGGTTGTTCTTTATAGTCATTCCAATGAGACGTTCCTGTTGATTGAAAATAATATTTCTTTTACAGATACGAATAAGCATTGGGCAAAAGATGGCATTGAGCGAATGGCGAATAAATGGCTCGTTCAAGGTGTTTCCAAAGATGAATTCCGTCCAGATCAACCGATCACACGTGCAGAGTTAGCTGCACTCCTGACACGTACGCTGGGTATGAAGTCATCGAATGCGAATACGGATTTTACAGATTTGAATCAGCAAGAATGGTACAACGATTCCATAAAAGCTGCTGTAGAAGGCGGAATCATTACAGGCTATGAAGATGGTACTTTCCGACCTAATCAGACGATTACTCGTGAGGAAATGGCTGTCATGATCGACAGGGCGCTGCAAGCAGCTGGTTACGATGATCACCAAGCTACAGGTAATGTACCTGCTTTCTCGGACCAGAACCAAATTAATTCTTGGTCAGGTGACGCTGTTAAACGGTTAGTTCAATTGCAGTTGATGGAGGGCATGAGCCCAACTTCCTTTGATCCTGATAAGGAAGCGACGCGTGCACAAAGTGCTGTGCTGTTACAGCGCTTGTTGCAAATCCTAACGTTTACGAAGTAGGCAAAATATGAAAAAAAGCTTGGTCAATTCCAGCATACGACTGGGGTTGACCAAGCTTTTCTAATTTGAAGATCTTAACGATTATCAATCTTCTCCGGATATAGATCATGATTCATCAAACGATGTTCAGCCATCGCTTCGTACTTGGTACCTGGCTGACCCCAGTTGCAATAAGGATCAATGGAGATTCCGCCGCGAGGCGTGAACTTGCCCCAAACCTCGATGTAACGCGGATTCATCAAATCGATGAGATCATTCATAATGATATTGACACAATCCTCGTGGAAATCACCATGATTGCGGAAGCTGAATAGGTATAGCTTCAGCGATTTGCTCTCGACCATTTTGATCGTAGGAATGTACGAAATGTAAAGTGTAGCGAAATCCGGTTGTCCGGTTACAGGACATAAGCTAGTAAACTCAGGGAAGTTAAATTTGACGAAATAAGCCCGGTCCGGGTGTTTATTATCAAATGCTTCTAAGAGTGTAGGGTCATAGTTGAAAATGTACTTCGTGCCTTGATTACCTAATAAGGTAATTTCTTTCAAATCTTCATTGCTTCTGCCTGCCATGGGTAAATCCTCATTTCATAGTTTTTTAGAGAGGGAGTTTGCGAACCTCTTCTATAAGCAGATAGGTCCGTAGGTCCGCTCATAGAGGTGACTTCCTATTTCTTAAAAAATGTATCATACTCCACAGGAAAAAGCACCTTGCAGCGAGGTGGCAATTATTACAGTTCAGTGGATTTTGAGAATGGAAATTGGTATGAAATGTCGAAGTAGATCAAGCATAATGCTATAATAGAAAAATAATGTCGAAAGCGTGGGGAAGAATTGAATTATGAAAGCTTATTTAGAACTGCTTAAAGATGTTTTAGATCAAGGTGTAGAAAAGGGAGATCGCACGGGTACAGGCACGATTTCTGTGTTTGGACGTCAGATGCGAATCAATCTGCAGCAAGGCTTCCCTCTTTTGACAACGAAGAAGCTGCATATTAAATCCATTGTTCATGAACTGCTGTGGTTCTTGAGCGGCAGCACGAATGTCCAATATTTGCGCGACAACGGGGTAACAATCTGGGATGAGTGGGCTGACGAAAACGGAAACCTTGGCCGCGTCTATGGTGCTCAATGGCGTACGTGGCTTGCGCCGAATGGGCAAGTCATCGATCAAATCGAGAAGCTGATTCACCAAATCAAGACAAATCCAGATTCACGCAGACATTTGGTCAGCGCATGGAATCCTGCAGAAGTGGACAATATGGCATTGCCGCCGTGTCATTATGCTTTTCAATTCTATGTAGCAAATGGCAAGTTATCCTGTATGTTTCAGATGAGATCTGTTGATACATTCCTAGGATTGCCGTTTAATCTGGCATCGTATGCCCTCTTAACTCATATGATTGCGCAGCAGTGCGATTTGGAAGTTGGGGATTTGATTTGGAACGGCGGCGATGTGCATATTTATCAGAATCACGTTGAACAGGTGAATAAGCAGCTTCTGCGAGAACCACAAGATCTGCCAACTCTTCATATCAAAAGAAAGCCAGCTTCCATCTTCGATTACACGTTCGACGATTTTGAGTTTCTGAACTACACGCCACTGCCGGGCATTAAAGCGCCGATTGCGATTTAAGCAAGGTGTTGTAACGAAAGGAGTGTTTCCCGTTGAGTATTTCGTTTATATTTGCGATGGATCGCAACCGAGCGATCGGTGTTAATAATACGTTACCGTGGCATTTGCCAGGTGATTTGAAATTTTTCAAAAACGTAACGATGGGTCACCCCATCCTTATGGGCCGCAAGACGTACGAATCCATCGGAAAGCCGCTTCCTGGAAGACGTAATATCATTCTCACGCAAAATACTGCGTATCAAGCCGAAGGCTGTGAAATTTTTCATTCGGTAGATGAAGCGATCGAAGCATTCCGTGACCAGGAGTTGTTCGTGATTGGTGGAGCGGAAGTCTTCAATCTTTTCGCCGCTAGCGTGAATCGCATGTATATCACATTCATTGAGCACGAATTCGAAGCTGACACCTTCATGTCTGACTTGGACTTGTCATCTTGGACCTTGGTGTCGAGTGAGCAAGGCGAGCGCAATGAGAAAAATCCGTACGAGTACTATTTCCGGATTTACGAACGGAATTAGATAGTGGGCATATCACCCTATTCGTGTCGTGAATACAGCAGTAAAGCATGCAAAAGTGCAACCTTTTTATCGAATAAACTTCTCAATCTGAAATGCTTGCAAAAGCGCAACTATTTGGACGGCATCCCCCAATTTTGGCACCATTTCGGTCCAAAGGGATGCGCTTTTGCACTAATTTATCTATATTAAGCCGTTTTCCCCGAAATTGAGTGCTCTTTAGCATCTTTGAGCAATTACGCTTACACGGGGTGTATAAAACAAAGGAGCTTAGCGCAAACATGCCCTTAGCTCCTTTTCCATAATCAAAAAGCCTCGAGCACCCTCTGCTTCACACAGAGAGTCTCGAGGCTTTCTTCATTAAGGCATTATACGCCGATTATCTGCGTTTCCTAACCAACGATACGATCAAAGCTAACGCGCCAAGCACCACGCCAGCAATGGAGAGGTACAGCGACGTATTCGATTCCGAGCTACCAGCACCTGCTGCACCAGCTGTCACGTTCCCGTGGCTGTCCGTCGTTGCGCCAGCCGCTGCTTTAGCTTTAACGGTTGTGACAGAAGCAGGCTTGTCGGAGCCATTCGCCCCAACCCATTCCACGACAGAGCCATCCTTGTAAGTCTGGTAGGCCTTCCAGATGATTTGCGTAGCGGTATCAGCTACTTTACCCTGCATACTGAAATCACCGAATTCGGTCGCTCCTAGTCCATCACCAGTTGCTGTCCAAGTAACGCCAGTAATTTTCCCGGCAGCGTCCTTAGCGATGTCGTACTTCCAACCCGCTTTGGGCTCAAAACGCGAAACGGCTACCGAATCAATTGGAAATTTGACCTCAACTTTAACAGTGGCACTGTCCTTCTCAGAAGGAACACGTACGGTAAATACTTCATAGCTGCCTTGTGTAGCTTCTTTTGGATATACAACGACGTGAGCACTTGCGATTCCCACGAGGAGCATGGAAGCGATCATCATCGAGCTTGCGGTTAACATAATTTTTTTAAACATGGAATAATATCCCCTTTCAATATCAACTCTTACCATGTTGTCCATCTTACCTGATTGACAAGCATAAGAGTATGACTCGACTGGGCTATTTTTTCGACTAGATTTGTCCTTTCCGTGTCAGACCATGCTTGATGGCAAATGCAGTAAGCTGCACGCGATTCTCTAAGGAGAGCTTCACGAGAATATTTTTCATGTGATTTTTCACGGTGTGCTCGGAGATGAGCAGCTTTTCGGCAATCACTCGATTATTGTCCCCTTGTGCGACATAAGCTGTAATTTCTTGTTCACGTGAAGTGAGCATGTGTGGGCTTGGACCCTCTGTGTGCGCGCCTACTGGTGAGCGGAAGCGTCCGAATAGCTTGTCTGCCATTCCTCTGGCTACCTCCGAATTATCGTCAAGCAGGGCACGGAGATAGCTAAGCCATTCATCGGGATCCATATTTTTGAGCAAATACCCTTGTGCACCGAATTGCAATGCCGTGAAGAGATCAGCCACATCATCTGAAACGGTGAGCATAATGATGCGTATCCCGCCATAGGCTTGTTTAATGTGCCGTGTGGCTTGCAAACCGTCCATCGGAGACATATGGATGTCCATTAAGACGACGTCGGGAGCAAGCTCCCCGCAAAGTCGAATGGCATCTTCTCCTGTGCTGGCTTCCCCAACGATGAAGAAATCTGCGCATGGCTCCAGCATACTTCGGATTGCTTTGCGCGCTAAAGGATGATCATCAACAATGAGTACACGAAATGGCATGAGATTCGGCATTAGCTGTTCACCTTTCTTTCGGCCTGTACAATCAGTTTCGTGCCAGCGCCTTTCTCACTTTGAAGCGCAAACGTTCCACCAAGCTCGGCGGCCCGTTTCTGCATAAGGTCGATGCCGTAGGTCTTGCTTTTATCATCCGTTGCCGACTTGAGCTCCATGCCGCACCCGTTATCCGTAATGAGTAGTCGCCAGTGATCGTTCCCAGCTTCCAAAAGAAAGGCAGCATCTGTTGCCATAGAATGCTTCCGAATGTTCGTGAAAGCCTCTTGCATGATGCCGAATAGTTGAACTTCCTCACTAGGTGAGAAGCTATGTTCTTTGATCTGCACGGTATTCTGAAGCTCAATGCCGGTTACCAACCGCCAGTTCTCTAAGTAGGTAAGAATCCGTTGCCCGAAGGAAGTGCCTTCTTCTGGCGGCGTTCGCAGATTGAAAATAGCCTGACGAAGCGAATTGTCAATCTCGGACACAGCCGCTTTCGCTTCTTCAATGTCCCCTTGTCGCAGCTTCACATTGAGGAAGAAGAGAGTTTGAGCCAAATCGTCATGCAACTCACGAGCCAGCCGTTCACGCTCCTCAAAGACAGCCCTGCGGGCTTCACTAAGCAGAATTTTCTCATTGCTGCGTTCAATACTGCCGAACATCCAGGAGGCGAAGAGGTAAGATAAGAGCAGTGTAATGACCGTAATCGTGAAATTACCGGCTTCCATGGTTAGATAACGCAGTAAATATTCATGACGGATATATTCAAAACCACCAATAATAAGGACGGGCACCAGCACCGTAAAAAGCTTATACTTACGCATGGACATACAGCAGGTCAGCTCCTTTTTAATATAAATGCATGGAATAAGTTTTCTAAGTAAGTTGGCCGTATATTTGGAACGGTTTCTATTATATCAGATCACATTTAGAATTCTTTACAAAAAATTGGATAGGTACTTCTCAATTCATGCACACGTGTGCTACATTATTAGTAAATCGTAACACGAATGGGAAAGGTGTGGTTGAATTACATGTGGAAATCATTGCTGCGGGAGAGAAAAAGCTGGGGCGGATACGTTGGCTTTATTGTCCTCCTTCACGTATTGGGGCTGATCGGTTTATACTCCGTCGCCAAAACATCGCCCGCTTTCTGGGGAATTGGACTCCTAGCGTATACGTTAGGGATGCGTCACGCGTTCGACGTTGATCATATTGCAGCTATCGACAATACCGTACGGAAGCTTGTTCAACAGAAGAAAAATCCGCTAGGCGTTGGCTTTTACTTCTCGCTGGGTCACTCGTCTGTCGTGTTCATCATGGCTATAGTAACTGCTTTCTCGGTACAATGGGCTGCGCGTGAGCTTCCTTGGATGCAGCGCTTTGGCGGTGTGATCGGGGCTTCTGTTTCCGGACTATTCCTCGTCATCATTGGCGTCATTAATTTGATCATTCTGATTAGCCTATATAAAATGTTTCTGAAGTTTCGCAGCGGTAAGTACGACAACAACGAGTTTGAAGAGCTGTTGGAGTCACGCGGCTTTATTGCACGCCTGATCAAACCGCTATTCTCGTTCATCACCAAAAGCTGGCACGTCTATCCATTAGGCTTTCTCTTCGGTTTAGGTTTCGATACCGCAAGTGAGATCGCCTTGCTGGCGATTTCTGCGCACGCGGCGAAGGATGCAATTCCTTTTATCGGAGTAATCTCACTTCCACTCTTGTTCGCAGCGGGGATGAGCCTATTCGATACAGCAGACGGCATGTTCATGACCAAAGCGTACAAGTGGGCATTTCATACGCCCGTTCGCAAGCTTTACTACAATTTGACCGTTACTGCGCTTGCGGTGGTTGCGGCATTAATCATTGGTGTCATCGAGCTTGGACAGGTGCTTTCCGAAGAGTTCAGTATGGAAGGTACATTCTGGACGTGGCTGCAAGAGATTGATTTTGGAACGTTAGGCTTTATTCTGGTTGGGATGTTCGTCATCGCGTGGATCGTTTCAATTGCCGTCTGGAAAGGCATGAAGATCGAGGAGCGTTGGGGCGCAAAGTACAATCCATAGATGAGATGGCCTCAGCGAGTTCGCTTGGGGTCTTTTTTTGTGCATGGTGAACAATGGAATATGAATTTTTTCTAAAGGTAATGATAGAAAAAAGGATTTTTCATCTGTTTTGTTGAAAGTAGTCTGTCGAGTATTTCAGAAATTGAGTAAAAGAAAGTAGGACGAATATGATTGAGTTTAAAAATTTGTCTAAAGTTTATCCAAATGGCACGGTTGGTTTAAATGATATTAACCTTACCATTCACCCAGGGGAGTTCGTCGTGATTGTAGGTTTATCTGGTGCTGGGAAGTCCACACTGCTGCGTTCGATTAATCGGCTGCATGAGACGACTAGCGGTGAAATCCTAATTGATGGCAAATCCATTACCAAAGCGAACGGCGCGGGGCTGCGTCGGATGCGTAGAGATATCGGGATGATTTTCCAAACCTTTAATCTAGTCAAAAGATCTACGGTAATTCGTAACGTCCTTTCTGGTCGCGTTGGTTACCACTCTACACTTCGTACAATGTTCGGTTTGTTCCCTAAAGCGGATATTGAGCTTTCTCTCAAAGCACTCGATCGGGTGAACATTCGGGAAAAAGCTTATTCGCGCGCCGATGAATTGTCCGGAGGTCAACAACAGCGCGTTTCCATCGCAAGAGCGCTCGCACAGGAAGCCAAAATCATCCTGGCGGATGAGCCTGTTGCGTCATTGGATCCGCTCACAACCCGTCAAGTTATGGATGACCTGAAACGGATTAACAAGGACCTCGGTATTACAACCGTCGTCAACCTTCACTTTATTGACTTGGCTCGCGAGTACGCAACACGTATTATCGGACTTCGTGCAGGTAAGGTCGTGTATGATGGACCTGTTGCCGATGCGACGGACGATGTGTTCTCCGAGATCTATGGCCGCGCCATCAAGAAAGATGAGCTGCTGGGGGGGCAGGAGGGATGAGTGTAGCAACCGTCAAAAAGCCTCCACGCACGAAGTTTTATTTGATTATTGCGATCATGGTGCTATTCTTGATCGGCAGCATTTATCAGACAGATGCGACGCTGACTAGATTAGCTACGGGTACGCCGGAGATCTTCAAATTCATTGCAGAAATGTTTCCGCCAGACTGGCTATTCTTCGCAGACATTTGGAAGCCGATGGCACAAACCATACAAATGTCCATTTTGGGTACGGTTGTTGGAGCTCTATTTGCGTTCCCAATGGCGCTGTTGGCTGCTCGTAACGTTACATCCTCACCATGGTTGTCGTACCCAGCTCGCTTTATTATGAATTTTGTTCGTACCATTCCGGATCTGCTCTATGCAGCATTATTTGCTGTATTAGTAGGCTTTGGTCCAACAGCGGGTACATTAGCGTTAATCTTCTTTACGTTTGGTATCATTTCAAAGCTTTCTTACGAATCAACGGAAGCGATTGATCCAGGTCCGCTTGAAGCGATGACCGCGGTGGGAGCTAATAAGCTGAAGCTGATCCGTTTCGGTGTCTTGCCACAAGTAGCACCTACGTATCTGGCGCATTTTCTGTATACCTTTGAAGTGAGCATTCGTGCTTCCGCTATCCTCGGTTTGGTTGGCGCAGGCGGTATCGGCTTATTACTTAAAAACACGCTTGATCTGTTCCGTTACGATCAATCTTGTGCAATCGTCATTTATACGCTGCTGATCGTTGTCATCATTGATTTGGTGAGTACACGATTCCGTACGTATTTGCTAAAAGGCAGTGCTAAGCCGATGTCTGAAACGCAAGCTAACACGTATAAAATTATTGGTATAGTGGCTGTAATCGGTCTACTTGTTTGGGCATTAACGGGCTTGGAATTAACAGGCTTCCAACCTACCACCTGGATTCTTACAAAAGCGATGATCAGTGGATTATTCCATCCTGATTGGGCTTATGTCTATATTCCTGAAGGGGAAGATTTACTTCGCTCCCTACTTGAAACCTTGTCGATTTCCTATTTAGGAAACTTCGTATCAGCGATTGTCTGTCTGCCCTTTGCTTTCTGGGCTGCGGCCAATATGAGCAAGTACCGTGCTGTTTCTGGCACTGGGAAGCTATTCCTTAGCGTCGTTCGGACAATTCCAGAAATCATTATGGCTTTGATCTTTATCAAAGCGGTTGGTCCAAATGCATATGCAGGTGTTATGGCGCTTGGCTTGCACTCTGTGGGGATGTTAGGTAAGCTCTACGCCGAGGCTATTGAGAACATGGATATGGGGCCTACAGAGGCCATGACGGCCGTAGGAGCGAACTTCTGGCAGCGGATGTCGTTCGCCGTCATTCCGCAGGTCATTCCAGATTTCATTTCGTATACACTGTACCGTTTTGAAATTAATGTCCGTTCTGCGACCTTGCTTGGAATCATTGGTGCCGGAGGAATTGGGACACCATTGATCTTCGCGCTGAATGCAAGACAATGGCCGCGTGTAGGCATTATCTTGATTGGGATTATTGTCACAGTTTCTGTCATTGACTATATCTCAGGTACATTGCGAAAACGGATCGTTTAAAGCGATTAACAACGCATTACTAAATAAAAGGCAGTTCCTGAAGGTCGTAGACCTTCAGGAACTGCCTTTTACTCATGAATGAACATTCCCACCTTGTGCAACTAAGTGGAGGATACGAGGCTCACGAAAACGATGGGAAACATGGGGGAGTGGTTCTTCTGGTCCGATAATCTCGATTTGGTCAATTAACGTGAGAGGAATCATAATGTTGTTTATTTTTAGAAGCTGAAATTCTGGGTAATACTGCGAAATGACACCCTGTACTTCATCGGTGCCGCACCGAATGATAACTTCTGTTTTCCGCATAATCAGCATTTCGTACATCTCTATTTTCACCCCACAATAAGTTATGACACGGCCGACTAGTAAACGTTTGGTAATTGAAAGTAAACGATGAGCTTGGACGGGCGTGCCACATTCATAATATGCAAGGAAAGTCTGGTATAGAATGTAAAATTAGAAGGGAAAAACCACCGCATCATGTTGTAAGGCTCATGCTACGGTGGTTTGTTTATGTGGTGTTAAATCTTATTTCAAGCCCATTGCTTTGTTAGCTTCACGAACGATGTTGAATTTATCATCAGTCGTAGCAACATAACCTTGGTGTGTGTATACGTCGATGATTACTTTCTTACCTTCTGGATCGTTGCCAATCGCAATGAAAGCATCTTGAATTTTCTTTTTCCAAGCTGCATCCATATCCGAACGAACAGCGATCGTATCATTTGGAATTTTATCGGAGTAAGAAAGAACTTTTGTTTGTTTGAAGATTTCAGGATAATCCTTCAACATGTTTGTACGAATATCTTGGAATACGCCGACTGCGTCAACTTGACCGTTAAGCAAAGCGATTACTGCTTTGTCATGCCCTTGGAATTGAACGCCTGTTACATCTTTAACTGGATCTACACCAGCGTTTTTCAAAACAAGACCTGGGTAAACGTAACCAGCAGCGGAAGTAACACCTTGCCAGCCCATTTTCTTACCTTTTAGATCAGCAACGGATTTAATAGGGGAATCCGCTTTAACAAGAATTTCGGATTTATAGAAATCAACAAGCTCTTTCGTTGGTTGACCTGTTGCATCATCAACGCCAAAACGTTGTGCTTGTACAAGAAGATCAGCAGCTTTACGATTATCGTGAGCAACAACATAGTTACTTGGTGGCAAGAAACCAACATCAACTTGTTTGGAAGACATTGCTTCGATTACGACGTTGTAATCAGTGGAAACGGAAACCTTAACTGGGATTCCTAGTTTATCTCCAAGCAATTTTTCAAGCGGCTTAGCTTTTGCTTCAAGTGTCTCTGCATTTTGGGAAGGAACGAATTGCACTTTAAGTTCTTTAGGAATGAAACCTGCCGCTGCTGCTGGAGTAGCCGTTGCCGCCGCTGTTGCTGCTGCAGTAGCTGAAGCAGATGGTTTAGTTTCTTCTTTTTTCGCGCAGCCTACAAGTGCACCTGCAGCTACAACCATGGACAAGCTAAGTACTGTTAATTTTTTCATGTTTTTTTTGACCTCCGTTTAAATATTTACTTTTTATCTATGATGTACTATAACATTATCATAAGAGATATGGAAGATAGTGTGAAGTATTTGTTAAACTGACAGTCTATATGTAATAGTTTACAAAAAATTGGAATTGGGTGAAGTGCTTGACGCAGACGGGGCAAGGACAAATATGTCACATTACGATTTTAGAAACGAGCGACCTCCATGGGAATATGTTTCCCATTCATTACGCAAATAATCATCCCAATGAAGTGGGATTGTCGAAAATCGCTGCATTAATTGCTCAAGAACGAGCAAAGGAAGCGCATGTAATAGTAATCGATAACGGAGATCTAATCCAAGGGACGCCGTTAGCATATCACCACGCCCGTTTGGATAATAAGCCTATGAATCCTATGGTGCTGGGTCTGAACTATTTGAATTATGATGGAGCTGTACTGGGGAATCACGAATTTAATTACGGGATGGACGTGCTGCAGAAAGCAGTCAGAGAATCTGAATTTCCTTGGTTATGTGCCAATATTGTGAACGAAGCGACAGGCCAGCCTTTCTTTGGTAAGCCGTATCTCGTTAAGGAATTTCCTGAAGGCGTGCGTGTAGGGATTCTTGGTTTGACTACGCCCTACATTCCGAATTGGGAAGATCCGAAGCATATTGCTGGCTTGCGTTTCGAAGATCCTATTGCAGCAGCTCGAACATGGATACAATTCCTCAAGGAGCAGGAACATGTAGACGTCGTTGTTGTTTCCTACCATGGCGGATTTGAAAGAGATATCGCAACTGGCGAGCCTACAGAGCCATTGACAGGCGAGAATCAGGGTTATCAGCTATGTATGGAAGTAGCGGGAATCGATGTTCTACTCACTGGTCATCAGCATCGAAGCATTGCGGGTGCCCAAATAAACGGCGTAACCATCGTTCAACCAGGCACAGCCGGCGTTACGCTGGGGAAAGTGAACATCGCGCTGGAGCAAGTTGAAGGGGGCTGGCGTATTGTTTCCAAGCAATCGGAGCTTCTATCTGTTGCGAATGTAGAGGCTGATAAGGTTCTGCTGGAGCGAATTAGTTCCTATGAGTCAAAGACGCAATTGTGGCTGGATCAACCCATCGGTAAGCTATCGGGCGATATGCTCGTGAGAGATCCTATGCAGATTCGTACCCAGGACAATGCGCTGATTGAGTTCATTAACAAGGTCCAAATGGAGCTGTCAGGCGCCCCTATATCTAACACAGCGTTATTTGATAACGTTTCACCTGGATTTCCGGCGGATATCACCATGCGGGATATTGTTTCCAACTATATTTATCCGAACACATTGAAGGTCATTCGAATCTCTGGTCAGGATATAAAGGATGCGTTGGAGCAGTCTGCGGAATATTTTGAAGTGTCGGAAAATGGAGATCTGCAAGTTAGTAAATCTTTTATGGATCCGAAGCCTGCTCATTACAATTATGATATGTGGGAGGGCATCTCCTACACGTTAGACATCGCCCGTCCTGCAGGGAATCGTGTTGTGCAGCTTGATTATGAAGGGGAACCGATTAAGCTGGAAGCCTCCTTCGATGTGGTAATGAACAATTATCGCGCTGCAGGCGGAGGCAATTATGCGATGTTCCAGAATAAGCCGGTAATCAAGGATATTCCAACGGACGTAGCTGAGCTATTGGCGGGATATATCATGGAGCGAGGTACAATCGAGGCAAGTGTAAATCATAACTGGAAAGTGATTTGGAAATAGATCATGTTGCATCTAAAAAGCCTGACAAAAGCGGGAGAATCGAAAGGTTCTCAGCTGTTGCAAGGCTTTTTTAGTTTGTGAAAAAGAAAAAGTTACTTTTCACGAATATAGGCACGATCTCCCGTCCGGGGATTATAGTAGACACGATGATCCCGCTCATAACCTTCGCGCTCGAACAGCGGTCCCGTAGGCGACGATTTCGCTCATATTTTGACCAATATCCCCGCCAATGCCTCTTGCCCTCACTACGACGCCAAATGTACTGCCCAATACTTCCGTAACCTCATAACCGGCAAAGTTTTCTGTTGTAACTACAATCATATTGAATCGCTCCTTTACTGTTGAAATAGATGCTTTTCTACGCGTTAAGGATTGGCTATTATTAACTTAGTACGCTAAACGCATAAGGGGGTTTCAAATGTGAACGTAAGGACGACGATTGAATTATGGCCTGGAGCCACGCAAGATAGTCAAGGTGTGAATAATCAAGGCTGCCCAAGCTTAACCTTATACCCAGTAGAGGGAGAGGGCTTGCGCGCAGCAGTTATTGTATGTCCTGGTGGAGGTTACGGCGCACGAGCTCCTCATGAAGGGGAACCAATCGCTAAATGGCTGAATGGGCTTGGCATTTCTGCTTATGTGTTGAACTATCGTGTAGCTCCTTATAAACATCCTATACCTTTGC
Organism: Paenibacillus sp. J31R30; assembly: GCF_059692115.1. Classification (NCBI taxonomy): domain Bacteria; kingdom Bacillati; phylum Bacillota; class Bacilli; order Caryophanales; family Paenibacillaceae; genus Paenibacillus; species Paenibacillus sp. J31R30. The sequence goes on along the minus strand of NZ_JCAUAV010000009.1, from coordinate 51,266 downwards.
AAGACGCGCAGCGGGCTATTCGTACCGTGAGACATCATGCTGAGGCATGGGGAGTCGATGGGAACCGCATTGGTATTCTTGGTTTTTCGGCAGGTGGTCATTTGGCTGCAACAGCAGGCACGCACTATGATACGGGAGATCAAAACGCCTTAGATCCAATTGACCAACATAGCTCTCGTCCTGATCTAATGGTACTGTGTTATCCTGTCATTTCATTCGGTATGAATACGCATCAAGGTTCGCGAATTAATCTGATTGGTGAAGATGCCAGCGATGAGTTAGTCCAGGATTTGAGCAATGAACTTCAAGTAACGGCAGATACACCGCCAACCTTCCTGTGGCACACGGCGGATGATGCGGCAGTTTCCGTCGAAAATAGCTTGCTTTTTGCCAGTGCGCTTAGTCGCAATAAGGTCCCATTTGATCTCCACGTTTTCGAGTCGGGACGTCATGGAATTGGCATTGCAGATGATCATTCGGAAGCGTATATCTGGCCAGAGGTTTGTGCGAATTGGTTGAAAAAGCAGCGATTTGCATGACCAAGCTTGTCTATGAATGCTATCCGCTTGGGGATTCAGCGATTGTGATTCGTCTAGGAGATGACATTTCGTTATTGAATCTTCATAAGGTCAGGCAGGTAGCGAGTTATTTAGAAAATAACTGGCATGAAGGATTCACTGAGCTAGTTACCGCCTATACAACCATTACAATTTATTATGATGCTTTCCACATGTATAACTATTCTTCCGAAGTTGTGTTAAAAAGCGGACGAACATATAGGGAAGCGACTTGGCTCCCTTATGATCATGTCTTACGGTACATAGAGCTGCTATTGAATGCTTATAGGGAGGACGAAAGCTTAGCCGGGCAACTGGGAGTCATTATTGAGATCCCTGTTTGTTATGAGGCAGCGTATGGTCCTGATCTTAGGGAAGTAGCGGCATACCATCAGGTGGATACAAAAGAAATCGTGACATGGCATACATCTCGCGTGTATCCGGTGTATATGATTGGCTTTGCACCCGGTTTTCCTTATTTGGGTGGTATGGATGAAAGGCTAGCGACACCACGCAAGTCCGTGCCGCGCACACAAATTCCAGCCGGCTCTGTTGGTATCGGCGGGTCGCAAACAGGCATCTACCCTTTTGAAACACCGGGTGGTTGGCAGCTTATAGGTCGAACGCCACTCCGCCTGTTTCGTCCTGAGACTGTTCCACCTTCCTTACTGAAGGTTGGAGATCAAGTGAAATTTGTGGCCATCACTTCCGAGCAGTTTCAAGCGTTAGAAGAAGGGAATGCGAGCGATGAGCTTTGAGGTAATAAAACCTGGCCTTTTAACTACATTACAGGATGAAGGGCGCAATGGTTATCGGAAACATGGCGTGATCGTAGCCGGGCCGATGGATCTGTTTGCTCATCGCGCAGCGAATTTGTTAGTTGGCAATGATCGCGAAGCGGCGACCTTAGAAATGACACTTAATGGGTCTTCATTAGTTGCCCAGAGAGATATGCTAATTGCTATTTGCGGTGCAGATATGCAAGCAGAAGTGGATGGAAGTTCAGCTCCGATGTGGCGCCCCTTCGTTCTTCGTAAAGGAAGTGAATTGCATTTTCACTACGCTACACATGGTTGTAGAACCTATTTAGCTGTGCATAGTGGTTTCAAGTCAGACTACGTACTGGGGAGTCGCAGCACCTACCAGAGAGCGGGTATGGGTGGGTATGAGGGAAGAGCTCTTCGTACAGGGGATGTATTGGAACTCGAGCGTAATGAACTGCCATCTCAACTCATGAAGAGTGTCGAGCTCCAATCCAAGTCCGTGAGTCCATGGATTCGTCCTGATTATCGAGACAATCCTGTTATACGGATCGTTAGAGGGAGGGAAGCCTCCTTTTTTACCGCAGTAAGCTGGTCTGGATTGCTTTCTCAGAGCTTTCAAGTGACCTCCCAATCGGATCGCATGGGTTATCGGTTGTTGAGTGACCCCAAGCTTGAGCTAGAAGCGGGCGTGCCCTATGAAATGATTTCCGAAGCTGTAGTAGCTGGGACGCTTCAGGTGCCCTCAAGTGGACATCCAATCTTGTTGATGGCCGATTGCCAAACAACAGGCGGATATCCACGGATTGGTCATGTAATTACGGCCGACCTTCCTTTGGTCGCTCAGGTAAAACCAGGTGGGAAGCTGCGTTTCCAGGAGGTCACACATTTTGAAGCACAAGAGCAGTTGTTGCTCCAAGCGATGGATTTGAAGCTGCTGGGGGCGGGGATGAAGGCTTGGTTGAGGGGAATGGCTTAAAACAAGGGATGCTTACTCTGTGAGGCAGGGACATGGGGACATGGCATGATAGGGATGGCTAAGCGATGCAGCGCCTAGGGAAAGACAAGTCATGATGATACATCAAGGCAGGGCATAGAGAAAATGACGAAGATGAGTTGGCACAATCTTGGGTGGGAGTGTGATGGCAATGCTGCGCATTGATTTGAATTGTGACATGGGCGAAGGGTTCGGCGCATACCGCCTTGGCCGTGATGCGGAGCTGCTTGACTATGTCAGCTCCGCCAACATCGCCTGCGGGTTCCACGCAGGCGACCCCGCAACCATGCGCAGCACGGTACAGCTGTGCGTGCGCATGGGCGTGGCGATCGGGGCCCATCCGGGCTTACCCGATCTGCAGGGCTTCGGCCGGCGCGAGATCGCGATCACGCCGGCTGAGGCTTACGAGCTGACGTTGTATCAGCTCGGGGCGCTGCAGGCGTTCGTTCACGCCGAAGGCGGACGCCTGCAGCACGTGAAGCCGCATGGCGCGCTCTACCACATGGCTGCGAAGCGCCATGAGTTAGCCGCCGCGATTGCGGCTGCAACGGCCAGCGTCAGCGCGGAGCTGACGCTGTATGGCCCGCCCGGCAGCGAGCTGCTGCGGGCGGGCGCCGCCGCGGGGCTGCGGACCGCGAGCGAGGCTTTCGCGGACCGCAGCTACCAGCGGGACGGCTCTTTGACGCCCCGCGACCAGCCGGGGGCGCTGCTTGAGAGCGCCGCGGCGGCTGCGGCGCAGGTGGAGCGGCTTGTCCGCGAAGGCAAGGTGCTCTCCCTCACGGGAGAGCACCTGAGCCTGCGCGCGGACACGATCTGTATCCACGGCGATGGCGTTCACGCCGTGGAGTTCGCGCGCGATATCCGCGCGCTGCTTACGCAAGGCGGCATCGCAGTCATGCCGCTGGGGACCTAGCGCAATGCTAGGTCCTTTTTTTCATGTATCCGTGTACAGTGGATTAACTGGAAAAAGTACATTTAATTATGCTCGTATTTCTCTTTTGGAGGTAATAACTGGATTTTATGAAGTTGATTTGGCCACTTTGTTCATTTAGCCACCGAAACACGGAATTTAGCTGGGTATTTTCCATTTAATATGAATTTCAGATGTAAAAAGCAGAAAAAAGATGTACTTTCTCCAGTTAATTTGCCAAACGAGCTATGAGCTGAGATCGTCCGAAAAGCAACATGTGCAACGTTTCGTGGTACTTTAAGTACTTTCACGCACGTCCACTTCGTTCTAACCTGCAACTTTCTCCACATCGTTTCACTCCCCCGTCAAGGAAAGAATCCCTATAACTATTCTTTCACTTGAGACCTGCTTAGCAATATGAGTAATATAGAGATGTAGCCGGCCGGCTAATGCCTTCGGAAAGGAGTGATCAAGGTGATTACAACGCAAACAGAGGTGATCTCTGCGTAAGCAGAGATCACTGTTCCAAGCGGGGGCCCCTAGGCCCTCGCATAACTTTTAAGATCGAGTAGACAGCGAGAAGCTTTTTACATATAATGAGAAATGTGAACACGAAGTGAACACAACAAAAAACTACGGTGAAGGGAGTGCTTTTTAATGAACACAATGACAATGACAGTAGCGATGAATGTTGCGGCCGCCGCAGAGGTACTCGTCTCCTAACTGAATATCATTCGTGGAATAACCGTTCACCTGAATTGTATAATTGCATATACAACCGACAGGCACGATTATGATCGTGTTTTTTTTATTCCATTTTTGAGAATGGTAGGAGGTTAAGGGGCGATGAAGATACTCTCTGCAAATCAGTCAAAGTTAAGCTTTGTACAATTTGAGGAGGTTTTCATCCATGAGTTACAAGAACGGGAAAGATGTTCTTCCCCCTAACCTATTAAAACAATTACAAGAATATATCCAAGGCGAAATCGTGTATATCCCTAAGAAAGAGCAAAAACGTGCTGGCTGGGGAGAAAATAACGGCACTCGCATCATCATTGAGCGGAGAAATCGTGAGATTTTCCGTCTGTATCAAACAGGCTCGACGGTTTTGGAGCTGATCAAGGTGTTTCATTTGTCCGAAGACAGCATCCGCAAAATTATTGTTAAAACACGTGAATTAACAGCCAATCAGGCATAGCAGCAGCATCCATCGTGATGCTGCTTTTTTTTGTAGGATTCCATGGACGAAATAACGAACTTATGTACATAACGCAAATAAGACAGGGAGGAACAGAAAATGATAGCTGTATTTGTGTATGGAACGTTACTTGTAGGAGAGAGTAATCATTTTGTTGTCTCTCCGTATGTACTTGACGTGCAACCTGGAGCAATTGAAGGACGTTTATTTGATGTAGGACCCTACCCAGCACTAGTTCGTATGGGTGATGATCATAGGGTTGAGGGAGAATGGCTCGAGGTCACCGAAGAAGGCTTAGCCGCCATGGATGACTTGGAAACGTACTACGGTCCCAATCATGAGGACAATGAATATGAGCGGATTTGGGTGAAGGATGTCAGTGGAGAGCGGGAAGGCTGGGTTTACTGTTGGACTAGCCCTCGCGGTTTGCCGGAAATAAAAGGCTCGTCATGGAAGGTCCACCAGCACGGTAAGGAAGTGTGATTTCTTTCGATATTTTCCGACATTTTCCTATCTAGGCGTAAGCGATGGTGCTATAATTAATGGTAATTCATAGACTCGAGGAGAGAGAACATGTCAGCTTACAAAATTTTGCTTGCCGATGATGAGTTGGCACTTCGCTTTCTGCTGACGGAAACGTTATCTGATGAAGGCTACGTTATTACAGAGGTTGAGGATGGTCAACAAGCGATCGAACAACTGGGTAAGGAAGCTTACGATCTAATCATTCTTGATTACATGATGCCGGAGCGTACGGGTGTCGAAGTTTGCGCTTGGTTGAGACAAAGTGAGAATGTGAATAGGGATTTGCCGGTTATTCTTTTGACTGCCAAAGCGCTAGAGAAAGATAAAGAGAAGGCTAAATCAGCGGGTGTTACCACGTACATTGTGAAGCCTTTCAGTCCGCTTCAATTATTAGACACCATAGGGCAGCTTTTGCAACGCTAGAAGTTTTTCTCATTAAGCTTATAAAGGGTGATTGTCTGTTATGAGCCATAGAAACATAGAGAGATCCAAAGATGCAGGTTCAGAAACTGATCGTGATGCAAGGATTCTTAAACAAGGCAAAAAGCTGTTTATTCGTGAATATGACAAGCAGCTCCAACTGCTTCAGACTTTGCTGACAGCCGTTCAAGTTGAACCTGTGCTAGAGGATTTACAACAGTGTTACCGGATTGCGCATACGCTCAAAGGCAGTGCGCCTGTTTTTGGTTATTTGAGAATCGGTAAACTGGCGGAAGACCTGGTACGGATGTGGGAATGGACACTCGCGACGAATACACTGGATGATGCGCTGCTTTCGTCGACGAATCCTGTTTATGAAAGCATAGAGCGAACAGCCGGAGTTTTGCTGGAATTGAAAATGGAATTGGATATCGGCTTAACAGAAATTCAGATGGATGAGCAGCAAGATCCTGCAGTGAGTTCGATGCTTCGAACCTTGAAAAGCCGCATATTACTTGTGGATGATGACGATGCGCTGCGCTCCTATTTGACAAGAAGATTGCAGCTCGATGATTGTATGGTTGACGAAGCATCCGACGTGGAGTCAGCTAAGAAATTACTTCGTGAGCATACGTATGATCTCGTTACGTTAGATCTTATGATGCACCCGCAATCAGGCTATGAGCTCTTCGAGTTCTTAAAGGAAGATCCTACGCTCAAATGGCTGCCGCTTATTGTATTATCAGGACGTGACGATGTCAGTGATAAAGTACGGTGTTTTCATTTGGGAGCGGATGATTACGTGACCAAGCCATTCCAATACGAGGAATTGGCGGCACGCATCTATGGACTCCTCAAGCGGACTCGGAATTTTGAACAGCTGGCTTTCCGGGACCCACTGACAGGCGTGTTCAATCGCAGATATTTCGATCTGCAGATTGGCCTGGAGCTCCAGCGGATTGAGCGCTACCCTGCGCCAATATCGCTTGTGTTTATCGATATTGACAGCTTCAAACGCGTCAATGATACGTACGGACATCACGTAGGGGATTTAGTGCTCCAAGGCTTGGCTCACTTGATGCAGATTAATCTGCGATCAACGGACTTATTGGCGCGTTTTGGCGGTGAGGAATTCGTTATTGCACTTCCGAATACCTCTGTGGAACAAGCTCGTTCTATTATGCAAGATATTCTTGATAAAGTACGTGTGAAGCCTGTAGCTCAGAATGATGGGCAGACGTTCTCCATCACGTTCTCGGCAGGCGTCGCTGAATGGCAAGTAGGCATAACGATTGCGGAGTGGGTAGCGAAGTCCGATGACGCGATGTACCAAGCGAAACAACAGGGCAAGAATCGGATTATCCTTGCGGATCTAGAGGATGAGGGAGCACAATTTACGAAACTTGTCGCCCATGCGCATGCACAGCTTCAGAAGAAGAAGCTTCTCATTGTTGATGATGATCCGATTCTGCGAGCCATCTTAATTTCACAATTGGAGCACTTGCCGATTGTAATTACGCAAGTTTCTGACGGTGAACAGGCGTGGCAGCTGCTGACTAGTCAAGCTTTCGATGCCTGTATTTTGGATGGAATCTTGCCTGGGCTGGACGGATTTACCATATTGGAAAAGGTAAAGACAGATGCTAATTCTCTCTCCAAAGAGATGAAGATTCTCATGCTTTCTGGGAAGAAGAAGGAAGCGGATGTAGCGAAAGGCTTGCAAATGGGAGCCGATGATTATATGACGAAGCCATTCTCACTCGTGGAGCTGGAGAACCGTGTCAAACAGTTAATGAAACTCGTCTAAGGAAGGAGGGGGTGCTGCCCTCTCCTTTTTTCTTTTTGCCTAGAGAAAGGTTATGTGAGGTGGTGATCTCCTTGATGGAGGTTTGCGACGCCAGTACTTTCTGATACAGTAGGAATAGAGACGAAGTTACCAATGAAGGAGCAAGATGAATGTCGGATAAAGAGAATCTGGTTCGTTTCGGAATTTCGATGCCGCAATCCCTGATCGAGCAATTCGACCGGTTGATTGCGATGCAAGGGTATGATAATCGCTCGGAGGCGATTCGAGATCTTGCCCGCAAGGCACTGTTAACCTCAAGCAGTATGCAGCCGAATGAGATGGTCGCTGGAACGATTGTTATGGTATATGACCATGAAATTAGAGATTTACCCATTACGTTAATGGAGCTTCAGCACGACTATCATCATGCGATCATTTCCACCATGCATATCCATTTAAACCATCAGCAATGCTTGGAAATACTCGTAGTTCGAGGTGAAGTACAGGAGCTTCGAGAGCTGCAGCAACGCATTCAGGTGTTAAAAGGGGTAGGCTACGCGGAGCTGTCAGTTACGCATGTGGACGAGCATAGCCAAAGTCATAGACATGCTCATCATCACGGACACCAGCATGATCATCATCATGTTCACGATAAACCTCATAAGGATGAGTAGAATTCGTAGTTCTCTCATTTTTTTGCTAAAATAATGGACATGGAGGTGCGTTATGTCTGAGAAGAAATGGTTCTCTTTGGAAGAGGCCAATCATTTATTACCTTTTGTTGATCAGGAACTGAAAAAAATGCAAGCCTTGAAGAGTGAGTTTGAGGACAAATATATGGAGTTGCGCCATAAGAAGAATGAATACGCGGAAAAGCCTGGCACGGAGAAGGATCCTTTCTTTGTCATGGAAGCTGCGCTTGAATTTCTTCAAATTGAAGCGCGTGGACTCATTCAAAGTTTTCAAAAGACAGGCATTGAGCTGAAGGACATCGATTCGGGTCTTGTTGATTTTCCAGCTGTCATGAATGGACAAGAAGTGTTGCTGTGCTGGAAGCAAGGAGAGGATCAGATTCGTTATTATCACGGGGAGCAAGATGGTTTTGCTGGCCGTAGACCGATAGCGGATTAGTGGGATGATCATGAGACAAAATAATCAACGAGCGAAGAATTGGTTCCTGCGATTGCCACTCGGCTTGATTGCTGTGTTGGCGATGATGCTAATGAGCGCTGTCCTTGTTCCACAATCAGCCTCTGCACATGCCTCATTAGTCGAAGCGGCACCAGAAGCGGGAGCGAAGCTCGAGAGCTCGCCTGCTGCGGTGTCCGTCACGTTCAATGAACAATTAGACAGCGGACTCTTTTATATCAAGGTGTATGATCATAGCGGAGCTGAGATAACGAAACGCAAAGCGACGATGAATAAGGATCAGATGGGCATCAAGCTAGATCTACCGAAGCTCGCAGAAGGCGTGTATTTGATTAGCTATCACGTCATCTCAGCAGACGGGCATCCCGTGGGTGGAAGCTATCCGATTACAATCGGAAATCCGCCGCAGGAGGATGTTCTTGATGTGCCATCCGCTCATATCGGGCACGAGCATAGCTCAGGACCGCTGACGACAAAAGGCTTGCTGCAATATGCTTCTCGCGGCCTATGGTTCCTGATGCTGCTAGCCTTGACCGGTTGGGCATTCTGGCTGCGTTTGGTGAGACCGCAAGGCGAAGAAGCGCAGAAATCCTTTGCCGCTTGGACGCTTAATCTTCAACGCGCACATATCGTTGCCCTTTTGCTGCTGATTTTCACGCATATCGAGGATCTGTTGGGCGGCGGCGGTGTGGACGAAATCGTACAGCTGCTAACCTCAACGAATATCGGGATTTCTTGGGCACTGCTTCTCGTATTATCCTTCCTAGGCTTTGTCTTAGTAGGCAGGCTGGCTTGGCTCGATGTAACTTGGTCTTTGGCTCTTTTGGCTGTCAAAAGCTTTAGCGGCCACGCAGCATCCTTTTCCCCGCTATGGGCGACGATCGGGCTCGACTTTATTCATCTTGCTGCCGCAGCTTGTTGGGTAGGCGGGCTAATACTCCTCTATGCCAAATGGCGTCATAACAAGATGGATCTCGGCAGCTATATGCAGAAGTTTTCAAGATTCGCGCTGATTTCGATCCTTGTTTTAACAGTTTCAGGGGTCCTATCAGTCCTGCTATTTTTACCGAGTTTACGTTACTTAACGTACACCACTTGGGGAATTCTTTTGCTTGTAAAAATAGGCGTGGTGGTGCTTGTTGCACTCATTGGTTTCGTAATTCGACTGTTCCTTCGCAGGAAAAAAGTGAATCAATCGATCGTCTGGGTGAAGCTGGATCTGTCACTCATGGTCGTCATTGTTGTCCTTGTCGGGCTGCTTACTTATATGGCGCCGATTCCGGCTAACGAGCCGCTTCAGTGGCATCAGATGGGTGAGAAGGTCCACGTTTCGGTGGATATTACGCCCAAAATCCCCGGCAATAATACGTTCGTCGCAAAAGTTTGGCTGCCTGAGAAGTCAGGCCAACCGAAGCAGGTTCTTTTGATTTTGCACAACAAAGATGATGAGGAAATTGCGCCGATTTCTGTTCCGTTAACGCTATACACGGATAGTAAGGAAGAGGAATCCTACGGTTTTGCCAAATTTAGCTATAAATCCGAAGGTCCATATCTGCCGTTTAGAGGGAAATGGGAGTTAGAAATGCGCGTTATGGATAGAGAAGATAATGAAACGGTGTATACCAAAGACTTTATTGTGTATTAGACCTTTAATAGGCTGATCCGTGCAGCGAGGAGGGTGACCATGGCTTGGGTTCAAATTCTAGATAAAGACCATCTGTCAGTCAAGCTTGATGACAAAGATGATTCCGCTCTAATTGAAATCAATGATGGAGGCATTTCACCGAACTATGTAACGATCCGATTGAATGAGCATGAAGTGGATGAGCTGATCGAAGCCCTCCAGCGTATCAAGCAATCGATGCAATAAGGGTATATGCATTATCAAAAAGAACCTTCCCCTCGACTGAAAGACAGTCATAAGGGAAGGTTCTTTTGATTAAAACAAGCTCCAGTCAAATTCTTGCGAGAGAATGCCAAGGAGATGTACACCAGCTGTACTGTTGCCCTTGCGGTTCAGAGCAGGCCCTACAAGGCCGATACCGTACTGTCCAGGCACCATCGTCAGGATGCTGCCGGACACGCCGCTCTTCGCAGGCAGCCCGACGTTCATGGCAAATTCGCCAGAGGCATTGTACATCCCACAGGTAAACATGAAGGTCTTGGCAATTTGCACGAAGCGCCGCGGAATGAGGCGTTGCTTGCGAATCGGATCTACGCCGTTATGAGCGAGAACGAGAGCCATTCTAGCCAGATCCGTACAATTGACCTCAACGGAACAATGACTAAAGTATACGCGAAGGACATCGTCCACTTCTTTGTCCAGAACGCCGTTATCCTTGAGAAAATAGGCTAAGGAGCGATTGCGGTGAGCCGTATCGGACTCGGATTTGAAGACGTTTTGATTGATAGCAAGCGCTGGATTATCGGCAATATCCCTGAAGAAATGAAGGATTCGATCGACCTGTTCATCCGTGCTGTTACCCGCAATTAAGGAGGATATAGCAATCGCTCCTGCATTGATAAGCGGATTAAAAGGGATGCCTGGCTCGATAAGTTCGAGCTTCAACATGGAGTTGAAGTCATCACCTGTCGGCTCCATCCCCACTTTTGAGAATACAATGTCCTCGCCGTTATCCATGAGCGCTAGAATTAGTGAAAACACTTTCGAAATGCTTTGCAAGGTGAAGCGAAAGTCAGAATCTCCAGAGGTTGTGGTTTGCCCTTCGCTATCCATGATGCAAATACCGAGAATATCCCCAGAAGCGTTTGCTAATTCAGGGATATAGGAAGCAACATGACCTTCCGATGTATGTGTTTTACTTACAGCAACCCATTCGTCGATGTGTGATTGAAGCTTCTTCCAGGTTTCATCGTGCTGTTGGTGAGGCATTCGCAAAGTCAGTCCTTCCTCTTCTCTAGGCTTTCCAAGCTTGCGGATGATTGTCGCTGATAAGCTCCGTTGCTGCTGCATTTGCGATCACTTGCTCAGGGTTTTTGCAGCCTGGAATAACAGAAGTGACGGCATCATGCTTCAAGCACCATGCTAATGCCCATTTCGCCATATCCATGCCCTCTGGCACTTCATTTTGCTGAATGCGCTGGGCTTCTTCTAGCTTGAGTCTAACGCTTTCAGCATCGTGACGATGGCGCACATCCGTATTGCTGAATACAGCACCTGGTTTATATTTTCCGCTCAAATAACCACTAGCCAGCGGTACTCGCGCGAGTACCCCAAGATCCTGATCGATACAAGACTGGAACACGAGCTCTTCTGGAGCACGATCCAACCGATTGTAGACTACCTGAATCGCTTTGGCATTCACCTTCGTGGAGGCTGCGGTTTGATGGATATTGGCATTGCTGCCGATGGAGGTACCCAAGTGACGGATTTTGCCAGCTTGTACTTGTTTATCAAGCGTTGTCCATAGATCGTCATTATCGAATAAAGCATCAGGTCCGGAATGGAATTGGTATAAGTCAATATAGTCCGTATGTAAAGCTTGTAATGAAGCATCAAGCTGTTTGATGACGGATTCAGCACTAAACTCATCAGTCCGTGTGAATAAATCATGGAAATGATGGCCGAATTTCGTTGCTACGACCCACTTATCACGATCGCGGCGGGATAAATAATTACCGATAAATGACTCGGAGAGGTGATCGCCATAGCACTCAGCCGTATCAATCAAGTTGATACCAAGCTCAGCCGCTTGATCTAGAATCGCATCAGCCTCATCTTGCGTATAGTTTAATCCCCACTCACCGCCAAATTGCCAAGTGCCAACACCAACGATGGAAACTTTCAGGTCCGTTTTGCCAAGTCTACGATATTTCATACAGCACACTCTCCTTCAATAGGGTATCCAAATTCATTATACAACAACATTTTATTTTGTTTTAATGTAAGCTTTCCATAAATGGGTTACGGTGTAAAGTAGGAATGATTCAAGATGAAAGGAAGTTGGTTCGATTGATCAAAAAGTATGTACTAAGCCTATTAAAAGAATGGGTACCTACGCTCGCATTCGCGGTCATTATTGCGCTTGTCGTCAATACCTATGTTGCACAAGCAATGACAGTACCAACCGGGTCCATGCTGCCTACGATACAATTACAAGATGAGCTGATTGTTGAGAAAATGAAGCCATTAACCGACTTTGAATTCGGCGATATTGTTGTGTTTTGGCCGCCGCTTGAGGGGAATGAGGACCGCTATGTGAAGCGTCTGATAGGACTTCCTGGCGATACCATAGAGATCAAAGACGGTGCTTTATATCGCAATGGAGCCAAAGTCGATGAGCCTTATATCCAAGCGCCTATGACATACACGTACCATCAGGTTAATGTGCCCGAAGGGAAGTATTTCTTCCTCGGAGATAATCGCAACGACAGTTATGATTCTCATCTGTGGCCGACGACACCTTTTGTAGCAGAAAAAGATATTATCGGCAAAGCCGTATTTCGTATTTTCCCACTTAATCATATCGGTACCATTGAGTAACAGCTCATAAATAAAGAAGCTCCCAACCTCGTCAGAGGAAGGGAGCTTTTGTCATGAATTAAGCGAGATGAGGTGTTACTTGGTTCTCATCTTCACCGTCTTCATTTTTCTTCGATTTACGGTCAGAAAGCTTGATGTTCCCAACGAAAAGCGTAAGAATCGCACCGAGGAGGACAAACACTAAGCCATAAATGAATACTTGATGAAGGGAAGTAACTAGCGCATTTTTAAGCAAAGGCACCATGTGCTCAACGAATTCTTTTGGCATTTTAGCTAAGGATTCTGGCACCAATAGGGATGAATATAAGGCTTGCGGATTCGTATGAATCATATCGGTCATCGAATTAGCTAGCTCACTTGCTTCCGCGGGCAGCTGCTTCACGACAGGCTCTAAATCTCTCTCAAGCAATACGGTTGATTTATGATTCATAATGGCACCGAGAATCGTCATCCCGAACGTACCACCGATTTGACGGAAGAATTGGCTGGAAGATGTTACAACCCCTAGCTCTGATTTCGGGAAGCTTTCTTGTAGAGCAAGCGTAAGAATTGGCATAACAAGCCCCATACCTAACCCAAGCAGAATCATGTAACTGGAAGCGATCAACTTGGTTGTTGAGATTCCCATTGTGCTAAGGAACAAGAAGCCCACAGCCATCACAATCATACCAATGAGCATTTGCTTGCGAACACCGATTTTGGCAATGAATTGACCAGAAACGACGCTGGCAATAATCATCGTAATCATCAGTGGTGTCATGACCGTTCCAGATGCCGAGGCACTAATACCGACAATACCTTGCATGAATAGAGGAACGAACATAATCGCGCCGAACATACCAACGGCCATTAGGAAGCCGACACCGTTAATAGTGGAGAAGGTTCTATTCTTAAATAAACGAACAGGAAGAATCGGTTCTGCCGCCTTACTTTCAATAAAGATGAAGGCAGTTAAGGACACTACAGCAAGTACAAAGAGACCAATGATTTGCCAAGAACCCCAAGCGTATTCACTACCGCCAAACGTAAGAGCAAGAAGTAAGCTCACAACACCGACGATCATGGTAACAATACCTGGAATATCGAATTTCACTTTTCCTACTGATTTATGTTTCGGTAAAGCAATAGCGATCAAAACAACAGCTAAGATACCAACAGGTAGATTGATGTAGAACACCCAACGCCAGTCCCAAGCATCTACGATCCATCCGCCAACTTGCGGCCCGATAACAGAGGATAAACCGAAGATCGCTCCGAAAACCCCTTGCCATTTGGCACGTTGTTTACCTGTAAATAAATCCCCGATGATAATCATCGCCATTGGCATCATGATACCACCGCCAAGACCTTGCAGACCACGGAACAAAATGAGTTCAGTCATGTTCTGAGACATACCACATAGCGCAGAGGCAACGATGAAGATGATAAGTCCTGTTACATAAATGACGCGGCGGCCAATTAAGTCAGCCAGTTTACCCGCGATGGGCACGACGACGGTTGATGTTAACATGTAGGCAGTTGTTAACCATGTCATTAGTCCGAGTCCACCGAATTCACCGACGATACGCGGCATTGCTGTACCTACGATCGTACCGTCCAAGGCTCCGAAAAGCATGGCAATGATCAATCCGGTGAGTAGGAGCCCCCTATTTTTGAGCTCAGGTGCAGCGGCTTCGGAGATATCCTTGGGCGCTGCTTTTTGAATGTTTTCCATGTGTGACCACTCCTTTGAAGTGTAAATTAATAAAATGAAGTAAATTTTTCGAATGCATTTACGAAAATATGAAGTTCATCTGGAGGAAGCTGTGATAAACCACGTGCTATCACTTTCTTTTGAACTTCATGGGCCTTAGCAAGGACCGCGGCACCTTCTGCGGTATTTTCGACCAGAACAATACGTCGATCTGTTTCATGATGTTTACGTATAACATGCCCGCTTTGGACAAGTCGATCAATCATCACGGTGATTGCACTTGGCTTAACGCCTAATTTATCAGCAAGATGGGATTGCTTCGGTGTGTTCTCCTTGGCAATCATCGCTAACATGAATAACTGAGGAGCTGTTAACTCTGAATTGAGTTCACTGAGGACACTTTGCGAAATCTTACGGTGAGCCAGCTCAAATGTTGTGCGGAAGCGATTGGTGTAGGCTGTCAATTCATCTTCCAAGCCATTACCTCCTAACAAAATTATTAGAATTGTCTAATAATTAAATGATATAATAATTAAATTAAATAACATTTAAACTATTTAAGTAAAATATATACCTGTCGAAGAATGAAGTCAATGGGATATTTCTGAAAACTTTCAGAAAAGAAGGTTGGATGTACTTGCATATCCTTTGTATCTTGCATATAATAACTGGTACATATACGTGGAAATGCTTTGACGGAGAAGAGTATGCAGTGCTTCTTGACAGGGAGGGAAAGCCAATGATTGAGAGCTGGCCCCGAGAATCAGGCTGCGGAAGTTCGCTCCCGAGCAGTCCTTTGAACGGAAGTTTGATCACTTCTCATTAGGGGGAACCGGACACATCGTCCGTTATCTGGAATGAAGTGAGACTCGTTTATTTGGCATTTGTACATAGACGAATCTAATTAGGGTGGTACCACGGCTTTTCGTCCCTTGCGAGGGAGCGGAAAGTCTTTTTTGTGTTTTCATAAAGGGCGATTCAGAGGCCTAATTCAGGAGGGATTTCGATGAAAGAGCGGTTAGAGGCTTTGAAGCAGGAAGCACTGCAGGAGCTTAGCGGCGTAGGAAGTCAGCAGGAATTGAACGATTTACGAGTTAAATACTTAGGTAAAAAAGGCCCGTTAACCGAGGTGCTTCGCGGCATGGGCGCGTTAAGCGCAGAAGAAAGACCGGTTATCGGCCAAGTGGCGAATGATGTTCGCGCAGCAATTGAGTCTGTAATTGAAGAGAAACAAGCAGCTTACACGAAGCAAGAAACTGAGAACAGACTTCGTGCTGAAATGATCGACGTAACGTTGCCAGGACGTCCTTCCCAGCAAGGTGCTGTACATCCTCTGAGTAAAGTCATTCAAGAGATTGAAGACATTTTCATCGGAATGGGTTACACAGTTGCTGAGGGACCAGAGGTTGAGCAAGACTATTACAACTTCGAAGCTTTGAACCTGCCGAAGGATCACCCAGCTCGTGATATGCAGGATTCCTTCTATGTTACAGAAGAAATCTTGATGCGCACACAGACATCCCCTGTTCAAGTAAGAACAATGGAGAAGCGCAAAGGTGAAGTTCCGATCAAAATCATCTGCCCAGGCAAAGTATACCGCCGCGATGACGATGATGCGACTCACTCTCACATGTTCCAACAAATCGAAGGTCTGGTCATTGACCGCAACGTGCGGATGAGTGATCTCAAAGGCACATTGCTGCAATTTGTACAAGAAATGTATGGCCCAGCGACGAAAATTCGCATGCGTCCAAGCTTCTTCCCGTTCACAGAACCAAGTGTTGAAGTCGATGTGAGCTGTGCGATGTGTGGCGGTGAAGGCTGTCGTACATGTAAACAAACAGGTTGGTTGGAGATTCTCGGAGCAGGTATGGTACATCCGCGAGTTCTCGAAATGGGTGGCTACGATCCAAAAGAGTACACAGGCTTCGCATTTGGCATGGGCGTTGAGCGTATCGCTATGTTGAAATATGGTATCGAGGACATTCGCCATTTCTATACGAATGATTTACGTTTCTTAAAGCAATTTTTACATGTGTAAGCAATAGGAAAAGGAGGGTATAAGCATGAATGTTTCATATCAATGGTTATCCGAATACGTGGATGTAACAGGCTTCACAGCCGAGGAATTAGCTGAAAAATTAACCCGCAGCGGTATCGAAGTGGATATCGTCGAGGATCGTAATAAAGGTGTTTCAAATGTAGTTGTTGGATTCGTGAAGTCCCGTGAGAAGCACCCAGACGCTGATAAACTTAGTGTTTGTGTAATTGACGCAGGGCAAGGCGAAGACTTGCAAATCGTATGCGGCGCTAAAAATATTGATGCTGGACAAAAGGTTCCTGTCGCAATGATCGGTGCCGTCCTTCCAGGCGGACTGGAAATTAAACGCGCTAAGCTGCGCGGCGTAGAATCCCAAGGGATGATCTGCTCCGCTAAAGAGCTTGGCTTGAACGATAAATTGCTTCCGAAGGAAATCCAAGAAGGAATCTTAGTATTGCCTGAGGATACGGAAATTGGTCAATCTATTCTAGATGTATTGGCGATTAGCGACAAAGTCATGGAGCTTGACTTGACGCCAAACCGCTCCGATTGCTTGAGCATGCTCGGAGCTGCTTACGAGATCGCGGCAATCCTTGGCCGCGAGATTAAACTGCCAGATGCGGAAGCTGCGCTGCAAGCGGCAGGAGCTGCCGGCGTGAAGGCTTCGGACCGCATCAGTGTAAAGATCACAGCGACAGAGCAGTGCACGCATTACGCGGCTCGCCTGATCGAAGGCGTACGCGTGGGCACTTCTCCGCTGTGGATCCAAAACCGTTTGATGGCTGCGGGCATCCGCCCTATTAACAACATCGTCGACATCACGAACTTCGTGATGTTGGAGTACGGCCAGCCGCTTCACGCGTTCGACGCGGAGCAGTTGAATAACGGACACATCGACGTACGACTCGCTGAAGCTGGCGAGAAGCTCGTTACACTTGACGAAGTGGAACGTACCCTTGAGCCGCACATGCTGCTCGTCACGGACGGCACAAAGCCTGTTGCGATCGCTGGTGTTATGGGCGGCGCTAACTCTGAAGTGACTGAGGGAACGTCGCGAATCCTTCTGGAATCCGCGAAGTTCGCTGGCAGCTCTGTGCGCCGCACATCGCGTCAGCTAGGCCTTCGCTCGGAAGCAAGCCTTCGCTTCGAGAAAGAAGTGAACCCGGAAGCGGTACTTCCGGCTCTGAACCGTGCTGCTGCGCTGATCGCGCAATACGCAGGCGGTAAAGTCGCTGACGGCATCGTAGAAGCCGCTAACGGTACACACAAGTCGGTCAGCATCGAACTTGCGGCTGACCGCGTGAATAACTATCTCGGCACAGCGCTATCCTTGGCCGAGATGGGTCAAATCCTTTCGCGCTTGCATTTCACATTCGAGCAAGCTGGCGAAGGTAAGCTGCTCGTGCATGTGCCGAGCCGCCGCGGCGACATTACGCGTGATGTCGATTTGATCGAAGAAGTGGCACGTCTCTTCGGCTATGATAACATCCCGACGACCTTGATGACCGGCGTTACGACGCCAGGGTCATTGTCCAAAGAGCAATCCATCCGCCGCATTACACGGAATGTCCTGACACAAAGCGGTTTGAATGAAGTGATTACGTATTCCTTCACCAACCCTCGCTCACACGGTGTTGCAGGCGCGGAAGTGAATCCGCAATCACAAGTGGATGCAATTCCTGGCCTTTACCCTGCTGCACAACCGATCTCACTCGCGATGCCGATGAGCGAAGACCGCAGCCAGCTGCGTACCAGTTTAGTACCGCATTTACTTGATGTTGTTAGCTATAATCGCAATCGTACGATGGATGATGTCGCCATTTTCGAAATTGGCAAAGCGTTCATTACTGACGAAGCAGCACTTACGGCTCTGCCGCAAGAAAAGCTATTGCTGTCCATCGTGTTGACAGGCAAACGCCGTCAAGCACATTGGGCTCAGAAGTCCGACGCAGTTGATTTCTATGACATCAAAGGGATTTTCGATCGTTTAGTTGGGTACCTAGGCATTAAGGGGCTTACGTACACTTCAGCAGCACCAGAAGGCTTCCACCCAGGTCGTACTGCTGAAATCTTACTTGCTTCCGCTGAAGGTTCGAAGGTTATTGGCCGCGTTGGTCAATTGCACCCAACTGCGCAACAACAACGTGATTTGGATGATACCTACGTGCTTGAAGTAGAACTATCTCCGATCTTGGAAGCCGCTAGCGATGAGATCGTATATAAATTATTGCCGCGCTACCCGTCTATCGGACGTGACATTGCCGTTGTGGTGAATGCAAGCGTACCTGTTGGACTTATGGAGCAAGCCATTGCCGAAGTTGCAGGGGAATTGTTGGAATCCATTCAAGTATTCGACATCTATACGGGAGAGCGTCTTGGAGCTGGTCGGAAAAGCGTAGCGATCGCACTCGTGTACCGTCACGCGGACAGAACTTTGCTTGATGAAGAAGTAACTGAACTCCATGCCAAAGTTGTAGCAACACTTGAACAACAATTTGAGGCTGAGTTAAGAAAATAGTGTAACTTTCCTTATAGGTTGCAGGAATATAGGCTGGTCTTATCGAAATTATTCTCGATAGGACCAGCCTTTCATTTTAAGGGAGGATTTAAAATTGACTATAGAAGATAAAACAAGAATTACTGTTGATATATATGGACACCAATATAAGCTCAAAGCGGATACAAGCACGAATCATATGAAGCGAGTTGCTGAATATGTTAACGACCAAATGTTTCGCATTGCCAAAGGATATCCTCGCTTGGATTCTCAGCGAATCGCTGTGTTGGCCGCGGTGAATATGGCGGACGAGTGCTTCCGAATGAATGAAATTTTGGAAGAGCTTAGTAAAGTGCAAAAAGAGCAGGAAGCGACGAAAATCGCCTACGAGAAGCTAACTAGCCGCTATACGGAATTGAAACAAGAGGATGACAAGAATCAAGCCCTTCTTGCTGAGCAAACCGGGAAACTTCAACAAATCACAGAACAAGAGAAACAACATAAAATTGAAATTCAAAAGGTCAGACAAGAACAAGAGCAAACCAATCAGCAAATGCTGCAAATGAAACAGCAGGTTGAAGTAGGGAAACAACACTTAGTTCAGACCAAGCAACAGTTAGATCAAGCCACGCAGCAGCTGGACCAGTCTAAACAACAGCAAATTCAGGCCAAACAACAAATAGATCAAGCAAAACAACAACAAGATCAAGTGAATAAACAGATTGATCAATTTAAGCAGCAGCTAGACCAGGAAAAGCGACAAAACCTGCAAGTAAAACAATTACTAGATCAAGAAAAACAACAGCATCAACAGAGTAAACAACAGCTCGAGCAGGCGCAACAACAGAAATCGCAACAGCTTTTGAAATTGACTGAACATCATAAGGCAGAATTGGCTGCCATTGCGGAAACGCATCGCAAAGAAAATGAAAGTCTGCACCACCAACTGCAAGAAGAGAAAAACTCGCTTATCCAATTACACATTCAAGACAAAGAAAGTGCGGATCTTCAGCATCAAGAAGAACTGGCGCTAGCTTCTAAGCAAAGTGGTTCTGATATCGCCGGCATCCATAAGCAGTACCAGTCGCAAATCGAATCCATAACCAAGCAACATCAAGAGGCACAAGCCTCCATGACACGTGAGCACCAATCCCAACTTGCTTCCTTGAGAAAAGAGCATCAAGACGCAATAGTGAACCTTAAAAGCGAGCATGAATCTGCAATTTCCTTGTTGGCAGAGGAGCATCAAATTGCAATTGCTCTATTGGTAGAGGACCATCAAGCTGCAATTGCGCTCATGAAGGAAGAACACCAAGCAGAATTAATTGCTATCTCTGATAGTCATCTAAATGAAATTGAGACGATTTCGGATGAATACCAAACTGAGATTCAAGCCATCTCAGAGAAGCTTCAAAACGAAATAGCCCATCAAACTGATGAGCACCATTTCGAGATTGCTTCCTTGACAGAGAGTCATCAAAATGAGATCGCAATGATTACACATAACCGTCAAAAGGAACTGAACGCTATTTCAGAGAACCACCAAAGGGAACTGAATACGATTTCAGCAAATCATCAAAACGAATTGCATGCTTTTTCAGAAAAGCACAATAACGAATTGAGCTCAATTTCAGAGAAGCATCAAAACGAATTGGAATCGCTCTCTGAGCAGCATCATGACGAAGTATCGTCTAATACGATGAAGCATCATAATGAAATCGCAGCCATCGTACGTGGTCATCATGCTGATATTCATGCCATTAAACAGAAGCATCAGGCCGAGCTTCAGGTAGCAGCTAGTACACATCAAGAGGATATCGACTCACTAGCATTGCTTTACCAGGAAGAGGAAGAGGCTAAAGTTCAAGAACAACAGTCAACGTTCATGCAGCAGCTTGAGGAACAGAAAGCATCCATCATTCAGCACTATCAAGGTAAAATTGAAGAACTGCTTGCACAAATGCAAGCTGAGCGAGATACACGTACACAACAGTTTGAAGAAGAGAAAGAACTTATTTTATCCCAAGCTCAACAGGAAAAAGAAGAACTTCTTCAGATGAGCATGAACGACGAAGCTCACCAAGAGGAGCTGCAGGCTGTCAAAGAAGAATACAGGAAATTGCGTGAAGAGTATGCCAAGCTGCAAATTGAATACAACGAATGGATCGAGCTTGTAGAAGCTGATAGCACAGTCGGGTAGCCCTAAGTGACACTGAATACACTAGACTACGTCTTGATGTCGGTTATAGCTTTAGGGTTGCTCATTGGATACTTTAGGGGATTTATCGCTCAAATCGTTTCCATTTCGGGCATGATCCTTGCCTATCTTGTTGCCTTTTATTTTTACAAGGACCTTGCTCCCTTACTTAAAAACGCAATATCACTGCCAACGTATCAAAATTATCAGAAATATGAATTCATCGTTAAAGGCCTCAATTTAGATACTTATATCTTAAATGCCATTGCCTTTGCGCTTCTATTCTTCGGTGTAAAGCTCGCACTTGTGATCATTGGCAGAGCCTTGAATATTCTTGCCAAAACGCCAGGACTCAATGCGATGAACCGTTGGAGTGGCGCATTATTGGGGTTTGCAGAAGCGCTGCTTATTATTGTAATTGCAGTTAATGTGATGACCATCATTCCTTCCGATGGCCCTCAGAAACTATTAGCAAGCTCCTCCCTTGCTCCTTACTTAATTAACGAGCTGCCGCAGGTAGCAGGTAAACTTCATGACATGTGGAAACAAGGAATATCCTTATAGAAACTACCGCCTTTCGAATAGAAGCGGTAGTTTTTTATTTATTTTTGCGCGAGTTTGATGACTTAACGTTTGTAGGCGTGGGCGCGGCTGGGGCAAATATGTCGCAAAACAATTTTTCTGAAGTATCTACAATTCCCATAGTTATCAGCTCCGACCAGTGGAGTTCTTACTTATTGCAAAAATAGTTCCTCATTTACGGTAGTAAATCACATGCCCAGTCAGCCCCGTTGAACCCCTTTTCCGTAATTACAGAGGCCTATTAAGTACTCTTGCTGTGTCCCCCTCCCTCAGATGTTCTTACTCTCAAAAAGTCAAAAGTAGCTTCTCGCGAGCTCCAGCCAGCATTAGCTACTATAATTTAAGTACTTACATAAAAGGCTAAACCACTGATAATCACAGTTGATTGTTCTAGGGTGCAAGAGTTAGCCCTCACAGGGATTAATTACGACTTCCTTTTCTATTACTTAGACAAGCAAGTAGATGTTGCAGCATGTAACGAACGATTCGCAAAGTTAATTGTAGTTATCTCAGAAAATAATAACGTCGATATGTCCACGCCCAAATAAACATATTTTTCTTTACATGGAAACAAATGTTCGATATAATAAATTATAGGAACACAAGTTCTATTTGTGAGGTGGATCTGATTATGGAAATGCATCTTATAGGCTCGATCAACAATACTTTTCAAACAGAGGAAGATTGTGAGAAGTTCTTAATGAAAAGCCGTTGGGCTAATGGGTTCTTTTGTCCAAGATGCGACCATGATTCATTTTATAAAGTGAAAACGCGCAGCTTGCTAGAATGCAAGAAATGCCGTACACAAATATCGATAACAGCTGGTACCGTTATGCATAAGTCAAAGTTACCTTTATTACTCTGGTTCAAAGCCATTCGAGTGTTGATTCTAGATGAAATGACCTATTCAATTCCATCGTTTGCAAATTTGCTTGGTGTGAATTATCGAACAGCTAAGTTGATATTAGAAAAGCTTCAACTAGCTTTGCATAAGCAATACGCACGTATGGGTAGCAAAAATTCTGAAAAACCAATGCAAAGGTCCATGGAGGAAACAATTGAAGAGCAGCAGAGCGAAGTGAAAAGCGTCAAAACGAAGAAGTATACGAGTATTTTAGCTACGTTTCTGTTTAAGACTACTCGAAACGTAAGATATGCCGAACAAGAAATGTTTCGAAAATGGATGGATGCATTCTTCTCAGTGTATTTATATCCCTACTTTTTGAGATATTTTCAGGTTGTCTGACAGCAATGAAGCCAATTGAATATGAAAAAAGCCTTATCACCAAACTCGTGATAAAGCTTTTCTAAGCAAAAATATAAATTATTCAACAATTAGTGTTGTTTTCATATTAGCATGGCCATTTCCGCACATGATGGAGCAGTTAATTGGGAATGAACCTGTTTTATCTGGTGTAAAGGTAACGGTTTTATTACCGTTGTTGAGGTTAATGTTAAATTCTTTAATGGCAGCGCCGTGAACACCTTGGGAATTATCAAGTGTAATTGTGACTGCTTCACCTTTTTTGACGCGATATTCAGTCTTATCAAATTGAAAATTTGTAGCTTTTAAGACGACTTGTTGTCCACCTGTTGCGGCTTTCGTTGTCGCAGCTGGTGAAGCAGCAGCTGTCGTTGACGCGGCTGGCGCTGTAGTAGTTTGTGCAGACGCTGCTGGTGTAGTTGTTGCTTCTGTTGTTTTGGAGTCTTTGTTTCCACATGCTGTGATGGCGATAATGACTGCTAGTCCCATCATAAGAATAGTTAGTTTTTTCATGGGTACCCCTCCGTATACATAATGATATCCTCATTATTGTACACGACCTTTTTCCAAATTACAGTGACAAACTGGTGAATACACATAGAAAAGATCGGCCCGGCGAGTAAGAACGCTGCAGGCCGATCTTTTTTGGGCTTTACCTTGGCTATCAGTTATCGAAACTGACAGGTTTATCGACGGTCTTCTCTGCCCGTGATCCCTTGTTCGAAAGGGGTTTTCACTGGAATGAATAAGTCGATGATCCCAATGACTAAAGCAGCTAAAATAGCACCTATCATGCTCGTAGACACATTGGTTACAACAAATTGAGCGGCCCAAATGACTAGTGCGCTCACAATAAACCCTACGATACCTCTGCCAAACGGAGTGATTTGTTTACCGAAGATCCCTTCAATGATCCAAGCCGCGATCGCGATGACCAGCGCCAAGAAAAAGGCACTCCAAAAACCACCGACCTTAAACCCTGGGACTAGCCAGCTTACAAACATTAAAACCAAAGCTGAAACAATAAACCTTACCAGATGTCCAAGAAGATGCATGTCCCGTGAACCTCCTTCTTTCTGTCATGGAATAGCATCCATTGACAAGAAGCGATTTTTTGACGCAATTGCTTTGATAGTGACGATTTGCAATTTCCTTTGGCAGAGGAGTAGATGCACAACTTAGTGTATCCAAAATTGTGATATTTATGGTGGACAGAATCTTCCATATAATCATTGTCTCCGTAGCTAATCAGGTTCAAATTGGTTTATAATATAGGGTAGAGAAAAGAGGTTGGGAACTTTGAATCCGAAAATAATAAAAACATTAGAATATCAGAAGATTTTACATAAAGTAGCTCATCATGCGTCGACATCACTTGGCAAAGAAGCGGCAGAGAAGCTCGAGCCCAAAGGGGATTTTGAACTCGTTAAGTTACGCTTGCAAGCCACGGATGAGGCCGTAAATGTAGAGCGCTTAAAAGGAAATGCCCCATTCGGTGGGATCAGAGATATCCGCGCACCACTTCATAGGGCTCGTATTGGCGGGATGTTGAATCCAACTGAATTACTGGATATTTCAACGACGATGTTTGGAACTCGCAGATTAAAGAGATTTGTTCTCGCTGTTCATGAGGAATATGCAATTCCGATGCTGAAGTCGCAAGTGGAATTGTTGACCGAGAACAAACAATTAGAAGATAAAATTAATAGCTGCATTGATGAAAATGCGGTTGTTGTTGATGGAGCAAGTCCTGAACTAGGGCGAGTTCGAAGTGAGCTTCGCACAGGTGAAGGAAGGGTTCGTGAGAGACTGGAACAGATGATCCGTAATTCTTCTGTCCAGAAGATGCTTCAAGATGTGCTCATTACGATTCGGAATGACCGTTTCGTAATCCCAGTGAAATCGGAATACCGTTCCAGCTTTGGCGGAATGATTCATGATCAATCTGCTTCTGGTGCAACACTTTATATAGAACCAGATGCCATCGTGCAATTAAATAATAAAATTCGTGAGCTCAAATTTAAAGAAGAAGCTGAAATTGAGAAAATTTTGCGAGCATTGACTGAGCTTGTTGCGGAACAAGTGGAAGTGCTTGTTTTGGATGTTGATCAGTTGGCAGAGCTTGATTTTACGTTTGCCAAAGCGGGCTTAGCCCGAGAGTTAAAAGCAACTATGCCAAGATTGAATGACCGAGGCTTTATCAAAATTAAAAAAGGAAGACACCCGCTAATTGCTGCCGATACCGTAGTACCTCTTGATTTGGAGCTAGGCAACGACTACTCGCAAATTATTGTAACGGGTCCGAACACTGGTGGTAAGACGGTTTCTCTTAAAACCGTAGGTCTTCTTAGTTTAATGGCGATGTCAGGTTTGTTTGTTCCTGCCGAGGAAGGCACGCAATTGTGTGTATTTGATGCTATCTACGCTGATATTGGCGATGAACAAAGTATTGAACAAAACTTGAGTACTTTTTCTAGTCATATGACGAATATCATTAGCATTTTACGGGATATGACGCCTAAGAGCTTAGTATTGCTTGATGAGTTAGGCGCGGGTACGGATCCTGCAGAAGGATCTGCATTGGCGATCTCGATTTTGGATTACATTCATCAAATTGGTTGCCGCATCATTGCAACAACGCATTATTCCGAGCTGAAGGCGTATGCTTATCAAAAGCAAGGTACGATTAACGCGAGTATGGAGTTCGATATCCAAACGCTTAGCCCAACTTATCGCTTATTAGTCGGTGTACCTGGGCGGAGTAACGCGTTCGCGATTGCGGAGCGGCTTGGATTATCCCGACGTATTATTGAGCATGCTCGCACCCAAGTAGGTGAGGAAGATCAGCGCGTAGAATCCATGATCGCTTCTCTCGAGGAGAATCGTCTGATTGCTGAATCGGAGCGATACGCTGCTGAAGAGCTGCGTAAAGAAGCGGAAGCGATGCGCAAATCGCTGGAGGCTCAACAGCTGAAATTCGACGAGCAGCGCGATAAGCTGCTCGAAAAAGCAGAACGAGACGCACGTGAGGCTGTTCTCAAAGCTCGTCGCGAAGCGGACGAAGTGATTGCCGATTTGCGCCGTATGGCACAAGAGGAAGCCGGTGGGGTTAAGGATCACCGTCTGGTGGAAGCGAAGCGGCGTCTAGATCAAGCGACGCCAGAGCTGCGCAGCAAACAAGTCCGCGCATTGAAGAAGCGCCCTGAGCAGATTGAAGCAGGAGATGAAGTACGCGTCATCTCACTGGGACAAAAGGGGCACGTTGTCGAACTGGTAGGAACAACGGAAGCAAATGTTCAGTTGGGGATTATGAAAATGAAGGTGCAGATATCCAATTTGGAGAAAACAGGCAATGCTCCTCAACCCAAGCAGCCACAGAAAACGGCAACTATAGTAAAGCGCACGCGCGATGATAATGTCAAAATGGAATTGGATATGCGCGGCATGAACATGGAGGAAGCTATGATCGAGGCTGATCGATTCTTGGATGAGTCTTTCTTGAGTAATTTTGGGCAGGTGTATTTAATCCATGGCAAAGGGACAGGTGTGCTGCGGACGGGGATGCAGGACTATTTGCGTCGACATAAGCACGTAAAAAGCTATCGCATGGGCAATTACAATGAAGGCGGAGCTGGGGTTACCGTCGTCGAATTGAAATAAGTTTTAAATTTTTCTATCTTTTTGAAACTCATTCTTTGGTGTTACGTATGGAATAAGTATAAAAGAGTAATAAACCTTAGGAGGAATTTTAGATGGGAATTTTCAAAAGACTTCGTGATATGACTATGGCTTCAATCAATGATTTATTGGATAAGGCAGAAGATCCTGTCAAAATGTTAAATCAATTTTTGCGTGACATGGAAGAAGATATCATGGAAGCAGAAGCTGCAGTAGCGAAGCAAATTGCGATTGAGAAGAAATTCAAATTGCAATTTGAAGAGTCCGAAGAAATGGTAACAAAGCGTACAGAACAAGCGATGAAAGCCCTTGAAGCAGGGAATGAAGATTTAGCCCGCCGCGCACTGGAAGATAAGAAAGAGCACACTGCTCGTTACGATGAATTGAAACGTCAATATGATCTTGCCAAAACAAATGCGGATCAGCTTCGAGCGCAATTGACGGAGATGAAAGACGAATTCACAAAAATGAAGAACAAAAAGGATTTGTTAATTGCTCGTGCTGAAACTGCGAAAGCACAAAAACAAATCAACCAAGCGATGTCTGGCTTTGGTACGGATAACGCTGCGAAAGGCTTCGATCGTATGAGCGAGAAGGTTCTTCAAATGGAAGCTGAAGCGCAAGCAAGCGGTGAAATTCGTGCGAAAAACCGCAGCTTAGACGATGAATTAGATAAGTTAGGCGCAAGCAGCAGCGGTATCGATGATGAGCTTGCAGCAATGAGAGCAAAGCTTGCTGAAAAAAAACAATCCTAATGTTATACTAGTTGTACCTGCGAGAGACTGAGTCATACTCAGTCTCTACTACCATATATAGGGATTAAGGGATCTTTAATCGTAATTAAAGTCTCGACTTGTGTAAAGGAAGGCAGGAGATGATATGAACGAAGAGGTGGATGTCTTGTTAAGTAACCCGTATTTATCAACGCTTGCATTTTTTGCTGTAGCAGTAGTCGCGCTAGTTGTTTTTCTTACCATCTTTGAAATGGTTACGAAGTATGACGATTGGGCTGAAATTAAAAAAGGTAATTTATCGGTCGCCATGGCAACGGGTGGGAAAATTTTTGGGATTTGTAACTTGTTCCGCTTTGCTATTTTAAACAATGACACCATGATTCACTCTCTCGTTTGGGCTGGCTATGGCTTCGTGCTGTTGTTGGTTGCCTACTTTATTTTTGAATTCCTTACGCCTTACTTCAAAATTGATGAGGAAATCAAGAAAGATAACCGCGCCGTAGGCTTCCTGTCCTTAACGCTATCTGTCTCCTTATCCTATGTGGTTGGCGCATGTGTAACTTAGTATCATACATAGTCTTGGAGGCTTAAACAATGAAATACCTGTGGGGAACCTTGTTTGCTATCGCGCTTGTGTTTGTAGCAGCAGGGGTTTATTATGTATGGAAATATGCATGAATGCAATTAGGTGGAGGATTTCGCAATGAGCAGCAATGAAGAAGTTGTGTGTCCGTGGTGCCAGACTGAGATTGTTTGGGATCCCGAGATTGGACCTGAAGACGAGTGTCCGCACTGTTTTAATGAATTGAATGATTACCGCAGTATTGATCTGAAGGTCAAACAAACGGGTCAGAAACTGCGTTTCAATGAACAAGAATATGCTGAATCTGACGAAGATTTATCGATGGCATGGGATGATTCCGATGAGCCGCTTGATAAATATGGTGAGAAAGTCCAGCAGATGACGGATGAACAGGAAGAAGCGCCAGAATGCTCGAATTGTCATGAATTCCTGCTCCTTGCTGGAACGGAAGTGACAAGCGAAGCTTCCTTCACGCCTAGTATTCCTAAGACGTTAGGGAGTGCCTTCTTAACAGGTCCTTTCACGACAGATGTTTATGTGTGTCCATCCTGTTTCCGGGTGGAAAAAGTGCTATCAGATACCGACCGTTTACTGATGGTGGAACGAATTAAATCGGAATAATAACGTTTGAATTGGAACCGAGTCCTGTTGGATTCGGTTTTTTTGCGTGCATTCGCCTCATATTTTCACTCTAAAGGGGAAGCTTAACAAGAGCCAATATTCACTCTAAGGTAGGAGGAGGAGTATGCAAATTAATCAAACGATTAAGAAAAGCAAAGGGAAGCTGGATTCTCAAGCGATCCTTTTGCTTATTGTTCATGCGTTATTCGGCGGAGCGAATGCTTTATCAGGTACATTTGTCGGCGTTTATTTGTGGAAAGCCAAAAATGATTTTACCTTAATCGGCTGGTTTACATTAACGACTCATTTGACCATGGCGATTACCTTCTGGTTAGCAGGCAAGTGGGTGAAAGAGCATAACAAGATGAATTGTTTGCGCATTGGTGTTTCCATTTCAGCGTGTTTCTACATGCTGGTACTCTGGATGGGGACGAGCAGCGTCCACTATTTCGTCTGGCTAGGATTGGTGCAAGGGATCTCCGTAGGCTTGTTCTGGATCGCCTTCAACGTCGTTTACTTTGAAGTGACGGATCCAGACAACCGAGACCGATTCAATGGCTGGGTTGGCCTTCTAGGCGCAGGTGCGGGCATTATTGCTCCATGGATTTCAGGTTTGCTCATTGTCAACCTAGGTGATGGAGCAGGTTATCGACTCATCTTTTCAATTTCACTAGGCATATTTGTGTTAGGCGTTGTAATTAGTTTTTTTCTAAAAAAGAGAAAATTAAGCGGGAATTACGAGTGGCTGCTGCCGCTGCGGATACTTAGACAACCTGAAACGCCTTGGAAGCGAGTAAGTTTGGCCTTACTTTTTCAAGGAGTACGCGAGGGTGTATTTGGTTTTATGATTGGGTTACTGGTATACATATCCACGTCAAGTGAAGCAAGCTTAGGTAACTTTGCTCTCATTACGTCATCCGTTGCGCTGGTTAGCTTCTGGGCAGCAGGTCGATTCATCCGGCCATCTTTCCGCAAAATGAGTATGTTCATTGGGTCAGTTATGGTTGTTCTCGTGATTCTGCCTTTCTTTTGGAAGATCACATACAGTACCTTACTGATGTTTGGGATAGGGTCTGCACTCTTTTTCCCCATGTACTCCATACCTATGATTTCAGTTGTCTTTGACTTAATTGGATCCGATGATGAGAGTGCAAAGCAACGGGAGGAATACATTGTCCTGCGTGAGCTTTCACTGAATGTGGGACGCGTATGCGGCGTGCTGTTATTTATCTGTGTGATCTCATGGAGCAAGGAGCCCCTAGTAATCAATGTACTGCTATTGGTCATCGGAAGTTCTACCTTCTTCTCATGGGTGTTCATTAGAAATCAGCTGCCCGCATCCAAGTCTTGACAGGGACTAGGTTTCCACATGAAAATGTGAGTAGCAGAATTGTGAAATGAGGAGGGGGCACCATTGTCCAAAAAGATGGTTAACAGCATCACAGAGCTAATCGGAGATACCCCCGCAGTGAGGATTAACCGTTTATTGGAACCGGAAGCTGCTGAGTTGTATGTGAAGCTGGAGTACTTCAATCCGAGCGGAAGCGTGAAGGATCGGGCTGCATGGAATCTCATAGATCAGGCTGAGAAGTCAGGACTCCTTCAGCCAGGTGCGACGATTATTGAGCCTACTAGCGGAAATACAGGCATTGGTCTTGCGATGAACGCGGCGGCTAAGGGCTATAAAGCGATTTTGATTATGCCGGATAATATGAGTAAAGAGCGCATAAATATCTTGAAGGCTTACGGTGCCGAAGTTGTGCTAACGCCAGCTGCTTTGCGGATGCCAGGTGCCATTGCTAAGGCTGTGGAGCTGCGGGATCAAATTCCCGGCAGCTTTATTCCACAGCAGTTTGAAAATCCAGCGAATCCGAGTATTCATCGAATAACGACGGCACCGGAAATTTTGCAGCAAATGGAAGGGCGTTTAGATGCATTCGTTGCCACCTCGGGTACGGGCGGTACGATTACAGGGACTGGTGAAGTGCTTCGGGAACATCTGCCGAATATCCAAATATATGTGGTAGAACCCAAGGGATCGCCTGTACTTTCTGGTGGAAGCCCGGGACCTCATAAGCTAGTCGGAACAAGTCCAGGTTTTGTTCCTGCTATTTTGAACACAAGTATCTATGATGAAATTGTACAAGTGTCGGATGAAGATGCGATTCAAACGATGAGGGATCTAGCAAGCAAAGAAGGCATCCTGGTCGGACCTTCTGCTGGCGCCTCCGTGTGGACAGGCATTCAGGTTGCGAGGAAGCTTGGGGCAGGCAAACGAGTGCTTTGTATTGCACCAGATACGGGTGAACGGTATTTAAGTATGGATCTTTTTTAACTAAGTAATGAGATAAGTAAGACAATCGGAAAGCCACGTGGAGCGTCATCCAGTGGCTTTTTAATTTGCCAATGGAAGTGGAATTTTCAAATATATATAAATATTCTGCCTTTCTTCCTCGATCAGTAATTGAATTAGGACAGTGATTCATTGTAAGATGAATGGATGAACGAAACATATTTCAGAAAGGTAGGTTTAACCATGGATACTTTGAAGCTTAAAATTCTCGATTTACTAAAGGAAGACGCCCGCAGGAGCGCGGATCTGATCGCCACCATGTTAGGAACGGCGGAGGCCGAAGTTGCGCGAGCGATAAGCGAGATGGAAGCGGATAAGGTCATCGTCAAATACGCGACAGTCGTGAACTGGAGCAAAGTAGATGACGAAAAGGTTACCGCCCTAATTGAAGTGCAAATTACGCCGGAGCGCGGGCGCGGGTTTGATGCGATTGCGGAACGGATCTACTTATATCCGGAAGTCAAATCGGTTTATCTGATGTCAGGAGCGTACGATTTACTTGTCGAGATTGAAGGAAGTTCATTGAAACAGGTTGCTTCATTCGTATCCAACAAGTTGTCGCCGATTGATCGAGTTCTTTCCACGAAAACAAATTTCATTTTGAAAAAATACAAACAAGACGGCATTATTTTCGAAGATCAGGAAGATGATCATCGGATGCTTGTTTCGCCGTAAGGAAGAGGTAGCGTATGATCAAGGATGAGACTATTCAAACAAGTAAAAAATCCATGCAGGACTACCTCGCTCCTGCTGTACGTGAAATGAAGCCTTCAGGCATTCGTAAATTTTTTGATCTTGTAAGCAATAGCAAAGAGGATATTATCTCCCTGGGTGTTGGTGAACCGGATTTCTCCACACCATGGCACGTTCGCGAAGCTGCTGTTCATTCCTTGGAGCGCGGCAGAACCAAATATACGCCAAACTCTGGTATCCCTGAGCTCCGCGAAGCCATTGCGAACTATTTGTATACATCGTTTAAGGTCAAATATGAGCCATCGAATGAAGTGCTCGTGACGGTTGGCGGCAGTGAGGCTATCGATTTGGCGCTGCGCTCACTGATTACACCGGGGGACGAAATTCTGATTCCGGAGCCTTGTTATATTTCCTACTCGCCAATCACAGCCATTAGTGGCGGTGTGCCAGTTGGTATCGAAACGTTCGCCAAGGATCAATTCAAGCTAACGGAAAAGGCACTTCGTGATGCGATTACGCCACGTTCCAAAATTTTGATTCTTTGCTACCCAAGCAATCCAACAGGCGGCATAATGACTTATGAGGACTGGCTGCCGATTGCCAAAGTTGTCGAAGAGCACGATCTGATCGTCATTTCCGATGAGATTTATGCAGAGTTAACGTACGGTCAGAAGCATGTGAGTTTCGCCGCGGTTCCAGGGATGCAGGATCGGACGATTCTCGTTAGCGGATTCTCCAAGGCTTTTGCCATGACAGGCTGGCGGATGGGGTATGCTTGCGGTCACCGAGAGCTAATCTCGGCGATGACCAAGATTCACCAGTATACGGTCATGTGCGCGCCAGTCATGGGCCAAGTAGCTGCACATGAAGCGTTGACGAATGGATTGGAAGAGAAAGATCGCATGATCGAATCTTACAATCAACGGAGACGATTGGTTGTTAGAGGCTTCCGTGAGGTAGGACTTGAATGCCATGAACCACAGGGCGCATTCTACGCGTTCCCAAGTATTGTGGCTACAGGATTAACCTCCGATGAGTTTGCACAGCGTCTCTTATACGAGTCAAAAGTTGCTGCTGTGCCTGGGGATGTATTTGGATTAGGCGGGGAAGGTTTCCTGCGTTGCTCATATGCTTACAGCGTTTCCCAACTTAACGAAGCACTAGAAAGAATTGGTAATTTTTTAAGGAAATTATAACTTTTGCAATATATTTTTGTAACAAATTCATATATTCATAGGCGATTAAAACTGGTATTCTTATAGTGAGGAGGGATGAGCGTGGCTTTTATGGAATATCAGCTTACTAACTTTCAGAAGCAATTTCAAATTCGTGAGCAAGAGTTCGGACAGCGTTGGCTGACCAGACATGCCAAGAAGCAAAATTCCCTAACTTTACTAGAAGAAGAGATCAACACATTGCGCCGTAAAATGGAACAGATGGTCATGGAAGGCAGAGAAATGACATCTGATGAAGTTGTTGAATTAAGCACGATGCTGGATCAAAAAATAAATGAATATATGACATCTGGAAAGAAAAGTCGGTGAAAACCGACTTTTCTGGCGACTATCGATAAGAGAGAGTACACGACGGAGGGAAATACTTACATGAAGGCGAAATGGCTATTCGTTGTATTGTTAGGCATGATGCTGGCGCTTACTGCATGTGGTGGACCGAAAGCAGATGTTTCCGTATTTATTATGGGACCTAATGGTTTTCCAAGTGAAGCGGCAGAGAAGATGGAAGTTTCCTTGAAAGCTAAGGTAGGCGAATTGCCTACTGTGAAGCTGAATACATCCCCTATTTTTTCAATGGAAAAAATGATTGTCGAGCTGGCTGCTGGTGGGAATGGGATCTTCATCTTGGGAGAAGAACAGTTCAAAGGCTTGAGTAACCAAGCGGGATTCGTTTCATTAGACAACACGATTAATCCGGCAGATTACCCTGATGGGGTTATCGAAATCAAAGAAGAAGGCAAGTCCGCAGAGAAGCATCTATATGGTATTCCGCTTACAGGGAATAAATGGATGAAAGAGCAAGGCTATGAAGGCAAAGGTTTGTACGCGTTCATTCCTCAGAATGCTCCGAAAATGGACGAGGCTTTGAAAGTCATCAAAATCATTGCGCAAAAGTAAGAGAACGTCTATAATCGACAAATAGCTTGATCGTATAATTTGCAATCATAGGTACGAATAAGCTTCCGAATGGAAGGTTATTCGTTTAGGGGAAGCCGGTTCAAATCCGGCACGGTCCCGCCACTGTAATCCAGTCTTGCGAAAGTCTGGAGAGTCAGGATACCTGCCTATGATGCCGTTACAACATCCTTCGAGGAAAAGGATCGCGTTAAATCAGGAAGCAGCGTACGTAGGTCCGTTGCCCAATACCGCGATTTATCGTCCCCTTGTTCCTAGTGAACAAGGGGACTTTTTTCAATTGGCATGGAAACGAAAACGAAAATGAATGAAGAAGAAAGAGGGTTTATTTGATGACACAAAGCAGGATCAAGAAAGGTCTTATTCTCACATTAGCGGTTGCAACAGCGATTTCTTTAGCAGCATGTGCCAAAAAGGAAACAGAAATCTCGGATCCATCGAAACTTGGCGGTGAGGGGACGAAGGCACCAACCACGACTACATCTTCAGCGCCTGCCGCAGCGAAGAAAACGACATACCCATTGAAAGTGAAGGATGCAACAGGTAAAGAATTTACTTTCGACAAAGCCCCAGAACGTATAGCATCGGTCTCCCCGTCAGAGACAGAAGCACTATTTGCAATTGGACTAGAAGCGAATATTGTGGGCGTATCTGACTTCGATGATTATCCAGAAGCGGCTAAATCGAAGCCGAAGCTAGGCAGCATCACCAAACCCAATATGGAGGCCGTTATTGCTTCCAATGCCAATCTTGTGTTCACTGGTGTTTCCATGAGTGCAGAATCCGTAGAGAAGCTTCGTGCATTGAACATTAATGTGTTTAAAGTTGAGCCCAAAACGTTAGATGATGCCATTAATAACATTCAAACCTTCGGACTCATTACGGATCATCAGGAGCAAGCGGAAAAGGTTGTCACTAAAATGAAAGCAGATCGTCAGAAGGTCGTCGATGCTGTGAAAGACGTGAAGCAGCCCAATAAGAAAAAAGTATATATGGAATTTGCACCAGGCTGGACTGTGGGAAGCGGAGAATTCATGGATGAATTGATCAATATCGCAGGTGGCATCAACGTTGCTAACGATAAAGCAGGTTGGTACGAAATCAGCGAAGAAAAGATCATTCAACAGAATCCAAATGTCATTTTATTCGCAAATGGGATTGTGGACTTCAAGAGCAAGAAGCCGTTAGAAGAAATCATTCGTACGCGCGGTGGGTGGGATGCCATTGATGCCGTGAAAAATAAACGTGTGATAGGGCTCGACCAAAACTTGGTAAGCCGCCCAGGTCCGAGATTGACGGATGGTTTATTGGAAATGGCGAAAGGCATCTATCCTGAACTGGTGAAATAATGAAAAGAAAATTGATGCTAGGAGGAGGAGTAGGCGTTATACTCCTTCTTCTTTCTATTGTTGTGAGTTTATCCATAGGTTCAGCTCAGCTTCCTATTTCGCATATTGTGGGGATACTGGCAAAGCATCTGCCTTGGATAGGAAGTCACATCGAGGTGAACTGGCCGCAGTCATCCGAACAAATTATGAATAAAGTACGAATCCCGCGTGTGCTGCTGGGTATTCTTGTTGGGGCCGTGCTCTCCATAGCTGGCGCTGGATTCCAAGGGGTTCTGCGCAATCCGCTCGCCGATCCTTACTCGCTTGGTGTCTCATCAGGGGCATCGGTAGGTGCTGCATTTCTTATCTATTTTGGGCTGCAATTGGCCTGGTTCGGACAATGGTCGATCCCGATTGTAGCTTTCGTGACGGGGTTAACTTCCTTGTTCTTGGTCTTGAAGCTGGCCATGATTGAAGGGAAACTGAAGATGGAAACGCTGATTTTATCCGGCGTCGTGATGCAAGCATTCCTAGGCGCGTTCGTATCGTTCTTGGTATCCATTTCGAATCAAACGATTAATGAGATTATTTTTTGGCTGATGGGCAGTCTAGCGATGCGAGGATGGTCATATACGTATATGATTTCACCATATCTCTTGATCGGCCTAGTCATTCTTCTAAGCTATGCGAGATCGTTAAATCTGCTTGCATTGGGCGAGCGCCAAGCTGCTCATCTTGGCGTTCATGTGGAGCGTACGAAGTTAATTGTGTTGATCGCTTCTACGTTGATTACTGCAGCTGCTGTATCTGTGGCAGGGGTTATCGGCTTCGTTGGACTGATCGTACCGCACTTAGTGCGTCTGCTGGTTGGTCCAGATTATCGATTGATTATTCCCTTATCCGCGATTGGCGGGGGGATTTATGTATTATGGGCAGACACCCTAGCTCGCACGCTGCTTAGTCCTACGGAAATTCCGTTAGGGGTTATCACGGCGTTTCTAGGTGCACCGTTTTTTGCTTACCTGCTCCATAAAGATAAGAAAACGTTAAGAGGTTGATAACGATGATTAAAGTGGAGCAGCTCTTTCAGAGTTTTCAGGAACAACAAGTCTTGGATCAGATAAGTTTTGAGGTTCAGCAGGGGGAGTTCTTCGGGATTATTGGTCCCAATGGCAGCGGTAAATCTACTTTGCTGCGACTTTTATCAGGCATGGATCCTGTTTTGAAGGGCAGTGTGCTTTTAAAGGGTCAGAAGGTATCTTCGTATTCGCGAAAGGAGCTGGCCAAATGGCTCGCAGTTCTTCAGCAGGATGCTTTGCCCCCCGTTGGATTTACGGTTCGTGAAGTCATTGAGATGGGGCGATATCCGTTCCAAAGTTGGCTTGGCGAGGATTCGAAGGAAGCAGATGGACTGATAGATGCGATTATTACAAAGCTTGAACTAGAAGCGCTCGTAGATCGAACAATTGAGCGTTTAAGCGGAGGAGAGCGTCAGCGTGTTGCACTAGCTAAAGTGATGGCGCAGCAGCCGAGCTTGCTTATGTTGGATGAGCCAACCACCTTTCTAGATATCGGCTATCAAATTCAAATGATGGATTATATTCGAAATTGGCAGCAGGAGTCGGCGCTTACGGTCGTAGCTGTGCTGCATGACTTGAATTTGGCGGCGCAATACTGCACGCGATTGATGATCGTACATGAGGGGCGGGTAACCGCCATTGGAACGCCAGAAGAAATCATAACGAGTGAACGAATTGCAGAAGTGTACGGGACAGAGCCGATTGTATTGAAGCACCCCGTAAGTGAAGTGCCGCAGATTATCTTACAGCCTGGGAAATAATTGAATACCGGAGGATGATAAGGATGAACAGATTACATACCTTGATTAACACGATTGAACCTATCCATCATGAGGTGGCGCATCAAGCCAACGATCATTTGAACCAATTGACCAAGCCGCAAGGCAGCTTAGGAAAGCTGGAGGATATCGCTCGCCAAGTTGCAGGAATAACAGGAGAAGTGATGCCGACTTTTGATAAAAAAGCGGTTATTGTCATGGCTGGTGATCATGGTGTTTGTGAGGAAGGCATTAGTGCCTTCCCAGCGGCAGTGACACCGCAAATGGTGCTCAATTTCCTGTATGGCGGTGCTGCTGTTAATGTGCTGGCTAGACATGCCGGTGCTGATGTGGTTTGTGTGGATATGGGGGTCAATGCGGAGCTGGAGCATCCGAATCTCGTCTCGCGCAAAGTAAGAATGGGCACGCGCAACATGGCGAAGGAAGCGGCTCTTACGCTGGATGAGACGATTCAGGCGATACTAGCAGGGAGCGAGATCGTGGACGATTTGGTGGCAAAAGGCTACCGACTTTTCGCCACGGGTGAAATGGGGATTGGCAATACAACGGCAAGCGCAGCGATTTTGTGCGCGTTGACGGGGTTAGACACAGGCCTTGCTGTGGGCCGTGGAACGGGCATCGACGATGCGACTTGGCTGCATAAGCAGTCGGTTGTGAATACAGCGCTGGATGTGAATGGATTGCGCGGGGCGGGTGCAAGTGCGAAGGATGGCTCAACCGCCGAATACGCGCTTGAGGTGTTAAGCAAGGTCGGCGGATTAGAGATCGCCGGACTCGTTGGGGTGATCTTGGGCGCAGCGAAGCATCGCTGCCCGGTTGTTGTCGACGGCTTCATCTCGTCGACAGCGGCGCTCGTGGCGAGCCGATTAGCTCCGCTAAGCGCGTCCTACATGCTCGCCTCGCACTTATCGCAGGAGCAGGGGCATACGAAGCTGCTCGAGTCGGTTGGCCTCGCAGCGATGCTGCAGATGGATATGCGGCTCGGCGAAGGTACGGGAGCTGTACTTGTATTCAACTTGATCGATGCCGCAGGCAAGATCATGAAGGAAATGGCGACGTTCGAAAGCGCAGGCGTATCGCGAGGGTAACGAGAAGAAGCAGAGAAGGAGGCGAGGGCGCCATGGCGGTTCTGGTAACGGGCGGCGCGCGCAGCGGCAAGAGCTCCTTCGCGGAGAAGCTGGCGATGCATCGCAGCAAGCAGGGGGTGTACATCGCGACCTCCCACATCTACGATGAGGAAATGAGGGAGCGTGTGGGGCTGCACCAGCAGCAAAGGCTCCTCTCGGGGTTCCCTTGGGAAACCCGAGAGGAGCCGTATGCGCTGCGGGCTTGCCTCGAGCAGCTGCACGAGAGCGGCGAGGGGGCTGTGGTGTTAGTCGACTGCCTGACCCTGTGGCTGACGAATTGGCTGCTTCATTACGAAGCAGCTAGTGACGCCGTTCAGCTTGTAACGAAGCAACTGGATGAGCTCGTGGAAGCCGTGTCCTCCTACAGTGGACAACTCATCCTGGTTACGAATGAAGTGGGTGACGGCATTGTGCCGGAATACCCGCTAGGGCGTCAATTTCGAGATTTGGCCGGTCGGATGAATCAACGCGTGGCTGAAGTTTGTCAGCAAGTGTTCCTGGTTACGGCAGGTATCCCGATAGAACTCAAGAGTAGAGCTTATGTTTTAGACTAATAGAGCTTGAAGTAAGTACGGAATGGTGAAGCCCTTATGTGGATATACACTTGGCAGGAAATCGTCTGGATGACGGCTTCTGCGATAGCTTTGGATTGGATGATTGGTGATCCAAAATGGCCCACTCATCCCGTAATAATCATGGGACGTTGGATTCGCTGGGTGGAGGACAGGCTGCACCCAAGAGAGACAACGAGTATGCTAGTAGGTAAGCACCCTAAATGGCTGCAAATGAAAGGCGTACTGCTCACTCTTTCCACAATCACACTGAGCTTTGTTGTGGTTCTTGTGCTGGTACATTTTGCTAACGATATTCATCGTTGGCTTGGATATGTCGTTTCCACTTGGCTGATCTCCACAACTGTGGCGGTCAAAGGTCTGAAGGATGCCGCGTATCTGGTCTACAATCCGCTGCGCGAAGGCAATCTCGCGGATGCTCGCAAGTACACCGGCTATATCGTAGGCCGGGATACGGATGCGCTCCACGAGGAGGAGCTCACGCGAGCCGTCGTGGAGACGGTCGCGGAGAACATCGTGGACGCGGTCATCGCGCCCTTGTTCTACGCGCTCATCGGCGGGGCGCCGCTCGCAATGCTGTACCGTGCATCGAATACGCTGGATTCGATGGTTGGCTACCGAAATGACAGATACCGTCATTTCGGCACCGCGTCGGCCCGCTGGGACGACGCCATGAACTGGATCCCGGCGCGGCTCACCGGGATCCTGCTGATCCTCGTGGCCCTGGCGAAGCCGGGCCTCTCAGCTCCACGCGCAGCGGCGGCGATTCGCCGCTTCGCGCATCTACACCCCAGCCCGAACAGCGGGATCCCGGAGTCGGCGGTAGCCGGGGCACTCGGGATCGAGCTTGGCGGGCTGAATCTCTATGGCGGCGCTGCGAGTGAGCGCGCCCGCCTGGGCTGGCCGCTGCGTCCGCGGACGCAGCGGGATATTGTGCACGCCGTGAGCATGCTATACGGCGTCAGTTTTCTAGTGATGGGAGGACTCCTGTGCGTCATACTCGTGCTTTGGTAGATTGGCTAGGAGCCGGCCTAGCCGCCTTTCAATTTCTGACTCGTCTGCCGATCCCGGTACAGATTAACTATACAGAGCGCGTATTTCAGCGCAGCTCGGTCTTTTATCCCTTCGTCGGCTTCGTGATCGGACTGCTTCTCCTATTGGCAGGAGAAGGCCTCTCCCACGTGTTACCGACCATGCCAGCAGCTGTCTTACTCCTCACACTTTGGGTGGTTCTCACAGGCGGACTGCATCTGGATGGTCTGATGGATACAGCAGATGGCATTCTCAGTCACAGGCCTCGCGAGCAAATGCTTGAGATTATGAAGGATAGCCGCGTTGGTGCAATGGGCGTTATCGTATGTGTTCTTCATTTATTACTAAAATGTTCTTTGCTATATACGATGCTGGATACTAATCCTTCAGGTGAACGAGGTAGTCTACTAGTCCTGCTGGCCATCATCCCGATTTGGAGTCGGTGGTTCATGGTTGCGGCAATAAAGAATTGGCCATACGCACGACCGAGTTCTGGTTTAGGCAGCCTGTTCCGTGGCGTAAACAACAGGCATGTCACTCTTTCCCTAATAGTAGCCCTGTTAACTACTACGTTAATCGTTTACTTCGTTAACCCAACATCGTTGCCGAGTTGGAGTATCGTCTTAGGCTTCACTGTCGTTACGATTCTTGCAGGGGCAGGCATCGCCGCTTACATCAGCAGCAAACTAGGCGGACTTACCGGAGATACCTATGGTGCTTTAAACGAGCTGCTGGAAAGCGTGCTTTTACTTGCAGTCATCATCATCATTGGCATGTAGGGTAGGCTCTGTCTGTAATCTATTCGTGAAAGGAATGACCCATATGTTAGAGCGTTATGGACACGGGGGCGATCTGTGGACGGCGGAGGAAGCTTTTCATCGGCCGAAGGAGCAGTTTCTTGATTACAGCTCTAATATGAATCCTCTGGGGCCTCCTGAAGTGGTGAAGGAGATTCTAGCAGCGGGCTGGCGTGATATCGTCAAATACCCAGATCCTGCTGTACGTGAACTTCGCCAGAAGCTATCACTGAAATACGAGATCGATCCCGAAAGTATTTTAGTTGGCAACGGTGCAGCAGAGCTGATTGATTTGATCATTCGAGTGTTGAAGCCAAGAACGACTGGCCTTGCAAGGCCCTCTTTTAGCGAATATGAAGAAGCGGTACACAAAACGGGTGGTGGTCTAATCAACATCCCGTTACATCCTCAACATCAATTTGTGCTGCAATGGCCTGACATCGAAGCAGCATTACCAGCTGTTGACTTGTTTTTCCTCGGACACCCTAACAATCCCACGGGTAAACTACTTCCTCGCCATGTGTTAAACAGTTTGCTCCAGAGTCGGCGTAAGCTTGTACTTGATGAGGCTTTTATGGATTTTGTTCCTCAGGAGGCGGAGCATTCGCTTCTCAAGCTTGCTTCTACAAGTCATGATCTCGTCGTGATCCGCTCCATGACGAAGTTTTACTCGATCCCTGGTATTCGTTTAGGCTTTATGGTGGCTCACCCTGAACTCATTCAGCAACTGCGACAGCAACAGGTACAGTGGAGTGTGAATTACCTCGCACAGCGAATTGGCTCAGCAGTTCTAGAGGATGAGGCCTTTGAACAGTCCAGCAGGCAGTGGTTGAGCGTGGAGAAGCCTTGGTTTATGGAGCAGCTGAGTCAATTAGGGTTAGAAGTTGTCCCGAGTGATGTGAATTTTGTGTTGTTTTCATTTCCTATGTCGAGTGGGATAAGTGTTAAGCAAGCTCAACTCCATATGGGCCATCAAGGGATTCTGATTCGGGATGCTTCGTTATTTGAAGGGCTGAATGAACGGTATTGTCGCGTAGCGATACGACTTCGGGAGGACAA
The DNA here is from genome assembly GCF_059692115.1 of Paenibacillus sp. J31R30. Taxonomy (NCBI): domain Bacteria; kingdom Bacillati; phylum Bacillota; class Bacilli; order Caryophanales; family Paenibacillaceae; genus Paenibacillus; species Paenibacillus sp. J31R30. The sequence continues at coordinate 9,600 of NZ_JCAUAV010000009.1, read as the reverse complement.
CGAGCGTTTACTCCAAGCCTTAGCAATAATGATGAACGACTTATCTAGGAATGGAGGTGCAGACCATGCGTGAATCGAAGTCAGCGGTTCTTATGATTCAAGGCACAGCTTCCGATGTTGGCAAAAGCATTCTTACGGCGGCTCTGTGCCGTATTTTTGTTCAGGACGGCTGGCTGACGGCCCCTTTTAAATCACAAAATATGTCCCTCAACTCCTACATTACGTTCGATGGCAAAGAGATTGGCAGAGCGCAAGGCGTGCAAGCAGATGCTTGCCGAATTATCGCCACGACAGACATGAACCCGATTCTGCTCAAGCCTAAGCAAGACATGGTCGCCCAAGTTGTTGTTCATGGTAAGCCTTATGCAGATTTGGATGCTAGAACGTATAGAGAATCTTACTTGCCACGAGCGGAAGCGATCGTGAAAGATGCATTAGAACGCTTGCGCAGCGAATATGATATTGTTGTTCTGGAAGGTGCAGGAAGCCCGGCTGAGGTCAATCTGAAGGATCGCGACATCGTCAATATGCGACTGGCTGGTTGGGCAGATTCACCGGTTCTGCTGGTTGCTGATATTGACCGTGGCGGGGTTTTTGCTTCGATTGTAGGTACGCTTGAAATCTTAACTCCCGAAGAACGAGATCGGGTGCAAGGATTTATCATTAATAAATTTCGCGGGGATGTCAGCTTGCTGAAGCCTGGCTTGGATTGGTTGGAAGAGCGCACAGGGAAGCCAGTTCTCGGCGTTATTCCCTATTTGCAGCAGCTGGGTATTGAGGACGAAGATTCAGCTTCACTTGATTCCAAACGGGCACAAAGCAGGAGGTCTTCGAACAATCATGGGAAAAAATCCGATCAATTGGACGTCGCCGTTATACGCTTGCCTCGCCTTTCGAACTTTACGGATTTTGATCCTCTAGAAGAGGAAACGGACGTATATTTCCGTTACATCGATCATCTTGCTGACTGGGGAGAGCCAGATGTGGTCTTACTTCCTGGAAGTAAGAATACGATGGAAGACTTATGCTACCTGAAGGAGTCGGGGTTAGCTGCCCGATTAATCTCTTTTGCTCAAGAGGAAGATGGTTGGATCGTTGGGATTTGTGCGGGGTATCAAATGCTAGGTGTCTCACTTTCGGATCCTGGGCGGTACGAATCGGAGCATGCGGAGCTTGAAGGTTTAGGCCTGCTGCCGACGGAGACTGTGTTTACGCCGGATAAACGAACAGTACGGGTACAAGGTGTCAGTACGCTTTTCGCTATGGAAGGATATGCGTTTAACATTGAAGGCTACGAAATCCACATGGGGCGGACGCAATGCCTGCAAGATTTCAATGCGCCATTCCAGATTGCTGAAACCAACGCAGTTTCCTCCGTACAAGCCGAAACTCCCATGCATCAGGACGGAGCAGTCACCCTAAATGGACGTGTATGGGGAACCTACATCCATGGTATTTTGCACAATGATGATTTTCGTAAAGCTTGGCTAAATCAGATTCGCATACATAAGGGCTTAGCCCCAGTCTTACAAGGACTTCGATATAAAGAGCGCCGAGAAGCGGCGTTTGATCGATTGGCTGAGCATGTAAGAGCTCACTTGGATATGGAGCGAATCTGTGAGATGATGGGAGTAACACATCCTAAGAAACGGGAGGGGTTCTGAGATGAAAATATATACGCGTACGGGAGATGCTGGGCAAACCAGCGTGATCGGCGGTCGAGTGGACAAAGATGATGATCGCGTCGAAGCCTATGGGACGACCGATGAGTTGAATAGCTTCCTAGGTCAAGCGATGAGCTTCATGGATCCGCAGAAATATCCGGATTTACTGCCTGATTTATTGCAGATTCAGCATGAACTGTTCGATTGCGGTGCAGATCTTGCGCTTTTGAAGCAGGATCTACGACCTTACAAAGTAACAGCTGACATGGTGGATGCCCTAGAGGCGTGGATTGATAAATATGATGCAGAGACGCCAGATATTACGCGCTTTATTTTGCCAGGTGGCGGGACCGTGTCATCGACTTTGCATGTATGTCGTACGGTATGCCGAAGAGCAGAGCGTTTGGTCGTAACCCTCGCTCGCACGCAGGAGATTAATCCCGAGGTACGCCGCTATTTAAATCGATTGTCCGACTTTTTCTTCACGATTGCCCGCACAGCGAACTTCCGCGAGGGGATTGCAGATGTGGAATATATACGCAGCGCTGAGGTGTTTAAACGTAAATCATGAGCTATTATGAACCATTAGTATACATTGTTCCGCCAGAGGAAGAGGGCTTTATTCTCAAAACGGTGCTGCAAAAAAGGTTGATGGTCTCACGTAAATTGTTATCCCGCATCAAACTTACGGAACGTGGGATTACCGTTAACGGGGAGAGGCAGTACATTAATATCAAAGTGAAGGCTGGCGACCGTGTGGAAATTCGGATGGAGGAAGAGCAATCGGAGGACATTCTGCCTCAGGATCTTCCGCTGCACATTCTGCATGAAGATGAGCATCTGCTCATCCTGGCTAAGGATGCGGGCATCATCGTCCATCCGACCCATGGTCATTATGTGAATACGATTGCGAATGGTGTCGTGTACCATTGGCAGCAAGCGGGGATTACGTGCCGTTTCCGACCCGTACATCGACTGGATCAAGAAACCTCGGGCGTTCTAGCCATCGCGAAAACACCTTATGTGCATCAGCAAATTTCCGAGCAAATGATTCAGCATCAGGTGAAAAAAGAATACCTTGCCTTCGTCTGGGGCCAAGTAGCCTCCCCTGCTGGGACAATCAATGAGCCCATTGATCGTGATGACGATCAGCCTCATGTACGCATCGTTAGGCCTGATGGATATGCTGCGGTGACGCATTACGAGGTTGTGAAACAATTCGAAAAGGCCGCACTTGTCCGGATTTGGCTGGAAACCGGGCGTACGCATCAAATCCGTGTCCATATGCGACACTTAGGTCATCCGCTGTTGGGGGATAAAATGTACACATTGCCTCAGTTCGAGGCTAATGCGGTCGAACTTGAAGCTAGCGGACGGTTACATCGTCAGGCGCTTCATGCGTATAAACTAGGCTTTATACATCCAGGCACAAGGGAATGGACAGAATTTAACGCACCTTTACCTGCAGATTTATCTGAACTTGAGCAATGGTTGACCGATAAGGATAAATAATTAAAAGCCATTCCAATTTTTGGATGGTTTTTCTTTGCAATTACTTGACTTTCCTTGGCAATTAGCCCAAAATTTTAAGTAGTTCTTATGAGAGCATCATACAGCATAAAGGAGTTATTACAACGTGGGAGTTAAAATGTATGGTTACGATAAATGTGGGACGTGCCGGAGTACAGTAAAGTGGCTGAAAGCGCACGATGTTGAAATTACAGATCAAGTCCCTTTATTTGAAACACCGCCTACAGCAGTTGAACTAGCGGAATTGCTTAAGTTAAGCGGATTTGAGATTAAGAAGTTTTTCAATACATCAGGTGAAGTCTACAAAGAAATGAATTTAAAAGACAAGCTGCCTAGCATGTCACAAGAACAAATGCTTGAATTGCTAGCCTCCAATGGGCGACTAATCAAGCGGCCTATTGTAACGGATGGTCATAAAGTGACCGTCGGCTTCAAAGAGGAAGTATTTGAGGAAGTTTGGGCGAAGGGGTGATGTGTACATGGGAGACAACCAGAAACCAGCACGCAAAAAGTCACCACTAGCCATTGGCGGTTTCATCGCTGTCCTCTTATCACAAGGCAAGCTGCTGCTTGCCGCTTTGAAGTTTGGCAAAGTTGGCGGTGCCGTCATTTCGATGTTCATCACGATCTGGGCTTACGCCTATTTGGCGCCATTGCCATTCGCGATTGGGATCGTACTCATGATCCTGATTCACGAGCTAGGCCACGTGCTTGCAGCGAAGATAAAAGGGTTACCGGTTTCTGCGCCAGTCTTCATCCCGTTTCTTGGTGCTTTGATCACGATGAAGAAGCATCCAACTGATGCGGTAACAGAAGCTTTTATCGGCATTGGTGGTCCTATTCTAGGCACCCTCGGAGGCGTTGCTGCTTTTGGCGTTGGCATGTATGTCGATTCAGCTGTAATCGTTTCCGTTGCCTATGCTGCTTTTTACCTTAATCTAATCAATTTATTGCCTATTCATCCTTTGGACGGCGGACGAATCTCGACTGCGGTAACACGTTGGTTATGGTTGCTTGGATTGATTGGCGGGCTCGTATTTATTATTTACATCGATAGCTATTTTTCGAGTAAAGTTATTTTCTTTATCATCTGGGCGATGTTTGCTTGGGATTTGTATAAGAAATATGTGCGGTATCGCCATAAAGAAGAGCGCGTTACTGTCGCTACAAGATTCGAATTTCCAGCCAATCATTTATTGCAGCAAGGCTATATGATCCCAGGTGAGAGTCACACGCGTGACTTGGACTATATCACTTACTCGGAACTACAGGGCCCAGGCGCTGGCCGACAAACCTTGACGATGTCTTGGCAGGGTATAGGATTTGAGGGGCAAGCTTATCTGCCTGTACAGGCGATCGTCAGGAGAGTCCAATTGGTAAAAGTGGAACGTATGAATAAAGAGGATGGCTTGCACCTAGGTCTTCAGGTTCAAGTGGAATATACCCCTCTTGGGCTGCAGGAGAACTATTATGACGTGCCAGTCAAGACACGCTGGAAGTTCGGTATTTCGTATTTGGTATTAATCTTATTTTTGCTGTATATGATTAGACTCGTTCATCAGGTCGGCATTATTACATGACAATTACATAATGAGGAAGTTATCCATGACATTTAAAGGATCTAGACGGCTGCAACAGCTGGGCTCAGCCATTTTTTCTAAAGTAGCAGAATGGAAGAGAGAGGTTATGAACCAAGGGGTGGACGTCATAGATTTAGGTATAGGAAGTCCTGACCTCCCTCCATCACAGCGAATTTTGGACGCAATGGCGGAAGCCGTTCGTACCCCATCTCATTACGGTTATCCCACATCCGAAGGGAGCCTAGCGTTTCGCGAAGCTGTAGCCAAATGGTATCAGTATCGTTTCGGTGTAGAGCTTAATGCTGAGACTGAAATCTTGACCTTGATGGGCTCACAAGATGGTCTTGCTCACTTAGCGCTTTCACTCTGTGATCCTGGGGATGTCGCTATTGTCCCCGATCCAGGTTACCCCATATATTCGGCTAGTCTCGTGTTGGCGGGTGTTGAGCCCTACTTACTTCCGCTGCGTGCAGCTAATCAATTCTTACCCCAATTAGAGGACATCCCAGATGACGTGGCTGCTAAGGCGAAATTCATCCTGCTTAACTATCCAAGCAATCCGTTGTCTGCTGTTGCAGATCGTGCTTTCTTTGAGTATTTGATTTCCTATGCCAAGAAGCATGATTTGCTTGTTGTACACGATCTTGCCTATTCCGAAATGGCCTTTGATGGCTATAAGCCGATGAGCATTTTGGAAATTGAAGGTGCTAAGGAGGTTGCCGTTGAATTCCATTCTTTATCCAAAAGCTTCAATATGGCAGGCTGTCGCATCGCATTTTTAACCGGTCATGCAGATGCGGTCAAGGCTCTCAAGACGCTCAAATCGAATATTGATTATGGGGTATTCGGAGCTATTCAGGCAGCAGGTATTGCAGCTTTGGAAGAAGACATGGAAAACGATCACACTGTCTCAAGTATTTATGAGAAGCGACGAAATGCATTTATTTCGGCATTAAATGATGCGGGTTGGATCATTCCACCACCGAAAGCAACGATGTTTATTTGGGCTCCAATACCCAAGGGTTGGACGTCTCGACAAATTTCCCGGGAAATGTTATTCCAGACAGGTGTTGTTGTTATTCCTGGCGATGCATTTGGCGCTGAAGGAGAAGGGTTTGTCCGTATTGCTTTAGTGCAAGATGAGGCTCGATTACTTGAGGCAGCAAGGCGTATAGGAGATTGGCTGCAATCCTTAGAATGAAAGTTAGAGATATTGGTAAAAATAGGAGAATGAGAGACATATGTAGAAGTAAGGTCTTACGAAAATTTATACGTTGAAAGGGGTAAGCATATGGATGCCATTTCTTCACTATCAGAGTTGTTAGCTGAACAGAAGCCGTCATCGTTCGTAGAAATTCCCGGAATTTTAGGACAGACGTTCGGGCAAGCGACAATAGCTGCTACATTACCTATTAGCAAACTATTTTCTATTTTTGAGGTTGATTTAGAAGTTCAACGTGCGATTATTCCACGTAACCTCTCCAAGCTAATTGACTATGTGAATTTATATTTAGAGGATCGCCAACCTATCTATTTCCCTGGCATTATTTTCTCAGCAAGAGGTGCAGGGCATTACGATGAGGAGCATGGGGCACTTCGTTTACAACCGATTGAGAAATTGTACGTTGTTGATGGTCAGCATAGATTAGCTGCTTTCCAGCGAATTATGGAAACGCTGCAAAGTCAGATGGCACGTGCGAAAGATCGTCGCGAATATGACAAAATGGAAGAAATTACGGAAAAGCTGCGCCGATTATATGCTTTCCCAATCTCAACAATGACGTACCTGGATATCAATGCGCGTCAAGAGCGTCAGTTGTTCTCCGACATTAACAAGCTTCCTCGTAAACTTGGAGGTAACTTGGCTGTACTACGTGATCAGCGTCGGTTCTATCATGTGGCTGCGACTGAACTAGCGGCGAAAGCGCCTGCCATGCAGAAGCTGACCGTCGATATGTTCTCAGAGCGCGGGAAATCGCCGGAGTATTTGTTCTCCTACCACTTGTTAATTGAGATTCTAGTGGGACTGTTTGAAGGGCGTATGAAGTCAGCCGCTCGTAATAACAACTATCAATATGCCGACAAAGATTTACAGGAGCTAATCTCTCTAGCAGGCGGTTATTTTAACGGATTATTGACACATTTGCCTTCCCCGACCAAGGGTGAAATCGTGTGGTCCGAGAATATCCAAATTGCGCTGGCTCTGTTCATGCATGAAGAAGCAACGAAAACAGGCAGCTTCAATCGCTATGCGCTTGAGCATGCTTTGAAAATATTACCGCATGTAAATTGGAATAGTATTTACGCAGGAGAAGAGAAGGATCGTTTGCCAAGACGTACACGTATCATGAAGGCTTACAATCATATTAAGAGCTTCTATCAAGAGCAAAATGCTTTCCTGATCAGTGACGCAGAAGCCTACAAAGCTAGTTTTGCCAATAAGGAGGACGTGAGCTAATGGAAGGATTACGCCTAAAAATGACCATCCATCCTTTCTGCGAAAGGTTCGGTCTAGCGACTGTTGCCTTACGCGTTCAGGACCTGCTGAACTATACCATGATCGATCCTATGGTTCAACGGAAGCTAAGTAACATGCAGCGCCGGAAGATTTCAACCTATTTGCAAGAACGTGAATTGGACCATGTCTTCTTCGGTCCTGTTACGCTGTCGCTGCGCGAGGTGAACCAGCTCTCCAAAGGGGCAAAGGAGTTCCTCTTGCGTCATGGCTCGAAGCTATCGATTCTTGATGGCCAACATCGTATTCTAGCTCTTGGTTATGTGAATGATCAGATGCAGAAGGAAGTACGACGCTATGAGAAGAAGCTGGCTCTGCTCAAGATTAAGCAGCGTAAGTTTAGTGATGATGCGGAGATTAAGCAAGAGGTTGAGGAAACCGAAGGTACGATTAATCAACTTGAGGGAAGACGCTTAGACCTTATGGAAACACAGCTTGCTGTGCAAATCTATATCGGTTTGACGGAAGAAGAAGAGCAGCAGCTATTCGGCGACATCAACTCCAAGGTACAGCTTGTTAGTAAGGAACTCGGACATTCCTTCGACTCTATTGATCCGCTTAATTTGGTCATTCAACAAGTTGTGGATCACAATGTGTACCTGAAGGCAGCGGGTGTGGAGAGACGCAGTAATTTGACCTCCTTTAACCGTAATTTTACGTGTTTCAGCTGGTTGTATGCGACCGCGACAATGCTGTTCTCAGGCAGAATGCAGCCTTCTTACGAGCTGCAGCGTAAAATTCGTCATGATCCATCGACGTATGTTGAAATCTTGCATCAGTTTTTCAATACGATCCTGCCAATGATGCCAGAACAGCCAGGGTTGGCGCAATATACATCCGCGAATCGTGTGATTCAAGAGAGTATTGCCCTGTATGCGAATCGTTTCTTATTCCCAAATGGCGAATATAACGAAGAGTGGACGCAGTCGCTACAGCTGTTAGATGGCTTTGATTGGTCGCATGACAATGAAGAGTTAATCTATGTTTTCGGCTCGTTGGATAATGGCAAAATCAATCTTATTCACGAAAAATCGTTGAAAAAGCATGTGAAGCTCGTGCAATTCTTCCTTGAAGGCACGGATTCAGCCAGCGATTCCGAAGAAGTATCCTCCGCATAAGCGGAGATATGGGAAACCTTTCTATCTCAATGGAAGTTGAGAGATAGAAAGGTTTTTTTGTGTTCCTATAGTAGTCTTTTAAAATATACGCATTCAACTCTTCATTCGTCTATATCAAAAGCGGAAAGCTAGAATACTATATCATATAAAGCTTGAAGGGAGGAAAACACAATGAGTTGCTCCGTATACGCTACTTTGGCTCATGTTGGACTTGGTACGGTTATTACGATTCATGCTGGCACTACACCAAATCATCAAGGTAGATTTCTAGGTATCCAAAATGGTAATGTTGTTATTGCAAATGGTGCTGGTACTGTATTCTATTTCCCAATTGATAAAATTGCTGTTGTTCATATTCCTTAATGATCGTATCCAAATGAAAGAATAAAAAAGCAAGAGAGCGGACGAGCTCTCTTGCTTTTTTTTAACATAGTAGAACGTATAAAATTCAAAGAGCAGGAGCCCCTTCTAAACGTGGCGGTCTTGCAGGCTCTGCGCCTACCGTACGTGCAAGGAAAGCGAACCGGTAGCCCGTCGCACGCTAGCGCACAAAAATAGTGCGCAAGGAGTCGATTCCGCCGGCAGTCGCATGCTAGCGCACAAAAATAGTGCGCAAGGAGGTGAATCCGCCGGTCATCGCCCGTTAGCGCACAAAAATAGTGCGCTAGGAAAGCGATTCCGCCGGCTGTCGGCCGCTAGCGCACAAAAATAGTGCGCAAGGAAGGCGATTCCGTCGGCCGTCGCCCGCTAGCGCACAAAAATAGTGCGCAAGGAAGGCGATTCCGTCGGCCGTCGCCGGCTAGCGCACAAAAATAGTGCGCAAGGAAGGCGATTCCGCCGGTCGTCGCCCGCTAGCGCACAAAAATAGTGCGCAAGGAAAGCGAATCCGTCGGCCGTCGCCCGCTAGCGCACAAAAATAGTGCGCAAGGAAGGCGATTCCGCCGGCCGTCGCCCGTTAGCGCACAAAAATAGTGCGCAAGGAAGGCGAATCCGTCGGCCGTCGCCCGCTAGCGCACAAAAATAGTGCGCAAGGAAGGCGATTCCGCCGGCCGTCGCACGCTAGCGCACAAAAATAGTGCGCAAGGAAGGCGAAACCGTCGGCCGTCGCCCGCAAGCGCACAAAATTTTGCGATAAAACCTTTCTCTCAACGCAGAGTAACGATAGTTCAAGAATGAATAGGATGAAGAGACGA
>NZ_JCAUAV010000008.1:0-243759 GCF_059692115.1 Paenibacillus sp. J31R30 | reverse complement strand
GTTCGTCCTGAGCCAGGATCAAACTCTCCATAATAGTGGACGATTGCTCGTCCTATTTGAAAGCTTAATTGCTCATTTGCGTTGCTAGCGAGATTTTGCAATCTCTTTTTTGAACGATTTCTCGTTCGTGTTTACTCACTCGTTGTTCAGTTTTCAAAGATCAATTTCTTTCAGCATTCCGCCTCAACCTCAAGGCCGGAAATACAATATAGCATAATTGTCCAACCAGATGCAAGCTTTATTTTTACAAATTTCGAGTAAAACTGCAGCCCGTTTTGGCCGGACCAGTAATATACCACGGGCATTCAGATCATGCAATACCTTTTTTAAAAAGAATATCGATTCAGCTCTTGTTGCACAAGCTCTTGCTCAAATTGCTCCTTTAATGAATCATTGCTAGGCGAAATTGAAAGACCCATTTCCTTAAATTCACGAATCAGATTCTGAATCTCAGGTAGGTTACCTGCTTGCACATATTGCTCTGTCTGATTGATGACATGGAACGCCATAGCCTGAAAGGCATCCGAAAAGCTTTCATCGACACCCTCTGCTCCTCGGTAATCAGCGTAATATCTCTTAAACGTATCCATCAAGCTTTCTTCCATTCCTAACCACTCCTCTCAAGTTATAGCATAGTTTCCCACTTCTCTTACCAAATTATACAATTAAATGAACAACAAGCCCCCCGCTTGAAAGCAAGGAGCTTGTTTGTGAATCTAACCTTTTTCTATATCTATAGTAAGAATGCGAACTTTCTAACTTTATTTAACGTCAATAGTTGTAACGGATTGGTTTTGGCCTTTAAGCTGGATCAGGTGACCTGCAGAGAAGTTAGCCAAATTGCCTGTCAAAGCGAAAGTCGAAGCCACATTATATGTAGTGGATTGATCAACGCCATTGATGTTTCGAGTGATTGTGATTGTCGCAATTTTACCTTGAGCGTTAACCGTTGTTGCAGTCAACGTACCCAAAATGTCGAAGTTTGTATTCACTGGGGCATTCGTAGTTACTTCTACAAATACAACTGTGTTGTTGAATGCACGTACTTTCACAGTATCGCCAACAGCAATTTCAGTTGCAGCTACTTTCACACCATTACGCAAAACGAAAGCATCTGGGTGCAATGTATATACTGTTGTTGTACCATTTTTAGTTAGGGATAGAACGTTGTTGTAAACAGCTGCATTAACTGTACCTGTGTTTGTGTTTTGATCTTCACCAGGTAATTGCTCGTTTGTACGATCTAGAAGAGCTGCCAGTTGAGCACGTGTTACATTTTGATTTGGACGGAATGTATTGTCTTCAAAACCGTCAACTAAGCCTTTAGTAACTGCTACTTTCACATAACCAACGGAACCTGCTGGAATTTGCTTCGCATCTTTAAATGAAAGCGTGCTAGTCATGTTTGCTTTTGCTTCTGCTTCTAATTTAAGTGCTTTTACTAGAAGTGTCGTTGCCCATAGACGATTTGCTTCTTCATTTGGACGAACGCTGTCATCGCTTTCTGTGAATAGGTCATTCTCAAGAGCTACAGCAACATAACCTACTGCCCATGCAGGAACTTTGTCTGCATCTTTGAAGTTCAATTTCGTTGATTTTTCAGCATCGGACTCAGCTTGCTCACGCAATCCCATCAAACGAACAGCTGCTGTAATCGCTTCAATACGAGTTACTGTTTTCTCTGGTTTGAAGCTGCCATCTTCATATCCTTCGAAAACACGTTTGGAAGCTAGGCTTGCAATATAACGCATTGCCCATTGTGAATTTTTCATATCGTTGAAATTAATGTTAATTGTAACGTTCCCGTTAAAAACATTTTGGGTATAGTTGGTATTGTTTTTAGATCCATTGTTATTATTGCCTTTGCCGTGATCATCGTTTTTACTTCCATTTGCAAATGCGGCAGTTCCGCCACCCATTACCATTGTAAGAACAAGCCCAGTAGCTACGAATTTTTTCATTAGATCCTTTTTCATTGTAAAATCTCTCCCTTAGTCATTTTATGGTTTATACATAAGATGGAGCCTTCGCGAAGGGTTCCTGGTTATGCTACAAGGATTCGCCAAAGCATGTCATTTTTTGGGGGTAGAGCTTGTAAAACTTTTAAAATCAATTCTCAAAGTCTATTAAAACCACCCTGAAACTGCTAAACTGAGACCATATAGACTAACGCTAAAGGAGCTTAAGTATGCGCTTACGAAACCCACGAGTTCAACTCGTTATTGCTCTGGCTGTACTCCTAATCCTTGTATCGGCCTTTTCATTCAGTAAGATTTGGTTCAAACAAGGAAGCATTAACGTAACCGCTGTAGCTCCACCTGTGACTCATCAAGATACACCACAAGTAAGTGACGTACCGTCATCGTCATCCGTACCCATCCAAGATCCCAAAAAAGAGAGCGTCGCCACATATCCAACAGAGAATGTAGATGTCGTCGTCATTGGAAGCGAGCTTGAAGGCCTTTATTTGGCCCGGGCTGCCATGGATGAAGGTCTGAAAGTAAAAATATTAGATCCGCACCTAGCCTTCGGCGGTCAAATCCTGCAAAGTCAGATGCTGTTTCTAGATGAAACACGCGATGAGCAAGGACACCTTCTCGTACAAGGCCGAGCGAAAGAACTATTCGACGGGTTCCGAAACGCAAAGATTCGTAAGCTTCCTGAATTTACAACCTATATGAATAAACTAAGCAAGGACATCCCTATAGAGTCAGGTATCACCATCCAAGAAGTGGAGCAAATCGAAACGCCTGACTATATGCACAAGATTCCATCGCTCATCTATCGTACAAACAAAAATGAAGTAAAGAAAATTACAGCTTCTTATTGGGTTGATAACAGTGATTTTGCCGCGTTAATTAGTCGATTGGAAGCCAAACGTCTACCAGGACTTGAGAAATTCTATGGTCAGAAAGATATAGAATACATGAGTGCTGGCATGATGATGAAATTTAAAAACGTAGATTGGAAGAAGTTCAATACGGCATTCAACGCATTAAAGCCTGAGGAAAGAGCCAAGCAATTCGGCGGCGGGAGTGTCAGCGATAGCTTCGCAATTGGTCTAAGCGGAATGACGAAGGCTTATCATCCTTCTAATGATCGTGTTTTCTTAAGAGGTTTGAATGCGGTGAATCAACGCGATGGCGAGGTCCTCATTAACGCCCTGCTAGTTTATACCGTAGATCCTGCCAAGCAAGAGTCTGTGCAAGAAGCTGTCTACTTAGGAAATAAAGAAACTGCACTCATCTTACAACATTTCCGTAAAACGCTGCCTGGTTGGGAAAAAGCAGAATTAGGCGAACTTCCTACCTATCCTTATGTACGTGAATACAACCATTATGAAATGGATTATACGTTAAAGCCTTCGGATCTCCTTGCTGGCACCATGTTCTGGGACAATGTCAGTATTGGCGGTTATCCCCTAGATTTACAAGGTACAAGTGCCAACAAGTGGGGAATTGAAATGGGGCGTCCTGATAAATACGGTATGCCGCTTCGCAGCTTTTTGCTGAAAAATTATGAGAATGTCATCGCTACTGGAAAAAATGTGGGTTCCTCTGCTATTGCGTACGGCAGTACACGTATTCAACCGAACACGAGTCTTGCCGCTGAGTCTATCGGTGTGATCTTAGGCCAACTTCATGGTAAGCAAAAGCTTCGCGAAATTACACCTGAACAAATGTTGACGCTGCAAACGTATTTAGCAGCCCATTATCAAATCAAGTTGACGGGTGTAACGGCTACCAATAAGATCACAGGGTGGAATGAAGAGGAAATTCGCAAATTGGATTCTGGCGAAATCACTTATCCTAGTTATATTCAAACGCGTAAGAAGCCTGCCGTAAAATAAAGAGGTAAGTCAAAAACCGTGTCCTCGTTCTTGCAACGAGAGCACGGTTTTTTTATTTTGTAAAAGTATTGTAACTAAGGCAACATGCGTATACAATAAGTAATATACTTACATTGACTTATAAACACTTAAGTGAAGGAGGCTAATATCCTTGTTTCAAGAAGAACGTCTTTTTTCCATCCTCGAATACTTAAAATCAAATAAGCGTATATCGGTTGACCTGATTTGTGAGCTTTATGAAGTTTCTCGTGATACTGCAAGACGAGACATGGTCAAATTAGAAGAACAAGGATCGATCGTTCGCACAAGAGGCGGAGCTATTCTTCCTACACTTTCCAAAGAAGTCGGTAATTATGATCAACGTCTACAAGCTGAGTCATCTTCCAAGCACACGATTGGGAAGACCGCCGCTGCCCTCGTCCAAGATGGCGATTATCTCATGATGGATGCCTCAACGACTGTTCTTCATGCAGCAACTGCCCTTACCTCCAAAAACAACATCGTCATCACAAGCTCCATTGAAACAGCCGCTATCCTCACCCGCAAAGATGAAATTACGATTCATATGCTTGGCGGCGTGCTAGATAATAAGCATCATAGTGTCTATGGCGCGAAGGCGATTGAAATGTTAAAAGAATACCATGTCGATAAATTATTTATTGGAACCTGCGGAATTTCCGAAGATGGCTTATCTGCACCGAACGAAGAGGACTGCTATTTAGTGAGAGCCATGATGCAGCATGCGGATCAAGTCATTGTACTTGCAGATCACTCCAAATTCGGTAAGCGATTGTTCCATCGAGTTGTTGGATTTGAAAGCATTGATATCCTTGTGACTGATCAAGCGCTTAGCGAGGAAATGAAGGAACGATTATTGGCTAGTGAAGTGGAAATTGTATTAGCAGGAGGAGATAACCACCATGATTAAACTTATCGTTAGCGACCTTGACGGTACATTGCTCGACCATCATAAGAAAGTAACTGAGCGAGAGCTTACTGCCCTTCGCCAAGTACAAGAAGCAGGAATTAATCTTTGTCTAGCCTCGGGAAGAATGAATCTGGAGATGCAGCAAGTGCTTCAAGAAATCGATCATCAAGCACATTCTGTGTCCCAAAATGGCGCCTTTATCCACTTGGTCGACGGAACGCTCCTGCAAGCGAAGCTATTTGAACCTTCCATCGCCAATCAAGTTTATCAGCTCCTCAAAGATCACGATGTCGTAAAGCTGGTTTGCTCTGGGAATGCCAACTATATTGAGCGCTTGAGCCCAGCCTCCGACGAAATTCAAGCGAGAATGTTTGAACCTTTTCTATTAAATAGCGATTTAGAGATGACCATGAAAGATGCGTTTCCGATATGTAAATTTTCTCTCTTCGGGCATGTAGACAATTTACTTGAGATCAAGACGTTATTAGAAAAAGAACTCCCCGATCAATTGGACATCTATTTGGCTGATAAAGATTGTCTCGACATCATGCCTCATCAAGTTTCGAAAGGGAGCTCATTGCTTACCCTTATCGCGCATTTAGGCTTCAAGCCTGAAGAGATTGCTTGTTTTGGAGACTCCTTTAATGATGTTTCTATGTTTGGCATTACACCGCATAGCTTCGCCATGCATTCTGCTCACTCCGATGTGAAAAAGCATGCCGCTTATACAGTGAATTCCGTATCCGAAGCGATTGCTCACGTCTTGGCCTTCAATAAAAAATTTACGTCTGAACATGAAGGCAGCGCCGCATTATGAAAAGACTCTTAATTATGGGCTGCTTATCTTACTTACTAACTGGTTGTACTCACGTTATTTTTGGTGCAGTGCTGCCTGAATTACTAGCCCATTATGGTCATAGCTACAGTGGCGGTGGCATGCTGGTCTTCTTGCAATTTGGGGGTTTCATGCTAGGTGTGCTTGCGATGCCTACACTCATTCGCCGCATCAGTCGTCGAAGTACGATTACGATGGCGTTTTGCTTCTTGTTTGTCGCTATGCTTGCCATTGGATTACTGCCTCCCTGGCCAATGGTAATCGGGTTGACCTTCCTTGCAGGTATCTCATTCGGACTTGTGGAATCCAGCATAAGCACATTTGTGCTCATGGCAGCCAAAGATCAACAAGCCGTTGCCTTCAGTAAGCTTGAAGTTTTCTTTGGACTAGGCGCCTTAGTTATGCCGCTTGTCTCCAGTTTACTTATTGCCAATGGTCTATGGAAAAATGCGTTCATGCTTCTCGGCATTAGCGCACTTGCCACAGGGATCATTTGGTCAAAGCTCTCTTTAGGTGAGCATGATGAATTACTATCACATAAAGCAGACAGCACACAGAAAACGGAGCGAGTTCCCGTTCTGTCTAAAAAATCCTTCATTTTCTTATGCTTACTTATGACTGTCTTCTTCTTATATTGCGGCATGGAAAATACAATCGTTAATTTCTTACCATCGATCTTTAAGGATCAGCTCCATGCTTCTAGCTCCATCGCTTCACTTGGCGTTACTGCTTATTGGGTAACCATGGTGGTTGGACGCGTATTTGCAGGCGTTCTCGCAGAAAAAATAACGTATTTTAAGTACTTAGTCTTCTCCTTCGCTTTGAGTGTGCTCACCGTATTCATATGGCTTTTTAGCACGAACTTGTGGAGTAGCTTTGCCGTCATTCTTTTACTTGGATTATTTATGTCAGGTATGTTCGCCGTCGCCATCATCTATGCAAATCAGCTATTGCCAGGACGTACAGAACAAACAACAAGTGCGCTTATCGCCGCTGGAGGTTTAGGCGGTGCCATTCTGCCGCTCGGCGTCGGTTGGGGTATGGATCACTTCCATGTTGGTGTCTCGATTTGGTTTGTTCTTATCAGTATGTGTGTTGTATTTAGCATTATTATGTATACACGTAGATGGCAGGTGCCAGTGCTGCGCAGCAACGCTGATGATATTATTGCATCCCAATCGTGATAAAAGAAAAACAAGAAATATAGCCAACTTTTAAGAATCTGCGTGTTGTATCTTGCCCATGAGACAACCACCAGCTACCGCTCCATCTGAGAAATGCTAAAGTGCAACTTTTCTCTATCAAAAAAAACGATTTCAGCTAAAATTGATGCAAATTGGCATCAATTTTTTCATTTTCAGCTCTGTTTAGACATTTTCGCCCCGAAAAGATGCCATTTTGCATTTATTTAAAATGTTGAAGTGAATTCCCCTGAAAAGGATGCTCTTTTGCATTTTTGCCATCAGTGAACCTAACATACATATGGAGAGAACTTCGCTTCCCCCAAAATCTTTATACGTTCTATAAACACAAAAGAAACCCTTCAATCCACCAACGTGGAATTGAAGGGTTATTAAGCAAGAAACTACTGAAATGGCTTTAATTGAATCACAATGGCTTTATCCTCAAATACCACATTCTTAATCCCAATTAATTTAGGCAAATAGGATTGAAGTGGAATTTCAACAGGGGCCAATTGCAGCCACTCGCTAGGCAGCTGCCAATTCTTGATCTGCGTATTCATATGCTGAATAATCAAGTTAGGGGGATCCCATGCCAATGTAAACATCGTGCGAGCACCGATCGGAATCCGCTCGTGCCACCTTACGTTTACATCCGCCTCAATCATGGAGCCTTGCAGGTTCAGCTTCGCACCTTCCAGACGGAAATCATGTGGCAACAAGCTGTGCGAAGCAAATTGCTTCTTAAGTAAGTGATTCACTTCCTCTTCCGTAAGCCGTACCTCCAGCTTCCGTGAAAGGATCATTTCTGCCACTTTGCTGCTAATTGAAATCTCTTTATACTGTAGATCAAGTGACTCCGTTGGTTTCACATACTGAATGACGATGACTAGCATCACCGCTGTGATGACAGCCAGAGTCAAGATCGTTATCATGATTTTCTTCAGCATGCTGATTTACACCCCGCAGACAATGACTAGCTTCCTTAAGCAGCAAGCTATTCTTCTTTATTCTGCTGCTTCTCTTTCAACCAGCGCGGAGCTCCCTTGCTCTTGCGATCGCGCTCGCGTTGCGCTTTGCTGACGGCTTTGCCCGCGGCAGCCGGCTTGGAACTTTGCGCTGCCGGCTTCGCCGGAGCAGCGTCACGCTGGCCGCGCGCGTCTGGCGCCGCGGCGCTTACACGCACCGCGCCCGCAGGCGCGGCAGCATCGCGCGCGCTGGCGGAGCCGCTGCGCGAAGGTGCTGCGCTAGGGCGCGCAGCTTCACGGCGGCTGCGCATCGTAGCCGCACTGCGGTCTTGGGCCGGGTCAACCAACCGGCCTTCGTACATCGCCTTCGGCTCGATCGTGATGCCGAGCTGCTTCTCGAATTTCTCGATGATGAAGAGCTCCTTCGATGTCACGATAGAGATCGACGTCCCCTCACGCCCCATCCGGCCTGTCCGACCTACACGGTGAAGATAATACTCCGCATTCGTAGCCACATCCAAATGGAAGACGTGCGTCACACCTTCAATATCTAGTCCTCTGGCAGCAACATCGGTCGCCAGCAGCAATTGGAATTTCCCCTCACGGAAATTACCCATGACTTTGGCACGATCCTGTTTGCTCGCTTCGCCATATAGAGCTTCAACAGAAAGACCTACATATTGAAGCTTTCCTACGACTTGCGCAATATCATCCGTCACGTTAATAAACACAATCGCAGAAGTCGGCTTGATCATGCGAACAAGTCTTCTGAGTGTATCGATCTTTTCTCGCTCTTGGCACACGACATAGTGATGCTCCAGCGTCTCAGCAGTACGCTGTGAGGGGTTAATTTTGATAATAACCGGATCCTTCAGCCATCTGCCTGCTGCTTGCTCCGTACTTTGGGGAATTGTCGCCGAGACAAACACCATCTGACTGGACTTAAGCATACCTTTAAGCACCGCTTCAACATCCTGCATAGAGCCCAGTTCAAACACTTGGTCGACTTCATCGACAATGCCGATTTTCACATGATGCAGCGTCAGCTTCCTAATTTTCATCAACTCAAGCAAACGCCCTGGCGTTCCTACAACAATGTGCGGATGAAGGCGCAGCTTCTCTACCTGTCTTGCAGCGGCAGCTCCACCAATCAAGGATTGCGAACGAATAGGCCCCCCACTCGTCAGCTTCTCAATTTCCTGCATAATTTGCATGCCTAGCTCTCTCGTAGGGACGACAACAAGTACTTGCAATTGTTTTTGCGTAGGATCGATTCGCTCTAATGCCGGCAACAGATATGCTAGTGTTTTACCCGTTCCAGTCTGGGATTGGATAATCGCATCTTTACCTTGCAGAAGAACCGGAATGCCCTCGGCTTGAATCGGAGTCGGCTCACCAATTCCCAATTGTTGTAATTTATCTAAATATGTCTGTGCAATCTGCAGCTGTTCAAAACTCGTACTCAATGCTAAATACCCCTTTTCTCTTCCAACCTCATGCCCATATTATATGCTAGAGTGCTTCAGCAAACAAATATTTACCGTTCCCCTGCTATCTCTCTGATCCCCATTCATCCAAAAACTTCTGCTTAATGGCATCGCGCGCACGAAATAGCCTTTGTCGCACAACGCCTTCTGTTACATGGAGTTCAATAGCCATATCCTTGTACGATAAATTATGAATCCATTTCATGGCGATAATTTGTCTATAGGTCGGGTTAAGTTGATTGATATAGGCAATAACAGCTTCTCGCATGACCTTCATTTCAACTTCTACGTCCGGCGTAGCCGAATAATCAGAAGTTGGGGCTGACTCCTTCAAGGAGAACAGAATCTCAGTCTCGAGTTCGTCACGATTACGTTTATGTTTTCGCAGATGATTTAGAGTTACGTTCCGGGTAAGTCTTTTGAGCCAGCTCTCATATTTATCGATTTCGGTTAATAATGGGGCCTTATGAACTGCACGAAGAAAGGATTCTTGGATAATATCCTCCACGGCTGCGTGATCTCTCAAAATAAAGTTAATCATCGGATAGACGAGCAAGTAAAATTCTTTATAAATTTGTTCCTGCAAGCTCTTATCTAATGTATTAAAGTCGCTGTTGAATATCTCTTTCAGTGACTTCATCCTATTCCCCCCTAGCCTACAGGCAAAAAGACCCATCATATATCTACCTTATTTTAGGATAAAAAGAGGGAGTAAACAATCGTTTAACGAGAAATAATCGGAAAATTTTTCCTATAAGTAGAATAAACACTTGAATTACGCGAAAAATCGGTCAACAATTCCTTTCTCTTCACTTTTGACAGGTACACCTTCATCTATTAAACTAAAAGTGCTCCAACACTACCTATTTCCATCCGAAGGGATGAAGTGAATGAATACCGATTTCGAGAATGACTTTAACACATTGGTCGCCAAAACAGCTGAACTTATTACAGGAGATACATCCCCGGAAATGATCGAGAAAATAAAGGTATGGGCATTTTTTAACCATGTTCATAAGGCTCTTCCTGCACTTGCCTCCCACTGGAACCAATCTCATCCCGAAGGCAAGGCCGAAATGCGTCGTATTTTCGAGGAAATCCGTGCGCTGAATCAAGCTAAACAAGCAGCAAAGCCTGATCAAGCTGATACCTAGGATAGGAAATGAGAAAAAGCGACCCCAATCATCTGACTGGGAGCCGCTTTATTTTTTGTTCATGATACCTGTCGCCAGCTTATCGAACATGCGAGGAAACATATGAAACAATTTGACGCCTACACCAGCTACAAACGGCAGATTCTTTTCAGGTATGTTTTTCTCGATCGCATGCAAAAGCTCTTTAACCACTTTCTCCGGCTTTAACATGAACCAAGCGATGTTCTTCACATAATTACCGCTCGGATCTGCCTTATCGAAGAAAGGTGTCGCAATCGGACCTGGGTTAATAGCTGTAACCGATACCCCGGTCTTCGCTAGCTCCATACGCAAACTATTCGTAAAGCCAAGCACCGCATGCTTGGTCGCAGAGTACGCAGTCGATTTGGCTGAGCCAATTTTACCTGCCATCGAGGCAATATTGACGATTTGACCACTGCCTGCCTTCAACATATGAGGAAGCACGGCTTTCGTGCAGCGCACTAGACCTAGATAGTTCACATCCATCATCTCTTCAAATTGTTCAAAAGGCGCCTCAGTAAATGCCTCGAAAATACCATATCCGGCATTATTAATTAGAATATCAATACGTCCAAATTCGGCGATGATTTGAGCTACAACTCCATTAACTTCTTCTGTCTTCGTAACATCCATGGCATATACGGCATTTCTCCCGGGCAAGCCTGAAGCAATCTGCTTCAGCTTATCTGTACTCCGGGCCGTTAGCACAGGAATAGCTCCCTTGGCTGCAAATTGCTGTGCCATCACAGCCCCTATCCCACTTGAAGCACCCGTAATCAAGACGACCTTGTTCGTGATTTCCAACCGAATCAGCTCCCTTCCAAACAGAAAAAAATGGAGTTACCATATTGTAGGTACTCCACACGTTCTAACTTATATTACGTAATTAACACTTGAATGTCTAGTTCACCAATGCCATCCATAATTAATGGGATGGTTAATGCTTTCTTCGGCACAAATCCTGCTGCCGTAGCAGATTGGACAAGCTTAGGTGGCGTGATATCTACCCGAACCCCTTGATTAAAGAGCATCGTGCTCGCGTTACCACTGATCATATTTCCTAGTTCAGAAATGGCACTCTTTCCCATTTCATCCATTTCGGTGACGACGAATCCGCCCATCATGGCAGATACCATTTTCAAAGCAACGTCTTCAGCCAAACCAAAGACAACGTCGCCTTCCATTTGTCCAGTCATCCCAATTTGAATCCAGATATAATTTTCCACAAATTTAACGTCTTTAATGCCGAGCTGCCCTGTTGTTGGGCGAATGTTAGCAACTTGCTCGATGACAATTCTAGCCGACTCCAAAAAGGGGTTAATGTACTCAGCCTTCATAGCTCCGCTCCGATCTCATTTGTGAATAAGTTCCACAGAAAAACGACCTTTTTCAACATTATACATAAAATTTTAGGACAAGTATACTGTCATTTTAACAAAAATAGTTCCAACTACTCAGATACATACCCCCTATTCTGCGTTCATACTTAAATTGTCGAAGTGCAAATTGATTCGATTACTAATAGTAGAAACATAAAAACAATGGTAAATTATACAAAATACTATCTATTCCTGTTAAACTATCAATGAGAATCTCAAAAGGAGAGCTGAGAGTCAATGACGATGAACCCCCCTCCTGCTAGTATCCGAAAATTAACAATTTACTTTATTGGCACGCTCATACTTTTCTGTGCGGATTTGATCGGTTTACATCAACTCGCTTATTTCCAACTTAATCCAATAGCAACTGGCGTTGTCGACAGCACCTTCTCCGTCGTATTCATGATACTGGCTTACTTGGGAATCCGACAAATTAAGCGACGTGAAGCCATTATTAGGGAGTCTGCAGAACGGTATAAATCCCTTTTTGATAACCATCCTGATTCCATTATTTCCTTTAGCTTAGACGGCGATGTTCTATCTTCCAATCACGGGCTTGAAAACTTGCTAGGCTTGGGTGAAGAATCGTCAAAATCCGCATCTTTTCTACCCATGATTCATCCGCCTGACTTACTCAAGACGCTTCACCATTTCCAAGTGGCTTCTGAAGGAATGCCGCAAAATTTCGAAGCTTCGTTCTTGCATCAGAATGGATTTCCTATCCCTTCTAATGTCACTTTCGTCCCTACAAAGGTGGGCAACCAAATCGTTGGGGTGTATGCCATTCTCAAGGACTTAACGGAGATCAAAGAACAGAAAAAGGAAATTGATAAGCTGTATAAGCAAAATCAACTTATTCTGAACTCCGTCTCCGAAGGCATTTATGGGATAGATACGAATGGGCGTACCATCTTCTGGAACAAGGCGGCAGAAGCGATCACCGGATGGAAGGTGGATGAGATGTTAGGACGGCGTATCCATAATCTTATTCGACCCGTTCATAAGGATGGCACTTTCGTCAAACCAGAGGAAAACGCGGTTGTGAATACCATGCTGCAGCGTGAAGGCTCGATTGTGAACGAAGATGTGTTTTGGAAAAAGGATGGGACCAGCTTCCCTGTTGAATATATGTCTAATCCGATGCTCGAAGGCCGCGGTCAGCTGTTGGGCACTGTCATTACATTCAGCGATATTACGGAATTGAAGAAGACGCAGGAATTGCTGATTAAATCGGATAAGCTATCTGCCGTTGGGCAATTGGCTGCCGGTGTTGCTCATGAAATCCGTAATCCGCTGACCGCCTTAAAGGGCTTCCTCAAACTGCTCAAAACGAGTTCCACAAAAGAGCAATATTATATTGAAATTATGCAAAAAGAGCTGCAGCGTATAGAATTCATTGTGAATGAGTTTCTTTTTGTATCCAAACCACAGGCCACGCATTTCGTTACTAGCACCTTGTATACGATTGTTATGAGTACCGTGGAATTGCTTCAGCCGCAAGCGCTGCTAAGTAATATTGAAATTGAAGCTGAAGTTGACTCAGGGCTTCCACCTGTTACTTGTGACGAGAATCAAATTAAGCAAGTTTTTATCAATATTATGAAAAATGCCATCGAATCCATGTCGCAAGGCGGAACCCTGCGCATTCATGCGGAGCTGAAAGGCACAGGCGATCAAATTCTGGTTCGTTTCGTGGATCAGGGCTGCGGAATTGCGCCAGAGCGGCTTCCTAAGCTTGGAGAGCCCTTCTACAGCACGAAGGAAAAAGGAACAGGTCTTGGCTTGATGGTCTGTTATCGGATCATTGAAGCGCACGGCGGTTTCATGAAAATTAACAGTAAATTAGAGGAAGGCACGGTTGTCGAGATTACACTTCCGACAACAACTTACCTAGCAAAAGGAGCAGCAACAGGATGAACGGATTTCTGATTGATCTAGATGGCACGCTTTACAGAGGGCATGAGCCCATTCCAGGAGCTGCAGCTTTCTTGGAATGGCTGCATCAAGAGCAATTGCCCTACCTATTGGTGACGAACAATTCGTCCCGCACCCCCGAACAGGTGGCCGAGCATCTGCAAGCGCTCGGCATAGCTGTACCCGCGGCAGCCGTCTATACGTCTTCGCAAGCGGCTGCGCAGTACTTGACCGAGCAGCGCGCTGGCCAGCGCGTGCATATGATCGGCGAAGACGGCCTGCGGATTGCGCTGGACGCAGCCGGCTTCGCGGTAGATGAGACGACGCCGGACTACGTCGTCCAGGGCATTGATCGCAGCTTCACCTACGGGAAGCTGACGGAGGCGGTCCGCCTGCTGAAGCAGGGCGCGACCTATGTCTTAACCAATCCCGACCGGCTGCTGCCGTCGGATGGCGGGCTTATGCCAGGGGCGGGCTCCCTGGCCGCTGCGATCACCGCCGCCTCCGGCGTGGAGCCGGTGGTGATCGGTAAGCCTTCGCCGATCATCATGGCGTATGCCATTGAGCGGCTCGGTCTGCCTGCCGCCGATGTCTGGGTCATCGGCGATAACGTGCACACCGACATCCGCGGAGGCGCGATGGCGGGGTGCCGCACGGCACTTGTACTGACGGGCGTAGCCACGCCAGACAATGTGCACGAGCAGCTGGCGTCGGCGGGCTTGACGCCGGACCTGGTCTGCGCGGATTTGCCGCATTTCATTGCGCAGCTGAATTCGTTATCCTCAACGAGCAAGTGAGGTTTGGCGGCTGCTATACATGTTGATTTTATCGTAAAAAAACGCACTACCTTGTTGGCCAAGGTAGTGCGTTTTTCGATCTTCCTCACTCAATCCGATCCCAATCGACATCGAGCTCCGAATCTTTCTCCTGCAACCGCCCCTCTCGGGCATCCCGCTGCAGTTCTTCTAGCCATTTCAGCTCGGTGAAAGCACGTTTATAGCTGCCGACCATCATTTGCAAAACAACGCGTGGAACAATGGCCAAATGCTCATTGTATAAGCTTTTCATCTTATTCATAATCATTTTCTGTTCCAAAATTTTATGCACAAGAATATCGGCAATCTTGGCTTGGTCACCATGAACGGTAAATGGCAGGGCTACATAGAGCGGATGATAATGCTTAATCTCTTCATGCAATTGATGAGAAAGCAGCTCTTGAAATTTTCGCTTACCAGCTTCCGTGATTTGATATATCGTCTTCTCGGGTCGATTCGTATCCCGCACGACTTCCAACGCTTCTACAAGACCCTCTTTATGTAGCTGATCCATCGCATAGTAAAGCGAACCATCCTGCAGCTTCATATAATTCGTCATGCCACGGTCTTTCATCGTTTGGCGAATCTCATAGGTATGCCGATTGGCTTCCATCAGTAGTCCGAGAATGACCAGCTTCATCGACATGTGTCATATCCTCCTAGTGTCCTACTGGTACATCTCCTTTAACAGGCGCTTTACCAACTTCTAGTTTAGCATTTCCCATCATTAAAATGAACGCAAGACCTAGTACGGCTAAGACGATCGTAGTTTGGAAAACGACAGCAATGGAATCTGCAAGCGCAGTAAGCAGCTTATGCAAAACCTCAGGTGGAATATTCGCTCTCACTTCAGGCTGCAGCAGCATGCGTGCATCGTGAAACTTTTCAGCCATTGCAGGGTCATTCAGTGAAGTTGTGATGTTATCTTTCAAAGCGTTCACTTGAATGCTCCCAAATATAGCAACCCCAATAGCGGAACCAACCGAGCGGAAGAAAGCAACTAAGGATGTCACCGTACCCCGACGGCGGAAATCAACTTTATGAAGTGCTGACATCGACGTAATTGGGAAACAAGCGCCAATACCAAGACCAAGAATAATCATGTACGTTGTAATGACCCATCTCTCAGAATCAATGGAAATGCCACCAAGAAGCGAAGTCGCTATTAATAGAAGAGCCACCGATACAAGCAGCACATTCCGATAGGAGAATTTACTGATAAAGCGTCCTCCTAACGCACTACTTACTACGACACCTAGCATCATTGGCGTTAATGTCGAGCCAGCTGATGTTGCAGATCCTTCGAATACACCTTGAATGAACAAAGGAATGTACGTACCCGCCGAAATCAGAACCGCTCCGTAGGCAAAACTTACCCCCATGCTTGATGTAAACAAACGATTTTTGAACAAATCGAGCGGTACAATTGGCTCTGCGGCTTTTTTCTCAATGAGGAGAAAGCCTGCCAGCAATACAACGAAACCAGCGAACAGTCCTATAATCTGCATGGAATCCCACGCATACTCTTTACCGCCAAACTCCAATGCGAACATGAGTGAAACTATAGCTGCGGTCAGCACAATTGTGCCACCCCAATCGATCTTCGCCTTAGAGTGTTCCACAGACTCGTGATAGAAGAAAATAATCATCAAAAGGGAAACAACACCAAGAGGTAAATTGATAAAGAAAATCCACTCCCAGGTGACATGATCCGTAAAATAAGCACCAATAATAGGCCCTAGCACACTGGATAAACCGAATACAGCGCCGAACAAGCCCTGCATTTTACCCCGTTTCTCTGGAGGGAAAATGTCAAAAATAATGGCAAATGTAATTGGCATCAAGGCACCGCCACCAATACCTTGAATCGCGCGGTAAATGATCAGCTCTGTCATCGATGTTGCTGTTCCGCATAAGGCAGAACCAATCATAAAGACGATAATCCCGATAATGAAAAATAATTTACGCCCATACATATCGGATAGCTTTCCGAAGATCGGCATTGCCGCCACATTCGCGATCAGATAGGCCGAGAATACCCAGACGAATTGGCTGAAGCCGCCCAGCTTAGATACAATCGTTGGCATCGCGGTGGACACGATCGTTTGATCGAGTGAAGCAAGTAAGAGCCCCAGCATTAAGCCCACAACTGTCCAAGTCGGATTTGATTTACGTGTTAAAGACATACGTGAAGTGTCTCCTCAATTTTTTATTTAAATACATAAATTATTATATTCAAATTTGAGTAATTTGCAAAGATATATTTCAGGTTAATGACCTTGTCATGCATCCGTAGCTTGCGCCCAAAAACTTGCAATTATCCTGCAATGTTGCCTAGTTAGCACATCCTATCATATAATAAAGTTAGAAAAGGTTTTTATGTCCTTTACAATTTCGATAAATTTTATTTGTACCTTGGTACCCTTAATCTAACTTGCAGGAGGTAATCTCATGAATATGAACCAGTTAGAAACCCTGCTCACGATTTCCAAAACGATGAGCTTTCGTAAAGCTGGTGAGATTCTAAACTTGACCCAACCTGCCGTTTCCGCGCAAATAAAAAGTCTTGAGGATGAATTCGGTACGATTCTCATTGATCGTAATCAGCCTGTTACGCTAACGGATAGTGGAAAGCTTTTCTTGGAGCATGCGGAAAAAATATTACGGATCACCAATGACCTGAAACAGCGTCTATCTGATCTGAGTCAAACCCCTCAAGGTCACATCCATATTGGCACAACGACTTCTATTGCCATGCAGATATTGCCTAGGGTGCTTTCCTATTTCCAAGATCAATTCCCGCTGATCAAAACAACGATACATTCCATGACCTCCTCTCAGATCATGACATCCGTGGAAAGCGGTCACATCGATATTGGCATCACGTACTTGTTTGAGAAGAATCCCGCACTGGAGACATCTGTGCTTTACTATGATACGTTCGAGCTCATCGTCTCCACACATCATCCGCTTAGTCGTTTCACACATTTATCGATCGAGAAGCTCAAGAACATTCCGTTCATCATGCTTTCCCCGGAAACAGCGGGCCGACGTTTTGTCGATCAAATCTTCAAGTCCTATGAGGTAGCTCCTCATATCGTCATGGAGTTGTCCAGCAGTGAGGAAGTCAAACGCATGGTAGAGCTGAATCTTGGTGTAGCGATTATTTCAAAGATGTCGGTAGCAGACGAATTACGGCATGGCTCATTGAAAATGGTAAAAGTAAACGAATTGGATATTACTCATCCAGTAGGCGTAGTATATAAGTCAGGACGCTACTTGAATTCTGCCATGCAACAGTTTCTTCGCGATCTTAAAGGAATGCCTGAAACGCAATTTATCGGTTCTGAATAGGAGGACTAGTAATGAAATTCGACCTACATACGCATCATGATCGTTGCGGACATGCGCAAGATACCATACGTGATTATATTGAGGCAGCCATCGCAGCCGGCCTTCAGGTTATCGGAATCTCGGATCACTCACCTTACTTTGGAAGTACAGAAGACCGTGCACAACCTGCAATTGCCATGGCGAAAAGCGAATTTCCGCGATATATCGATGAAGTACTTCGCCTTAAACAAGAGTATGCTGGCAAAATCAATGTACTCTTAGGTGTAGAATCCGATTATTTCCCCGAGCATGTGGACGTCTATCGGCAAGAATACGCGAAATATCCGTTCGATTACATCATAGGCTCTGTTCATCTCTCTGGCGGTGTGAGTATCTTCAATCGCAATAGATGGAAAAAATTAAATGCTTCTGAGCAAGTTGCTCAAAAAGAAGAATATTATCGTCTAATTGCTGAATCCGCACGTTCCGGGATGTTCCAAATTCTTGGACATATCGATGCCATGAAAGGCTTCTATCCAGCCTTCTCCGATATCTCGACGCCAAAGGTTGATGAAACGCTGCAAATCATCGGGGAAACCGGCGTGGCGATCGAGATTAATACATCAGGGAAAACGAAAGACGTTGGCGGCTGGTACCCGTCACACGAAATTTTGGAGCGTGCCTTGCATTATGGCGTTGAGGTTACATTTGGTTCTGATGCCCATGTCCCTAGTCGTGTTGCGGATGATTGGGAAGAGGTTCGGAAAACCTTGAAAGAAATTGGATTCAAGCATTGGGTCTATTTCCAAAATAAGCAGAAGCAAATTGTTGCGTTATAGCGGACTTTTTCTTTTCCTAACAAAAGAGGTGCCCTCAGCATTGGGGCACCTCTTTTGTATTCCAACTTATATATCAAAGTTATGTATCGTCATTGCTCGTAAGAAAGCTAACTTCTCATGTACCCCTTCCTTTAATACAGCTTGCAGCTGCTCTGGCCTCATCGGTTTATAGAAGTAATAGCCTTGAATTTGATGGCAGCCATTCGCTACCAAGAAATCCACTTGTTCTTCCGTTTCGACTCCCTCTGCGATCATCTGTAGCTGAAATGCATTCGCCACCGAAATAATGGCTTTAATCATGGCCCGGTCCTTGCCATCGGTTTGAACGCCGCGTACGAATGACTGGTCAAGTTTAATCTTCGTAACCGGGAACCTTTTCAAATAACTTAGGGACGAATAATGCGTACCGAAATCGTCCACAGAAATGGATATTCCTAGTTGGCGAAGCTTGTACAGAACGTCCATCTGCTCGTCCTGCATGGCTACATTCTCCGTAATTTCCATCTCTAAGTATTTCGTTTCCAGTCCCGTCTCTTCTAGGATCGCAATAACTTTATCCACAAAGCGCTCGTCATTTAATTGCTTCACCGAAATATTAACAGAGATCATCAAGTATTCACCTGTAAGGCTATGCCAAGCTTTCATCTGCCTGCATGCGCCGCGGAGCACCCATTCACCAATCACATCAATCAGGCCTAGCTCCTCGGCTAAGGGAATAAAATCGGATGGCGAAATGTAGCCCTTCGTTGTATGATTCCAACGCAAGAGCGCTTCAGCGCCAATGATGCTTCCCTTCATACAATCAATTTGTGGTTGGTATACGATTTCAAGTTCATTCCGGTCAAGCGACTGACGGAGATGATTCTCCATTTCCAGCTTCGAGATGGACAGCTTCTCCATCTCTTGATTGAAGAAGATAAAGGAGCTGCCGCTTTCTTTCTTAGCCATATACATGGCAATATCGGCATTCTTCAGCAGAGCATCCCAAGTCGCACCACCATGCGGATACTGCACTATGCCTATGCTCGCATTAATAAAGAAGGCGCGATTCGCCAATACACAAGGCGGTTTCAACACAGCAATGATTTGCTCACAGAATGCTTGAATTTCCTGCTCGCTGGAGCAATCCTCCAACAAAATAGCAAATTCATCTCCGCCAAATCTGGCAAACGTATGGTAGGCCAAACTGGACTTCTGAATACGATGAACAACTTCTTGCAGCATATGATCTCCCATATGATGACCATGCGAATCGTTCACCATTTTGAAGTTATCGAGATCAAAGAAAAGGACGACCAGCGAGGTACCCTTGATTTGATTGTAAGTAATTTGCTCTTTTAAAATCATTTGAAAATGGGCTCGATTATGTATACCTGTCAACACATCATGGTAGGCCATGTAAGACAACATTTGCTCGGATTCCTGCATTCGCTTCGTTGACTCCTGAAGCTCCTGCTGACCCGCAATCAGCTCTTCATTTGCTGCCGTCAAATCTTCATTCGCGATCTGCAGCTCCTGAGTTCGCTCGTTCACTGATTGACTCAAACGATCACGTTGTCGAATGATATAGATGATGAAGAACAAGCCAAGTAACAAAACAAGGAGTATGGCGCATCGGATGATGAGAATTTGGTTGTTAATCGTTTCTATGGCATTGACAGGTGGAGTCGCTGCAAGCTCCCATTTCGTATCCTGAAGATCGATCACCGTAATCGATGGTGACTGATAGAACGTCGCGTTATCCCCATAAAATACAGGCATACCTGGGCTTCGAATAGCCATTCTCGCCCCTTCCGAGGCACCGTCTTTAATCCCTGCTTCGATTAATAATTCATCCACATTAATGGCCACTGAAACGAAACCCCAGAAATCACCATCTTGGAAAATTGCTTTACGAGCAACCAACCCTTGCACGCCTTGAAGCAGCATAAAGGGGCCATCGGTTGTCATTTTTTTCGTTTGAAGGGCAAGCCGGACTTGCTCCTGAACATTCTCCCGGGGGTCCAAAAATAGATCCCAATTGATAATATTCTCATTCCCTTTTAAGGGATACACGAACTTCATCACGCCATGTGGTGCAATAACGACGTTAAAGGCTGACGCTTGAGCACCCGCGTACAACGCTTCGATATATGCCTGCACCTCTTGATCATTCTTATCATGCAAATAACTGGTACGAACGTAAGCTTCAAGGCTTACCATTAAATTGAAATTGCGATTAATGACGGACTGCAAGGCAACGGCTTTTGCGGATAATTGAGCTGTCTCCGTGCTTCGCAGTTCATTAAGCAGCGATGTTTTGTAGGTAGTGAGGACCGTTTCGGATGAAGTAAAGAGAAGGACAAAGATGAGGGACAAGAAGGAATACTGCATGATTTTCATAGGTCTTTCCTCCTGCTTTAACTTGAAGTTGTGTCATTATTCGACATCCTTCTCTATTATTTCATCTCCTCTCCCTTACTGGCAATACATTTATTTATTGCTGAACTTGCTGCCTGCGGATGCGAATCGCCATAATCGCTGCGATCATACAAACAAAGCCTGCCATTGTAAATGGCAGTGTATAGCTCCCAAGCCAATCCCTTAGTAATCCGGCTTGAAACGCCGCAAAGGATGCACCTAATTGATGTGCGACCACGATCCAGCCAAAAATCATACCTGCTTTCTCCTTACCGAAAACATCCGATGTGATTTTCACAGTAGGTGGTACCGTAGCAATCCAATCTAAGCCATAAAAGACTGCGAAAATTAGCAGCTCCGTATACCCTAAACCAAGCGCTTGCGGTAGAAAAATAAGCGAGATACCTCGTAAGCCATAGTACCAAAAGAGTAACCAGCGCCCATCAAATCGATCGGTCAGCCATCCTGAGAGGGTCGTACCGACGAGGTCGAAAATGCCCATGAGTGCCAATAGCCCTGCCGCTGTCACCTCTGGAATCCCAAAATCTCCGCAAGCTGGAATGAGATGTGTACCAATTAATCCATTTGTAGAGAAGCCACAGAAAAAGAAAGTGCCAGAAAGCAGCCAGAAGGCTCCGTGCTTGCTGGCATCTCGCAGCGTACGAAGCGGGGTCATAAATAAATTCCCCTTAAATGGGGGTGGCGCCACCACTTGGTCCGTGCCATATGCGGCAGCTCCAACCTCATAGGGATTATTTCTCATCCAGATTGCGACAATGGGAATTAAGGCAGCGATGACGGCAATCGCCGTGAATATGGCATACCGCCAGCCGATCTCGACGGTTATTTTGGCCAGTAAAGGAAGAAACAATAGCTGCCCCGTCGCTGCGCTCGCCGTAAGGATTCCGACCACGACACCTCGATGCTGGACGAACCAGCGATTCGCAACGGTAACCCCTAACACATTAGCAAGGCAGCCCGTACTAAGCCCCACCATAACGCCCCAGAGAATGTCGAATTGCCAGAGGGCTGTCATCATGGGTGTTAAGGCTAGACTAGCTCCTATACTTATGAGTGCGGTCAGCATCACCCTGCGAGTACCGAATTTCTCCATAAGAGCCGCAGAGAACGGCCCCATCAGTCCGTAAAGTAAAATATTGATAGAGACTACGGACGATACATCTGCCCGGCCCCACCCGAATTCTTTTTCGAAGGGAAGCATGAAAATACTCGGGATAGAACGAATTCCTGCTGACACAATCAATGTCATAAAAGTAACTCCTACAATCACCCAACCGTAATACCATTTACCGCTTCTACCCCATATTCCCATAACGAACACTTCTTTCTATCGAATTGACGTTCCCACGATTCCAACCTTGATATATAATTAAGTCAGATGACCTTGAACGAATGGAGACATGAAGATGGACATACATAACATTGCCATACATCTCATTGATGAGGACACGGATCAGCCCCGTTATCAATTCGATGAAGAGGCACTTCAAGAATTAATGAAAAGCATTGGCGAAATTGGCTTACTCTCACCGATTAAAGTGCGTACAACCGCTGACAATCGATATAAAATCATTTATGGCAATCGCAGATATAAAGCAAGTAAAATGCTAGGTCTTCCAACCATGCCATGTATCGTATCCACGGTAACGGATGAGATGGAAATCTATCTGGAGCAGATTGCTGAAAATCTAACGCGTGAAGGCTTCTCTCCGATTGAGGAAGCCGAGGCATTTCATAAGCTCATGCATGATGCGAAGTTTAGTTCCTCCATTAAATACCTTTCAGGTAAACTTGGCAAGCCCGAGTCCTATATCAAAAACAAGTGTGAGCTGCTCAAATTTGGGAACGCGGTTAAGAAGCTCATCGTCTCTGGAACCGAGATTCGCAAGGACAAGCTTACTGAAGATCAATTGCTGCCGCTGAAAGATCTGCCAATGGAGCATCGGGATCCGCTTGCATTAATCATGGCACGCGATGAGATGCCTGTCAGTGATGTCAAGAAAGTTGCAAAGATGTTTAAGGATAAGGACATTTCTGATCGGATTAAAGGCCAGTTGCTTTATAAATCTGGGCCAGAATTAATCGAAACCTGGTCCACCTTCCAGAACAATCGGGCAGAAAGAGCGAAGCCCGTCGCGGCCAAAGCGCCTGCCAAGTCCGAGAAGGTGAAACTGGACGCTACTGAGACTGCTGAGGAAGTAAAAGTTGCAGTCAAAGACGTTACGGCAACGGAAATTAGGGTTACTTCCCCACAAGCTGAAGTTCCCGTTGCTGCTGCTGCTGTAAACCCGCTTCAAGCTAAATTGCAGCAAATGCTTCGGTCGATTCCCGCTCCTCCCGCTCCAAACGAGCTGAACATGGAGCAGGATGGGATGAATGAGCAAGAAAGAGCGCAATTCTCACAAGACGTCTCGACGTTAGTGGCGCAGTTGGAACAACAATTAGAGGCTTGGAAGAAGGTTCACGTTTTAGCTGTTACGCACTAATGATTACTAACACCGCATGTGACTCGTGCTATTCCTAGTTAGGATAGCTCGGGCTGCATGCGGTGTTTTTGTTGCTTGTTCAAATCCATAGGCAATTCGAACACATCGTTAATCTCCTCATCTTTTCCTGTTATATGTACAACAATTCTCTAACTTATATAGGTTTCCTGTAAAAAGATGCCGGCGAGTTTACCTATAAGCAACAATCAGAGGAGCATGCACGATAATAGAAAAATCCACACTACCACACTACCATACAAGTATGGTAGTATATATAATAGCTTCATTTCCCAAAGGAGACAGGTATGGATTTTTTCAAAAAACCACTGATTAGTTCGACCCGTGATGCCGTCTATCACACGCTTAAGGCTCAAATCCTGAGTCTTAGCCTGCTGCCAGGTGCCACCATTTCGGAGAAAGAAATGTCAGTCAGCTTCAATGTGAGTCGGACACCCGTTCGGGAAAGCTTCGTGCAATTGGCACAGGAGGGCTTGTTGGACATTTATCCGCAACGCGGCACGGTGGTCTCCCTCATTGATTTGGAGCTGGTGGATGAGGCACGCTTCATACGAGAGCATTTGGAAAGCGCTGTGATTCGGTTAGCCTGCAGCTCTTTTCCAGAAGAGTCCCTCCTCTCACTGCAGATGAACTTAGCCTCTCAGAAAGTCTGTTCGGATGAACAAGATTTCAAAAAAATGTTTGAGCTTGATGAGGAATTTCATCGAACGATTTTTGAAGGCTGCAAGAAAATGAACACTTGGGCGGTCATTCAACAAATTAACGTGCATTTGAACCGCACCCGTATGCTTCGATTGGCCACGGATCATCATTGGGATGAGCTGTATGCGCAGCATGGACAGATTGTTGACGCCATCAAAGAGCAACAGCCAGATCAAGCAGAACAATTGATTCGCGCCCATCTGCAAGTTGGCATTTCCGATCAGGCATTATTGAAAGAGAAGTTCCCCACATATTTCAAATAGGTTGATGACAATGGAGGCGAGTATGCAGCTATGAAAATGGTATTCCGTTGGTTTGGAGAGGGCAATGATACGGTCACTCTTAAACAAATTAAACAAATTCCCGGCGTTGAAGGCATCGTCTGGGCACTGCATGATGTTCCTGTTGGTGAAGAATGGCCGATGGACAAGATTCAGAAGATCAAAGCTGAGGCTGATCGTGCTGGGCTGCATATGCAGGTTGTTGAGAGCGTCAACATTCATGAGGACATCAAATTAGGACTGCCAAGTCGCGATACGTACATCGCTAATTATAAGAAAACGATCGCCACTTTAGCACAGGTTGGGGTCAAAGTTATTTGCTACAATTTCATGCCTGTGTTCGATTGGGTTCGGACAGATTTACATAAGGAGCTGGAAGATGGCTCGACGGCTTTATTTTATGAAAAAAGTAAAATTGCCAACCTCGACCTTGCTGAACATGTTGGGCGGATCAATGCCAACCCTGATTTCAGCATGCCAGGCTGGGAGCCGGAGCGACTCGCGCATTTAACGGAGCTTTTCGAGGCTTATCAAAATGTCACAGAAGAACATCTCTGGGCAAATCTCAAGTATTTCTTGGATGAAATTATCCCTGTAGCTGCTGAGCACGGTATTCGAATGGCCATTCACCCTGACGATCCACCTTGGTCTGTCTTTGGATTGCCTAGATTGATGACGAGCCAAGCAAATATTCGTCGATTCTTAGCCTTGCATGACAGCCCCTATAATGGGCTTACCATGTGCAGTGGCTCACTCGGTGCGAACCCGAGCAACGATATTGTCTCGATCGTGCATGAATTTGCGGATCGGATTCCTTTTGCCCATCTGCGAAATGTTCGCGTGTATGAGAATGGTGATTTCATCGAGACCTCTCATCGTACACAGGATGGCACAGTTGATATGTCCGGTATTGTACAAGCGCTGCATGAAAACAATTACGAAGGCTTCTGTCGTCCGGACCATGGCCGCCATATTTGGGATGAGCGCTGCAGACCTGGATACGGGCTGTATGACCGTGCTTTAGGTATCATGTATTTATGGGGACTTTGGGACATGATGTGTCGCCAGAAAGTTACTTTACAAAAAGGAGCTGTCACAGCTAATGAGCGGTTTAACTAATTTTCCATCCTTACAAGGGAAGGTCGTTGTCATTACAGGGGGAGCTGGCGTTCTATGTCGCGTCATGGCATTAGAATTAGCTAGACAAGGCGCACGCATTGCCATTCTGAATCGTACCCATGAGAAAGGGTTGGCTGTCGTGCACGAAATTCAAGCTGCTGGCGGCGAAGCGATTGCCGTTGCATGCGATGTAACCGTAGCCGAAAGTGTAGAGCAGGCTGCAGCTTCTGTTACGGAACAGTTGGGCACCTGTGATATTCTAATCAATGGCGCTGGAGGTAATCATGCAAGTGCGAATACGACGAATGAGATTTTCAAAATGGAGGATATGGCCAATCCTGATGTGCAGTCCTTCTATGATTTAAGCATTCCTGGATTCCGTAATGTGCTGGATCTTAATTTCGTGGGTACGTTAATTCCAACTCAAGTGTTTACTAAACATATGCATGGCAAAACCGGTGCAACGGTCATCAATATCTCATCCATGAGCGCACCTTCGCCAATGACGAAAGTTCCTGCCTATAGCGCAGCCAAAGCAGCTATCGATAACTTTACCAAATGGCTGGCCGTTCATTTGGCAGAAAGCGGCATTCGCGTGAATGCGATCGCGCCGGGGTTCTTTTTGACTGAGCAAAATGCCAAATTGTTAATGAAAGAGGATGGATCGCTGACAGATCGCTCTCATAAAATCATTGCACATACCCCGATGCGCCGCTTCGGCAAGCCGGAGGATTTGCTAGGTACATTGCTGTGGCTGGCTGATGCCGACATGTCCCGCTTCGTTACAGGAACAACAATCCCTGTAGATGGCGGATTTATGGCTTATTCGGGCGTTTAGACGGAGTGAAGAACAAGCCGTTTCATTGCATAAAGCTCATTGTGGGCTATGTATTGGAACGGTTTTTGTTTGTTTATGGACAAATAAAGGAGGCCGAGAGCATTGTTATTTGAGTAAAAGTATTCGGAATGGATGAATATTATGATAAAGTCTGCTGGAAACGTAATTCGGCTTTCGAATCGCCATGCAAGGCGAGTTTTACATCAATTGGTTGAGAAACAATTCCTAACTGTTGTAGGAGGACGTCTACGTTATCGTTCATTTCAATTGAAGCAGTAATGACTTATGCCTAACGGACATAGTTGACGCTATAGGGCTAAATGCAATGAACCTGATTGGCTAACGGACACAATATACGCTATTGAATGAATTTCAGGGAACTATCCTGCTTTGTGGTCAAAATAACGGCTGTACGGACCGTTAGCACCTGAATGTGGCTGTGTCGGATAACATAACGACTCTGGTGTCCATTAGCACGATCATAACCTTCGAACACAAAAATGAACACAAAAATCCCCTCAAGTCGTTTCACCTTCCCTCATGAACACCATGTGGGAATAACGAGTTTTAACTTAAGGGGCAATTTACAAGTTCTATAGTAGCAATGACTTATGCTTCATCCGGAATACAGACGATAATGCGCTCTATTTCCGCTGCGATCTCTTCAATCTGCTTCTCGTAGTTCTCTCTCAGGAGAATGATCGATTGGAGCTCCACGGCACCCACATGCAAAGCATCGGCCGACAAACTGCCAGCTACACCGATGAGCGTATGCGCTGCTCTTTTGGCTGCTACCCAGTCCTCCTCATGTTGATAACTCCGTAGCTGATCTGCAAAATCGCTATAATTCTTCTTGAATAGCTGCAGCATGACGAGCAGAATACTTTCTTTACCCTCTACTCTGGCCAAAGCCGCCTGCCAGTCGATCCCAGCGACATTTTTATAATAAGGGATCCCATCCATTGGCTCCGACAACTTGAATCCCTTCTCCGGCTCAATCCACTTATGAATGACACGAAATAGTCGCTTCACATCCAGCGGTTTGCTCACTACATCGTTCATCCCCATACGGACATACTCTTCTTGATCCTGTTTGACCACGTTAGCGGTAAGCCCTATGATGGGCAATTGGCTAAATTTCGGATTCTGGCGAATTTGCCTCGTTGCTTCAACACCATCCATGACAGGCATATGGATATCCATCAGAACCAGCACAAAGTCAGCTCTTTCTAGCATATCTAACGCTTCTTGACCATTGGTTGCTAACGTGACCTTGTAGCCCCGCTCCTCGATCAGCTCCATTGCGACTTGTTGATTAATTTCATTGTCCTCAACCAACAGAATGTGTCCCCATGTGTGCTCTGAAATTGAATGAATCGACAGGGCTTCCAGATCAACTGTTTGGGATTGGTGATTAGGATGGAATAAATATTCCAATGTCTGATACAGCTCTAGTCGACTAGTCGGTTTAACTAGAACAGCATTAGGTCTTACCTCATCGGGGAGAGACATTAGCTCCTCTTTCCCCATAGGCGATGTAAGGCAAATAATGCGTGTTCGATCTCTGTCGATGGTAGTTAGGAGCGCATGCCATGTCTCAATCCCATACATATCTTCGCTCTCCATATCCAGGATGAGACAATCGAAGTCATCGTCACCTTCCTCTCGCGAGGCAACCTGTTTAAATAACACATCCCAGGAAGGAACGGTCGTTACGATGAGGGCGAAAGACTCTAAGGTATCCTGCAAGCTGTTGCGCATGAGGGGATGATCCTCAACAACCATAACGCGATAAGGCTTGTGTCCCTCACCAATATCCCACTCATCAGGATCGTCTTGCTCAATAACTTGGAAAGGCAAGTCAAACGTGAAGCGGCTCCCATTTCCTATAATGCTTTCTGCTTTGAGCACTCCACCCATCAGACTAATCAAATGTTGGCTAATCGGCAGACCCAATCCGGTTCCTCCATACTCACGACTCGTTGAGCCATCTGCCTGAGAGAAGGGTTCGAAAATGTATGAAAGCCGGTCGGCCGAAATGCCAATTCCCGAATCTTCGACACTAAATTTCAGTATCATATCTTTGCTCACTGTCTGCGTACACAGCTCGATATGGAGCATCACATAGCCTGCGCTAGTGAATTTAATGGCATTGCTGCAGAGGTTAAGCAGGACTTGCTTGAGTCGAAGAGGGTCCCCCAGAAGTCGCTTAGGCAGCTCTGCTGGCGTGCTGAAAATAATTTCAATCTGGTGGCTCCTCGTCAACACGCTACAGATGCTGGAAAGCTCCTTAAGCAGTTCATCCAGATTAAAGCTTGTTCTTTCCACTTCTAATTTGCCTGCTTCTACTTTAGAGAAATCTAGAACATCATTGATAATGCCTAACAGTGTGTGAGAAGATGACGTGATATTCGTTAGGTAATCCTTCTGATGCTCGGAGAGAGCCGTTTTCCCTAACAACTGCGATAGCCCGATAATCCCATTCAAAGGCGTACGGATTTCATGACTCATTTTGGCAATAAAATGACTCTTAGCTTGATTCGCTTGATCCGCCGCATGTCTCATGGAAGCTTCCGTAAAGTCGTGTATGGTACCTACAATTCCTTTCACTGCCCTATTCGCATGATGATAGGCTGAAAGCGTGACATGATAATCTCTCCTTACCCCATCCCCTGTCGGAATCGCGATTTCAAACCGCACACTATCGCCACAAGTCAGCGCTTCCCGGAAATGCTGCTCCCAAAGTGCCTGCTCAGAAGCTGGCAAAAAAGCGGTCATCGGCAGACCCAGCATGTCCTCTGATCTGGTTTGTGCAAGAGCGCACGCTGCTTGATTCACCGAAGTAATTTCACCTTCTGTTGTGAAACCAAGAATACCCTCTTGTGAATTCTCGACAAGTATCCGATTCCGTTCTTCGCTTTCCTGAATTCTTCGCTCTGCAAGCGTCCTCTCGGTAACATCTGTCGTCGAACCTATGACTTCAATCACTTGTTTACCTTCAAATACGGGCTGCAGCGTTGTGAAAACGACCTTACCTTTGAAATCCACCTCATAGGCGACTTGCTTGCCTTCAAAAGCCTCTTCATATTTCGATTGCAAAAAATGCATAACATCCGCCGAAAAATGTGGAATCTCTTGTACATTCTTGCCAATAAAATCATCTGGCTTCAGTCCAAGCAGCTGTATTAATTGACCATCAATAATCGTGTAAACCAATTTATTCTGTATTTTTTTGAGTTTATAAGTAAATCCAGGTTGGAAGCGGAGAATATTCGAGAGCTCTTGCTGCATATGCCGCACTTGCCCTTTGAGCTCGTCGGAGCGTAAGAAATAACGGAATAGACCAGCAACGAACAGGCCTGCCCCAAGATGCAGGAGTAAATTTGGAATCACAAGCGGAGTAGCAGGAAGTTTATAAATAAGAACCATATCGACGAATAATACGCTGACTGGACATAAAATTAGCAGTATCCATTTCTTCCAAAAATCTCGCATATAATAATGAACAACTGCACAACCTGCATAAATAATCAATCCAAGAATCGATACGCGAACCAAAACATGAGGATCCATGATCGATCTGCCGATAATAATGACAACTGTCGTAATGAGTCCCGAAACGCCTCCACCAATGAAGGTAGCCATCAATATTGCAATCGCTTTCAAATCTAGGATATGTCGTTCAGTCACACGAACCCCGACAAAGGCAAGCATGATCCCAAAAAGCCCGTGTGTCACGCCTGCCCATATCTGAAGTTTCCATTTGGCTGTTGCCTTCAATTTAGGAGAGTAAAAAATTTGAATCGATATAAAAACAAATACAGCGACAATCGAAAAATTGTTTAGTAGGTCTTTCAACATCGTACTCACCTCATCGGATTGCTACCTCGCCCATCAACCTCTATTATAGATGTCGAAATATGTAAGGTCTATACGGTTTCATAATCTGCTCGTTTAATAGCAGAGAATACCAAATCAATCATCTCTGCACGCGCGTGATTAATAAAGCCAAGAGATGTTTGTTGTAAATTTTCGATGGATACGCATGAGGTTAACACAATTTTACTTGAGAACACGTACATGGAAAGCTCATAGGCGGATGCCACGTTTTTGATCACATCGCTAATATTCGTTCTTTTATATGACTCTGGGAGCTCAATGGCATACATCAAATAAAGCGGTTTCTGCCTTGTTTGTGTCATTTGGAATATTTCTTTATACGAATTACTCATATGTGAGCGCCA
The DNA here is from genome assembly GCF_059692115.1 of Paenibacillus sp. J31R30. NCBI lineage: Bacteria > Bacillati > Bacillota > Bacilli > Caryophanales > Paenibacillaceae > Paenibacillus > Paenibacillus sp. J31R30. The sequence continues at coordinate 212,946 of NZ_JCAUAV010000008.1, read as the reverse complement.
AAGATAACCAAATTTATAATTCGAATCTTCCTCCCACACCTTCTCAAACTGGGCTGTTAACTCGACAAACTGCTCACGATAATAGTGGATTAAATTCATAGATGACCCTCGCAATTCCTTTAGAAGTTCTTACATTACTTAGATCATACCTAGTAATTGTTGTAAAACTTCTATCGAGAATTTTAGGGAAACATGTTTTTTACTCATACTTCCCTAATGAATCTGGAGGTATTAGTTCTTCTGCAACGCGACCCACATCGACTTATTGCGGAACTCCTCCTCCGAACCAAGCTCTCTTCCGAACCAGGCCAGCGGTTCAAACTGCTGTGCAGCCTGCAAATCAGGGAACTCGACTTCAACGACAAGCAAGTCAATTTGTTTATATTCATCGATTTCAAATGTAAACCCATCCGCTTCAAGCGTCGTGCGAATCTTCTCTAATGGGATTAATCCAGTACGCTCCAGCAGTTGCTTATAGATTGGCTCGGTGATGCTATATTCAACTTCTTCTCGCACCATGCCATGTCCCGACTTGAAGGTATGCGTATAATGCGACTCCCCTGAGCTGTCTACAAGCTGGCGTACGCGAATTTCTTGATCATCAGAGAAAGCCAAGTACGTTTGATAAATGTATTGCTTGGACACTTGTTTCAGTTCGTTATTCGCTAGTTCAGCCGCAGGAAATGCGGCCAATAAATACTTTCTCTCAATTTCGGCACCCATAATTCGGTTAGCCCCTCTCTACTTGTTCATGGTTCGAAAACGAACCGGTGAAATGTCGTTCCATACTCGAAACATTTTACCAAAATGAAACTCATCTGCAAATCCACAAGCATCCGCGATCGCCTTCATAGGCTCATCCGTCAGCAAGAGCATCGTCTTCGCCTGCTCGTTCCGAACCTTATTTAGATACGCCTTGGGGGAGATACCCACATGTTTCATAAACATTTTACGTAATTGCGACACGGAGATATGGTAGGTTTTCGCCAACTCTTCCAGCCGAATGGGCTGATGATAACAGGTCTCCAGCCACAACTTCGCTTGCTGAAAGGCTTTCATGTAGGGGTCACTAGACGTATCCGTATCCTTCATAAACTGGATCAATCGTGATAAGACATACTGAAATTCGGCCTGTCGTTCATACGGATCCGTGCCATGCATCGACCATAAGCGTGTGAACTGAGCTTCCATCCAATCGGATTGCTCCAGCGTGTATCGTTTATAAAAGGGGATCGGCAGCGCGTCCACGGGAACCGGCTTCAGCCAATTGAGATGCTCATATGGAATATCAAACACATCGAATAAGAGCATCCTAATACACAACGGCTTGTCAGTAGACGATGACATGTTCAGTGTAAATCCAGGCTTGAGATACAACAAATTCCCAGCCTGTACGTGCAGCGGCACTTCATCAAGCTCATGACGAAATTCCCCTTCGCCACGCATAATCCAATAGAGGGAGTGCACATCCGTTGTATTACGAATATCTTTCCACCCAGGTAGAGGTGGCTTCTCATAGGAAAGCCGATGATGATAAATACGATGATTATGCAATGGAATTGATCACCTGCCTTGTAGCGATTTTGACAAAGAGCGATAAGGTTTATCCATTCAAATTGACTCTTCTTCTATGATACGCTTTACGAAACATACATGAAAGGGGTTTGAATATTGTGATACGTTCTTTTCAACAGCATAACCTGCGTCCTACCCGACTATTAGATGGATTATGGGATTTCATCACGGATCCTGACAATAAAGGTGTTAACGAGGGCTGGTTCTCTCAATTCCCTGCGAGCACTAGAAAATCCGTCGTTCCCTCCTGCTGGAATAACGAGTTAGGTACTTACGATTATATTGGCGCGGCTTGGTATCGTACGAGTTTTGATACTCAACAAGAAGCCAATATTCGCTTAGTCTTCGAAGGCATCCTTCACCATGCAGATGTGTACGTTGATGGACAACATATTGGCTACCATTTTGGCGGATTTACGCAGTTCTCAATGATTCTCCCACACCTAACAGCAGGCAAGCATGAACTCGTGATTCGCGTTGATAATACGGTCGATTGGCAAACACTGCCGACAGATATTGCGGATTGGCACTCCTATGGGGGTATCATTCGTTCGGTTGAGCTTCAGGAGCTTCCTGATGTCTATATTGACACGATGAAAATTGATTATCAATTACGTGGGAACACGGCTGATGTTCAAGTGCAGATTCAAGTAAGCTCCTTATGCCAAGAAAATTGCCAGATTGAGGTTAGTGCTAGTACAGAAGGACTCACTCTCTCCGCTGGTCATGTCACGGTCGCTGCTGGCCAATCTACGAATATCACGCTAAGTGGAAGTCTGGCGGACATTCAAAGATGGGATGTTGGCCAACCTTCACTCTATACCTTTACAGTCAAGGCCGGTGAAGATGATCTCATCGATCGGACTGGCTTCCGTACGGTTGAAGTTCAGGGAAGCGATATCTTGCTGAACGGCAAAAAGCTTTACCTGCAAGGTGTGAATCGTCATGAAGAGCACCCCGAGTGGGGATTTGCATTTCCAGCTAAGCTGATGCTGAAGGATTTAGACATTTTGTTCGACATGGGCTGTAATATGGTGCGCGGCTCCCACTATCCGCAAAGTCAGTTCTGGATCGATCTGCTCGACGAGCACGGTATGCTTCTCTGGAGCGAGATTCCGATGTGGGGCTGTTATATGAGTGTGGAAACGCTGGCAAGCCCAATTTTCAGAGAACGCGGCGTCAACATGCTGGATGAAATGATCTCCCGCGACTACCACCATCCTTCCATTATTTTCTGGGGAGCACATAATGAAATCGATACACGGACTGAGGAAGCGCTGGAGCTTACGAAAGCTTTCGTGGGCAAAATCCGCAGCATGGATGCGAGCCGACCTGTCACTTACGCGACTATGCATCCAGAGCAAGATATCGTACTCTCCTATTTTGATGTCATCGGGATTAACAAATATTATGGCTGGTATGAAGGCAGCGTCGACGGATTTAGTACTATGCTGCAGAACTACTACCAGAACGCTGAGAAACAAGGCGCAGCCGGTAAGCCTGTAATCATGAGCGAGTTCGGCGCGGCGGGGATTTTTGGCGATGCAGGCTGGGAGCCTCGCCTGTTCAGTGAAGACTATCAAGCGGATGTCGTTACACGTGCTCTGAAAATCTTCCGCGACGACCCTCGCATCGTCGGGACGCTCATCTGGCACTTCGCCGACATTCGCGTCGATGTGCGGAGCGACCGTCCTTACTTCCGCGATCGCGCGCGGAGCTTCAATAACAAAGGCTTACTGAGCGAGTATCGCAAGCCGAAATTGGCTTATCGCTTAGTGAAGGAGATTTATCGCTCTGAACGATAATGGGAAAGGGATTCAGCCTATGTGGCTGGGTCCCCTTTTTTTGCAAATGGCTTTAGAGCAAATGACCTGTGCAAGCGATCATGGTCAAAGTTGCTAAAGATCACTTATTTTCGAGGAAAACAGCTCAACAGCGAGGAATATGTGCAAAAGTGCAACCTTTAGGACCCAATAGGTGCTAAAACGATAAATTCGGCAGAAATAGTTGCACTTTCGCACGCATTCTAGATAGAGAGCTTTCTTCGGTAAAAAAGGTTGCACTTTTGCATCTTTCACAGGTGTATTCACGAGATGAACCTCCTCCAAGCCCATTAATGTGCAAAAAAAAAGGGTCCCCTGCCACATACTTGGCTTTCGGGAAGCCCTCTTTTTTAACTAACACTCATTTATGTAAGATATCGTCCTTCAACGTAGATACCTTCGCCAACACCTGACTGATCTCATCGGCTCCCACTTGAAAATGAGCAAGCGCATCATGTAGATGTGTGGCAATCGCTCGAAAATGCTCCTCCTGCAGATTCATCCCTGCATGCGCCTTGGCCATAGACGCCCCTGTGTACTGATTCGGCCCGCCTAACGCAAAACTAAAAAATTTAGCCTGATGCTTACGCTGCTTCTCCATATCCGTGTTACGAAAAAAGTGATTGACCGTATCATCCGCCAAAACCAGCTCATAGAAGTAGTCCACTACTGCTGTGATCGCCCCTTCCCCACCGAGCTTTTCGTACAACGACGTCGTTTCTTTCTCCATGTGTATCCTCCTTCAGGACTGAATCTCTTTATCTGGTTATATTATCCAAAATGAAAGGAAATTACACGATGCTATACGACTCCGCCATTGTCCAGCACACTGCCAATCTATCATGCATTCAATATATAGAAGCTCAATAGAAACGAGGTGATTGGAATGGCTTGTGTAAACGTAAAAGCTGTTCGTCAACCTGACTTAGTTTTGATTAGTTGGTCTAGAAACCCTTCCGTTGCAGGCTCCCCGCGCAGAATTAAAGCTGTACGTGTAATTGGCAGTTCTCAACCCTGTACAGCTACTTTGGTAACCAATGGATTGCTTAGTAGAGCATTGAGTTGTTTATTGGACGATTTCAAAATCGTGTACCAAAAAAGAACGACAACCAGTAGCGGTTACTTGTTGTTACAACGTTTTCGAGTTCAATAGAAGATGATGAGGGGCAGCTGAAGCTGCTCATTTTTATATAGATTACATAGGCTTATGTGTATAAACAACGTAATCGGGGCCCATTTTTACTAGCAACAATTCCGACTGTCTTTCACCTTGTATCGCATATATAGCTTCGTACCTACTGGCAACTTCGTAGACATCTGATCTTCAAAATCGGCACCTGGGGTGTAGATCTTCTTTATCTCTCTGAAGACTTTGTATTTAATAATTACAGTATCATATAAAGTTTCTTTAGTTAAACGTGTTTTTGATCACGCTATAATTACGTTGGAAAGGAGATGTTTTCAATAAAATGTAAACGCTTAACTAATTCAATACTGACTGATTATTGAGAGGGGAATGTCATATATGAGACAAAAACTCATTAGAGTCGCTTTAATTTTACTTGCTGCGGCATTAATTATACCGACAAGCTTGCTAACTACAGTTACGACAGCTTCGACTACGGAGACCATTACCATTTACCATGAAACCTTTGCGAATGACCAAGGTAAAGCAACGAAAGCAGGTGGCGCTAACCTATCACAGGTCTCCGGCAAAACGTTTACTGGCAATGCGGATGGAAAAGCTTTATATGTTAGCAACAGAGCTAACAACTGGGACGGGGCTGATTTCAAATTCAACGAGATCGGCCTAGAAAATGGTAAAACCTATACGGTAACCGCAACCGTCTATGTTGACGCGGATGTCACTGTCCCGAGCGGCGCACAAGCTGGCTTTCAAACTGTAAACGGCTATCAAAATACGATTTACGTCAATTACGAAGCGGGCAAAGCGCTTACCTTAACCAAGGAGTTTACCGTAGATACGAGCAAAGATAGTGCCCTGCGCATTAATTCAAACAATAACGGAGCAGTTGTGCCCTTCTACATCGGAGATATTATCGTAACTGCCCAACAAACAACGGCGACAACGGTTAGAGAGGTGTATCACGAAACCTTTGCGAGCAGCCAAGGATTTGCCACGAAAGCAGGCAACGCCACTCTGACACTAGTCACTGGAAAAACATTTACAGGTAATGCTGATGGAAAAGCTTTATATGTTAGCAACAGAGTTAACAACTGGGACGGAGTTGATTTCAAATTCAGCGACGTCGGCCTGGAAAATGGTAAAACTTACACTGTAACCGCAGCTGTCTATGTTGACGCTGATGTCACTGTACCTGGCAGCGCACAAGCTGGTTTTCAAACAGTAAACGGCTATCAGAATACGATTTACGTCAATTATGAAGCCGGAAAGGCACTCACCCTAACCAAGGAATTTACTGTAGATACGAGCAAAGATAGCGCCCTGCGCATCAATTCAAACACGAACGGAGCAGGTGTTCCTTACTATATCGGTGATATCCTAATCACTGAAAAAGTGGCCACTGGCCCTGTCGTTGAGACACCTAGACCCCCTGCTGTGGATTTCACCCCTATCACTTTTGAAGATCAAACAGCAGGTGGCTTTGCAGGTAGAAAAGGCACGGAAACGCTGACTGTCACCAATGAAGTCAACCATTCCGAAGGCGGTACACGCGCGTTGAAAATAGAAGGACGAGCAGAAACTTGGCATGGACCGTCATTACGCGTGGAGAAATATGTTGATAAGGGCTACGAATATAAAATTACGGCCTGGGTCAAGCTCATCTCGCCTGGAAGCTCGCAACTCCAGCTGTCCACACAAGTTGGTAGTGCAAGCGCAAGTTATAATACCATTGACAAAAAAACAATTAGCACTGAAGACGGCTGGGTTAAATTCGAAGGAACTTACCGTTATAACACAGTACCCGATGAGTTTTTGAGCATATACGTGGAAAGCGCTAGCAGCAAAGATGCTTCTTTCTATATCGACGATATCAGCTTTGTAGAAAGTTCAGCACCAATCGCCGTACAAACCAATTTAACTCCGATTAAAGAGGCTTATCACAATGATTTCCTGATTGGCAATGCGGTATCGGCAGCAGATATGGATGGCGTTAGACTTCAGCTTCTCAAGCTGCATAACAATGTCGTCACAGCAGAAAATGCCATGAAACCGGATCAGACCTATAATGCGAATAAAGAATTTGACTTTAATACGGAGGATGCCCTTGTTACTAAAATTCAGGCTGCAGGACTCAAGCTGCATGGGCACGTGCTCGTATGGCATCAACAAACGCCTACTTGGTTGACTACGACAACCGAATCACTCCCATTAGGACGAGCTGAAGCTCTCGCCAACTTGAAGAACCATATCAAAACGGTCATGGAGCACTACAGTAACAAAGTGATCTCATGGGACGTTGTCAATGAAGCAATGAACGATAACCCCTCTAATCCAACAAATTGGCATGGAGCGCTGCGTCAATCACCTTGGAAAGCTGCCATTGGTGATGACTACGTGGAGCAGGCGTTCTTGGCGGCAAAAGAGGTGCTGGACGCGCATCCTACTTGGGATATCAAGCTCTATTACAATGATTATAACGAAGATAATCAAAATAAAGCGCAGGCCATTTACAGCATGGTCAAAGAAATCAATGATCATTATGCGCTGACTCACCCTGGCAAACTCCTCATCGACGGCGTCGGCATGCAAGCGCACTATAATCTAAACACGAATCCAGACAATGTTAAGCTGTCCTTGGAGAAATTTATTTCATTAGGCGTACAAGTGAGCATCTCCGAACTTGACATTACGGCAGGAAGCAACTCTCGCCTTTCCGAGAAAGAAGCAAATGCTCAGGGCTCTTTATACGCGCAAATATTCCAGATCTTTAAGGCTCACGCTACTAGTATCGAGCGCGTTACCTTCTGGGGACTGAATGATGCTACGAGCTGGAGAGCCAGTCAGAATCCGCAATTGTTTAATAGCGATCTGCAAGCCAAACCAGCGTATTATGGCGTAATTAATCCAGCTGCATTCTTGGCCGCACATCCGCCTGAGCCCGTGGCAGAAGCTAATAAGTCAACCGCCAAATTTGCTTCGCCTACAATCGACGGGCTAGCTGATGATACAGCTTGGAACCAGGCACCTGAAATACCGATCAACCGGTATCAGCTGGCATGGCAAGGGGCAAGCGGAGTAGCTAAAGCACTGTGGGATGATCACAACTTGTATGTTCTCATTCAAGTTAGCAACGCTGAACTCGACAAGAGCAGCCCAAATGCCTATGAACAAGACTCCGTCGAAATCTTCTTAGACGAAAATAATGCAAAGACATCGTCCTATGAAGCTGATGATGGACAATACAGAATCAACTTTGACAACGAACAAACATTCAATCCAGCAAGTAAAGCAACCGGATTTGAATCCGAGACCCATATTTCCGGAACAAACTACACGGTTGAAGTGAAGATTCCGTTGAAAACAATAACACCAACTAACGATATGAAGCTTGGTTTTGACGTACAGATCAATGATGCTAAAAGCGGTGCCCGTCAAAGCGTTGCCGCATGGAACGATACGACCGGTACTGGCTTTCAGGACACGTCTGTTTACGGCGTGCTTAACCTAGCCGGCAAGGACACCGGTTCGGGCGGCGGAGATCCCGATACTGATCCTGACACCGGCCCAGGCACTGGCCCTGGCAGTGGTTCTGGTTCTGGTTCTGGTTCTGGTTCTGGTTCTGGTTCTGGTTCTGGTGGCGATGGTGTTACGATCAAACCTGAATTGAAAACCGATAATAGACGAACGATAGGTACGATTTCGGGCGACGACTTGAAAAAGGCGCTTGAGAAAACCTCATCTGCAACAAACGATAAGAAACAAATCGTAATCGAAGTACCGAAGCAAGCAAATGCGACTTCATATGAAGTGCAAATGCCAACACAAAGCCTGCAAGGACAAGAAACCTTTGAGATTTCATTGAAAACAGCAGACGCGACAGTCCAAATTCCAAGCAACATGCTGTCCAATGTAACAGAAAGTGCGGAGCAAGTGTCCCTTCGCGTAGCTAAGGTCTCTACGGACAACATGGATGCAGCTACCCGTGAACAAATCGGCAAACGTCCAGTTATCGAATTGACCATATCAGCAGGCGATAAAGTCATTGCATGGAACAACCCAAATGCGCCTGTAACGGTAGCCATTCCTTACACACCGACAACGGAAGAGCTTAGCGATACAGATCATATCATCATTTGGTACATCGATGGTCAAGGCAAGGCGACAGCGGTTCCGAATGGTCGCTATGATGCGGCAAGTGGAACGGTGGTCTTCCAAACAACCCATTTCAGCACCTACGCCGTAGCTTCGGTATTCAAGACCTTCGGGGATGTGCAGAACGTGCCTTGGGCCAAACAAGCTATTGAAACCATGGCATCTCGTGATGTCATTAAAGGTACAACTGATAACAACTTTACACCTGAAGCTTCCATTAAGAGAGCGGACTTCATTTCGCTTCTTGTCAGAGCACTTGAATTGCACAGCACTGGAACGAATGAAGCCATGTTCAGCGATGTCCCACAAACCGCTTATTATTATAATGAGCTAGTCATTGCGAAGGCATTGGGCATCACTACTGGCTTTGAGGACAATGCGTTTAAGCCAAACAGCAATATCTCCCGTCAAGATATGATGGTGCTGACGACACGCGCGATGGTGGCAGCCGGCATGCAAGTCCAAGCTGGCGGAACTTTAGATGCATATCCTGACGCAGCGAGCATGTCCAACTACGCGAAAGACAGTGCTGCAGCTCTAGTGAAATCTGGGATTGTGAATGGCAAGAACGACAAGCTTGCTCCGAACGATCAGCTCACTCGTGCTGAAGCAGCAGTCATCTTGTACCGAATCTGGAATCAGTAAGATCAGCCACATTGTTTCATGATCTAGCCTAACCTAGGTTCGGTTCCATCAAGGATATCTCCCTTGTCGGAACTGAACCTAGGTTTTATTTTGGGAGCGGACAAAAAAAAGGGACCTGGCCAACGGGGCCAGATCCAAAGTTTATATTAAAAAAGGGGGTCTTGTTTATTATAATACCCTTTCTATGTTAGAGAACTGTAACGGGAATGTTCCAATTGTGTTACAAATGTTTAATCCGTGTAACATTCGCCACGTTCCTAGTCACTTGAGCAATTTTTGAAGCCCAACCTGTGGCTCCTCCATCGGAAAATATTCAAGTCCCATATGCCCTGTATAACCAGCCTCATCGATGGCTTGAAAGATCTGATCATAGTTCAGCTCACCCTTGTCGAGCTCATGTCTGCCGGGATTGCCTGCCGCATGGAAATGGCCGATCCACGCTAGATTCTCACGAATGTTGGCGATCACATTCCCTTCGGTGATTTGTTGATGGTAGATATCGAATAGCACCTTCACGAAGGGACTATTTACTTGCTTTACGATATGAAAAGCTTCTTCGGATGAAGCCAAGAAATATCCTCGATGATTAACGCGCGTATTCAGCGGCTCAATCAGCAGTGTAACTCCCTCTTTTTCCAAAAGAGGTACACATGCCCGCAACCCCTCAATCAACGATTGCGTCTGGGCCTCTCTCGACACGCCTTCAAGCTCTTGTCCTACTTGTGAAATCAGTTGGGTGCAATTCAGGCGCTTCGCAACTGCGATGGATTCTGTAAGTCCTTCGATATAAGCACTACGCAGAGCTGGATCTACTAAGCTCACAAACTTCGTGCAAAATGCCGCAATCGAAACACCCGCTTCAGCCACTGCAGCTGCAACGGCGTCCACATCCTTTTGCCACCAAGACCAGAATTCAATCGTATCGTATCCGAGCTCCCTAAGCTCACTAACACTTCCCTTAAAATCACGTCCGTTATACACCGCATCTACACAAACGGAGAGCTTCATCCATATCCCTCTTTCCATTCTGATCTTTCCTCATTGTATGGTAAAATGAAGCAAATGCCTATGAAAAAATGACATGCTAGGAGTCCTTTATGATACGAACACTTGCCGTCACTACCGAATTTGATGTGATCCATGATCTCCCTCTTGAAGAACTATCCGCACCAACGATCCGTTGGTACTGGGTTGATTTCTATAATCCGGATGAAAAAGAAGCCTCCAAGCTAAAGGATCATTTCCACTTTCACCCCCTCGCTATCGAGGATTGCTTTCATTTCATGCAACGACCGAAAATCGATCATTATCAAAATGTTCATTTCTTTGTTATGCATGCCATTAATGCGAAGACGCTGGATGCGGAAGAAGTCGATATGTTCCTCGGGAGCAACTATATTGTCACGTTCCATTTGCATGAATCCAGAGAGATCGAAGATGCTTGGACCCGGGTGTCCCAGCAGGAAAGTCTGAGAAATCAGGGACAGATCTATGCTGCGTATTTAGTTCTCGATAATCTCGTCGATCAATATTTCCCAAGTGTCTATCAAATTGAAGACGCACTCGATGATATCGAAAACAATATGAATGCGGAGGCCATTGATGCGTTGATGAATCAGGTTTTTGAAATCCGTTCACAACTGCTGAAACTACGACGAACTATTGTGCCCATGCGTGACCTGCTGTATAGGATTATCAGTACGGATCGTATTGAACAAGTGCGCGAGCATCTCGTCTTTTTCACGGATATTCATGATCATCTACTCAAGCTTTCTGAAATGATTGACTCGAATCGCGAGATTACCGCTGACATTCGTGATAGTTATATCTCGCTAAACTCCAATCGGATGAATACGATTATGAAAACATTAACGGTAATTACGACGATTTTCATGCCATTGACGTTTATCGCTGGACTCTACGGGATGAACTTCACCTACATGCCCGAGCTTGAATGGCAATGGGGATACTTTGCTGTGCTTGTTATCATGATCGGCATTGGCTTAGGCATGTTTGCCTGGTTCCGGAAGAAGGGTTGGTTCAAATAGGCGGTGCAGCGAAACAAAATGAGCTCCGGATTTGTTTAGTATTGTGATCGATGTGCGATTTCCCATATAGTTAATAGACACATGGTGAGTAATTGAAGAAGGAAGAGGGGATTATGGATGCACACTGACGAGCAAGTGCCGGCGAGCTATGCCGTCGATGATTATACGAATCATTTTCTGGCTGCCTATCCTGTTCACTGTGAATTTCGGACGATTCCGCTCGATCACCAACTGCTGCACTCGCATAACGGATATGAGATCTACCTTGTCCTGCAAGGCAGCGGCACCTATCTCGTTGGCGATCGTTTATATCCACTGCATGCTGGGAGCTTAACGATCATCCATCCGAATGTCATTCACCGACCGTTCCATGGACAGAGCAAAGAATTCCATCGCTATGTCTTATCCATAGATGAGTCTTATTTAGAGCAGTTGCACGCTATTTGCCAGCTGTCCGATTTATCCATTCCTCGGCTGCTTTCCGATCGCCATTCGGACTCCAGCCATTATTTCCTAAGCGCTCAGCAGTTGGATCGTGTTCAGACGATAATAGCTGCATTGACACAAGATTTGGTTGGGCAAAAGTTGGGCTATGAACTGGCTGTTTTGAAAAACATTGCTGACTTTTTCCTAGTCATATTCGGGTTGCAGGGTGAACAGGTTGGGAAAAATACAGGTGATCAGCACCTCGCCCGCGATGTGCTTTCCTATTTGATTGGGCATCATCATGAACCTCTGTTAATTGATGACATCGTGGCGCAGTTCCCTGTTTCTCGCTCACAGCTCTTTACCTTGTTTAAAGATACCACCGGTACGACCATTAAACAGTTCTTGATTGAGTATCGGCTGAATAAGGCGAAACGAATGCTTATGGAAACCGATTTGGCCATCTCGGAGGTTTCTTCCGCCGTTGGGTTTGGCGACATGTCGCATTTCTTCCACGTGTTCAAGAAGGAAACCGGCTTGACGCCGAAGCAGTATCGGGTTGAGGCTTTTAAAAGAAAAAACAAAAAGGACCGAGAAAGGTAGCAGTCACTACCTCACTTGGTCCTTTTCATTCGTTACCCTAGATCCGGAGCATCTACCAGCATAATCTCTGGACTGTCCGTACCATGCAATTCAAATATGATAATCTCATTCGTGCCTTGTTGCAATAAAGGGCCTGGGATGTACAGCGTTTTTTGCGGTCCACGCTCCCAATATCGCCCCAAATTGAACCCGTTTATCCAGACAACGCCTTTCTTCCAGCCGTCGAGCCGTATGAACGTGTCCGCAATGTCATCGATCTCGATAGAACCTTTGTAAAAGGCAGGTCCTTCGTTAGAAACATCTCTAACAGGCGAGAATTGTAGGCCCGACAACTGATCCAGTGGCAAAGGAGAAATCGTCCAATTGAACAAAAATTGACCGTTCAAACGGATCCCTTCCGTTATTCCTTTTGAATCCCTCAGCTTGGAACCGTAGTTAATGCGTCCCATATTCTCGACGAGAATATCCAGCTTGACGCTGTCGGTCGGAATATCCAACTCCAGAGGTTTGGGATCCCATCGCTCCACGGTACCGAGATACGTGCCGTCTACGAAAACAAGTGCACGGTCGTGCACATCTTGCAGATGTAGTTTCATGTTTAGGCGGGGACCTGATACGGTTGTCGAGTACAGAATGAACCCATAGTCTTGACCAATTTGCTCCATAGTTACCGGATATACGCTTATAATAGGAACTGAAAGTTGTGGTAAATGATGGAACAAGTTAGCTTTCTGTGTCAAGTTGACAACACCATACTGCTTTTTCACAATAGGTTCCGGTAAGACGCATTCTCCTAAATCCATGTGTTGTGCTAATCTCTGCCTAATAGCATGGAATTTCGGAGTTAGATCGCCGCATTCAGAAATAGGAGCGTCATAGTCATAACTTGTCGTCGTCGGCTCGTAGACTTCCCCGTAATTGGCCCCATTATAGAACCCAAAGTTCGTGCCGCCATGAAACATGTAGAAGTTCACCGAAGCGTCTAGGCTAAGCATGCGATCGAACACATCCGCTACATCCTCCGTATCCCGAGTATGATGCGGCTTCATCCAATGATCGAACCAGCCATTCCAATACTCCATACACATGAGCGGTTCTGTCGACCGGTATTCTCTAAACTTGGCGAACATTTCTTCTGGCTTTGAGCCAAAATTTACTGTCGCTAGCACATCCGGCAACGTGCCGCCTTGCAGCATATAGTCGGTGGGACCATCGGAAGTGAACAATGGTACGTTGACACCGTAGCGAAGAAGCGCTTGCCGTAAATACGCCAAATACGCCTTGTCATTGCCGTAGCTGCCATATTCATTTTCAATTTGCATGGCAATAATCGATCCGCCATTTGTACTAAGATGCGGAATTAACTTCGGAATGAGCACATCGTAGTAAGCGTCCACCTTTTGGAGGAAATCTGGATCAGCGCAGCGAAGCCGGATGTCGGGGTATCGAAGAAGCCAAGAAGGCAGACCTCCAAACTCCCACTCCGCACATATATAGGGACTCGGCCGAACGATAACATATAATCCGAGCTCCTGTGCTGTATCTATAAAACGTTCTAGGTCGGCCATCCCCTCAAAGTGGAATTCGCCTTCCTTCGGCTCATGTATATTCCATGCTACGTAAGTTTCCACGGTGTTGAAACCGCAGGCCTTCAGCTTCTGCAAGCGATCCCGCCAATATTCAGGCACAACCCGAAAATAATGGATTGCACCAGCAACAATGCGAAATGGACGGCCATCCATCTTAAATTGCTTGTCCCCAATTTCCAGCTTTGTCATCGTATACGCCTCATCTATTATATTTTGGTCTATTCACCATTCATCCTTGCTCAGCAAACGTTTGGGCAAAATCATTAATATGGATCGACTTCCCTTTGTTCAGTCTCGATTCTTCGGCGGCAAAAGCCATTAAATGGCTGCGTACAGAAGCGGATGCCGATGCGAGGCCTTCTCCGCCATCGTAATTGCGAACATCCCGCAGGAAGCTCTGTACAATCCCCGTATCGCCGCCGCCATGACCACTGTTTGGTACATGAACCTTAATCTCATTCACTTCTTGGGTTACAAAATCGTACATCGTAATTTTGTCATCATGTCCGTTTATTTGACCCTTCGTCCCCATGATTTGAATGATCCGCTCCTGCTTCATCGTAAATCCACTCATGCTAAAAGTCGCTGTCGCACCATTCTCAAATTCCATATTTACAACTTGATGATCAACGACATTGTTATCACACCTATATACACAACGTCCGTAAGGTGACGTTTTAAGTCCTTCGACGATGGCTTCCTTCGATAAATCCGGCGTAAAATGTCTCGCCCAATTTTTTCCATCTCCCAAATAAAATCTTGTGGCCGAATACGGACAGCTTGATTCTACCGCACATCCCTCGATACAACGATCAGTTGATCCAACAGGCGCATTTCCTGAATGAAAATGCATCAAGGACCCAAAGGAGCTTACACGGACACAAGGCTGGTCCATGAGCCAGGAAAGGACGTCCATATCATGACACGATTTGGACAGAATCATCGGACTGGACGTATCGGAGTTGTTCCAATTGCCACGTACGAAGCTGTGAGCGATATGCCAATAAGCGACGTTCTCATTCAACTGGATAGAAACGACTTCGCCAATGCGACCTTCATCAATTAATCGTTTGATTGTCGACCAAAAGGTCGTATAGCGCAGCACGTGGCAAATCGTTAGCAGGCGCTCGTTCGCCTTGGCTGCCGCTTCCATCGCTAAACATTCTTTGGGGTCAGGAGACATAGGCTTTTCCAGCAGAACGTGATACCCCTGATTTAGCGCGTTAATGGTAGGTTCAAAGTGCATTTTATCCTGCGTACAGATAACCATAATATCTGCGAGCCTCGACTTAGCGTACAATTCGTTCCATGACAAGAAGCGATGATCATCTGGAATTTGATGCTCTGCAGCAAATTGTTCTCTTCTATAATCGTCCGGTTCGACGACAGCAACAAATTTCAGTTCATGCGGATAATCCAACGCATATGGCGCATAACTTCGTGCACCGCGAGCTCCTGCTCCGATTAAAACAGCTGTTAGTGTCTGCATGTCAAATTCCCCCATTTAAGTCCCAAGAGGCCGTCCGCATAATCATCCTGCGATGATGCTAGGACAGCCTCTTAGCTTACATTATTTCCATTCGCCTTGGATCTTGCCTGCTTGAATAGCCTTATTTACTTCCGTGATCATTTCTTTACCGCCCTTGGCCATGTACTCTGTGACCATCTTATCCCAGTCAGTGAGAGGTCTTTGGCCGAAAATCATCTTGGTCGTTTCGTCTGTAATGTACTTAGCCAGTGCTGCGTTTTTCTCCATGAGAATCGGAGAGATGATACGGCTCGTTGGATTAATATAAAACTTCATCGTATGCAGCATGTCAGCCATCGATTGTTGGAACTTGCCATATTGCGGTACCATGGCGATTTTGGCAAATGTGAACAAGTCTGAGTCGTCCTTCACCCAGCCACCGTCCTTAATATAAGCGCTTGGAGCAGCATTTGAGCGGTTCTCTGTGATCGGTTGCGCAATGTTATTGACCATTTTGTAGCCTTTACCTTCGCCGCCGTTCAACCAATCGAAATCTTTATTTTGAGGATTTTTCTGATCATCGGGTATGCTTTTATGGAAGTAGTCAATCATTTCGAGTATACGTTTCACTTTCTCAGGCTCGTTTTTCAGTTTTGCGGAAATCATGTACATCCGATAATAGCCTGAGCCCAGTGTGAGTCCTTGTGATCCGTCCGGTGCCTTGAAAGGAGGAATCGGGACGACTTCTGCTTTGGGATCATTTTGTAAAATCGTTTCCAACATAACACCGTTAGGGCTGCTGGTTCCTGGCTGCTCGTACCATATGCCGACTTTACCAGCGTTAAACGCTTTGAAAACATCCTTATACGCCGTGACAGCCCAGTCTTTGTTGAGAGCATTCTGTTTTTGCAGATCCGCCAAAAACTCGATTTTTTCTTTATTCCCTTTTGTTATAATCCCGGGAATATACTGACCGCTCTCATCTTTATGGTACCAAGTAGAATTGGCGTAATAAGAGCCGAATGATGGGTCATAATAGATGTCTTTTGCAAGTCCAAGTCCAATGGTATCCGCTTTGCTGTTACCGTCAGGATCGTTCTTCGTGAAAGCGATAGCCACCTGTTTGAGTTCCTCATAATTCGTTGGCATCTTCAGACCGAGCTTGTCAAGCCAGTCTTTACGGATGATCGGCTTCTTGCCGCCTTTTGGTGAGAAATAAGTCGGAATGCCATACACTTTACCATTTACTTTGAATGCATCCCAGATAAAGCTTGGAACGGTTTTCGTAGATTCATATTGCTGTAAGAACTCGTCCAGTGGCAGGAACGCACCTTGTTGCGCCCACTTCAAGTAGTTGGCGTCAACTACTTCCATACCAATAACGTCAGGAAGATCGCCGGAGGCCATCTTAACCGCAAGCTTTTCATCATAGGTGTCGAAAGGTACGTATTGTGACTTAAAGTCTATGTTGAATTTCTCATTTATTTGTTTAACGGCTTCGCTGTCTGGCCCAGGAACCGGCTCTTCCCATGTACCGTCAAACCAATTGATGGTGAACTTTTTAGCCTTGTCAGCTGCCGTCGCAGCCCCTGCACTCGGGCTTACTTTCGGGCTTTCCTCCGATTTGGTTGAACAGCCTGTTATACCGCCGACTAACGTAACCGAAAGCAGTAGGCAAACGAGATTTTTTTTCAATGTCGAACCCTCCCTATTTGTTAACCTATAAATCTAACTTAGCATGTAAAGGTAAGCCATTTCTCACCCCTTGACCGAACCCAACATCACCCCTTTCGCAAAATGCTTTTGCAAAAACGGATAGATCAGTAGGATCGGGATCGTCGCGATTAAAATTGCAGCCATGCCGATTGTCTCAGGTGGCGGCGCATTTTGCGCCAAAGCTGCTTGTTGGCCATCAGAAAGGGAATCGAGCTTTTGGCTAAGGATCACAATTTGCCTCAGAATGACTTGTACGGTCCATTTACTTGGATCACTGATATAGATAAGTGCAGTGAAATACATGTTCCAATTGGTTACAGCATAGAACAAACCGAAAGCCGCCAAGGCAGGCTTAGAAAGCGGTAGCACAATTCGCGAAAAAATGTGCAGATCATTGGCTCCATCTATGACGGCAGCCTCCGTCAGCTCTTGCGGGATGCCTGCAAAAAACTGACGTAATACGATCAGATTGAACGAATTTATCGCTCCAGGAATGATTAGCGCCCAGTAACTATCGAGCAGGTGTGTCGCTTTGACCACCATATAAGTGGGGATTATCCCTGCTCCGAAGACGAACGTAAACAGCACAAGGAACATATAAAATCGTTGCCCCAGAATACCACGTGTCAGTGCATAAGCCATCATAGAGGTGAGCAGCAAACTGAACAATGTACCTACTATAGTAATATAAGCGGTAACGCCCAGCGAGCGCATAAACACTTTCGAGTTAAAAATATATTGATAGGCATCCGATACAAAATGCGCTGGAAAAAGCACGAATTCCTTCGTTACATATTCCTCGTATGAAGTTAATGAAATCATGAGCATATAGTAAAACGGAAACAGCATAACAATGCCAACCATGGTGAGTATCGTGATATTTAAAGCATTTCCCGTTTTTTCAGATAACGATCTGAGCTTGGCCAATTCTACACCTCCTTCAAGCTATACATACGAAGCGATATATCAATACACACCATCTTCACCAAAACGTTTCGCCAGCTTGTTGGCTCCGACTATCAAAACCAAGCCGATCAAAGATTTGAACAATCCTACGGCAGTTGCAAAGCTGAAATCGGATTTCTCAATGCCTTTGAAATAGACGAAAGTATCGATAACGTTGCCTCTTTCCATCGTTAAGGAATTCAACATGAGGAAAATTTGCTCAAACCCCACATCAAGCACGCTTCCTAGACGGAGTATAAGCAGGATGACGATTGTGCCTCGAATCGAGGGCAAAGTAATGTGCCAAATTTGGCGCCATTTGCTCGCACCGTCTACAACGGCTGCTTCATACAGACTTGGATTGACGCCTGCTAGAGAGGCGAGAAAAATGATCGTTCCCCAGCCGGATTCTTTCCAAATGACTTCGAGCACAATGAGCGGCATAAACCAGCCTGATGAGGTCAAGAATGCTGTCGCTTCCATGCCGAACAGTGCATGCAACAGCTTATTAACAATTCCCTCGGACTTAAGAAACACAGTCACGATCCCAACGACGACAACCCACGATAAGAAATGCGGCAAATAAACGATAGACTGGACGATTCGTTTGAACATTTCGTTACGCACTTCATTTAACATCATGGCCAATATGATCGAAACCGGGAAAGCGAAGGCTATTTGCAAAAAGGATAAGTACAAGGTATTCCAAATAACACGAATGACTTCTTGGTCTTCGAAAATTTTCTTAAAGTGTTTCAATCCAACCCAATCACTGTGCAGAAATCCTTGAAACGGGCTGAAGTCTTGAAACGCTATAATGTTGCCTGCCATTGGGACGTACCTATAGATGATGAAATATAGGAGGCCTGGTAAGACCAGCAGATATAAATAGCGTTCCTTCCATAACCTAGCCGAAATTGAGCGCTTTTTGTTCGTATTGCGGGCCGTGTCCGCCATAGTGCGAAAACCCTTTTCCGCCGTATTGATGTCCAAGTTGGAAATCCCCCCTTTACTAGGCAATGGATAAGATAGTCTTGATTTGTGTTGATATTGCCATGTTATAATGGGGACTCCTTCCTGAATATCTGTAATTATTAAGAATTGACGCAAAATTGCAGGTTTTCGTAAAAATGCACAGTTTTCGAAAATGATACTACCCCGATATCGTAGATACTTTCCTAATGAGTTTTCTTGCAGAAACTTGGAGGTGGACAAGACAATTGATGAGAAGCATACTGCAGTTAAAACTCAATACCCGTTCCATTTTGACGAAGTTATTGCTCAGCTTTTTGTCAATCATTGTGCTGTTTGTTTCGTTTAATGTCGTCTCGCTTATTTTGTTCCGAAAAAGCATTCATGATGAAATTATTACCTACAACGATGCTAATCTATCGCATACGGCGCAAAGTTTCGAACAATATTTTCAATTGTTGAACAATGTCATTGTCAGCATGTATCTGGATGATCATTTACAGAGTCTCAAAGGCTCAGATATTGATTATGTAGCAGCCGGACAAATCATGGATGATGTGCGAAGAACGGTGAACAATCAACAATTATTTCTGAATAATTTATTTGTTTATGATGTCAAGCATTCACTAATTCTGGAGCAAGTACGGGGAAGCCGCTTGGATGTTATGTTCACCGAGCACTATACGAACCCAAAGTATACCTACGAATTTTGGGAAAAGGAGTTTACAGAGCCGTTCAGTACCAAACTGTACCCAACTTCTGCCTTCACTAGTGCCCAGACCATTCCTATTTCACAAACTGGCTTAGTCATTCCGTATGTGGTCAAAAGTAAGCTGTATCCCGAATTCATCATGCTCGCTTTTATTGATGTCCAAAAGTTGTACAAAGCCTACCATCAGTCCATCAACGACAACTTTTATATTTTAAGCCCGCAAGGCGTACCCCTATTCTCGTCCGATCAAACGGATAAACGCGAACTTCCTGCTTTAAAGACTGGAAAGGGATGGGCCAAAAGCGGAGGCAGTTATTATTTTTATGAAAAAGGGGAGTTAAGTGGTCTTACGTATATAAACATCGTACCTGACGCCAGTATTTCAGCACGAATCGTTCGTCTCAACGTTACATTACTAGTGTTGCTCGTCGTGTCTATTGCGATCAGTGTCTTGGTATCCATATTTTTGAGCAGGCGATTCAATAATCCCGTAATGAAAATCGTCGAGTCCATTCGCCACTTAAATGAAAAGAAGGATTCGGATCAGAGAGGGACTAATGAGTTCGAATTTATTAATGAAAACATCGGAAGAATGCTTCGAGTGAATCAGAAGGCATTAAGCGATCTCGAAGAAAAAAAGAGTCTCCTTCATTCTTATACACTTGTTAGTCGACTCAAACGTATCCGTGTCGGGCATCATGAAACGTTCGAGGGGATCGAACCCGACGAAAGACCGTTTCGATTCGTACTTTTTCAATTGGCATTTAAAGCTCGGTTTAGGGAGGAGCTTCTCGGTGAAGAAGAGCGCGCAACCTCGTTTATTCACGAGTATGTCAGTCGGGCGATTAGCGAAGAGATGAAGAGATCGCAGACAATCCAGATTGAGTCGGACCAAATACTATCTCTCATTTATTTGGATGAAGACGACACACGCTTAACGGCTGTGTTGGACAAAGTCAAAGATGAGCTGGCAGCGGATAGCCAGTATTGTTTCTTTACGATAGCCGTTAGCTCACGGCATGATCACACATCGCAAATGACCACCGCTTACGAGGAAGTGGTTCAGTTGATCAAACTGCGGCCGTTTGACGATGAAACCTGTATCTTAGAATCAGGTCAAGTTCAAGAGAAGTACTTCTTGCCGACAGCTGCGTTGGAGCATGAGTTTAATGTTCATTTACAGGAAGGGAACGATGTACTAGCCATGCAGTCGCTTCACCGCATATTGGCGCAAATGAAGAAAAAGGGTGTTGCGACGACACGCTTCCATCGTTATGCGGAGGAAACTACCGACAAAGTGATACGAATGCTTCATATGAACGATAATGAAGCCTTGTACGGGCTAGCGGACTTAATTCCCTCAATTCATACGGTAGAGCAACTGGAGCATTATTTCGAAACATTGGTCAAAGAGGCGGCGCGGCTCGTCCGATTGAAGAAAGAGGAGCGTGATCAGATCGTTAGCTTCGTCGTCACCTATACGGAGGAGCATTATGCCGAGGATATTTCACTCGAACTGGTCGCTGGCAAGCTGAACATCACTGGCGGGTACTTGTCTACGTACTTTAAAGATAAGACAGGCATGAATTTCGTCGACTATATCAACGAGTTCCGCATTAAACAAGCGATGAATTTGCTGCAGAAATCGGAGATGAAAATCCAAGACATCGCAACAGCGACCGGATTTCAATCGCTAAGCTCGTTTAACCGCACATTCAAGAAATTCTCCGGCGTGACGCCAAGTGAGTATCGACGGTTGCTATAATGGAAAACGACAAAAAAGGTGCAGGTAAGTTCCCTGCACCTCTTTCGTAACTCCATATTTACGCTTACTTCACTCGCTCTATCAGATTCCCTGGCAGCTGCACCCGGTTATTCCGGTAGAAATCAGATGTCTTACCTGGTGCCGTCGGCACTGTGATGGACATCTGCTCCTCCTGCATGCCTATTGCAGCTGTCACAGAATTGGCCTCATGCCTAACATCAACCGCCGGCAGCTGCCCCGATTCACCAAGGGAGAATGCGAATAGCCATACGGCTTTCTGAATCGCATGGAAGTCAAAAGCACTCTCCTCGCCAGCATAGATGACATAATCCAAATGAAGCTCATCTCCCTCGCGCACCGCTGCGACTTCAAGCGTCCCATAATCCGACTCCTCAAGAACAGCCTCTACACGAAGCGGTGTATCTCCAAGCATCGTCGTCAGGCTTTTCCCCTCCTGAACCGTCGGTAACTCAAGCTCCTTCAGATCACCGCCAATCAAAAGTCGAATCCGCAAGTCACTTGCAAGGAATCGGCCATTGATCAGATCCAACTCCTGATGCCACGCCCCATTGTCCGTCGCCAAGTTGAAGCTGAAAAGCACCTGATTGCGAGACTGTACGCCAGTAAAAATGGCGGAGCAAAAGTCCTTCCCATCCTTTAGAAATTGCAGCTGTACGAACACTTTCTTCCCGCCTGCATCCACGAAGCCTAGCAAGTTGCGGCGCTGATTCCACATACTGCCGATCGTGTAGCTCCCGAGTGAAAGTTTCTCATTTTGATACGTCGTCGCATAATTCTGATAACCCGTCTCTGTTGCCATCATCGTTGGCTCAATGAAATACCGCTCCTCATTTGAGCTAAAATAGGCATGATATTGCTCTGGGCACTGAATCCCACTCGATTCCTTGTTGAGCGCATTTCCCAGGAAATGCTTCTCTCGCTCTGTCATCAAGGTAGAATAGGTCCGACTGTACGGGCCGCCCCACTCCCCTGTAGCTGGGTGGTAATGCTTCGCAATCATCTGCCAAGCAATATCTAACAACTGCTCAGCAAGAGTTACCGCCTCAACAGTAGCCGACTCCTGATAAATGCTGTCCAGTTCTTCAATCGCAAGTGGTGAATAACAAGGACTGTTATACTCGGAGAACGTGCCAATACCTGAGGTAAAAGCATGGAATCGCTTCAGGCGCTGTTCCCCATAGCTTTGAATCTCACTATTGCCCAGCAACTCGCCGCCAACCAGCGTAACAAAAGCCCCCATAATTGCAATGTTCGTATAATGAGGTCCTACATTTCGAATGATAATGGCTTGGCATGCATGGTAAATCGCTTCACGAATTTGTTCGACTAATGCCTCAGGAAGAGATTCCGCGTAATTTTTCAAGATAAGAACTAATTTCTTTCCATGAAAATCTGCCATATTCCAGTCAGGACGATCCATTTCATCCAACGATTCTTCATAAAAGTATGGCCAAATGCCATAAGATGCACGTGTTGCGTCTCTATCCTGCTGGGCAATGACGGCCTCTAGAACCTCTGCCGCTCTTTGCGTAAAGGCCTGACCGCCATAGCGGAGTAAATCATACGCATAACACGTGGAAGGATACAACGCGTATACAAATGGGTGCGTCTGCGGCTTAAGTGCCGTATGATATGTAGCCGTGAGCGGTGTTCGAATTAATTTGAGACCAGCATCATACCGCTTCTCATTAACTTGGATCGCTTTCAATAATTCATCTTTATGCATGTTCAATCTTCTCCATTTGCAGTACTTTCGCTAACAGCATGAGTACGAGCCCTTGTCCGTAAAGCGTTGGATACGTGGGGATATCGTCTTGATAAGCCTGAATCGTTGGCATCACTGGCGTACCACCGGATACCCCGTTCACGATGCCTTCCTCCGTAATATAAGGTAATACCGAAGTAAATACACGCTCCGCCGATGCGGCAGTCTCTTCTTTTTGAGGAATTAACCTTAACTCCATCCCCTTCAGTAGACCATAGGCAATTCCCGCACTTCCGGACACTTCCCGATAAAAATGAGGTTGATCCATGACAGTACTCCAAAGTCCGTCCTCCTGCTGGTACGCAAGCAGTCCTGACATCAGGCGTCCGTATCGTTCTTTCAGCTCTGCAGGAATGTCGACCAATCCCGCAATCTCCTCTACAATCATCGGAATGCCTGCGGCGATCCATGCATTGGCTCTCGTCCAGCGCGCTGCTGACATATGATCGCCAGAGCCGCAATTCCAACCGTGGAAAAGAACATTCGTCGCATCATCCTGCAGCAATCGAAGGTGAATCAACACCTGCTTAAGCGCCTCTTCCGCATAGTGCTTACTGCCGACTAACGAAGCTGTCCGCGCAAGGAACAGCACCGCCATAAAAATCGTATCCGCCCATACCTGTTCCGCGAATGCCACATTTTCCGTCACCGTATGCTCGAAGGCATCTTCTCTGGTTCGTGGCGTTTCGTTAATCAGCCACTCTGCTACGCGAACCGCTTCATCTCGGAACCAAGCGTCATCTGTGACACGGTATAAAGCTGGGAAGATCGCATATGGCGCGATCGAATTGATCACCTTGGTGCCTTTGGCTTTTTCACTATTTTGCTTCACCCATTCCTGTAAGTAGGCCAGTACTTCAGGATTCCGAGTGGCCTCGTAGTACTCCAGCATTGCAATGACACCCACACCTGGCACCCAGTCCCAGTGATGAATGTCCATTCCCCATTCGCCGGAATGATCTTTTATCATTTCTTGCCATACCTTATTGGCGTTATTTGCATACGTCGAATTCATTGTTTCGCAGCTCCTTTTTGTAAAAAGATTACCTAAAGAGTAGCATCATTCGCACGTGTTTGGCTTGGGCTTCCGTCTCAAAAACATGGGGAATCGTCCAGAAAAGTAGATGAAGATTTCACAGAACTTTCCCAGCCTCATCTTAACCGTTATAATAAATGGATACAATTGGAAAGATGGAGGTGCATGACGATGGCTTGGTCAGAACTGCAGAGGATTCCCAATGAATATAATGATGAAATGAAAATAATTGACGAGTCCCTTCTTCAATTATTAACCGAACGCAAATCGCTTGCAAAGGGCAGACGATTTTACCCTCAACAAGAAGTCCTACAAGATTGGTCAACCCGATTCGGTATTGAGATTCCACAAATCAACTGGCTGCTGAACAGTTTAAATGAAACGAACTACCCTGTCATGCCGACTGAGCTTGGCGATTTGGTGCATGTTTTGCCAATTATGAAGAAATCTGTCGTTGAAGGCTTTGAATATGCTTTGACACATGCCATGCAGCATCAAAACTGCAGCATTGTTTATGTAGAAATCAATCCCAACGATAACGACATCCATATCGGTCACGTTCGGCCCCAATTGTTATTAGATGTGATTGGTAATCATCCCTACAGTGTTCGTAGATATGGCTCTCATGGCGGTGGCGGGCGAACGCAAATCACTTACCTCATCACACCGAGCTTACCTGACTATATAGATGACGTACACTTCGCCTTAATACCTTATGCCAGCCCAATGGAAGCTCCGCCGAAAGAGATTATTTTGGATCAGGAAGTTCAATTTGATTAGTTAGGAAGAAACCCCCAATTCGATGTGATGAATCAGAATTGGGGGTTTTTCTATGCAGACAGCAGTGCTATAGTGCGGTTCGAGACTGGAACTGCCTTTTTAGTTACTCTTTATAAGGATCAATCGTTTGAATCGTACCATCTTCATTATAATTGAGCTCGGTATATTTCACGCAGCGCTTGTGATCAACGCCGTCAGACAAGGAGCTGTCATGGTAAAATAAATACCATTTATCCTCAAATTGGACGATGGAATGATGGGTAGTCCAACCGATAACTGGCTTAAGAATCGTGCCTTTGAAAACAAACGGGCCCGTCGGGCTCTTACTCATTGCATACACTAAGTAGTGCGTCGAACCAGTGGAGTAGGAAAGATAGTAGTAGCCATTGTATTTGTGCATCCACGGCCCTTCAAAGTATCTTCTATCCTCGTCTCCGGCAACTAACGGATTGCCCTCTTCATCGACAATCGAAATTTCTCGAGGCGCTTCCTTGAACGTCAACATATCCTCAGACAGTTCCGCCACTTGCGGTCCCAACGCAGGCTCGGATTCAGCAGGACCGGCAGCGTCCGCAATAAACGTACCCGTCTGCCATTTCTCTAACTGGCCTCCCCACAGGCCGCCGAAATACATATAAGCCTTGTCATCTTCATCCACAAACACAGCGGGGTCAATACTGAAACTGCCCGGAATATAATTTTCTTGCGGAGTGAAAGGTCCAGTCGGAGAGTAGCTTGTGGCTACCCCGATGCGAAAAATACCATCATGATCTCTTGCCGGGAAAAAAAGGTAGTACGTATTGTTCTTAAATGCGGCATCTGGAGCCCATAATTGCTGCTCGGCCCATGGAATATTTTTCAAGTGCAGCGCTTCACCGTGGTCGACACAAGGAGAATTAAAATCATCCATGGAAAGCACATGATAGTCCTCCATTTTATACTGATCACCATTATCATTGGAAGGTTCATCATGATCTAGATCGTGAGAAGGATAAATATAAATTTTTCCATTAAATACATGAGCGGAAGGATCGGCGGTAAAAATGTGCGTGACTAGCGGTTGTTTAGGCGTTACAGGTGTATTCATAGCCATTTTCTCCTTTAGATCGAGCTAATTAGTTTATTCATTGAACTTACTAACTTGATTATAGCAATGCAGCTATCTTACAAGCAAGTAAAAAATAGGGCAAGCTTTTGCGCTGCATCTCCACTCTCCCGTGTCATACGTGAACTGATTTGAAAATTTCCAATTTTATCTACGCTTTTTGTGCATACTACGTAAGAAAACTCATAAGGAATAGGAGTAAAATCAAGTGAATATGGATGGACTCATTGTGGAACAAATTAAGAAGCATGCTGTGCCCTTGAACAACTCCGATGATTTGGATGTTTTAATCGAAGCGATTGGCGATAAGAAGTACGTTTTACTTGGCGAGGCCACGCATGGTACTTCTGAATTTTATAAGCTGCGCATGGAATTAAGTCGAAAATTGATTGAAACGAAGGGATTCTCCTTTATTGCGGTTGAGGGAGATTGGCCTTCCTGCTACGAGGTTAACCGCTATGTGAAGCAGTATAAAGATGCGAAGCCAAACGCTCGTGCGGTTATGGAAACCTTCAATCGCTGGCCAACGTGGATGTGGGCGAATGAAGAAGTTGGGGAATTGATGGAATGGCTCCATCAACACAATGCAGATAAGAAAGTAGAGCAGCGAGTTGGTTTTTATGGGCTCGATGTCTATAGTTTATGGGAGTCTTTGGAAGAAATCGAACGCTACTTGCAAGAAAAAGGTACGCCTGAGCAGTTGGCTTTGGCCCGCAAAGCCTTTGAGTGCTTTGACTCCTATGAAAAGGAGGGGCAAAACTACGGCGTTTCCGCAGCTTTCTACGGCGAAAGCTGTAAGGATGATGTCGTGAAGCTGCTGAAGGAGCTTCACGCACAACGCGTTCGATACGACGAGGACAGCGAAGCTGCCCTTAGTGCTGAATTGAACGCGCTTGCTGCTGTGAATGCTGAGGATTATTACAGCACCATGGTCAGACACGACGCGGAATCGTGGAACGTCCGCGACCGACACATGGTCGAGGCGCTGCGCCGCCTCGCCGACTACCACGGCCCAGACGCCAAAGTCATCGTCTGGGAGCACAACACGCACATCGGCGATGCGCGTGCAACGGATATGCTGGCCGACGGCATGGTCAACGTCGGCCAGCTTGTGCGCGAAGCGCACGGCGAAGCCAATGTGTTCGCCATCGGCTTCGGCACCTACCGCGGCACCGTCATTGCCGCGAAAGCTTGGGGCGCGCCGATGGCGACGATGCAAGTGCCCGCTGCCAAGCAGGGCAGCTGGGAAGAGCTCATGCATCGCGCTGGCGCGCATGATCAGATCCTCCTGCTTCGCCAGGAGGATCCGCTGCTCGGGCACGAGGTGCTGGGGCACCGTGCCATCGGTGTTGTGTACCGCCCCACTGCGGAGCGAGGGAACTATGTTCCCTCGGTGATGGCTCGGCGGTACGATGCTTTCGTGCACGTGGACGAGAGCCAGGCGCTTCGTCCATTAACGATGAGAAAAACTTCTATCGAAGTCCTTCGAGGATGAAGCTGCCGCTATTCTCCCCCACAAAGTGAAGATAAGCTTCGAAGTAAATTCTGTCCGCAACGAGTGGTAACTCGATCGGCGTCTAAACTTCCCAACCAGCATACTCTCCCTCTACTGAGAAATGCAAAAGTGCAACTTTTCTCTATCAAATACAAGATATCAGTTAAAATTAATGCGAAAAGGCATCAATTTCTGTATGTTCAGCTCTGTTTAGACCTTTCCGACCCGAAAAGATGCCTTTTTGCATGTATTTAAATAGTTAAAGAGAATTCCCCTGAAAAGGATGCTCTTTTGCATTTTTGCCACCTGTGAACATAATGAAGGGGTAAGCTACGCTTACCCCTTAAACTTATATCCCTATATATGGTTGTTTTTAGAAGTTCAACGGCGTCATCGAAAGTTGGATTTCACCGGTTTTCACACTCAAGGCAACTGACCGGCTGAAATGTCCTCCGACTTCGGAGATTCTCGGCCTCATATTCAAACTTCGAAGCATATTATGCACTTGTTCGAGGTTCCTGCTGCCGATTTGAAAGGAATCTCCCTTCCGTGAATTCGCTCCACCGTACAGGTGAATACGGAGATTTTCTTTCAGACATCCGTACTTCTCCACCATTTTACGGATTAATAGAGGAACGCCTGTCGTAGCGAAATGACCAGGTCGCGTGCTTACATCCTTCTCCGAATATGGCGCAGGCAGTACGATATGAATCAGCCCTGCGACTTTTTTTATCGGACAATAGACAGCTACAGCTACACAGGATGAGAGACTGTAAGTAACGATCGTATCCGTTTCATCGTTCGAACACACCCATTCTCCAAGTCCAACTAATCTATTCATCGTCCCACTCCTTTTAACAATACATTATGATCGTTTTATTCATTTCACTTATATTTGAATATTTCTACCGCACCGTGTAATTTCTCAGCGAGAGATGACAGCTCTTGTGAAGCTGCTGCCGTTTCTTCTGATGCAGCTGCGGCTTGCTCGCTAATCGACGCAACGGACTCAATCGTATACAACACTTCCGAAGCTTTGGTGGATTGCTCTATGCTCGATCCTGCAATTTCGCTAACTTTATTCGATGTTTCATCCACTTTTAACACAATGCTATCGAAGGAATGCCGCGTTTGTGCAAATTGTAACACTCCGTCACTGACAGCTCGAACGCATTTCGAGGTACTCGCCTGCATCCCATTAATAATACCTTCAATCTGTTTCGTCGCTTCACCGCTTCGTTCAGCCAATTTGCGCACTTCATCAGCTACAACCGCGAATCCACGCCCTTGCTCGCCTGCTCGAGCCGCTTCAATCGCTGCATTCAATGCTAGTAAATTGGTTTGCTCCGCAATATCATTAATAACCTCAATAATGGCTCCAATTTGCTTTGAATCGTTTTCTAGCAACGTCATTTGCTGATTCACTTGTTCCATTTTATCAATCGACTGGTTAATAATCCCTGTGCCTTCCTTCGCGATGCTCACCGCTTCTTGCGTGAGGTCCTTGGCATCCTCTGCACTGGAAGCAACCTGCTGAATGGCATATTCCAGACTCTCGAACAAGTCTGTCATCTTACGCGCGCGATCCGCCTGATCTACGCTTCCTTTAGCGACTTCATCTGTGCTTGCTGTAATTTCCTCGGCGGATGAAGCCACACTTTCCGAAGCCAAATGTACTTGCTTAATCGTATCGGAAAGCGAATCCAACATGTCATTCATATGCTCAGCGAGCAAACCAAGTTCGTCCTTGGATGTCAATTCAATTCGAGGTCTCAAATCACCTTGAGCAAGCTCTTTCACGATACTAGTGATATACACAATAGGACGAGTCATACGATTAGCAAAAAAGTAAGTCGCGACTAGCGCCAATAAGGTGACGATCACGGCCGTAAGCACGGTCGTTTGCATCATTTTAGTGATTGGTGACAAAAGCTCTTTCTCCGGCACCGACAGCTGGATAACGAAGTGATTTCTCGTCGAGCTGGAGTATCCGATTTTCTTAATACCATTATATGTATAGGAATAGCTCGTATCTTTGCCATTTTTAGAAGACTCGAACGCGCTTATGACCTCAGGGATATTAATATCATAAACTGTCTTTTTCATAACTAATGCAGGGTCAGGATGATTAACGACCGTTCCCTTGCTGTCCATCAGAATGGCGTATCCGGTGTCGCCGATTTTCGCTTCACTCACACTTTTCGTCGCCGCACTAATCTCAGCACCCGCAGCGTAAAAGCCGAACGGCTTGCCATCTTTCATCAACGGAACCGCAAAAGTGATAATCAGCTTCGTCGGATCATTCGTAGACGGAACTGGGTCACCAATGACCGATTTCCCTTCCGCAATTGACTTGATGTACGGGCGTGTGGATGCATCCAACTTTATCCCGGTATTGGTTACTGCATTTTTACCAGTTACATCAAGTGAATAAGCCAAGCCTGTAAATTCAGGATTTTCCTTTGAAAATGAAACGGCGAACTGGTGCTGTTCCTGCGCATCTGTATCGAGCCCCTTCCCGAAACTCGCAGCAGCTTCAAGCTTAGCAAGCTTCTTCTGCAGCTCTTCATCCATTTTGGCCGCTACAATATCTGTTTTAAGTG
The DNA here is from genome assembly GCF_059692115.1 of Paenibacillus sp. J31R30. Taxonomy (NCBI): domain Bacteria; kingdom Bacillati; phylum Bacillota; class Bacilli; order Caryophanales; family Paenibacillaceae; genus Paenibacillus; species Paenibacillus sp. J31R30. Next base: position 182,555 of record NZ_JCAUAV010000008.1, on the reverse strand, counting down.
CAATTTCCTTCGTGATTTGCTCTTGAAACATCGAAGAATTTGGTATAAATAACGCGATCGACATAGACACGACGATAACAACTGCGATGAGCAGTGTTGTCATGGTGAACCGTGTAGCTAGCTTTCGAAAAGTAAAGAGTTGTAACATCCTATTGGTCAATTTCATTTGTTTTCGCATCCCTTTGTGGGACCCCCTTAAAAATGTGGATAGTAGTCTTTCCTACTATGGAATCATACACGTCAAATATTAGATCCATACAAGAAAATGATTAATCTTTCCATGAGGTCGCTAATAAATTGCTAATATTTTCTGTAAAATCGGTACCATCCGCGCTGAAGTTTCCAACTTTCCCCTCCTGCCCCTAAAATAACTAAAAGAGGAGCCATAGGCTCCTCTTTTAGTTATTTGTATTTTATTTCATTAAGCATTGTTTTAATTTGTTGATTGAGATTAAGTGTGTTAAGGATCACCGTTAGTGCTTCCGCTCTTGTCGAAGGAGCTTCTGGATCAAATTTGTCTGCATCTCTACCAGTAATGATACCCGATTTTAAAGCATCCGTAATTTGCTCAGAAGCAAAAGATTGTCCAATATCCGAGTACGATCCCACTTGTGCATTTTTTTGAACGTTTTGCATATTCACAATGCGACTAATAATGGCTACCATTTCAGCTCTCGTAATGAACTGATTGGGGCGAAACTCCTCGCCGTATCCGTTCAACACACCTGCGCTTGCCAGCTTCTCAATTGTAGCTTTCGCCCAATGAGCACTGATATCATTCAACACAACCTGTTCTTTGTCTCCATTACTGATATTAAATATACGATTAATGAGGGTTGCAAATTCCGCTCGAGTTACTTGACCATCTGGTTTAAAGCTCCCATCCGCATATCCATCAACAATCTTTAACTTAACAAAAAGATCAATAGATTTCTTTGCCCAGTGTGAATTTGTATCTGAAAATGAGACTGTAGTGTCATGGCTGTTAGACTCATCGAGTCTAGACTTAATATTACTTACAACACTTAAATCCGTTTTAACAATATCACTGTTGAAAACATCTGGTAATGAAGCAGGAGGTGACACCGGCACAGTTGGTGTGGAAGGAATTGATGGTGTGTCGTCACCGTTTCTTGTAACTGTAACGGAAATGCTAATAGACCGACCTTCCAATGTACCATTAATCGTCGCTACACCTGCCGTTAATCCGGAAATAACGCCTTGATTAGATATTCTAGCCACTAGTGGGTAACTTGAGCTCCAAGTTAACTGTCTGGTTACATCTAATGTACTGCTATCTGAATAAGTCGCTGTTACGACCGTCGAAGCAGTAGAACCTGCTAGCAAATTAAAATTGCTGGGATTCGCTGTTAGTGAAGTAATCGCCCTTAATGTGGAAGCAGAAACATTGACGCCAGAAGACTCCGTGTTGAATTCATCCAGCACGACGATTTTATAGTCGTAAGTGGTGCTAGGAGTTAATCCATCAATCGTATATGTGTTTGAAGTAATGGTAGTAATGACTTCATCATTACCATTAACAATTTTTATCCCGTTTATCGCCACCGCGGGATTTTGCCATAACAAAGTAATGCTGGATGGTGTTGACGAGTACGTTGCATTGGTAACGTTAGGTACTACTGTAATCGTAGCAACGACATGAACTAATATTGTTGTCGAATCTGTAATTCCAGACTTGTTTATATTTATTAGAACGTTTCCTGATTCATCTGGTCTTGAATAGTTGATTGTACCATTATTCAATACATGCGAATTGGATGACACCAAAGAGAAAGTGACACCGGTGTCTGTCATTCCTGGTAATCCATTCAAGTAAGTTATTAAATTGGAATATGTGCTTTCTGTAACCGTTACACTGTCAGGTATCAATGTCTTCGCTAATGCAATGTAATCTGCTGGAAAACTGTGCTTTTTGATCATTTGAGGAGAAGATAAACGGGAAATATAATGAGTGCCATCCGGGAGAAATACGATCCCATATGAAGATCCCCCTGAGGCACCTTCGTTTATAATTTTATTTGGGTCATTAGCTGCCATTGAAGCCAGATCAGCTTGATTCACTTTGTATATATTTGAACTTGTATAGTTGAAGTGAAGATTGCCCGCTGTATCGAAGTTAAGTCCATAGGGGTCTGAACTCAAATTAGTTACTACTGGAACAGCACTGCCTGTGACAATCTTATAAATCGAATCTGCGCCAGCAGACGAAAAGTACAATACATCACTAGCATCAAATGCAAGTCCATACAAATAATTATTAGTTCCTGTATAGTAAGTTGTTTTGAAACTTGTTACATTGGCTGCGGTCAAGGGTAAAGTTGTCAGGTTCGATGCTTGAATTTTATAAATGTTCAAGTCACTGTCCCTTGTATAGAACAAATCTCCTTGACTGTTAATGGCCACTGACATAACGCTCGAAATAGCATTAGCTTCCACTACGTCACTCACAATACCTGTAGAGGTAGAAATTCTTGATATCTTTCCGCCTCCCCTTTGAGCTACATAAATAAAACCATCATGATATGCCAATCCTCTCGGGTCACTAATATTCACTTGATCTGGTAATCCGGAAGGAACTGTTGCGTGCGCTGCTGGAAGTGTGAAAGTAGTAACCAAAAAAACGAACATTAAAAAAAAGATCATCAATTTCTTTTGTTGCATAATGCGGTAAATGCCTCCTTGAGTTTAGATGTGTATTTCGTAATGTCTATATTACTGAAATTCGACAAGATTTGGCAAAATCCTTCTCAAAATAACCTAGAAATTAGACTTTTTCGACTATGATAGAGCACAAAACAGTGTCTTTAGAACTATTTTATTTAGATTCGAAAAGTGGGAGTACTCAGTAAACTTGGCACTGGCACACAGCATAGGCAATTCGCCAAATCCTACATCTGGCAAACCCTTATGTATCAAGCATTCCTCCCCAAACACACAAAAAAAGGAACCCAGCCAACGGGGCCAGGTTCTAAATGTTTATATTAAAAAGGGGGTCTTGTTTATTATATTACCAAGTGAACATTATGGAACCATAACAGGAATATTTCATTTCTGTTACAAATTAGAAAACGCTTTATTTATTAACTAAATTCCTCCCACAAATTCAGTTGCACCTTTCACCCATGTGGCATATACTAAATATATACTAATTAGAATTATTCTAAATAAGGAGGAACCCTATGAGCGTCGAGTATGACTATCATCATCTCCACCACGTGAAAGAACAAAGTAAGTCAAGAAAAACCCTATGGGTCACCCTCATTTTAACTGCATTTTTCACCATTGTTGAAATTGTCGGTGGGGTGCTCTCGAATTCCCTGGCTCTTTTATCCGATTCTGCCCATATGATTTCAGATGTATTTGCGTTAGGTCTGAGCATGGTTGCCTTGCAGCTTGCGACGCGTCAGCCCAATGCCCGCTTCACTTTTGGATTCCTGCGATTTGAGATTGTCGCATCTTTTTTGAACGGATTGGCGCTTTGTATCATCGCGTTGGGCATTTTTATCGAAGGCATCCAGCGTGTCATTCACCCTCAGCCCATTCAATTGGGACTTATGCTGGGCATTGCTTCGATCGGTTTCGTTGTTAACCTCGTGCTCACGTTGGTACTCCATAACAGCGTCAAGGAGGAAGACAATCTGAATGTGCAAAGCGCGCTCTGGCATTTTTTTGGCGACTTGCTCAGCTCGGTAGGTGTCATCATTTCATCAATTGTCATTTACTATTCAGGCCTGCTCTGGTTCGATCCGCTGATATCGATGGTAATTGGGGGCATTATTTTTACAGGTGGAGGCAAAATCATTCGAGAATCCTTCATGATCCTGATGGAATCCGTCCCCGAAAAGTTTAATCTAGACGAAATCCGCACTGTGATCGCGAAGGTAGAAGGTGTGGAGGATGTGCATGAGATGCATCTCTGGGCGGTTTCAACCGACCACTACTCACTGACCGCACACGTGTTTATTAGCCCTAACATTCAGCCTTTCTGTGTCATACTCGCGATCAATGAGACGTTGAAAAGCAAGTACGGGATCGAACATGCCACGATTCAAATCGAGCACGCCGGCATAAATCCACATGGCGAATATGGGAAGGACTTTCTGCGACAGCAAAAGCAAATGAAACAACAAAGCCACACAGGCGCCTGAAACTTGGCTCACCACTACCTGCTTCCTTCTCTCTGTCCCCTTTCCCCAAATACCAAATAAAAACGGTTGATCACTGCTCCCCAAGTGATCAACCGTTTTTATTCATTTTGCGTCGATTTCCGCACTACCATTTCCATATCAATGAGCAGCTCATGCCCCTTCATCTCTGCCAAATACGAATCAAGCAGCTTCTCGCTCTCCTCATCCAGCGCCTCCCCCATCTGCCGCATTAAGAAAGCCGCGACCAGACTCGTTTGCAGCTCGACTGGCATCTCGAAGCTCGTAATGGAAGGAAAGCTCGCTTTCGCAAAATGCTCATTATCCATACCAATAAGCTGTACGTCCTCGGGAACGCTAATACCGCGCTCATGACACTCGGCAATCAATTCCAACGCTAACGCGTCATTGAACGTGTAAATACCTAAAGGCCGCAAGTCACCGCTCACGCGCAGCGCCTCATCCAAAGTGCCAGCCACGCCCAGCTCTCCGGCGTCCAAAAGCGCATGCACCATTGTCTCCGTCTTATCGCCTAGCCCCGCTAGAAAACCATCGATCCGCTGCTCATTCGCGCCCATCCCTTTACGTCTTCCCGCATAGAAGACTGCTTGGCAGCCATGCGACATGAAATACTGCACAGCTTCACTCGACGCCTTGGCAAAATCCAAATTCACCGCCAGCTTCGCAATCTCACTCGGCCATCCCCAGCCATTAAAGATAACAAGCGGTGTCCCCTCACCTACCAACTGCTGGGTAGAGTGTATACTCATAGCCAAGCCATGAGACACCAATCCGTCCACCCGACGTTGCAACAAGTGCTCAATATGCCGAATCTCAACTTCAGGATCCATACCCGCCGCTGAAAATACCGATAAATGATAGCCATAGCTATGAAACTTCTGTTCCAGCTTCTCGGCAAATCTGCCATAATACCCGCCAAAATGCGGGAGAATCAGTCCCAATTCGTTCGACCGACGTCGACTTAAATTCGTCGCCATGACGTTGCGGCGATAACCTAACCGCACAACCGCTTCATCCACTTTACGAATGGTCTCCGGTGACATCGGAACCTTCCTACGGTTAATCACATTCGACACCGTCGCAATGGACACACCTGCCTCAGAAGCAACATCGACGATGGTAGCTTGTTTGTTTTTTTTCATCCCATGCCCTCATTCTTGAAATGCTTAAACTCATTGTAGCTAGAAGCCTGTTACTCGTCAAATTCCAGCCTTCTTAGCACCCACACCCCAACAACTCAAAAAAAACACCACTAGCAGATCACTCTGCTAATGGTGTCCTTATCCCCTTACTCGTCATGATGCCCAATCAACGAAATGATCTGCTTCTTCAGCTTTACGAAAGCTTCCGAATCCTTCACATCTTCCACCTGCCGCAGCCCGCGCGGTATAACAATCTCACTGCGGATCGTGCCTGGATGCGCCTGCATCACATACACCCGCTGTGAGAGGAAGATCGCTTCCTCAATGTCATGGGTAATGAAGACAACAGTGGTCTTTTCCTTTTCCCAAATGCGCAGCAGCAATTCCTGCATGGAATTTTTCGTTTGTGGATCAAGTGCGCCGAACGGTTCATCCATCAGCAGCACATCCGGATTATTCGCTAAGGCACGCGCGATCGCAACACGCTGCTTCATCCCGCCGGAAAGCTCCTTCGGCAGTGACTTAGCGAATTTATGCAAACCGACAAGCTCCATGAAGTGATCGGATATGGCTCTCTTTTCGAACAGTGGAACTCCCTTCAGCGTCAAGCCGAATTCGATATTCTCGCGCACGGTTAACCATGGGAACAACGTATAGCTCTGGAAGACCATGCCTCTGTCGGCACCAGGACCATCAATTTTATGACCATTAATACTCAAATCCCCCATCGTCAATGGCTCTAAGCCAGCAATGATACGTAATAAGGACGACTTCCCGCAGCCCGAAGGACCTACAAAGCTAACAAACTCATGCGCATCAACGTGAAAGGATACACGATCCAAAGCTACGAATTGCGATTTCTTCGTACTATACACCTTGGTAACATCGACCGCATCGATTTTACGCACGGTCACACTATTTTCGCTAGAGGGCACGCTGTTATAATCCAAGTTCAATGCTTCCATATCTAACGCCCTCCTTCCAGCCATGGGAAAAACCGCTTATGACAATAAGCAAACGTACGATCCGTCAGTAAGCCGAGTAAACCAATCGCGATGATACCTACAAATATTTGATCTGTATTGAGGAAACGCTGCGCCTTCATAATGGAGAATCCAAGCCCACTGCTTGCCGCTACCAGCTCCGCTACAACCAAATACGTCCATGCCCACCCAATGATTAAACGCAGTGTGTTCATCAAATCAGGCAGCAATGCGGGAATAAGTACCTTTTCAATCACTTGCCACCGTTTCGCACCGAGCGTATATGAGGTTTGCAGCAAGTCATTGGATACCGACCGCGTATTGTCTGCAACCATCAGCATCAGCTGGAAGAAACACCCTAAGAAGATAACGAGAACCTTTGCCCATTCGCCAATTCCCGCCCAAACCATGATCAAAGGAATGAACGCTGTCGCAGGCATATATCGAATGAATTCTGTAGGAGGTACAAGCAGCGCCTCTGCAAAACGGTACGTACCCGCCAAGATCCCCAGTGGGATCCCGATTAAGCAAGCGAGTAAGAATCCGCCTCCGACGCGGAAAATACTGATCCAAACATTTTCCCAGAACACAGGGTTCTGGAGTTGAATCCCAAACTGCCGCAGCACTTGATCCGGTGTTGGAAGGAAGGTGCGATTTACGAACTCGCCGTAACTCATTATGCTCCAGAATAACAACACGATCGCAACGATCAGCACGACGCCAGACATATAGGATTTGCGGCTAATATCACCTCGTATGGCAAATAATGTTGACTTGCGTCTTTTTTTCATCAGCGTTTCCATCTGCAGACCTCCTGTTCAGCCTTTATTTCTTGCGTTCCTTCATGACTTCCTCTACGAAGTGGCCATCCAGGAAGGTTTCCGCTTTCGGTATGGTGGTCAGCATATCCAAACCTTTTAAGAATTCAGCTGTTTTCCCAGAAGTAAAGGCAAGTGACTCGTAGGAATCCGCTTTGGCAAAAGCTTTGATATTATCTTCTAATTGGAAAATCTTCACGCTGTCCACACCAGCTTTATATTCATCGACCGGCGTCTCAGCCGCTTTAGCCATAATTTTCAGAGACTCCTCTGGGTTCGCTTTCCAGTAGTCCAAAGCATCGAACCAAGCGTTAATGATTTTTTTCACGTCATCTGGGCGATTTTTCGTAATTTCTTCTTTAAACACGAGCAAATCTGGAATCAATCCCGGTGTATCCTTGGATGAGAATAACAACTTTCCTTTGCCCTCTTGAATCGCCTTGCTTAGGAAAGGTTCCCATAATACCGCAGCATCCAGGTTACCGGAGATGAACGCCGGCCCAGCATCATTCACCGTCATATTTGTATAGGAGACGTCTTTTTCGGCTAATCCTGCTTTTTCAAGAGCTGTCAGCATGAGAAGATGATCGACTGTTCCAAGCTCTGTTGCTACTTTCTTGCCTTTCAAATCTTTCAAAGAATTAATACTTGGCTTCACGACAACGCCGTCGCCGCCATTGGAGTTATCATTGACCAGCACGGCTTTGAGCTTAATGCCTTTACTTGCCGGAGCCAGCGTATCACTGAGGGTTTGGCTGTTTGCATCCACTTTACCTGAAGCGAGTGCGGATAAGGAGTCACTGTACACGGGGAACCAGACCAGCTCTACGTTCACACCATTTTTCTCAAAGAAGCCCTTTTCCTTCACAAGGTACCACACGAACCAGCCCGGCCATGGACTTAGTGCCAATTTGATCGGCTCATTGCTGCCTCCTGATTTCGTACTTGCCTCTTTACTCCCACAACCACTGATAACTGTAAAAGTTAATAATAGCGCCAACATCAGAAAAATTGATTTTTGTCTCATACCCCGAACTCCCTCTCTGTTTAAAATGATTAGGAAAAAGCCCGGAATGATATCATATCCTGATATCCTCCCGGGCTTTTATCCCTCCGTGTGCACGATGAAGCTCATCGTGTGTCTTCTCTTGGACCTGACTAACAGCCTTCATTCTGTTACGGAACCCTAGAAAACAAGTTTGCTATGCGGTTGTCACTTCGTTGTCTTACTTTTGTCTATATCATACTTAGATTGTTCGCTCATGTCAATATATATAACACAAATAAATAATAGGTTGTCAAAATGAGATAATACGTAATATTATATAACATATAAGGCAGTTAAACGGAGGTGTCGCGATGTATTCGATTCATTTCCACATTCACATGTTAGATAATAAGCACAAACAACCTGCCGCGGCAATCGTGCCACTCGATTTATCTTCACCACTTTACGCGGATCTCCTTACATCCAATCCATCTTCCCAGCACCCTCACTTGATTTCCCCTATAAATGAGCATGATGCATCTGAACCCATTCACTGCCCCGCAGCTCACTAACCTCTACGCATATTGAAGACGACCTGAGACTCTGGCTCAGGTCATTTTGTTGTTCCGAGACTTACAGCTCGGAGGGGAGATAAGCGCAGGATTGCCGCTTTGGGAGGGAATAAGAACTCCGCGAGTTCCTATTTGCTGCTTTTCACCGCTTCCCGCTCGCCGCGCGGCCCCAGCCAGCGCCAATAAAAAAAGCCTAGCACCCCAAAGGGGGCCAGGCTTATCTTTCTATCTGTCAGCGTTGCTTACACGCCTAACCATTTCTTGAACAAGTGCTTCGTCGTATCTGCATTCAATGCCGCGATGGACGTCGTAAGCGGAATACCCTTCGGACAGGAGCGTACGCAGTTCTGCGAGTTCCCACAGCCTTCGATACCGCCGTCTGTCATCAGCGTATCCAAACGCTCGTCTTTATTCATCTCACCTGTCGGGTGAGCATTGAATAGACGAACTTGGGACAACGCGGAAGGTCCGATAAACGAGTTCTTGTCGTTTACGTTCGGACAAGCTTCCAAACACACGCCGCATGTCATACATTTGGACAACTCATAAGCCCATTGACGCTTCGACTCAGCCATACGCGGTCCAGGACCAAGATCGTAGGTTCCATCGATTGGAACCCATGCTTTAACCTTTTTCAACGCGTTGAACATGCGTCCACGATCAATAACAAGGTCACGCATAACTGGGAATGTGCTCATTGGTGCTACACGAATCGGCTGCTCTAGCTTATCTACAAGTGCAGAACAAGCTTGACGCGGCTTCCCGTTAATGACCATTGAACAAGCGCCGCATACTTCTTCCAGACAGTTGGATTCCCAACATACTGGTGTTGTTTTGTCGCCATTCGCATTCTTCGGGTTACGTTGAACTTCCATCAAACCGCTGATTACGTTCATGTTCGCGCGGTAAGGGATTTCGAACTCCTCCGTATACGGTTTAGAATCCGGACTCTCTTGACGAGTCACGATAAACTTCACGGTTTTCGTTGCGCTTAGTGTCTCCGCCATGATCAGGATCCCTCCTTTTTCTTCTCCGTGGAGTAGTCACGTTTACGAGGCTTAATCAACGATACATCAATTTCGTCATACGAAATTTTAGGACCATCTGGCGTCCAATCCGCGATTGTCGTTTTCATGAAGTTGTCATCGTCACGTTCAGGGAATTCTGGTTTGTAATGTGCACCACGACTCTCATCACGCATCAAGGCACCAACCGTCATCGCTTCAGCAAGCTCGAACATGTTCCAAAGCTGGCGTGTGAACGCAACCCCTTGGTTGTTCCAACGCGCCGTATCCGTGATGTTGATGTTGTTGTAACGCTCTTTCAAATCTTTGATCTTGCCAATCGTTTCATTCAAACGATCGTTGTAACGCACAACCGTCATATTGGCATTCATCATGTCGCCAAGCTCTTTATGAAGCACGTACGCATTTTCCGTACCGTTATTCATTTTGAGCAAGCTCTCATAACGATCTGTATGACGTTTCTTCTCACGGTCAAATACGATGGAAGACGTATCATCCGCATGCTTGGATAAACCGCGAATATACTCAACCGCTTTAGGTCCGGAAACCATCCCGTCATAGATCGCGGAAACGAGGGAGTTCGCGCCCAAACGGTTAGCACCGTGATGCTGATACTCACACTCACCTGCTGCGAATAGTCCAGGGATGTTCGTCATCATGTTATAGTCAACCCACATGCCGCCCATGGAATAATGAACCGCCGGGAAAATCTTCATTGGAATTTTACGCGGGTCGTCGCCCATGAATTTCTCGTAAATTTCCATAATCCCGCCAAGCTTAATATCCAGCTCTTTCGGGTCTTTATGGGAAAGATCCAAGTAAACCATGTTTTCGCCGTTAATACCTAGCTTCTGATCAATACACACGGAGAAGATCTCACGTGTTGCAATATCACGAGGCACAAGGTTACCGTAGGCAGGGTATTTCTCTTCAAGGAAGTACCATGGCTTACCGTCTTTGTATGTCCAAATACGACCGCCTTCACCACGAGCAGATTCGGACATCAAGCGCAGCTTGTCGTCTCCTGGAATCGCTGTCGGGTGAATTTGAATCATCTCACCATTCGCATATTTAACACCTTGTTGGTAAACCGCACTTGCTGCCGTACCCGTGTTAATAACGGAATTCGTTGTTTTCCCGAAAATGATACCAGGACCACCTGTTGCTAAGATAACCGCATCAGATGGGAACGTTTGAATTTCCATGCTGCGCAAATCCTGTGCGGCGATACCACGGCATACGCCTTCATCATCCAGAACCGAACCTAGGAATTCCCAGTGCTCGAATTTCGTTACGAGACCAGCTGTTTCCCAACGACGTACTTGCTCATCCAATGCATATAGAAGCTGTTGACCTGTCGTTGCACCAGCAAACGCTGTACGGTGATATTTGGTACCACCGAAACGACGGAAATCAAGCAAACCTTCTGGTGTACGGTTAAACATAACGCCCATACGGTCCATCAAGTGAATGATGCCTGGAGCCGCGTCGCATAATGCTTTAACAGGAGGTTGATTTGCTAAGAAATCTCCCCCGTAAACTGTATCGTCAAAGTGCTCCCACGTGGAGTCACCTTCACCCTTCGTATTCACCGCACCGTTAATGCCGCCTTGCGCACATACGGAGTGGGAACGTTTCACAGGAACTAAGGAGAACAATTGTACATGTACCCCGGCCTCTGCTGCTTTAATTGTCGCCATGAGTCCCGCAAGGCCTCCGCCGACGACGATGATTTTTGAATTAGCCACTTCTGTTCACCCTCCCTTAATGCCCCGTATGCGCTTCTACTGGAACCGAAAATTGTGTATCTGTAAATGCAGTCAATGACATGATAAACATCACCGTCATTAGAACGAACAAGCCCATTGTAATGATTGTCGAAAAGCGTTGCGCACGCGGTCCAATTGTAATCCCCCAACTAACTAGGAACGACCACAAACCATTACAGAAATGGAACGTTGCAGAAACAATCCCAATCAGATAGAACGTAAATACAACAGGATTCGTCGCAATATCATGCATCGTATTGCCGAGTGCTTCATGCGCCACGTTGCCTAAGGCAACTTGAACACGAGTCTCGAAAAGATGCCATGCAATGAACAAGAAAGTAAGTACCCCTGTCACACGTTGCAACATAAACATCGTATTACGGAAATACCCGTAACTAGATACGTTATTACGTGATTGATACGCTACATAAAGTCCATAAACGGCATGATAAAGAAGCGGAAGCCAGATTCCCACGATTTCCAATAACAATCTTAACGGCAAATCGTTCAACCAGTTAATTTGATCCAGGAAGGCTTCAGGCCCTTTGGTAGCTTCATAGTTAGTGAGCAAATGCTCAATAAGGAAGAAGCCCACCGGAATGACACCTAGTAACGAGTGGATCTTTCGAAAGTAATACGAATTACTCATAATGTAACCAATTCCCCCCTCAACAAAATTCAATCACAACTAACATCCGACAAGTTTTGACATAAACAAGCCACATATCATTGTACTCTCGCCGCAAACGAGCGTCAACCCATAATCATCCACGCCTATTTTGCCAATTCAATCAATGATTATACACGAATGTTCACGAAATATAGCTAATTTGTGACATGTACATCGTACCTCTTTCATGCTTATAATGGAAGTGCCGTTTTTTTATATCTACTTATAACTATTTCACATATAGAGGGCAGGTATACGTATGGAGCTTTTAGATGTTTTCGCCATCGTCGTCGAACAAGTCAGCCTGAATAAAGCTTCGCAATTGTTAAACATTTCACAGCCTGCGCTATCGCGTAAAATAATGAAGTTGGAAGATGAATTGGGTGTGGAGCTTTTTATCCGGAAAGGAAAAAGATTGGAGTTAACCAAAGCGGGGCAAATTTGTTATGATCACGCCTTAGAGAAGCGTCATCTTGAGCGAAAATTCAAACAAGCTCTTCATAGTTATAAAGCCGCTGGCAGCCCTTCGTCGCTTATAATCGGAGCTTCACTAACGACTCTCCAAGCTACGCTGCCTGATCTGATTACGGATTACTTGCTGCACTATCCTCTGACCGATATCAAGCTTCTAACCGGCAAAACACATGAAATCGTGTCGATGGTCAAAGACAATAAAGTGGATATCGGCATCGTGGCCTCGCAAATTAATGCGACAAGCCTTCACTGTGAGCCATTATTCGATGATCATCTCTGCCTAGTGCTGCCATCAGGACATCCCTTTATCGATCGCGCAGAGATTACGATGAATGATTTGAATGAACTGCCGATGATTCTCTTTTCAAAAGGTACATGGTATCGCATTCTGATGGACGAGCTATTCAATCGTTTCATGATTTTTCCCAATGTACAAATGGAGATTGATTCCTTCGAAGCGATTATTCGGCTCGTTTCTACCTGCAAAACAGCGACCTTATTACCCAAATCCTATTTGCGTGAAGATTTAATTCAGAATAATGAACTAATTCTAAGACAACTCCATGAATGGGAACAAACGAAACGAACGACCTCGCTCATCTATTCCGACCACTCTGCGGATAATGCAGAATCCATGAAGTTCGTCGACCAAGCGATCAAATACTTTGCCAAACACCGCTAATGCCTAATCGGCTACATGCGGACGAATTTATAACCGACACCCCAGACGGTCCGAATCCACTTCGGCTCTTTGGGGTTATCCTCAATCTTTTTACGCAGATTTGCGATATGTACATCAATAGCTCTATCTGTCACAAAAGAATCGAAACCGCGAACGGTTTGCAATAAATCTTCGCGACTATACACGCGGCCGGGATTGTTGATGAAGCATTTCATAATTTCAAATTCCGAATAGGTCGTCTCCACAATCTCGCCATATACGCTCATGGACCGTGTGTTCTGATTCAACGTTATTTTGTCCTGCCTGTCCATGACAGTCGCGATACGAGTAGACTTAGGCACGATCTCCGTTTGCTTTTCTTTCTGGTTCGACTGCTGCACAGGCTGTTGATTCATCGCTTGATACATCTGTGCCCGACGAATAAGCGCATGTGCTCTTGCGATCAATTCATGCATACTAAATGGCTTGCACATGAAATCATCAGCGCCCGCTCCCAAAGCATTAACGCGCTCAACGATTTTATTTTTCATCGAAACAATCATGATAGGCACACTAGAAGTTTCTCGAACCAGACGACAGATGGTTAAACCATCCATATCTGGAAGAACCCAATCTAACAAAATAAGATCCGGTTGAAATTGCTCAATAGCCGCAATCCCCCCGATCCCATTCTCCTCACGGATAACATGAAATCCTTCTTCCTTCAAATACATCGTGACCATATCACCGATCATTGCATCATCTTCGATCATGAGTACCTTATGCATGCTTGCGTCCACCTTCATTTCAAATTCGCTTGTTGCAGGACATGGAATTTGTTGAGATCAACCGATAACTTGACTTTCAAATTCATCAATTTGGGAGTTGGTTCCGATAATGACCATAATATCGTTCTCATTTACAATGTCACCTGCATGAGGTGCAATGATTACGCCAGACTTCTTATTAACCGCTACAACACTGCAGCCATATTTGGCCCGCGGATCCAACTGTTGAATGGTATAGCCGCATAGACGCTTCGGTACCGAAAGCTCAACAATCGTGTAGTCCTTGGAAATTTCAATATAATCCAACAAATTAGGCGTTGCCAGTTGGTGCGCTACGCGAATCCCCATGTCACGCTCTGGATACACGACGCGATCAACGCCTAATTTTGTAAGTACCTTACCATGCAGCTCCGATAACGCTTTGGCTACTACCTGATTGACCCCTAAATCTTTCATCACGATAGCCGTCAAAATGCTAGATTGAATATCATCCCCAATGGCGATAACCGCACAATCGAAATTACGAACACCTAATGATTTCAGCACATCTTCATCCGTCGCATCTGCGACAACGGCATGTGTCAGTTGATCGCTCATTTCGTTTACAACTTCCTCATCCAAGTCAATCCCTAACACTTCATGACCTAGTTTCATAAGTTCTTTGGAAAGACTAGACCCGAATCGTCCAAGTCCCACCACAACATATTGATTCTTTTTCATCTTACTTACCCCTATCCAATCGTCATTTTCCCCTTAGGGTATCTAAATAAAAAGTTCTTATAATTGTAATTTTGAATATAAAAGATATGTAGGAAGGACAGCCATTCCCCATGGCCTCTACCGATAGAGTTCCCCGTTAACATCTAGACATTCCGCCAACTAACAATTGATAGGTATTATATAATTGTTTCCGAATGTTTGCCAGCAAATTGGCTTTCTTTTTAATCTGTGATAACGTTGAGAAAATATAAAGAATCGCGAATTCAGAAGGGAACTGACTATGCTAAGGCTGAAATCCAATCGTTTCCTCCTCCTCTTGGCTTGTATCGGCTTGCTCCTTTATTTCGGTATTTCGGCGTTGTACGGACTGCGTGACGAGGAATCTCAAACAACTGACATGCCCACGATTACCAAGCAGCAAGCTGCAGAAAGTGCGGCGGCATTTATTCGGCAGCGTTACGAGCTGCGCAATCCGCAAACCTACGTTGTCTATCAATCGAAAAAAGAACGAAACGGTTACTTGCAAAAGGAACATTTACTAGAAGCTTATACGAAGCAATATGGGGAACGGTTCCCGATCGACTATTACCAAGTCACAGTTAAGGATCCAGCAACCAAACGGCAGTTTGAAGTCGATGTGAACTATATGAACTCGAAAGTCTTTGGCTGGCACGAGAATCTAGCCTTCTCCAACACAACGAAGTCGCCGATTAGTCAGACCAAGGCAGATACACTAGCAAAGCTAGAACTGCGCCAGATGGGATTTGATCCGGAGGACTTCAGCTCAGTGGACGCGACAAGCGAGGAATCCGATGAAGAACAAACTACGCTTCACTATGAAAAACGCACGAAACCAATTGGCGAAGCTAAGCTTCACGTTCGAGTAAATTTCGATGAAGCGAACCTCACAGGTTTTAATGTCAGCTTTCAGCTTCCTACGTCTCACCTGGATTGGCTGACTAAACAAGACGAATCAGCTTCACTTATGACATGGATTTCCATGGGCTTCTCGCTGTTGATGACGTTAGCTGCAATTGTTTTTGCTATTATATATCGGAAACATATGAAATTTAGTAGAGGTCTATTTTTAACTACAATCTTCTTAGTGATTTATATCCTGAACAATGTGAATATGTATCCTGCTTTCCGAGCCATGAGCGGAGATACGAATAGTGATTTCGCCATATGGTTCACAATTGTTTTTATGAGTGTTATTACTGTCCTGCTAGGCATCTCGCTTTATCTCTCTTTGGTTGCTGGCATTGGACTTTGGAACGCCATCGGTCAACGCAAATGGCCCTCATGGAAAGATGGCATGTTCGGTCGTGAAGTTTACGATGGCATGGGACGCGGTTATTTGCTCGCACTATTCATCCTCGGCGTCCAGCAAGTCTTATTTTACGCAGGAGAAGTGAAATTCGATGTGTGGTCCGTCAACGATCCCTCGGATTCCGTCCTGAACATGCTTGAGCCCAAATTGTTCCCGCTCATGGCATGGGTTGCGGCCATCTCAGAGGAGGCGACTTTCCGACTGCTAGGCATTATTTTGTTCAAAAAGCTGTTCCGCAATAACTTCATTGCAATCTTACTCCCTAGTGTGATCTGGGCAGCAAGCCATACGCAGTATCCGATTTACCCCGTATATACCCGACTCATCGAGGTCACCATTATCGGTATCATCCTTGGTTATGTCTTCCTGAAATATGGGTTCATTACCGCCATATTCGCTCATGCGTGTATGGATAGTATACTGATGGGACTGTCTCTCTTCTACATGGGGCACATTGGCGATATTCTAGTAGGTATGGTGTACCTCCTGCTACCAGGATTGGTTGGAGTTACATTAGCTTGGTTGCATGGAAAAAGGCGAAAGCCCCCTATTCCTGGGGAGCCGCCGCCTCGCCTTGAAGTGCCTTGATAATTTCGCTCGCTAATTTCTCACCAATACCCAGAGGCTTGAAGTCCGTGACTTCGGCCTCTTTTATTTTGCGCACGGAGCCAAAATGCTTCAGCAGCGCTTTGCGGCGCTTCTCACCGACGCCCGGAATGGCGTCGAGCTGCGAAACGACCATCGATTTCGCGCGCGTTTCTCGATGGAACGTGATGGCGAAGCGATGGACTTCGTCTTGAATCCGCTGCAGCAAATAAAACTCCTGACTGTCCCGCGGCAGCGGAACAATTTCGGCAGGGTCTCCGATCATCAGCTGGGCTGTTTTGTGCTTAGCATCCTTCACCAGCCCGCAAATCGGAATGTATAAGCCCAATTCATTTTCAAGAACGTCAATCGCGGCAGAAATTTGCCCTTT
This sequence comes from Paenibacillus sp. J31R30, assembly GCF_059692115.1. Taxonomy (NCBI): domain Bacteria; kingdom Bacillati; phylum Bacillota; class Bacilli; order Caryophanales; family Paenibacillaceae; genus Paenibacillus; species Paenibacillus sp. J31R30. Next base: position 165,452 of record NZ_JCAUAV010000008.1, on the reverse strand, counting down.
CCCTCCATCGACGACAATCAAATCAGGCATCGTGAGATTGTCCTTCAACACACGTTCGTACCGACGTCGAATCACTTCTCGCATCGTTTCATAATCATCCGGTCCGACGACCGTTTTCACCTTATATTTGCGATATTCCTTGCGATCCGGCTTACCATCTACGAATACAACCATCGCCGATACAGGATTTGTCCCCTGAATGTTCGAGTTGTCGAACGCCTCAATCCGGCGAATTGTGCCAATCCCGAGCCACTCGCCGAGATTCTCGACCGCCTTCGTTGTACGTCGTTCATCGCGCTCGACAAGTCGGAATTTCTCATCCAATGCGTTAATCGCGTTGTCTCTGGCCATATCGACCATTTGCTTCTTCAATCCCCGCTGCGGCATATGGACCTTCACCTTGAGCCAGCCTTCCAAGGCTTCGCGAATCTCCTTCTCGTCACCCTCAGTGCGTCTCACTACATCTTCCGATCCCTCTTGCTGCGCATCTGGCTCAGGCATCGTCGGCAAAAAGATCTCCTTCGGTAACGCCGGATTATCGCTGTACACCTGCGTGACATACGTCATGAAATCGTTGTACTCATCGCCGTAGTAAGGGAAGAGCGAGACGTGCCGTTCGATCAGCTTGCCTTGGCGCATGTACTGAATGTGCACAGCCATCCAGCCTTTGTCAACGGCATAACCGAACACATCGCGGTCAAGCGCGTCGGCCGTCGTGATCTTCTGCTTCTCCATGAGCGCGTCGATGCTCATGATATGATCGCGCAACTCCTTCGCTCGCTCGAAGTTCAGTTCTTCCGCTGCCGCCAACATCTTGGTCGTCAGCTCTTCTTTAATAACATCGTGTCCCCCGTTCAGGAAACGACTAATCTCTTGCACCATCCGCTCGTTCGTCTCCGCGGATACCTCTAAAGCGCAGGGCGCAAGACATTGCCCCATGTGATAGTATAGGCATACTTTATCGGGCATGGTCTTGCACTTGCGCAGCGGATACAACCGGTCCAGCAGCTTCTTCGTCTGCTGTGCCGCGAAGGCATTCGGATAAGGGCCGAAGTACTTCCCCTTATCCTTGTACACCCGCCGCGTGACTTCAAGACGCGGCTGCTCTTCATATGTAATCTTGATATAAGGAAATGTCTTATCATCCTTGAGAAGCACGTTATACCGTGGATGATGCTGCTTAATCAGATTACACTCGAGAATTAGCGCCTCCATATTTGAGGATGTGATGATATATTCAAAGTCGCGAATTTCGCTAACTAGCTTTTGCGTTTTGGCACTGTGACTCCCTGTGAAATAGGAGCGCACACGATTTTTCAATACTTTTGCCTTGCCGACATAAATAATGGTGCCTTGATGGTTCTTCATAATATAACAGCCCGGCTTATCCGGGAGTAAAGACAGCTTGTGCCTGATCGTTTCCAGGCTCATCTCGCGGACGTCAGCGTCCTCTTGCTCGAAGTCAGTCATTCCTTCCAATCTCCTTTCAGAAAAAAACCACATAAGAAAAAGCTCTTTCTCAGCATAGCAGAAAAAGAGCTTTTTCTCACGAACAATTGTTTCTAAATTGAAACAGCTATGACTTATTGATGACGGGAAACAACGTTTTTCAATGCGTCTTTAGATTGGAAGCCAACCACTTTATCAACCGGTTGACCGTCTTTGAAAACGATCAATGTCGGGATACTCATTACGCCAAAGCGAGCAGCAGATTCCGGATTGTCATCTACGTTTACTTTTGCGATTTTCAAAGATTCAACTTCTTTATCCAGCTCTTCCAATACAGGAGCGATCATTTTACAAGGTCCGCACCAAGGTGCCCAGAAGTCTACAAGTACTGTACCTTCTCCTTCAACTTCTGCTTTAAAACTGTTGTCAGAAACATTCACGATTGCCATGATAGTTCCTCCTTCTAAGAATGAATTTGATTTATAAGGTGAAAAGTAAGATTAAGTTAGTCACTTAACTTGCTTCGCATCACGTCAACATGTAAAGTATACCACACTCAGATACCTTTTCAACCAAGCCATTAGTTAGCAAAGCGGGTATCCTTTGGTCTACTTCGAAGGTAATTCCACAGGTAATCCTTGGCGTCGCTGCTCTTCAATGTAGGAGATTCGATCCTTCAAATTAGCTTGAAGCAGCTGCAGCATCTCCATTTGCTTCTCGATTTCTTGAAGCTTCTCCGTGTACAGCGGCAGTAAATCATCGCACTGGGATTCCTGATTCTTCATCACGCAGTTGAGAAAGCTCTCAATCTGCTCGGTCGTAAAGCCGAGGCTCAAATAAAATTGAATCGTCTTCACACGTTCAACAACCATTTGATTGTAGACTCGATAGCCATTCTCTTCTCGCTGTGTTGCGATCAGCCCTTTGGCTTCGTAGTAGCGCAAGGACCGAATACTTGCTCCGGTAAGCTTGGATAACTCACTAATCCGCATGGACTTCACTTCTTTCCTGTTCCTACATGCATGTAAGGATGTCTTTAATATAAACCATAACACTAATGTCAGAGTCAAGTAGTATTTTACCCATTCTGCTCATTATTGCGATTGTTTGCACAATTGTCACTTTGATTAGCTTTACAACTTTCGACGAATTTGGGTATACTAGGCTTACAAATAAGAATGTCGGACTAGGGGGTAACCACATGAGCAATCAACACCCTGAGCATCACGTGTACGAAGAACCGCGTAATGATTTCATGGACGTAGGTATTGGCTTTGGCGCATTCTTTGGCGTATTGTTCGTCATCGCAGTCATTGCTACCGTCATCCAAGTGATGAAATAGGTTGAACAAGCATTACAAAGTAGAAGCCGCTTCGCAATTGCGAAGCGGCTTTTTTCTTGCCATTTTCTTCAAAGATGCTAAAGTACACCTATTTTCGGTGCAATCGGCAAATAAGATAAATTAGTGCGAAAGTGCATCTTTTATCACCGAAAAGGTTCCAATTGAGACGTGCTGGCAGAAATAGTTGCACTTTCGCAAGCATTTCAGCTATTGAGGTTAACTCGATACAAAAGGATGCGCTTTTGCATCTTTCACATCTGTATTCACGTCACGAAGCAAAAAAGAGAGCTCCCCACCATATACAGGCTGTTGGGACCCTCTTATATTTACCTCATCTCCCTCGCTTGTTCGTTCCCGTTACCTCAACCACATCAACGAATGGTCGAATCCGATCCATGATCCGCTGCCCCTTATACTCTTCATCCCCGTCTTTGTTCGTGAAGCTGAAATGCTTCTCCAAACCAGATAACGCGTAATTGGAGGTGAAAAAAGTTGGTTTGCGATTCATCCGATGATTCACGATCGCGCCGATCACATGATCTCTCAGCCATGGGTTCAAATTCTCTGCCCCAATATCATCAAAGACTAATAAGTCCGTTTCCTTCAAAAGATCAATCGTCTCTTTCAGCTTATACGGTTCTTGGAACATGCCCTTCAAGTCCTCAGCAAAGTCAGGCATATAAACAATCGCCCCTGTCATGCCTTCTTTGGCAAGCTGATGAAGCATATAGCCCATCAAGAACGTTTTCCCCGTTCCGAATGATCCTGATAAATATAACCCTCGTGTCTGGAGACCCTCTTCGATGGTCAAGTTCACATAGTTATTAATTTGTAACACGGCTTTCGCCCGATCGAGGTCCGTCTCCAAGATATCGCCAAAAGAGAAGCTGCGCGAAATCATGCCCGGATCCACGTGAAAAGTGCGGATACGGCTGCTTATCGCATCCTGCTGCCCTTTAGCAATAAACTTTTTACAGGCTACCTTCTCTTCATGGATAAAAGGCGTTTGACCCTCCACGGATTCGGCCCTCAGAATCGTATAATGACCGGTCATATCATTCGGACAGTTCTCCAGACCAGGGCAATTGGAGCAAATTTTAAATTCAGAAACATGCTGATACAGCTTGTTCATATTGATTTTTATCGCATAATCATCGACAAAAGGATACTTCTGCCGAAACTTTGCAATCAATGGGTCAGCGAGAACCCCTTGAATTTTCGCTTCTGCTTTTCTTTTCCATTCCGTATCTGGTAATGATTTAAGTAAATGCGACAAAGATTCCATCATATTCGGCACCTCCATACAGTTCCATCGTGCTCATCCTAAGATCCGCGGCTATGCCTTAGCTCTTACGGTTAAATCGCTCATCCAGCTTCTGTGCCATACGTCTCGCAGCCTCTAGCTCCTCTGCAGACAGCCTTGTAGACGCCGTTGTTCCCGTATCAGGCAATACAATAGGGATATGAGGCTTCTGTGTCTTACCCTGACGTCCACGCGTAGCAGAGCCGCCACCCGCTTTCGCAGATTCCACTTTAGAAGCAGCCTTTTGTTTATAATTGATTTTCTCACGCACGTATTCAACAGCTTGCTCGTAGGTATTAATTTGCTTGCCCAGCATATCGGAAGCCACAGCCTCGATGGAGGATTTGGCCCAAGAGCGACGATCAATGTGCAGGAAGTGAATCAGAACATTGATGACTTCCTCTTTTAATTTATAGTTCAAATCGATTTTCTCGAAAATATTAAGTACGCCATCAGGTATCGAGCCCTGTGTGAAAAACATTTTCAGCACGGCCGTGTATGGCTCATTGCGCATGATGTAATTGTACTGATGATCCGTGCATTCGCCGCGCAGCTGTTGAGGAACTTCTAAGTAAAACGCCATTTCAACAGATTGTTCCTCCGTAGATTGGGCGTCATCTTCGGGTTTCGTTGTCGTCCGTTCCCGCTCCTCATCCCGCTTCTTACTCTGTCTGTAGAACAGATTTGCATTATACTGCATGAGATCCATGACAAGCTCACCTTCTTCTGTGAACACGCCGTCCTCATCCAACAAGCGGCACGTTTCTTGAAGAGAGAGGTTGTATTTCTTCGCCACAATATTAATGGCGACCATATGCTCAGGCTTGTGCTTCAGCTCTTCAACGAACACGCGGTTACTCGCTCCACGCGGGAACCTCATAATAATATCCGCGTACTTGAAGCCCTTGGTCGTCACATCCATCCGAGCGTCCCCTTGCTTGCTTGCAGAGGCCTCATAGAGCGCTTGTTCCAACTCATAATCCACGACTTGTGTATTCAAACGAAACAGTTCATAGAAAGGAACCGACAAGTTCTCCTCGGCCGCCTCACGACACTCCTCTGGTTCAGGTGAAAGCAGATCTTCACGCAGCGACAGCAGCATGAATTTACCGACCTTGTCGCGCAGCAGCAGTGTTAAATGCTGATTTCGGAAAAACTCATTCGGCCCTAACGGCGCGAATAGCGTATAGACGAAAACATAATCCTCTTCCTCTGGGATAAACTTACGCGTTGTCTGAAGGAGACCAATCGCTTCCAGCTTAGAGGATTGTTCAATTAAGTACTTGCGGCCGCGCTCGCCATGCTCAAGATCCAACAGTAGGAACAGCTTGCGTTGCTGCTCCATCGGCGAATAGCCTACCTTTTCAGCACTCATCTGCTGATAGAGCGCTTGATAGAGACTTATCGCCAAACCACCGATCATCGGTTGATACATCATCGCTAACATTTTATAGTCTAAACTGCTCAAAGAAAACTCACGGTTCACACAAAACCTGTGATTCTCGGTGAAATGCAGCATATTCGTCATTCTCATCCCGTTACAGCACCATCCTGCCTCAGCTCAACTGAGTCACAGCTACTAGTCTAGCTGCTCCGTCCCTCAGTCTCTCTCTTTAGTCTACCACAAAAATCGACATTCTTGGTATCTACAAGAGAAAAGATAATTTTACCTTTTGGGCAAGAAAAAGATTCCATCGCAACGTCTCACTAGCAATGGAATCTCAGCTTGGTCTCAAATTTTCTGAAGTCTACAAGGTGTTTTCTCGGTCTACAGGATCATCTCCAACGTTTCCATACATCTGTGGATGAAGCTTCTGTGCAATGGCAAGATCTAACTTCCATCGTTCGGTCTGCTCATTCTCTTCAAGGCTATCCACCCATAAATGAATAAGATCATTCATGCGCGTTGCGCTTTGGATGGGCACAGGATGCTTAGCATCTTTGATGAAAAAAAGTGAGCTATGAGGCAGCCTCTTGTGAAGCAATTGGGCGTATGGGTGGAATCCGACGTCCTTTTGACCATAGATCAATAAAACAGGCTGCTGAATCCTAGGAAGGCGACTTGTGCAGGTGTAGCGCAGTGATTGTTCGAAATACGATTTCACATTGACAGCTGCATCGTGCAAAGCATGCTTGTTCAACTCCTGATAGGTTGTCGATTTATCAGCATTGCCATACGTAATCGCTCCGATCAATAGTTTCATAAATCGCCTAGGATTAGCCATCCGAACGGCAAGCCAAACTCTGAACCTATTGTAGCTATCCGTCAATTCAGACATCCCGCTAACGATAATTCCACCCACAAACCGCGCAGGGTACGAGAGCAAGGCTTCCATCGCAACGGTTCCTCCCGTTGAATAGCCGCACAGAAAGGCTTGCCCGATACCTAAGTAATCGAGAAGCCTTATCATGTCTTCCGAAATAAGTTCATAACGTAATGGCCGATCCGAGCAAGCACTTGCCCCATGCCCCCTAATATCAAAGGTAATCACTCGGAAATGTTCACTTAATTGTTCTTTCTGATACTTAAACGCTTCTAGTGTAAGCAACGGAGGGTGAATAAACAGAATGGGAGTACCCTTTTCCGGCCCCGTTAACTCATAGTGCAGTGTTGTTCCATTCACATTCGCCCAAGGCACTGGTCGTGTCTCCCCCGTAAATGAAGTTTAGATAACTCCTTCTTAGCGTGACCCAATCGCCTTTCCTTTATCACGAATTAAAACATTTTGAAGCCTCGAATGCGCAGTGCTTTGATTGCAGAGCCACTCAAAATCGCGCCAACTAAGCCGCCAATCGCAGGAATGATGTCGACAATGGTGAAACTCTCATCACTGGATAGAAAGGATGAAGAACCCGTGTAACCATAGATGATAATTCCAATCACCAAGGCGATGAATGCGTATAACGGGAACCACGTTGTTTTCATAAGCATGTTCAGAATAAATCCGATCCCAAAGAATAACACCATCATTAAGACGGTGGCAATAACCATTTGCAGCACGGTAGTTCCCCCTTAATTATATAAGAAGCACTTGAAATCTTTGGCTCCTGTAGCTCTTATTATTGTAATCTAGGAAAAGGTACAGGTAAAGTGTACACAAATTGAACAATTGAATCATTTCCTATACTTCACCCCTCCATGCATTTGCCCTTTCTCCATGAATTGGATACAATGTAGGGGATATTAAGCCCTTGAATGGAGGAAAAACAATGAGTGAAGCCGTACAAACGCTGGAAGGCTGGTATGCGCTCCATGATTTCCGTCTAATGGATTGGAATGCATGGCATGCCGCAACCCCACAAGAACGCAAACATGCAGCGGACGAGCTGCAATCCTTCTTGTCCCAGTGGCAGCAAGTTGAGAACGATAAACTAGGCAGTACTGCCGTTTATAGCATCGTGGGGCAAAAAGCTGATTTTGTTTTCATGCAATTGCGTGAAACTTTAGAAGAATTGAATGAGCTTGAAACTGCTTTTAATAAGTCTAGCTTTGCTGCTTTTACTATACCCGTATATTCCTATGTTTCAATCGTAGAATTGAGCAGTTACCTTGCGAAGCCAGGTGTTGATCCTGCACAAGATCCTGAACTTCAAGCTCGCTTGAAGCCAATTCTTCCAAAATCCAAGCACATTTGCTTCTATCCGATGAACAAGCGTCGTGAAGGCAATGACAACTGGTACATGGTTCCTGCGGAAGATCGCAAAACGATGATGCGCAGCCACGGGATGATCGGTCGTACATACGCTGGTAAAGTAAAACAAATCATCACAGGCTCTGTTGGATTAGATGATTGGGAATGGGGCGTTACACTATTCTCCGATGATCCGCTTCATTTCAAAAAGCTCGTGTACGAAATGCGCTTTGATGAAGTCAGCGCACGCTTTGGCGAGTTCGGAGATTTCTATGTTGGGAACATCATGCTTCCTGAGAAATTCGCTTCATTCATTCAAATATAACTTATAGCCTAAGAGCAAAGGACCTGTCCTTTGCTCTCTTTCATTTGGTCCAAGCATGCGAAAGAAAAAGAAGCACTGCCCTTATACAGAGCAATGCTTCTTTGGATTATTTATTCATCGTCCTCGTCGTCTCGCAAAGCAGCTTCCAATTCCGCTTCCATCTGTGCTTTACGCGCCAGATACGCTTCCGTATCGCGGTCACGCTGACGACCTTTTTCCTTCAGACGCTCAATCGCAGGAAGAATGAGAATGTCAATTTCCTTTTGCACCACAGCGACATGATCGTAACGTTTCTCCGTCTCTAAGAAGTGACCAACCTCGATCAAGGCGTTGTAGCGATCCAGTTCATCCCGGGTCAGAAGTCCTCGTACTTGGACACTGCAGTGTCGCATGGCAATTCCCCCGTAAGCGAGATTAGACTAGAAACGCCCTTTACGTATAACTAGTGGAATTCCGCCAATAATGTAAAGGTATCTCATATCAACCACTTTTTTCATCATAGCGGCTACATTACCTTTTAATTTACGGGAACCAACAATACCAATCGCTTGACCTTTACCAAGGGAAGCTACTGTACCTTTGTTGGAGTATTTGAAAGTTTTCATTTGTGATCCACGGATTGACGCGATCAAGTTGTGTGCAACAGCTTCACCTTGCTGCATAGCAATTTGTGCTGTCGGCGGGTATGGTCTGCCTTCATCGTTCATCACGATCGAACAGTCACCTACAACATAGATGTTATCGAATCCTGGTGCATGAAGATGCTCATCTACTTTGATTCTGCCGCGCATAGTTTCGAAGCCGGCTTCGTCTAGCATATGGTTACCGCGGATACCGCCCGTCCATACTACAGTCGCTGCTTTGATGAACTCATCGCCAGCAATTAGAACGCCTTCTGGTGTACATTCTTTAATCGCTGTACCAATTTTGAAAGTAATACCTTTGTCAGTAAGAACTTTCATTGCATACTCAACAAGCTCAGGATCGAAACCTGGCAATGCTGTTGGAGCAGCTTCAATATTATAAATCTTCACAAGGGAAGGATCGACATCGAACTCTTTGCATAGTAATGGAATACGATCTGCAAGTTCACCAATGAACTCAATACCAGTAAATCCAGCGCCACCGATAACGAATGTCAGGTAATCTTTGCGATCTGGTTCACGCTTAAACTTCGCGAATTGGTACTCAATGTGCTCACGAATGAATCGTACGCTATTGATACTGCGAATGTTCAAAGCATTTTCTTTTAGGCCAGGAATACCGAAAGTTTCCGCTTCGCCACCAAGTCCGATAACTAGGTAGTCATAAGAAAGAGTTCCGTCTTCCAGAATAACCTTTTTCTCATGTGGACGAATTTGCGTAACTGTTGATTTCACGAAATCAACTTTAAATTCATCAATCAATTTCAAAATGTTCACGCGTGCATTTTCAGGATTATCCGTTCCCGCTGCAGGCATGTGAAGATGTGTAGTAATGTAGTGATAGTCATGCTTGTTTACAAGCGTAACATCAGCTTCGTTGTAGTTCAATTCCTTTTGCAAACGAATTGCAGCAAGGATTCCGCCGTAACCGGCTCCTAATATAACGATTCTTGGTATTCTACTCATGTCTCTCTCACTTCCATATCCGTATTTTGTCCTATGGTCTCTCTATCTTGTGAAAAATTACACAAACAGCTTCAAAAGTAGTATACTGCTGCTAGTTTGCACGTCTTCGCAGTGAATTATGATGAAACGGGCTGAAATTCGTCACAACATGTGTAAACCGATTCTCATGATATGATATAATTTTCATAAGTAAATATCAAGTGCTATTTTGCTTTAAAATCGGGCAAAAATGCCATTCTAGCCAGTCCAGGTAATGTAAGCATTACTTATCATATCTATAAGCGAAATATATAAGCGAAATGTAGGAAGAATTTGAATTTTTCTGTTTCCTTCAATAGAAGAGACGTTTATAATGATAATGATTATCGATTTATTCAGAATACTTACACATATCCGGACCAAATCGGAGGTTCTATTATGAGCGTGAGCGAAATAAATCAAGACATCATTGATATTATTGTAATCGGCGGTGGTCCCGCTGGCATGTTCGCTTCCTTCTATGCGGGAATGCGTCAAGCTTCTGTGAAAATTATTGAAAGCATGCCGCAGCTAGGCGGCCAACTTGCAGCGTTATATCCCGAAAAATATATTTATGACGTCGCTGGCTTTCCAAAAGTAACTGCGCAAGAGCTAGTAAATAATTTGTCTTCACAGATGAAACATTTCCCTATCAGCATTTGCTTGGAAGAAAAGGTACATCAGGTTGTGAAGAAAGAAGAACGTCTTTTCGAAATCTCGACAGACAAAGGTGTTCATTTGAGCCATGCCGTCATTATTACAGCTGGCGTTGGGGCATTTGAGCCGCGTCGTATTGAATTACCGGAAGCTGCTCGATTCGAGAAGAAAAACCTTCATTACTTTGTAAGTGACTTGAATGCTTTTGCTGGACAAAAAGTGGTGATTAGCGGCGGCGGTGATTCTGCAGTTGACTGGGCATTGATGCTTGAGCCGATTGCTGAGAAAGTAACCTTGATCCACCGTAGAGATAAATTCCGTGCTCATGAGCACAGTGTAGTAAATCTAATGAACTCCAAGGTTAACGTTGTTACACCAACTGAAATTACGAAGCTTCACGGAACAGACCGTATTAAGCAAATTACGCTCAAAAATATTAAAACAGGCGAAGAAAGCATCCATGATGTCGATGCCGTAATTATTAACTTCGGCTTCGTATCCTCTCTTGGACCGATCTCGGAATGGGGCCTTGACATCGAAAGCGGCTCAATCGTAGTTGATTCCCGTATGGAGACAAATGTCCCAGGTATCTTCGCTGCTGGTGATATTACAACCTACCCAGGCAAATTGAAATTGATTGCTGTTGGCTTCGGTGAAGCACCTACTGCAATTAATAATGCGAAAGTTTACATTGATCCTAGTGCGAAGCTTTCACCTGGACACAGCTCGAACTTGAAATTGTAATCTTCAGAAACGAAATGGGGTATTCTATACCTAATCTACGGATTAGGAGGAATACCCCTTTGTCTTCTATATGTCCAGTTTGTAATGGCCTGCAAGAATTGCAAACCAACTGTCCTGTATGCTCGCAGCGTATGTGTGACCATGGTAAGCTGAGTGACTTGCTCGGTCCCTATTCGCCTTACGAGATGAACGACATGTCTTCGACAAACGAGGATGGCGGCGATCACCAGGATCAGTGCCTTCATCTCTTGAATTGTCCCGATTGCCATTCCAGCTATACCCTGCAAATACCTGCTGGTGAGCTTTAATTAAGTGGTGTCTCGTCCTTAACTAGCACAGATAGCTTTAACTTACGTCGCTGAATTTCTGCGAGCAAAAGTTCAAGAAAATCGGATTCTAATCTTAAATCTAGTGCTTTGTAATAAGAGTCGATCAACGTCTCATCGCTAATTTGTCTCACTGAAATCACCCATATTCTATAATTTAAACATATAGTATCATGGGGTTTTTAATAGAACAAGCGTTCCGTTATCCACAGTTAACTGTGCATATCCTGTGGGTAAATTGTTAATATGTACCATAAAGGCAGGGTTTGTATAGGGGGATAATGTGCATAACCTTATACACATCCAAAACTTCCCAAATGCTGATAAAAAAAATTGATCGCTTTTTTAGGCATTTTTCACGTTCTCTTAACATAACCTTCATCTTTTTCACAAAATCGAAAAGAAATTTTAATCGTCACTTAATAATCATCGTCTACAATAAGACTAGAAAGACAATCCTAAAGGAGAGCTGACTAGTATGATCGTATACGATATCGTTTTAAATGGCGTAGTCAAAGAAACTATTAAACCACGTAAGAACCGTTTGAAAGAGATTTATGCTTACATGCAAGAGCAAACGAAGCTTATGCAAGCCAAATATGGTGAAAACGTAAGAATTAAAGGCCGAATCGTGTACTAAGTAATCCATACCACTCTCGGCCTACTCCTCTTCAGTCCCCACTACTTCACCACAATTAAATAATCCCTTTCCGATGTAAAACAGTCAATAGTCGATAGAAATCATAACTCCCTCTCTCAGGGGTGTCGATGAGTCCCGCCTTTACCGCCGCATCAATGCCTGGTTTGGCCCAAGCCGGTATGACGGTAAGTGCCGACTGCTCCTCGAGCGATTGAACTTTTTTCGTTAACTCTGCGATTTGTTCCTGTAGTTTCTCTAGCATCCGTATGACCTCCCCATCAAAGAAAGTTAACCCTTCTGTTGCTATAATCGCATTTAATTTACTCGCATAGGCAGGGTCAGTTGCGTATCCACTGTTCTGTAAAGCTGCTGTCTGAGCCTGTGGACTACTCGCTGACCGTACTGTCGTATAACGAGTTATTTGGAATAGCAGATCTTGATCACGAAATCCATCCTCGATGGAGGCATAGGCACGAAAATCCCCAATGACATTAGTTACCTGCTCACCCTTGATGAATTCCCAAGTTCTTGCTGACACACGATCTCCCTGCCAGTAAGGCGTCAGCACGCCACTTCCTACTTTGTACCCCACTATATTGTTCCACACATTCAATTGACCACCAGTCTCCAGCAACGCTTGGGCAATTCGGACCGATGGGAAAATCGGTGAGCCTTCCAATCGAAGCTTCACAGCAATCGGTGCAATGAGTTCGATGAAATCCTTCCTAGAAGCCATATAACGCCCTCCCCCTCTAGCAACTACACGTACTAGCTGTATAACTTATAGTATTCCATAAATTGGTAGTAAGAGACGGCTAGTAGAGGGTGATACAGTGGATATTCAGACGAATTAATAATTGTACAAGTCTCGGGTGTTTGTCCATTTCTTCAACTAAATTAGAAGCATATACTAATCCAATGTAATCGTGGTTAGGGGAGGTGACCTATATGCCCCAAATAATTATAAAAATATACTGCGAGAAAATTAGGAAACCTAGCCGCACACGTGCTAAACACACAAAAAATGTGTGTCCTAAGAGAAGAACCCGCAGAAAAAAAAATAAAGCCTTAAAGACCTGCTATTTGGTAAAACGAATAAAAATAAAATCTTCCTACGATTTTCCCACACAACCCTCAATTAGCATTAGACCTAGTGTAAAAAGATACTTTTTTGTTACCACCGAAACTATCCAATTAACAGACGAAACCGTTATTTTTTCCAATCAGTTTGTCGATGATAGCGGCGAAACCATCGAAGAATTTTCCGATTTCGGTAAAGAAGGTTATTTCAATCTTTTTGTCAATGCTGTATTGCAAGAAGGCGAGATGTATCAGGTGAATCCTCAAGCATTAACGCTTGCTGCAACAGGACAACATATTTCGGAAGGAACTCCTATTATTATTGAATCTGTTGGATTTACCACGAAATTAGTATTTAAATAGTTATATAAACCGGAAGTTTCACCCTGCCTCTTCCTATTCTCTCGAATATATTGATATGGAAGTATACATCAGTATAAAAGGAGGTTTATGAATATGGCACTTCAACTTATGAAGTTACTAGTTACAGCAACAAGCACAATAAGTACGGTTCCAACTCCACAAAAATTTTTCTATGTAACAACTGCTCCAACGGCGCCCGGTGCAACATTAGATATTGATACGGCTGATTTTTTCACCGATGCCGGCGCAGCTGCTACTACCCTCCCTCCATTAGCAGCAAGTAATAGTATGTATAATGTTTACATTAACGGCGTGTTACAAATGCAGACTATATCTGCCTATACTCCTGGTGCTACAGGCGTTGGAAGTCTTGCGATCACTGTACCTGCAGGTACAGAATCTATCCTAACTGGAACGCCGATCGTTTTAGAAGTAGTAAACTTTGTACCAACTTCTAACACAACAGTTACTACCTAATTTTAACTATATCTATTAAAATGACCGAAAAGCCTTCACCTAAAAAATAGATGAAGGCTTTTTTTATTTTAATCAAAAAGAAAACCTCCCATTCTTGTGTATGAACATCTACACAAGCTTGGAAGGTTCGTTATCCGTTATTATGCTTCAACCTTATCGTCGCAAGGTTCTGGTGTTCCTTCATAATCCGCTGGTTTGAAGGAAGATCCACATCCACAAGATGCTACTGCATTCGGGTTGTTAATCGTGAAACCGCCACCCATGCCTTTGTCTTCAAAGTCGATTTGGACGCCGTATAAATACTTCGCGCTTTCCTCGTCTACAACGACCTTCAAGCCGTGAATGGTAAATTCTTTATCGTCAGACTTTTGATCATCGTCAAAGCCCATTCCATAAGAAAAGCCGCTACAGCCACCAGCTTTCACGCCTAAGCGCAAGAATAGCTTAGTTGATTCTTCAGAAGCCAAAAGCTCTTTAATCTTATCACTTGCTGATTCACTTATGTTAATCATAATGGAAATCCCTCCTTGGTTTTTCCCTACATATGAAGGAAACCTGGCATTGGTATACATAGTGCTTGCTTTAAGTATACTCCTAATCCATTCGATGCTCAAGGGCAGCTGTTCACTGTTTAGGACGTCTTATGGCATAATACTGCAATAGTAGCTGGTCTAGATCTCGACTGCACTTCTGCACGTCAGGATGTAGGAAACCATAGGAGGTTCCCAAACTAACCATTTTACCTCGAAGCTGTTCTATTTTGATATGAAGTCGTTCCTGCGGTTCGGTCACGAATAATGGTAGCACGATTATTATCACCTTTAGCCCTTACGTAATCACATTGCAATAGTATACAGGAATTTGTTAATATTGGGAATAACATTTTGCCATTTTAACTGAAAAAAAACATGGCATGGATAAGATTGTCGATTTATCTTCAACGTTCGGATGTTGCCCCTCTTCTGTAGGAGGTTTATAATAAAAGGGATGGATAGCTTGTCTCGTTATAAAACAAGGTGTGAATTCCTTAACCGAACTGGTTGACAGGTACGCGAGCAACTCACACCACCTAACGCACCTGGTCTTAGCTTCTGGCTGCGTCGTTTCATTATGCGGTTTAATATATTTTCATAGGAGGCATGGGAGCATGAGTATTACGACTACTGACCCGGTCAAACGGATGGCTGAGATTGCTGACAAGGTTGAGAACGGTGAACGTCTAACCATGGAAGATGGCCTATTCTTATATGAATCCGACGATCTTCTAACCATTGGTCAATTAGCAAATAAAGTGAATACGCGATTAAACGGGAACAAGGTGTATTTTGTACAAAATATGAGCTTGTATTTCACGAATGTGTGTGAAGAACATTGTTCTTTTTGCCATTTCCGCCGCGATGAAGGTGAAGAAGGTTCTTATACCCTAACACCGGATCAAATGTTAGATTATATTGCTGAGAATTTTAACCCGGAAATTAAAGAGTTCCATATCTCACAAGGGCATAACCCCCACCTGCCTTTCGAGTATTATGTCGATTGCATTCGCCGATTGAAGACGGCCTATCCGGACGTCACGATTAAAGCTCATACGGCTGCAGAAATCGAGTTTTTCTCTCGTATTAGCGGTTTAAGCTACCGTGATGTGCTCAAAACGTTAATGGATGCTGGACTTTCCACGCTTCCTGGTGGCGGCGCAGAAATTCTGACTGAACGATACCGCGCCAAAATGAAGGTTGAAAAAGCATCCACGGAAGAATGGCTGGATGTTCACCGTCAAGCACATTTACTTGGCATGAAAACACATGCAACGATGCTCTACGGTTCTATTGAAACGAAGGAAGAACGAATTCGCCATATGATGCTCCTGCGCGAGCTGCAAGACGAAACTGGCGGTTTCCTTGTCTTCATTCCAAATTCTGTACAGCCCGCATCTAAGAATGCAGGTCTTAAACGACGCGTTCCGGCTTGGGACGAGCTCAAAACGATTGCGATCAGCCGCTTAATGCTGGATAACTTCCCGCATATCAAAGCTTATTTTATTAATATCGGAACCAAACTTACACAGCTATCCTTTACGTTCGGTGCATCCGATGCACATGGTACGATCGTGAAAGAAAAAATTTCACATGCAGCTGGTGCGCTTTCTCCTGAAGGTCTTACACGTGACGAGCTCGTATGGCTCATTCAAGGTGCTGGCCGCGTCGCGGTTGAACGCGACACCTTTTATAATGAAATCAAAGTGTATGAGAGATAATAGAGAATAGATCATCGTTCAGAAGGGATATTGGTTGGCTATGAAAAAGTTTGTCATTCTTGGAGGAGGCTATGGCGGTCTGACCGTAGCTTTAAACTTGCTCGAAAAGGATCTACCAGACGACACAGAACTTATTATGATTGATCGCAGTCCATTTCAAGGCCTCAAGACCGAATATTACGCACTCGCTTCCGGTACTATTGCTGAAACGCATATTCGCGTTGCCTATCCCGATGATTCGCGACTACAACTTGTATATGGGGAAGTGTCTGACGTTGATCTCGGGAAAAAACAAATCAATTTCCATGACAAAGAACCAATCTCCTATGACTGGCTAGTCATTGGACTTGGTTGTGTGGATAGCTATCATGGCATTGCAGGCGCTCAGGAGTTTTCTTCCAGCATCCAAACGCTGGCTCAAACTCGTGCCACTTATCAGAAAATTAACAACATCTCCCCTTATGGGCAAGTGTCCATTATTGGCGGAGGGCTAAGCGGTGTGGAAATGGCTTCTGAACTTCGCGAAAGTCGCCCTGACCTGAATATCCGATTAATTGACCGGGGACCAAGCTTGCTTTCTGCTTTCCCAACGAATCTTCAGCAGTACGTACGTGAATGGATGATTGAGCATCATATCGAGCTGCGACCACAAGTAACTCTAGTTCGACTAGACGGCGGCGATCTGTACAATCAGGAAGAAATTATTCGCACGGATGCTACAATTTGGACGGCCGGGATTCAGCCTACGCCAATTGTCGAAGCTTTGAATGTACCAAAAGATCGTCAGGGACGTATTCTATTAAATGAATACCATCAAATTCCTGACTTTGAAGACGTATTCGTTGTAGGTGACTGTGCGTCATTGCCTTTCTCGCCAAGCGCTCAAGCAGCACAAGCGCAAGGCAAGCAAATTGCTGAAGCGATTCAAGCGATTTGGAAAGGCGATACTCCGCGTCTTGGCAAAATCAAGCTGCGAGGCACGCTCGGTTCACTTGGTAAAAAGAGCGGCTTCGGCATCATGGGTAAACGTACGTTAATGACAGGAAAAATTGCGCGTATGCTGAAAAGCGGCGTGCTCTGGAAATCCAAACGCCACTTCGGTTAGGATTCCGATATTTGCTTATTCACTAAGCAAGTCGTACATGGCTTCTATCTCTTTTATTTTCTCTAAAATGCGAATGTGGAGGCTCTCCGCGCTTTCTGCGGCTATGATTTCGCCGTTGACTAGCGCGTAAGGCTCCATGTAACACTGACCGCAGTTGCCGAGACAGCCGTACTCCATGACGTCAAATTCCGGATTTTGTTCTAGGTCTTTCATCACTTTATCTGTGCCTGTGTGCATATTGCTGGCACAAAATTCAATAATTGGTCTCATTGATTAATTCCACCCCATGTTGATAGTTTCAGGCCCACAAACCATTTTCATTTAAAGCGTATTGTACTATAATAGATAAAGAAAGGAGATGAATCAAATGACAGAAAAAACCAAAGAAGCGATTTACGATGAAGTTCTTGAGGTTTTAGATAAACTTCGTCCTTTCCTGCAACGCGATGGCGGTGACGTCGATCTAGTTGATGTGGAAGACGGAATCGTTAAGCTGAAACTTATGGGTGCCTGCGGTAGCTGCCCAAGCTCAACCATCACATTGAAAGCTGGTATTGAGCGTGCATTGGTTGAAGAGGTAGAGGGCATCACAGAAGTCGTACAGGTATTCTAATTACGACTATATCATGAGATAAACTTTTATCGAAGTCTTTCGAGGAAGAATGACCGCGTTTAGAAGTTGTTTATATCGAGCTAAGCGTTTTTATGCGCTTAGCTCTTTGTCATTTAACGATAGAATCTGTGTCGATGGTTAGTGAACAATAAAATAACAATGAGGGGCTCCATTGCTGGGGCCCCTTTCATATTGGCTTTAAACTAACAAATAGGCTTGTGGAATGAACATTTGGCCTCTATTTAAGACAAATTGTTTAATTTTTTCGAATAAGTTAAAAATTCATAATATGGTCAATTAAAAAACGTTTCTAAGTTGAGCGGCATGTGATATTCTAAATAAAAAATAATTTCTGGAGTGAAGAGAAATGCAAGTTACTGATGTCGAAAAAGTACCGTCCTTGTTTTCCAGAACAAACCCTTTTCAAGCGAAAGTATTGAAAAATATCAATTTAAACGGGGAAGGCTCCAGCAAAGAAACACACCATATTGAACTTTCGCTCGAAGGCTCTGGCCTGTCCTATGTGCCTGGCGATTGCTTAGGCGTAGTTCCTGATAACGATCCTGAGTTGGTTGCTTCTATCCTTGAGACTATGAAATGGGATCCAGACACGGCGGTTGTCATTAATAAACAGAACGAAACGCTCCCGCTCCAAGAAGCGCTTTTGAAGCATTTCGAGCTTACGCTGTTGTCCAGGAAAATCGTTCAGCAAGCAGCTGAATTTTCCGATAATGAAGCGTTGAAGCAGCTTGTTGCGGATGCGGAGCAGCTGAAGGCTTATACGGACGGCCGCGATGTGCTTGACTTACTAAGTGAATTTGGACCTTGGAAAGCTACTGCGCACGAAATCGTCGCTTTACTAAGAAAAATGCCGCCACGTTTATATTCCATTGCAAGCAGCTTTGCAGCCAATCCGGGGGAAGTTCACCTTACGATCGGCGCAGTTCGCTACATGGCGCACGGCCGCGAGCGCAAAGGCGTATGTTCCGTGATGTGCGCAGAGCGCCTGAACGATGGAGATACCGTTCCGGTCTTTGTTCAAGTAAACAAACATTTTAACCTGCCGGAGTCTTCGGAGCAGGATATCATCATGGTAGGTCCTGGAACAGGTATCGCACCATTCCGTTCCTTCATTCAAGAGCGTGCGGTGAGCAAAGCGACAGGCAAAGCATGGCTGTTCTTTGGCGACCAGCGTTCCGCGACAGATTACCTGTATCAGGAGGAACTGGAGCAATATCAACAGGCGGGAGCACTGACCAAAATCGACGTAGCCTTCTCCCGCGATTCGGCGCAGAAAGTGTATGTGCAGAATAAAATGCAAGAGAATAGCCAAGAGCTGTTCGCATGGTTAGAACGCGGAGCTTACTTCTACGTATGCGGCGATAAACAAAACATGGCGAAGGATGTTCACAACACCCTGATTGACATTATTGAAAAAGAAGGCAAGTTGAGCCGCGAAGAAGCTGAAGCGTATTTGAATGGCTTGCAAGAGCAAGGACGTTACCAACGCGACGTTTATTAATTGGAATTAGTAAGAGGGTGTCCCACAAGTCATGAAAATGACTGTGGGGCACCCTCTTCTGTTTAGGCTGTGCGGCGACTTATTCTGTCTTCCGTTGTTTGAGAACCGGCAAGGGCTGGATCGGATCAAGCGCACCGGAGATGTCCATAATATTGCCTGTTATAAAATCAGAGTTTGGCGAGCAGAGGAAATCAATGACGCGCGCCACATCCTCCCCTGTTCCCGGCCTTCCCACCGGCGTTTCGCCATCCACTTCTAATCGCGCTTCTTCCATCGTACGTTCTTTGTTTTTCCCGCGAATATCACCTGGACAAATCATATTTACCGTGATGCCATGCGCGGCTTCTTCCTCGGCTAATGTTTTGGTAAAGGAGACTAATCCTACCTTCGCGGCCGCGTAAGCAGCACGATGCGTCCAACCTCTTGCTTCAGCAGCTTTGCCGAAGCCGAAATGGATAATGCGTCCCCAGCGATTCGCTCTCATCATCGGCAGTACGAGATGATCAAGCTCCATCACTCCGAGCAGATTTCCCCGCATTAAGTAATCAATTTCATCCATGCTATAGTCAGCGAAAAAGCGACGTTCACGTACAAATGGCCCCGCATTGTTCACAAGTATATCTATCGTTCCCAGCTTTGAGACGGTTTCATCAACCATTCGGAGGATATCCTCGCGTTTGGCTACATCACCTTGCACGGCGATACTGCGAACACCCATTTCAGTTAATTGATGAACGAGTTCATTCGCTTCCTTCTCACTTGTTACATAATTGATAGCGACCTGACAGCCCTTCTTGGCTAAGGTCAATGCCGTCATTTTGCCCAAACCCTTGGCACTGCCTGTAACTAGCACTGTTCGACCTCTTAATGGCATGGTCCCCTACCCCTTTGTCACATATGCCGTAATGTAAGTAAATGCTATTGTTAAGGTTCGGCAAACCATGTCAAATCCCTGCTGCAAATCGGATAAATTCATCTTCACATTCTCAATATGAATACGCTCGCCAAGCATCGGTTCTTTCTGCAAAAGATCATCCAGCATCTCTGCATTAATATAATGGATTTCCATGTTGCGTAAGTTACGCAGTCGATCTAATGGCGCTTTATACTCCATTTTGAGGGTATACAGCTGCAGCTCTAACGAGCCATGAATATGCTTCTCATGCATATAACGGAGCACGGTGAAATACGAAAATCGCGATTTCAATGTCTCTGTTTTTAACCCAAAGAGATCATTCATGAAGGTTCCTAGCTTATCTAAAATGGAAAATAAACGGATGAACGCATTTTTGTAGAAATAGACAAATCGTTGATAAGCCTCTGTTTCTTGCGGATTCATTTCCTCCAGATAAGCTTTCACAATACGCTCGCCATACCGCTCACAGCAATATTTGCTCTGTTCTAGCTCATCTAACGCATCAATAAAGCCCTTACTCCAAATCGCTTGACGATGGAAGATCGAATACTTCGTGGATAGGTAACTCTGCTCTGTTTCGATGTGTTTCATATAGGCTCTTACCGCATTTCCTGCTTCCAGCAGGAGTCCGCTGTCGATACGTTTCGGCTCATTAAATAACACACGCAGCATAAGATCACCTTCCTTTTCACATCATGCTCTGATCACCTTGTTACTTTTGAAAATGAATTGGACATTGTCGCAGGCATGGGTGATCTCTTGGCCTCAGATGTTCGATCACGCTGTACGAAATACATCGCGGCCAATACACCAGCGCCACCCAGATACTGACTCATCGAGATCGATTCACCGAGGAGAAAGAAGCCTCCTAGCGCAGCTGTAACCGGGAGTAAGTAACCATATGCGGATGATTTGAAAGGTCCTAGCTTGGCCAAGCTCCAATTGTGTAAGGAGAAACCAACCGCTGTTGCCAGCAACGAAGTATAAATTAAGCTCATCCACCCCGTCTGAGAGATGGCGGCGAAGTAGGCACCATCTGCCCGCAATAGCACGAACGGAAGTAAGGCTAAGGCACCCGCTGTCATTTCAAATGAGATTAAGATCGGAAGTGGATATTTCTTCACTAATCGATTCATTCCAATCAGATAAATGGCACCCATGAAGCTGCGCATCAGCAGCAGGATATCGCCTCGAAGTGTTTCATTGCCCAAATGAAAGCCTTCGGCTCCCCCTGAGACAATGAGAATTACACTCCCAAGCGCTAGCGGGATCCCAATTAAGATTCGCCATGACACCCTCACCTGGCCTGCAATGACGGCAATGAGCACCGTAATAACGGGCATAAAGCCTCGCCCAAGCACGGCACCATTCGCAGTGTTGGAGAACTGCAAGGCATACTGCAGCAGAGCTTCCATCCCTACGGCATTGAGGATCCCTAACCCACAAATGACCAGCAGATCTCGACCCGCAATATGAAATCGAAGCGACCGTTTACGATAATAAAAGTAAGTATAGACCCACAAGATTGGAATCATACTCGCGAAGCGTAGACCATTGAAGACGAGACTGTCCCATTCTCTGCCCCCAATTTTGAGAGAAGCCAAATTAATCCCCCACAGCAGGTACACAAGAACAAATCCAAGATGTGGATAGAGGGATCGCAATCGTCCCGCGCTCAACACGCGAAGTATTCCTTCCATCTGCGGTCAACGAGCTCTACGATATCTTCGCGTGGGAACAGCTCATCAGGATAGCCAGGCTTCATCCGAGCATCAATCACAATCGGAACTTCATAAGCAATATGATGACGATTCACACTAGACTGCGCGTACATATCGCTTGCGACAAGGATGACCATTGGCCATTGTTTCAGTCGGCTAGCATTTTCGCTGCCCCAAATTTCAAGAAACGCTCGTAAATTCGTTGGAACCATTGGAACTTCCACCTTTACCTGCGAGATATATTGCCATTCATTCGAGAGGATGAAAAAGGAAATGGCCTTCCGTCAGAAGGCCTTCTTGTGCCGCAGGCAGCTGCTAGGCTTTGCGGTCATATAGGGTAAGCACACACAAATAGCATAAGAATCCAAACATACAAGCCACAATAATGGCATGAATCATGCCTGTAAATAAATAAGCGACTTCATTCCCTAAGGACCAGGTTACCACAGCGCCGCTAATTACCTGAAGTGACACGAGAATGAGGGACCATTTGCTCCCAAACCAAAGCTTGTCTGTAGGTTGATAGTAGCGTCGCGCTTGTAGATACAGGAATAGGATACAGACAAACAGCAGCAAGGCAGCAATTCGGTGGGTAAACACAATCCCAGTTGCACCGCTGAGCTCTGGAATGACTTCGCCATTACATAACGGCCAGCCCGAGCAGCCACCTGAAGATACGGTATGTCGCACGAATGCTCCTAAATAAACAACGATGTAGCTGTAAATAGCGGTAAACCAGACGATCACTTTGAAGCTAGTGTGAATCTGCGTTGTCCGCACAAATTGTCCCCATGGCGTAAACACAAGAGCAAGCAACAAGGAAAAAGCAAAAGCAAGTAAGGATAATCCGAAATGAAGTGCCAAAACAAGGGAAGATTGCGGCCAAACTACGGCCAAAGCACCCATGGCTGCTTGAATGAGCGTCATTACCACGGTTGCTGTGATAAAGAATTTAGCATCTTTACGTTTCACATAACGAAAAACTAAGAAGAACGTTGCTACAAGAATAAGCGTTACAACACCTACAACTAAGCGATGACTGTACTCGATAAAAGAAGAAATGGTATGCGCCGGAATGAATTTACCATGACACAACGGCCATTCATCTCCGCAGCCTCGACCTGCGTCAGCCTTGGTTACTAAGGCACCCATAGCAAGAATAAGAAACATGCCGATGGCGGATAAATTAGCTAATCTTTGGATCCATTTTTGCATGATTGCACCTACTTTATGTCATATCTTCTGAGGATCTGTCGAATACTGTTGTTCCGCTTTCAATTATAGCTGTAATATGAAGGCATTTCCATTCGCAAATGTTACAAAGCTCCGAAACCACAGGGAATCAGCTATTTGCTGATTGCTTAGATCCCCAACACATGGAAAAAACATTATAGTGTGTGCAGTACGGAAGCATTTATTCGGTACGTGGGCCGGGAAATGAAAATATCTGGCACGAGTTACTCGATTTCTTCGACTTACTCAGAATGGATGGCTCCGATTCTAGAGACTGTCGATTAATGAATTAGTGAAATTTCATACAAATGGTCGATTTCAGAGGCGGTTGTCCCCACTTACATAGTTGCGGTCATATACGAATTCCAAATAAGGGTCTGCCATAACGCTATTTGGTCCACATTCATGTTCTACGAAAAAAAATAGCGTTACGAAATAACGCTATTTCGATCAAAACGAGCCGAATCCGGCCATTTAGGCCGAAATAGCGCTATGTGATAACGCTATTCTTCCGAACTCTCTACCAGACGAGCAAATAAGATGTTTTCATAACGCTAATTTTGCGAAATAGCCTCTGCTCTATGTCATGGAAGCGAGAAGTCAACTGGAGTTGCAGAAGTTCCAGGTTGTTTTTCTATATTTCAATGGTTGCATCAGGGATAGAGTTAATCGACAGTCTCTTTTATCGAAATAATCTCACTGTCCGTGTCATTAAAACGTGATTAGTCCTAAAAATCCGAACTATATCGTCCGAAACAACCCGTAAACAAGGAAAATGGTTAGATAGTTCGGCAGTCTGACTATCCGTTCTTTTTTTGAAAGTAATCCTCGTTTAATTCGGTTATATCGGACTAACGCTGATCGGGGGATGAGCTAGAGCGTGATGTAATAAAAAAACACCGCCATCGGATTTCATCCGACGACGGTGTCCATAGGCCAATCTACTTGACTAGCGCGTTCGATACTTCCAGCGCACGATCAAGGAATTGCTCAATTTCTTCACGCGTTTTACGCAGCTTGCTGACGAAGCGAACAAGCTCTTGGCCGCTGCGGAAAGCGATAAAGCTCGGAATACCTAATATGTTCAATTGCTCACATAGATCCGGGAATTCATCGCGATCAAGTTCGATGAACGTGAGACGCCCTTCGTAGGCTTGTTCAACTGCAGGCATAAAGGGATCAATATAGTGGCAATCCTTACACCATGTGGTTTTGAAAATGGCAATCGTCACGCCATCTTGTGAAATTTGCTCTTGAAACTGTTGTTCCGTTGAAACTTTACGCATGGATGGAGACACCTCTTCACTTCTGGAATTTACTCTCTTATAGCATGCGTGAAAATGAGTGTCAAGTATCGTATCGTTTTATGTATTTCTCCTTTTTTAATTTTACAATTAAAGTAAAAAGTGATATCATATAAATATCAAAGTAATATTTCAGCAAAGGGAGGCAATACATGCATGAAAGAAATTAAAGCGGGGTCATTCAATGGCTTTATTGGCTTACTCTTATTTTTCGCCGCTCTTGGGCTAGGCATTTACAGTTTCACACAACAGAACTTTCTGATTGGGGCTATTTTAATCGTAGTTAGCATTATCTCCCTAACGTCATTTACTGTTGTTCAGCCGAATCAAGCCACGGTCATTACTTTTTTCGGGAGCTATTTAGGGACGATTCGCAAAAGCGGTATCTGGCTCGTTATTCCCTTTTCTTCACACAAGAAAATATCACTGCGTGTTCGCAATTTTAACAGTGTCAAATTAAAGGTGAATGATATCGATGGGAATCCGATTGAAATTGCTGCTGTGATCGTGTTTAAAGTCGTTGATACGTATAAAGCCTTGTTTGATGTAGATAGTTATGAGAAATTCGTTGAAATTCAAAGTGAGACTGCTCTTCGCCATGTAGCCAGCAAACATCCTTATGACCGCTACGAAACGGAAGGCTATTCGCTAAGAGGCAATTCCGATGAGGTTGCGGCTGAGCTCAGTACAGAGCTTCAACATCGTCTTTCCGTCGCAGGTGTTGAAGTGATTGAGTCCCGTCTGACTCATCTGGCATACTCCACCGAGATTGCCAGTGCGATGCTGCAGCGCCAGCAAGCCTCTGCCATTTTATCCGCACGTTCCATAATTGTAGAAGGAGCCGTTGGCATGGTTCAAATGGCTGTTGAGCAATTAGAAGCCAATGGTGTGCAGCTTGACGAGGAGCGTAAAGCTGCCATGATTAACAATCTGCTCGTGGCGATTGTATCTGATCGTTCAGCGTCTCCGGTCATTAATACCGGATCGTTGTACTAACGGAGCTATGTTATGGCTCCCAAGAAAAACTTCCCGCTTCGATTAGATCCGAAGCTGCACCAAGCTCTTGAGCAGTGGGCTGAGGACGAATTCCGAAGTGTTAACGGACACATTGAATATCTACTACGCGAAGCGCTCCTCCGTTCAGGAAGGCTCTCCAAATCTGTTGCCGCACAGCGAACGAACGAAGATTTGGACAAATAACGAAAACCATCTTACATGGCATCCGCCTGTAAGATGGTTTTTGCATTTTCTTACGTTGTAACCGTAATCGTTGGCGCAGTAATGACTTGTCTCCATCTGACATCACATAGTAAAAAAGTTTTCGATACATATTTAGCTTAAAAAATTTCACCTTTAATTGGATATTAGACTCGGTGCTTCTCCCCATTTATATAGAAAAACTGTCGCTGATCAATCATTTTCCGCTATCAACACATTTATTCCAACCATTTGACATACCCCTAAGCTAACATGCAAATAATAGAAAGAAGGATTTCGCTCTAGTAAGGAGGCCATGATGAGAGTAAATCTTCCACCCGATAACGAGGACGATAAGGGACTTTATTACAAAATCAGAGGACTTCCTGGCGCAATTGTTCAACTTGTTAAACAGCAAACCGCGAAGTTAACAAGCTCTTCGGAACCAGTTCACGGATTGCCTATGCGAATCGAGATCTCCCCCACAGCGATTGCAAGAATAGCAAAGGGGCTCGATCAACAGCTAGCTTTACAGCAAGGCGGTGTCATTCCTCCTTCTCCTACCGCTCTCGAACTACAAATTCTTCAACAGATCATCGCCAAAACCAAGTCGAATAATCGCAATAATGTGACACGCACACAAGCTTATTGGGCTTGCTATCGCGACTTCCCTGAGCTTCATTGGGCATTGTTAGCTCACATGGTATCCCGCAATGGGGGGTGGTGTATGACGGATTTACGCGGGGAACTGCTGCCTCACTTAATGAGCAATAAATCCACAGATCACTTATTTTCCTTTCTGGAACGCGCGAATGCCCTTATCTTCCAAGATGCATATCCGCAAATGCTGCTGTATGCCGAAAGTAAACGGAGGAAAGTCAGTTTATTTCATCTTCTCCCTTATTTGCACATTTCCGCTTGGATGCTCCCGATCTGGCAGGATTTCTGGCATTTCCAAGATACCGCGCTGCTTACCCTAGGGCTAATTGTCAATGAGCAGAGCTACGTTGAAGAACGTATTGTGCACAATCCTATTTATCGACAAACCGTATTAGACACGCCGCTATTCAAAACACAGGCTTGGCTGCAGTTAAATCAGGTTGGATTCCCTTTTCGATCCACTTCGACGGATGCACCCTTGCCTCAACTTCGTCTTGCTGGTCTTATTCTTGAAAATTTCAAGAATCTCACTGAACGCATTGAATTCGGCAAAACCTTGTATGCGATTCTCTTCGGAGTGCCAAGCATGCTGCAAGGTGTCCTTGCTTTTGCGTCTTCAACTCCTCATACGGCATCACGCTCAGATTACTGGCCGCATCTATTCGCGCCCATACGAAAAACCCCTCCTGATCTTAAATATCAGGAGAGGCTCGATGGCTACAGCCTTAAGAAAGGAGCAGCGCCGTTCTATAGTCCACCTCTTCGCTCAGCGTGGCCAGATCGGCCGCTAGCGCCAGTAGAACGAGGTGATTGGTTTACTAGTGTGGAGGAACCATTAAAGCATATGCGTTCCATTTCCGTTCCGGATGCTTACGACTTGACACAAGATATGTGTCTTGGGCTCAGCAAGATTGAATTAGCTGTCGTTGGCGCTCAGGCGATTAAGAAATTCATCCCCTAAAGCCATTATTACTAAGAACGTTTCAACACACGACTCACTCTCGCAATGATCTTCTGTACAGGTGAAGGAAAGCTTGTCACATCATCCTTCGTCACCACGCGAGTTACCATGAGCATAAGCGGGTACAATGCCACTGTAAATCCGCAAATCAACACCGCTTGGATACCTTGATTCAAGCGGAACCAAGGAGTTGGCAGCACATACGTGTGCGTCAGCCATTCCGCTGCAAAGCCAAGTACGCTGATGACAAGGATCGTCACAATGAGCCCGACGAAGCGACGTCCTAGAATCGTGAACGCTATTTCCTTGCGAAGGGAACGTAAGTTCAGCCACGACATGGCGATGAAGCATAGCCCCGTTGAGATGATGATGCCATAGATGCCGAACAACTGCCCCAGCACGAAGCTGCCAAGCAGCTTGATAGCGATGCCGACAGCTACATGGACCATCAATGGCTTCATCCGCCCCATGCCCATGAGAACCGCTCCTGAGGTCTGCATCACGATCTGGAA
Organism: Paenibacillus sp. J31R30; assembly: GCF_059692115.1. Classification (NCBI taxonomy): domain Bacteria; kingdom Bacillati; phylum Bacillota; class Bacilli; order Caryophanales; family Paenibacillaceae; genus Paenibacillus; species Paenibacillus sp. J31R30. The sequence goes on along the minus strand of NZ_JCAUAV010000008.1, from coordinate 137,488 downwards.
CATGGCACCAGCTGTCAGCAAGGAAATCATGGCAGGTCCATGCGCAATTCCGTAGGCGGAGTCCTCAAGACCAAATAGGAAGAAATCGAGCGGTCTAGCTGCAATGCTGATCATGAGTACGGCAGGAAGACCTGAAAGAATAGCTAGCTGCATCACACGTGTCGTCTGCTGTCCGACCTGCTTCAAATCCTTCCGCGAATAAGCAGCCGAAATAATAGGCACAACTGATTGACTCAACGCGATGGCCAAAATAATAGGAATCCCCGCAAGCGATTGTGCACGCCCACCGATAATCCCCACTAAGCCTAGGGCTTCAATGGCACCTATAGAATCTTCAAGCAAGGGGATAATCATCGAGGTATCGATGGCGTACACAAGCGTAACCGTGACTGAGAAAACGACGATTGGGATCGAAAGCTTCAGCAAGCTTCGATAAATATCCCGGTATCTGAACATTTCCACAGGTAGATCTGCTGTCCGAGCTGCCCCGACCTGCTCTGCCGCGGCTTGCGAAGCGGCTGCGGCAGAGCAGGTCGGGGCATCATTTCGCTTGAGCTTCCGCGCATAATACAACATCACGGCAAGTGCGGCAACACCCCCAGCTACACCTCCAAAGGAAGCGCCTGCTACACCCCAGCCAAGTGAGATATTGAGCAAAAAATATGCCAGAGCAATCGACGTGATCAATCGGAATATTTGTTCCACAACTTGCGAAATCCCGTTCGGCATCATATGCTGTCTGCCTTGGAAGTAACCCCGCATGATGGCGATCAGCGGGAAGAACAGCATCGCAGGTGCGATCGCTCTTGTCGCTAATGTAGCATCGGGTCCACCGTGCGAAATATTTTCCGCATAAATGGGTGCGAAGACATACAACAGTACCGTCATTCCGACCCCAGCAATGACGGCGAACCAAATCGCAGCCCGATAAATTCTTCGCGCTTCCTGCGGTCGACCGATCGCGTTCTTCTCGGCAACCATTTTACTTAATGCACTCGGAATACCCGCTGTTGCGATAACGAGCAGAATCGAATATAGATTAAAAGCAATGGAATAACTGCCCATTCCCTTCTCGTGAAGCAGATGCACCAGCGGTATACGCTGGAAAACGCCGAGAAACCGCGCTACAAGCGCGGCCACGGTGAGAATGAGCGTCCCTTTTACAAGGGAATCTTTGGTTACCTTCGTCAAGTCCGTTCCTTCTCTCTCTTACAGTTTTCGTACGACCTTCTATACCTCAAAAGACCCAGAGGAAGAAAATGATAATCATGCCAAGCTGCAATACGATTTTCACCACAGAGCTGGCAAAAAAACCAAGCACTGACCCAATTCCTGTACGTACTGCATTTTGCCAAGATGATCCGGCAATTAATTCACCCACTACAGCACCAATGAATGGGCCCAAGATGATCCCAAATGCTGGGATCACGAACGGACCAATAATCAGTCCAATCGTGCTGCCCCAGACTGCCGCTTTGGAGCCACCGAACTTTTTAACACCTAACGCACTTACCGCATAATCCGCCACGATAATAATAATGACAACCAGGGTTTGAATCAACCAGAACCAGAAGCCGAAGGGCTCCCAGCTGATCAGCCAACCGTAAACGAAAAAAGCAGCATAAATGGCCAGTACGCCTGGTAATATCGGATACACAGCACCGACCATGCCAACGACAAATAAAAGAATAACGACAAACCAACCTAAGGTAATCATGCTCGCTCTTCCTCCATCCAAATGAGAATGTGAAGCTTAACTTTCATTAGGCGAGCATGTAGGTACGAATGACTTCTGCGACAGCATGCTCATTGTTGGTTACAGTCGTGACATCAGCGATTCGCTTAACTTCATCCTGCGCGTTCCCCATGGCTACTCCGAGACCAGCTTCGCGTATCATGGCGATATCGTTCTCGCTGTCTCCCATAGCAATAACCTCGGACATCGAGATACCCAGAAGGTCACACACCGCTTCAACACCCGTTGCTTTACTAATGCCTAGCGGATTCAGCTCTAGGTTAGACGGATGCGAATTGGTGATTTCAAGTGTCCCCCAGCTTGACACCACCTCACGAATTCGTTGCAATTTTGCGGCATTCTCAGTGAAGTAGCCGAATTTAAGCCATTCATGCTGATCGATATCTAATCCTTCACTTTCACGGTTGAACACACCTTGTACCGAATACGCCCACCACCAGCAGTCATTATCCACCGCAAGCTTATGCAACTCGCGTATGGTTTCCAGGGGGACTAGGGTTCGTTTCAACAGCTTATCTGGCGAGGCCCATACTTCACTGCCGTTTACCACAACAAGGGGCGTTGCAAGCCCCAGCTCTTTAATGTAGGGCATTGCACTTATGGCACCGCGACCCGTGGACATGATTACGACTTTCCCTTGTGAAGTGGCTTCGCGAATCGCCGCTTGATTCTCAGCAGATATTTGTTTGTCCTCGTTCAACAATGTCCCATCCATGTCGAGCGCGATTAATTTATAGTTTCCCACAACTCGTCAACTCCTGTCTCTATGCCGTCATTTGTCTTGTCGACCTAGTAAGCAGTAAGTACTTTCTTAGGCAGCTCTTCCATAAATGTTTTGTGCCATAGCGCAAAGATATAGAGGGTCCACAAGCGTCTTGCATAATCGCCTTGACCAATACGATGCTTATGCAGCATTTTCTCCACCGCTGCAATATTAATATAATCTTCGATCCCGCTGGATTTAATTTGCTCCATAACCATATCGCCCATGGCGCCTTTCATCCAATCACGGAGTGGTACTGGGAAGCCCAGCTTCGGACGGTTCAGAATTGGATCTGGAATGATTCCTTCCATCGCTTTACGGAAAATGTACTTCGTTGTGCCGTTCGCAATACGATACTTCGCTGGAATGCGGCGAGCCACTTCGAACAGCTCTTTATCTAGGAAGGGAACACGCAGCTCTAGAGAGTGCGCCATCGTCATTTTGTCCGCTTTCATCAAAATATCGCCAGGCATCCACAAATTCATGTCGATGTATTGCATCCGGCTTACCGGATCCAAATGCTTCGTTTTGTTATAGTAATCGCCGGCAATTTGCACAGGATTCTTGTAGACGCGCAGCATCTCGCTATCGAGACGGAGCACTTCCGCTTTCATATCCTCGGAGAAGATTTTGGCGTTCCCGAGGAAGCGTTCTTCCAGCGGAGTCGTCCCCCGCAACACATAGTTGCGACCCTTCACTCCGCTTGGCAGTATGCGTGCGAAGCGGTTCAGCATGCGCTTCACCGATGGCGGCAGCTGATCCAGCGGCTTGAGCGACTGCGGCTCGCGATAGATGCGGTAGCCGCCGAACAGCTCGTCCGCGCCTTCGCCGGACAGCACAACCGTCACGTGCTCGCGCGCAAGCTGCGCCACGTGGTAGAGCGCGATGGCCGAAGGATCGGCGACAGGCTCGTCCTGGTGCCAGATCGCCTTCGGCAGGGTTGCAAAGAAATCATCCTGCGTGATGATTTTGTCGTAGTGATCTGTACCGAGCGTCGCAGCGGTCTGAGCGGCAATCGGCGTCTCGTTGTTGGCGCCTTCGAAGCCAACAGAGAACGTGCGGATCGGTTCAATATTCCGCATATGCGTTGCAATTGCCGTCGAGTCGATCCCGCTCGACAAGAAGCATCCGCGCTCCACGTCACTGACCATGTGGAGCTTAACGGACTCTTTTAACCCCTCACGGATTTCCTCCACATAATAATCGAATGGCTTCTCTTCCGGTTCAAACATCGGATCCCAATACTTATGTAGGGTCATTTTGCCGTCGAAAGTGATTGTAACCGAATGCGCAGGCGGCAGCTTATAGATGCCTTCGAACATGGTATTCGGCTCGGGCACATATTGAAAGGTCAAATAATTCAGCAAGCTGTCCGTATGGATCAACCGATTCATGCCTTCCGCCGCAAGCAAGCTCTTAATTTCGGAGCCGAACAAAAATTGACGGTCACTCACATGATAGTAAAACGGCTTAATGCCGAAGTGGTCTCTCGCGCCGAACAGCTGCTTTTTCTTACGATCCCAGATGACAAAACCGAACATCCCGCGCATGTGCTTCACGCAATCCTCGCCGAATTCTTCATACAGATGGACGATGACCTCTGTGTCACTCTGCGTACGGAAAATATGACCGCGCTCCTTCAACATCGTGCGTAATTCTTTGTAGTTATAAATTTCACCGTTGAAAATAATCCACACGGTTTCATCTTCATTCGTTAATGGCTGATGGCCCTCTTTGATATCGATAATGGACAATCGTCTAAAGCCCAAACCAATCCGATTCTCTGTCCAGAAGCCGACATCATTTGGCCCTCGGTGCACAATCAAATCTGTCATTTGCTGAAGCATCGCCTCAGTTGGTTCTCTATCTTCAAAATACATTACACCCGCAATACCACACATGGTGAGACTCACTCCTCCGTACTCTCATCATTCTTTCTCTTAGACAACCGATATATTAGTATACCATATCAGCCCGTCATTCTGGAAATACCATGAGTGTACGAGAATCACAGTATCCTATAGAAAAATGATGGAAATGAGAAGTCGTTTTAAAGAAGCAGATAACCGGCTTTTTTTCATGAGGTTCGACCACCTTTCCTTCGCGCACAAAAGTTTACCTGAGGCAACATTTAGGGTGAAGAAGATTTCTCCCCCTTGAGATAGGATATGCTGCCGTCTAGTAACTGGTGATTCCAGCTAAAAATAGGACAAGATTCGCTGTGGATTTTATTTCTGGTGCTTAATCGCACATAAAAAAAGAGCTTGCCGCAGCAAGCTCTTTCCCTCCATTACCACGGCCTCTTTCCGCCGCCAAGTTTCGTTAAAATACCATCATTCGCCGCGTCATACGCTTGGAAGATTTTCGCAGCAATCGGGGATGCCCCGTATCGTCCGAATCCACCTTCAGGCACAACGACCGCAACAGCCAACTTCGGATTCTCGACGGGAGCGAAAGCGATAAGCACCGCATTCTCAACAGATCCGCCAGCGACTACCTGTGTCGAAGTACCTGTCTTACGAGCGACATTAAACGGCAGCTCTTCGATGCCTTCGGCGCCACTTTTCATGCCATGAATAATGGTATTCCAATCGGCTTGAGCGAACTCCTTCGAGAAATCCTCCAGAACCTCTGGCTCAACCTTTTTCACTAATTCACCTTGAAAATCTCTAATTTCATCGACAAACAAGGGCTTCATCCGTTTACCACGACTGGCCAGTGTTGCTGTGTATTGCGCAAGCTGCAGCGTTGTCGTTTTCTCATTCTGACCCCAAGATGCGTACACCATCGCCGATTGATAACTGTCTTTCTCGGCATTTTTAATAAAGTCATTGGAGCCTGCGAATTCGCCTGGCAACCCGCTTCCTGTTTTCACACCCATACCGAATTTCGCAAGATACTCAGCCCATTTGGCCGTTACTTTAGAATTCTCTCTTCCATACTTGCTCCAGAAAGGGATTCCAACCATTGCAGACATATACGTATTCGAGGAGTGCTCGATCGCTCCCGCTGCATTTAAGGAGCCATATGCGGTTTTGCCTGAGTTTGAGATGGTACTATTCCCATCCTTACCGAAGCTGAATGAACCAGAATCATAATACGTCTGCCCCGCTGTAAAGAACTTTTCCTTCAAACCAATTAACACCGATAATGGCTTAATCGTAGAACCCATGAAAACGATGGAGGAAGGATGCTTCGCATTTTCTTTCTCATCCGGAAACCTTGATTTCGCCGTCATAATCGTACCATTGGAAATATAGGTGCTGATCTCCTTATAAATACTTGGCGAAATACCACCCGTCCACACATTGGCATCATAGTCCGGATAGTTAGCCATGGTGACGATACGCCCCGTATCCACTTCCATGGCAACCGCGAAGCCAGAAGAAGCTTTCATTCCCGTTTTCATATAGAGATCATTGGCATGAGAGGGATCACGTAAATATTGAATATGATCCTGGATGAATTTCTCCGTCGTCTTCTGAATGTCCTTGTTGATGGACAGGTACAGATTATTTCCCTTAATTGGGGCTGTGACTTCTGCTCTTCCAATGATTTTCATCGCGGCATTTACCGGATATTTCTTACTGCCATTCCTGCCGCGCAGCTCATCCTGATACATCCGCTCGATGCCATCGAAACCGACATTCTCGTTGCTTAAATATTCTTCACTATTCGGATTATCCTTATAGATTTCTTTCGCTGTTTGGGTCGAAAAGGCATTCGTATACCCGACCAATTGCGTGGCAATTGTCGTCTTGTTGTCATCGTCCATCTCGTAGGTACGGATACTTTCTTCCGTCACTTCCAACCACTTGAATTCATCGCGGTGCTCGAGTAAATAAGCAATTTCGCCATTGGATAAATCCGCCTTAATACGGCGTGGCACATAGTAGTAGCTCGGATCTTTCACTTTATTCTTATTAATGTCGTAACCTAAATCCATCGCAAGGACAATCTCTTCAGGGGTCGGACTGACTGTATTCGGCTTGGCAAATTTGTCAAAAACATCGGTTTTGAGACGATGCGCTAAATTAATAATGGCATCCTTATCCTGCTGACCTGGTTCAATACGGAAAAATAAGGACTGTACGGGAATCGTATACGCCAGCGGGGATTTCGTTGAATCATAAATATTGCCGCGAATCGGGGCGATCTTGTTGGTTTGATTCGTATTGGTATTCTCTGCAGCCTTCAGATCCTTGGCTTGAACAAATTGAAGAATCGCTAACCTCACGATTAGCACGGAAAACAATAAAAAGGTAACGAAGAAAAATATATTGATCCGAAACGAAAAGTGCCGTTTTTTTGTGATTTCTTTTTTCTTCGGATCATCCATTATGGATGATTTCATGCGGTTCATATCCTTTCTCTCCACATAGGAACTAATATGTTTTCGTTCCCCGAAAACTGCTTTCCTATTGGCGATAAAACTTACATCTTAACGCGGTCGCTCATCTTGAATTTGCACCGATAGAGGTTTTCTCACTTAGCTCTTAAATCGCCGGCTGGCTCCTGAATCAGTTCGAGCAGGGAATGGATCCCATCTCCCGTGTGATAAGGGTACCGAATGATACGAACAGCATCAATTCCTACTTGATTAGGGGCCCAAATATCATTCGTCTCATGATCCCCGACATACAGCACATCCTCTGCCTCAACGCCAGCAATCTGTAAAGCGAGCCGAAAAATAGCCGGGTCAGGTTTCTCCAAGCCAACTTCTGTGGATACGAGTACTGGGTCAAAATAATGCAATACCCCTTTGTCCGCCAGAATGGCTTTCAGCGTGGGAGCAAAATTAGAAATAATACCGATTCTGAAGCCTCGTGCTCGCAGATCTTCTAGAAATGGCTTCACATCATCAAACAAATCATAATACTCAGGTGCTGTGTAAATGTCATATAACTCGTGACAGCAGTTGAAAATCTCTTCTTCTGTCCATTCCTCATGAACACCTAGCTTATTCAGCACATAGTGATATAGGTTAACCCAGAATTCACGATCTGACTCTGGAGTGCACACCACGAAGTTATCTTTTTTCTCAACATAATAAAATAGACGAAATGCCTCAGTAAAAAGTTCATGAATATGAGCTTCATCTCGGTCAACGGAGCGCAATTGCAAGTACTGCTTTAGAATCGTTTGTGCTGCAGGAATGGTTACTAACGTGTCGCCCGCATCTAAGTATATCATCTTGTATGACGTTAATTCTTTTCGCATATCTTCTCCTCTAAACGTCCCTCACATGGGTTTGATCAAAATTCGGCGGATTGAACCAATTCGCTCCGCTTGCAACCCAAGTAGAATCCAGAGGCACCCACTTATTGGTTTCCTTAAGATACACTTCATTCCAAGCGTGAGGACCATATCCTCCTTGTCCATCATACCCTAGACCCGTGACAACCTTGACATCGAGTCCAATGGATCTCGCCATTTGTGCGTATAACCTAGAATAATCAATACAAACGCCCTCTTTGGTATTGAACGTGTCTTCCGGCGATTGCTCCTTCCAAATCCGCTGTTCTTCGTATAATTTCACTTTGTTCCAATCATATTGGACCCTGGTTCCCACCCAGCTGTACAGCAGCTTGGCCTTCTCTTCATCCGTCTTCGCGTTCGCCGTAATTTCTTTGGCGGCATCTGCAATATTGCCTGGGATTTTCGCATCGAGCACTTCATATTTACGCTGTAATATATTCGTGAATTCCTGCTCTACCGCACGGGTGAAAACAGGTGCCTTCTCTGCAATAAAATCACCCGTGAATGGTGAAATGACTTCTTTAGCACCTTTTTGATACATTTGCGAGGATTCAATATAAGGGGTAACCATCGAGTGCGGGAACAGGGAGACATAGATGAATAAAATAGCGATTAGCATGAGTGCTCTGACAAATCCAGCAATGGAACCAATCGCTCCGCCCGAAACGGAACTCAGAATGGATTGGCTCTGATTAGTCGTGGCATACCGTTCTGCCAACCAACGCCCAAGCCAAACATCAACCAAGTGATTCAATATTTGTTTGATAATGACATACCCAAGGATAAATAAAACTCCGAAACGAAGCAATGGAAAATCCCTCAGGCTAGTAATGACGGTATAGTACGCTTGTTTAAGCGTGCTCAGTTCAACCGGCGGAATTTGCAAATCCTGTCCTCTCAACCACGTCTGAATCCATGGTGATACCAGCTGCACACCTTTCCACGCAATAAACATGGATACGATGGCAAGCACGGCCTCCACCAGCATAGCGACGAAATGCTTTGCGGAACCGGATCCCCCACGAAAGAAGCCTTGCAGCACTGAAGCTGCAATCGTGAGCACAATCAAGATGGATATGAGATTAATTGAAGAGGTTGAAAACCACGAGTTATCCGTCATGCGTGCTCACCTTCCTTTGGTAGGCTACTCCAGCTGCTCGCTAGGCATTTTTCTTTGCTTGCTCAATAAAAGCATTCACAGCGGAATTCCCATGCATTTTAAATGTTTTTCCGAGAAAGGTGACCTGAACCTCGTCCGATCCTGTCTTTCCTTCTACTTTCAAGCTTTTTGTTGTTATCAAAAAGGAACCATCTGCATTGGCCTTAAATTTGGCTTCTTTGGCCTCAGATGTCAAAGCACTCACCGCTTTATCCTTGATATCATCGCTGACTTGGGTTACAACACTTGCCCCAATATCCTTTATTTTATCCTTATAGTTAGCTCCATAAACAATAAGTGCTCCTACAATGGCAAGGACTACTACCCATTTTACTACGGTTTTGACAATCCCAATCACGATAAAAAGAACAATAATAGCCCCTACAATTAAATACCAACGATCCTGTGCAAACGAAATCCACTGATCCATCTCTAACCCCTCCTCATTATCCAAAAGTCCCTTCCTATCATACTACATGGACTCCTTAATCTTCATCTCTTTTTTTCCTTAACTCTGCTAGCTTCTGTTCAAATTCTTTGGTTTTATCGATGCTTTTTCCTGTTCTGCGAAAGGATTGTCTTAAACGAAAAATAAGGAAGATGCCGACTGCGGCCAAAAGTATAAAAACAATAGGGTCCATGCTTCCTCCTACCTAAGAAATTGTGTCATTTGCCCCGAAAGGTCATATCCGTGGGACGAGCGGCGTAAAACTTAAGAAGACAAGACTAATTGATCGAGGTGGTGAGACCGTGCGAACAGCCATATGGTTGTATTTATTTATGTTTGTTGCGTTCTTTGATTTACACGCGCAATACCCCATTTTATCCCCTTTCGCCTTATCACTGGGAGCTGCTCCCTCATTCATAGGGCTCATTATGGGCGTATACTCGCTTACGCATCTACCTGGCAATCTGATCGCAGGGTTCGGTGTGGACAAATACGGCAGCAAGATGTTCATCGTCTTAAGTTTAATTGTAGCAGGGATTATCTTATTATTTCAATCGAACGTCAAAGATCCCTGGCATCTGCTTTACATTCGTTCCATCAGCGGTTTTGTCCTTGCCTTCTTATCGCCAGCTTGTCTTTCCTTACTTGCACGAATAGCGCGAGATCGCATCCATCAAAGCAAACTCATGGCAGGCAATGGCCTCGTTCACACCCTTGCATCTGTTGTTTCTCCTGCGGCAGGGGCTATTCTAGTGGCCAAAATCGGTTTTACCACCGCCTTTTCCGTGCTGGGCTGGATCCTTATTATTACAGGCGTTCTTGCGATCTTCGGCGTCAAGGAGAAGGAACTACTCGCCCATAAAGGGAAGCAAGGGAGCTCCACCGCCATCCTAGACCCTCACGGCCATAATCTCTCACAGGACGGCAATGATATTTCAAACATTGTTTCTATCCCCTGGCTTTTCTTTTTAATTCCCATGGCACTCTCTTGCTCCCAGGGAATATTGTTCTTTGAGCTTCCTCTAATGAAGTCCGCACGAGAGTCCATCCTTACTTCTGGCGTCTTTTTCACGCTAGTCAGCTTAGGTGCACTGCTTAGTATCTCTTTTTGGTTTTTGAATAAAATATCCCCCTTCCTTCGGACCATAGTCGGCAGTATCGGGCTTGCCGTCGTTTTCTTCGGATTAGCTGTCCAGTGGCCGATTCCACTTACGGTGTCCCTCTTCATCATCGGAATGGCGAAAGGCGTTATTTATCCGGCGCTTGCAGCGTTGCTTGCCAGTATAACCAGCAGCTCTCGATATGGGCGTGTCTTCTCTTTGTTATCGATTTCGTATTCAGTTGGCGCCTTTATCGGCCCCATGATGGCGGGTCAGCTTCGCGATCATATTTCCTCGTACTTCATCGCGTTCTTCATTCTCATGTTAGCTCTTTCTCTATTGCCGCTTCGTACGTTCAAATCACCTGTCATTACTTCATAAATAAGGCTTCATGGAAAGGCTTGATGTCCTCAAGCCTTTTTTCATGTGTCACACGCTGTAAATCCTTGTCATTTCCCAGGAAATAACGCAGCTTCGAGAGACTTGGATCACTGCTCCAAACGGGGTATACTACTCTAAAGAGGAGTGAAAGTGAGCCCATGTCCATTGCCATTATTGTTGAGGGGAAAAATGATAAAAGCCGTTTAAAACGCGTGGTTGACGATACCGTCAGCATCCATTGCACGTTCGGAACGCCCAGTTCAATAACCCTAGATGCATTGCGAAAAAAAGTGGGTGATCTGCCCGTTTATATTTTCACCGATAATGATGCATCCGGCAAAAAAATCCGTTATTTACTGCGCGATACGTTTCCAGACGCGGAACAGATTTACACACGTAAAGGCTATGCTGGTGTAGAAGGAACGCCTGAAGAATATATCATCCAGCAATTAGAAAAAGCAGGACTGGACGCGTATATTATCTACCCTGCGCCCAACCCTGCTTATGAATAACGATTTGCAAATTATTTCCCTTTAGAAAGCGTCACGACATCCTTGACGATATGTTCTGCATCCAGCTCTGGATTGCTTGCATCATAGTAATTTCGCAGCTGACCTTTCGGATCCACTAGCAAAATCGCATTGGAATGCGAGAAATTGCCATCCTTCTCTTTGATTACCATGATTCCGAACTCCTCAGCAAGCTTATGAACTTTCGCTTCCTCTCCCCGAAGGAACGTCCATCCGCCTGGTATCGGCTTCGATTCGAAGCGATTTCCGAATGCTTTCAACACCTCAGGTGTATCTCTCGTCGGATCTACGGTAATAGATAAGATTTCAGCTTTGTTACCTAATAAATTCTTCTCTTTCAATTCATCTTGTACCCTTGAAAGTATGGCGCTTGTCGGCAGACACACATCCGGGCAATAAGAGAAGAAGAAATAAACAAGCCGCACTTTACCTTCCATATCTTGGGAGGTAACGGTTTTACCATCTAGATCCTGAAGTGTAAACGCAGGCGCTGCCTTCATAGCTGTAAGTCTTTCATCCGGCTTACTGCCGTTCGCCCACAATTTATAAGCAAATGAGGCGATCATCGCAATTAAAATCGCACCCAGCGCTAGCTTAAACCAGTTTTTCTCGAAAAACGTCCCCATCGTTTTTGTCCCCCAGACGAACTAGATTTTCGCTGTTGTATCAATGACCATCAAGATCGATAACAGCGTTAAATAGAGAAGGGAGAACAAGAACATACGCTTAGCCCATACAATTTCCGCTTCCCCATTTGCTTTGAACCCTTTGACGCTCATGAAAACCCACGTTAACCCTAGAATCGTAGATACGATCAAGAAGATCGTTCCAACATATCCGTAAGCCGTTAGCATAACAGTAACCGGTACTAATAGAACCACGTAGCGTACCATACTGATTTTCGTAACGAACGTCCCTTTGACTACCGGCAAAAGTGGAAAACCCGCAGCACGGTACTCTTCCATACGACGAATGCCAAGTGCCCAGAAATGCGGTGGCTGCCACAGAAATAAGAAGAGGAAGATCAGAATCGCTCCTAAATCAACCGTCCCGCTAACTGCGCAATATCCGATAACAGGTGGCGTCGCACCTGAAAACGCGCCAACGAACGTGCTCCAGACAGAAGTCCTTTTGAACCAAGCCGTATAGAGCCAAACATATAAGAACAATCCAAGTAAACCGATCAACGTTGCTAAAGGTGACTGGGCTCCAAAGTACAGAACACCTAAACCGATTGTGCCTAAAATAATACCGTACCAGAGCACGAAATTCGCGCTTAGTCTTCCACTTGGAAGTGCTCTATTCTGCGTACGCTCCATCTTCGCATCCATCTCACGGTCCAGATAATTATTAAGTACCGTACCTCCAGCCATCACCAGTGCCGTGCCCAGCATCGTCATAATGAGATGAATCCAGTCCACATCCCACTTAGCCGCTAACCAATAACCAGCAAAAGCCGTCATAAGATTCGAATAAATAATACCCGGCTTCACCAGGCGATAAAATTCTTTCAGGGTCACAGGTTCTGCCGCACCTTGGGTAAGGCTGGCTTGTATAGAATCGTTTCCAACGGACTCTTGGGACGAGCCTTTCGAAACGGTTTCGTAAGTGACTTGATTTTCCATGTATATTGACCTCCTCTATGTAGAATTTCCGATCCTACCTCTTAATGAACATTCTCATCATACCAACCCCTACATCATTTGACAATGAAGCGCGGGCAGTTGTCATCATATTGTCGATTCTCCCTTCCAGTATGCGTGGAAAATGAACTTACCATTCGATTCCATTTGGGATCACGTGAAAAAGTTGTCGGGAGTAACGCGTCGGACACCCTCAACGCCCATATCCATGCACTCATCAAGCTACCTATCGCCACTATCCCCATCGCTCAGTTCAGAAAGAGTCCCCCATTTCTGAGCCAATGGAATAGTGTCCACAAATCTTAGGAGTTAAAGTCCTCTCCCGCCTGGTGCCACATAAATAGAAAGAGGAGACAGGTTATAACCTGCCTCCTCTTTCTATTTATTCACCAGCAAAGGCGTTAACTCCAATAAGCTGCGGCGGATTTGATGCCATGCCTTCGTCAGAACATCTTGCAGCTCCCACGCATGTCTTCCCATGACGGTCACAACGAGTCCGTGCTTATACGTTAGACTCGCCCCCATACGCACCTTGCCGCCGTCCAATTGGCTCAGTTTCTCCACAATTGACTCTAGATGTCGCTGCTTGAGGCGATCAGAGAAAATAAACAAATTCCCCATGTGCGTCTCCCCTTCCCAGCAACCTGGGGAAGTTAGGAACATGGTGGCGGGCTCAATTCGCTGATTCTGATAAAATATCAGCTCCCCCTCATACCTTACCTTCATCCGATTCACATACCGCGAATACTGAAATATTTCCCCCCGTTGTGTTCGTCCAGGACAGATCACATCGGAGAAAATCAAAACGGATCCCTTAGTTAGATGCGCCTCCGTTTCCGCGAACAATTCGGCGTCCTTATACAGCATCAATGGCTCGGGGATATACTCCAACAGCGCGTCTGTCGCCAATCGAAGTATCTGATGCTGCGTGCTTCCTTGCTCCCCTGAGGCAGGATGAACCTTCGTGAACGACTGGTTCGTTAGAAAAACACGTGCGCCCTCTTCAAGGCGCACGTTAATTGCGTAATGATCGCCGGACATAAGTCCAGGCGAGCAATCCATCATATAGACGCCCAATTGATCCATAGGGGCGGCATCATCCATGAACGTTTCGTTCTCATAACGGAACGTTTTGGCGATTTTGAGCGGGGAGGCATGATATTTGTGTACGAGCCGCGTCTGGCCGCTGCGTACCGCAAATTGTGCGGAGATCTCCCCAGTCAGCTTAGGCATGGCTGAACTCCGTCTCCACCCAGGACACGATATCATCCAACCCTGTACCGCCCATCAGGTTAGAGAAAATATACGGGCGTTCGCCGCGCATCTTTTTCGTATCGGAGTCCATCACTTCCAGAGAGGCGCCTACATAAGGAGCAAGATCGATTTTGTTAATGATCAGCATATCCGATCGCATGATGCCTGGCCCGCCTTTGCGCGGGATTTTCTCTCCTTGGGCCACATCTATAATATAGATGAAGCGATCTACAAGCTCCGGACTGAAGGCAGCCGCCAAATTATCGCCGCCACTTTCAATAAAAATAATATCGAGATTCTCAAACCTCTTCTCCAGCTCTTCAATCGCTTCAAAATTCATCGATGCATCCTCACGGATCGCCGTATGCGGACATCCACCCGTTTCTACCCCAATGATTCGCTCCTCTGGCAGCGCTTCAGAGCTAATTAGAATACGTGCATCTTCCTTCGTATAAATGTCATTGGTGATGACCGCAATACTGTAGCGGCTGTTAAGTTTCCTTGCTAAGCGCTCTACAAGCGCTGTTTTGCCTGAACCCACAGGCCCTCCAATACCAATTCGCATCGGGCGACTGCGATCTGCTGAAGGTTTCTCCCATTCGTGATGATGATGACCGTTACCTTGACACATTGTCATTCCTCCTCAGATCTATGATTGTGCTGCTTTCAAATTAAGACATGAATAAACGAGAGTATAAGGTTTCATGCTGCATCATCGCGAGATCCGCCGCTGGTGAATTGGAGTATGCCTCCAACGGATCCATGTGCGAAACCCGCTGCCATTCGCTTCCGGTCAATGGAACTAGCTTCGCTAGCAGCATCTGACCTTGCGTTTGCCCGATGGACATCAGCCTAAGCGCACTATTGATGCACGTCATGATGCATGTGTATAAATAGCCTTCTACTGCCTGATCCAGAGGAACGCTTAAATGGTAGCTCACCCACCCATGAACGACTGGATGATTGGAGCTGCATTTCCCAGCGCTCACAGCATCATCGAAAGGCTGCCAATTCAGCTCTGGATACAGCGAACGTGATAATTGTAGTAGTCTGCGTCCCATTTTCTGAACACCGATCCGCGTCTCACTCCCTACCCGCTGCACATGCAGCATATGGTCGAGGTCCCAAAGCTGGCCAAGCTCCCCGCGAGGAATATGCATATATGCCGCTTTTATGACCATGGCATCCGAGGATGCCCAACTGTTGGCCAACATAGAGCGAATGTAAGCTTCTAACTCCGAGATCGTCGTTAATCTCCCTTGCTGAACGAGTGTCTCTAAACCAAATGAGTGTGAAAACCCGCCAATTGGAAGTGCCGAATCCAATAGCTGCTGATAGGCTAACCAATGGAACGGCGGATGTTCTACTGCTGTCATTGCTGTCACCTCAATCGGGACTGTCTTCCATTCTTTTTAAAATAAGAAATACAACTGAGCCATAGGCAGCTCTGTCGCCGGCTCGCAAGTCACAGCCTCACCATCAACCTTCACCTCGTAGGTTTCAGGATTCACTTCTATAGAAGGTGTTCCATTGTTATGGATCATATCTTTCTTGGAAATGCTGCGGCAGCCTTTCACCGGCTCAACCCGCTTTTGCAACCCGAATCGTTCCGCGATTCCACTGTCATACGCAGCCTGAGAGACGAACGTTATCGAGCTTTGCGTCAACGCTTTCCCAAAAGCAGCGAACATCGGTCTGCCGAAGACAGGCTGCGGAGTTGGAATGGATGCGTTCGGATCACCCATCTGCGCATACGCGATGCTGCCGCCTTTGAGCACCAGATCCGGCTTGACGCCGAAAAACATCGGACTCCAAACGACCAAATCTGCAAATTTGCCTGGTTCAATGGAACCAACTAGATGCGAGATGCCATGTGTAATGGCAGGATTTATTGTATATTTCGCCATGTAGCGTTTAATGCGAAAATTATCATTATCTTCGGTATCAGGAGCTAGCGGTCCGCGCTGTTTTTTCATTTTATCCGCCGTTTGCCACGTACGAATAATGACCTCTCCAACTCTTCCCATCGCTTGGGAATCAGAGCTCAGCATACTGAACACGCCTAGATCATGCAGAATATCTTCCGCTGCAATCGTTTCAGGGCGAATCCGAGAATCAGCGAAGGCGACGTCCTCCGGAATTCGACTATCCAAGTGATGACATACCATCAACATATCCAAATGCTCTTCGATCGTATTAATTGTGTAAGGTCGTGTCGGATTTGTCGAGGAAGGCAGGACATTCAATTCAGATGCTGCTCGGATAATATCCGGTGCATGCCCGCCCCCTGCGCCCTCGGTATGATACGTATGAATGGTACGCCCTTTGATCGCAGCCAAAGTATCTTCAAGAAATCCCGCTTCATTTAATGTATCCGTATGAATTGCGACTTGTACATCATAGCGATCTGCCGCTTCCAAGCACATGTCGATAGCCGCAGGCGTTGTTCCCCAATCTTCATGAAGCTTCAAGCCAATAGCGCCTGCTTCGATTTGTTCCGTCAGAGGCTCCAGGAAAGAGGAATTCCCTTTTCCAGTAAAGCCCAGATTCATCGGAAACGCTTCAGCCGCCTCCAACATCCGTTGCATGTGCCATGCACCAGGTGTGCAGGTTGTGGCATTCGTTCCCGTTGCCGGCCCCGTTCCACCGCCGATCATCGTCGTCACGCCAGAGGAAAGCGCAGTTTCAATTTGCTGCGGACAAATGAAATGGATATGCGCGTCGATTCCGCCAGCCGTTACGATTTTACCCTCACCCGCAATGACCTCTGTACTTGCACCTACGATCATATTCGGATGCACACCATCCATAATATCCGGGTTGCCTGCTTTTCCAATACCAACTATATGACCATCACGAATACCGATATCGCCTTTGACAATGCCCCAGTGATCAATAATGACAGCATTCGTTATCAAGGTATCTAAAACACCCTGTGCACGGGTCGCGCCGCTAGACTGTCCCATGCCGTCACGGATCACTTTCCCGCCGCCGAATTTGCATTCATCCCCATAAACAGTGTAATCATGCTCGATTTGCGCCCACAGCTCTGTGTCTGCCAACCGAATGGCATCGCCTGTTGTAGGGCCAAACATCAGTGCATAGTTCTTACGATCTATTCGACTCACCGAGCATCCCCTCCCAAGCCTGCCATCTTTCTCGCGTTTCGACTGACATGTTGTCTTTTTCCGCCAAACCTTGACTCAAATTATTAAGCCCATAAGACAGCTTCGCTCCGCCTAATTCGACAAGCTGAACCGGCTTCTGCTCACCAGGCTCGAAACGGACAGCCGTTCCTGCCGGAATGTCTAGGCGCATGCCAAAGGCTGACTCTCTCGGAAAATCCAAACCTCGATTTACTTCAAAAAAGTGAAAATGCGACCCGACCTGAACTGGTCGATCCCCTGTATTCGTAACGATAATTTCAATCGTCTGCCTGCCAACATTCATTTCGATAAAGCCCTTAGCTGTTCGATATTCGCCGGGAACCATGTTCTCGCCCCTTTCATGCGTCATTATGTAATGGGTTCATGTACGGTAACTAATTTGGTCCCGTCGGGAAAAGTAGCTTCCACTTGCACTTCATGAATCATTTGAGGAACACCTTCCATCACCTGATCCGCCTTCAGAATAGTCGTACCGAACGCCATGAGCTGCGCGACCGTTAAGCCATCCCTAGCTCCTTCCATGATTTCGGAAGTCAATAATGCAATGCTCTCTGGATAATTAAGCTTTAATCCTCTGGCTAATCTTCGTCTAGCTAAGTCAGCAGCTACGGTTATGAGTAACTTCTCTTTTTCTCTTTCCGTTAAATGCACACACTCACCTCTTCAAAAACCGAATAATGGTAATCCTTTACACTCATTATATTCGTGTATTTAATGATTGTAAATCTTTAATGTTATATATAGTGACATATGTAGCTTAATTTTTAAATCCATATTTCGTTTTCATGTGATTTTCACAAGGTTTCCGATCATCTTTGTGCATAGTAAACAAAAAACATTCCAATGGTGTCATGTATATTGACATTGACTTGTATCGCCATTTATCATAAGCCATGTAATCCAAATCTTGTAAGTCAAGGGAGTGGGACGTGAATGAGAGAGATAAGAAACAAGGGTAAGCTTACAGTTGCACTAAGTATGGCTTTGATGTTAGTTGCGGCCGGCTGTGCGAAGACAGAATCTACCACCTCTACGACGACTGCACCTGTGGCTGGGACAACATCTGGCGATACTGTACCCGTGGGAATTCTTCACTCACTAACAGGTACGATGTCCATCAGTGAGGTATCTGTTAGAGATGCTGAACTCATGGCGATTGACGAAATTAATGCAGCTGGGGGACTATTGGGCAAAAAGATTAAACCCGTGATCGAAGATGGGGCATCGGATTGGCCAACTTTTGCAGAGAAGACAAAGAAGCTCCTGCAAAAAGACAGCGTAGTAACGATTTTCGGTTGCTGGACATCGGCTAGTCGTAAAGCCGTGCTTCCAGTTGTCGAGCAAAACAAAGGCTTACTGTGGTACCCGGTTCAGTATGAAGGTGTAGAATCCTCACCTAACATCTTCTACATCGGTGCAACAACGAATCAACAAATCATCCCCGCAGTAACATGGCTCCTGCAAAACAAAGGCAAGAAATTCTTCCTCCTCGGCTCCGATTACGTCTTCCCTAGAACGGCCAACAAAATTATTAAAGAGCAGTTGAAAGCAGATGGCGGAACACTGGTGGCTGAAGAATACACACCGCTTGGACACACGGACTACAATACAATCATTAGTAAGATTAAAAAGGAAAAACCAGACGTTGTCTTCAACACATTGAACGGCGATAGTAACGTTGCCTTCTTCAAGCAGCTGAAAGATGCTGGCATTACGTCTAAAGATTTAACTACCATGTCTGTAAGTATCGCCGAAGAAGAAGTGCGCGGTATCGGTGCTTCCGTTCTCGATGGTCATTACACAGCATGGAACTACTATCAAACAACGGATACCCCTGAAAACAAAAAATTCGTTGAAGCTTACAAAGCCAAGTACGGCAAGGACCGTGTAACGGATGATCCGATTGAAGCTGGATACACAGCTGTTTATCTCTGGGCTGAAGCCGTGAAGAAAGCTGGTTCCTTTGACGTAGAGAAAGTGAAAGCAGCGGCCAAAGGAATCGAGTGGAATTCACCTGAAGGGAAAGTCACCATTGATGGTGAGAATCAACATATCTTCAAAACGGCTCGTATCGGGCAAATTACAGCTGATGGCCAAATCAAAGAAATATGGAATTCGGGCAAAGCACTCAAACCGGATCCATTCCTCAAAACATACCCTTGGGGCGCAGAAGTAACGAAGTAACGGGCTTCGTATTCAGAAACCAGGACTGCCTAACCGCAGTCCTGGATTTCATCATTTTACTTCGGTTTCAGAGCCTATGCTTCCGATGCGAGTTTTGAGGTTTCAATATCCCGCTTCGCTTGCATAGACAACTCAAACCTTTTAAAGGAGAGGCTGTCATGAGTTTGCTGCTGCTTCAAATATTTAACGGACTCAGCTTAAGCTCCATTCTGCTCTTAATCGCCATCGGTCTCGCCATTACCTTCGGTCTCATGAATGTGATGAATATGGCACATGGCGAATTTATTATGATCGGTGCTTATATGGCTTATCTCGTGCAGAAAGGGTTCCAATCCTATATGCCCACTTCTGCATTTGGCTGGTACTTCGTCGTCTCACTTGGCGTTGCCTTTGTCGTCGCCTTCGCCATCGGCTGGCTGCTCGAAGTTGTACTCATCCGCTTCATGTACGGCAGACCGTTGGATAGCTTATTGGCTACCTGGGGAGTCTCTCTCGCCTTACAACAAATTGCACGATCCATCTTCGGTGCTCCCAATGTCGCTGTTAAAGCGCCGCAGTGGTTGGAAGGCGGCTGGCATGTAACGGCGGATTTGATTCTGCCCTATAAGCGACTCTTCATCATCGGACTTGTCGCGCTATGTATCTTCATCATCTACCTATATCTGTACCACTCGGCTGGCGGCAGAAGGATGAGAGCCGTTATGCAAAATCGCGAAATGGCTTCTTGCTTAGGCATATCAACTCGCAGAGTCGATGCGCAATCCTTCGCATTTGGCTCTGCCATGGCAGGGATCGCCGGCTGTGCCCTTTCCCTACTTGGACCGATTGGACCCACGATTGGCACCTATTATATTGTTGATGCCTTTATGGTCGTCGTGCTCGGCGGGATCGGCAAGTTGATCGGCACTGTAGCTGGTGCATTAGGGATCGGAGTATTCAATACCGCCTTGGAATATACGACCAGCGCTACACTTGGTAAAGTACTTGTCTTTACACTGATCATCGCCTTCTTACAATGGAAGCCAATGGGTCTTGTAACGATGCGTTCGAGATCCTTAGATTGAAGAAAGGAAGTGACCTCTTCTATGCTCTTTGCCAGACAATCTAAGCTCAAGCTATCCATCTATGGGTTGTGTTTACTGCTCATCGCGCTTGCCCCCCTATTCTTGTCTGACTTTCGTTTATCCTTACTCGGCAAATTCCTGGCTTATGCCATTATCGCGATCGGAATTGACTTAATCTGGGGATATACCGGCATTTTAAGTCTTGGCCATGGCGTTTACTTCGGACTCGGTGCCTATTGTATGGCCATGCATTTGAAGCTTGCTTCCACGCCTAATCAATTGCCGGATTTCATGTCCTGGAGCGGTGTCAAAAGCTTGCCGTGGTTCTGGCTACCGTTCCATAGCGCCGCACTCGCTTTCCTATTGGCGTTGATTGTACCGATGATTGTTGCCTTCATCCTTGGCTATTTCACATTCCGTAATCGGATCAAAGGCGCATTTTTCTCCATTTTATCCCAAGCCTTAGTCATCATAACAGTGACGCTGTTCGTCGGACAGCAGGGCTACACAGGCGGAACGAATGGTTTGACCAACTTCACAACCTTTCTCGGTCTGAACCTGCAACTGCAATCAACGAAGCTGCTGTTTTTCTATCTCACGCTAGCCGTCGTACTTGTTGTTTTAATCCTTAGCACCCTGCTTGTGACCAGCCGCCTTGGCAACATTCTTACTGCCATTCGAGATGGCGAGAATCGAGTACGCTTCATTGGCTATAATCCCGTCACATATAAAGTGTTCATCTACTGCGTTTCCGCGGGTTTAGCAGGACTTGCCGGCGTGCTCTTCGTACTGCAAGAAGGGATCATCTCTCCTGCGCAAATGGGTATCGTGCCATCGATTGAAATGGTGCTATGGGTAGCTATTGGCGGTCGTTCAACCATTGGCGGCGCTATTCTTGGAGCCTTAGTGACCAATACAGCAAAAACAACATTCAGCGAAGCCTATCCCGCTTGGTGGCCCATCATGTTAGGAGCCATGTTCATTATTGTCGTTTTATTACTGCCTAAGGGAATCGTCGGCACACTGACCCACTATTTCTCGAATTGGAAAAAAACCAGTCTCCCTAAGCAGATCTCATCATCACAAGAAGCAATAGAAACTTAAACTCCGCTTATGTAAACCGGAAAGGGGAACATTTCAATGCTAGGACAATTAGCGAAACAACAACCGACAACTGACGAGACAATCCTGAGCGTCAAGGGACTTGAGGTGAACTTCGACGGTTTCAAAGCCTTGCGAAATCTAGATTTCTCGTTAAAATATGGCGAGCTCCGGTTCCTTATCGGCCCCAATGGCGCTGGTAAAACCACATTGCTCGATGTGATCTGCGGCAAAGTAAAACCTTCGCAAGGTCACGTCTTTTTCAAGGAATCCATTGACCTCACCAAGCACCAAGAGCACCAAATCGCCCAGCTTGGCATCGGGCGAAAATTCCAAGCGCCTACAGTATTCTCCACCTTAACGGTTTTTGAGAATCTGGCGCTTTCCATGAAGCAGCAGCGCGGACTCCTCAGTGCGCTGTGGGCCAAAACGACAAGTGAACAAAGAGATCGACTCTTCCTTCGACTTGAAATGATCGGTCTTCAGAGTAAAGCCAAAGAGCGTGCCGGCTCTCTCTCCCACGGGGAGAAGCAATGGCTCGAAATCGGCATGCTGCTCATGCAGGAGCCTGATCTCCTGCTGCTCGATGAACCCGCGGCTGGCATGACGGACAGTGAAACAGAGAAAACCGGTGAGCTGCTCCATGAAATTGCAGCGAGTCAAACCATTATCGTTGTTGAGCACGACATGGCTTTCGTGCGCCAGTTCGCCAGAACAGTCACTGTTCTTCACGAAGGCACTGTCCTGCGTGAAGGCACGATGGAAGACATTCAGAATGATGACAAAGTGGCGGAAGTCTACCTCGGAAGGAGAGTTGAACGCGGTGCTTAAACTACAAGGTATTGAAGCCGGTTATGGCGAAAGTATGGTTGTCCGTGGCGTGAACCTCGAGGTAAAGCCTGGTCAGATCGTTTGTTTAATGGGACGCAACGGAGTTGGGAAATCTACCCTCATGAAGAGTATCATGGGACTCATTAAGCCCAGATCAGGCCAAATCCACTACATGGAGGCAGACATCACTTCGTCTTCTCCAGATCGCCGCGCCAAGTCAGGCATCGGCTACGTACCGCAGGGCAGGGAAATATTTCCCCAGCTCACTGTGGAGGAGAATCTCTTATTAGGCCTTGAGGCTGCCTCAGATAGACGAAAGAAGCTGCCGGAGTCCCTCTTCGACACGTTCCCCGTTCTTCGTCAAATGCTTCATCGCAAAGGAGGGGACCTCAGCGGCGGTCAGCAGCAGCAATTAGCCATTGCTCGCGCACTAGCTCCAGGACCTCAGCTCTTGCTTCTAGATGAACCCATGGAGGGGATACAGCCGTCTATCGTGATGGAGATTGAAGCGATCATTGAAACAATTAAGCGCAACCGAGAAATTGCGGTGCTTCTCGTCGAGCAAAGCTTAGAGTTTGCCACAAGCATTGCTGATTATTACTATGTACTTGACCGCGGCACAATTGCTGCAGAAGGAAAAGCGGAGCATTTAAGCGAAGATCTCGTCCGAAAGCATTTAACTGTATGAGTGTGGATTTATCTACACACCTAACCCCAAAGAAACTGACCAACTTAACCTGAACCATGCGGGTTTAAGTCCGGTACAGTTTCTTTTTTTTGACTAGTAAATTAAAGTTAAAACTGGACGTCACAAAATGGATAGGATAACATGTCATATAGATAGGATCGATTATTGCGAACGGCATATCGAGCACCTAGCCTTTTAAAGGAAAAGGAGGGGAACCTGTATGTCAAAAATATTAATTATCGAAGACGATGTAAGTATCGGCGAAATGATGTCCATTTACTTATATGAAGATGGCTATGAAGTGAAGCGCGCGGAGAACGGGCGGCAAGGCGAGGCCTTATTCCGTGAATTTCAGCCTGATATGATCATTCTTGATCTCATGCTGCCTGATATGGATGGTATGCATCTATGCATGACGATTCGTAACACCTCGACCATTCCGATCTTAATGGTATCCGCCAAGAACGAAGTTTCAGATCGTGTGAAGGGCCTTCAGACAGGCGCTGATGACTATTTGTGTAAACCCTTCTCAATGAGAGAGCTTTCAGCAAGAATACAGGCCTTATTTCGGCGTTCCAACACATTCCCTACACAGACTCTTTCAGCTTCAGACGTGCACATTCAAATGGGGATCTACTTGGATCTAGAGAAGCGCTGTCTTTTTGTTGGCGGCAAAAATATAGAAACTACCTTCTCTGAGTATGAAATCATGAAGCTTTTCTGGCAAAATCAAGGCAGGGTTTACAGCCGAGAAGAGCTTTTGAATCGGGTTCGCGGCTTTGATTCCCAGGTAACTGAGCGTGCCATTGACGTACATATTGCAAATTTACGCAAAAAAATTGAAGATGACCCCAAAGAGCCCAAGCACATCAAGACGGTGTGGGGTGTTGGTTATAAATTCTTACTTCTGTAAAGCTCCCCTCGGGAGCTTTTTTGTTTGCGAAATACACGGAAATTCGTCACCAAATAGGCATCAGCACAATATGATGATTATGGAAAATGACCTTTACGAACTCAGGCAGCGGAAAGGAGTGACTTACTAGATGGCAGTAATACTATCAAATTCAAATGATCGGCAATTACTGCACGATTACTCCGAGCTGAAGCCGAGGCCGAAGGGGAGCAAGGTAAGTTGATGGTAGGAAATGTAGGCATACATCGTGTAAAAGCGAACTGCCTCGATTTCAAAAACATCCGCACCACTTCCCAAATGGTCTAGTTTTCGGGATCGTACTTCTGGCCAGCAGGCGCTTGCCCAAGTATATCTCATCGGGAGCCAGCCCATCCGTTTTGTTACAAACACATTTTTGAAGAAAGCTTTCGTATTGAAAGCTCGAGGAGGAAATTATCATCATGTTGAATAACCCTTACAAAATAGGAAATCAAGCAATGCCGCAAATGCAATATGGCAATCCCTATCCCGCTTTCCCTGTTCCAACCAACATTACGAATAAGATTGTTCCCCAAACACCAGCCGGATCTGTACTCACACCACCAGGAAGCGGTTTACAAACAGGAGTCAATGTACCTGGACTTCCGGTTGAAGAATCGTATATCGAAAATATTCTACGTTTGAACCTTGGCAAAATGGCCACCATCTACATGACATATGAAAACAACTCCCAATGGAACGCCAAAATTTTCAAAGGCAGACTAGAGGCAGCAGGACGTGATCATATTATTATCAGCGATCCTGTTACAGGTATGCGTTTCCTATTACTTATGGTGAACTTGGATTACATTACATTTGATGAAGAACTCAATTACACCTACCCCTTCCGGGGCGGAGTCTCCAGATAATAGCTGAATCACACACCAAAACCGTTGCTCTGTTATAGAGCAGCGGTTTTTTGTCATGATAATGCAACTGGAGAGAAGTGCCACATATGCAGCTTCTTGATGCCGCCTTGGATCCATTGCTCCCAATCGCCCTGCTGGCCATCGCCAAGCCCCTCTTGCAAGCGCTCCTGCTTCATGTTCAGATAGTCCTCGTATGAAACTTCATGCCAAATTTCTACATAAAGTCCCTCTTGATCTGTACCTTCCAACAGCTCCAAATGCCCTTCCCGCCGCTGAAGTCCTTGCATATAGATGAGAAATGAAGCTCGAAATTCAGGTTTTATGGCATACTCTACAAAAACTTTAGACATTTTTAGATCTCCTTCTGATTTATTTTTTACTCTAAAATGGTAAACTAAGAGCAAGATGTTAATTGAGCCCTCTCCCCAGATAAAGAACAAACCATGTGTACAGAACACTTAGGAGGAAAACCAGTTGGATACAGGCACTCATCTCGTCATTGGCTTAGGATTAGCAGGACTTTCGCAAATTGATCCGAGCATTTCTGCAAATACGGCAGCAACGACTGCTGTTTTTATTGGAACTGTCGTTGGTTCTCAGATTCCTGATATCGATGGACTCCTTCGTTTCAAAAGTAATGCTGTGTATATTCGCAACCACCGCGGCCGCTCACATTCCCTGCCTGCCTTGCCCTTATGGACGCTGTTGATCACTGGTGCACTTGCGCCATTCTTCCATGGCATCTCCTTCTTGCATCTTGCTATGTGGATCGGCATCGCCGTGTGCGTTCACGTGTTCACTGACTGTTTCAACACCTATGGCACGCAAGCCATTCGTCCCTTTTCAGAAAAATGGGTATCATGGAACATCATCCACATCTTTGATCCTTTTATATTCACGAGTCACATCGCTGCCATCTTCATGTGGTCCTTCGATATAGCGAAGCCACAGTTGATTTTCCCTACCTTGTATGGCTTACTCGCGCTTTATTACATTTGGCGAACCCTGGACCATGCCATTATCGAGAAAGGACTATATCGCAAAGATGCCACCTATCAGCCTGGAGATAAATATACCCTAATTGTAACATTCAACCTGTATGTCTGGAATGTCGTGAAGGAGTGCGCCGATGGAACCTATCAGTTAGGCGAGCTCAAGAATGGCAAGCTGAAGTGGTTGGACACCATCACTTGCACTAACCACCCTGCTATCGAGGTTTCCAAGCATCATGAGGACATTCAATCCCTGCTTTATTTCTCCTCCTTCACCTGTGCTGAAGTCAAAGAGCATCGTTGGGGCTATGAAGTAAGATGGGCAGATGTGCGCTATCGCCATCGCAAGCAATTCCCATTCGTCGGAGTCATCCTGATGGATCACAATTTCCAAACCCTCGATTCTTATGTCGGATGGGTAAACGATACGAAGCTCGGTAAAAAGCTAAAGGTAGATTTGTATTGAGAAGTCCAATCAGCAATTGACTAGACCCCTGCGCATTTGCATGGGTCTTTTTTATTTGCATTCCAAAGCGCACCAAAAGCCCAGAAGCTATTTAGGCTCCTGGGCTTTATTATTACATAGTTCGGGAATGCTAGTACGGAGACAAATGATCTAATTAACGGTAATTAGATCCAGATTGACCCGCGAGCGTTTGCTCGGCGATTTGTACCAACCGGCGAGTAATGGCACCACCAATAGATCCAGTATCACGAGTTGCCATGTTTCCATAGTAACCGTCTTGAGGAATTTGAATGCCCAGCTCCTGAGCTACCTCATATTTCAATTGGTCTAAAGCTTGATTGGCTTGCGGAACTACTAGTGTGTTGCTGCTACGAGATTGTGCCATCAGGATCGTACTCCTTTCAGTCAGCTATAATCTTTGATGTATTTGCAAGCTTGCAAAGATAGTATGTGGAGGAAATGAATTTATATGCACAGCGCTCAAAAAAGTTTAAAATAAGAAGATGCTAGGATAACACACCTTGAACAAACTTCTAGAAAGTAGGTCATCACCAGTATGAGTAAACCACTTGCTCTCCTATTCGCAGTTGTTGGTACGCTGCTGCTCGCTTGTATCTCCCTATTCATCGCCTTGCGAGAGCCATTGATGGTGCTCGTTTGCTCCATCATTTCCTTAGGATTTATCGGATATGGTTTTGCCGTGAAAGCCAAGATGCGTCGTAAAAACACGCCCACCAAGTGAACAAAAAAGCTCAAATTCCTGATCTTAGGAATTTGAGCTTTTTTTTACTTGTAACTGCTGAACTTAGCGGACAATAAAGCCCATCCGTTTCTTCACCTCGAGCAGCGTTTGATTCGCCACTTCAGCAGCCTCGTCAGAGCCTTTTTTCAAAATATCAAAGATTTCTCCTGAGCTGCGAATCTCCCGATAGCGCTGTTGAATTGGCTCCAGTACAGCAACAATATGTTCAGCCAGCTCCTTTTTAAAAGGACCATACCCTAGCCCCTCGTATTTCGCCTCAATCTCCACTAGACTCATCTCTGCAAAATGCGAGTAAATCGACATCAAATTACTAACCTCAGGCTTGTTCTGAGGATCATATTTCACTTCACGCCCAGAATCCGTAACGGCACGACTAAGCTTCTTGCGAATCACATCCGGCTCATCGAGCATCGCGATATAACTGCCGGCATTTGGACTGCTTTTACTCATTTTCTTAGAGGCATCATCTAGTGACATAATTCGGGCACCTACCTCAGGCATATAAGGCTGCGGCATCACAAACATATCTCCAAAACGATTATTAAAACGGTTCGCCAAATCACGCGTCAGCTCCAAATGCTGCTTCTGATCGTCGCCAACGGGAATAAGATCTGCGTTATAGAGCAAAATATCAGCGGCCATCAGAGATGGATACGTGAACAGCCCTGCGCCAACAGATTCTTTACCCTCGGATTTATCTTTAAATTGTGTCATGCGCTCCAGCTCGCCCATATGCGTTAGCGTCGTCATAATCCAGCCCAGCTCTGCATGTGCATGCACATGGGACTGTAGAAAGACAGAAGCCTTGTTCGGGTCTAGACCCGAAGCAATGTAAAGCGAAGCGATAGACTCTGTTTGTTCCCTGAGCGCTGCTGGATCCTGCGGCACTGTAATGGCATGCATATCAACTACCATGAAGTAGCAGCGATGCAGCTCCTGTAGCTTCACAAAGTTACGAAGTGCGCCAATGTAATTACCAATTGTCAGCTGACCGCTGGATTGCATACCGGATAGTACTCGTTTCATTCAAATAACCTCCTCGAAATTGTCAGTACATGACTTGCGTATAGGTAAAAAAGACAACAAAAAAGCCTCCCTCCGCAAGGGACGAGAGACCGTGGTACCACCCTAATTTGTCTACTAACATAACCAAAGTTATGTGCATGTAAACCTTCAGGCTCTGATAACGGAGAGCTACCGTTTAGCATAGTTAACTGTGGTTTTAATCCGGCCTAGGTTCCGGTGATTCTACACAGTGTTCAGCTTCAAGCTCAAGGATCCATTCGGTCTGCTTGTTTCACCGGTTCGCACCAACCACCGGCTCTCTGAGAAACGCGAGACAAACGTACTTGTTCCTATCATCGCAATTGATTTTCTATAATTATACACCCTTAAAGATCATTGTCAATCGAGGACGTTGTCCTAGATAGCCTAGCATGTACATAGGATAGATACATACCAATCCTTCCTGCAAAGGGGTGTCTATGCATTGTCCTCAACTCTATACCGATGGAGCCTTCCCGTCTCCACGGTGATTTGCGCGTTTCTAATGATTCTTATTGTGACGACAAGACAACTCCCCCCAATGGAGCTGATCATGGAACCCATCAGGCATGTGTTCATGTCCTTTATGGACATCTTCTTAGATGCCCTTCCTTTCATGATTCTCGGCGTTCTGCTCTCTACCATCGTAGAGAACTTCATTCCCGAAGGTGTTATTCAGCGAATGACACCTAAACATCCCTTAGGCGGGGTCTTGTTTGCCTGTGTGCTTGGCATTATGTTTCCCTTATGTGAATGTGGCATGATCCCTTTCGTGCGCCGCCTGATGCGCAAAGGAATGCCTGTCTACATCGCCGTCATTTTCATTCTGGTAGGGCCAATCCTGAACCCCATCGTATTTGCCTCTACATGGATGGCTTTCCGCGGTGACCCTGCAATGGCTTATTCACGCATGGGGCTCACCTTCGGTGTCGCGCTCGTGATCGGTTTCATGCTCACACGGTTTCTCAAGAGCAATCCATTGCGGCATCCGATTGAACCTGCTGCAAGCTTGACCCATGGCCATACACATGATCAAGTAACCAAGCACTTGGATCACCATGATCATCACGATCATGGTCATAGTCACATCCATGATCACAGCCACAGTCATGATCATCACGGACATGACCATCATGGCCACAACCACGCTCACGGGGACAGCCGTATCCTAACGATGATTAGCCACGGCTCCTCGGAGTTGTTCGAGATGAGCAAATACTTAATGCTAGGCGCGCTGCTGACAGCTCTGATTCAGACATTCGTGGCACAGGATAGCTTGAGCGCCATCGGGCAAGGCGCCTTCATCTCCCACGTGTTCATGATGGGCTTCGCCTACCTGCTCTCCTTATGTTCAACGACAGATGCCTTCGTAGCTGTTTCCTTCGCCAAATCATTCTCGCCAGGCTCGCTGCTCGCCTTCCTCGTATTTGGACCTATGATCGACGTGAAGAGCACGCTAATGATGTTGTCGATCTTTAAAGCGCGATTTGTATTGACGCTTTCCATTGTTGTTGCGATAACAGTTTTGAGCGGCTCTCTTCTGTTTATGCATTTTTTTCTGGCTTAATCTCCTACACTCTTGATTCGTACGATGTATTTGAACTCTTCATCAGGGATCGTCATGACAGCTAAATCTATGACCACTATCCCTTTCGCTCAGGTGTTCGGTTCAAAGAAGGCTGAACTGAGCTTAAGGCATAGTGATCCATAAAACGGATGTGTCAGTGACCACTATCATTCCCCCACAGGTTGCGTTCGAAAAAGCTAAACTGAGCTTAGGGGATAGTAATGATAGCATGTCTCGCAACCAATAGTTGCACAAAAAGCCCTACCCGACACAAGTCGGATAGGGCTTTTATCTTGTGAAAAATTAGATTTTCAAAATCGCGCCAGCACTTGCGTTCGTAACCATTTTGGTATAACGAGCCAAGTAGCCAGAAGTAATCTTCTGTTGGAATCCTGTCCAAGACTCACGACGTTTTGCAAACTCTTCATCGCTGATTTGCAATTCGATTTTACGTCCGTCCATATCGACGTCGATGATGTCGCCGTCATGTACGAAAGCAAGAGGTCCGCCCTCTGCTGCTTCCGGTGACATATGACCCAATGAGATACCGCGGGATGCGCCGGAGAAACGTCCGTCAGTAATCAAGGCTACTTTCGCGCCTAGACCCATACCTACGATTTGGGAAGTTGGTGCCAACATTTCTGGCATACCAGGTCCACCCTTCGGTCCTTCATAACGAATGACAACAACGTGTCCTTCTTTTACTTTTCCGTTTGCGATACCGTACAAAGCTTCGTCTTGGGAATCGAAGCAGATCGCTGGACCAACGTGACGTCCGCCAACGGACTTATCAACGGCACCAACTTTTACGATACTGCCTTCAGGAGCTAGGTTACCGAACAGTACAGCAAGTCCGCCGCGCTCACTGTGCGGGTTCGTAAGTGGACGAATCACGTCAAAGTTCTGAATCTCGCGACCAGCCACGTTCTCGCGAAGTGTTTGTGCCGTAACGGACAGACAGTCACCGTTGAAAGCACCTGGTTTTTTGAGCAATTCATTGATTACTGCACTCACACCGCCTGCCAAATGCACATCTTCAATGTGATAATCGGAAGCTGGAGCGATTTTCGCAAGGTGAGGAACGCGCTCAGCCACTTCGTTAATACGTGCGATCGGATACTCGATACCTGCTTCTGCCGCGATAGCCAATGTGTGAAGAACTGTGTTCGTGGATCCACCCATCGCCATATCCAAGGCAAATGCGTTATCAATCGCATCAATCGTTACGATATCACGCGGTTTAATGTCTTTCTCGATAAGAACCATTAGCTGTTTTGCGCAATCTTTCACGAATTGCTTACGCTCTTCAGCAACGGCAAGAATCGTACCGTTACCTGGCATAGCCAATCCAAGACCTTCAGCCAGACAGTTCATGGAGTTCGCTGTGAACATACCGGAGCATGATCCACAAGTCGGACAACCGTATTGCTCAAGCTCTTCCAGACCCGCTTCATCCAATTTACCCGCTTGGAAAGCACCAACGCCTTCAAATACGGAAGAAAGGGAAATGGATTTACCGTTTTTATCTTTACCAGCTTTCATTGGTCCACCGCTGACTAACATCGTTGGGATGTTAACGCGAAGGGCACCCATGATCATACCCGGTGTAATTTTATCACAGTTTGGAATACAGACCATACCATCAAACCAGTGCGCGTTTACTACGGTTTCCAAGGAATCCGCAATAATCTCACGGCTTGGCAAGGAATAACGCATTCCGATATGCCCCATCGCAATACCATCGTCAACCCCGATTGTGTTGAACTCGAAAGGAACCCCTCCTGCTTCACGAATGGCTTCTTTGACAAGCTTACCGAATTCTTGCAAATGAACATGTCCAGGAATAATGTCTATATAAGAGTTACAAACCGCGATAAACGGCTTGCCGAAATCTTCCTCTTTAACGCCGGCTGCACGTAGTAAGCTACGGTGTGGAGCGCGGTCGAAACCTTTTTTGATCATGTCACTGCGCTGTTTTGGATGTGCCATTCTTTATTCCTCCTAGAATTCATATCTGTTATGAAAACAATGAAACTATCATACCACACTTCTCGTAATATTTCTCCCTTTAGTGTGATAACGCATCAACGTGAGAGTAAAGCAGCCTCATACAGCATAACGATTCCTTATAATAAAATTATTTCCTGCCAAAATCAGCCTTAATTTCGCCCCACTTTTTCGTATCCCATTTGACGATTTTATTCGTGTATGTATTCGTATGCAGCCATTTCAGGGCCCGATCCACCAATGTCCAAATTTCTTCCGTAGACGCATCACGAACCAAATTTGTCGATACTTCCTTCTTCCGAATCCAACTCAGCGCTGTGACCGAATCGGTATAAATGGTTTGTTTACTGCCTTTTTTCTTCAGGTAAGCAAGTCCATGTACAATGGCTAAAAACTCACCAAGGTTATTCGTCCCCTTCGAGATAGGCCCCTGGTAAAAAATAATTTCACCTGTCCGTGTATCCACACCCTTGTACTCCACGATGCCCGGATTTCCTGAACAGCCTACATCGACAGAAATACTATCATAATCCACCTCAGGTGCTGACTCTGGTGTCGCTGACTTTTTACCCGTTGTCGAAGAAGCAGCCGTGCCTTTGCCGGTAAAATTGAGAGATTTCTGCCAGCCCTTCTCCAACGCTTGACGAGCTTCCCCTTCGGATTCATAGGACTTGAATTTCGCTTGAGGATACCCGTTGGTCTGCGCTTGGCATTCTGCCCAAGTACGGTAAACGCCTGGCTTATGCCCTACCCAAACTACATAAAATTTTGATGCTGCCATATTATTCACTCCGTAATTTAAGATGTAATTGCTCTACCAGCTCTTGGACGACCTTCACCGTATCTTGGAAATACGGACGGTAGTCCAAATCTGCGACAAATCGCAGATACGTTTCACCAATGTCTACAATCTGCTCGCGATATGCACGGCTAGGAATGACATGTGTCTCGAGCTCGCGATATGTACCATTCGTGCGCTCTTCTACAGAAGAAAGCTCAACCTGCTCCTCAGCCAGGTGACGCACAACGAATGAGAAGCCTCTGCACTCCGGATCACCGCAGCCGCAGACGAAGAAAGGCATCCGCTCCCACTGATCAGCGGGGGCGAAGCGGTTCGGTGCTGTGTCGTGCAGCGCGCTATACAATAAGGCTGGCAAGCCAACATCAATGCATAAGGGTTCTTCAATGATCAAACTATCCGCCACGGACAGATGAACGTCCGCTTGAATGATTTGCAAATCTTTATCTAGGGACCAGCCCTTAATCGCTAGTTCAAACATGCTTTTTCCCCGCTTTCCCGACTTCATTTCCTCATTATAACAAAGTCGAAACATTCCTGCTTTTAGCGTTTTAAAAAAAGGATTAAATTTCCAATAAAAAAATGAGTAATATTTACAAAACAGTTCATACTACCTATTACTGGAGGTGATATCAGATGGCTACAGGACAATCTCGCAGCAGTAACTCCTTAGTAGTTCCTCAAGCTTCATCAGCCCTAGACCAATTGAAGTATGAAGTTGCTCAAGAATTGGGCATCCAAATTCCTCAAGATGGCTACTACGGTTATATGACGTCTTACGACACAGGATCTATCGGGGGCAGCATCACTCGTCGTCTCGTTCAAATTGCTGAGCAACAACTTGCTGGTACAAGCAACAAATTCAGCAGATAATTTCGCTCCAAAATACTTAAGCAACAAAAGGGCCTTCTTCCGGGTAGATACTCGGAGAAAGCCCTTTTTTATCTCATTTATTTAATGTCGTACATTTTGTAAAGGTCATCTAACATGATGTTGGCAGATCTAACACCGCCGCCAGTATTCCAAGTAGCATCATTTACTTTAACAACTTTATTTTCTTTCACCACTTTTAGATTTTTCCAAAGCGGATCATTCATCCATTCTTGCTCTTGTTTATTCCCTTTGCCATCGCCGATTTCATACGTAAAGTAGAATACGCGATCCGCAGCATCCAACTCAGTTAAACGTTCTTTGGTAATGTCTTCGAACGATTTCTCATCACTTTTGGCATCAGAACGAGCGAAACCAAGTTGTTTGAAGATTACGCCTGAAAACATATCGCCGTAGTAGTATCTTGATTTACCACCCATAAAACGGACAACAGCGATTTTTTCTTTCAGCTTATCGCCTGCTTTGGATTTGAAATCATTAATTCGTTTATCGAAGCTCGCGATCACTTTATCGCCTTCGGCTTTCTTATTCAAAGCATCTGCATATAGGCTATAGTTATTTTTCCACTCACCGCGAAGCGTTTCGGAGAAAACTGTCGGCGCAATGGCTTTCAATTGCTCATATACTTTCTCTTGACGAAGCTTGTTACCAATAATTAAATCAGGCTTAAGGGAAGCGATGACTTCCAAGTTCGGTTGTCCTTCGACACCTACTGTAGTTACACCTTGCATGTCCGCTTTAAAATGCTCAAACCAAGGGTTGCCGTAAAAGGATTCCACAGCGCCAACTGGTTTAATTCCAAGTGAAAGTAATGCTTCTGTTCCTTCATTTGTCAAAATAACAACACGTTTAGGATTCGCAGGAACTACGGATTCTCCCATGGCGTGTTTAATTGTGCGTGGTGCTTCTGCTTTCGCAGTTTCTTGCGGAGCTGTAGAGGCAGCTGTTGTTGCTGCTTTCTCTCCACATGCTGTTACGACCATGCTAAAAACAAAGAGACATGCAATAAGAGCCCACGCTCTTCCAAACGTGAGGCGTTTTTTACTAAACATAATAATGGTGTTCCCCCTAGTTGACTTATAATGTGATAATCATTCTCACTATCCTAGGACATAATACTAGATTACATCCAATTTTGTCAACTCCTTTGATAATGATTATCATATTCGTTGACTTCCCCTACGGATAACTTTAAAATATACGAAGCAAGAAAGGTAGGAAGGAAGCAGATATCCATCATGTATACATCAACGTCAGAACGTCTTTCTCATATTTATAAAAGTATTGGATTACTAGCAGCAGTCTGTATTCTCCTAGCATTAATACTTAGCAGTGTCCGCTTCGGCCTGCATGCCTATTCCTGGGATCAAATCATGACTTCCTTTAATCCATCTGACAAACCCACGAATGAATCCATTATCATTCAAACTGTACGTATACCCAGAGCTTTGATTGCCGCACTAGTTGGCGGCAGCTTGGCAGTCGCTGGTGCATTAATGCAAGCGATGACTCGCAATCCACTTGCTTCGCCAAGTATTTTCGGGATCAACTCGGGAGCCGCATTTGCCATTGTTGTAGCTGTTGGATTCTTCAATGTATCCAGTCTTACGCAATTTGTATGGATTGCATTTTTCGGCGCCGCAATCAGCGCATCCCTGGTCTATGGGCTCGGATCGCTAGGCCGTGATGGCCTAACACCAATGAAAATCACACTCGCTGGCGCGGCGATGACAGCCTTTTTCGCGTCGCTCACACAAGGCATTCTGCTCGGCAATGGCAAAGCCTTTGAACAAGTGCTGTACTGGCTTGTTGGTTCTGTTGAAGGGCGGACCATGGCGATGCTGCAATCGGTGTATCCCTATATGTTGATTGCTTGGGTTGGCGCAATACTCTTATCCCCTCACATTAACATTTTATCGATGGGTGACGATATTGCCAAAGGGCTTGGACAGCAAACCGTATACATAAAACTCATTACCGCAATCATTATTGTAATTCTTGCCGGTGGTTCGGTTGCTGTAGCTGGTCCTATTGTATTCGTTGGCCTTATGATTCCTCATATTGTCCGTTTTTTCGTGGGCATTGACTATCGATGGGTAATTCCCTATTGTGCTGTGCTAGGCGGTATTCTGTTGGTTAGTGCAGATATTGGGGCTCGCTTCATTATTATGCCGAAGGAAGTTCATGTCGGCGTTATGACCGCTATTCTTGGAGTTCCATTCTTTATTTACATTGCACGCAAAGGGGGACTCCTCAAATGAGTGCTTCCAAGCGATATGTTACAATTCGAAGCAAAAGCTACTCTTTTTTAATTAACAAAAAATCTATTCTCATTACACTAGCCCTTCTCGTTGCCGTCATTCTTATGATGATTGTGAGTACGGGCGTCGGTAGTATTACGATCAAACCTGTTGATGTAGTACGCGCTGTATTCGGTTATGGGACTGATTCAAGTACCATGATTGTTCGAACACTTCGTTTACCTCGTGTTCTCGTGGCTGTCTTGATCGGTGCATCTTTAGGCGTCGCCGGAGCCATTTTACAAGGGATCGTGCGCAATCCGCTAACTTCGCCCGACACGATTGGTACAACAGGCGGTGCAACGTTAGGCGCTGTTTCTTTTTTCTTCTTTTGCTCGGATAAACTAAGTATTCATTGGCTGCCCGTTGCAGCTATTCTAGGGGCATTCTTAGCAACTTTATTGGTTTATTTCTTTTCTTGGAAAAATGGGATTACACCATTGCGTCTTGTCCTTATTGGGACTGGACTCACAGCCGCTATGAGCGCCATATCATATCTCATGATGCTTACCGGCCCCATTGTACTCGCCAATCAATCCCTTACCTTTATGACTGGCAGCATTTATGGTGTATCTTGGGCCAAAGCCGTGTATCCCTTGCTCCCATGGGTGGCTGTGCTGTTACCCGTTATTTTCTTCTACGCGCGGCACATTACAATCCAATCCTTAGGAGAGGATATTGCGCAAAGTGTTGGAAGTCACGTTCAGCGTCAACGTTTTCTGCTAATTATGCTTAGTGTCGCCTTGTCAGGAGCTGCTGTCGCGTTTGGCGGAGCAATCAGCTTCATTGGACTCATGGCACCGCACATTTCACGCAAGCTTGTTGGTCCTAGCTTCGGTTCTTTGATTCCTGTCGCTGCACTCACGGGTTCCCTATTGTTGCTGCTTGCAGACTTAGCTGGCCGTTTCTTATTCAAGCCACTTGATATTCCAGCTGGTGTCTTCACGGCAGCTATCGGCGCCCCCATTTTCATCTACGTCCTATATCGCAGTAGAAATCGCGGATAACCTCCCATGTCTACGAAAAGGAGAACGAGCTCATGACAACCTTAGACCAAGCACTCGAAGCCAAATCGCTTCAATTGACATATGGCGATACAACGATTTTCCAAAGCCTAAATTTGCAAATCCCCAAAGGGAAAATAACCGTATTTATCGGCAGTAATGGCTGTGGCAAGTCCACGTTACTCCGCTCCCTTGCGCGGCTTATGAAGCCAACCTCAGGAAGCATTTTATTGGATAGCCATGAGATTGCTAAGCTCTCTACCAAAGAAGTCGCTAGACGTATGGCGATCTTGCCTCAAGGACCTACTGCACCAGAAGGACTCACGGTCAGACAACTCGTCAAGCAGGGACGCTATCCTTACCAGAGTTGGCTACAGCAGTGGTCCGCGGAGGATGAAAACAAAGTGATGAACGCTCTTGAGCTTACTAACATGCTTGAGTTTGCCGATCGCACCGTCGATTCACTCTCTGGGGGACAACGCCAGCGCGCTTGGATTGCTATGACTTTAGCACAGGACACGCCTACTTTACTCCTAGATGAACCAACCACCTATCTCGATCTTACGCATCAAATTGAGGTACTGGACTTATTATTTGAGCTGAACGAGAGAGAACAGCGCACAATCGTCATGGTTCTGCATGACATTAATCTAGCTTGCCGCTACGCGCACCACATTGTTAGCATCAAGAAGGGCTCTGTTTATGCCGAAGGAAAGCCAGAGGATATCGTAAATGCAGCATTGCTGCTTGATGTGTTTGATATGGATTGCCAGGTAACGACCGATCCCATTTTTGGAACCCCGATGTGCATCCCTTATGGCAAGGGTCGCATTTTGCTCAAAAAAGAGCCCCAATCACAATTGTGATCGGGGTTCTTCTCTATGCTATAGAAAGGTTATGAGTGCTAATTCGTTCTTGCGTATGTAGCCATATTATAATTGCTTTCAAAACTAATGCTAATTGAAATCACATTCTTTCTTACTGTGAAGTCAAACAAAATTTCCCCATGCGTCCAGCTCTTCTTGCGCTTCAGCGATTCGATGGCCATTTGGCGAAAAGATTGAAATTGCAATTCAGTCAGTCCCGTGTTAGTCACCGCAGGCAATACGCCTTCAGAGCTCTCAAATGGGAGGTGCTTGATCCCAAATTTACCAATCTCATTGTTGCGAATGTGTACAAAAACTGTACCTGAATTCACATTAGAAAGTTCTTCCTTAATCTTACGAAATACCACATCAATTTGTCTGCCGAGTGTCATCTGTTCCAATTTTGATTTACTCCTCCTTAAATTTGCGACAATTTACTAAATATGTTAATTCTGTGACTCTAGACCTATTATACCTAGAGAATTTACATAATTCAACAGTTTATTTCCAATATTTGAATAATTCACTATATTCTTTATACTTACTTAATATAAATCCCAATTTCCTTGTAATTACCGAACGATTACTGTCGAAAAAATGTAGAATGTTTCCATGTTCAATGATATAATTCTCAAATACATCTATTATTTTCTCCACAAGTAAACAAATTTTGCAGAGGAGTCGGTCGGATTGGATCAAATTTCATCCTTATCGTTTAGAAAGAAACTACAACTTGGTTGTTTTGCACTAATTGGCTTAAATTCACTTTTCATGATGATTGTTACTTTCGCCACAGACTGGAACCGCTTACTTGGTATTATATTCCTAGTAATAATTCTAGCTGGCAGCTATCCTTTTATCCGTTGGTTTGAAGGTCAACTTACAGAGCCAATCGATGGTATCTCCCGGATTGCACTTAACATTTCCAAAGGTGACTTCTCTCAAAAAGTAGCGATCACAACAGATGACTCCCTTGGTCAACTAGGCCAATCTTTTAACAAGATGATTGATAAGCTCCGTGAGATTTTACGTGATACTGGATCTATTTCGAAGCAAGTTTTCCAGACAAGCCGTGATATTTATGTTAAAAATGAAAGCTTCCGTACCGTCCTAGAGCAAGTGAGTATTTCGGCCCATGAGTTAGCAGCAGGTGCGGGACAAATCTCCGAGGAGATTTCTGGTGTATCCATTACCTCCAAAGACATTGAAGTGAAAATCGTGAACTATGCTGGATCCGCTAAGGAAATGAAAAACCGCTCGGATCAAATGATGACCCTCGTTGAGAAGGGCCGCACATCGGTTGAAAGCCAAGGCGTCGGAATGAAACGAAATGTGGAAGTTACTAGACAGGTGTCGGATACGATCGACATGTTGGCTCGTCAAGCAGCAGGAATTACGAATGTTACTCGATCCATTTCCGAGATTGCAGAACAAACGAACCTGTTGTCCCTTAACGCATCCATTGAAGCTGCAAGAGCAGGCGAGCATGGACGAGGCTTCGCTATTGTAGCGCAAGAAGTACGCAAGCTGGCTGAAGAATCCACCTCCCTAACACGTGAGGTATTCGGCTTCGTTAAGAGTATTGAGCAAGGCATTCAAGATGCGATTCGCAGTATTCAAGTCAATGAAGACGTCGTTAAGAAGCAAACGGTCCTCATCGATCAAACTGAAATTGTTTTTGCTGAGATCGTAGGCAGTGTTGGATTCATTTCCGAGGAGATTACACGCTTCGCTGAAGAAAGCGAAAGCATGCTGCAAAGCTCCGGTCAAATTGCTGCTGCGATGGAAAATATTTCAGCGATTACGGAAGAGTCCGCGGCTGGTACGCAAGAAGTGTCCGCTTCTATGAGTGAGCAAATTTCAACGGTACAAGGCATCGTATCGCAAGCGGAAGAAATGACGCGTGTTGTAACCCAATTGCAGCAAACGATCCAGATCTTTAAGCTTTAATACATAACAGAAACAGCCCCTCTGAGACCTTCTCTGAGGGGCTGTTTCATTGTGCGATGCGCTAGCGGGACAGGCGGGGACAGCAGCGTGAGCGCCAATGTTATCAGGTTAACTGACAACATTGGGTGACGCTTGTGCGGGATAAGTCAAAGTTGACGGATGATTTCTCTCTGAAAAATGCAAATAGGCAACCTTTTCCGCTTATTCTTCCTCAAAACTGGAAAATAC
This sequence comes from Paenibacillus sp. J31R30, assembly GCF_059692115.1. NCBI lineage: Bacteria > Bacillati > Bacillota > Bacilli > Caryophanales > Paenibacillaceae > Paenibacillus > Paenibacillus sp. J31R30. The sequence continues at coordinate 97,483 of NZ_JCAUAV010000008.1, read as the reverse complement.
GTGCAAATAGGCATCCTTTTTATCGATTTTTATCAATCTCCACTCAAATTTCTCCAAATTGATGCCTTTTTGCATCAATTTCCAATAAAACAAGTGAACACTCGTTCAAAAGTGCACTTTTGCAATTTTGACAGCGCTAACTGCTTTGACAACTTTGATTGGAATCTCAGTAGGACAGTAACGTTCATTCATTGCCTACCGTTCCCAGTATGATCGCCTCGCCTACTGCCACCATCCAAACCTACGCGCGAATCTTCGATTCTGTAAGCTCCATGAACTGCTTCACGTCTTGGGCTGCCATGTCAACAGCACTTTGCCAGAAATCCGGCTCCGTAAGATCCACACCGAGATGCTTCTGTGCAAGCTCTTCGACGTTCATGCTGCCCGTATCTCTAAGCAAGGAGATGTACTTGTCTTCGAAGGTTGCGCCTTCTTGCACAGCTCTTGCATAAATCCCAGCAGAGAACATGTATCCGAAGGTATACGGGAAATTGTAGAAGGGAACATCCGTCGCATAGAAGTGTAGCTTAGCTGCCCAGAAATGCGGATGATAGCTGCTTAGTGCATCTTTATAAGCAAGCTTTTGCGCATCAACCATGAGCTCATTGAGACGCTCGACGCTGACTAAGCCTTGGCTGCGTTCTGCGTAGAAGTTCGTCTCAAAAATAAACCGCGCATGAATGTTCATGAAGAACGCGATTGCTCTTTGAATTTTATCTTCGAGCAGAACAATGCGTTCATCATCCGTCGAAGCACTCTTCACTACAGCATCCGCTACGATCATCTCAGCAAACGTTGAGGCTGTTTCTGCCACGTTCATCGCATACTCTTGTGCGAGAGCCGGCATATCCGTCATCACATGCTGATGGTAACCATGGCCAAGCTCATGAGCGAGCGTAGAGACGTTATTCAGCGTCCCGCCATACGTCATGAAGATACGTGTCTCTCCTGCAAGCGGGAATGAGGTACAGAAGCCGCCAGGACGCTTACCAGGGCGATCCTCTGCCTCGATCCAGCGCTTCTCAAACGCTTCCTCAGAGAAAGCAGCAAGCTTCGGACTAAAGCGTTTGAATTGATCAATGATGAGACTCGCACCTTCGTCATAAGAAATCTTCTTGGACGAATCACCAAGCGGCGCGTCGACGTCTACCCATGCCAGCTTATCAACGCCAAGCAGCTTCGCTTTGCGATTGAGATACTCCACGAAGAGGCCTTTATTACGGTCAATCACGTCCCACATGACGTTCAATGTTTTTTCTTCCATGCGATTAATTGCAAGTGGTTCTTTATGTATGCTTTTCCAGCCTCTTGCCTTATAAACCTGAAGACGGAATCCAGCCAAGTGATTCAAGGCTTCGGCACAGTATTCCTCTTTATCTGTCCAAGCTTTTTCCCATTTCTCAAATAGGTCCAAACGTTCTTCACGATTCTCTGTATGCAGCTTATTAAAAGCTTGACCTGCAGATAGTTCCACTTGCTTACCATCGACTTCAACCGCCATGCTGAATTGACCAACGGTCGAATTATACAAATCGCTCCACCCATGATAGCCATCTACGGCCAAATCATTAATTAATGCTTCTTGTTCAGGCGGCAGCTTTTCCTTAGCTAGTGAGCGACGTTCATTCAACGAAAAGGCGATAGCTTGAAAAGGCTCTTGCTGCAGCAGCGCAGTCCAAACCTGATCTGGAACGCCAGTTAGAATCTGATCAAAATGTGTGAGGGAAGATAAATGCTCAGCATATAAGCTTTTGACTTGACCACTCAATACAGGCGCTTTCTTGTCTTTCTGATTATCCGCTTGCAGACAACCCACGAATGAATCAGCCTCATGAATATGCATCACATTGTGCTGGAGCAATTCAATCAAATGTGCTAGTTGCGAGGTATCCTCAACACTTTGTGGTGAAGCCGTACTGCGTACTTGCTCTTGAAAAGATGCAATGGATTCCTGAAGCTTCTTCAGGTGTGCAGCGAATGCAGGAGAATCACTTCCTCCAGGGAAAAATGTTTCAAGATTCCATGTTTGATTAAGAGGTAATGTTAACAATGCGATCACCTTTCCTTTCCACTTTTAATTAAATCATATCCGTTGGCTATTCGCCAACTATCCGCATCTTGCTCATTGCTTCTCTTCACAAAGTATGATTCAATTATGTATAGTTCCTTCGGACTAAATCGGAACAGGATGGGTGATTTCTCAATAATGAAACCGTTGCAAATATCTCCTGAAACAGCTGTTAAGTTAGCTGAGCAGCTTAAAGTACCTTTAGAACATCTCATGCATATGCCACAACATATTCTCTTGCAGAAATTAGCTGAACTCGCGAAGAATACTTCTTCAGAAAAAAGCGAATCGGAATCGAAGTAGACCTTGATCCCTTTTGCTAACACTTGGCCTTACGACATCATCATGAAGGACATTTACGTGGCCCAATGTCCATTCTGTCTAAGTTCAAATGTCTTACTGCCGCTCAAAGTTCACGAACTCGCCTCCATACATGAAGGTAAAAAGAAGCTGCTCGTCTTCCCTTGTTGTCATAACAAGCTGACGCTTGTGGATACTGACCGGGATTATTTACTAGCGGACACCGCGGTACGAAACAAACATAATTCGTAGTTCATTGCAAGGAGCAAACGAACCTTTATGAATGAGTACCTCATTCCTTTGACAAGCGCATGTACCTTAGTGACCTTAAATTATTTAGCATTGAAAGTTCATAGCAAGATGTTGATCGATTCCCACGAGCATCTATTTGCATCGTTGTTGACAGGCTTAGCCAGCATCATCATGATGCTGGTCCCTCTGCCCGAAACATTTGGCCTAATCGATCTTCGCTCGTTACCTATCTTCATGGCCGGATTGAGATATGGATTACCTGTTGCCCTCTTTTCGACCATATTGCCTGCTGGTTCTAGTCTCATCTCACATGAAAATCAAGCCTGGTTCATCATCGCACAAGACCTCATTGCCCCAGCCTTCATTAGCTCCTTTTTCCATAACAAAGAATATCGCAATGGCTTCTTGGACATTCCTATTCGTTTTGCCCTTCAAATATGTGGGTTCGTATTCATTCTGCGCCTAGTTACACACAGCTTCCTTACACGCGGCTTTTCTTGGTCTTATACGCTAGATCAATTATTTATGTTTGCTATTACATCTGCCACCCTTTTCATGATCATCATTATGGTGAATGACGAAAATAACAATTGGCGACTGCAACGAAAGCTTGAACTGCAAGCGAATCAAGATGGTTTGACCAAGCTGCCTAATTTACGAAGCTTTATCCCAATCGCCACTAGTGCCCTGCATAAACGGAATGTCTCCATCATGATGATCGATATCGATAATTTCAAGTTGTACAACGATCGATTCGGACATTTGGAAGGGGATCAGCTTCTCCAAGAAGTAAGCTCTGTTCTGCGCCAACTCATTCAAGAGCAGGATTACCTAGCTAGATATGGTGGAGAAGAGTTTATACTGCTGTGTTCTGAGACAGACCCTGCCCTACTCCTAAGCTATGGTCAAAGTCTATGTATGTCTATTGCGGAATTATTTATGTATAAAAAGAACGGTCTCGAAGCAGCGCCTATCTCCATTTCAATCGGCATCTCGACTGCTGCATCCTCTCACACAGATCTTAGAACGTTAATATCAGAAGCCGATCACGCACTTTATCAGTCCAAGCATACGGGTAAGAACCGCCCCACACTCTACACGCATTCACAAGTACATGAACAAAAAATGAACGCTTAGCCACTCGGTTCTACACCGCATTATGGCTTAGCGTTCATTTTATTGTGTGACTATACGTTCATTTAGGTAGCTTGTTTCATCTCATCCGGCAATTCTAACCGCATCGCCAACATATCTTCACGTGTCGTCACCCATTGCTCACGACTAGCTCGAATCATCCCCGCGTCCATAATCTTGCGATCGTTAATAATGCGTGAAAACCATTTAATCGCATCTGGAAACCGTTTCAATCTCCGGTTCAGCTCACCCATTAAATACATAAGTCTTGCGTTATTCAAATCCATGCCTTCCGTTTCAAATACGTTCACATAGGCATCTAACGCGAATGCGAGGAATCGTTCTTCCTGCTCCCAGTCCTCTTTGATTCGATAAAGCCAAGCCAAGTGATGCAGCAGTCCAGCTACAACGCGTGACTTCTCGTTCTTGATCTGTGCACTCAGCAGTGCCAGCTTGTAACTTAGAAGCGCATCATCCCATGTTCTTTCTCTGCAAAAATCACGCATAGACCAGTTCTGCGAGACTTTCTCATAAAAAACTTCCCGCTGTGCTGAACTCCATTTATCTGAAAAGTTTTCTGAATGTGCATATCCGCAAAACGGGCATATCCGTACAACATAGTAATCAGGATTAATGTCCTTATAATGCAGACAGAAGTCAGAATCTGACTTACTCGCTTTCTTGAAGCTTGGTCGTACCTTCAACGTTTTGAAGGTATTCGTACAGAATGTGCAAGTCACTGAAATTTCATATAATGGTTCGACCACTACAAATCCCGCCTTTTCCCAAAGTAATATAGCAGGAAGAACGGACTAGTCTTCCTCAGGTGTGTTTATGAAATGATAAGCAGAGCCTCTAAGCCGATCAAGTAGAAAAGCCTTTAAATCATCTGGCAAGCCTACATCCGCCATCGCTTCTGTCATACAAGCTAACCATGCATCCGCATGCTCTCTTGTAATCGGAAATGGCATATGCCTCGCTCGCATCATTGGATGACCATGGGCATCTGAATATAAGGTTGGGCCACCGAAGAATTGGGTCAAAAACAACGTCTGTTTCTCAATAACGGGTCCTATATTAGCGGGAAAGAGCGGTGAGAGTAATGGATGCTGTTGTACTTTCGGATAGAAAGCCTCTACCAAACGACTTACCGTCTCCGCCCCCCCCATTAACTCAAATAATGTTCTGTTCTTGCTCTCTGACATGCCAATAAACCTCGCAATTCGTAATCAATAGTTCTCTAAATCCTCATCCCCTGCGTGCATGAGCGTTTCTCGAATGACAAACACGAACATACAGACAACTATTCCGGCAATGACACCTGTCATTTGAATCACTCCCGATGTATAGGATTTAAATGTACCTAGTTCTATTTTACCATAAAAACAAGGACTGAACAGTACCAAGGACCGATAAATTCGGGACGGCATGTATGTCCAAGCTTATTCATATAGTTGAATAAGAGGAGGTATCGATCGTCTATGCCTAAACAAGACTTCACCCCTGCGTTACTCATGTCGTTCGTTATTATTGCCATTATTGTATGCTTAGTTCTGTTCCCGCATGTCGGGTTTCAATCCGCGCTGCGCGGTGTTTCCATTTGGTGGGATGTGCTCTTCCCGGCACTCTTCCCATTCTTCGTCATCTCCGAAATATTGCTCGGCTTCGGGATCGTTCACTTCTTCGGCACGCTGCTTGATCCCATGATGCGTCCCGTTTTCCGAATCCCCGGTATCGGAGGATTCGTCATGGCCATGGGCTTCGCTGCTGGTTATCCCGTCGGCGCCAAGCTAACGGCGCAGCTCTGGGAACAGAAGCTGGTCAATCGGGAAGAAGGCGAACGTCTTGTCGCCTTCACGACAAGCTCGGATCCGATATTTTTGATCGGAGCCGTTGCGATCGGTTTCTTTCATGACGCATCATTAGCCATGATTCTAGCCGTTGCCCATTATGGAGGTTCCTTCATAATTGGCCTGCTCATGCGGTTTCACGGTAGGAAAGCTATACCCACACCTCAACCTTATAAGGAGAAAGGGCCTGTGTGGAAGCAAGCCTTTGAGACTATGCATAATGCAAGAATACAGGACGGGAGACCCCTGGGCACTTTGTTAAGTCAATCTATTTTACAGTCACTCCGTTTAATTTTCGTTGTAGGTGGACTTGTTGTCTTCTTCTCCGTCGTTCTGGAGGTTCTCACATCTGCCCAAGTCATGAATGTGTTCTATCTGCTGATTACATCCCTATTAACCGTCACAGGATTACCTCATGAGCTCTCGCAAGCTGTCATGAATGGGTTATTCGAAGTCACTCTTGGCGCCAAAGCTGCCGGGGGTGCCCCCGCCGATCTGGCCCTATCGAGTAAAGTTGCCATCGGCGCTTTCATCCTCTCATGGGCTGGCATGTCCGTTCATGCTCAAATTGTCAGCTTATTAAGCCATACAAATATGCGATATCTCCCTTTTCTCTTTGCCCGCCTGTTGCATGGATTTCTCTCATCTGCTATTGTTCTCCTAATTTGGGAGCCTATGCAGCGATTTCGCAGTCCTCAAGCCGTTTTCTCGCCTCACTATGAGGCAGCTGCACCAGTTATGAGCTATTTAAAGCTTATTTTCCCGATTAGTGCGATGGTCTTTATTGGTTCTTTTACTGTCATCATGGGTCTCTTCCTCGCATATTCCTTACTTAAACTGGTGTATGAAAAGGTTGGTGGAACAAGATAATATGGGTAACTACGATCATGTTTATAAAGGGAGAGAATATTCTGATATGATAGCAGCCGTCCCCCACGAGGCGAAAGGTTTACCTCCATCGATTGAGCGTTTAAACGAGCTAGCCTTTAATTTATGGTTCAGCTGGAACCATGATGCTCTGCAGCTTTTTGAAAGCATGGACCCTGCTCGTTGGAAAGCTTTCGGTCATAATCCTGTCCGATTACTGCATGAGCTGGATGCTACACAACTTCTGTCGCTAAGTCAGGACAGTGCATTTGTCGAGCGCTATCTTCAGGTCATGGCTAGATTTGATACGTATATGAACGAACCCGCCTGGTTTCAAAACAACTATTCCGACGAATCCTATGTGCAGATTGCTTATTTCTCCGCGGAATTCGGTTTTCATGAATCGCTCCCGATTTATTCTGGCGGGCTTGGGATCCTGGCTGGTGATCATATCAAATCATCCAGTGACCTGGGGATACCGCTCGCGGGCGTTGGCCTTCTCTATAAAAAAGGCTATTTCACACAAAAAATCGATAGCAACGGCAGTCAGCAAAGTGAACTATTTCCCTATGATTTTAAGCAATTGCCAATTCGTCCGGTCCTTCAAAATGATAAACAACTCACGATCTCACTAAATATATCCGGTCGCAGCATCACACTTCTGGTTTGGGCGGCTCGGGTAGGACGTAATCTAGTCTTTTTACTGGATACCGATCATGAAGCGAATAATGACGCAGATAAAGCGCTGACCGCACAGCTATATGGTGGCAATCAAGACATGCGCATAGCCCAGGAAATGGTGCTGGGAATCGGCGGCGTCAAAGCGTTAAGAGCATTGGGCATATACCCGAATGTCTACCATATCAATGAAGGACACGCAGCTTTCCTTACCTTAGAGCGTTTGAAGGAACTGCTTCACTTGGGTCTTCCTTTTCACGTTGCAGTAGAGACTGTACGCTCCGCTACTGTATTTACGACCCATACGCCTGTTCCCGCGGGTCATGATACCTTCTCTGTCGGGATGGTGGAACATTATCTCGGTCACCTGTTTAGCGAGCTGCCTAAACATAAACAAGGCATCATTTCGTTAGGACTCGATCATAAGTCCGGTCAATTCAATATGACACATTTGGCGATGAACACATCAGGACTTCGTAACGGCGTCAGCAAGCTGCATGGCCAGGTTTCACGCGAAATGTTCAAAGAATTCCATGGACATATCGATGCGAGCGAGGTGCCTATCGGCTCCATCACGAACGGTGTTCATCTGGATACGTGGACAGCGCCTGCGTGGAAAGAGCTTTTCGATCGCTTCCTCCCTGGCACATGGCGGACAGAGCAGTCCAACGAGCATCAATGGGCGCAAATCGAGGTCATTCCTGATGAATCAATTTGGAGCGTGCATCAACAGTTGAAAGAGGATTTAGTGCGATTTGCTCGCAAGAGTCTTATGGAGCAGCGAAAACGTAACGGAGAATCCGAAGAACGAATCGAAGAGGTTCGACACTATTTAAATCCTAAAGCCCTTACAATTGGATTCGCGAGACGCTTCGCCACCTACAAACGGGCTAATCTTATTTTCAACGATTTGTATCGACTCAAGAAATTAATTCATGATCCTGAGAGACCGGTGCAGTTTATTTTTGCAGGTAAAGCCCACCCTGCTGATTACCCTGGTCAAGATTTAATAAGAGAAATTTACCGCATCTCACAGTTGAAAGAGTTTCTCGGTAAAATCGTTATTCTCGAGAATTATGATATCAACATGGCTCGGTATCTTGTTCAAGGCGTTGATGTCTGGTTAAATAACCCTCGCAGACCTCTTGAAGCAAGCGGTACCAGCGGCCAGAAAGCCGCCATGAATGGTGTCCTTAATTTCAGCGTGCTTGACGGCTGGTGGGAGGAAGGCTACAACGGCATGAATGGTTGGGCTATCGGATCTACAGGAGCCGCGGACTGGGCCGCACAGGAGAAAGAAAATACGAAAGTGATTTATCACCTTTTGGAGAATGAGATTATTCCTCTCTACTACAATCAAGGTGAGATTCCACATCAATGGATTGGACGCATGAAGCGATCGGTTCAGTCGCTCAGCCCGGTCTATAATACACACCGAATGGTGCAGGACTATACGAATCTTACGTATTTGCCAACGGCCAAACGCGCTCGCCTATTTGTAGCTGATCAGTACGATGTGGCTACCAAAGTCGCCGATTACAAACAATTCATCCGCAGCAATTGGCATCAGGTCAGAATTATGAATATCGATGACCATGCGAATAAATCAACGTCGGAAGTCCCGTTAGCTGAGATTCCCCCCTCAACAAAAGTGATTACTGCGCAAATCCATTTCGGTCCGATTTGGCCGCAGGATACGGCAGTAGAAGTCATTTATTATGCAGAAAATGGCGAAACCTGGGAGCAGAAAATCATTCTGATGGCTCCAGTTGGGGAACTGATTGAGCAATCGCAGCGCTTCCAAGCTACAATTCCATCCCATCTTGTTCATGGGCCTCACTTTTCGATTCGTGTGCGCCCCATCTCATCCAACTTCGCACATTCGTTTGAACTCTCCCTTGTTACAAGCACCCTGTCTTAACAACAAAATTATTTAACCTTAGATAAAGCCCCGTTTGGGGCTTTTCTTATTGACTTAGATAACTTATGATGAGAAGAGAATTGACAAGATGTACAGGCAGATGTGAATGTAAATCTAACGACTTGGTGATGCTATGGATTGGAATAAGGTACTAGAATTGGCTGCATTTTCGCCAAATCAGGATTGTCATATTATCATTGTTGGTGAATGTAAAGATGGATCGCCTTTTTGCTTTGAAGATAACTTTGCTATCGACAAAATAAGTGAAGATTCGATAACAGTATGTCTAGAGCAACTGGGCTTATACCCTTTCGACAAGCTCGAACATGTTTCTTTCGTTGAATTTTCTTTCAAAGATGGTGCCCTTTTATATCACGCTTATGTGGATTTGATTGGGCTTGAACTCAAGAAGACGATCTGTTATCTGACCTTATCTCTGCCAGAAGAAGTATGCCTGCATCAAAACAGACGATATCCCCGCGCAAAGCTTACGCTGCGAACACCTATTACACTACGTATCGCGGGTATACGAAGCTTGTCTGCACAGAAGGGTGTCGCTTTTACTGGACAACTCCTTGATATTAGTGCAGGCGGTCTGTCATTTGTCACATCAAACCGACTTTTCTTTCCACTGATTCTAGAATTTAGCTTCATTCTCCCGAGTTTCTCCCAGCCAATCACGGTCTATGGCGAAATTGTCAGGGTTACTCATTTCAGCAATGATAGTTATCGGGTTGCAGCGGAATTTCGGCACACCCCTGAATCCATTCTCCAAGAAATCGATTCATACTGCTCTAATTATTAGGAGGAACAAGATTGAAATATAACGTCATTGAACGAGGCGATGACATCTCCAAGGGGCTGACCGAACGGTTCCACGCTCTCGCCGCTAAGCAAGGTATGCCAAGGGATGAAGAACATCCCGATATCGTCCTGTCCATTGGCGGAGATGGCACGATGCTCCAAGCGTTTCATAAATATGTGGACAAGCTAGATCACATTGCGTTCGTTGGGATTCATACGGGTCATCTTGGCTTTTTTGCTGATTGGAAGCCTAATGAGCTGGATCATCTTGCGTCACTCATGTTCAATGTGGCAACACCTGAAGAGCTTCAAGTCGTGCGATACCCTGTTGTCGAGATCGAAATCACGACAGATAAGGGTGTTGAAACGCATCTCGCGCTCAACGAGTTTACGATTCGAGGCATCGAGGTTTCCCTTGTAGCAAGGCTTCATGTGAATGATGAAATGTTCGAAATGTTCCGCGGTGATGGCATTTGCATCTCTTCTCCAGCAGGCAGTACAGCTTACAACAAGAGCTTGGGTGGCGCCATGGTTCATCCCTCGCTAGAAGCTATTCAAATTGCGGAGATCGCATCGATTAACAATCGCGTATACCGTACGCTTGGTTCATCCATGATTTTGCCGAAGCATCATCACTGTGACATTTATCCGAAAGCACAGCAGAACATGCTGCTGTCGTTGGACCACTTATATATGCAGCGTGCAGACGTTGTGTCCATTCGCTGCCGCGTTGCTGGCAATGTGAAAGTGAAATTTGCCAGGTTCCGTTCGTTTCCTTTCTGGAACCGCGTTCGTGAGGCATTCGTTGGCCTCGAAGTGAAGTAAGTAAAACACATACATGCTGTATGACAAAACGCCACCTGCTCTCCACAATTGTTGGAGTTCAGATGGCGTTTATTTATTGAGAATACGAATTAAACTGTCGTTGAGCTAATGACTTCTGAAGGTGTTTGCTGCTTAGGCGCATTAACCTTCTCGATAATAAAATACGCACAGCCGAAGTTGCAGTACTCATTCAAGTAATCTTGAAGAGCTGCGATCGAAGATTCTTTGGTCGCCTTCGGGTGGATTTCTTTGAAAAACCCTCTCAGACGCAACTGACTGTATCCCCAATCGCCTACAATATAATCGTAACGCTCCAGCACTTCACTGAAGCGTTCCTTGAACACTTCGAAATTCCAACCATTTTTGTGGTCTGTGACAAGCTCGTATGTTTTATTTGCAATATGAATCATGGTGGTAGGAAGCTCTCCTTTCTATGATCCGTTCAATGAATGCTACACGGTAGATGCCGCTTTAACCTGTTCATGCGCGTGATAGGAGCTGCGTACCAAAGGCCCTGACTCCACATGCTTGAAGCCGCGTTTCATGCCTTCTTCTTTCAACATAGCAAACTGTTCGGGTGTGTAGTACTGCGAAACAGATAAATGCGTCGTAGACGGCTGCAAATATTGCCCGATCGTCATAATGTCACAATCCACTTCACGCAGGTCTTCCATCGTTTGGAGCAACTCGTCCCACTCTTCCCCTACGCCAATCATGACACTGGATTTCGTAGGAATGTTCGGTGCTATCCGCTTGGAACGCTGCAACAACTCCAGTGAACGACGATATTTCGCTTTGGAACGGACACGATCTGACATCCGCTCAACTGTTTCCATATTGTGATTGAGAATATCAGGCTTTGCCTCAAGCACGGTAGCTAGTGACTCTTCTCGACCTAGGAAGTCTGGGATCAGCACTTCAACTGTGCACATAGGCAGCTTACGCCGAATCGCTTTGATCGTCTCTGCGAAAATCATTGCCCCGCCATCTGTTAAATCATCGCGTGCCACAGAAGTAACAACACAATGACGAAGTCCCATTTGCAAAGCAGCATCTGCTACGCGTTCTGGCTCTTCTAGATCAAGCTCGGTAGGAAGACCCGTTTTCACTGCACAAAAGCGACAAGCGCGCGTACAAATATCGCCTAGTATCATAAAAGTCGCTGTCCGATTCGCCCAGCATTCATGAATGTTCGGACATTTGGCTTCTTCACAAACTGTATGCAACGTCTTGGAACGCATCATGGATTTGATTTCTTTAAAATTCTCATCGGTTTTGAGATTAATCTTTAACCAGTCTGGTTTTCTCTCTAATACTTTTCTAGGCACTGTAATTCCCGCCTTTTTATTTGGTTTCTCAATGATGTTATTATAACATGAATGACTGACAAAACAATCCACTTTGGGGGTCAGTTGTGATACACTTGATTAGATGGACCAAAACAGCTCAGCTTACTACATAATGGCTGTATGGGAGGATAGAAACATGAGCATACAAGAAGTGACGCGTGAGAAAGATCGCAAGCTTGGCGAAATTCTAAGAAGCATGGGCCGTGTCATCGTCGCCTTCTCCGGAGGAGTTGACAGTACATTCGTCCTCAAACGTGCACAGCAAGAGCTTGGTGATCAAGTGCTTGCCGTAACCGCAGCATCCGAAACATTTCCCACGAGGGAGTTCGATGCCGCAGCACAACTAGCCGAACAATTTGGCGTTCGCTTGCACAAAACAGAGGTAAAGGAATTGGAGAACGCGAATTTCGTTGCCAATAATCCTGACCGTTGTTATCACTGCAAGACGGGGCTTTATTCCCATTTACAAGATATTGCGAAAGAACTGGGATATCCGTATATCTTGGATGGCTCCAACGTTGACGATCTAGGCGACTACAGACCAGGTCTTCAAGCGAAGAATGAACAAGGTGTCCGCAGTACGCTGCAAGAAGCTGGTTTAACCAAAGACGAGATCCGAGCTCTTTCCAAAGAGCTAGGTCTAAGTACATGGAACAAGCCTTCCTTTGCGTGCTTGTCCTCTCGTATCCCCTATGGGACACAAATTGAGAAGTGGAAAATCGACCAATTGGACGAAGGCGAATACTTTCTGTCCCAGCTTGGTCTCTATCAAGTCCGTGTACGCCACCACGAGAAGATAGCTCGGATTGAAGTCATGCCGGATGAAATTCATAAGGTCGTCGAACATCGTGATGCGATCTATGAAAAATTCAGCAAGCTTGGCTTTACGTATGTCACGTTAGACTTGCAAGGCTACCGCACGGGCAGCATGAATGAAGTGCTGTCTCAAGAAACGAAAGATAAGGTGAAAGAAGCATCCTTATGATGGACTTAGAGAAGATCTTAAAACTCGTCCAGACAGGCGATCTGGACATAGAAGAAGCCAAAAAGCAAATCATCAAGGAAGGCGGCGCAGGTCCCGCCAACCTTGATCTTGGATTTGCGCAGCTCGACATCGATCGCGAGAAGCGTACAGGCTTCCCCGAGGTCATTTTCGGGGAAGGCAAGACGCCCGAGCAGATCGAGGCCATTTTCCGGCGGCTGATGGAGCACACCGACCGCGTGCTAGCCACGCGCGTCGATGCGGCCAAAGCCGCTCATGTAGTTGCCAACGTGGCAGGTGTCACCTACCACGAAACGGCACGGGCGCTCACCTGGTTTAAGCGCCCGCTGCTCAAAGTCCACGACGGCTTTATCGCCGTCGTGTGTGCAGGCACCTCCGACCTCCCTGTGGCGGAGGAGGCAGCCCTTACGGCAGAATGCCTCGGCAGCCACGTTGAACGCGTGTTCGACGTGGGTGTCGCTGGCATTCATCGGCTCTTCCGCCGGCTCGAACTCATTCGCGGTGCGAACGCGATTGTCGTTGTGGCCGGCATGGAGGGTGCGCTCGCCAGCGTTATGGGCGGGCTTGTGTCTAAACCAATCGTCGCTGTGCCGACGAGTATTGGGTACGGTGCGAACCTTGCCGGGATCGCACCGCTGCTGTCCATGCTGAATAGCTGCTCGCCTGGTATATCCGTCGTCAACATTGACAATGGCTTTGGCGCAGGCTACTATGCTGGACTCATTAACAAAAATATGTCGAAACGAGCGTGAACTACAACCATGCGCATTCTATATTTGGACTGCTTCTCAGGCATAAGCGGCGATATGACTTTAGGCGCTCTAGTGGACGCGGGAGCAGATCGAGCTTATATTGAAGATGAGCTTTCCAAAATCAAACTAGAGCCTTACACTTTAGAATGGAAACGCGTAGTAAAACGCGGTATTTCCGCTCTAAAGCTGGATGTCATACTCGACCCAGAGCATCCGCCTAAGCATCACAGACACTACTCAGAAATCGTCAATGTCATTCAAAAAGCAGAATTCAACGAGCGAGTTACGGCACTCAGCTTAGCTATTTTCGAAAAAATTGCAATTGCTGAAGCTAAGATTCACGGGACTCCTATTGAAAAAGTTCATTTTCATGAAGTCGGTGCCATTGATTCCATCGTTGACATCGTAGGCGTCGCATTAGCCATCGATTCTTTGCAAATCGAGCGTATTTTCTCCTCACCAGTACCATTAGGATCTGGAACCATACATATCGATCATGGTATTTATCCTGTTCCCGCTCCTGCTACACTCGAAATGATGCTAGGCTTACCCATCGCTTCGACGCACTATAGCTTGGAGATGACCACACCTACTGGTGCTGGCATCATTTCTGGGATTGTTGATGAATTCTCCAAAAGCTTCCCACCGATGGTCGTTGATAGCATTGGCTATGGCGCAGGTACGAGAGATTTGCCAAAACAGCCTAATGTGCTTCGTGTTGTGGTCGGGAAGATCGATCCTTTTATCGGCAAATGGCAAGTCAGTCATGAGCATCTGGCGCATGAGCATAGTCATGAACATACGCACACGCATGATGACCATCACCACCATCATGACCATTCACACAGCCATGCTCATGATCACAGCCACGATCACGATCACGATCATCATCATGGTCACTCTCATTCACATACTCACTCACATCATGGAGATGTCACTCCTGGCACTCCTCAATAGTCACACCAATGACAAACGCCCTTCCATCATTCTGGAAGAGCGTTTTTTTGTCTGATCTGCTCCAAAAATAACAATCTAACTTCCTCATAGACCATCTTTAGAGGGACTTCATGCATTTTAGCAACTTGTTCACATTCCTTAAATTCAGGTGCGTATTGCACTAATTTCCCAGCATGATAACCAACCTTTACAGTTAAAGGTCCCCACGGTGTTTCCACACGCTCGAATTCTCTTGCTAATCGATGACAAGAAGCATGCAGATACCGAATGCCCAGTGTAGTTGTTTCACTAAAAATAATCCCCTCGATAAGAGAAAGTCGTTCCTCATCAATGAGCACATTCAACATAATACCAGGGCGTCCCCGTTTCATAATAATGGGTATCATATACACATCATTGGCACCTGCATCAAAAAGCTTTTCCATGACATAACTCATCCACTCTGGATTCATATCATCCAAATTAGCCTGTACTAAAAGCATATGATCATCAACGTGCTCTTCTCTATGGTTAAAAGTCACTCTTTCCACCTCTTATTGGCATCATAGCAAATTTCCCGGGGCAACGAAAGATCGAAGGATAAACAAGATGACATCCGTACATCCTAAGAACTAACATTTCAGGAAGGATGATAGAGATGCAAAGCAGAGCATTTTGGTCAAAGGTTCTCGTCCTTAGCCTCCTCCTATCAACAGTCTCAACGACGCTTGTATCACATCTTGATGCAACAAGTGCTATGGCAAAAGACCAAATTGCGCCAACGCCAACTTCCCAACCAACAAAATATACACAAGCGGAACGTAAGGAGCTGTTTGAAAAAATAGGCTTACTTTCGGGCATCCCTTGGACGTACCTAGCTGCCGTTGATCAATATGAAAAAACCATGAATACCGTAAAAAAAAGAACAGTTCATCAAGGCATAACAAATATTTATTTCTCTGAGTTAAATTGGGCTGGAATGCTCAACCCAGATCCACAAGACTCGAATCTGAAAAGTATCACCTTTTTTCACGGATTAGGCCGTGACGGATCGGGAGATGGCATTGCTGATCGTACCAATGATTTGGATATCCTTGCGACAATGGCTGCCATTTTAAGTAAAAACGGAACTAAAATAGAAAACCTACAAATAAACCTTTGGCAATATTATCAAAATGCTCGAAGTGTAGATCGCATTCGGCAATTTGCAGCTATCTATGAGTCGTTGGGGACATTAGAAGCCAATGAACATGCCTTCCCCCTCCCAATTTCAGCTGATTACTCCTATCGCAGTACTTGGGGAGATAGCCGCGGCTGGGGCGGGCATCGATCTCATGAAGGCACAGATCTTTTTGCAAACTACGGCGTGCCTGTTAGAAGCACTTGCTATGGCGTCGTTGAAATTAAAGGATGGAATCCGTACGGTGGCTGGCGTATTGGCATACGTGATCTAAACAACATTTATCACTATTACGCACACCTATCCGGGTATCAAAAAAGCGTCAAAATAAACGACATTGTAAAACCAGGACAAACCATTGGTTGGGTTGGCAGCTCAGGCTATGGAAAACCAGGTACATCTGGCAAATTTCCACCTCATCTCCATTTTGGACTATATCGCGATAATGGCTCTACGGAGTGGAGTTACGATCCTTACCCGTCATTACGTAGATGGGAGCGTGAAGATCGGAATAAAAAGAAATAAAAACCCGCCCCCTCAGGGTGGGTTTTTATTTATCGTTGGTAAAGTAATACTTGGCGCGCTGCCATCCTTCGAACTCCCCACCGGATTGCCCTTATTATCATAATAATAAGTTGGAACATCCCCAACAACGAGTGAGTACGAAATTGGAATCTCTGTTTCGACGATTTCCGTTTCTGAATCGAATGGAATAATCACCGAGACTTCAGCAACAATGTGAACATATACTTCGAACATCACCATATTAATGCCGGCATTTTGCGTACGCGTATTCAAATCCACCTTCACATTTCCAACAGGGAGCAATCTTATCGGGACATCTGGCCCAAAAGAAGCGAGAATAGCACTATTCATAGCTTGCCCAATAGGAACATGTTCTGAAATGCTTTGTAAATTGTTCAGCTCACCCTGGACGGTTTTTATCGCTTCCGAAGTAATCCTCATATGCTCGTTATAATTCAACATGAAACCTGTTATTTTATTGTTTTTATCCATTTTCCAATCAATTAATTGCTCAGCATTCGTTCCTCCTGCAACATGCTCAGCAATTGCACTATTAATCGCTTGTGTTGCAAGTTGTTTAACTCTAACCTTGGCTAAATTCATCAAAGGAGGCCTGAGATTCCGTTCTACAAATATAAAAAATTGTATGCAAAACAAGACAAAGATGAGCAAACCAATCACAAGTACCTTTTTACGGCTTGTTTTCACAGTTGGTCTACTTCTCCATCGTCGTCTCTGCAGCATTCTGTTCCCCCTTTCTCTGTATACCCATTCCCAGCTTAGGTGTGCCTCAACTCATTAGTACTACCTTATGCGGACATGACCTAAAAAAGAAGAAAATACCAGCCCTTCCTTAGTTCTGCACACGCATTGTTAAAAACTTATCTGGACACATCACCAATTGTTTATCTAGTAACATCTCTAGTAGCTTTACTGGGACATTACTACTAGCTTATCTAGTATCATCTCGAGTAGCTTTTCTGGGACATTACCAAACTTATCAGCCGCTGCTATGCTCACTATCCCCTAGACTCAGAAAATAATATTTTCAAAAAAAACCTTCCAAATCATTGAAATAGGATCATACGTTTGGTATAATAATGGAAACAAATGTTCTATTTTGAATCTCGGAGGAAATACTACATGGATATTTCAAGCCTCTCCCTTGATCAGTTTCAAGCGTATTTTTCCTCTGAGGATGCTTGTATCGATTATCTATTTCAAACGAAATGGCCAGAAGGCTTCTGTTGTCCTCGTTGTGAGCATCGACATGCCTATATAACATCAACTCGAAGACTCCCATTATATGAATGCTGCCACTGTCGTCACCAAGTTTCGTTACTCTCCAGGACAATTATGGAGGGCTCACGAACACAACTTCGTAAATGGTTGTTAGCCTTTTTTCTGATTTCACGTACACATATTGGTACAACTGCTATGGAGCTCTCAAGGCTTATCAATGTTACTTACAAAACAGCCTGGCTAATCCTTCATAAAATTCGTGCCTCCATCCAACAAGCAGAAAGCCAACGTCCATTAACTGGATCCGTTCAAATTAACGCTGCAATTTATGGACGTCCGTTTAACCCGACGGTCCATAAACATCCCCAAGAGCATCTTCTACTCATCGGTTCCTCGCTCGATAATGATGGGAATTCGACTACAATCAAAATCAAACATATCCTACCTTCCCAACCTAAGAATAAGCAGATAACTCGACTCCACACCTCCTTCTTCCAGCAACACCACGTTGATCCCGCAGTGAATACAGTTGAAATCGTCACCGGTTTTTACACACCTAAACGACAACGTCCATTACTCGAAATTGCAAAACAAGCAAGCAAATGGATCAATTCTACCTTTCACGGTATCGGAGCTAAACATTTACAAACGTATCTGGACGAATTCTGCTATCGTACTAATCTGATTAATTCCAATGTTCCTATTTTTGAACATCTATTCCAACGCTGTATCATTCATAACCAATACAGCACTATATCCTCCATGGCATAGCTATGTGCAAAGTTATTATGCCACTAGCTCATCTCCCCCTCTTCAAATTACTTAACAATCACTAATTCTGCCTCCAAGTACATTCATGTTGTTCCGTTTGGATCGTATTTTCTAAGTCTCTTCCTTTGAACTCCTTTCTGAGCTTTGGGGATAGTGCCAATAGGAAGAGCGGGAAGGGAAGGGGGTAGGCGTAGAGATGTAGTTCGAGGGATCAGGATTTAAGAGGCGGGTTCGGTTTTGGGGAGGGGCGGACTTGGGGTTCAGGTCTCATGATTCAGGCGACTGGGTTTAGGATTAGGTTGGGATTCAGCTTCAAGTTTAGGTTCAAGCTTAGGTTCAGGTTCAAGCTTAGGTTCAGGTTTGGAGTTGGGGTTGGGTTCGGGTTCGGGTTTTTCATCAAAGACTCCCCGATGTACACCTGATGGTCCGATCTAAGCGCAGCAACTTCAAGCTGCTCGTTCATGCTCCATCAGCTTGAAAAAGAGGGAGAGCAAGATCTGCTCTCCCTTCAGCCAGGTGCTCGAATCGTTTTATAACGATGCGAGCGCGCCTTTTCTCTTTTTTACCCCTTCAAAAGTTCATCAAGCTCATCCCAAGACGTAATCCGCGGCAAATCCAGATGTCGATTATACGATCTATCTTTCACACAAACGTGAACAGGCAAATGGGACAGCGTCTCCAACACCTTTGGTTTATCATCAAAATAATAATCCAGCTTTAACGCCTCAATGATATGTACTTTCTCGGAATCACTCATCCCGCAGAAGAAATGTCCCTCTGCCACAGGGAAGCCATTGTCCAGCAGCCATTGTCGTGTTCGCTCCGTGTGTTCCTTATCTCTGGCTGTAATGTAGTAAACCTCGTGGCCTTGCTCCACCAACTGGTTCAGAACCTCGCGCGCATGGGGGAAGGTTGCACAGTCCGAATAATAAATTTCATCGCGCAGGCTGTGCCACAGCTTCCCGCCTTCCTCTTTGGTTAGGCCAAACGCACTGTGAATTTCCATCGTGGGCAGGGCTTGGAACACCTCTAACCCAATATTTTGCTGCAGCTTTTGATTATAAATATGAAAAGCATGCTCTCTCAGATTAATGAGGGTATCATCAATATCAAATCCAAGCTTCACCGTCTAACCCTCCATTCGCCTGGTCTTTATTCCTTTAATTTTATCCCAAAAAGACTAACAAATACGGAAGCTTGTTCTTTAGAAATAATACATCCGCGCAAATCCTCAATACTGACCCCTAAGCTTGTAAAATCACACGTGCTCAGATCGATCCCCTCCAGCTTAGCGCCAGTAAATTGCGCTTGATCTAGCTGGCAAACCTCGAATTGCACCTTTTGCAGGGTTGCTTCGTAGAAGTCAGAACTTGTTAAGGAAGAGGAATGAAATGAGATCTGTTTGAGATTAGCCATCCGGTACGTCGCGAAGTCTCCTAAGCAATCTTGAAAGAGGATATTTCGCAGTGTTGCTCCCGTAAGATCCATGCCGATGATTTTACAATTCCGAAATTCAGTTCTGTGAATCGTCGCTTCCGTAAAGTCGACATTCGATAAGTCGCATCGGTCAAAAACAACATCCGTCAGTTCAATTTCTTTCATTGCGATACGCGTAAAGGTCACATTGCGGAAAATGATTTTATCAAATGCAACCTTATAAGCCGATTGATTATCGATGACGCAGTCACTAATGATACCGGTATGAAAGCTATCCTCAGGGGCAAATTTACCTTCTTGCAAGGTAATGACGGGCAATTCTTTCGGCATTTTGGGTGCATCTAGTTTAGGATTACTCATGTGTATCTCCTTTATCATGGGGTCATAGGCAAAAAAATAAGCCTTATCGGCTTACCTTTATAAAATGATCATCGTGGATAAGCTATGCAGCATGAAAAATAAGGATCCCCATTTTCTTTTGATATAATTCCGGCCGCGGAACAGCCTTGTTTTAATCGTTGAAACAGGTAAATTCACTTCTCGACTGATGTCCTCTAAAGACATATCCAAATAATATTTGTATACAATGAGGTCTTTGTATTTATCGGGTAAATCTTGAATCATAAGTTCGACTTGGCTATTCGTTTCCTGCTCGATGAGCTGAAGTTCAGGCGTTTTCTCGTGACTCACTAACTTCTCAATCAAGGGCCGTTCATCTTGAGATGGAAACGAACTCGTATCCATGGATAGCTCTTTTTTCTTTTTCCTCATCAAGTCAATGGTGACATTCTTGCCAATACTAAAGATCCAACTGGAAAAATTTTTGGTAGCATCATATCGATGTGAATTCAAATGTGCCCGCAGGAAAGTCTCCTGAACAACGTCTTCGGAATCTGATTTATTACGAAGCATACGAAAAGCTAATCGATAAATTTTGTCCTTATAGAGCTCCAGAAGTCGATTAAACGCTTTCGCATCTCCTTGACTCCACATTGTTGCAAGTTGACTATCACTTAATTGCAGCATGTTAATTCTCCTTCACTCGTGAAACTACCTATCTCCTATTCTACCAAATCGAAGCAAAAAAAAGAAACCTTTTCAGGCTTCAAAGATGTCTATTTATCGATAAAATTGGACACATATTCCGCTTTCTCTGCACTAGCTATCACAATTAACGTTACAATAATTCCGAATAAGATAATCCCGCCTACGATCATACTGCGCACCCTCTTTGACTGATTGATACGAATGATCATCTATTATCAAAGATATGATGCGCGGCACTGATTATTCACCGAGATTCATAATAACATATTGTTCGAGGTGACTCGCCAATATGCCGAAATTCGGCTTTTGTATGTCAACCTTTTCACCCAGAAGCGATTTCACTGCTAAATACGGAAAATTAATGCCTGACAGGCAGCTAACTTGTAAACCACCGGACATTCTAGGATTAATCTCCAACAGTTTCGGAACGCCCTGATTGTACTTTATTTGAATATTATAATTAAAAGGAATGCGGTAGGTGGCTGCAACTTGATTGGCAAGCTCGATGAGCTCTGGAACTTCCTCTAATAGCCTTAATCGTCCATCTGCCTTACGACGAGGAACAGCGGCAAGCAGTTCACCCGTTGCGGAAGCCAAACAATCGATGCTGTATTCGTAGCCACCCAGTAGTTCCATCACCATAACGTCATCAAAACGTTCCACAGTCGAAAAGTTCTGGTACGCTTGCTCTTTCGTAAGATACGGCATGACTGGTCCAAACATATCATTCAGCGCATTCCGCTTATTGCTGATAATACGAAATCCATTGCCGCCTTCGCCATTTGTTGGCTTCATACAGACGCCATGGCCAGCTGCCGTTAGCGCTTCATGCGCCGCAAGAAACTGCTCCGCTGTGTTGACCACATGGTAGTCGGGAATCGCAACGATTTTCTGCGGGCGAATGCGCTCGTAAAACTTTTGCTTTTCCATGATACTTTCCAGAAGCTCTAGGTCACGGCAAACCGTTACCTTCGTGCCTATTTTTTCGAACTCATCAATATGCTTGGCAATAGCGTACATATGCAGCCTTGGGATAAATACATCAATACCATGCTGCTTGCAAAAGCCTAATGCGAACTCCACATAGTCATCGTCCCCGAGCACTGGCTCGGTATCTGCAAAATCTGCTGATCTCAGCGCCATGTGGCTGCGGTCTGGATGCGTCGCATACATCTTGAACTGAACGCCATCCTCATTATTGCGGATACTGTTCATATAATGATAAGCAACAGAAAACCAGCGGTTAAACCATACTTTTTTCATGTGGGCTCCTTTGCGAGCAACAATTTGTGCTCTCTATGTGTGGAATGTACAAATGACGTGATATCATCCGCTGCAAAAATACCGGATTCCTCGGTAAATCTATAATTCCCTGACTGTCCCATTTGCTCTTGGCGGAATAGTTCTCCATGACCTGGAGCAATGGCAAAATCAGCGACGTCTAACAAGCTCTGATCCAGAAGCGAATCTCCGGATGCGATTACCTTCCGTCCACCAAGGACTTGACTCAGGTGTGCAATCGCTGCGCCTTTGCTCACAGCTTCAGGGACGATGTATACCTTTCTTCCTTGTACGGAAGTTCGCCAGCCCATTCCCTGCAGCTGCGTGCTGAGATCGGCGATCTCCTGCAAAGGCATACGGTCACGTTCGACGATATGGGAATAGAAGAGCTCATCGCAGAAGCTTGAGCTGATTACCCAATCCTGACGCAAAACAGCGTTCATGACAGGGAGAACATCTTCTAAAGGTGCGCTCGTCTCGCTAACACGGTTTCTAACGAGATCGCGCCACTCCATATCCACTTTGCCATCAATGAGCATATTCCCCCCATTGCTAGTCACCGCATATTGAGGCTTCAGGATTTGACTAATCAGGTGAATACGCTCATATTGTACAATCGTTCGGGTTGTCACAGGGATGAAAATGAGTTCATTCATCAGCTCTTGCAGGCGTGAATACGTGTTGGAAGACATATATGATCTTACCTTGCCATCAATAAGCTCGGCGATCATAATACGATCTCCCCACTGCTCTGCACGATCTGCAGGCTGGGAGTAGATTAAGGTCTGATCTAAATCACTCGCATAAATCATTCGGCATCTCCTTTCACGGATTGTATAAGACCACAACACGAGTAAGTGAGGCCGGGATAGACCTCAACCGGTACTCCGCGTGCTTCAGCTAAAAGCAGGATATGCCGGATATGCGGATTATCCATACGGTTTACTAAGATCCGCCACGGTACTCTTCTGAGCAGGACGCGGGTCGTTTCTCCCACTCCAGGCTTAATCAGATTCATATCTGCAATCTGGTAGGTTGTCTGAATCGCTTGTATATCTCGGAAACCATGCCATGAAATCTCGGGTGGATGAGTCAAAATGTCTTGAGCAATCGCCTGAGCTTCCTCTGTCACCTCGCCGAAATAGGGCACGATCGTATCGATAAAATGATTCGATTGATCTTGATCTAGCCACTCCCTGTAATATTTAGATCCATGGAAATCATACGGACCAATCAGATCGTCACGCAACACGGTCCGGCTCATTAAACCTGAGACTGTCGAGTTCAGGCATGCGCTCGGAATGAGAAAGTCCTCACGGGTTCCGAACATATCCGTGCAATGGCCCGGATCAGCAAGCACCGCTAGATCATCGTCCAGAATGATCCCGTATTCCCTTGCCATTTTGCCGCAAGCTTGGGTAAGTACCTTACGAATGGCGCCCTTCCCAGTCCACCCGTCGATGAATTGCAATCTCGCGTTAGGGTGCTTCTGCAGCATGTACAAGAGAGCGTTCTCATCGATTCCTTTGCCACGAATAATCGAAATACTATAGTGGGGAAAATCAAGGCCATGAATATCCTGAAGATATCGCTTAATCAGAATACCGACAGGCGTGCCCGCCCTAGCCAAGGAAACCAGAACCGTATTCGGCCCCTTCTTTGCTCGGATAAGTTCGGCCACAGCCCCAACGGATACAGCTACCTTCGCTGCAGACAGTTTAAGCGTGTCTTGATATAAATTCAAATAATCGGAGGCTGGCAGATGCTCTTGTGGAAGCATTTCCGAGTAGTGCGTGCCGGACTGGATGGCACGTTCTCTGGCATCTAAGGCGACTTCCAGCTGTACCTCGCTGACATCCTTCAGTAGAAATGTCACATCAGCAGGCGAATAGCTGCCCATCGGTTGCGGCTCATCTATTGGTCGGGTTCGCCAAGCTTCCATACTTTAGCCTCCTTCCAATCGACTGTCTGCGGTGAAAAGAAGACGATATGCAAGGTGTGCAGCCCCCTTGTTTGGAGGATTCGCAGGATGGGATCCATCGCAGATGGCGAGGCCTCTCTTTCCATGAACAGAAAGAGTTCCTGATACATGCCGTTCGGGATGTTGTAGAAGAAGTGCACGACATGTTCATCCTCTGGGGAAGGAAAAGCATGACCGTATTTCACCGCATAGTCATCTTGTTCAATGACATGAATCGGGCTGCGTGTCGTCGATTGATAAGACACCCCTGCCCCCATTTCAGCCGCAATGCGCATTGGAATATACATGAACTCTCCCGTACCCACGCAGAGTGTCTTGATCCCCGTACGCATACGTTTGAGCCGCTCTGCTGTTTGCGTGATGGAACGATCCAATTGCCGGTTATTCGGAGGTGTCAGACCGAATCTTCCACTATGCTGCAAATAAGGACGATTACCAGCAAATGGCGCGTGTGAGAATAGTTGATTCACATAGGCGATTTGCAGGGTTCCTGTTCGTTCCTCTTGCAAAGGGCTAGGTGCTTGCAAGGCTAAGCTCTCGCTTGAGCCAAATACAGTCGTCCTCCCTCGTATCAGTGAAATGACATGGATCGTGATGTTTAATTCCTGCTCCAATTGAGCAAATTGCAAGATGTCTTCCTCTTTGCGCCAATCGAGCAATGCTAACACATAGTAGACTTTCTTGGGATATTTCCCTTGCAGATCGCGAATAATATTAAGTGAGGTTTTGCCCGTTGTAATCTCATCATCGACGAGGACAAGAATTTCGGGCTGCGCAAGCATCGCAGGGTCGTCCGAATAGCCATAGTGTGCCATGGCATGCGAATGCTCCTCTTCAAACTGAAGGATGGTCGGTGATTCATCAATCACTTCACGTGTCGTATGTAAATAATGACTTCCCTGTCCAAAAGCCTCATATACCGCATGACCAATGGCCGTCGCTGTCTCAGCAAACCCGATGAAAGCGATGGGCTGCTGAAGCTGTATGCGCTCAGACATGATTGTTTTATAGGCTGTTTCTGCTTTCTCCGGATATACGAGCCCCGCAATTGCTTGCTGCACCTTCTCTTCTGTCTTCGTCCCCTGTAAAGCTTGCTCCAGCAGCAACGCTAAAGTAGTTCCACTTAACAGTGAAGTGTACGGATTCACCGGGATATGCTTGCCGAGCACCTTACTCACGAACAAAAAAGATCGTTTCTTATTAATTCTCGCCGCCATCGCGAATAGCGCATCCAGCGGGATGTTATGGGGATTGGAGGTCACAGTGACGTGAAGCTCAAGATCGCCTGCGATTTTATACGTACGCTCGGTCAGGCCTACTGAATAGTCCTTCAAAGGATTGTTGTTCATGCAGCACCCCATATATTTGTGATCTTACCAGAATACGTTTCGCCCAATTGAAATGGGGTTTGAATTCATTCATCTTATTGCCGTAGGCGCTCTTCATCACCCCAAGGTCGCCATGATGATTAATCAGAATGCTCGTCGCATCTGTATACTCTTCATGTGTGACCGCATAGAGCGACTGAACCGGCTTAATGTGCGTGGGATGTATAATGGTTTTGCCGATCATGCCATTTTCCTTATCCAACATCACTTCGTGAATGAGTCCTTTCGTAGGGAAATATTCCCACACAGGTCCAGAGATCACGTTGCAAGCTTCCATTCGTCCAAAAATATTAATAATATCAGCGACACAATCCCGAATAGGCGCAATGTCATAAATGGTTCTGTCCGAACTTCTTCTCAGACCAAATAAGCTTGAAAAATCTGTAGCTCCAATTCGGATATTCAAGACCAAATCTTTAAACTTCGTGATAATGTCATTAATTGCTAGTAAAGTAGAAGTGCGGCTTTCTTTATAAATAATCGAGGCAGATTCCAGAATCGGTAATCCGTACAAAGTTGGTGCTGTTTCCGATTTCTCATCATTGTAATTTTCTAGAACTTGAAAATAATCCTCGCCATTGTCTACAGTAAATTTCGGAAATACAATGCCCGTTAGAAGGGCTACATTCTCCTCCAGCCTCTCCAGCACATAATTCAATTGATTCACGCTTCTTACGCGAACGAATATTAGCGGCAGATTATCATTGTTTAAAATACCAACATCAATCCAATGGGCGATCTGGTTCATTTGTCCGATAAGTGAATCCTCCGCAGCATGCACTTCGTTATCACCAACGGCATCCTCTAAATCAAGAACTACGGATACTAAGCCTTCAATTTTACCAAAGGCAATATCTTCTGCAAACGTACGGCGAGTCGCTGGCATGTACAAGGCAGCACCAACGGAATGAGCTAAAATGTCTTTGTGCGAATGATTATGGAAGGAATTCGGCGGTAAGTAAAATAAAGCTTTCTCTTCATCCGCTGTTAAATAATTGAAATATCGCATGCCGATTCCTCCCTCTTTTAAGAAACAATCCCTCCTTAAAGGAGGGACTGTTCATTTGCTATTCTTATGATTCTTTTACAGATCCAGACTTGTCCTTTTTGCGAAGCATGCTTAGAATAATCGTTCCTCCGAACAAGGCAATAATGACGGAGAAGAAGATCACGTGTGAGATGTGGAAACCGAATGCTCCAGCAATCATTTTAAGACCAATAACGATAATTAAAATAAACGCTGTTTTTTCCAATTCCGGTATCTTGTCTATGAGCTTCAAGAAGACTTGTGCCACGCCTCTCATCATGAGAACGCCTAAGATACCACCAAGGAATAATACCCACACCTTGTCACTTACACCAAATGCAGCCAACACGCTGTCTACACTGAAGGCAATATCCATGATTTCTACCGCAAGCACCGTACGCCAGAAGGAAAGACCTTTGTTCTTGACTTCCCCGCCTTCATCGTTGTGTTTCTTCAAAAAGAGATTACTATATGCAATCCAAAGTAGATACGCGCCCCCACCTACCTTAATCCAGGTAATCTGTACTAAGAACGTACCAACACCGATGGCGATAAATCTAAATATGTAAGCACCTAACAAACCGTAGAATAACGCTCTCTTCTGCTGTGCTTTCGGTAAGTGCTTTACCATCACGGCTAATACTAGCGCATTATCAGCGGAAAGTAATCCTTCAAGAAGAACTAGTGTTCCGATAATCCCCCAGTTTACGGGATCTGTAAGTGTAGCCGAGAGCACGTCCCAGCTAAAAAAATTCATGAAATTATCTACAAAACTTTGAAAAAAGTCTGACATTAAGGTGGACCCCCTGTTTTATTAGCTGTTTCTCATGATCTAGCCCCATCTATATCATTCTCCGAATATAACGTACATTGTCCTCGGAGCATTGATTTCCAATTCATAACACAACAAAGCTGGTCATGTGAACACCATTTCTCGAGTCGAATTGATTCAGAAGAGTAGGGAAGGTGATGCTTAGAAAAGCACCACCCTATTTCATTAAGACTTGAATCTTAGGAAGTTTGCAAACCGTAATCGCGTGCCAACCCTGCAAGACCGTCTTTGTATCCGCTGCCGATTGCGCTGAATTTCCACTCACCGCTATGACGGTAAAGCTCACCGATCACAACACCTGTTTCAACGGAGAAATCCTCGCCAAGATCGAAACGAATCAATTCCGCGCCAGATCCTTCGTTAAGTACACGTACGTATGCGTTGGAGACTTGTCCAAAATTTTGCGATCTTGCTTCTGCATCATGAATCGTAATACAGAAAGCAATTTTTTCCGTTTCTGCCGGTACCGCACTCAGATCAACGCTGATGACTTCATCGTCGCCATCGCCAGCACCCGTACGATTGTCACCTTTGTGTACGATAGAACCGTTCGCGTTTTGACGATTGTTGTAGAAAATGAAATCAGATTCATTTCCAACTTTACCCGCAGCATTCGCTGCAAAAATGGAAGCATCCAAATCGAAATCCTTGCCGCCATCGTATTTGTTCGTATCCCAACCAAGACCAACGATAACTTTCGTCAAACCTGGGTTTGTTTTCGTCAAATCGACTTTCTGACCTTTAGATAATGAAATAGACATTTGAATAACCTCTCTTTAAATAAGATTTGGCTGTGCCATTATTGATATCTTTTCACCAATTGTCCAATGGTTGTGTCTGTACTGCCTTCACCAATTGCACTGAATTTCCATTCGCCGCTATGGCGATAAATTTCACCAACAATGAGGGAAGATTTGCCTGAATAGTCGTCAGATAAGTTAAACTTAACTAACTCTTGTTGATTCGAACCATTCAATACGCGAATATAGGCTGATTGAATAAGACCGAAATCTTGCTTTCTATTCACACAGTCATAAATATTCACGACGAACACGATCTTACTCACATCCGCGGGAACTTGTCCTAAATTAATGGTAATCTGCTCATCATCGCCATCACCATCGCCAGTACGGTTGTCACCAGAGTGAACGACTGAACCATCTGGGCTTTGCAGGTTTGCAAAGTAAACCACGTTTTTCTCTTTGGTTATTCTTCCCTTTTCATCCAATAGGAGAACGGACGCGTCACAATCGATTTGAACCGCTGTCTTCTTCGAACCGAAGAAACCCTTTTTCTCAACAACAGCAGGATCCCAACCTAACCCAACCACAACTTTAGCAAGACCTGCGTTACCTTTTGTTAAATCGACTTTTTGACCTTTGACCAAACTAACTGTCAACGAGGTCACCTCCCTTCGCTTACCTGTTTTAGTGAACTCCCTTATCTGATACGCATGAAATTGAATCACGTTTCACTTTCCTAGTTAAATTATTTGTGAATTCGACTTCTGCAGTCATAATTCCCCATAATTCATAAGAAAAGCAGCCACAGAAAGCTCCTAGGCTGCGTCTTCGTCTTATTATAACATTTTACAACATCTGGTATTCAAAAATTTTCCACTGGGATGACTCTGACACACTCTTCTGACCAGAACGAGGTCGTGATGTGACCCATGGTCCTTGAAGCTTTGCCTGTTCCCATATGAACTCCGTTTCTTCATAGGAGAGCAGCCTAGGCAGAGAAGGGACTTCGCTCCGCTGCAAGATAGCGGCATGATCTGTAACAAGCCCGCACAGCTGCGCCAAGCATGCCTCCATGATGCGGGCACCCTGCTCCGCACTCGCCTCCATCGCATCTTCGCCAAGTGCTAAGCGGCCGCCTGCTCCTTCTTCGGTTTGTCGCCTAAGCTGGGAGAAATCAATCAGCTCGGGATGTAAGAACATGAGCTGTGAAATCTCATATTTCCCAGCGTGATCACCCTGAAATTGATCCTGGACAAGCTGAACATCGGTACCGACCCAGATCGTTACCCCCGTCTCCCGCATGAACACTTCGCTTACTCTTCGGAGGTCGAGCTCATTCCCGCCACCATGCCCGGTCAGGACAACAATGGATCGAAAACCCGCTCCTGCGAACGCTCGCAATTGATATAAGAAAAAATGCAGCAGCACATGCGGTGGCATGGCGGTCATATGCGCCTGCTCCTCGCCGACTACCTCCTCCAGCCACTGGGCATGATAGCCTGACTCGTGAATGTGGTAGCTTAGTGAGGGCGCAACGATCCCTCCTGCACGCTTAGCTGCTTCCACACAAAGCCATTCTGCCTTCAACGTGTCTAACCCGAGTGCGCTAATCTGACCATGCGGTTCGCAAATGCCTAACGGGAGATAGACGATGGGGCAGGCGGATAGCCGCTGCTTAAACTCATAGGGCAGAAGCTCTGACCATAGCACTTTCATAAGCTTACCAGAATTTCGTGTCATAAAAGTTTCGCACCCACCGATGGTATCTCCGTATTTCTTCGAATACGTCAGCTGGAAGCGGAGCTTTCGATAGCGCTGCAATGTTCTGAGTGGCTTGCTCCTGTACATGCATGGAAACAAGCGCTGTCGTTACAGCAGGATGCTGCAAGACGAATTTAATTGCCAATTCAGCAAGACTATCGGCGTAATCAGGAATGAATTTACGTAGGCGATCAACCCGTTCGATATACATTTCGCGCGGCACATATTCGAAGTAGGATTTCCTATAATCGGTATTCTCGAATTGCGTATCTTTCGTTAAGAAGCCTGTCAGACCGCCCTCATCCATCACACAACGAGCGAGAAATGCCACTTGTTGCTCCTCACAGAATGGAATTAAGCAATCGAGCGGCAGTGGATCGAAGATGTTGAATACGGTCTGCACCGCATCAATCTTACCGCTCTGTACAAGGCTAAGTGCGATATCATGACGTTGATCTGGAATGGAGATACCAATGAAACGAATCTTTCCTTCCTCTTTCAGACGGAGTAATTCTTCCATCCAGTAGTCCTTCTTATCCCATTGCGGCCAATATTGGTGGAGCTGCATAAGATCGATCGTTTCAAGCCCCAGCTGCTTGAGTGAAATTTCGGTGCTTTCACGCAGCCAGCCTTGCGGGTAAGCGGTTTCAACAGGGATATGCGTTCCCCATCCGATCGACCCAGGCCCTAGGGATTGTATTTTCGAGGTGACAAAAGGACGTTCTCCCCGCCACTGCTTCAGTGCCAGTCCGACAATTCGTTCCGACTCTCCATAAGCGCGCGCTGTATCAATCAAGTTGACACCTTGCTCCAAGCTATGCAGCACAGATTGAATCAAATAGGCTTCGTCAAAGGTACCGAATGAACCGCCTAAGCCCATAGCTCCAAAGCCAAGTCGTGAAACCTGATCGGTTGATCCCGCAAAACGTGTATATTTCATAATTGTATGAACCTCCTCTTGCCCTCAGGGATGATTGCTCTCAATACTACCAATTATACGGAGCAAGAAGAGGCCTGTAAGTATCCAAAACTAACAAAGTTGTACCCAAAAACACACAAGAGACGTAACCTGCTCACACATGTATCAACAGAAAACCGAGGCAGATCAATGATCTACCTCGGTTAATATTCGTATAGCGGATCACCCGATGATCAGCTTCTCCTCCGGATACCGGATGAGCGGTTTCTTCTTCCCATTGGTAAATAGGGAGTAAAACAGGAACAGCCCGATGCGTCCGATGAACATAAGCACGATGAGCGTAATTTTACTAGCACTGCTTAGCTCGGTTGTTATGCCCGTGGATAAGCCGCATGTTCCGAATGCCGAGGCAATCTCGAAAAGAATAGCGGACACTCCCCAACGATGCGACTCCGCTAGCAGCAATACGAATACTCCGGCAATAACCAATGCAATACCGGTGAGAAAAAACACAAAGCTCTTAAGCGAGTCCTCTTGGGAAATCGTCCGCCCAAAGATCTTCGGCTCCTTCTCCCCGCGCGCATAAGAAATCAGTGCCAATACGATAACGGTCACCGTCGTCGTTCGTACTCCGCCCCCCATACTTGATGGGCTTGCCCCAATAAACATCAGAATGGAAAGAAGCAGCAAGCTTGCTTCTGTAATTGTGGACATATCCAGCGTTGTAAGTCCCGCGCTGCGAGAGGTAACCGATGTGAACAATGAGCTGAGTATTTTCCCATGCCAGCTCATCTCAGCCAAAGCATGAGACCTCTCCGACAACCAGAAGCCAGCGGTACCGAACAGCAGCAAGACGGATGTCGTCGCAACCGTCAGCTTGGTAAACAGGGAAAAGCGGAATTTGGTATCTCCCCTCCGCAAATATTCTCGTAATTCGGCAAGCACAGGAAACCCGATGCCTCCCAGTATGATCAAGAACATCGTGAGTACTTGGACGAAATAGTCTTCCGAATAATCGAGCAAGGAATTACCAAACAGATCAAACCCAGCATTCGTGAAGGCCGAAATGGTGTGAAACATCCCATAGTACAAGGCTGACCCAATGGACTCATACTTGCCGGCAAAGTAGAAGTACAGACCAAAAGCCAACGTACTTATGGCTTCCAGAATCAGCGTAAAGCCCAGTACGAGCTGCATTAACTGAACCAATCCCGATAGATTGTTGCGGTTCTGGTCAATCATAATCATTTTGCGCTGGAGCAGCCCAATTTCCTGCCTGAACAGTAGCCAATAGAAGCTTCCCAGCGTCATAACGCCGATACCACCGAACTGAAAGGCAATGATGAGTACACCAATGCCAAAGCCGCTTAGCGTATCTTTGATGCCTACAGTCGTCAGGCCAGTAACGCTAACTGCGCTTACTGACGTAAAGAGGGCGTCCACAAAGGAGATTGTGGCGCCCGGTTGTAAGCTGATAGGTAATTTAAGAAGGACGGCAATAAGAAGTATTCCAATCATATAGGCGATAACAATAAGTCTTGAGGCAGGCATTTTCTGTATTTTTCTTAGCAGCATGATGTTTTCCTTCAACTGAGAGTAGTAGGATTAGATACTCTTATATTGTCCTTTGAAATGTTTTCCCATCCAAAGGCAGACTTCCCATAAATCTGCAACAGGTTGATTCGTGAACGGCAAGGTGTGCAAATATCCTGGAGGCCCAAACTCTGGCGTAAAGGTAACTGTCGTTCTGCCTTGCTCCTGGTGCGTTTGGATGATGCTGTCCCACCAGCTCAAATGCCGCTGCAATTCATGCGCATACTCTGGTGCTCGCGGATCTGGTACCTGCGGTCCCTGTGCGTAACCTACGCGGCCGTGAATATGCTGAACGCGTGAGAAGGACTTGCGCAGATTCTCTTCTTGACTCTCAAGCGTAGTCTCCGTTACACAGCACCAGTGGCTGTAATCAGCTGTTAGCTTGATCTCAGGCACTGCATCCAGCAGCCTGCCGGTTTCCCAAGGATTGAACAACGTGCGACCACGGTGAGTCTCATGCCCAATCGCAATCCCATATTGCTTCTCAATAGCAGCAGCTTCACGATAGAATGCGACTTGCTCTTCAAATGGCATAGCATCCTTGCCGCTGTGTGAAGTAATGCTGGTGGGGCGAAATGTAACCGCACGTGCCACTTGCTCTCCAAAGGAAGCAATGTGGTCAGGCCCAGCGGTAAATACCATGGCTATATACTCCAGCTGATGTTGTTCTAACAGCTTCCGGAACTGATCTTCATCGGCAAGTGTCGGCATCGGTGCCTCGATTCCCACATACCCTGCTGCTGCAATTCGCTCAAACTGGGACTCTAGCGAACCTTCCATGCCCCACAATGCTTTAAATAATTTGATTTCCATCTTCAATAAGCCCTCCTCATCACAATCAATGAGTCAAGCTTAAAGCATCTTACATTATTTGACTAGTGCAAATTTTTAACCTATCCCTCAATAGACAAGCAATCCCTTCTTCTCTAATACAGCCAGTCTCTCCAACAGCATGACGCCGCTTAGATTAACGCTTAAGTCCTCCGCTGGTTCCGGCGAAGTGGCCCACGACTTGCTGAACATCATGCGTTGCTCATTTCTCCCGTAAGCCCAGAGGCTATTCGCATTGGTTACTAAGAGGTCAAGGGATTCCTTTTGACTGGGGTCCACTAGCACGAGTTCGGCCAAATAGCGGACAAATATGCCCTTGAACAGGCCGCCATCGCCATTGCTTTCACTAGGCAGCATGCCCGTGATCGGGCTGGTCAGTCTAGCTTTCGAAGCTTGAGCGGTTCGCGATGCATCCGCCAAATAGACCTTATCTCCCGTTGCTCGGAACAACTCAACGCCCGCTCCTATGTAAACACCTTGGCAGTAAGAGAACTCCCAGCTCTTATCGATCTTGCCGTCGCCCTCACGGTTCTTCCCGTCCCATACGAAGCCAGACTCGGGATCCACGAGGTTCGCCTTCTGCCAGTCGTAGATCTTACGCGCCCATACCAGGTCTTCCGCATTGCCAAACTGCTGATACAATCTAGCGGCTAGGATGACAGCTGGGGCATTCGCCGGTGTATTCTTATAATCCATCTGCGGCTTACGCCACGCAATACCCCCGCCTTGCTCCTCGTTCCACCCTGTCTTAATATCTTCCCATAGCAGCAGTGCCGCTTGTTTATACTTGTCTTCGCCTGTCGCCTCATAAGCTCGAAGCCATGCTATCGCTAGCCATTCCATATCATCATAGAAATCATTGGGCCAAGCCCCGCCGTTGCGATCTAACATACCTTGATACATATTGGCCAAATAGCCTTTAACTTCGCTTTCTCCCGTTCTTACATAAGCATCCACCAGCGTATCTACGCCATGAGCTTGCCACCAATAGTGAAATTTCTCATTGCATAAATCGTTGCATGGCGATAAATTATCGAATAAGTTCCGCTTGCTGTTCCAATATTGCTTCATTAACCCTGCTTGCGCCAATGCTGCTCGATTCTCCCAGGTTTCTGTCTTGGCTTCTTCATTCATCTGTCCGTCCGTCACGATATGTTCATTCCCCATGTTCATCACTCCCCAGATCGCCACTATGATTATCCCTATCCCGACAGCCGCTAGGGCTATTCGCATGCTCCATCGTTTGTTCAATCGCATTCACCTTCGAGTCTGACTTGCGTCTTATCCCTTGGTCCCTGTAAAAGCAATCCCTTGTACGAAATACTTCTGTAAGAGGAGGAAGAGGATCAGAATGGGAACGACGGCAATTAAAGCCCCTGCCATCAAAGGTCCGAAATCAACCTGCTTGTTATACGTAAATGCAGCTAAGCCTAACTGAATTGTTTTCTTAGCGGGATCGTTCAGCATAATGAGCGGGCCGAGGAAGCTATTCCAGCCTGCCTGAAAGGTGAAAATGCCTAATGTCGCCAAAGCCGGCTTCGCGAGCGGCATATAAATGTTCCAATAAATGCGCAGCTCCCCGCTCCCCTCGATGCGTGACACCTCTTGCAAATCACTTGGTAAGGATACGAAAAACTGCCGCATGAAAAATACGGCGAATGATCCCGAAGCTCCTGGCAAAATAACCGCCCAGAACGTATTCAATAGTCCATTCCCGCCTCCGCCAAGCCAGTCATTCCCGCCAACGAAGGGGATATGCTTGAGCACAAAAAACTGCGGGATCAGGGTGACGACACCAGGAATCATCATGGCGGCGAGCAATATTTTGAACATCGTATCACGGCCTCTGAATCGAAGCTTAGCGAACGCATACCCGCTCAATGAACCTAACAATAGGTTAAACAGTACGCCCATAAAGGCCAAGTAAAACGAATTCTTGAAATACAGTCCAAACGGGACTAAGTCGAAAGCTTTCGTGTAATGCGAAATCGTCAAGCTGGAAGGAATCCACCTGATCGGCAGCATGAAAATCTCTTCATCCGGCCTAACTGAAGTGACCAAACTCCATACAAAAGGGATAACCATGACTAGGCAGACTGCGATGGAAATGAGGTACAAAATCGTCGTATACAAATAATTGGGTTTCATTGTCCATCCCTCCTACAACATGGCATCTTCTTCTTTGTTAAGCTTCATATTCATAAGCGAGAATACTAAGATCAGAAGCGATAAAGCGAAAGCCATTGCGTCGGCATACCCCATTTGCAACTGCCCAAATCCTTGCTGATAAATATAGTACACGGTCGTCTTGGTCGAGTTTGCAGGACCACCTTTGGTCAAGACATAGGCTTG
This sequence comes from Paenibacillus sp. J31R30, assembly GCF_059692115.1. NCBI lineage: Bacteria > Bacillati > Bacillota > Bacilli > Caryophanales > Paenibacillaceae > Paenibacillus > Paenibacillus sp. J31R30. The sequence continues at coordinate 61,834 of NZ_JCAUAV010000008.1, read as the reverse complement.
ATCGAAGAGCTGAAGAGCGCCAATAATCGCCATCGTGCTTACAAAAAAAGTCGTCGGCCTTAGAACAGGCCAAGTGATGTAACGGAACGATTGCCAACCATTCGCGCCATCCAGCTTCCCTGATTCGTACAGATGCTCGGGAACACCGTTCAGTCCGGCTAAATAAATGATCATGTTCGCACCAACGGATTGCCATAAGGTCACGAATACGATGGAGATCATCGCATAGGGCATTTCTGCCAGCCACGAGGGTCCAGTAATGCCAACTTTACTCAGCAGCTCATTCACAAGTCCGAACTCAGGATTCAGCAGCCAAATCCAGACCGTTGCAGCTGCAACGCCTGATGTTAGCGTTGGTAAATAACCTGCTGTGCGGAATAATTTCACACCGATCCGTTTGCGCATAAAGAGCACAGCCATGGACAACGAAATGGCGATATTCAAGGGAATATACAGCACCGAATAGAACAACACATTTTTCAATGTCGTCCAAAATGTAGGATCATCCACGAGTCGCTTATAATTTGCCAAGCCTACAAAATCATTTTTGCTTACGATGTCATAATTCGTAAAGCTCAGGTACAGCGCCATAATCACGGGAATTACGGTAAATATGACAAACAGGAATATTGTCGGCGTAATGAAAAAATATCCCATTCTTGCTTGATGCCGGCTAAGCTTGCTGACGGATGCCATAGATTTCCTCCTTACAAGAAAGGGGAAGGACAGGATCACCTTCCCCTTGTGCATCTATTTACTTACCTGCCGCGTTCTGATCCAGCAGCTTATCTCCTTGTTCTTGCCCCTTTTTCAGCGTCGTTGCCGCGTCCTGTTTGCCTTGAACGAATAGATCCAGATTCGGCATCAAGCCATCCACTTCCATGACGGAATAACCAGGGTGCTGCGGACGAATCTTCGCGAATTCCAGCGTATCCATGAATGGCTTCCAGTTCGGGTCATCCTTGAAGAACGGATCCTGCATCGCTGGCTTGAAGCCAGGAAGGTTCATACTTGTTTTGGCCCAAAGAAGCGCATTGTCTTTATTCGCTAACCACCATTTCTCGAATTCCCATGCCTCTTCTTTGTGCTTAGAGCCCGCAGGGATCACGAGACCGAAGCCGCCCATGACGCTTCCTTTGCCGCCTCCAGGTCCAGTTGGTGGAGGAACAACACCGAAATCAAGCTCTTTGCCATACTTTTTATACGTAGACAACATCCAAGGACCTGTATAGGTCATCGCTACTTTACCTGTGACGAAGGCATCGGTGCCTTCCCCTAACCCTTTTTCAAAACCAACTTTATATACCTTATCTTTGTTGATCAGTTTATCCCAGAAATCCAGTACCTGCTTACCTTGGTCATTGTTGAAGTTCGTTTTCTTCATATCGCTAGTTACCATGGAGCCGCCTGCTTGCTGCAGCCACATATTGAACAGGCCATTATCATTCATCGACATCCCAGATCGAACCAGCTTATCGCCTTCCCATACGGTCAACTGCTTAGCCGCGTTCTCCAGCTCTTCCCACGTTTTTGGCGGTTGCAGCCCTTTTTCAGCGAATAATTTCTTATTATAAAAGAGTGCTCTTGCATCAACTGTTAAAGGAAGACCGTACAGTTTATCGCCAGCAGACAGTTCTTTAAGCGCTTCATCGTAGTAATCCGTTCGCTTAATGTTATCTCTCTTCATATATTCATCGATGGGATGAAGAACATTCTTGGAGGCGTAGAGGGAAGTCCGCCATCTATCCCAGAACATCACATCCGGAGAACCGCCCGAGGTCGCAGCAGTCAGAAATTTCGTAATCATGTCTTCCTGCAGTACGTATTTCACTTTGATTTTGTCCTGTGACTTATTGAAGACATCCGCCATCATGACGAATTGCTTCTCACCTTCTCCACCCCAGTCACCCCAAAAGGTGATTTCTACCGGTGCTTTAGCGGCTGGTGCAGTTGACGCCGAAGTTGCGGGTGCCGTCGTCCCCTCAGGCTTCGTAGTTGCAGTCGTTTGATTCGTGTCTGTTTTCGATGAACATGCTGCTAAGCTAAGCGTTAGTGTCACTACGGTAATGACAGTCATCCATTTTTTCATGATTCTTCCTCCCTTTATATGAAAGACTACTTTTTCCATGCCTATGTTAAAAGGGGTTACCCCCACATAACCTAGCTTGATGACCGAACTATTTGCATAATCGAAAGACCACACACATCCAAGACCAGTTCACTAAACATCGCGTTTGCCCACGAGAACCAAGGTCGCGTAAACTTCTCAGGATCGTTCACATGAAAGCCTTCATGCATAAATCCTGTTCCTGCATCTGTAGCTGCTAATAGATCCAATAGTCGAAGCTTTTCTTGTTGGCTAGAAGCCGTAAGTCCTTGAATCGCAAGTGAAATCGGCCATATGTAACGCTCTGGTGTGTGCGGACTGCCAATGCCTTCCGCAGCTTTCCCCTGATAAAAGTAAGGATTCTCTTCACTTAAAATGAAGCTCCGCGTGCGCTGATAGGTCGGATCTGATATGTCCGTGTAGCCTAAGTAGGGTATGGAGAGCAAGCTGGGGACATTGGCATCATCCATTAGATGGTAGCCTCCGAGGCCGTCCGTCTCGTAAGCGTACATGACACCTAACGAAGGATGCGGGATGGTTCCGTATGCTTCAATGCCATCTCTAATTTCGCCGGCTAATTGAAGGGCTTCGTCACTTACCGCTCGATCCATCCAAACTTTATCCGCGATCTCGGCAAGGTAGCCAAGCACCACGACGGCGAACATGTTCGATGGCACCAAATAACCATATGTGCAAGCGTCGTCACTAGGGCGAAAACCAGACCAGGTCATGCCGGTATAACCAACTTCGCTGCCAAGTCCTTCTCTTGTTAAGGTATCTGTAGGTGGACAGTTCATCCGTTGGAAGCGATAGGTGGAGTGGGTTTCATGCGCTTGCTCTACTCGCCAAAGCTGAAGTATGGAAAGAACGGCTGCTCGATATTCGTGAGTAAAATGAGAGGTTCGGCCCGTTACCTTCCATAAGAAGTAACTGAGCTGAATGGGGTAGCAGAGAGAATCAATTTCATATTTACGTTCCCAAATCCATGGGCTCATTGGTGTGATGTCCTGCTGGTGGCCTGCGCCATGGGGTTCTTTATTGAAGGCATTCGCGTATGGATCAAGCCCAATATACTGAACTTGCCTCCTCACGACACCTTCAATCATATCGGCGATGAGGGGATCTTTTTGTGCTAGCAGGAGATACGTCCGAACTTGGGCTGAAGAATCGCGCAGCCACATAGCTGGTATGTCACCTGTTATAACGAACGTTGAACCGTCTTCCAGCTGCCCAATCGTGGTTTGAAATGTATTCGCGAAGCATTCGCCAAACATGGCAGCCAGCTTCGGCCGATCTAGCTAATAAAGTTCTTTACTAACATGTTCAATGAGATTGTACATAGATGTCGGCAGCATAGCAGATTTCCTCATCGGGTGAATCATCCCCCTTAACTTGGAAATAAAACGCTTACATTTATGATTATAGGCGACCGTCTAAGATTATGTCAATATGTATTTATTATATTATTTGCATACCATTTAATTTAATTAATATATCAATCAATAAAAAAGAGATTGCTAGGTTAGCAATCTCTGGTGTAGGTTTATTATTAGGCTGCATGGTGTTCCGGTCATCTAGCTGGACCTGTCGACTCTCCGATGATCAGCTTGGCATCCAACGTCGTTTTATTCGACACCTTCTCGCCGCGCTTGAGCTTCAGCACGTTCTCAACAGCCAGCTTACCGATTTCATCCTCATTCTGAATCATGTGTGTAAACCGATAGCCGCTGCCCAGCGTAGTTGGTGGACTATCGAAACATAGGATAGAAATGTCCCCTGGTATCTGGAGTCCCATTTGCTCCACCGCTGCCTTAGCTAGCAAGGCTATATTATATTCCATCGCGAATAAGGCTGTAATGTGCGGATTGCTCCGCAAATGCTCCTTGATCATGTCAATATCTTGATCAATGTTGGGCTGATGAAACGAATTCGGAAGTGTCGACGTAATTTCGTCCAACCACAGGGATCGGTCCACGAGAACTCCGCGTTCCGCATGAGCGCGTACGAAGCCTTCGATCCGATCTTCGATCGCTGTTGTATCCATCGGCGGCGGCGTAAGTAAGCAGATTTGCTTATGGCCCAAATCAAGCAAATAATCCGTACCTGTGCGCGCAGCACTGATGTTATCGGTACTGATCGAAGCCGCAGCTACGCCTTTGAGGTGACGGTCCACCAGCACTAACGGGAACTGCTGAATGACTAGCTTCAGGATTTCCGCATTGTAGAACTCCCCTTGCGCAGGAAATACAATGATCCCGTCCACACCTAATTCGAGAAACGAGCGAATCGCTTTCTCTTCATTCTCAGGCATGCCGAATGAACGGCGCAGCACAAGGAAGCTATCGTTGTCGGCCGAGGCACGCTCCATGCCGTAAATCATTTCCGTTCCGAACGTATTGCCGAAATCCGTGATGACCAGGCCAATCAGCGTATGTTTGGCCCGATCCTCGGAAGACAACGCTTCTGCAGAAGGCTCGCTTTCATCCGCAACAAAAGAGCCCTTCCCCGGCTTCCGGACGATCAGTCCTACTTCCGCCAGCATTTCTAATGCTTTTTTACTCGTGATCCGGCTCACGTTATAGTCATCGGCCAATTCCTTCTCAGAAGGAACGCGGTCTCCAATGTTATATTTGCGTTGTAGAATCTCTTCCCGCAGCGTTTCATAAATCCGCTCATAAATGGGTCTTGAATCTGTCGACATTGCTCCCCACTCCCTACACCCAACCAAATGTTATATCATATGTTGATATTAATATATCATGTTATACGGTTTTTGGAAAGATGGGAGTGGGATGGGATTTACACGAAGTTCGTTCCCTTAGCTTCATAAAAAATTTAGTCAGCCGATGCCCATACCCGGAATGAATGCTTTGCATAAATTATTTTGAAAGGTCTCGTTCGGGGAAGTGGTCATATGCAGCTATACTATTTGGCATCCAAGCAAGACGTTATTGAACTCATCCGCGAATGCGTTGATCGGGCAAACTATAGTGCTGCCATTTATTTGCTCGAGATTATTCAGCAGATGGAGGAGGAAAACCGAACCTCAGTACTCATTACAGTCATCCGTAAAAATTCTGACGAATAAATTCCAGTTCACTTACCATTGCCCAGAATACGTTAAAATAAAAAGGCTGAAACCGTTGATACACATGGGTTTCAGCTTTTTTATCGGGTTATTTTCACTTGTAAAATAACAAAAAACCTTCCAGGTCATGTGCTGAACATGCACACATAAACTTGGAAGGCTATTGTATTTGTCCCAACCGCACGATTCTCATGTCGACATGGACATCATACGAAGCCGTTTTATACATCTCATGCCATGCATCGCTTGTCAGGTTCGAGTGGTAAACTCGACTTCGGTAGAGTTCTCCAAATCCGATCGGATCCGAATCTAAGGACGTTAATTTCTTTAACAACGCATGTACATGCTCTTTAGATTTATCATTCATTTGTTTTTGCAGGGTTTGAATAACACTGGCTTGGCCAAGATCAAGCTGCGCAGAACTTTCCGTAAGCATTCCCCTCAATTTGATATTAACCTGAAACTTAAGTGGGTTCTGGCTGATCAACTTTTTACTGCTTTCGCTAGTTATATTCTCAATAACGACCCGCACCGTCTTATCCTTACTATCTTTAATGATATCCCCCATCTCATTCGCGTCTAAAGATAGTTCTATACTCCCTGCCTTATACCGATCGCGAATCGTCTTAAGAAAGAAAGCCTCCTTGGGATCCACGGTTCCTACCATTTTATCGCCACTGAAAACAGCCACATCTTTGAGTTCTACAGCATCACCTTTTCTTTGAAGAAGCGGTACCATAGGATCTGCCGTGGAATATAAAGCGGATAGAAATTCATGCAGTGTTCCTGACACTATCTGTTCTCCGATGATATTCTGATGGATGTTATCCACAATATATGATCCTACATCTGGGAACTGCGGATATTTATGCATTAATAGATCTTCTGCACTGTCTTTGCTGACGGCCATATAAACGGTACTGGCGATAGAGGCATCCCGGAATAAGGTGTCTACCAACGGCAGAAGTCCTGCCTGGGCAAGTTTGAAATCATAAATAGCGACCCGAAGCTGACCTGAAACGACTCTCTTACTCGATTTACGGTTCGCAGCAACACGTGCTCCTTTGCTGGTCAATCCCTCAGAAGAAATCGTCATGACAGAGGATTTGGAATTCGGATCGATCTGATGGATCACATAGGTAGCATTAATTTTATTACCCTCACCTTGGTCGTAGCCGACCGCGATTGTCATTCCTAATTTCTCCAACACATTTGTCTCTAAACGTATGCTGATAGCCAAAATGAATACAAGCACCACAAGGAAAATAAGATTGAATCTTTTCATGCTATCACCTCTGACTGACTCCTTTTCTTATGCCTCCAGAAATGAAATTGGACAATTCCGAAGAGTACCACGGGATATACATAAACAATATAGACAACCCATTTAGCAAAAAGATTATTAATAATATCGATCTGATTCCGGGAGTCAATGAATGAACAAGCAAGCCAGGCGATTCCCATGAATATATACAACCAGTATTTTTGTTTCCATGCAAAAGTACGTTTGAGCCCCTTCGTCGCCGCCCAGCTATACATGAGTAGATTAGGTACGATCACTAACAACCATAAACTAACACCTATGTATTCAAAACGTTCCAAGAATGGAAATTTGATAATTTTCAACATTGTAAATGTAGCCCAATCTGTCTTCAAGAGTTCGCCACCGCTAAAGAAAACAATCGAAACAAACATGACTGCTGTATACACCAAGTTGACACTCATTAAACCAATTTGGGTATACCATTGAACTTTGGACTTATCTTTGGCATACGCATAAATAAAATAGAGCATTTCAAAACCTGCCATTGTAAAAGACATCGAAAGCACCCCCTTACTCAATTGCTTGAGATCCGCTTCGAGTATAGGTAATACCCCTGTCCATTCCGCATAAATCAAAGGGAAGTACAGTAGAAAGACAAGCCAAACTGTTATGGTCACAAAAGTAAAGCATGCCCCCACAATCGTTCGCAAGCCTCCATTTACGCCATAAAACACGACACTTATGATTAATAACGATAGCAGCCATTGTGAGGCGTTCGGAAATAACCAGACCTGAATCATTTCAATATAATTGCGCATCACGATGATCGTCGCAAATAAGAAATACACCATATAGAGTAGATTCACCACATGGCCGAGAGATTTTCCGTAAACTTGCAAATGAATATCATAGAGGTCCTTATTTTCGAATTTCGCCAAGGTTTTAATCATCAACCAAGCCACTAGCTGTGTGATGATTCCAGCAATGAACACAGCAATCCAGGCATCATGGCCAGCGATTTGAAATACAATTCTTTGATAACCAGGAAGCCCTACACCCACCAGCGCGTCATGGATAATAAACATGAGTAGAAAGCTGCTATACATATACGTTTGTTGTGTTTTACTCATCGATATCCGTGTTTCCCTTCGGGTTGTTGTCCCCATTATTGGCGAATACGGAGCGTTTTTTCGGGGCTAATTGGTAAGGGAACCTTATGAGGCCGTCTCGTTTGTTTTTATTTTCAATCGTATAGGGAGGGTAGAAATAAGGTTGGCCCAGACTGGATTGCCGCAGCAAATGCAGAATTAGAAACGCAATGCTAATTGCGATGCCTAAACCGCCTATGATACCCGCGGATATGATGATCGGAAATCGGATAATCCGAATGGTATTCGCCATGGCAAACACTGGTGTTGTGAACGAGGACAAGGCGCTTAACGCCACGATGATGATGAGAATATTGCTGGTGAAGCCCGCTTGTACCGCTGCTTGTCCAATCACAATACCGCCAACAATCCCCATCGTCTGACCAACTTTAGAAGGCAGTCTAGCACCCGCTTCACTTAAAAGCTGAATGATCGTTTCCAACATGAGCGCTTCAACAAGTGGTGGAAAGGGTACTCTGGCACGAGATTGAGCTAGAGGAACCAAGAATGCCTGTGGAATGATTTCATAATGGTACGTCAGCGCAGCTACATACGAGGCTGTTGCGAATAAGGAGATCGCAATACCCACGATTCGCAATCCACGAAAAAACAACCCTGTGGCCCATCTATAATAATAATCTTCAATCGATTTAAAAAAATCAAAGAACGTAGTCGGACAGACAATCACCAACGGGCTGCCGCCAACTACAATCACAACTTTTCCCTCAAGGAGAGGAAATATCGCCCGATCCACCCGCTCTGTCGTAATCATTTGCGGAAAAGCAGAGCTAGGATTATCTTCTAGCCATTGCGTCAAGATCGTTGCATCCAATAACGCTTCCAGCTCCAACGCCTGTATGCTGTTATAGATATGCGTGACCATTTCTAAATCGGCTCTATTCCTCAAATAGACGAGACGGATACTTGTTTGCGTATTTTCACCTAAAGTCATAGCTATTTCGCATAAATCAGGGTTCGGCAAATATTGATGGATTAGCGCAACATTGGTTTCCAAATTTTCCGTAAAAGCAATTTGCGGCCCCAAAATTTGACTTTCATTTTCCGGCTTTGATAAGTTACGTTCTCTTTGTTTCTTGGTTTTAGCCAGAATACCTAAGGTGTAGCCGCTTATGTGGATATACGTCCAGCCTTGCAAAAGATGTTGCTGCATATGATACCAATTATCGTCAAGCAGCAGTTGTCCTATTGGGATTAAATTAACCAGCTTGTCTGGTGAGGGCGTATCTTCGACTTCAATTAATCGATTGAGAATTTCTTGATACAGAATCTCTGGATCCACCAAACTGCTTAGATAATAAACCCCATACGTAACGTCAGTGGTCAATTGTCTACTACAAAGTCAGGAAACATGCGAAACGTTTCTAGGAATTGTGTATTCATTTGATCCAATTCAGCTGCAAAATTAAAAGTCGGAGCTTCCTTCCCAATCGACTTATTAAGTTTGGGCTTGGATTTAAACAGTAAATTTTTTATGGAAAACATGGTCGAATTCACCATAATCCTGACATTCTGACATTTCGATAGTATGACTATTCTGCTCTAGTTCCGTAGAGATTATGTAAATGAATGGGTATAAATATAACTAGAAAAGACTGAAGTCACCTCTTCTTCCCAGGTGATTTCAGCCTCTCTATGCTTAAATAACGAATTCCATAAATTCCGGTGAACGCAGTCTACCGCTTTGGGTCCAGCTTCTAGTCTTAACCCTCGCCATGATCCGAGGCTCCATATAGGCGAAATTCTTGTCTTCCTTGAAGACCAAGCGTTTCTGCACGCTTTCTATGGCCTTTTTATGGATTGGTGATACGCCTGATTCAACGATGCCTACAGGAAACTTAGATCCATCAGCTGCATCAATAGAGGCTAGTAATGCAAAATTATTTTTCCTATAACCAGAAATATACACATCTGCATACGTCCAATTAATGACCTTTTGCCATTGGATGGAGCGTTTATTTATGTGGTAACTGGAATTCTCTTTATTGGATTTGATGATAATACCCTCTAATCCTCGCCCGCGGACCTGCTCAAAATAGTCAACGGCATTCCCCTCAAACATTTCAATCCTTTTATAATTTTCATTTTCAGTAAAAGCCTGCTCCAACAACTCTTTGCGCTTTAGCAAACTTAAGCCGGTGACGTCAATTCCTTTGTATCGCAAAATATCAAAAGCACAGAAAATCACAGGTTTCTTATTCTTTAATGACAAAAATCTCGCGGACATCGCTTCAAAGTCAGGTTTCCCTTGATCATCCAATACGACTAGTTCACCATCAAGTATGGTGCCTTCAGGCACTGGACATCGGAGTAACTCAGGGAATTTATGTGTGATCAAGTCATTATGTCGCGTATACACATACAATTTATCCATATTGGAGAGAATACAACGTAAACCATCTAATTTTAATTCTGCTATATGATTCTTACTGTAAAATGGCTTATTATTTTTGGCATTGTACAGCATCATAGGAGAAATGAACATATGATATCACCCTGTTCTAAATGATACTTCACTATGAACCTTCTGCCTAATGGAAACTGTTTCCCGAAATGATAAAGAGACCCGTAATTGCCCGGGTCTCCTTCATTTTCATACATGATATAACAGATTAGCTAAGACCTGCTTTCGTCAATCCGAAGGCCGCGTCAGCCGATCCAGGAACTGTCTTAAAGGCTACGTTGATGCGGTTCCAAGCATTGATCGCCATGACGGAGAAAGTCAGATCCGAGATCTCTTTTTCTGAAAACTGTCCGCGAACACGGTCATACAATTCATCCGGCACACCTTGCTCAGGAAGCTTAGTCAGGATCTCCGTCCATGCCAGTGCAGCACGTTCGCGTGGCGTAAACAGCGCTGATTCCCTCCAGATTGAGGTGTGATAAAGGCGAAGCTCGCTCTCACCATGGATCTTAGCTTGCTTGATGTGCATGTCCAGACAGAATCCGCACCCATTCATTTGCGATGCTCTGATGTGAACAAGATGGAGGGTCTTCTCTTCAATGGCGCTTTCCTTCTCGGCGTTGCTGAATGCCATCAGTCCTTTGAAAAGCTCCGGTGATTGCTGCATATAATTTACACGTTGTGTCATAATTGTATTCCTCCTGTTTTTTGTTTTTGTTTTGAACACTTATAAGACAATTGGCGTCTGCCATGTGTGACATCATTCTTTACTTATTTTCTCCTCGCTCATTTCTTCGCGGTAAACTCTTAACTACAGTAAGAGATTCGGGTGCTGCCCCAAATCCTACATGCTTACATGGTTCCCTACTACACATCCCAATCATGATAGCGGCCGTCTCCGTTGGTGGAAATTGACCAACTTTGAATGCCAAGGGCCCCTCCTTTATTTCGACGTAACCTAGTGGCTCAACTACACCTACTAGGCAAACTGGATAATTACTAAAGCTCAAGGTCACCTCATCCCCTCTGTTCACTACCAGTTGCTATTTTTATTTGGACACTAACAAGACAATTGGCGATGTGAATGTGTGACATCCTTAGGCGTCAAACATCAATTCCATTTAAACTTTGCAATTTATCTGGATTGACAATAAGGTAAATTCGTTGAAGTGTCATCGATTGATCATCCCACTCAAAACAAATAACCCCTGTTGGTAGACCGTCTTTTGTTAGCAATATCCCTGGTTGATTATTAACCTCGACAAGCTGTGCTTGTGATTCTGGAAATCGACTTGACGAAAAGGCATTCAGAATCTTGAGCACACGTTCTTTGCTATAAATGGAATGGATTGCCGCGGAAACCTTCCCCCCACCGTCAGCTACAAATATCACATCCTCTGAAAGCATGTCCACTAGTGATTGAATGTTCCCTTTCGAAATGGCTGAAATAAATCGATTTACTAGATCCTTCTCTGCAAGCGATTGTGTAGGTTGCATGGTATTTTTTGCAGATGACTCATCCACCTTTTTCTTGACTCGACTGAATATCTTGCGGCAATTGACTTCCGTCTTGTTAACCATCTCAGCAATTTCACTATGTTCATAGGCAAAAACTTCTCTTAAAATAAACACGGCTCGCTCTAAGGGTGTAAGTTTATCCATAAGAATCAGGAAAGCATATGAAATCGTGTCATGGCGCTCTGCGCTTGCTAGCGGACTATCATCGTCGAATTGCACTGTAGGCTCTGGAAGCCAATTCCCAACGTAGCTTATTCTTTTTTTTCGCGCAGACTTTAATTCGTTTAGACATCGATTAATCATCATTTTGCTAAGATAGGATTTGATATTCATAATGTTGTCATCTAGATGTCCATGAATGCCTATGAACAAATCCTGCACCATATCCTCTGCATCTGACCGAGAACCGAGCATACGGTAAGCAATAGAAAATAAAAGAGGCTTGTAGGTTGTATACAATTCTTCAATGTTATTACCTGGTTGATCGATCGTATAACTTGGCATAATACCCACCTTTCAATTCAAGAGAGAATCTCAATTAGATCTGTTTATTATTAACAATTTGAAATGATCCATGCTATTGAAAAAAATCATTATATTAGCAAACTCAGTGCGCCACTCTGATAAGACAATTGGCGGTGTCGATGTGTGACATTATGCTCAATAATTCAATCCTTATGAACCGGACATTCGCCAATTTCCCTAGGCTTAGGTACTTGCATAGAAATAGCTTGTTTCTGGCTCATAGTATATACATAAACAGAAGTACTGAAAGAAGTGACGGTGGAATGACGATAATCTCAAGTCTTGCCCAGATTAGAAAAAGAAAAAGATATCGTAAACGATTAAGAAAGCTAATACATGGGAGATTAAGAAAACGTTCTATTCGAAGATCCAAACCGCGAAATATGCGTTTAGTTAGAAAAAACCGTCCGTTCAAAAAGCGTCAACTCATTAAAAGGAAAAAGAACAAAATAACCCTACAGAAATTTATTCAAGTTGATCCGTCCCACCCTGCTGTGCCAATTGAGGTCGAACTGCAGGAGCACAGACCTCCTCTCGTGGAACTATACCTGGAGGCTCCTCCACAACTGCAGCCAGGTGTTAGTTTGATCGGATATACCCGAACGGAAATTGGCTTAGGTGAAGCTTCCAGATTACTCGCTAAGTCATTTGATGCGGCTCAGCTGCCTTTTGGCATCCTGAGTTATTCCGATCCAGGTACCTTAAGCGCAAGAAATAATGATACCTCTTGGGTTCATAAAGAGATGAATCATGCCCCTTATAACGTTAATCTTTTTCATTTGAATGCCCCCAACTTGCGTTGGGCTTATGACCTTCATGCACTGCCATTTGGCAGAGGACTCTTACATTACCGATATAATATTGGTTATTGGGCCTGGGAATTGCCCGATTTTCCCGATGAATGGTGCAACAGCTTTGAACTCGTACATGAGGTTTGGGCACCATCCAAATTTATTGCCGATTCCATTAAAAAGAAATCTACCGTACCCGTAATTCAAATTCCACATGCGATTGAAGTTCGAGGTCAAGTAAGAAACAGGTCTATTTTCGGATTGCCGGAGAATCAATTTCTGTTCCTATCCATGTACGATACACACAGCCTTAACGAAAGAAAGAACCCACAGGGCTCTATCGAAGCGTTCAAAAGAGCATTCGCTTCCAACGACACCTCAGTCGGCTTGGTCATTAAAGTGAACAATCCCCACTCGAACCCGGCGGAGATGGAAAATCTGCAAAATCTCATCCGCGGCTACTCCAATATTTACTTGATTCAGGAAATTTTAGATCGCGATAAAGTCGATATTTTACTAAACTCCACCGATTGTTTCATGTCCCTCCACAGATCCGAAGGCTTTGGCCTCGTACTGGCGGAAGCTATGTATCTCGGAAAACCAGTAATCGGAACCAATTGGTCCGGAAACACTGATTTTATGAAACCAGACAATTCCTGTTTGGTTAATTATTCACTAGTCCAGTTAGGAAGGGATATAGGCCCTTACAAAGCATTTCAAATATGGGCGGAGCCTGATATCGTTCACGCGGCATACTATATGCTTAAATTGGTGAACGATACGAAGTATCGAAATTCAATAGCACAGCGGGGACAGATGACCATTCGAAACGGTTATTCGCCTGCCGTCATTGGTAAGATGATCAAAAAACGGCTGATCGAAATAGGGATCCAGGTCTAAAAGCAAAAAAAGAGACCCTCAGCAACGGGCTGAGGGTCTAAGTCTATATTTTAAAGGGGGGTTGTTTATTATTATAAGAGTGAATTATTAACTCCAGATGAAAATAGTATTTAAATAATATTATTTTACTTAACAATTCCCACCAAACTCCAACTTAATACGTCCAAAAGCAATCCTCCGGATCCTTATCCAATAAAAAACCTTTAAATATGGTAGTTTTAAGCTGATGCTGATCGGTGCGATCTTGATATTGAATCCTACAACAAAGCTTTGGTTCCACCCAATAGGTTTGCTTATCCATTCTAATTTCTAGCTGTTTAGCTATCTCTAGAAATACGAGCTTATCCTCTTCACTTAAACCAACTTCAACGATACCAACAGGTTTATACCTAACAGTTCTAAAGTGCAGTCCTACTACCAAGCCAAACTGCGGTTCTGTACGATAGCCTAAAATAATAGTGTCGATCGTTTTGAAATTTTTAATTTTCAACCAATCATTCGTTACTGCACCTAAAACATAGTTGGAATCTTTTCGCTTCGCAACAATACCTTCCATGTCATGTTCGATGCTCCAAGCGCTTAAATCTTTTCCTCGTCCTTCAATGAAAACGGTTGGCGTAATCATCTCTGTGCTTCTGACCATTTCATTGAGTCGATTTTTGCGGGTCATAAGCGGTTCCTTCAGGAGCTCGGAAGCAGTAAGCAATACATCAAAAACAACAAATGTAACAGGATGCGTTCTAAGCGCAGCTTTCATTTTGGATGAATCAGAAATACGACCACGATAGGCAAAATCATCAAACACAGTTCTGCCGTCCCGCATACATACTCCTTCACAATCCAATATGACAGTATCGGCTTTTATGGAAGAAATCGCTTCCTTCAGTTCGGGAAATTTGCTTGTTACAACATGACCATTTCGAGTAAAAGCTTCGATACGTGTCCCCTGCTTGTGTAAGAGAATTCTCCATCCGTCCCATTTGGGTTCAAAAATAAATCCATCATCATCAAACGCTTCTTTACCGCTCGCAACAATCATTGGCTTTAAGGCAGAAAATAGCATGTAATTACACCTTTTTATTAGTCCTCAGAGTAGAATGATATCCATTATGTCCTCAATCCCTACCCAGGCATACTTTCCACCTTTATTTCCTGATTCCTATTTCCGTAATATTCACTTTTACATTCAGTCCAACGTTTATCGTTGGATATTCTTGTTTCCATTCCTCTTCGTTCCAATTTCGCGTTTTACTTCTCACGAAATCACCTAATCCGAGCGGGTCGATCTCTTCTTTTTTAAATATTTGTATGAGATCCATGCCAGTTGTAGTTAGATCCTTTTCGAAAAGATCTTTTATTCTATCTTGATCTTGTATTGTTAAGCGAATCCCCTTAGAATCAATAATTTCACTGTTAACGATAAGATTTATCGTCACTTTGGGACTTTTCGAATCTTTCCCGACTCGATATTTCACTTCTGAACCGACATTTCTCACTGCGATGTAAGATCCATTGTCCAGCTTTGCTTCGAGAGTACCGTACTTCGCATCATCCAGAAGAAGTTTCATTACTCGCATCTGCCTTTCGTTCAGTGACATGACATATTTGTCATCCTTAAATAAAGCTAAACCGGAAATCATAACTTGATTATTTTGCATATTAAGAATCGGCAAAAATGGGTCCATGCCTTTGCCCAAATACGAATACTCGAAATCGTGAAGATTCTGCCTGGGAACAGACCCATTCCGCACGTTCGTATCGAGTAAATTGAACAAAAACATCCCTTTTTCCTCATTTGAACTGAAATTAGCCTTCAATAACTCCTTTGCTTTTCCATCAACAATAGCCAAATACATCCTTCGAGAAGCTACTGCTTCACGTAAAAACACATCCAATTCATCTATCAATCCGTTTGCTGCTAACTCTTTTCCAAGTAATATCACTGAAAGACTTCCTGGTTTAATAGGCCGGCTTAATTGCATGTCCATTAATTCTGCGATGTTCCTATTGGTGTGGCCAACCTTTGAGTACAAGTTATTTGTAACGGAACCCGACTTACCAGCTTGAAACTTAGGCGCAGCTAGCGTAAATTCGATTTGATCGTTCGGTGCTACATCTAAGGCGCTGACAAAAGTTATGGTAATTTTCTCTAAAGTATGTTGCTTTACGCACCCCACTAGGAGGAGACAACTGAGCAGTAGTAAGAAAAAAGACCGATTCATACTGTTCTTCTCACTTTCATTCTGACAACGTCGACTATGTACAAAAATGGGATGTACGCAAAAATAATGTAAAATCCGATCCCGGATAACATGGTTTGAACAGCTTCAATACGCGCATGATCTGGAATCAGACACACAGCTATGAAGACCAGAATCAATAATATCGGCAGGGCTGTCAATTGTTTCACATTGAACATGAGTTTACACATGCGGCTTGAAGCCCAAAGACAGATGCATAGGATAGGAATTACCCATAAAATCTGGGCAGTCGCGCCGATATATTCAAATCGTTCTATAAACGGAAAATGAATAAATTTATATTTGGTTAATTGTGGCCATATTTCCTTGGATAATTGTTCAGGCTTGAACATTAATAATGAAAAGAAAATGATTAAAAGATAGCATATGGTAGAAATAAAATTGGCTAAATGCACCCACTTTTCAGATTTTTTCGGTGTTTCGATAAACGTGTAACAGAAAAATAATGTTTCCACGCCTAAATAGGGAAATGTCAATTCCTTTCCTGCTAAGATGATATCGTTCAGCGAATGATCAAACATTGGCGTTAAATTATTAAAATGAAAATAGGCAACTGGAAAAAACAAGGCCAATATGGTTATATATCGTACCAAGCTAAACATACAAATGCCCACGATGACGCGAAAGCCTCCTGCAACGATGTAATACATAAGCAGGAGCATAACCAATGCCAATGGCCATGTCTTTAATTCAGGAAATAGCCATACTTGTATAATTTCTATAAATTTCAGTATTAGGATACTTGCAGTGATCGTGAAGTAAATGATAAAGATAAAGTTAAGAACGCCACCCAACAATTTCCCAAAAAATTGTTGATGAATATGGATAAGATCCGTCCCACTATGATTGAGAATGCGATACATCATCCAAATGATGACGTGGAAAATGATCCCCCATAGGATGACTGAGATCCAAGTATCTTGACCAGCCAATTGAATCGGCTTGATCGACATGGACAGATACTCGGGTCCGAATTGCATCGAGTGAATCAACACGAATACAAGGAAAGGCGAAATAGTAAATCTCGGTTGTTCGGTTGATTTCATCTTTGTTTCACTCCCAAAGCTGATTCATTCATCTATGTCTTTTTTAGCGCTTGCGTTTTTCTTATCAAATCTTACAGGTTTTCTTGTTCTTAAAAAGCTATATCTGTGATGATATTTGGAATAAGGTGGACGAATGACTGTATCAAATAAGTCGGACGTGCGAAACGGATAAAACGGAACCAAGTAAGGCATCCCGAGCGAAGTTAATCGTAATAAATGTGCAACCATGGCTAAGATACAGATGGAAATTCCGAGTAACCCCCATAATTGCGCAGCGAATATAAATGGAAACCGAAGAATACGTATCGTAGCGCTCATTCGAAAAATGGGTGTAGTGAAAGAAGCCAATGCTGACAACGCCACAATGATCAATAAAAAGTTGCTCGTAAGTGCCGCTTCAACGGCAGCCGTACCAAGCACAATGCCTCCAACGATGCCGATTGTTTGTCCGATTTTCGTAGGCAATCTGGCGCCAGCTTCACGTAACAATTCAATGACAAGCTCCATAATGAGCACTTCCACGATAGGCGGGAAAGGTACATTGATCCTCGAAGAAATGATCGTAGGCAAAAAAACGGGTGAAATGCTCTGCCCATGGTACGTGATAACGGCAACATATAAGGGTGAGGCAAATACGGAAAACAACACAGAGAACATGCGAATCAACCGCAGTATGGAGGCAATAATCCATGGCAAATAATAATCTTCATAGGTAATAAAAAATTGCCAGAGGTTAACCGGTGCAAAAAACGCAGTCGGGGACCCGTCCTTCAAAACGCATATTTGACCCGATGATACGGCCCAGGCAACGTAATCAGGCCTTTCGGTCCCGATCGTCTGTGGAAAGATCGAATTGGAATTATCTTCAATCATTTGTTGAAGAATAGTGGTGTCCGTAATTTGATCGTATTGTACATCCTCTATACGCTGAATGCACGTATTTACATATTGTTCATTCGTTAATCCCTCTATGTAAACAATGGCAACTCTAGACTTAGATATACTCCCCTTAGTGAGCTCTTTGATACGTAATTCCGGATACGGAACACGTTTGCGAATCAAGTTAAGATTGACGTCCAATGATTCAACAAAAGCTTCTTTCGGTCCTTCTACAGTGAATTCGGTTTCAGGTGAGGCTACGTTGCGCCCCTTTAATACAGCGGCATTGACCAAAATACATTGATGGCTCTGAAGGCCATATTGAATAGCCACATATCCTCGATAAATTTTGTTTTGAATAAGCTCCCAATCGGTGGAAATTTCTTTTTCCGCCACGGGGATCAATTGATACAAATCCTCGAAGGTTATGTCCGAATTGTTGCGAAGACAGCCTAGTATATGCCATTGCAAGACTTCTGGCTCTGTAAGTGATTTGAAATATCCAATGAATAAAGGAATAGCGTTCATTTTATGTTCGTAGCATACGAAATCCGCTGATTCACTAAGCTCCTTCCATAATGGAGGGACAGGATTCACTTCTAATCACCTTTTCTATTCATAATTTCTAATTCATTGTGTCACTTCAAAGGGATAATTATACAGAATCAAAGCATAGTTACCGCTCTATCTAGTTTTTGTCACAAAAAAAAAGGAGACCCGACGTTGCCGGTTCTCCTTCAGTTCTAACAAGCTTTTCTCTTTACTTCCTTACACTTGAACTACAGAACGGCTAAGCCAATCCTTAAAATGCGTTGTGGTAATTCGGGCGTTCCCCCCCGTTGGAACGAGAGATTGATCATTCACCTCTACCGAGCCGTAGTAAGGCGCTTTGGCGTCAGTGACAACCTGGCGTTTGTCTTTCGTTGCGCTAAAATATTGTCGAACGAGTTCGTCCATTCGAATCTGGTCTGGTCCAGCTACATCGACAAGGCCATTCACTGGCGCCGCAAGAGTGAAATCGACTAGCGCGGCTGCAACATCATCCGAAACGATAGGCTGCATAAGAGCAGAAGGCAAACGAACAGTGTCCCCATCTGTAGCCACATCGGCAATGCCCCCTATGAATTCGTAGAATTGTGTCGCGCGGACGATCGTATAAGGAACCTTGGCATTCTGGATTAGCTCTTCTTGCGCCATTTTCGCGCGGAAATACCCACTTTGGAGAAGGCGTTCGGTACCAACAACCGATAATGCAACATGATGACTTACTCCAGCCGCTGCTTCAGCAGCAAGAAGGTTCGTGTTCGACTTAACGAAGAACTCCATAACTGCCTGGTCCTCCCATGAAGGCGCGTTTGACACATCGACGACAACCTGAGCGCCGCTAAGCGCTTCAGCGAGCCCTTCACCTGTGATCGTGTTAACCCCTAAAGAAGGTGATGCCGCTACTACCTCGTGACCAAGTTGACGAAGGTTGTTTACAAGTTTTTTTCCAATAAGTCCACTACCGCCGATAACTACAATTTTCATGTTAATTCCTCCTAATTTATCGTTTTAAATAAGGGCTTGTCATGTTTTTTTCGAATTACACTATAAAGACAATTGGCGATTAGAATGTGTGACATCCACTTTTTTTATATTTTCCCCTTCGCTCATATCCGATATCCACTTAATTAAATTCCTCACCAGTAAGAGCAAGGAGTGATAGAAAAATAAAAAAATCCCGATGTTTCAAGGCTTTGAGCCTCACTCACATCGGGACATCTTCAATTATCTCGTCATCCGCTGCCTCGCTGTCTCAAACAGCAAAACCGTCGCAGCCATCGCGACGTTCAGCGATTCCGCTTTGCCCTGCATCGGAATAATGACCTTCACGTCCGACTGCGCAGCAACCTCCGGCGACACGCCCTTGGCCTCGTTGCCGAGAATCAGCCACGTCGGCTGCCGCAGGTCCGTGTCGTAGCACGAGCCCTGCGCCTGCAGGCTCGTCGTGACAAGCTGCACGCCGCGCTCACGCGCCCGCGGCAGCAGCTCTGCCAGATCTGCCTCGACAATCGGCAGATGATACATCGATCCCATCGTCGAGCGGATCGTCTTGGGATTGTATAGATCGACCGTGCCGCGGCCGAGCACGACAGCTTTGGCCCCGACGGCATCCGCGCTGCGGATGATCGTGCCGAGGTTGCCTGGGTCTTGGACGCCGTCCAAGACCACAACCAAATCGTGCTCGCCGGCAAGCAGCTCGTCCATGCCTAGTTGTGGCCGAGCTACAATGGCCACTACGCCTTGCGGCGTTTGTGCGTCGGAGCATTTGGCCAGTACAGCTGCACTGACAGCGACCCACTCGATGTGCGATCCTTCAGCAAGCGTTGCTAGCTCCGCAGGTAATCCTTTTTCCGCAAGAAAAAGAATGACCTCCACCTGTGCCCCAGCTTTCAATGCTTCCTCAATCAAATGGTAACCTTCAATGATATATTTCCCTTGCTTATCTCGGCCTCGACGCTCTAAAAGCTGAGCCCAGTCTTTGACTCTCGTATTTTGAACTGACATGATTTCTATGTATGAATTCCTCATGAATATACCTACTCCGCAAAAGTGACTTCAAGAGCTTGAAGACTCGAATTTTTACCTACAATCACTAAAATATCTTCTTGTTTAATGGGTTCTTCCGCACTAGGTGGAATGATCATATGCTCATTTTGTTTAATAGCAATCACATTACAGCCATATTTGGCACGCATATCGAGATCACGCAGGCTTTTGCCAATCATCAGCTTAGATGCCTTGATCTCCAGAATGCTGTAGTCGACCGAGAGCTCTATGTAATCCATAAATTTTGACGAAATCATATGATGCGCTACACGCTGTCCCATATCTCGTTCTGGATAGACGATTTTATCAGCGCCAATTTTTTTGAGAACCTTGCCGTGGAGATCATTCACTGCTTTTACGATCGTCGTAGCTATGCCCAATTCTTTGAGGATCAATGTAGTTAAAATGCTCGCTTGAATATCTTCCCCAATCGCCACAACAACCACATCAAAATTGCGTATCCCCAATGCCCGCAATGCTTCCTCATCTGTAGAATCTGCTTGTACAGCATGCGTTACAAAGGCGGAAATATCATGCACGGTTTCTTCATTCTGATCGATGGCTAGAACCTCGAACCCTGCTTGTGCTAACGTCTTGGCGACGGCGGAGCCGAATCTTCCCATCCCGATAATCGCAAATTGTTTTTTCACCGCTCACGATCCTCCATATTCCCAAGAATACCTCCCATTATATCATACTTAGGGCCTGTAGCTCACTTTCCCAACCGAGCATTGGCGAAGTGTGGAAAGGATGAAGCCAACTTCATCTGTACATATTAATAGCGAGAATGAAATGGAAGCGAGGTCCTCGAATGAATATCACCCTTAGACAAGCCATACACCAGCGGGTTCATAACAAATCAAGCGATGAGCTTAAGGAAGTTATCGAAGATTCCATCGGCGGAGAAGAGAAGGTTTTGCCCGGACTTGGTGTGCTTTTTGAAATCATATGGCAGCATTCAGAAGCAAGTACGCAGGATACGCTTGTCGAAACACTCAAAGCACATCTCGAGTGAAATCAATCCATCACCATCGACCATCGCTTTTTCAAAATAACCAAAACTGGCTGAGGGATGCTGCGGCATTCCTTAGCTCGTATGATAAGCAGTCGAAGCTTGCTTAATCATTGCCCCCCCTCCATATGCCCTTGTCTATATATAAAAGAGGTTATTCCACTTATTAAATTTAGCACTCTTAGATGTTCTATTTCCTGTCCTCCAATTTAAAAAATCCCCCTCGCATCCACGAGGAGGATTAATCTCTTACAGCACTGTATACGGATTCATGGCTGCCGGCTTCTCGCAGCTGCTGCGCA
The DNA here is from genome assembly GCF_059692115.1 of Paenibacillus sp. J31R30. Taxonomy (NCBI): domain Bacteria; kingdom Bacillati; phylum Bacillota; class Bacilli; order Caryophanales; family Paenibacillaceae; genus Paenibacillus; species Paenibacillus sp. J31R30. The sequence continues at coordinate 39,979 of NZ_JCAUAV010000008.1, read as the reverse complement.
TCACATAATGCTGTCCGGTATCGGAGGCATCATGGAAGCCATGCATCGCTTCAAGTACATGGTAAGCCAGCTCGCCATTCGCACGGTGTTCTGAACTATCCCCTGTTAGCAATGCTTGCGCCATTGCAGCAACACCTAAGCCGCGGTTATTGTCTATATAACCGTGTGAAAGCGGGATCGGTTCATAAGCGGCGGAACCAGGCTTGCGAATCAGTACTTCCCCTCCGAAAATATTCGGGTTAGGAACGCTCAAAGAGCCATGACTGCCGTAGATTTCAATGTGTGGCAGTTGCGTGCCAGCCATAATATCGAAGCTGGTCACAAGCGTTGCGATCGCTCCATTGTGGAAATCTAATACCCCTGCAACGTGAGTCGGTGTATCCACGATAATTTTTTGCCCGCGCTTCTTCTCACTTGAAATTGTACGCTCTGGAAAGCTTACTCCCGTTGAACCCGTAACACGACGAATCGGTCCAAGCAAAGCCACTAGAGCAGTCAAGTAATACGGGCCCATATCGAACATCGGACCGCCGCCTTTGGCATAATAAAACTCTGGATCCGGATGCCAGTGCTCATGCCCCTTGCCCATCATGAAAGCAGTTGCGGCAATTGGTTTACCAATCCAGCCATCCTGGATAAGCTTTATGGCTGTTTGAATACCTCCACCAAGGAATGTATCTGGCGCACTGCCAATCAGCAGTCCTTTGCGCTTCGCAACCTCTAGAATTTGTTGTCCTTCTTCACGAGTAACGGCAAGCGGCTTCTCTACATAAGCGTGTTTGCCCGCTTCAAGGATTTGAATACATACCTCCGCATGCACTGCAGGGATGGTCAAATTGATGACAATGTCCACCTGAGGATCGCTAAGCAATTGTTCCACGGTATACGCATGAGGAATTCCAAACTCTTCTGCACGCGCCTGCGCTCTGCTTACATCAATATCTGCACAAGCGACTAATTCCAAATGTGCAAATTTCGGGATGTTTTTCATATAAGCTGCGCTTATATTCCCACAACCAATGATACCAACCTTCATCTTCTTCATCCGATTACTTCCCCCTTATGATTAGCGTGTCGCCCATAGCAACCCGCGTCGCATTAATTCCAACGTTTCTGGCATACGAACAATGTTAGCCTGATGACCGAGTGAGTTATAGTACACTTTGCCCGCTCCGTATGTTTTGGTCCAAATAACCGGCATCTCCACGTCATCGAAGTCTGTCACCGCATGAACCTTAATCGCAGGGTCAACATGCATATAATATTTCTCCGAAACTACAACGAAATCACCGATACCTGCAGTCAAAGGCTGCTCGCTATCTTTCATACGAACTGTGTAGGTAACACCATCATTTCCCGGATGTGCCACCCATTGGCCGCCAACCATATACTGATAATTCACTTCATTTCGGAAGGAATCGGCCATCCCGCCATGACAGCCTGCGATCCCTGATCCGCCAACTTGGACCGCGTTAATTAAAGGCGTTAGCTGCTCTTTTTCGATTTTACCCATCGTCCACACTGGAACAATAAGATCAATAACAGCCAAGCGTTCCTCATCGCGGAAGCTGTCCAACGTATCTGAAACTTCCACCTCATAGTTCTCTTCCCTTAACAAACCTGCAAAAATCCCCGCAACCTCCTCGGGTTGATGACCATCCCAGCCACCCCATACAATCAATGCTTGTTTCTGACTCATCTGAAACGTGCTCCTCTCTATCTCAAAGTCCCTTTTTATACTTCGCTAATACTCACCCAACGGCGCTGCGCGATCGATTGATCTACGGCTTCCAGCACCTCTTGGCATTTCACGCCATCGACGAAATTCGGAACCGGCTGACGATCCTCTGATAGCGCTGTCATCAACTCGACAACTTCATGCACAAATGTATGTTCATAGCCAATCGTATGTCCTGCCGGCCACCAAGCATCCATGTAGGCATGTGAGGCATCTGTTGCAAGCACCCGTCTAAAGCCTTGAACATCCTCATCATCACTTGTAAAATAAACCTGCAATTCATTCAATCGCTCGAAATCGAATTTCACGCTGCCTTTACTGCCGTTAATTTCAAAAGAATTTGTACACCGGTGCCCAGGTGCAAACCGTGTAGCCTCGAAGCTGCCTAGTGCGCCATTGGCGAACCGCGCCATGAATAACGTCGCGTCATCGACGGTAACCGGGCCATGCGGTGCATCTTTGCTGCCTTTGGCACTAAGTCCTGTCATGGATGTCGGCAGCGGACGCTCCTTCACGAACGTTTCACTCATCCCGATCACCTCGGTCATATCGCCAACGAGGAAGTGCGCAAGATCGATGAGATGCGCTCCCAAATCGCCATGTGAGCCTGAGCCTGCGATCTCCTTCTGCAAGCGCCATACCAGCGGGAATGTCGGATCAACGATCCAGTCCTGCAGGAACCACGCGCGGAAGTGGTAGATCTGCCCGAGACGTCCGCTCTCGACGAGCTTCTTCGCCAGCTGCACCGCAGGCGCGAAGCGATAGTTGAAGCCGACCATGTGCTTCACGCCAGCCTCTTCCGCCGCTTCCAGCATCTCCCTTGCATCCGCAAGGGTCAGTGCTAGCGGCTTCTCACAGAAGAGATGCTTGCCGGCCTTCGCCGCCGCCAATGCAATTTCCTTGTGCGCATCGCTTGGTGCATTGATATCGACGACGTCGATATCGGGATTCGTCACCAGCTCGCGCCAATCTGTTACATACCCGTCCCAGCCGAATTGCTCCGTAGCCTGACGAACACCGTTCTCGTCACGACCGCAGATGAGCTTCATCTTCGGAATCGCCGTCTGCGGAAAGAACATAGGTAAATCTTTGTAAGCATGAGAATGTGCTTTTCCCATAAATTTATAGCCAATCATCCCGATATTAAATGTTTTCTTCACCGAATTCACGCCTCCCCAAAGTGTGTTTATGCTATCTCACTTCAACCGCTGTTCACGCCTCGATGACTGCCGTATCTTCACTTCCGTCGGCAGCTTCATTTGCAGCTGAACCTCGCTGCTCCCCTGCCCGACGCTTGCTAGTACAGCACGTGCCGCCTGTTTCCCCATTTCAAAAAAAGGCACCTTAATGCTGCTTAACGGTGGATCACTTAGCTTCGCAGCATCCGAGTCATCGCACCCGATAATAGCAAAGTCCCGCCCCGCGATCCAACCTCGCTCCCGAAGACCCTGCATCAACCCGATAGCCATTCGATCATTAGCCGCAAATATGGCTTCTACCTGATCCCGAATCTCCCACAGGTTTGCCGCTGCCTCATACCCGCTCGTACGACTGTAGTTCCCCTCTAACTGCAGCGCTGGATCAATCGTTAAGCCGGCCTCCAGCATGGCCTTTTGATACCCATGAAGTCTATCCAAGGAATTCGAATACTGCGGAGATCCATTGAGAAAAGCAATCTTGCGGTAGCCTTCATCCAGCAAATGACGTACGGCTTGATAGCTCCCCTCCACATGATCTGCATCTACCTCGAGGAAGGATAGCCCCTCGAATCGTTGATTGACCAAACAGAATGGATGTCCCTGCTCCTGCAACTGCAGCAATGAGCTTCGCTGGGATTCGACATCTCGAGCCCCCAGAATCACGCAGGCATCCACCTTTTGCGAGCGGTATAATCTTCCATAATCCAGATCATCATCTGGTGTCAGCAGGGACAACAACAAGTCATAGCCTTGCTCCCTTACCTGCTCCCCAATCCCGCTCAGGATTTCTGCAAAATAATAGGCGGAAAACAGATGCACCTTCGGCATATACGGAAGCACTACACCCAGATTGCCGCTTCTTCTTCGAGCGAAGCTTTGCGCAATCGCATTGGGGTGGTATCCAAGTACTTTCGCCGCTTCAAGTACACGTGCTTTGGTTGCAGGCTTCATCGGACCAAGTCCATTGAACACACGAGAGACGGTCGCCTCTGATACCTTGGCAAGCTCAGCAACCTCTTTTCTCGTTACCATGTGGATAGGCTCCCTTCCGCTCATTTTCACGCATTATGTACACGCGTACATTTTCTCATTCAATGGCTGTTTCTGTCAATACAAATTCCTATTTTTCCATCATCTCTAGCTTTCGTCATTTTTCGACATTTTCATAAATTTTTCATAAAGAAATACGAAAAAAATACCCATTTTTTGTCATAAAAGCAAACTCTTAATATTGTTTATCTCCTCTCCGGGCTTTATGATAAAGGGTATTGGGACAACTATGAGATGGGAATGAGTGATAGCAAATGAAAGCAATCTGGCGCCATCTTCAGTTCACTGCGTCTACAACGATCGAAGCTCTCAAGAGCAGGTCACAGATCTCTCGTCTTCACACTCGAGGGCAGCTCCTAACTCAGTTAGAGCATGCTGTTCAGAGGCATCATCATCTATCACATTCTCACGTACGTGCACTTCTTATTTTCGATTTAGATCGTTTTCGCCAAGTGAATTTTTCACTCGGATATGCATGTGGTGATCGTCTATTACAAGAATTAAGCCGCAGATTGAAATTATTAGATCACCTTGATCTTGTAGTTCGATCTGGCGATGATGAATATACACTTCTTCTTCGGGCAGACACGCAGGAACAACTTCAAGTTGATCTGCAATGTGTTCAAAACGTATTTAGTTCCCCTTTTACCTATCAGGGTCAGGACTGCTTCCTAAGTGCAAGCTTCGGTCTGAGTGCCCTAACGATAACACCCGAGAATGTCGGACAAGCCTTCAACCAAGCCGAGCAAGCGCTCCTGATTGCCAAACAAACAGGCAAGAATAAACTCATTACCTTTCAACCCATGCCAACACAAACGCGGTTTGCAAGTCAAATTCAAATGGAAACGGACCTTCGAAAAGCGATCACAGAGAATCAGCTTATGTTGTTCTACCAACCTCGTCTTGAACTTTCAACGGGTCAAGTTATTTGCCTTGAAGCCTTAGTTCGTTGGAATCATCCCACGCATGGCATGATTGCACCTGCTGATTTCATCCCGCTAGCCGAAGAATCCGGCCTCATTTTGCCATTAGGAGAATGGGTGTTAAGAGAAGCCTGTCTGCAGAAGGCACGATGGCTAGCCGAAGATAAGCTCAATTATCAGGTTGCCGTCAATATTTCACCATGTCAGTTTCAAGATGAAGATTTTGCGGATAAAGCGATTCACATTATTGAGAAAAGCGGCATTCATCCCTCCTATCTGGAGTTCGAAATTACCGAAAGCTCGATTATGCAAAATATGGAAAAGACGATCTCCGTTCTTGATAAACTTTGTGCCAAAGGAATTTCCATCTCGATCGATGATTTTGGCATTGGTTATTCGTCCCTCAATTATTTGAAGGAATTCCCAATCCATTGCCTCAAAATTGACCGTTCCTTCGTCAAAAATATTCAAAGTAATTCCAATGATTGGGCCATTACCAACGCCATCATTCACCTCGGCCATGCACTCAATATCCAAGTGGTCGCCGAAGGAGTTGAGGACGTAGGCCAGTTGGATATTCTTAAAGAAACCACTTGCACAACGATTCAAGGCTTCTTGCTAAGCCCGCCTATTTCTGCCTACGACATCGAACACAACTTTCATATGTACGACAACAGACCGGTTATGATTTCATAACCGGCCATATGCCTTGGCGTATCTTCTTATTTTCGCAAAAATGCGCTTATCACTTAATCGCCGAAAAATATAAGGATCCGGACTTGTGTTCACCTCAAGAACCCATGGATGCAGATCCTTATCTAAGGCTACATCGACCCCAATCTCCTTAACCCCTTTATACCTCGAGTTGATCGCCTTAGCCACCTGAACCCCCATCACTTGCAGCTGTTTGACATACCCTTTCCTCTCACTAGGCGGCAAATACTTCTGAAGCAAGGTATCCACCGATTTCAATGTACCCCCGTTATGAAAGTTCGTCACAATCTTCGCCGGATGCGCCACGCGGCCGATAACGCCAGTGGTTTCCCACTTGCGGGCTGGCGTCTGCTGCACCATGACACGGAGATCAAAGCGATTCCCCTTATAAGTCAACAAATGTATCCCTTTTTGTACCAGATAGGGACGCTTCCTTGTCTGTTTGAGGAGAGATGCGAACATTTCAGCGAATGTTTTGAACCTTTTGATGGTGACACCCGATTGGTAGGTATAGGTTCGTTCTGTGTCTTCCCCTGCCATTTCGACACGGATCACACCGTTCCCGAACATCCCCACATTCGGTTTGACATAGACCATTTTATATTGATCGAGCATTTCTTGTAAGGTTGCTGAGGTCATACGTCTGGTGCTTGGCACATACTTGCGAAGTGATTCATCCGACACGACGGCCAAGGTTTTTCCCATTTTGCTGCTTACATATCTTGCTCTACTCAAGCCTAGCGCCTTCTTGGTGATCTTCTTTACACGCCTAATCATACGCTTCTTTATCCGCTTCTTCATACCTAGCCTCCAGCTTCGAATTCACCCCATCCTAGTGTATGAAGGCAACTGAAGGTTGGCGACTATTAAAAGAAAGAAGAGGCTGCCCTGAAAAGCCATCAGGAGAGCCTCTTTTTCATGTCTTCTATTACGGCGCACTCGTTAGGAACTGTGCACTTGGGTTCTTATCAATGGAAGAGCGGAGCGCATATTCACTTTCGAATAAGCCTACGTAATTCCCTTTCTTATCTTTCACCAACTGCGAGTTGATTCGGAACTTAGCTGGATCGATTTTCTCATCGATGATCCAGCGTGCGAATTGATAATTCTGACGCTGCAAGAGAATATCTACGCCATATTCCGATTTCATCCGATGCTCCAACACTTCGAATTGAAGTTGGCCTACAACGCCGAGAATCATATCCTCGAAACCAATCGTCGTGAAGACCTGGATCATCCCTTCTTCGGTTAATTGATCGATCCCTTTCAGGAATTGCTTTTGCTTCAAGGCATTTTTGATTGACACCTTGCTGAATAGCTCCGGCGAGAAGGTTGGAAGCTCATCGAATACGACCTCTTCCCCTTCGCTTAAGGAATCGCCAATCCGGAAAATACCTGGATCGAACAGACCGATGATATCCCCTGGAAAGGCCTCTTCCACGATATCACGATCCTGAGCTAGGAACTGCTGCGGCTGAGCCAGCTTAATGTCCTTGCCAAGCCTTACGTGTTTCACGGCCATGCCGCGCTCGAACTTACCAGAGACGATACGCAGGAAGGCTACGCGGTCACGGTGAGCCGGGTTCATATTCGCTTGGATTTTAAACACATAGCCTGAGAATTTCTCTCTCGTAGGCTCGATCACACCAGCTGTGCTCGTGCGCGGCTCTGGTGGAGGTGCAAGCTGCAAGAAGTTCTCAAGGAACGTCTGCACACCGAAGTTGTTCACCGCGCTTCCGAAGAAGACTGGCGTAAGCTCACCCTTCATCACTTTCTCCATATCAAAAGGATCTCCCGCGACATCGAGCAACTCGATATCTCCGCACAATTGCTTGTGCAGGAATTCACCTGCGATTTGCTTCACTAACGGATCCTCAACGCCCTCAACCTTACGGACTTCAATCTCCCTATGGTCATCGCCTTGATACAGCTCCAATTGCGATTTCCCACGGTCATAAACGCCACAGAATTGCTTCCCTGAACCAATCGGCCAGTTCATCGGATACGAACGAATGCCGAGCACTTCTTCAAGCTCTTCTAACAACTCGAAAGGATCACGACCCTCACGGTCCAATTTATTTACGAATGTGAAAATAGGAATCCCGCGCATACGACATACTTGGAATAGCTTCTTCGTCTGTGTCTCGACCCCTTTGGCCACGTCGATCAACATCACAGCGCTATCCGCGGCTGTTAATGTACGGTACGTGTCCTCACTGAAGTCTTGGTGACCAGGCGTATCCAGAATGTTGACGCGGTGACCTTCGTAGTCGAACTGCATCACACTTGATGTTACGGAGATACCACGTTGCTTCTCAATCTCCATCCAGTCCGATGTTGCATGTTTACTCGCTTTACGTCCTTTAACCGTTCCAGCTAGACGAATGGCGCCCCCGAATAGGAGCAGTTTCTCTGTTAATGTTGTTTTTCCCGCATCCGGGTGAGAAATGATCGCGAACGTCCGTCGTTTAGCGACTTCCGTTTCGAGAAGTTTTGTGAGTTGCGTTTTCATGTGTTCGTTTATTCCCTTCTTCTTTTACATATAGACAACCTTCGGAATCAAGTGCGCACTTTCTCCAAGGGAACGCTCCAGTTCGCTTCTTCAATGAAATTGCGAGTGCTGAATTCCCTGCCGCGTACAACCACTTTATCCGCAAATACTTGCACATAAATGCCCTGTGCTTTATCCTGTGCAGTTTGCTGGTACGCCCGATTCAGCGTTCTCCCTACAGAGGCATTATGGAAATAATGGAACGTTTCCTGAATATAGTGCGGTGTCCCATTCTGGAAATCCTGATGACGATGACCGCAGAAGACGAAAACATTTTTATAATCCTTCAGCGTCTCACGGAATTGAATTGCACGGATGAGCTGGTGTGAACCACCATTCGTACCTACAGGAGGCAGCGGTTGATGCGTCATCACGAACAGGGGTCTTCCTGGCTTATATAAATTGCTCATTCTCCCTTTGAACCAAGCCAATTGTTCATCCGAATACCAAGCGCCTTCACCAACTTCAGGCTTCTCTTGTACGTAAGCTTCTTGCGATAGCAGAATGATAGAGTGTCCTTTTGCCGTAAAATCATTATAAAGGGAAGTATAGCCCATAAACTTTTTGAACTGCTCTCTACTTATCGCATCGCTCTTGCCATTCGGAACTTTATCCTGATCCCAGCTATTCGCTTTATTAATCCAAATCGTGTAATAATCATGATTCCCCATATTCCCATGAATAGGTGGAAGTTTATAATCATTCAAGATTGCACGCAATGCCTTATAGTCAACTTCGGTTCCTGTATCAGTCAAATCGCCGGTAAACATAATCGCATCGACAGGACCATCGAAATGCGTGACATCATCCAGCGCTAGCCTCAGCTTCTTATTGGGAAGTGAATCTCCCGAAGTCACATGAAGATCGCTTAGGATAAAGAAGGACATTAGCGGGCCAAGAGGCAGAGGTTCCTCGGAGGGTACTGGGCTCGGTACTGCACTTGCTTTAGGAGGCTCAGCAGTTGCCAAAGGTGCGGCAGCAGTCTGATTCTCGGGAATGAATTTTTTCTTAACTAACAGACTAAACCAAGCACTTAATCCTACTAATACAGCCCCAATGGCCAGCAGCCATCGCACAAACGCTCTCCGTGACATCGATGCACCCCAAGTGTATAAAAATAAGAAAACAGCTATATGCACTAGTATACCACAAATCGTGTCATATACGTCGTCCAGACTAGGCGACATCCCCGCGATTTCTTCGACTTCTCGTCCTTTCATGAAAAAAACCAACAGGCCAAAATCGCCTGTTGGATGAGCTACCCTATGTTAAGCCAATACGGTTGTTTTCTGAACTGCTTCCCAATCGACTTCCCCTTCATTCTGGCCGTTAATCGGCCACCACTTGAATCCATCATCGCTCAGCAGCTTCGCTGCTTCTGCAGGGCCCCATGAGCCAGCAGGATAGTGCTTGAGGTCTTCGGTCTGCTCGCTCCAAGCAGCTGCGATGCGATCCACATAGGACCATGCAAGCGCAACTTCATCCCAACGTGTAAAGTACGTGGAATCTCCACGAGTTGCATCATAGAGCAGACGCTCGTAAGCTTCTGGTGTATTGATGCCGATCTGACAGCTTTGGCAGAAGTCCATCGCTACAGGTACGATCACACCTTCAGAACCAGGCTGCTTCGCGTTCATTTTCAAATAAATGCCTTCCATCGGATTCACACGGAATACAAGCAGGTTAGGCTCTAACTCATGCTTCTTAGCCAGGTAGACATTGTTCGGAATGTTCTTGAATTCCACAACGACCTCGGTCGTTTTGACTGGCAGCCTTTTCCCCGTACGAATGTAGAAGGGCACACCCGCCCAGCGGAAATTATCTACGTGAACACGCGCTGCAAAATAAGTTTCAGTCGTCGATTGCGGATTCACAGAATCCTCTTCACGATAAGCAGGGAGCGCCTTGCCTTTGGCAGAACCGCCAGCATATTGACCGCGAATCACATTTGCGCGTACATCGTCGCCGTCTTCGAACAGACGAAGCGAGCGCAGCACCTTCACCTTCTCATCACGGATATCTTCCGGATGTAGACGGCTAGGCGGCTCCATCGCCATCATCATCAGCATTTGCAGCATGTGATTTTGCCCCATATCGCGAAGGGCGCCTGAGTGGTCATAGTACCCACCGCGCTCTTCAACACCGACAGTCTCACTTAACGTGATCTGGATGTTCGCTATGTATTTATTGTTCCAAAGCGGCTCAAAGAAGGCATTCGCGAAACGAACGAACTCGATATTTTGGACCATTTCTTTCCCCAAGTAATGATCGATACGATAAATATCCTTCTCTTCGAATACTTGACGAAGCTGTCCATTCAAACGCTCAGCCGATGGCAAATCGTAGCCGAACGGTTTTTCAATCACAAGACGATGCCAGCCCTCTGTTTTGAGTAAGCCGCCTTCACTTAAATTGTAGGACACATTACCGAACAGCTCCGGTGCCAGTGCTAAATAGAACAGACGGTTCCCGCCGGTTTGATATTTCTCATCCAGCTTCGCTGTCAGTGCATTCAGTTCATGGAAGCCAGCAACATTGTTAATGTCGAGTGACATGTATTCGAATCTTTGGGCGAATTTATCCCATTCTGCAGCATCCGTATTTTTGTAGCGGGCAAAATCTTGAATCGAATTTTTCACATCTTCACGGAATTGCTCATTCGTCCGCGGTCTGCGAGCCAGACCAACTACTGCAAAATTTTCTCCCAATTTACCTTCCCGATACAGGCTGTAAAAGGCCGGGAACAGCTTTCTTTTCGCTAAATCTCCCGTTGCACCGAAAATAAAAAACACAGCTCCACTCATCTATTCATCATTCTTTCTCTATTAGAATTAGTTAATATGCTTAGCATACCTAAAATTGTCAAGCTATTCAACTTATCTGGACACTTTATCCCATAACTTTTTCTTATGAGAAACTAGACATTCGTCTATACCGTTACCGATCCCATGGCATAGGCTAACAGTACATACCAATACGGAGGTGCCTCCTAGCCATGCAACCCTTTCATCCGATCACCGAAAAAAACTGCAAAAGTCTTATCGGAAAGCCCGTTCATGTCTTCTTAGCGAATGGCTCTGACTTTTATGGGATCGTCAGTCGCGTTGAGAAAAATAAGCTCATCTTAAATGATACTGGGCAAGCTAAGCTCAAGTCTTCCACCAAAAACACAAAGCCAACGCTTACGAAGAAGGGGAAAAAGAAGCCAGCTCAACCTGAGACCCTGACTCCAATGACAACCCCAGATCAGCTCTCATCCTTCGGCCTTATCCGCTTTGGCGGCCCTGCGCCGGAAGCGTTAGCCAGACCCACTGGTCCCGTAGAAATTCAAATCGACTACATTGCCGCCATGTTTAGCGATTGAACAAGACAAATTGAGAATGAAGGCTGTGGATGCTTACCTCACCTACAGCCCCGTTCTCAACGCTTGAGCTTCTTACTCATACGATAGCAGCTAAGCTCAGGAACAAAGGTATCAATTTCATACCCTCTTTTGCCATAAAATCGAATTGCTTTCGGGTTACTGTCATCTACAAAGAGCTCAACCGAACGACAACGCTCACTAAGTCCGTAGTCCTCCGCCGCTTTCATCAGCGAGTGTCCAATGCCTTTCCCTTGCTCACGCGGATCAACGGCCAGCATATCAATGAAGAGCATATTGGATTTGCGCATAACCGAAATGAAGCCGTAAGGCCGTTTGTACCCTTTTGCGATGACCAACGTTTTATTCGCGTTTAAACGTTTACGTATCTCCGTGAAAGTAACCGAATTGCCTGAGTCATACATTCTGGAAAAAGGAACTAATTGTTCAACAACTAATCGATATATAGCAGCGTCGTCAATGGTAGCCAAACGTTTGCGTATCACATGGCACCGCCTCCACAAGAAGCAATAATGCTATCTTATGTTGGTAAACCCGCAATTGACCCCACAAGTACCAATTTACCCCAGTCTACGCAAATGATATACTTAAGGTATACGAAATGAGGTGATCTTCATGATCAATGCGTATCCATCCGTCATGGCTGTGAACAGGTACCAAACTCACAAGGACTACTATCGTGTTGGAGCTGTAAGTGCGGTTTCCGGAGGTAAGTCGAATACGATTCGGCGAATGCTGGACTTGCCCTTTGAGGGACTGCCCTACAAACAATTCGCACAGACGGCTGCCAAAGACGTAGCAGGCTTCGTACAATCTACGCATAACGTCAAACAATCGGCGCAAACACTCGTCAACATGAGTGTTCCTTCAAGCACGAATTCGCCTAATAACACGCCTTCCAAAGATTCTCAAACCAACATCGCCCAGAAAGTTCAAGACTTTATTCATACATATAATGAATTGCAAGATCAACTTGGGGATTCACCTGACTACGTCAGTCATGCCCTTCTACAAGGTCTCGAAGGAACCGTTAAGCCGGGCACACTGGATGCGCTTGGCATCACCAAGCAGGATGACGGGAAGCTGCTCCTTCAAGCTGAGGTCTTCGAGGAACAACTTAAGCAGCCTACTGGCATTGATCGCAAAAGCTTGCTGAATCTCACCAGCTTTGCGAGCTCGTTAGTCAGCAGTATTGATCGCATGCAGCAGCTGCCTTCCGCTTCACTGTTCCAATTATCCTCCTCGCCGCTCAAGCCTTATGGCCAGTATCAATCGCAGCTTGGGGCGTATATGCCGGTTCCTTTGCGTGGTTTGTTGCTGGATACGAAGATGTGAGCTAAATTCACCTATTCCACCCCCATGCCTATAAAACAAGAGGCTGTCCCTCCAACGTAGAATCATCTACTGGTGAGACAGCCTCTTTCCATTTTAAAATAACTTTTTACCTAACACGTGATCAGTAGGAATGAATCCAATAACACGACTATCCATGCTATTGTTCCGATTATCCCCCATCACGAAAATATGGTCGGCTGGAACGGTCCACTTTTTGTTCCCGTTCGCTCGCATTTCCTCGTTGATATAAGACTCATTCAGAAGTTCGCCGTTGCGATACATCTGATTATCCTTAAGCTCAAGTTGATCCCCTGGCTTACCTATCACCCGTTTGATCCATACATGCTTATCATCACCGCGGACGAATAAGCTAAGCAACGGGCTATCCAATAAATCATTGATAAAAGTCCGCTTCATATCAACCCTAGAGTCGATAATAACAATATCCTCATAATTAGGCTCATAACGAAAGGTATGTGAAAGCTTCGATACATACACTCGCTGACTATCATGCAGCGTCGGATCCATCGAATGACCGCTAACTCGCGTCGATTGGAACACAAACACACCTAGAAATACAACTAAAACAAAGGAAATCACAATGGAACCAAACCAGCTCCAAATCTGTTTGACTACATTCAAGCTAATCGCTCCCTTGTGTTATTCCGCTAGTCCGTGCTTGAATGCATAGATCGCCGCTTGTGTGCGATCTTCTACGCCAAGCTTGGACAAAACGTTGGTGACGTGGAATTTTACCGTCTTCACACCAATGAATAAATCATCGGCCAGCTCTTGATTGGATTTGCCCTTCGCGATCAAGCGAAGCACTTCCATCTCGCGGTCCGTTAACTCTTCATGCGGCTCGGCTGCTGGCTTCGGTTGGCGGAAGCGGTTCATGATTTTCGATGCAACCTGCGACTCCAGAATCGATTGCCCTTTGGCCGCGGCTCTAATCGCTTGCGCGATTTCGGATGCTCGCGAGGTTTTTAACAAATAGCTGAAAGCTCCCGCTTCGATGACTGGATACATTTTCTCATCATCTAAGAAGCTCGTCAACACAATGACCTTGCATTCTGGGTACAATTGCAGTAATTTTCTAGTCGTTTCAATCCCGTCCATGCCTTCCATGACCAAGTCCATCAGGACCACATCAGGACGATATTCTGTGGCTAGCCGAATACCATCGTGACCATTGCTCGCTTCGCCTACAACCTCTATGCCATCTTCTGTCCCGAGGACAGCTGCTAGTCCGATTCTGACCATTTCATGATCATCGACGAGTAGTACTTTGATTAAGGTGTCGTCCATTCGCTTCTCCCTCTCTATGTACAGTGCTAATTCTCGATCAATTGAGGATCGCCCGCTAATAGTGGTACTCGAATCTCGATACGTGTCCCTCGATCAGGTGCTGTGATGATATCGACAGAGCCGCCGATCTCGTTCACGCGTTCCTTCATCGACACGATGCCATAGGAAGTCAGTTTCTTCGCATCCAGCTCAAATCCAACACCGTCATCGCGGATCACCAAACGAATGCCATCCGAACGATGAAGCAGCTTCACTTCCAGCTTATTCGCCTTAGAGTGTCGCAGTGCATTCGAAAGCGCTTCTTGCACGATGCGGAATAAATGATCTTCAATCCCCTTGTTCAAGCGGATTTCCTCATCCATATCCCAAGTGATCGCCATCGGAACCTTGGCTGCCAGCTCTTTCAAGAGCTCCACAAGGCCCTCGGACAATCGTTTGCCTTCCAAATGAATCGGCCTCAAATGCAGCAATAAGGCTCTCATTTCGGATTGTGCGACAGACGCCATTTCTTCAATCAGATGAATTTGCCGCTTCGCTTTCTCGAAATCCTTATCCAGCGTACGTCCTACGGCTGTTGCTGTCATCGAGATCGCGAACAATTGCTGGCTTACCGCATCATGCAGCTCGCGTGCCAAACGCTGACGCTCTTCAATGACTGCAGTAAGCTTAGCTTTCTCAGTAAGCTCAGCGTTACTATTCGACAATCGTTGGAGAGAGGTTACCTGCTCTTCCCATCGCTTCATAATTCGACTGAGTTGTTCACCTAAACGCCCGATCTCATCATCGTCTCCGTTTTGGAAGCCTTCTCGGGCAAATGTTCCTTTTTCTAATAAAATCATTGTCTCCATCATCGGCTCAAGTCTGCGAGTCACCTTCGAGCTGTTCCAGTAACCGAACACCGCCCCAATCACACCTAGAATCGATAAAGCCATGAACGAGAATTTGACACCCTGCTGCCAGCTGGCAAAGGGCTCGATCAAATGTCTTGAATTCAAGAAATATAGCATAGCGCCGAAAACAGCGAAGCTAAAGAGGATCGATTCCCCCATGCTGCGCCATATCATATTCGTTAAACGTCTCTTGTAGCCGTCCACTTGGTGATGTACCCCCTCCAGCCGTTACAATACTTTAACCTTGATATCTCCTACGATGAAAGAGAGCACGAGTTTCACCCGATGGTCGCAATGTTGGTAATTCTCTGATTGCCATACCACTTTATTCATCACACCTGCCTCACGTTGCTCGGCTACATGAAGCTGACCAAACATCACGGAAGCTGTAACGGAAACGCCAATATCATCGGGTATCTTTATATCAATATCTCCTACAACGCCCTGTAGGATGACTGTTGTTTCCTTTTGTTCTAGAATCGCCAGCGAGAGATCAATGTACGTTTCTCCCACCAAGTACCATGTCGAGGTATTCCGTAGAATCCAAGGCTCTCGGCCGAGGCGTATGCTGTCTACAATCTTTTGCTTTTGTGTATATGTCTCATCCTTATGAACCTGCTTGGATCGAATGAAAAATAAACCTAATGAAATCAACACAACCGAAATGGCAATTGTAACATGATCACCAAATAAAATGACGGCACCGATCCCCATCAGCACATAACCCTTGCGTTCTTTGCGTGAACGAACACGATGAATGCCCAGCAATATAAGGATTATGGCCATAATGGGAAAAAAGCCTACGGTATGATCCAGAAGCAAAAAAACACCGGCTCCAATCAGCACAAGCGCTGTATTCCGGCTGCGGTTATTTTTCGTTTCTTCTCCCATCGATGCACCTCCTCTGGCTGCTGCTCCATGTCTTTCGTTCATACGATTCCTAGCATACCATAAGAATGGACGACCTCCAAGATGCAAATCCTTATCGGACAAGGCTTTGCAATTCATGGAGGTCACGATCATGGCTATTTTTTGCTGCGCGGGTCGTGCTGATTGTGCTGATCTCGCGAGCGCTGCTCTTGCTGCCACTCGTGCTGCAGCTTGCTGCGCAGCGCGCGCAGCTCATGCTGAAGGTTGCCTCCGGCTTCCTTCAGCGTTTCCTTCGACAGGCGGCCCGCCACGCGGAGCCCCTGCAGCGCCTCCCGGCCGAGCTCGCGGCCGGTGACCTCCAGCTCGCGCCATGTGTCGCGAGCCTCTTTGCTGTGCAGCCCGCTGCGCGGCTGCCCAGCCTCGGCTGCGTGCCGGGCACGCTGCTCGCGCAGTTCCTCTGCGAGCGCCAGGCACAAGTCCTGGCTGCTCGCGTACTGCGCGCGATAGTGCTCGCCAGCGGCTTCCTCGCGCAGCTTCTCTTGCAGTGCGAGCCGCGCGAGATCCTCTTCGCCTGCGCGCATCGCCAGCTCGGCTTGCTCGCCGCGCAGCTTCGCCATCTCTTCCGCTCGCGCGATATGGCTGCGCAGCCCAATCGTTGCCTGGAGCGCCTCGTCATAGCGCTCCTCCAGCTTGATTATGGTGCTGTCCTCAAAGGCACCTGGATTCGTTTTCCCGATGGTCTCCTGCCAGACGGTTTCTGCCATTTTGCCAATTCGATCAAATATATTAGTAGGATCAATTTCCCGATTCTTATTGTTCATGTCAATCGCCCCTCATCCTTCATCATACTCCTATCGTAGCTCAATTTCTGGCAGTCTAAAACCGACTATCGACTGTTTTTGAACCTAGACCTAAGTCCAGTATTTTGATCTCGACCATATTTTGGTCGTTGTTTGAGCCTGTCTGCAATGATAAAATATTTGAAGCCGAGTCTGGTGCGTAAATTAGGCACTAGTACGGGGGACGAAATACTTGGGGTGAATATTTGCTTCGGCTTGGAGCAGACTAGGGAGAACCTTCTTCCCGAACCCGTCAACTAACCTCGAAGGCTCATGAAGGAGGATTACCAATTGAATAAGTTTACCAAAGGGTTAACTAGCCTTGCCGTTACACTGTCGGTATTGGCAGGAGGCTTTCTTTCCCCATTTTCGGCTCAAGCAGCTGAAATGGAAGTGAAAGTGCAAGTCAATGATGACCTGATTCATTTCCCAGATGCACAGCCATTTTTGGATGGCAACCACACGACCCAAGTTCCACTTCGGTTCGTAACCGAGAAGCTTGGTTATACCGTGAACTGGCAAAAAGATGGAAATCAAATTAAGGTAACATTAAATAACAACAAACATACGATTACCTTGGTATCCGGGGAAAAAGAAGCCAGCATTGATGATGCACCAGTCGTCTTAGATGGAGCTTCCCAGTTTCAAAATGGGCGCGTTTATGTGCCGCTACGATTTCTTTCCACAGCTGCAGGGGTCCCTGTACAGTGGGATGCTAGCAGCAATATCGCCATTTTAAACAAAGATGGCGGACATCATGCACCTGACTATGACATTTTCGAGTCCACAGCTTATTCAGCAGATCCTTCTGAAAATGGCGGATACGGGGCCTTTGATTACATGGGCAACCCGCTTGCGATCGGCACAGTTGCTGTTGATCCATCCGTAATTCCACTAGGTACGAAACTTTATATTGAAGGTTATTCTTTTAGTGGGCTTCCTCAAGGCGGTATGTACGTGTATGCCACCGATACCGGCGGCGCCATTAAAGGAAAGAGAATGGATATCTTTGTTCCAGGTTCGAGAAAATCCTTAAAAAGCTTCGGCATTCAGAAAATTAAAGTGTATCATATCCCCAATTAATAGTAGACGAAAGCTGCCTTGAGAATTCTCTCAAGCGCAGCTTTTTTCGTGGGTGAATGTTCCTACGGATAGCGGGCATTCGTCCAATCAACGGATATCCCCCGGTCATATGCTATATAGTGTTTAACCCATATCATTGATAACCGGAGGGGATACTATGTCAGCTGTAGGCAGTTGTGGCACGCCAGGATACGGAAGTTCTGCAGGCTTAATTCTTGTTCTTTATGTACTGTTGGTCATCATTCTTGCTACTTTCTACTAAGACTTATACCCCAATGAGCTTTATACAAATAGGCCCGCCTGTTGAAGCATCTAATTAGAGCTTCAGCAGGCGGGCTTCATTTATTTAAAATCGATACCACTTGTTCGTTGTGTCAGGATCTGCTCAAGATGACCTCCAATATAAGCTCCCGCTTCCATGGGAGGTGTTCCGCCGCGATGGATGTTCGAAATGACCATTCGATCCGAATCCGTTCTTCCTGTTCTTGGTTGGTAACACATGTAGGCGCTTAATGATTCCGCTGTTACAAGACCTGGCCTTTCGCCGATAAGCAGCACTAGACATTCTGGTTTCAGCAAATCACCTATGGCATCCATACAGCCTACCCGTCCTCGATTTACATATATCGTTGTTCCCGCCGTTAAACCACGCAATCGTAAGGAATCCAGCAACGCAGGATACAGATCTCGCATGTTTGCTTCTACACTATTTGCACTTAATCCATCAGATACTACGATTTGCACCTGCGGGGAATGCTGACATCTCGCTATGATCTCCTGCTTGCTTTCGTCCTTCAACACCCTGCCCAGCTGGGGACGCTTTAAATATATATCCTTTGAATCCGCACAGGAATCGGTGATAAGCCATCCCATTTCTGTAAGAAAAGTAGGACTCACCTCACTTTGCACGGCATCTACACTGCTTGCATGATCCCAACCAAAGGTTAGTAACTCGCTCGTTAAGGGCCGAGTGCCTGATCGGGAGACACCAATCCGTGCTGGCGTCAGTGCCTTCATTGCCGTAATCTCATCCATCCTCCTAAGCACCTCCTCGCCAAAACAACCTAGGATCACCGGCTAATGAACTAAGCGTACCGTTGGACCATAAGCCCATGTCCTGCATCCAATCTCGAAAGGCAGGTGATGGCGTGCGCCCGAAAAGCTCTCGTAAAGTGGCAATATCATGATAGCCCAGCGATTGATAATTAAGCATGCAGTCATCCGCCATGGGCACACCAATGAGGAAGTTCACATGTGCGCTGGCCAGCATGACGGATAGGGAATCCATATCATTTTGATCGGCATTCATATGATTGGTGTAGCATACATCAACGCCCATAGGGAGACCATGCATTTTGCCCATAAAATGATCCTCTAAACCTGCACGTATGACTTGTTTGCTGTTATATAAATACTCTGGTCCGATGAAGCCAACCACCGTGTTAACCAGAAAAGGCTTATAGATCCTCGCTAATCCGTAGCATCTTGCTTCCAACGTCACTTGGTCAATGCCATGATGAGCTTCAGAAGACAGCTCTGAGCCCTGCCCCGTTTCAAAATACCACCGATTCGGCCCCGTCGCACTGCCCTCGCTGTAGATCAAGGCATTCGCTTCATCCAGAAGCTCTTTGTGAATGCCAAATGCGCGATTGCCTTTCTCCGTGCCGGCCAAGCTCTGAAAAATAAGATCAGCCCTTGCCCCCTGCTTGATCGCCTCCATCTGTGTCGTCACGTGGGCCAAGACACAGTTCTGCGTGGGGATGCGCCAAGTCTCCATGACTTCCTTCGCAGCTTCCAGCAACGCTTTGGTCGTCTGCGGGTGATCTGTTACCGGGTTAATGCCGATAACCGCATCCCCTACGCCGTAACTCAGCGCCTCATAAAGCGAAGCTTTCATACCTTCTAGTGAATCGGTAGGATGGTTCGGCTGCGCTCGGCTGTTGAGTGTCCCCTTATGTCCGATCTCTGTATTGTTCGTTGTCTTCACCTCAATACGCGATGCCGCCTGAATGAGATCCAGATTCGTCATGATTTTGGCGACAGCTGCAATCATCTCGCTCGTTAGCCCTTTCGATATACGGAGCAGCTCATCCCCCGTCGTTTCCGTCCGCAGCATATATTCACGCAGCTCTGCCACGGACCACTGGCTTATAGAAGCGTATACAGTTTCAACTACATTCTCCTCGATGACCCTCGATACCTCATCTTCTTCTGCTGGCAGTAGCGGATGATTTCGAATATCACAGAGAAGAAGATCCGCAAGTACCGTTTTAGCTGCGATTCTTTCCTTCAGATGGGAGGCTCCTACACCTGCCAAATCATCACCGGAACGTGCTTCATTTGACTTGCCGAACACTTCTTTCAAGCTTCCGAACGTATAGACATGACCTCTTATCGACGTTTTCAATTTCATTGGCTCACCTCGGTAACCTCATGAGAAAATAGCAGCGTTTTTACAATTACAGGAATCGTACGATTCCCAATCAGCTCGCCAAGATCGATGTAATCACCAAAGCTCAGAGAAATGCCATCGACACATACGATGCGGGGATTCCCTTGACAACCAAGAGAAAGAAGCTGGCCCAGTGCTTTGGCCATATCTTGATCACATAGCATAACTACGATCTGATGATGTCTAAAATGGGAGGTCAACAGCGGGATCAGCTGGCCCGCAAGTTCCTGCAGTTGTTTATAGGTGTACGGATGCTCCGTTGTCATCGCTATACCAAATGGTGCCTGATCCGATGTACCGTACAGCTGGATCGCTTTTTGGAATACTTCCTCCAAATCGGCCGCTAGCTTTGCTGCATCAAGATGCAGCCGGCATTTCACGATTGGCACATTGCGTAAGGGGAGCGTAGCTGCATCCACATGAATGGTTGAACCACTGAGCTCCACGCTCTGCAAGCCCGCTCCAATGACCGTGGCACGCTGCGTTTGCTTGGCTTCCACTAGCGTAAAGCCAAGCTCCGTCCAAGTCTCATAGATGGCTTGTGCAAGCAGGGGACCGATATCATCGTATATCGTGATGTCTGACATTTCCAAGTTAGACGGGCATTGTAACAGATCCAGTTCTGCGATACCTCCAGAAAGCATCCATTCATCCGCTTGCGGGAGTTGTGAGGGGAGTGGACCAAGGGCGAGGAGCACGGCCTCAGCAACAGATTTACTACCAGCTAAAAACAACCCTATCCCTTGTGCCATTCGTCGAGTCAGATCCTGAAGTACATGGATGCTGGTAATTTGTCCAGGTTTCAACCATATTCCCTGTTCGTCAAGCCAGCGATCAATAGCTGAAGATACATATGTCACCATCCCATCCGCTTGCACCCGAATGACGCTTCCGCCCATATGAAAGGTTGCCGTCGCAATCGGCATACCATTCCGAAACCATGCCACATTCGCTGTACCTCCCCCAACATCCATGTTGGCTATGGTGTTTTGAAGATTTGCTGAACGTTGCGCTGCGCCTGATCCTTTGCCCGCCATGATGGCTTCCAAATCGCTCCCCGCCGTTGCCACAACGAAGGCGCCTGCCTGCTCCGCAAGCCTATGCAGCAAATCTTCTGCATTCGTTTTCGTTGCAGTTTCTCCCGTCATGATGACCGCCCCGCTGCCAATATCGGCAAGCGATACACCTGCGCATTGGAGCTCGGCTTCTAGAAGCTCTGTTAGCTTTGCAGCATCAATGGTTACAGGATCGAGCAAGGGTGTGCGAACAATTGGACTCGCATACAAGAGCTTCCTTTCCGTGATTTCATCGTGAGACATCGTGAAGGACGCTCCACGTTGCGTCATGGTAAGCCGACTTACAACGAACTTCGTTGTACAGGTCCCGATGTCGAGTCCTACACTAATAAGATGAGTTTCCTTCATGCGCATTCGCTCCTCCCGGACTCTATCTCACTCGGACACCAACTTTTAAACCCTTTTCGGCTTATATCTCACTCGGCCCTCTCTTAACCACTTTTTCCTCCTCTATCTCCTCTACAGGTACTATCCCTTCCACTCAGGACGACAAGGAGTTCAGGTTCTGAGCTGTGGGGATAGTGTTGATAGCAGGTTCCTGCGCGATTAATATTACTCAACTCCTCCCTCTACAGAGTATCCCTTCCACTCAGGACGACAACGAGTTCAAGTTCTGAGCTGTGGGGATAGTGTTGATAGCAGGTCCCTGCGCGATTGATATTACTCAACTCCTCCCACTACAGAGTATCCCTTCCACTCAGGACGACAACGAGTTCAAGTTCTGAGCTGTGGGGATAGTGTTGATAGCAGGTTCCTGCGCGATTGATATTACTCAACTCCTCCTCTACAGAGTATCCCTTCCACTCAGGACGACAACGAGTTCAGGTTCTGAGCTGTGGGGATAGTGTTGATAGCAGGTTCCTGCGCGATTGATATTACTCAACTCCTCCCACTCAGGACGAAACCTTTCCCTCTGCTCGACCTCGGCTCCCTACAAAAAAAGACGCTACAGCCGACCCTCCTGATAGACGGTTACTTGTTAGCGCCAAACGTTGATTCATATAGAATATGATCTAATCTTTTTATAAAAGTATAAGTTCACTTCGATATCTTGTTATTAAGTCGTAACTCTATCTTCTATATATTCTTATTATCGTTATCTCGTTGTATAAACTTTCACAACATCGCCACGCTGAAAGCCCTGCCCCCCTGCCGGCAGCCAAATCAAGCAATCCGCATCCTTGATCGACACCATAATACTCGACTTATCGATGCCGGCTGGTCTGACCCATAAAGAACCCGCTTCGACTCGTGTTGTCCCCCGTATATAACGAGGGTAGGCAGAAGGTTTATCATAAGGGACATCCAAATAGGCTGTAAACTCTTCCGCCACAGGACTCTGGCTCCCCAACATCGCGTTAAGTATGGGCTTAGCAAATAGCTCGAAGCCAACGAACGATGCTCCGGGATTACCTGACAATGCAACTAACAGTTTTCCCTTCCATAGCGCAGCACTCGTCGGAGTGCCAGGGCGCATGGCTACTTTATTAAACAGCAGCTTCCCGTCGAATCGCCCGAATAGGTCGACAAGGACATCGTAATCGCCAACCGAGACACCGCCTGAGGTCAGAATGAGATCGACATCACCCAGCACAGCCTCGAGTGCGGTCTCTACCTGCTGAGGATCATCAGAGAGTGCCGGCATGATCAGGGCCGTTCCGCCAATTGCTTCCACTTGTGCCGCCAGCATGTAGCTGTTGCTATTGCGTATTTTCCCAGGCAGCAGCTCCTGTTCCACATGCAGCAGCTCTGACCCGGTTGAGAAAATAGCCACTCTCGGCTTGCGATATACCTCAACCTCTGAGAACCCGAAGGTCGCTAAAATCGCGGCTTCTCCTGGACCAATCTGGGTTCCACGGTCGATGACGAGCTCCCCGCGGGCAACCTCACCTGCAATTGGCGTAATGTTACTTGCCGCTTGCACATTTTTCTTAACCTTCACCTTGGCAACAATGGAAGATAGTGACTCCTCCTGCATGGAATCCGTCATCTCCAGCATCACAACAGTATCAGCGCCATCTGGAACAGGCGCCCCCGTCATGATACGAGCAGCGGTTCCTGCCTGAATCGTCATCTGGGGCATGGTCCCGCTTGGAATCCGCTCGATCACATGTAAGATAACCGGAGCATCCGGTGATGCCTCAGCGATATCCTGTGAACGAACAGCATACCCATCTACGCCTGACCTGCGAAAATGCGGCACAGCATGATCCGCATAAATATCCTTCGCCAACCTTCTGCCGAAGGACGTCGGCAGCGAAACGAACTCCGTCTCTGTGGGCTTAACGTACTCGTAAAGTGCGGCTCGCGCCTCTTCGACCGAGATTACATTGCGGCCAAACCTAAGTTTCATTTCGTTGTTCGCTTGTTTCATTTCGCTTCTCGCTTGCTTCACTTACTTCCTATGCCCCCCACGCCCTCTAGCTAGCCGCCGATTTGCGACATTCTGCGATTAGTTGGTGTATGCGACTGTTCCTCATTCATCAAGGCCTGAGCCATTTCGTGATTTTGCGGTTTAATATCCAACGCCCGGAAGAACAAGTCTTCCACCGCAGCATCATCGCCAATATATTTGCGTACATTAAATTCATCCGACCAATACAAGCAAGGCTTGATATTTCCATCTGCCGTCAGACGCAGGCGATTGCAAGTCTCACAGAAATGATCGCTAATCGGATGAATAAGGCCAAAGGAGCCTAATGCCCCCTCAATGCGATAATTCTGTGCAGGGCCATTGCCATAAACCGCGTCTGAAGCTTTAGCTTCCCAGCCCATTTCCTTGCAGCGATCGAGAACTGTCGTAAGCGATAGGTAACGGCTTTTCCAATCCTCATCTTGATGACCGATTGGCATATATTCAATAAATCGCACCTGAATCGGGCGATCAATCGTCATTTGTAAGAAATCTGCGATTTCATCATCATTAATGCCTTTCATCAGCACCACATTCAGCTTAATCGGCGTAATACCAACCCGATAAGCTTCTTCAATCGAGGCTAAAACACGGCGAATATCCCCGCCACGCGTGATCATCGAGAACCGATCCGCTTTCAACGAATCCAAACTAATATTTACACGGGTTAACCCTGCTGCCCGAAGCTTCTCAGCCCGCGATGCAAAGTAAATCCCATTCGTAGTCAATGCTATATCTTCAATACCGGGAATCTGTGATAGCATGCCGATCAGCTGCTCTAGGTTTTTACGAACTAGAGGCTCTCCGCCGGTTAATCGCAATTTGCGAACACCAAGACCAGCTAATACACGGACGATCTCTGTTATTTCATCAAAAGTTAACAGCTTCTCATCCGGCTCAAATTCCATTCCTTCTTCCGGCATACAATATACACAACGCAAATTACAACGATCTGTCACTGAGATGCGCAGGTAATCATGCATCCGTCCAAAACGATCTATTAGCAGTTTTGGCATAGGAGTTCACCTTCTCTCTCTGTTCATTATGGCATATTTCCTGACAAAATCCTAGGTTTTATGGCTTTTTATCTGGAAATCATTTCATAATGGTAGATTTCCTAACATGTCTTCATATTCTTCTGGTGTATTCATATTCGCAGCGAAATTCGTTCGAATCCCACGTTTCACGAATTCATCCGTCCTCACAGAACGCCAATCCAAATGATCAAGCAACCCCATCAATCGATAGCATTGTTGTTGAAGCAGGAGTTCAGCCTCCGGCCCTACTTCTCTGGCATAAATGCCATGAAGGGGGTGCAGACGGTCCTCTATTTCCGGGATGACCGCATCCACATTCGACTCTCGGCATACCTCCACCATAAAGCTAGCTGCATCAGCAGAGATGAAAGGCATGTCGCAGCCGACGATCCATAAATGAGTCCCGAGCGCGACGCAGGAGGCGGCATGAATACCGCTTAAAGGGCCTTTTTGGAGATAGTAGTCGCTCACACACTGCACGTTAATACCTTTAACCTCAGCAAGCAATGGCTGTAAAACCTCATGTGTATTAGTTACCACGATCATTTGCTCACACACGTGTGACATTTCTTTCAGTTGTCTTAGCAGAATAGCTTCCCCCTGCACAGGTAAGAGCGCCTTGATTCTCCCGCCCATACGGCGATTCAAGCCTCCAGCAAGAATGACGCCTGTTATCATGCTTCGAGCTCCACTAAACGTTTCCTGAAGGATTGCTTCCAGCTTGCAGAAAGTGCATCTACAGCAAGAACACGTTTAACCCCTTCAACATTGAACTTATCGTGATATTTAATCTGATTGGCGAAGGCAATCGTCACACCCGCTTCATCTCTATCGATGCGTCTCAACTCGGAACTAGGTGCGATAACCCCTTCCTGCAGCACGCGAAAATAATACCCCGTATAGCCTGTCTCTTGAACGTAGAGCGTTGCTTCTGGCCAATCCATGCGCTTTGCTAGTTTATGACAAGGCTGTCTGGGCTGTGAAACTTGAACGATAACCTCATCAATGGCAAACGTATCACCGATACATAGCTCATGCTCTTGCAAACCGCGAATCGTGAGGTTTTCACCAAAAGTGGCGGCATCCAGCTTGTTTCCCCGCAGATTTTCCCAGTACGCATAATGCTCCTCCGGATATACACAGATCGCTTTATCAACACCGCCATGAACCGTCAAATCCGCTTGCCCATCCCCGTCTATTTGTACCTTCGATACAAACAAAGAGGAGCTGACCGGCGTCTTATAAATCCCCGTGGTCAGCTCTTTGCCTTGATATAAGATTGTTTTGGGTAATCCCACATTAATAGATGTAATTTGCACGGCAAATGTCCCTCATTTCCGAACAGGATTCTTTGCCCTTACTATACCAAAATCCATGCTAAAAGTCAGTGTCTGCTTCAACCGAAAGACCAGGTTATCCGTTATATGTACCGACCCATGCATCGTTATCATAGCCGCGCACTTCCCAGTACCCCATGTGCTCCTTATCAATCAACTCGATGCCTTGCAGCCATTTGACTGATTTATAAGCATACATCTTCGGTACAATCAGTCGTACGGGCCCCCCTAATTGCTGTGGAATCGGCTTACCGTCCAATAGGACAGCGACCATAATATCGTCCCCATTGGCTTGACTTAAGGATAAGGCGTCCGTATAGACTTTATCACCAGAATAAAATTTCACAAATTTAGCCGAGGCTTGAATGCCCGCCGCCGCTAACAGCTGCTTCAAGGGGATGCCTTCCCATGTACATTGGTATACCGACCATCCCGTCACACAGTGGAAATCACTAACCTGTACCGTACGCTTCATCTTCAGGAACTGCTCCCAATTCCAAGCATTGGGTTTATCCACAAGACCGGAAATCGCGAATTTCCAGGTATCTGATGAAAAAGCCGGTATTTCCGTCACCGTGTAGATACGGAAATTCCCTTTCGCCCCTCCGCCTACAACAGCGGCGGAGTCGGGCAATGCCTCCGGCGGCGGCAGCATGCGATTGCCATCGCTTGCCACATACTCGGCGACCTGCGAGCCGCCGGTATCGAATGCACCTTTTATCCAGCGATAAAAGGTGGGGCCGATCGCGATCACGAGCACCAATCCTGCGGCTAGCCGCAGGAAGGAGGCGCGTGTGATCGGCGATTCCTTCAGCGCGGCGATCACCGCCTGCGCTGCTGTGCGCCTTCCTGTGGCGTCATCCGTCGCCACAGTCACAGACGCCGCCGCTGCGTCGCTTGCGGCGGCAGCAGGGCCCGTGACCGCCTGCGCAGACGCTGGCGGTCTGCCCGCTGCAGCGGCTTGCTCGAGCCGCTGCTGGCGCTTCAGCCATCTGCTTCGCGAGATGGCGTGGTACACGGCATACGGCACTCCGACCCAGGTGAGCAGGTCATGAACGAAGAGTGCCGCGTTGTTCAAAGCCGGTGGCAGGTGCCGGAACTGCCACAGGATCACGCCTGATGCGGCCCAGCCGATCAGGAGCGCGAGAACAAACACCAAATTCGCGCGTTGGTTGCGGCGCGCGCGGATTTGGCGCCAATGCTTGCGGATCATTGGCGCATACACAATCATAAGTACAATAGATGCCACTCCCAAATAAATGTGGAGCTGCTTCAACGTCACACGAAATGCTCCTAGATCCCCTCTGATCGCACCAATACTGAGCACAATCCCTGTCACTGTCAACAGCACCAGAAGCCAAGCATTCCAACTATGTATCGCGTTTAACCGTTTTCCAAACGACTGCTTCAGCCATCCTCTTTTTGACTCCACCTTCGCCACATCCTTCATGAAATACGTACCGGATCGTTATATACCTATGATAACGTATGAACCTTAAAAAAGGTTTAAGTCTGGATAAATTTATCTCCCTCATTCCCGCGTCCAGACAAAAAGAAAAAGGTCAAATCACGTCAGTAACGGATTAACCTTCAATAAATTGCATATTTGAAATTAGCCGCCAATACGAATCTTGCGGTATGTATCGATAAACGACAGGACATCGACCCGTTTCCCCCTCTTTTTAGCTACGCGAGCCATTTTCACAAGGGTAGTCCAGAACTCATCTAGGACAGGAGACTCAAATCCATTTTCTTTTGATTCTTGTGTTAACTTATGTTTGTTTTTGTAGGAAGTGCCTTCGTCCGAAATCAGGTATTGGATTTGACTTTTTTTCCACTGCTCCCCAGATACATAACTGACACCCATTTCACGCATTTTTTTACGGACAGAAGTGACAGGACGCGATAGTTCTCTAGCAATGACTACTGGCGGACACTCCGAGGAAAGGCGAATTAGTTTGTCCAGCTCTTGGGTGGACCATGGTTTTTTCGTCATCTCAATAAACCCCATTTCGTAAATATGAATGTTTCGTATTTCCTGTTCTTGGTGTAATACAAAAGGTATAATCAGAGAATAGCAATGAAATGTTAAGTAAGTATGAGTTAACCATAATGAAAGTATGAAGACATAACTTTTTCGCTATTTTTTTTAAAAGCCAGGTCCTTGGAGGGTGAAAAATGATGAAAAAACACGTAAACGGTACCGAATTATTCGTTGAAGATCAAGGTCAAGGGGCTCCTGTTATCCTGCTTCATGGTTTTCCGCTAGATCATCGCATGTGGCAATCTCAAATCGATACCTTGTCAGCCAACTATCGTATACTTACACCTGATTTTCGAGGAATGGGGCAATCTGAATTACCCCTCACACCGATGTCCCTCCATCAATATGCCCAGGATATTCTGGGTCTCATGGACGAATTAGGCATACAAAAAGCCACCCTCGGAGGCTTCTCCATGGGTGGCTATGTGGCTTTTGCTCTATTGCGTCTAGCGCCTGAACGCTTCTCAGCATTGATTCTTGCTAATACTCGCCCCGAATCAGACGGACCAGAAGGACGGAAGAATCGCATGAACATGGCAGTCTCTCTGTATGATAAGGGACCCGCGGCAGCCCGCGATGCCATGCTGCCTAAACTTGTGACCGCAGCCACACTTCAAGATCAGCCGCAGCTTATCGATAACCTGAAGCTGATCATGGACAGCATGCCAGCCGAAGGTCTTGTCCATGCAAGTATTGGGATGGCGTTCCGCGAAGACTCTGTACCTTTACTTAGCCGCATCACCGTGCCAACACTCGTTATCGCTGGCGAACAGGATGCGATTGCGCCGCCGGATGTCATGAAATCCATGGCTGATCAAATCCAGGGCGCGAGCTTTCATGTGATTCCTGATGCTTCCCATCTGACTCCCATGGAGAAGCCAGAAGCCTTCAATGCGCTGCTTCTTGATTTCCTTAAGGGAGCTACGGCTTAACGAGCTGATTCATCACCATGACGGCTGCACCGATGGCAAGTGCTTCATCGCCTAGCTGGCCTTTGCTGAAAATAACCTGATAGGCGGGGTAATAATACGTTTTGCGGATAGCCACCTGCGTTGCTGTCTGGAAGAATAGCTCCCCGCCTGTAATCAAGGGCCCCCCGATGATCACTTTCTCCGGATGCAAAATATTCAATAAATTCGCAAGGCCGATCCCGAAATAGGTCGCAGCCTCCGTCACGATCTCCACGGCCAGGGGATCATTTTTTTTGAGCGCCTCCATAATATGCTGGTAAGTAACCTGCTCTGGATCCTCGACCATATGTATGAGCGCAGTGGATTTCCCTTGCTTTAATGCTGACTTTGCCGCCTTTTCTATCGCATAGAGAGACGCGTACGATTCCAAGGCACCGTAATTGCCAGATCGGTCTCGATGGGGAACACCGTCGGTTTGAATAATCATTTGACCCACAGAGCCTTCCATATCTACGGCCCCATAAATAACTTTGCCTTCAGAGACCATGGAAGATCGCAATCCGACGCCTGCATGAATATACAGCAAGTGCTTGAAGCTCCGTGTTCGTTGATGCCAGGATTCTGCCAGAATAGCAGTGTTCGCTCCATTGTCTAGTAATGCAGGAATACCTAGCTCCCTACTCAGCCACTGACAGATATCGACATGCCTCCACCCCTTTGCAGGGAAGTAGGATGGCTCCAGAATAACGCCTGACACTCGATCTACAGGTCCTACTGCGCCGATGCCCATTCCCAGCAATTCTGACGCTTGTATGCCATGTTGGACTAACATCCGCTTGGCTTCGGCAACAATAAGCGGAATCAGCACTTCGGGGGTCATGACCTCTGTCATTGCCCAGCTTTTGGTGTCCAGCTTATTCATCCCTAGATCGACAAGAACCAACTTGGATAACGTTCTCGAAATTTCCACGCCAAATATATAAGCATAGGCCGGATTCTTCTCATACAAAATCGGCCTACGCCCGCCCGTAGATGCACCAAAGCCGGATTCCAAGATGAGTCCCTGACTCGTTAACTCCTCTAACAGTCGTGTCAACGTCGAGACTGTCATGCCGCTTTGGTCTAATAAATCTATTTTCGAAACCGTCGTTTGACGCGTAATCAGCTCATAAACTTCCTTTGCTTTACGGTTCGAAATTCGTTCTGATATCACTTCTACGTTCAAAAGAAGCAGCCCCCAATGATAATCTTTCTCATATAATTCGCCATTAAGGAACCAATTTCCTGCTTATTTACCTTCCTTACTCTTTGGAGCCAATCATGAGGGTGTAGCCCATATACGGATGGTATTTACTAACAAGCTCGTCATAACGCGCAGTGATCTGCCATATGCGCGGATCCATGAATGATTGTCGATCCGATAAATGTACAGGATCTGGATGCTGAACCTGATCTTCGAACATCGTGAGCGGGAAAGGATGTATACCTGTCGAGGTGACAGAGCTGAATTTGTTGCTCTCAAAGAGCTCTTGCCATTCCTCCAGCTTATAGATCTTATTAACCCCGTAGAAGCTGCATAAGGCTCTATGGATACCTGCTGTCATCTCTTTCACTTTAATCACTTCTCGGTCATAGAGTTTTCCTTGCGGCTTTAAGACCCTATAGTACTCAGATACGGCTTTCTGAGCATCTGCAAAGTTCGTAACCGACTCCACCATGACTACATCAAAAGTATGGTCCTCAAATGGCAGCTGACATACATCCCCAATCAGAAAATCCACCTGAACCCTTTGCTTATCCGCTCGTATCTTAGCTTTATTAATCATCTCTGGACGTATATCGACAGCGGTGACATCTAGGCCTTGCTCTGCCAAATAACAGGCCGTTCTTCCTGTTCCACAGCCAACCTCCAATACTCTTTTCCCTTTCTCTATGGGATATTTCTTCAATTGCTCAATCGTCTCTCCAAACCCTCCGGGATGTGCATTTCCTATCCCGAGCTTCGCTAACATATCCAAGTAATCGATAGCCCCTACACCTCCGCAATGGCATTACGTTCTTTTTCTACCATATGGAAGGCTCCTGCCACTTGTTCAACTTCTCTCCCACTTTTTCAAAAAACAGGCGTTTGCCTAAAAGTAGCCCATCTCACAGTAGATTTAGGCTAAACACCCAAGCAAATCGAGACATCTCTCCATAGGATAGTATTGTCTCTCATTCGCTTCTGCGGAAGAGCATTCCTAGAGATGGGGGGTGACATAAATGGGTGTTGCTGTAGGTACTGGTGCAGGTTATGGTGGAACTTCTGCTGCTGCTGTTCTTGTGTTGTTCGTATTGCTCGTAATCGTAACTATGACTTATGCTTGGTAATTAGTCATACATGTCCGATCACAAACAAAAGGAGCCAAGACTCATTACTGAGTCTGGCTCCTTATACATAGAACGTCTTATTTCTTCGACGCTGCTAAGAACGCATCCAATTGCTTTTGCTTTTCAGCGATAATTTTATCAATCCCTGCTGCTTTCATTTTATCTTGATATTTCGGCAAGGAAGCATCCATGTCCACAGAACCTGTATCCATCGCTGCATCGAATTCTTTACCTACGTTAACTGCAGCAGCCACTTGTGTTTTGACAGGCTCAGAGTCGAAAGTAAAGCCAAGGCCAGGGGATTTCTTACCTGTTTTGTTGAACTCTTTGAATTTATCCCATTTTTGCGGATCTTCATTATCGTACAAGTAGTTCAAGAATTGGTTACCGAACTGCCAAGCAGCACCTGGTGCATAATTTTTACCAGCATCTGTTGCTTTAATAATGTTGTCAGACACTTTCGTGTAGTGCGTACCTTCAATACCGAAGTTAATTAGATTGTTCAATTGTTTATCTGTATGCAAAAGGTTAATGACCATCATCGTACGAGCTGGATCCTTGGACGTTACGGAAATACCCAACATGGAACCCGCCGTGTCACCTGTGGAGATTGTACGTGGTGTCAGCTCGATTTGGCCAAGCTTGCCTACCAAGTTCGTTGCATTTGCTAATTCACTGTCTTTACCAGGCTTCAAAGATGAAGTAATCATGAATACATTTCCGGATTTCAAAGCATCTTGACCCGACAATTGCGTTGTAGCCGCATCTTTATTGATATAACCTTTTTGCATAAAATCACGTGTTAATTTCAAAATTTCTTTGTAGCGAGGTTGATCCCATTTTGGAATAACCTTCGTATCCGTGCCATCTTTCATAATAACACCTGGAATTGTACTATCACCCAGATAGTCATATTGTGCCAAATAATGCGCATTCAGGTTATCCCCATCGCGAAGGAAGAAGGCTGTCATTTCCGGTTTTTTCTCTTTAACTGTTTTGAGAACATTGCCTAGATCTGCCATCGTTTTAACAGCAGACATATCGATGCCTAACTCTTTTGCGATATCCGAACGATACACGATCCCGCCTGAAGCAGCTAGTTCTTTATTCGTTGGAACACCATAGTTTTTGCCATTGATTTTAGCGCCTTGCAAGAACGCCGGATCCAAGGAATCCGTAATCCCTTTACCATATTGCCCCAATAGGTCGTTAAGCGGCATTAGCGCGCCTTTACCTACGTTAACTGCATGACCATTCCATTGTGCTGTGAATAAGATATCGAACTCTTCACGGGATGCGATCATTAAGTTCGTTTTGTTATCCCATTGACCCCAGTCGATTGGCATCAATTTGATCGTTGCATTGATTTTTTCCTTCAAAACTTTATTCATCGCTTCTTCCACTTTAGCTTGATCCGGTTGTGGCGTACCAGGGTACACCAGCTTCACTTCATAAGGCTTCAAATCCGATGTTGCGGCTTTCGTGGCAGCAGGCGCAGTACTTGATGCAGGTGCCGGTGTAGCGCTTGAAGTCGTTTCTGTATTGCTCTTCGAACAGCCCGCCAAAGTGAGTGATAACGAAAACGTTAATGTAAGAAGTGCAAGAGTGCTTTTTTTCAAAGCTTTCATGGATGGATTGCCTCCCTTTTTCTCAATTGTTCCTATATGCTAAACCAGTCTACACTGGTACAAGCCGTGTTAAACTAACCTTTAATTGCACCAACCGTCAAGCCTTTCTTGAAATACTTCTGGAAGAATGGATACGCGAACACGATGGGACCAATTCCGAGTACAGCCATCGCCATACGTACGGTCTCCGTTGGCAGCTGGAGCATGCCTCCTGCTTGGGATAGACCTTGACTGGCCTGCACATTCGAGGTTAAGAACTGAATATCCAGCATCGTTTTATACATCATGAACTGCAGATTAATGTTCTTACTTCCTGAGATGAACACCAGACTGAGGAACCAGTCATTCCAATAGTTTAACACCTGGAACAATCCAACCGAAGCCAGTACTGGCAAGGAGAGCGGAATAATGATCTGGCTGAAAATCCGAACCTCCCCGGCGCCATCAATCTTCGCTGCTTCAATGAGAGGCATCGGAATCGAATTAGCGAAAAATGTTCGCAGCAGCAGAACAAAGAAGGCAGATACAAGCAAAGGCAGCATGAGTGCTGCAATCGTATTTTTCAAGTCCAGCATCTGCGTATACACGAGATACCAAGGAACGAGTCCCCCATTGAACAGCATGGTGAAAAACATGAAGAATGAGAAGAAACTTTTATGTGGAAAATCACTTCGCGAGATGGGATACGCATATAACGACATCATCACTAAACTAATTGCCGTTCCCACCGTTGCTAAGAAGACTGAGATCCCGAAGGAGCGTAATATTTGATGCCAATCCTTAAACATGAACTTATAGGCTTCCAGGCTCCAAGCTTCTGGGATGAAATTGTAACCATGTATCAGAACTCCCTTTTCATCTGAAAAGGAAACGATAATAACTAACACAAGAGGCATGATACATGCTGCGGTATATATCCAAAAGAAAACGTTAACCAACAAATTCGCTGTAGGTGATAATTCGTTAGGTCCTCGCTTCTTGGCTATCCGTTGTTGGTTACGTACAGCAATTGCTTCACTCACGACAGCCACTCCTTCTTAGAATAGTGCATTCTCTTTACTCACTTTTCTTACGAATAAGTTCGTAACTAGGACAAGCAGGAAACCTACTACGGCTTGGTACAAGCCTGCTGCCGACGACATTCCGATATCCCCCATGGTTAGGAAAGTCTGATACACATAGGTATCAATAACTTGCGTGGTAGGAAATAAAGCGCCTGCATTTTTGGTGACTTGGAAGAATAAGCCAAAGTCCGCATAGAAAATTCTTCCTACTTGAAGCAATGTCATCGTAATCATGACGGGCATGATGAGTGGAATCGTAATCCGTTTCACTTGCTCCCATTTGTTCGCGCCATCAATTAATGCGGCTTCGTAATACTCGTTATCAATCCCAATAATGGCGGCCATATAAATAACCGTATAATAACCAAGGTTTTTCCAAGTGTTGACGATGGGCAGGATAACCGTCCAATATTTCGGCTCTGTATACCAGTCAATCGGCTGAATACCTAGTTTGGGCAAAAGCACCGTATTCACGAAGCCATGCTCAGCTCCCAAGAAGGCATATACAAGATAAGCTACACACACCATGGAGAGAAAGAACGGCAGAAACATCGTGCTTTGATGAAACTTCGATAGGAATTTGCTGCGCATCTCATTAAACATGATGGCCATTGCAACCGCTATCACTAAATTCAATACGATAAACACGAGATTGTAGGAGATCGTATTTCGTGTAATGACCCACGCGACCTCACTGGAGAATAAATACTTGAAGTTATCGAAGCCCACCCACGGACTTCCTAGAATCCCTTTGGTGTAATTCACATTCTTAAAAGCGATCAGAACACCCGCCATTGGAATGTAGTTGTTAATGATAATCAGCAAAGCTGCTGGCGCCATCATCACATAGAAAATCCAATACCTGCGAACAGTCCATAGAAAACCTGTTTTTACTCTCGTTTTTTTATTTAATTTAACCGGGTTCACTGCTGCAACATTAGATGTGTCACTCATAAGCTCACTGTGTTCCCCTTTCCGATGGATCCGCTTACTAGTGATCCTCTTTACTATAGGTTCATTCTAAAGTTTTTATAAACAAATCTCTATCTTCCCAGTGACCGAATCAGCACTTCTGTGACATTCGCGAAATGTTCGCGCTTAACGTCAAAAGCTGCCCAAATTACGGGCAGCTTTTCTACCTTGCCTATCACTCGACTTCCTTCAATCCCATCAACCCTGGAAGTTCTTTCGATACTCCTGAGGAGGAAGACCTGTATATTTCTTAAACATTTTAGCGAAAAAGGAAAAGTGCGAATAACCTGTTTGCTCCGCCACATAGCTGATCTTATCGTTTGTTTCTGCTAGCAGCTTCTTCGCTTTCTCCATACGAACCTTCAAGCTATACTCCGAGATGGAGAGCCCCGTTTCTTTCTTAAACAAACGAGATAAATACGCTGGATTCAGATACACAGAAGCCGCTAGTTCCTCTCTGCTTAGCTCCTCCTGCATATGCTCGTCAATGTATTGGCACACCTTCGCCGTAACCGCTGAGACGCCCTTCAGATGGCTATTCATATAGTCACAGCTAACCGTAGCGATACGTATCGCCCAATTCCTCAACTGATTTAACGAACGTGTCGCACTACCATAATCCTGCAGTTCTTGATGAGGCAGCATATCATGGACGGCTAATCCCTTTTTATGCAAAACATGATACACCACATGCAGCAGCCCATAGTAGAAGGCCTCTACGGTTTCAGAACCCACGTCATCAGTTTTCTGCAGACCGTCAATATTCTCATGAATGCGGGTCACCAGCTCCGCTTTCTTCCCAGACTCAAGCAGTACGATCCAATCTGCAAAGGTTGGCGCTTGCGGCTTGCTCATGAGAGGCTGATCCGTATCATTGTCCATAAGGACACAATTGCTTTTCGTCACATTATTCCGTTCACTTTGAAAAAGATCAGCTACCTTCCCTGTCAACTTGAGCAGAGGCGTAACATCGCCCATATAACAGGACAAGCTGCATTGGAAATAGCGATGACAAGCACTAATATAAGCCTCACATTTCGCTTTTATTTCAGAGAGAGAGGGTTTGCTACCTTCTGCAACATATAGCAGTACTAAAGTCGAGCCATTCTCTTGAATCACACAGCCAGGTTGTTCCACAAGAATGATTTCAGCAGCAGCTTTCCGAATTGCATACTCCATGATCTCTTCGTCTCTTGCGTTCAAATCTTCCTTCCAGTGCTCCACACTGATTAAGATGGGTAAAATCGTGCTCGTCATATCCAATGGTATTTCATACATCTGGAAATTGCGAGTTAACCGCTCCTCATTTGCAGGTATTTTCCCGCTCAGCAGCTCCTGCCAGAACTTCTCCACCAACGTCGGCAGCTCATTAACCCAGTGACTGTAGTACATCTTATAGGTTTCATGAAAATCTAACTGCTCCTGATCCTCTTTAATCTTCTCAATAGCGAGTCTTACGATGTCTTGCAAACGATCATGATCCACCGGCTTTAACACATAGTCAAAGCTGCCTAAACGAACAGCCTGCTGAGCATATTCGAAGTTCGCATGTCCCGTTAGAAAAATCGTCTCCGTTTGCGGTGAATTCGTACGCACCCACTCCTGCAGCTGCAAGCCATTGCTACCCGGCATTTCGATATCCGAAATCATGATGTCGATTCGATTCTCTGAAAGAATCTGCTTCGCTTCATTCACATCCAACGCTTCAAAAATGTGACCAATCGGAAACGCTTCCCAATCAATCCCCACTGTTATTCCTTTTACCGCGATCTTCTCGTCATCTACGACCAATAAATTAAACATCCGTATCCGTCCCTTCTACAATCGGGGTATGAAGCGGCAGCCTGATTTGAACCAAGGCCCCTCTCTCCGGCTTATTCAGAAATCTCAGTGCTACATTGCTCCCATAATTCATTTGCAACCGATGACGTACATTCCATATCCCCAGATGCTCATCACCTGATTGGTCCAAATACTCCGCTGAATTCAATTGCTGCAGCATTTCCGGTTGAAACCCCTCCCCATTATCGCCAACGGAAAGAAGAAAGAACTCCTCAGGTGCTTCTGGATCTGGCGCTGCGCTTACTTGAATTTCATAGGTGCCATACTGCTTCGTAAACCCATGGATTACCGCATTCTCTACAAATGGCTGCACAATGAGTGGTGGTATCGCGAATTGACTGTATCTCTCAGGCAGCCCAATCTCGAATTTCAAATGATCCGGATATCTCATCACTTGAATCTCCAAATAATTGCGGATATGATCGATCTCATCCTTCAGCGTCATCGTCGTCCGATTGGTTCTCATAATAAACCGGAAATAATCCGCCAGATGCAAGGACATCTTCTGAACTGATTTCGTATCCTTCAGCGCCGCGAGATTGTAAATGATATTTAAGCTATTCATATAAAAATGAGGGTTGATCTGCACCTGCAGATGCTTAAATTCCGCTTGCTGCACGCGAATTTTCTCCTCGTATACCGAAATCTTCAAATTCTCAATCTGATCCACCATCTTATTAAAAGTAGCAATCAGAAAAGCAAATTCCGTCGAGCTGGCCTCATGCAAACGAATCGACAATTCCCCTTGGGCAATCTTCCTCATACCACGGATTAATTGCATCAATGGTTTGAATAGGATCCTCTGGACATATAACAAATAAATCCCCAGCACAAAGGCTCCGCCCAATGGTAAAAAGTAAATGAGCATCTGCAAGTAAGGCAAATTCTGCAGCATATTTTTCTCCGCGATGATGAGCTCGAACTCCAAATCTGCGTGCGAAGAAGCTTCGCGTACAATCAAAAATTGCTGATTGAGTTCCTTGTCTTTGACAATTTGAAAGCCAGAGTTTTTGGGAGCAATCTGGTCACTAATGTTCTCATACCTTTGTAAAGGGAAGTAGGCCGTTGTCAGCGTAGTCCCTTCTGGCGATACCGCGATAGTTCCTCCACCTTCTCCAGTGTCCCACTTGCTAAGCGGCTCAACCATGCTGCTCATTTTTATGAGAATTCCGCCTGATAGCCCCGCGCCTAAGTCCTTATTTATTTTCATCAAATAGTGATCGCCATTCGGTGCCTTCATAATCAGCCAGTTCCCGTTTGAACTGTCATTGGGGCGTGTCTTCGAATTCTCAACGATAAATTGCTTCACCGTCTGGACGCGATCATAGTAGTACGTATTCTCTCTTGTAGATAGTAACAGATCTCCCGTTGTCGCTGAAAAAACAAAAAACGTATTGACCAAGTTGTAGATATCCAACTGCCGGGTAAGCTTATTGAACAAGCGCTGCTTCGCTAAAACATAATCATCCGATTCCAGAGGATATAAGTTCATATTGATCACATCAGGATCACTGTAGAGATGAAACAAATAATTATCGAATTCTTTGAGCGTGTTATCCGTGTCCTCCACATATTGCTGCAGAAGCTTATTATAGTTTTGAGAAATTTGATCCCTCACCACATTCATGGAGTATACATTATTAAAAATCAGAAATAAGACCAAGGGACCAACCACCAACACAAACCCAATAAAAATCTTAAACCTAACCGAATTCACTATATTCAAAAGCGTTCCCCGCCTCATTTGTCATTTTGGGTATGAACTACCATTGTAAGTATTCCCTACTTATTTTACTATCTGTAAAACACATCTACATAGCATTTTAGATACAATGTTGCTGCATCCAAGATAATACAAAAGTGAACAGAAAAAAAACCCATGAAATCAATGATTTCATAGGCTTTCTTTGTTCGTTATACCGGCAAGAGGACTCGAACCTCCACCCTTTCGGACTCGATTTTGAGTCGAGCGCGTCTGCCATTCCGCCATGCCGGCATAAACTTGTAAAACAATGGTGCCGAAGACCAGACTTGAACTGGTACGGTAGTCACCTACCGCAGGATTTTAAGTCCTGTGCGTCTGCCGATTCCGCCACTCCGGCTAATAAAATTGATTGTGGAGGCGCCACCCAGATTCGAACTGGGGGTAAAGCTTTTGCAGAGCTCTGCCTTACCACTTGGCTATGGCGCCTTAGTAATAATGGAGCGGAAGACGGGGATCGAACCCGCGACCCTCGCCTTGGCAAGGCGATGCTCTACCGCTGAGCCACTTCCGCATATAAAACTGGGGATCAAGGATTTGAACCTTGGCATGACGGAGTCAAAGTCCGTTGCCTTACCGCTTGGCTAATCCCCATTATGTTGCTTTGGTAATAATGGGCGGACGACGGGACTTGAACCCGCGAATGCCGGATCCACAAACCGGTGCGTTAACCCCTTCGCCACGACCGCCACAATATTAGTTTTCTTGCATTTTTGGCAGGGGCAGCAGGAATTGAACCCACACCAAAGGTTTTGGAGACCTTTGTTCTACCCTTAAACTATGCCCCTACAAAAAGGTAAATGGAGGCTGATGGATTCGAACCACCGAACTCGAAGAGAGCAGATTTACAGTCTGCCGTGTTTAGCCACTTCACTAAGCCTCCACAAAGCAATGGTGCCGTCGAGAGGACTTGAACCCCCAACCTACTGATTACAAGTCAGTTGCTCTACCAGTTGAGCTACAACGGCTTATTAAGTTGATAAATGGTGGCTTTGGACGGAATCGAACCGCCGACACGAGGATTTTCAGTCCTCTGCTCTACCGACTGAGCTACAAAGCCTTACTAGTTGAATGTGTTAAATGGCGGAGCTGACGGGATTCGAACCCGCGGTCTCCTGCGTGACAGGCAGGCATGTTAGGCCACTACACCACAGCTCCACATTCATTATTTGGTTGCGGGGGCAGGATT
>NZ_JCAUAV010000007.1:0-296116 GCF_059692115.1 Paenibacillus sp. J31R30 | reverse complement strand
GCGAGAAAACCAGTTATCCGGTCTTAGCTATCGTTTCCGATAGTTATCCCAGTCTTAAAGGCAGGTTACCTACGTGTTACTCACCCGTCCGCCGCTAGCTTACCCCGAAGGATAAACCCGCTCGACTTGCATGTATTAGGCACGCCGCCAGCGTTCGTCCTGAGCCAGGATCAAACTCTCCATAATAGTGGACGATTGCTCGTCCTATTTGAAAGCTTAATTGCTCATTTGCGTTGCTAGCGAGATTTTGCAATCTCTTTTTTTGAACGATTTCTCGTTCGTGCTTACTCACTCGTTGTTCAGTTTTCAAGGATCAATCTTCCATACGTTCACTGCCGTGTTACCGAAGCAGCGAGAAGTAATATACCATGTTGTTTTTTTAATTGCAAGCTTTTTTTATTTCTTTTTTCGTTGCCAGCCTGTCTGTCTTGCGGCCGGAGTGATAATATAGCATGAATGTAAAACACATAGCAATGTTTTATTTTTCCAATTCAAAAAATAATTATTCGATCAAAAAAGAGCCAAATGCCCAGACGTTACGACACGTATTGTCGTTATCTACGTCGGAGCACTCAGCCCTCTTTGCAGCTTACGGTGTAATCGTTAATTTAGGCCGATCCGTGCTGGTGATACTCTCGCTTGAAGCAAAAGAGACATTCCCATTTGAATTCACAGGCGACGTGCTGTATACACGGATGGAGAGCTTTTTGCCGGTAGACATGGCCGCTTGCACTTGCGAAGTTACATTAATGGTAATCGGTGTGCCAGCAACGATCGTATACGTACCTAGCACCGTACTGGAGGAAGGCTTCGTATCCCATGTGATGGCGCCTTCTGTCCATGTGTTATCGGTAACAAGTGCAACCTCATTTTGAATCCCGCTCATGGCAGCTACGATTGGCTTAAGGGTAATCGTTGCCGCTGTCACAGACCCGCTATAGCTATTAAAATCAAATTTAAAATAGCCATCACGTTTGTAGCTGGTTAAGTCGTTCTTCGTATCAACCGTAACAGCCGTTGTTCCTGCTTGGTTCGTTGTGGCATAGGTGCCATCTCTCACATTCGCGTCATCCGCGGCAATCCACGTATTCGGGGCCGTTAGGACAATACCCGCACCATTGTATGCGCCACGATTCGGTGAAGTTGACGATGAGACGGAGTTGCCCCAGTAATCTTTGCCTCCATTGCTGCTGATTAGGACCCCAGATGACAAGGCAGGGGAACCTGTTCCCAGCTTATAGCCATTAACCGTGCTTAATCCAGTGCCGCCGCTGCCCGCTCCAGCCAAAAGCGGATCGCTCGTTAATTTATGCGCATCGCTTGGCTCACTAGCCGGATGGTTACCATAGAAAACATTGTAATCATATACATCATTCGCTTTGACGGAATAGCCGCCGCTTCCAGCGTTGTATACGATGTTATTTTTAAAATAGATCGGATTGCTTCCGGCTAGCCCCGTTGTAATGCTCGTGCTCAAACCAGAGCCAATATAGAAGGTATTATTATAAATTTGGCTATTCAACGGCGTGTAACCGCTATTGAATTGGAAAATACGTGCGCGGTCGTTCTGCGATATATTATAACGAACGATCATATTGTCATTACGAATCGTCCCATTTCCCATCACAAGCAGGAAGCCGCCTTCATTATCATGACTATAATTGTACTGAACCGTACAACCAGTTAAGTTAAAGTCACAGTCAAAGCCTTGGCCGTCATTCGTTGTTTTGGTATTGTAGGCTTCATTATATTGCATGACAGGATTCGTACTATTGATCGCCCAAATTGCTACATTATAATGAGTATCCCGTGCATGGG
The DNA here is from genome assembly GCF_059692115.1 of Paenibacillus sp. J31R30. NCBI lineage: Bacteria > Bacillati > Bacillota > Bacilli > Caryophanales > Paenibacillaceae > Paenibacillus > Paenibacillus sp. J31R30. The sequence continues at coordinate 294,298 of NZ_JCAUAV010000007.1, read as the reverse complement.
CTGTGTTCACAACATTATATTGAATCAAACCATTTATAGAAGCCCGCATGACGATCCCATCACCGCCGATATCATTCAGCGTGTTGTTGCTGATCACGAGATTCGTGTAGGGCTCGAAGTTGCCTGCCCCGTCATTGTTCCCCCATGAGCTGCCATTGCTAATTCCCGTGCGATCGGTGCGCTCAATCGTATTGCCATCAATCAGAACATCGTTCCATTTGGTTCTTACCGCGGTTCCAGATACGAGTACATAGATACCACCGGTCACTTTTAACGCATCGGTATTCGTTCCCGTGACATCGTGAATATACATATTTCGGATGTAAAAATGATTGTAAGTTCCCACATCGTGTGCTTCAACCTTGACCCCGTAACGGTCACCTGCCGAAGCGGATGTATTCGTGACCTCCAAATTATTCAATTCCCAATACTGCTGATTGTAAAAATACACCGTGCCTCCGGTTAATCCATTCCCATTAATAATAGGTTTATTACCTGTGCCGTATTTATCGATGATGATAGGTGACCCCGAAGCTCCTGACCCTAGCGGATGCAATTGTCCCGTCCATATGGAGCCAGATTTGAAAAGGATTTTATCCCCAGGCAAAAAGGTAGTGCTGTTGACTTTGGTTAACGTTTGCCATGGTGTACCAGTGCTCAAACCATTATTACTATCACTGCCCCCAGCCGAATCGACATAGTAGGTTGTATTGTTCGCATACGTTGTGGTCGTTAATACAGGCAGGGATACTACGACCGTCATTAGGAGTGTGAAAATTAGGCCGACCGATAGGCACAATCGAAATGCCTTTGAACTTCTCATTAATCATTCTCCTCTATATTGGAATATAAGCATGTGTGAGACATCCAGAAACACGATTTATTGCAGCTTCATTTCTCGAAAAATGTGGTCCACAACCCTCACTTGTGCATCCTCCACCAATTGCTTCACTTTCTCTGCGTACATGGTGTCCAGCGCTCGTTGCTTTTGATCATCCGTTAACCCGCTAGGGTCTGTGTCACCTCCCTTCGGTGCTGTCTGTTCTTTATAAGCTGCTTTCACTTTCAAAACTAAATTAGAAAATACATAGGTGTAATAGCCGCGTTCATCATACTGCTTAGGACCATAGATCACTTGGTTATTCTTGATTGCCTTCTCCCTGCGCTGATTTTCCTTTGCCCAATTCTCGAGAAACGCTGTGTAGCTAAGGTCAATCACAAGGCCGTATTGCTGGGCTAAAAGCTGTTGAACTTTGACCTCTTTCAATCGGTCTAGCGCCAGTTGCTTGGCTTTCTCGACAGGCACTTCCCCCTGAAAGCTCGTTGTCCAGAAGGAGGCTGAGTCATCCGCGTTATAGTTTTTCTTGAAGTAGCCAGCAGTCTGAGCCTTCACATCATTCAAGAAAAGCTGAAACTCGCGCTCATCTATCGGTACATCATTGATATAGGCGACAGTGGCATACGCGGGACCTGCTAACGAATGATCCTGCCACTCGGAGCAGCCTGTAGTCACAAAGATAGACAGAAGTAAGATGATCAAGCTTAGCTTCATAATTCCCCTCCTTCATGGACGCTTTGGGATTAGTTGATCCTACTGCTCCGTCATTCGAAACACCCAGTTACCTTGTTGGACGACATGACGAAGCTTAAATTGGATGCGATATAGACTGTCTCCCCACACACGTGTCAAGCTTTCGTCGGTAACGATGATGTGTTCAAAAGCAGCTTCCCATTGCTCATTGTCGTAATGAAGCAATAGCTGATTGTTACCGCTATCCTGCAAACGGATGAGGCCCTGATTTTGAAGCTGGGGGAGTTGGCTGGACATGATGTGAAGCAGCACTTGATCTGTAGGTTCGGAAAGCAAGCATGATTCCCGTAATTCTATTGCAGGGTACTGCCCTCTATGCAGTGTCAGGCTGCGATGCCAACTCCTCACACCTGCTTCAGCCGGATAAGCACTGGCTAGCTCCGTCCCAAAACGGACAGCGTCTTCGCTGTTCTCATAAGTTACGTCCTCCGCACGGAAGGATCGGCCCTCCTTTTGCTCAAAACCGTTAATAACCGGCACACTGTGATAGACAGACTGCATCGTCCATATCTCATATCGCTGCGGACTAAATGTCTTCTGGGTATAAGTCTCCACTCCGATATCAATCAAGAACGGCTTGCCATGCACATAAACCACGAAATGACCGATGTCGTTATGATTATGGCTTTCGTCGTTGTGACCGCCTTTGATCGCAACAAACAGGCCTTGGGACGTGCCTTCCGATTCTCTTGCGGCCATCACTTGCAGATTCGGCAGCCACACATCTTGGACCAGTGGCGGTGCCAGCGCTGCCTCTTGTTGAATACTTGCAAAGGTAAGCAAGCTGATCATTTCTTGAAAAAAGGAAATTCCCTTCCCTCTGCGATCAGGTACTTGATAGGTGCGGAAGCCAAACTGCCCCAATGCGCGCAGTTGATCATCCTGAGTACGCGAGCCATACAAGTAGATCATGCTGTAATCCTGCGAGGCGATCGCCGAGCCATCTGCGAAATTAACAAAGAAATGTCCGTCAATGTTCATCTTGTAGACGAATTGCCCAAGCTTTCTAATCAATGGTTGATCATAAACCTGCATCGCCCCATCTGATGCTCGGTACAGCAGCTCAAGGTTGACCAAAAGCATCCCCGCCGCTCTCGCCCAGTAGGTTGAACCTTCATCGCAGCCGCCATCCTCGAACTGCACCTCCAAATATCGATCCAAACTGCGCAGCACCTTGTCGAAGATCATGATTTTCCGTTCTGGCTCTATCTCCTGCAGCAGCACGACGGTCAACATATTCGCATTGCACCATGGGTTCCAGTTGTTAACTTCTCGTTCGCCAAAACCCATCCACCAGAAATCAATCCGATCGGTGTACGGGGCAATTATGCGGCGTTCCAGCTCGACTTGGATGCGCGCGCGAACAAGGGGAGAAAGCGCATCTAACGGGGTCTTCAGCAAATGTGACGTCCACGCCAAGAGCGCTGCGGTTTCTCCCGCCGTCAGGTCAAACAAGGGTTCTTTTACATCCGAAAGCAACTCCCCTGGCTGAAGGGATAAATAATGATGGGCCGGAGCGCACCACGTCGTCTGCTCACAGAGGAGCCAAATGACGTTCGTGATCTCCCGAAGAAATCGGCCCTTTGCTTCGATGCATTCTGCGATAAGGAGTGTGCAGAGAGCGCTTCGTCTTTCTGTTTCAACCGAATCGTACGGCTTACGACTTCCCTCTTCGAAATAGGCCATGAATGCGGTAGCACTCAAAACAGGCCATTCATAGTTCAGATAAGACTCTGCTTGCGTCACCCAAGCTTGCTGTAAGGACTCGGGGATGCTCGCCCAAGCCTCGCGATACTCTAGGGCAGGAAAGATGCGTCCCTCCATGTTTTTGCCTAAAATATGACTTTCCATATCGGATACAGTGATGAAATCTGTTAACTTCATGTCGCTAACGTCCTCCTTGTCTGCGTAAAGAAAAGACTGCCTCATTTGCAATTTGGCTACGAATGTGACAGTCTTCGAATCAGGGAAATGGATTCTTTTACAACCTATTTAATGACTTCGGTGTACTGCTTCTCAATCTCATTAGCACCGGCTGTTCTTGCCTTTTTGACATAATCATCAAAGGAATCGACGGATTGCTCGCCTGTAATGATTTTGATGTAATTTTCCGTCGTCAGCTTCTGTAAATCCGCTGTGTACTTTCCGGAAGCCTCTACGCTTGGTAAGTAAGACGGAGGCGTACCCGTACCTTTCACTTTATCCGCAACGACATATTTCGCTTTGAATATCTGCTTCACCACATCCGGATTGTTGGTATACATCCCAAAGGTAGTCACAGCGCGTTGTGCTGTTTCTGTCGGGTTTTTGAGCTTGGAAGCGACGGAGCCATCTGCGTTAATGACATAATCCTTGTCTTTGACACCATAGTTAGCCAACATATAATAGTCTTTGTCGGTGACCAGTGTATCCAGCATTTTCAAAATCGTATCCAGCTTTCTCGGATCTTTGGCTGCATTCTTGGTAATTACCAGTGTTTCGTTGTTATAGCCCCAAATGTTCGCACCATAGGCTTTGCCATCCGGACCTTTAATCGCTTTGCCGAGTGACCAGGTTTCATCGTATTTGGCATCTGGCTTCACTTTAATAAACTCTTGATAAACTGCTCCACCTTTATCTCCCTCAGTAAGCGGCGGTGTCCAGTGGTAGTACATCACGTTACCGGTTACACCAACGCGATTGTTAATGAAGGCATGGGAAGTCGCCCAATAACCGCCCTTATTCTCACCTGTTACGAATTCCGGATCGATGACGCCGTCTTTATACCATTTGGCCAGCAGCTTGAGGCCTTCTTTCATTTCTGGTTGAATTGCATCCATCGTCACTTTGCTATCCTTCACGGTATACCATAGTGCTGAGTAAGGCGTTGTACCTTTGATGACATCCGTCGGGATCGGTCCGAAGGCGCCAAGCACCGTTTGCATCGCCGTACTGGAGAGGCCGTACGTGTCTTTTTTGCCATTTTTATCGGGATCATTGTTCGTAAACTTGTAAATCGCATCCTCAAACTCAGCCAGAGTTTCAGGCACTTTGGTAATGCCGACATTTTTGAGCCAATCCGTGCGCCATACAAGGCTCGTTGGATAGGTGCCGTCTAATTGGAAAGCGGATAACCCGTAGTTTTTGCCTTTGTACATACTGGAGCGGAAGGCAGACCCTGAGGTGTCATTGTCCATGATTAATTTGTAGTAGTTAGGTGCTTTCTGTTTGATCGTATCCACTGGAATTTCGGCTGCAACCCCGCTGTCCACGAGTTTGGATAACTCGAAGCCCTTCAGCCTCAAAATATCAGGAATTTCTCCCGATGCCATGCGGACGTTGAACACTTCGCTATATTTCTGCGAATCCGCTGTCCAGACATTGATTTTCGCATTAAAGCGTTTGGACACTTCCTGTAAGATCTCTGAATTCGCATCCGGAGCTACATCGTTGATGTTATAGCCTGCCCATTCGATCGTGACCGGTGTGTCATTCTTAGCTGTTGCTGTTGCCGTTGTACCTGTTGCTGCAGGTGCCGGTGTACTTGTGGTACTGCTTTCTGTGCCGCTGCTGCATGCTGCCAAACTCCCTACTAACATTGCTGCGCTCACCCAGCTGCCAACATGACGAATTACGTTTCGCTTCATTTTTTAGACCCTCCTAGACATGTATGTTAGTGAACCATCCCCTGTGAGGGGGCTGGGATTAACCTTTCAATGAGCCGATCATGACGCCTTTGACGAAGTATTTTTGCAGGAACGGATACACAACTAGCAGAGGAATCAGGGATACCATGAGTGCAGCCATTTTCATCGTGTCGGTGTTAGCGTAGATCGTATTCGCTGCCTCGACAGCCTGTGGCTCGGAGCCTTCGAACATAATTTTGCGCAGCACAAGCTGCAGAACTGCTTTCTTCGAATCCTTGAGATAAATCATGGCATTGAACCATTCATTCCAATGGTAGACCATCGTCCATAAACCCACTGTAGCGAGGATGGGGATTGAAATCGGCAATATGATACGCGTTAGAATGACGAATTCGTTCGCCCCATCGATGCGGGCTGATTCTTGAATTTCCTCGGGAAGGGACATGAAGTAATTGCGGATAATCAACATCGTAAATGTGTTGATCGCTACAGGCAGCACAAGTGCCCATACGCTGTTATAGAGCCCGACGCCTTTGACGATGAGGTACGTGGGAATCAAGCCACCGCTGAAAAACATCGTGAATACCATGAAAATCGTCCAAAACTTACGATGCACCAAATTCTTTTTGGACAGTGGATAAGCTGCTAAAATCATTAACGTCATGGAGACGACAATACCTAAAATGACTCGAACGATTGTATTCTGGTAACCGATCCAGATTTGTTGATAGGCCAATATTTTGCGATAACCGTCCCAATCAAATTTCAGCGGAATTAAATGAATGCCGTAGCTACTCACAACTTCTGGCGGACTCATCGACACCGTGACCACCTGCATGAAGGGGATAATCGTCAATACACTTAGCAGGATGAGCGTCGTATAGACAATCGTGTCTACGAAGATATCCTCAAAGGTTCGTTTCTTTTTCTTGCGTTTCGTTGCCATTTCGGCGATCACCTACCATAGGGAATAGTCATTGGTTTTCTTAGCGACATAATTGGTGAGAAGAATTAAGAAAAAGGCAATGATATTTTTGAACAAACCAACAGTTGTTGCAAAGCTGTAATCGCCTTTCACAAGCCCAATCTGATACGTATAGGTAGAAATAACATCCCCAACCGAGAGAACGGAGGCATTCAGCAAGTTGTAAATTTGATCAAAATCGTCATTAATGATGCCTCCTACCGCAAAAATGAACATGATGGTTACGACCGGCATGATTGATGGCATCGTGATGTTCCATATTTTACGCAGTCGCCCCGCCCCATCCATATCCGCCGCATCATACAACTCGGGATCCACACTTGTGATTGCCGCTAAGTAAATGATCGTCGACCAACCGACTTCCTTCCATATGGAGGAAAGCACGAGGATAGATCGAAAGTACGTCTCACTTGTCACGAAGAGGATTGGTTTATGGCCAAATTCCATAATGATGGCATTGATCAAGCCTCGTGTCGGAGACAGAAATTCGATTACGATACCACCGAGAATTACCCAGGAAATGAAATGCGGTAAGTAGGTGATCGTTTGAACTGCTTTTTTAAAAAATACAAGGCGAACCTCATTCAGGATAAGACAGAGAATGATCGGTGCCGGAAAGCCGAAAATCAATTTATACGTGGAGATGATAAGGGTATTCTTCAGCACCGGTAAGAAATACAGCCCCGTGAATAGCTCCTTAAAATGTTCTAGCCCTACCCATTCACTCCCTGAAACACCTTTCAGCGGATAATAATTTTGAAAGGCAATGACAATCCCATATAGGGGGGCATAGTGAAAGATGAGGTAGTAGGCGATGACGGGAATTAGCATGAAGAAAAAGTATTTTTGTTTCCAATATAGCTTGATTGCACGTTCTTTATTGAGTTGCGGCTGCACGCGCTGCTTCACTTCTCGTGCTGCGATGATTGCGTTACTTTCCATTCCATGCCTCCTGTTCCGAAATCTTATGTGCGATTTGATGCCCTTATCGTACGGCCTATGCAGGGAGATCGACAACGCCCAAATACTTTACGGGAGTGCTGTTTTTTTTACTTCTTGTTGCGAATCATGGATGAATGCTTTGGATATGCGACTGCGTGACAGATATTTTTACCTGTGTTGTTTTTTTGCTTTGGCGGGAAAGGAAAAGCTGCCATGCATAGGTGCATCGCAGCTTTCGTCGGGGAGGACTAGCTTTCAAGGCTATCTCGATAGCTCTTGGGGGTACATCCGAAGTTCTCTTTGAACACATTCGCAAAATAACGGGGGCTCGTATAGCCGAGCTTCGCTGCGATCTCTTTAATCGATAAGTCCGTCTCTCGGAGAAGGCTTTCGGCGTGTTTCATTTTGATCCCGGCCAAATGCTCTGAGAAATTCGATCCCATGACCGATTTGTAGATCCGACTCACGTAGCTGGAGTTCATATGAATGCCTTCGCTCAAGGAAGACAAGGAGATCTCGTTGTAGATATTTTGCTCAATGTAGGCGAGGATTTGACGTTCTAGTGCAGTACCTGGGTCATCGTCGGTCACATCGGTGGTGTGGTATTCCATGATTTGAACAGCTACACCGGTGAGCCAGTCCGTTAAATCAGCTACATTGTCCATTTTCCGCCCATAATCCCGAATGTCATAACCCAGGAAGCGCTCTAGATCGATATCCATCGAAATGGCGGTTGTACGGATGATCGAAATCGCATCAAACACCGTATTACGGCAATAATCAATATGATACCTGCCCGAAACGAGCGCTTTGCGCAATATATCCAGAATCGAAAATACCATCTCCTGATTCCGATTACGTACGGCGACAGAAAGTTGCTCGATAATTTGCAGTCCACTGCCGTGCTCTTTGCGCTGCGCGATAGCGAGATCTTCATAAGAAATACATGACTCCGTTGGCATGATGAACGCGTAATTCAAGCACTCGCATGCTTCTGTATAGGATTGTGCGATGTTGGTGTAGGCATGGGTGTATTCAGAGCCGAAGCCGAGAACAAATTTCCCTTTCATTTGCTGGCTGATGCTGCTGTGAATCTTTTCCTTATCTAGAGCGTGCGAATAATTGAGAATCACAATAATATGGCCCGCGTTATCCATGGTTGAACAGAGCCAGTAATCACCAAGCTCTTCAACATGCTGCAGCATACTGTATTGGATCATCATCTCGTTCTTCAGGCCAATCCCCTCTACACCAAAAACCTTGAGCGCCATACAGGCCGTCTTCTCTCGGTCAAAATGCAGCTGGAGCATCTTCTCCATATTCGCTACTTGCGGATCGGTCTGATCGAGGTCGCCTTGCAATAACCGCATGATAAACTTATCGCGAATAATCGGCTTATTCGTCTCCATTTGATGATTCAAATCGGTGATGGTATTCGACACACGATCGATCACCTGATGAAGCATCGTATACTCGTTCTTGGCCTGCTTCTCATGGCCATCTGAGCTTCCCAGATTTCGAATCGTTTGAATGATGCTGCGCAGCGGTTTATTTGCCCAATGAGTCATGTAAATAGAGAAAAGCAAGCTGACAGTGAGTAGGATGATCGTGGTGATCAGCAAATAATGCTTGAGCTGCTTCGATTTTTGATACAAGGTATCGATCGAAATGACAGAAACGTATTTCCAGTTGTTATATTTGGACTTAGAGTAGGAAACGACACTTTGAACACCGTCGACTGAGGCTTCAAATGTACCGGATTCTGGATGCTGCAGGAGCGTCTTGATGTAATCCTTCTGGCTAAAATTGTGACCGACCCATTGGCTGTCGCTATGGACAAGCACTTTTCCTGTCTCATCTACAATAAATAAGACTTCCCCATCTGTCGGAGAGGATTGGATGAGATTATGTATCGCGCTTTCTTTGATATTGATGGCGACGACAGCTTGCCGATTCGCCAGACTATCGATCAGCGGAATATTCGAAAGATAAGTGATCACCGACGTATTCGATGGTGTGGTTACACGAGGGGGCAGCCACCGATTCGGGGTCGTCATGGTGCGCAGGACATTAATCCATGCTTCATCCAAGCTTTTGAGGGAGCCCGCCGAATCCAAATACGAACTATATTTATCATTAATGTACACGTTCCCCGCTGTATACCACACTTCAACGGATTGCAGGAAGTTCAGCTTGTAAGGGATATCCGTCAAAAAGTTGCTAACTTCAGCGATCTTGTAGCCGTTGCCGCTAATATCGTGCGTAAGCGGATATGCGAGCACTTCATTGCTAGGAATATCTGAGAAATAAATATTCACCAAGCGAATGACGCGATCTAGGATCGTCTCATCTACCGCATATTTTAGCTTGCTGACGTCTTGGGTACTCTGTCTGTTGATTTCTTGATTATAGGCGGTAGAGAAATAATGGATATAGATGAGCTGAGGGGCTAACGAAAGGATGATCACGAGCAAGATGTTAAACAAGAGAATTCGTGAGTAGATGGTGCTCATCCTAGCTCGGATATTGAACATGGAACACCTCCTTGCAAGGTGGGATAATTGAAAGGCTGGATGTGATTAGGGAATAATTTATAAAGCGTTTTCACAAATCGCTTCTTCTACTATAGCACAAATTTGGGGCTTGTCATGGGTTGATTAAGCGGCAAAGCGAGCAAAAGGATTGCTGCAATAGCGCCCCATTAGGGCGTTGAAGTTCACGATCTTGATCGGGGCTGCTGTAGCGCTGCGCAATGAGACCCTTTTGGGGTCTTATTGATGCGTTCGAGCTTCAGGAGCACTGCTTAACGCCCAAAAAGGGCGTTAAAGTTCATGATCTTGCTCGGCGCTGCTGTAGCGCTGCGCAATAAGACCCTTTTGGGGTCTTATTGCTGCGTTCGAGCTTCAGGAGCACTGCAATAACGCCCCATTAGGGCGTTAAAGTTCATGATACTGATCGTCGTTGGCTGCTACAGCGGCAGTAGCTGGCGAGTTAGTCGATGAATTCGACTAATTCGGGTGTGACTTTGACTCTTGTCATTGAGTTAGTCGATGAAATCGACTAACTCGTGTGCTACTTTGACTTTTGGCCCGAGTTAGTCGATTAAGTCGGCTAATTCGGGTACTACTTTGACTTTTAGCAGGAAGTTTTTGAATAAACAAATCCAAGAACAGATTCGAACAAAAAAGAGCCAAGAATTACTCTTGGCCCTCCTACTTTATTGCAAGGTGACTTTTACATTATCGAGCCATACATTCACACTCGCGCTGTCTGCTGTTTTGAACAAAGCGCGATCAATACCCGTAAAGGTGCTATTCGTGAAGGCTTGATTCATCAGCTTCGGTACGCCATCCAGATAAGCATCGAAATTCTTATCATCGACATCAATGACCAGTCGGACTGTATACCACGTGTTAGCCGCAATCGCGCCTAACAGGACTTCGCTGCCCGCTGCATCTTTGAATGCGAGGCCGCCGGCCGTAGTGGAATCATAGATTTCAATGGCGCTGTCCAATCCATTGGATACGAAAAACCGTGTCCATTTGCCTACTGCGTCCTGTCTGAATTTATACTCCAATGTAACGGTACCCGCATTGGTGCGCTTGAAATCGCGTGTAGCTTCCACATGGTCTGTCGACAAACTATCTGTGCATTTGAAGCTGCTGTTGCCGCCTCCTGGTTGAGAGGTATCCACCGCACAGGTTTGCGAGGCGTCTACACCTTCGACAACCCAATCCAACAGCTGAATATCCCTCGTCCCCACTGTGGTAAGAGGCTCGCCCGCTAAGGTGCCATTCGCATAGCCATCGAATATATCTCTAATGACCATTTGGCTCGTGCCCCCTGGCGCGGTAATACTCACGTTATCCAAGAAAGCGGTCGTTGTCGCTGTATTGGAGGTTGCCGTTTGGACACGCATGCGATCAAATTGCGGAACCGAGTTCGTAAAGACAGGTGCCGTTGTCGGTGACTTCTTGACCCCATCAATCCATACCTCGAAGGTTTGCGTTGCTGTATTGGCAACAACTTTCATCGCGTAATTGGTGCCAGGTGTAAGATTCATCAGTGAAACCTTGCTGCCATCAGGCTTCGCATAAGCAAAGCCAAAGACATCGGTGTCATAAAGCTCAATGCCATTCGTACTGTTATTACTTAATAAGAATCGGTTCCAGCTACCCGTTGAGGTCGTACGTTTATATTCAAATTCCCAAGTTACCGTGCCGCTGGCTGGTGAAATTTTGCGCTCCAGAGCTACTTTATTCGTCTGGATGGTGTCGTTCAAGCGAAGCTTTTGCGCTGTTCCGTCAAGTTCAACTGTCGCAGTAACACCAGAATCTGCAGCGATGGCCCAGAACGGAGGCAGCTGACCCGGGCTAACGGTACCAAAGGTATCATTGATGAATTGGTAATCCATTTTGCTAATCGTATTCGTACCGCCAATAATCTCTACCGCATCAATTCGCACAAAATGATCAATAGAACCTGTGGCATGCGTGCCTTTGGCAACGAGCTTGAGCGTATGGTCTCCAGCGGTCAGCCCTGAAATCGTATAGATCGCTCGGCGATCTTCCTTCTGTGCGGCATACAAGTCGATCGTCGCAGTCGGTGTCGTGCTTCCGTCCAAGAATACATCCGCTTGACCGCCATCCACATCGCGCGTTCCAACTAAAATCGCAGTTGTTCCGTTAAATTTGAACTGCAGCTTATCATTAGCTGTGCGTGATCCGACCTGACTTCGATAGTAATTCTCATAATCGGCGGCTACATATTCCCATGCACCGACAAAGGTCAAATTCAGATCCTCATTATCATAGCGCTTCACATCTACCTGCGTTGTAGAATCAAGCTTACGAACCGCCAAATTATCAAAGCGTGCCGTGTTATAGCCGCTGCCGAGCTGTATCTGACCGCTAGGGAAGTCTGTGTCTGTGACACTTGCTAGCTGAGTAACACTTCCAGGACTCGACACTGGATTGATATAAGCTTTGATGTTCGTACCATTAAAACGCAGCTTCATGGTGTACCAAGTATTCGTTGCAAAGCCGCTATAGGTGCCTGAAGCAAGCAATCGAGTCCCTGCTCTGAGCTGCCAAGCACCGCCATCATGCATCTGAATTTGGTAGCCGTCGCCAGGAACATCGGTACCTTCCGTAGCAACCGTCTTGCGATTGTGATTCACGCGCCCCCCAATCATTACGTACCCTGTAGAGCTCGTTAGCTTGACATCAGATTGCACCTCATAATTGCGCCAATCCAGACTGCCCATAATCGAATACGGCTCAGGTGTGGATCGATATTTCCAATCTAGCGGTTTGGTCGTTGAGGTAATCACTTGCTCTAGAGCTTTCCCGCTTCCGTCGTTCGCGACTTCAAAAGCGCCGCCTTGATCGGAGAAATAGAGAGGCTCTTTACCAACACTGTAGCTGTCAAAATTATCTGTATAATCTGAAGCTAGCGAAAAAGCCTCTGATGCAGGGTTCGCATAGGTGGCAGTACCCTTTTGCTGACCCGTAGTCGTTGTGAAGGAATAGATGGAGAATGGATCAATCGTAACGGTGAAAGATCCGCCAGAAGGCGTTATGTTGCTTTGCTGAATAAACTGAGCACTCTCTGTTGTTTTCCATGGACGGATCGTTCCCGTAGAAAGTCCGCCCGATAAGTTGAAGGTATAGTCCTTGGCTGTAGCACTTGTATTCAGCACGATGAGACTCCAGTTACTGCTGGAAGGATCCTTCAGCATCATATAACCGCCACGGTCATCCACGTAGTTCGCGCTATCGATATACTTCCAGCCAATTTCGGAGAATTGGGTAAAATGAGCAATCGTCCATAAGCCTGGCAAAACATCGTAGTGTCCCGTCCAAGGCGTGTTGGCAACGAGCATACTTTTATAGGTAAAAGGTGTACTGGTATAAGCACTCTCCACTCCCGGGTGCATCTCATACTTCGTTAATTTCCCGACAGGATTCATTCTCATAATCCGATACGCTACGTCCAGTGGCCCCGTGACAAAGTCTCTGCGCGCAGGCGCCAAATCCTCACCATCCCATAGCTTAAGTCCTGTGCTGATCGCATTCGAAGTACTGGTCTGATTGTAGTGGATGTTCATCGCTTCCAGTGAGTTCCTCAGCGCTGTATCCGTTGCTGCTTTATCTGCAATAAACCAGCCCACGTTGCTGTCCGCCGCCACGAGACCGACACTGCTGTAACCATCTAGATTCAACTTCGGCCGAAGTGTATTTACCACAAAGTTGCGGCTGGCTCCGGTTGTGCTCCAATCGGATGCCTTCGTATTTTCATTTTTATCGGCAGCCAAATAGTCAAAGCTCAATCCGTAGCTAGCTTGCGCTCCGTCCAGAAATTTTTTGTAATACGTATAGAGGTCGTTATCATTCGCAATCCAGGCAGGTGTGCCCCAACGCAAAGCCTCCAGCTCGATTAAGGGGTTCAATGCCTTGGCTTGTTGCGCAGCCCACAGATTTGATCCCCGTGTGATGTCGAAATCCGTACTAGATCTCATATGACTGGGCTCAGTACCGGACGATGAATTGACATCGCTGCCAATTTCCACTTTCACATGCTGCAAGGCAGCGCCAAACTTCGGCTTGAACAGCAGCTTCATAATATCATCCCGCTGATTCGCCGGATAATCCATGAGCAGCTTCGTCATACCGTTGCTGAATACAGCGCCAACGCCCTCATACGTACTTCCTACATTCGTACCATTGATGTTGACTACGGTTGGCGCTGCTGCAGCCGAAACGGGAAGCAGGGTCATTCCTCCGATGCTGGAGGCCAGCAGGGTTAGCGCAAGTGCGGCGTTAGCGCTCTTTTTAACTTTGTTCGTTTGTCCCATAAACTCATCTCCCTTTGATCATATTAAAAGCACGAAAAAACGTGGCACAAACATCAAAGCTCAATGCTTATGCCACGTTATGGTGCGTACTCATTTAAACTAGCAATTGACCTGCAACAACCTCCACAGCATTAATGTACACACTCGTATCTGCGGATTCGGGATGCTTCATCCCTTTGACAACTAATTTAATCTCCGTCTCTACATCCGGATCTAGGCCATTCACACTATAGTACGATTTGCGGAATCCGGTTTGCGGTCTATACGTATCAACCGTGCCTTGATAATCACCATTCAGATACACATCGAAGAATCCACCATCGGCACACTTCTTCCCAACAATGCTGACGGCCTCCCCCTTGAATCGGAACGACAACTCTGCTCCAGCTGTGCCTGATTTGGCGAGCGTTCGTGCAAAGACGTTCCAATCCCCATCAGCTCGTTCCCAGTCACCTGAATAGCGAATGGCTGGGTTGGTATTGAGGTAGCGAATGCAATGTACTGGAGCAGCTTCAAGGATAGGCTCAATGCGCAGTCCACGGAAGGCATGACGATGATAGCTGCTCAATAATGCCGCATGGCCGCTCGGAATCTCGCTATCCGTATAGTCAAACAAATGCTCACCGTTCCACTGTGCTTTGATGGTTTTGCCTTCGAACGTTAGCTCCAAGGCGTACCATGTAGTCGGGTCAAGGGCGGTGGTATCTCCCTGCAAAAGGGGATATTTCCCCTTCATCAGCTCATACCGCCCCGTATGCCGCATGCGCAGCCAGTAGCCTTCCGGCGGCTCATTGCTTTTGGCGGTATAGTTGATGCGACCGCCCAAACCGATGTAGCCAGCCAGCTGCCCCAGCTGAACCTCCACCAACACACGATAGTTGGTCCATTCCAAGCTGCCTAGCAGCGTATACGGCTCCGGTGTCCGGCGATACGTCCAGTCGATCGGGATTTGATCTTCTGTCACTTGCTGACGGAGAATTAGACCACCGTCATCAGAATTCGGCTCGAATTCGAAGGCCCCACCCTGATCGGACGTATATTTCGGGTTTCCGCTCGCTCTGACGCATCCCGTTGCAAAGTCATCGCTATACGGAAGCGAAAACGTCGTGTCCGCTGAGATACTGAGCTCTTCATCACCTTTGCGCTGCCCCGTCGTCGTTGTGATCGTATAAATCGAATAAGGCTCGGCTGTGAATTCGAAAGGCCCATCTGACTCCAAATGTGCAGCAACCAACTGGAAGTGAGAATGCTCGGTTGTCTTCCAGATATACAGCTTCCGATCCGCATTGCCCGTGTCGAATTGGTAGTTACATGTCTCAGGACCATTGTTGAGAACAACGATAGAAATGTCCTTCGTGATCGGATTCTCTAAAGTCACATAGCCGCCAGTTTCCGATTGTCCACAGGCATCGTCGAGATAGATCCAACCAGGCTGCATGAACTGCGTAAAGTGAGCGATCACCCAGAACCCAGGATCAATACGGTAATGCCCAGACCATGGCCACGTCGCAACTAAGATGCCTTTGTAGTTGAAAGGCGTGTTCTCATACTCCGCTTCCAGCAAAGGATGCAGCTCGTACTTCACCATTCGCCCATCGACATACATGTCAATGATGCGCTTGCCGATGTTCAGGGCACCTCGGCTAAAGCTGTGGCGGAATGGCGCGAGATCCTCGCTCAGCCACAGCGATTTCCCGCTGACCTTGGCCGTCTCCGTGCTGTCCTGGCGGTAATGCACGCCATATGCGTGCACCACCTCGAACAGCTCCGGATCCTCGGCCGCATGGTCAGCAATGTCCCAGCCATGGTCGCTGTCGTCGGCGACGAGCTTGATATGGCCAAAGCCCGCCCGCTTAAGGCCAGGGACAAGCGTATTCACCGTCCAATCGCGACTGAAAGCGCCCTCATTGATGTCCGGACCGAGGAAATCGAATTCGAGTCCGTATTCGTCCCTCGCTCCTCGCAAGAAATTCAAGTAATACGCCAGCTTATCCTCATCATTCTGAATCCAGAGCGGCGTTCCCCAGCGCAATGCGTCTAGCAACAGCGCCGGGTTAATAGCTTTAGCCAGCTTAGCGATGGGAAGTCCATAGCCTCGCGTAATGTCATAATCCTCTCGACTCCGCATGTGCGAAGGCTCAGTACCCGCCGAAGTATTCACATCGGAGCCTAGCTCCACCTTCAAATGCTGCAAGCTAACCCCATACATCGGCTTAAACAATAAGTCCATGATTTCGTTGCGCTGCTGCTCGGGATAGTCCATAAGGAGTTTCGACATGCCATTGCTCGTAATACCGCCGATGCCTTCAAATACTCGACCTGGCTTGGCATCCATACATCTAATTACATGCGTCTGATCTTCCATCGTAGTTCCCCTTCACTGGGCAGATCGCTCTCATTCGTCTGCCCCCCTAAGGATTATTTTTTGATTTCACTCATAATTTGTTTATACTTCTGGTCCTGCTGCTTCGCAATTTCATACATATCCTTCGCTAAGAAAGCATTGTCTTTCTGCGTCGCGTACCAGTTGGCCATCCATTCTTCAACCTTTTTGCCATCTGCTTTCTCCCAAATCGTGATGGCTTCCTTCATGGCATCATCAGTGGAATATTTATCACCTTCCACAATCGATTTCGCCCAAACCGTTCCGTTGCCGGCTCCAACCATGCTATTCACTTGTTTATCTGTGTTCGTCACAATCGTTGCAAGATCTTTCGGCAGCTGAGGCATATGCTCAGAGTGCGTCAGCTCTGCGTATGGCAGATCGAATGTCAGATACGTATCGCGAAGCAACTGATAGTATTCCTGCACACGCGGGTCGCTCTTATACTGAACAGCTGGCGTGGAACATTTATTAAAGCGCAAGCCTGTATTCGTTAGCATTTTCATATACACCGTAATATCGCTAACTTCTTTCTTAAATTTGTCTGCATCAATAATTTGTGCACAACCGTCAACCGTTTTTGTGTGAACGCCCTCTGTTCCATTATCGAGGACATCTGCTGTTGAGTCCTTCGCCATGAAATCAATATATTTCATTACTGCGTCCGCATTTTTGGATGAAGCTGCAACAGCGCCGGTCATTTGTACGGGATTTTCCAGCGACGGCGTAAATCGTCCGAATGGACTTGTCGGGAACGGCATCAACGTCATGGTTGCTGTCGGTACGTTCTTTTGAAGCGGATCTAGGAATTGCGAAACGATATCTTGCGGCGTATTAAAGTTTGGAGAAATGATCCCTACTTTGCCTGTGATAAAGTCCTGTTTGGCTTTCGCCATATTTTTATCATTGAAAAAGTCCTTATCTACAATGCCTTCACTGTACAGCTTTTTCTTGAAATCAGTCGCTGCCTTAATGTTCTCCCAGCTATAGGTGAGCTTGCCGTCTTTGACAACCCAAGGCTTAATCGCATAGAACATTTGGTTGATCGTGTATTCCATCGAGCCTGCCAAAGCGATACCAAACGTATCCTTTTTCCCATTGCCGTCTGGATCCTGCTCAGCAAATGCCTTCGCAACTTTATATAGATCGTCCGTTGTTTTCGGCATTTCCAAGCCGAGCTTCTTCAACCAGTCTGTGCGGATAATGACACCACGAAGCGGGTTCACCCATTGAATATGACCAACTTCATAGAGCTTGCCATCTGGCTTGGTGCCAGCTTTACGCAGCAGCGGATTTTGCTCAAGCAGCTTTTTGTAATCGGTGGAGTTCTTGGCAATCAAATCATCAAGCGGGAGCAGTTGTTTTTGCTCGTACAAAGGGTTTCTGATCGTTGGATCGAATACCATCAGCAAATCAGGTGCGGAGCCAGAAGCGAACATGACATTCGTTTTTTCTTTAATTTGGGCAAAAGAAACCGCCGTGAATTTAACGTTCTCAGGCCCTTTCTCGTTAATCCATTTGGTCCAGCGATTGGACTCATTCGTCCCTTCCTCTTGGGAAACACGTCCCGTGTCGTAAGCGGTTACGGTAATGTCCTTGCGAACCTCCGGCGCTTTGGTTGGGGCGGCTGTTACTGATGACGATGACGATGCCGCCGGCGAAGCCGTGGAGGTCTTTTCATCATCCTTGGAGCAACCGATGACAGTTAAAGCGAGAACGGCCGTTGAAGCTAGAGCAAGCGTTACTTTCATATTTCGCATGAATACATACCCCTTTCATCTATGAACAGCTTGGTAAGCATGGTGAATCCGGCATGAAATGAAAACTATCCTTTTACAGCACCGAGCATGACGCCCTTCACGAAATACTTTTGCAGAAAGGGGTAAATCACGATCATCGGCAGCATCATAATCATGACACTGGCCGCCTTCAAGGATTCCGGCACAACTTCGACTTGGGCGCCTGTTAATACAAGCTCCTGCAGAAGCTGTTGATTTTGAATCATATTTTGCACAAGGACAGCCAAATTATATTTCGCGGATTCGTTGATATAGAGCATCACATTGAAGAATGAATTCCAGTAACTTACCGCATAAAATAGCGTGATCGTGGCCAGCACGGGCTTGGATAATGGCAATATGATTTGTAACAGCTGACGCCATTGCCCGCATCCGTCCATTTTACCCGCTTCTTCCAGCTCATCCGGGATGTTCTCAAAGTACGTCTTCATAACCAGCATATTGTATGTATTCACCAAAGCAGGGATCCATAGCGCCCAGTAGCTATTTACTAAGCCAAACATTTTCACAATGAGATAGGTCGGAATCATGCCCCCGGTAAACATCATGGTAAAAATCAAAGCCAAGGTCACATAGCGTCTGCCGGGAAATAATTTGCGCGACAACGGGTAAGCGGTCAGTATGGTAACCAACATGCTCAGCGAGACACCAACGACGGTGATCACGACACTATTTCGAAAAGCGGACAGCATCCGTGTCCCCTCAATCATCGAGCTGAAGGCGTCCGTGTTCCAGCCAACTGGCCACAGGGTTACTCTGCCTGAAAGGATGTCCTGCGTATGGCTGAGTGATAACGATGCGATATGCAGCAAGGGCAGCAAGCACGTCAAACCAATCAATGCCAGCAGGCCATAATTAAGTCCGAAAAAGAGGCGGTCTCCAAAGGACGTTCTCATGTTCTCATGTCACCTCCTCTTTAGAATAAGCCATGTCCAAAACGGCGAGCTAGCGCATTAGCGGAAAAGACTAATACGAAGCCAACAATTGATTCGAAAAAGCCCATTGCTGCCGTCAGGCTAAATTGCCCGCCCTGAAGGCCCACGCGATACATATAGGTCGAGATGACCTCGGAGACACTGGCGTTTAATGAATTTTGCAACACGTACACATGATCAAAGCCTATCTCCATCACCTTACCTAATTGTAAAATGAGCAGAAGGACGATCGTTGTGCTAATTCCCGGAATCGTGACATGACGAATCTGCTGCCACTTGTTCGCTCCATCAATATTCGCTGACTCATACAGGGACGGATCAATGGCCGTTAAGGCAGCCAAGTAGATGATGGCATTGAACCCCATTTCCTTCCATACACCTGAGGAGATAAAAACAGCCATCCAACTCTTCGTGTTATACAGGAATGCGAAGGGCTCTCCCCCTGAAAGCTTAATCCAGTTGTTCACTGTACCTGATTCAATCGACAGGATCGAGATAATCAAGCCGCCCACAATGACCCATGAAAAAAAGTGGGGCATATAGAGAATCGTCTGGACGATTCTTTTGAACCACATGCGGCGCGCTTCATTCAGCATTATTGCGAGTGCAATCGGAACGGGGAATCCGCATATAATTGTGAGTCCGCTCAGCACTAGCGTATTACGGATAATGTCCAACGTCTGATCTTGCTTAAACAGTGTTTCGAAGTTGTTCATCCCGACCCAAGGGCTGTGAAGAATACCGTCTGTGAAATTGTAATCCTTGAAGGCAATGACTAGCCCTCCCATCGGCAAATATCTAAACAGCACATAGAACAATATGCCGGGAATCAACATGAGAATAAGCGGCAAGCTTTCCTTCAGTCGCAGCTTCGATTTGGTTTTTACTTTACTCAGCTGATTCGGCATGACCGTGATATGTACCTCCGAATTTGGGTTCATTGTATCTCTCTCCTTTCTACTTCTTATTATAGAAGGAAAATTTCAAACCTGCCTTGAATCTGATAAGCATTACCTCGAAAATTATACGGAGTGCAAAGCGCAAGCACACGGCCCCGGCGAACTGCTTGCGCACAAATATTGTGCGCTAGAGCAGCGAACACGACCCCGGCGAACTGCTTTGCGCACAAATATTGTGCGCAAGAGCGGCGGACACGGCTCCGGCGGACTGCTTGCGCACAAATATTGTGCGTTAGAGCGGTGGACACGGCTCCGGCAGACTGCTTGCGCACAAATATTGTGCGCTAGAGCAGCGAACACGACCCCGCCAGACTGCTTGCGCACAAATATTGTGCGCAAGAGCGGCGGACACGGCTCCGGCGGACTGCTTGCGCACTAATATTGTGCGCTAGAGCAGCGAACACGACTCCGCCAGACTGCTTGCGCACAAATATTGTGCGCAAGAGCGGCGGACACAGCTGTGTGAAACATAACTTCTCATATTTAAAGAAGGCACGCAGCGAATCTCGCTACATGCCTTTAATCTTACAGCCAAGCTAGCCCATCTTCCGGAACTCACTAGGCGAGCAATGCACCCACGTACGGAATACGGTGGTAAAATAGTTCGGATCCTCATAGCCGACAGATTCGGCGATTTCGGATATTTTCATATTCGTATTGCTTAGTAGGATTTTCGCCTTCTCCAAGCGGAATTTTGTTAAATAATTCGTATAGCTTTCGCCCGTTTCTTTTTTGAAAAGGTTGCTAAAGTAACTCACACTGAGGTGCACATGCTGAGCAACATCATGAATGGAGCAGGCTCCCTCATAATTTCGCTCCATGTAGGCGATGGCTTTATCCAGTAAATTGACATTTTTACCAGCAAGCCAGGAATTCAACTGCCACATAAAGGTCTGTATCTGCTTGGATAGCCATTTCGCGACTTCAGCGGATAACCGAATCGGCTGCAGCGCCTCAATCCACTCGCCTAGCCCCTTCTCCTCCGCGTCTTCACCGTCTAGGGCCCGCTTACTTGCTGCTGCTAGCGCTAGAGCTGTGCTCAGTCCCTCGATTTTGGCATCATTCACATTCATGTCTGTCACCTGTCGGAGCAAATCTTCCAAGTATTCACGAAGCTGCTCTGTTTTTCCCTGAACGATGAAGGACATCACGTCCGTTTGAATGCTTTTCGTCCGGGCAGCATGATCGGGGATTTGCACATCTGCCTTGCCGCTTCCCCCATAGGAAGCGAAATGTCCATACATGGAGCGCACGCCATCGTATGCTTCTGGACGAAGTGTTAAGCCCAGTAGACTTTGTGTGGATGTCACCAACCCACGCTCAAAGGATGCGAAAGAAGACGATTTATCGGCCAGCACAGCGAAAACATCATGCTTCACATTCGTAATGCTGCCTGATACATCCGAGATTGCGAGCCATTCTTTCATCATGTTCAGCAGAGCAAATTGAAGCAGTCTCGCATCCTCTCGCCGGTAGCTTTTGGATGACGGTGTGTAGGTGTCGACGGTGAACACCAATAGCTTTCGGTCATCGCAGGTCGTCTGCAGACGTGCCATTGCTTCTTCATCCATCGGGAGGCCCAGCAGCCATGACTGGATTTGATGCTCTAGCAGGCGATTCTGTTCCAGTTGACTGCGTTCAGCCTGCTCCTGGCGCTCCGCATACAAGCGATAGGCTTTCTCCAAGGGAGGCGCCAATTCTTGTGCGGAGATGGGCTTCAGCAAGAAGTCAATCGCCCCATAGCGCAGCGCAGCCTGCGCGAATTCAAAATCCTTATGCGCCGTCAGCACCATCACGTCGATCTCGCGATCTAACTCGGAGATGCGCTGACAGAGCTCAACACCGTCCATTTCAGGCATCCGAATATCGGTAATGACTAGATCCGGACCAAGCTCATCAATGAGGGCCAAAGCCTGCACGCCATTCTCCGCTTCCCCGATGACGGTCCATCCGGCATGGCTTGCTTCTATCATTTTGGACAAACCTCTGCGTATCAGATGTTCATCGTCTACAATTAACAGTTTCCCTTTCATGGCTGTCAACTTCCTTCCATCTGGGTTTGAACGGGTAGGATTAACTTCATCGTTGTGCCAGCATTAGGCTCACTGTGGATAACTAATCCATAAGGGGGGCCGTACATGAGACTGACACGCCTGATTACGGTTTTCAGTCCAATACCTCCCGTGGTACTGGTAGGTTCTTCTAGTCTGCGATGCTGGAGCTGCATGATTTTGTCGATCTGCTCCTGCGACATGCCTCGGCCATTATCGCTAATCTCGATAGATAAGAGGGATTGCTCGATGGATACTTTGATGCGCAGAATGCAGATCTTGGACATTTGGGCAAAAGCATGCACGAAAGCGTTCTCGACCAGCGGCTGCAAGATAAGCCGGATGACAGGAAGCTGCTCCGCCTCCTCATCCACTTGGATGAACGTCTCAAGCCTGCCGCCGATCCGTACACTTTGAATATTGATATATTTCGTTATATGTTCGATCTCGTCCTTCACGGTCGTATGCGCATTCGGATTCTGCAGGGCATAGCGCAGCAATCCGGATAAAGAGAGCACCAATTGTGCAGCTTGCTCATCATTCTCACCCAGATACAGCTTCATATGAATGGTATCCAAGGTGTTGTAGAGGAAATGGGGATTCAATTGCGCTTGCAGCGCAGTGAGCTCCGCCTCCCGCTCATTGAGTTTACGTTCATACACTTCCTCCACCAGCGACTCAATATTCGCTGCCATTTCATTGAAGCTGTGACCCAGAAAGGCTAGCTCATCCTGTGTGGAGATGCGAATTCGCGTATCGAAGCGGCCACTGCGGAGTTTTTTCATCCCCGAAACTAACGTGTGCAGGGGACCCAGCAATCTTTTTCCCGTGAAGAAAATAAGCAAAGAGGCTAATAGAATACTGACGAGACCCGAGTAGAGGGCGATTTGGAAAATAACCTGACTTTTCTCGTTAATCGATTTCAGGGATAAGGTGCTGATGAGTGTCATGCCCGAGTCTCGCGTCTTATTGCGGCTAACGAGGATCGACTCCCTATTCGACTTCACAATTTGCGAGTCTGACACGTGCAGGAGTTCCTCGAGCCCAAAACTACTATTCGGCTTTGTATTCGTGTAGACGACCTTGCCGTTACTATCGAGCAAGATCACCTGCGCATTCTCGCCCTTCGCCAATTCATCCAGAATCGAGCCAAAGATAGATTGATCATAAAATAAAATCAGGTTGCCGTAGAGCTCCTGCTTCTTGTTCTTCATATAACGAGCCGCCGAGATGACATTGCGATAACCAGAGCTTTCGATGCTCGATATTTTCAAAGGCTGCCACACCAGCTCACCATTGGATCCCTCCAAGGAACGAAGGACAGCCGAATAGTTGGCATCACTGAGGGGGATGACGGTGCCTGCATTATTTTCAAAAAAATAGCCGGAGCCCTTCGTATTGTAGACATACATACTGGAAAGCTTGGGTTCATCAATCGAGATCTGATTCAGCAGCTTCGTCAGCTCGTCCTGATCCAGCAAGCGGTTGTAAAAGGTATCATCTGCCCGTTCCGCTGAACGACGGAGAATCTCTTCGATGTAGGGATGAAAGACGATATAATTGGTCGCTTTATACAGATTCTGAATTTGCGTCTCAACACGTGCGGTCGCCTGCTCATTCGCCTTAGCGAACTGCTTGCTAATTTCCGTTGTGAACAGCTTGAGATAGACGGTATAGGTGGCATATCCCGATATGAGAAAAATGACCATGATCAAAACGGATAACGAGGCTATGAGTTTAAAGGAAAGCTTCTTCTTGAACATGTGCACACCCCCGTACACGTATTATAGCTTACAGGAGGTTCCCACGCCTCGAAAATCATATGATTTCTCTCGAAAAAAATATAGAAAAAATGCGGCAACACCCCAATAACACAGGAGCATTGCCGCATTCGTTACTTCAAACTATTTCTTCGCAGTTGGGTACCAATCGTTTACTTCTTTGTAGCTTGCGTCTCCACCAGACGTTTTGAACTTTGTTTGGAAGGCTTCAATACCTGTGAGAGGCTCAGCGCCAAAGATTAACTTCGTCGTGTAGTCGTTAACTAACACGTTAAGTTGTTGAAAGTTCTTAGAGAATTCAGGCATAAAAGGAGCTAAGCCTAATGGATCTGCGATTCTCGTATTTGCTGGTTGAGTGAAATTCATGAAGTTAAAAGCATCGAATAGGCGCATATCTTTACGTACACGTGCTTGCCAGTAAGTCGGATAGTTTTTGTCATCTGTTCCCGTCAAGAAGTTGTTTGCTCTATTACGCTCATCCGTGAATATGGGTTGAATCGGCGTATACGCACCATCTTTAATTGTAAAGTGTTTATTTTCTTCGCCAATTGCCATTGTTCTGAACGTATCTTTCTCCAGCTTAGCGTTCATCCATTTGATCGCATCTTCAGGATGTTTGGAAGCTTTAGGAACGAATGTGATACGGTCAAATCCTGCTGCAGCAGTTAAACCAGCTTTACCATCTTTACCTTTTAACGTTGGAATATAACCAGCTTTTGCAGTAGGAATATTCTTGACCAATGCATCAACAATCGTAGGTACATCAGCCCAGTGAAGCAAGATCATGCCCGCTCTACCGCTTGTGAATTTCTCTCTGCCCGTTGCATCTTTGTTGGCAGCAAATTCTTTATCGATTAGAGATTGTTTGAACAAGTCTGCCATGAAATTTACATAGTCTTTATAAGCAGGGTCAAGAACACGAGGTGTTAGTTTCCCATTGACATCGTTCCAGTAATTCGCCATACCGAAGGCGCCAACGATATTGTCAACAAATGGCACAGCGAACGTACCGTTACTGAACGTTAACGGAATATTTTTGTCGCCATTTCCACCTGGATCTTTTTCTTTAAATGCTTTAAGAACAGCAACTAGCTCATCGATTGTAGTAGGCGCTTTCATTCCTACTTTTTCAAGCCAATCTTGGCGTATAAATAAGCTTTGTCCTGCAAATGAGATCGTTGATGTCGGAATCGCATATAATTTCCCATCCACTTTTGCAGCTTCCAGAACTTTAGGGTCTACGACTTCTTTAATTCTCGGTCCATATTTGTCAATCAACGGACCAAGGTCTGTTAAAGCGCCTTTTTTCGCATAATCTGCATATAATGCTTTGAAATCTGTCGTACCAATTGTCGTAACGGCATCATAGGGTTCACCGGAAGCAATCAAGATATTCAACTTGTCTTGCGGCTTGTCCTGTGGCAGCATATCATATTTCACTTTGTAGCCAGTCTTATCTTCAAGGAATTTAGCCACTGGATACGTATTATAATCTTCCTGCTGCCATACTTGAAGCGATTTCAATTCTGGCTTTGGTCCAGCTGAAGCAGTTGCTGCTGGGGCCGTACTGGCTGCAGCTGCAGGAGCTGTGCTGCTTTTTGCACCTGTACCATTTGAAGAGCATGCGACAAGAGATGATACGGATAAGCTTGCTGCTACAGCTAAAAGCATAACTTTCTTTTTGTTTTTTACCATGTATAAACCCTCCCTAGTCTAATGTTTAATATATCATTAAACCCTTGATGCTGGCATCAAGGGCGTTAATGCAACTTCACCCTTTGACTGAACCAATAAGTACACCTTTTACAAAATGCTTTTGCATATACGGATACACGAGCAACATCGGGATGATGGAAGCAACGACGGTTGCAGAACGAATACCTTCTGGTGATACGTTCATCATATCGTCAACACTTTTGTTTACCGCACTGGAGCTGTCCGCATCCAAGACGATATCACGCAAGTAGAGTTGCAATGGTTTAAGAGCAGCATCATTAATGTAAAGCATCGGATTAAAGTAATCATTCCAGAAATATACCGCATAGAAAAGAGCAATCGTAGCGATAACAGGAACACTTAAAGGAATAATGATTCGGAATAAAATCGTAAAGTTACGAGCGCCATCCATCTTGGCAGACTCTTCAAGCGCTTCTGGCAATGATTCATAATAACTTTTGATCACTAACATGTTGAACACACTAATGAGTGCAGGCAACATTAACGACCATAGGCTATTGATCAAGTGCAGCTGCTTCATCAGCAAGTAGTTCGGAATAATACCGCCGTTAAACATCATCGTGAAGATAAAAAGCACCATGATTATCGAAATGCCCGGAAGATGTCTTTTAGACAATGGGTAGGCTGTTATTGCTGTTACGAGAATCGCTAGCGCTGTCCCTACCACCGTAATAAGGATCGAAACCCCTATTGAGTGAAGAAACTGGCTGGAGGATACAACAAATTTCATCGTTTCTAACTGGAAGCCAATTGGAAAAATCCCTACTTTGCCAGAAATTACGGCTGATTCATCACTAATGGCTTTGGAAAAAACATTGGCTAACGGCAGCAAAGTAGCTAAACCAGAAAGTAATAACACGAGATATATACAAATATCAAAAGTCCAATCGCTTAGTGTTTTTTTATGCACGGTCTTCAGTACCCCCTACCATATGCTTCGCTTGATCAGCTTTTTGCTGAGTTCATTGCCAGCTACGATCAAGATAAACCCAACAAGAGAGTTGAATAATCCAACTGCTGTACTAAAACTATAATCTTGTTGACCAAGTCCCTGACGATAAACGAAAGTCCCGATCACATCACCTGATTGATAGACGACTGAGTTATACATGGTCAAAATTTGTTCCGTACCCGCTTCAAGCAAGTAACCCATCCGTAAAATTAAAATTAGAACGATGGTTGGTATAATGCCTGGCAAGGTAATGTGCAACATTTGTCTAATGCGACCTGCTCCATCGATGGAAGCAGCCTCATATTGTTCCTGTTCAATACCTGCAATAGCTGCGATAAAAATAATAGCGTTCCAACCTGATTCCTTCCAGCCAGCTGTAAATACGATTACACTTCGGAAGAAGTGATTATCTAGGAAGAAGGAAATCGGCGTTCCTCCGAACCACTGAATCATATTATTGACTAGACCGCCAGATGGCGAAAGAATATTGATGAATAGTCCGGAAATAATGACCCATGACAAGAAATGCGGAAGGAATATAATGGTTTGAATCGTCTTCTTAAATAATGCCTTCCGAACCTCATTTAAGAAAAGCGCAATGATGATCGGTATCGGAAAGAGCAGGACAATTTTATAAAGACTGATCAACAAGGTATTCATGAATACCTGATAAAACTCTTCCGAATGAATGAGCTTTTCAAATTGATCCAGCCCCACCCATTTACTTCCCATAAAACCATCGAAAATATTGAAGTCTTGAAAAGCGATAATAATCCCATACATTGGTGCATATTTGAATAAAAACAGAATTAATAACCCCGGCACTAATAATAGGTATAAATCATAATTGGTTACGATCAGCTTCCATCTGCCACTACCTTTAGTCTTGGGATTGGCGTGAGCTTTTTTCTGTTCAAGCTCTGATTGTGCAACACTCATGTATGGCTCACCTCCGTGTTCTTATAGGTTAATTATATAAGTGACAAGAGGCGACTTGTAGATGGTAATATTTCTGTTTCTGGTGCAATCTTATGATCTTTCGAAAATTACCCCTTCACTCGTCATCACCGGAATTTCCATTCTTCTGGCAACGTAAAAAGCACAGGCTAAGGCTTCTTCCCACGTCGTACGCTTGTCTAATTCATACCGAACTCCACGAATGACTAAAACAATAAAATAGCCTTTCTTGCTGTTTTCTACTCGAATTTCATTTTTCATGTAGTCCCTCATTCCGAGTCATATGACGATTTCAATTTGGCATAATTGTGATTGTATCAGATTGCGTGACGACTTCTAGGTGGTAATATTCCTATTTCTGGTAGAATATTATGGTGTTTAGTAAAAAAGCCACCTCACGAAGAGGTGGCTTTTCGGGTTACTTTTTATTGATAAGACACTTGCTTATAAAACACAACATCCTGAGCACCCAAAGCACTATGAAGCGCTTCGATCGAAATGTCCTGGACTGGGCAGGCGTCGTCTGTGGCAATGGATGCTGCGATCCCTGCAGCTTGCCCTAGCGCGTAACAAGTTGCCTGTACGCGCATAGAGGACATTGCCACATGCGTCGCTGAGATCGATCTGCCAGCTACCAGCAGGTTATCTAGCTGCTCACTCACCATACAACGGTATGGGATATCGTATCCATCGACTTTCCGCTCATCGGTTGTCTTTTTGCCATCAGGACTGTGGATGTCGATTTCGTAGTTCGTTTGTGCGACAACGTCCGCAAAGCGAGTCCCTTTCACAACGTCCTGCTCCGTCAGCGTATAGAGACCTTGAATTTGGTTCGTTTCCCGGACGCCGACTTGATTCGGAACATGGGAGAGCGCGTAGTTTTCAAATCCGTTCCGCTGCAAATAATTGACGACGGAAAACACTTGTCTCAATGCCTCTGTCTCGGCAAAGTTGACATCTTCGATTTTAGCGCCATTGCCCTTGACACGCGTCATATTCACAAGCAATTGGCCATCATTGTTTCGCTCCCAATATAACCGGCGGCCTTGAGGTAAATCCGAGATTTCTTCGTAATGATAGCAGCCTTCAGGCAAAAATTGCTTCACGGGCTGACCAGTATTTTGCATCATAAACATCAATGTCATCGGCTGGGTCATGCCGTCTTCATCTCTACCTGACGTGAAGGATACGCCAGCATCAATTGCGGCTCTTGCATCTCCCGTACAGTCGATGAATTGCTTACCTTCAAACGCCTTTAAGCCTTCACGCGTCGATACGATAACAGCCTTCACCGTTCTGTCTTCCTTTACCGTCCCGATAAACTCCGCATGATAGATGACCTTGATTCCTTCCTTCTTCATCTTTTCATTTAAATACTGTCTTATTATGAAAGGAGAATATTGCGGGGCGATCGATACATCATGATCTTTAGGCAGATGATCCGCCAATGCTTCCGCGATCATCTCACGATAAATACCAGTTACGTTACCGATCGGCATAAATACGCTGACATTCGCGAGTGTGCCCATGCCGCCTAATTGACCTGATTTTTCCAACAGCGTGACTTTCTTCCCTAGTCTTGCCGCACTAATCGCAGCCGCAGTGCCAGCCGGCCCTCCGCCAATGACAACGACATCCGCTGAATCGTACGTTTCGATCTTTCTTTGAAAATCATAAGTTTGGGTAGGTTGGTTACTCATTGTCATCCCTCTTTCGTTCATTTAAGGTATTGGATAAACCTAATGTGATAAAGCTTAATTCGCTTCAACTGTTCATCTAATGTTTTCAGAGAATCGTCTATAAATGCTTGCATGTTAGCCCTCCGCCTCTTGCAGCTTCGCCCATGCTTGGAAAAATTTCTCCCGCTCCGCCATATCCACATCCGCGACCTGCCTGACGTAATCCAGGTCTTCACCGAACAGTTCCGGCGTCCACTTGCGACCGAACGCAGCATGTGTCACTTCGTCAGCCCAGTCGTAATCCTGGAACCGCTCCATCAGCGGGTGTTTGGCATCGTCACGGCAGAACTCGTACTCCGCGATTTTGCCAGGGCGCCGCATCGCTTTTTCTTCAAAGCCAATGCTTAAAAGCGCATACCGCTGAGCTGGAAGCTTCTCAATGAGAGGATCATAGCCGCCAACATATTGCCGCAACGACATCCAATCGATCCCTTCTGCCTCAAGCGCCGCTTGGCCGAACAACGCGTGTCGCACTTCATCCCATAGATGCCGAGCCAAATCCTGATAAAACTCCCATGGCATCTGCTTTAGGTCGTAGATGACACTGGCCAGATTTTCCACTGCCGACATTTCCTCTTGTCTGACCTTCATCATTTCGATTAATCGGATTTTTACAGGATCGTTAGGCAAGTTTGGAATGGCCGTACGTCCGATTGCAGGTGGCCCCATCCTTTTCGCATCCCGTATGGCCTTCTTCGGCATCTCATAGACTTTCCCAGACCGCCATCGAGCGGGAACATGTGTGAAAGTTCCTTGATCGCCGCTAATGCCTCCGGCTGCCTCTAAGTAGCCTAGAATTCTGTTTTCGAATTCCGCTGCCTGCTCCAAGGATTCCCCTTCTTGCTTCAGTGCCGCAATCATAGCTTCTCCCCACTCGATCTGTTCACGTAAATCGGAGGAAAGCACCTTTAGCAGGCGCACCGTCGGATAATCGACAAGCTGCTGGGTATCCGCCATATGTTGTGTATACGCTCTCAGTAAAGCTGGTTTCATTACTCGGTATACACCAACAAGCAGCTCAAGATCACTCTCCGCATGAATCAACTCGTCAAATAGCAAAGCAAGTGTCGCGTTCGGCTCTTTTTGCAAGAGCATCGGGGAGGTTCTCAATTCCAGAACGCGTTGACGGAGAGAACCTGTCGCTTCAGCATCCTCAAAAAGATGCTTGCCCAGCGCTGCCTTCAGATGCCAGTGAGCTCTCGCTGGAAGCTGCCCGGCTGCTAGGCGAAACAACTGCTCATGAATGTATCTGTATCTTCGCAACACCTTCGAGTTTCGCTCTACACTGTAGGCGCCAGTTCCGAACGGATTAGTAATGCCTGCATACGAGATCATAACGGCCTCCCTGAGTTTGAAGTAATATGGTATATGGCACCATTATAGGTGGATAATGCATCGTTTGGCTTTATCAAAAAAAGCAATAAATTTATCAAAACGTCTTTTAAATTATTCTCGTCTTATATGACTTGGCGGACATCCAAAGCGGAGTTTATATGTTTTTGAAAAATGATGCACACTTGAAAAACCGCAGCTGTCAGAAATGCTTTGCAGCGACATTGAGCTGCCTCGCAACAAATCCGTTGCATAATCGAGCCTTAGCTTTAGCAAATATTGATGAGGCGCCATACCAAATTGATTTCGGAATACCATGGAGAAATACGATCGGGACATGAATGCTTTACGTGCCATTTCCTCCACAGAAAGCGGCTCGGATAGCCGATACTGCATATAAGCAGGCACCCAATTTAAAGAGGTTAAGCTCTTGTGTTCTGAGCTGTCCTGGGATGTGTATTCTTTTAATAGATGCAAAATAATTTCTGAGGCATGCACATTGGCTTGGAGCAAATCGATGGCGTTTTTTCGATTCCAGTGTTCGAGCAATTGCCGAAAGACATCAACCATCCATTCGTTTCTGGATGAAGTAAATACGACAGGTATATCAATGTCAGCAAACGTCGTTAAGCTGGGCTGCATATTGGCCACCACAGGTTTAGGAACCTGTTCGATCGGCACAATCATTGGCGGCTGCTCCCCATTTTTAGACGGAAGCAGCACAAAGTGGAGCGCCAGTACCGTAAGAGATGAATCCGATTCGAGCTGATGAACGATACCAGGTTGGATGAAACTGAACTGCCCGGTCTTCAATTGATATGTATTCCCCTCAACGGATAATTGCGCTGAACCGTCTAGCACATACAGCAGCAAATAATCGGTGATGATTCGGGAGTGTGTATTCCACAGTTTAAAATGCAACTGATCCGCATAAACAATATACGGTCGCAAATTTTGATTTAGGATCGATTCAGCTGCCAATATCTTCCCTCCTTTCGATAGTCGGGTTGATGTGATGAAGAGCTGCCCACCAAAGCAGTTGACACTACTCGGTAGACAGCCCTATTCGTTTAAGTATTAATACGTGAACCAGTTCAAATCAGCAACGGACGTGCCGCCTTTGAACACAACGTACACATTCTTCGTCCCGCTCGCCCCTGTCACAGGCACGGATGCTGTCTTGTAAGACGTCCAGCTGCCTGTGCTCGATAAGGAGACTGTGCCTAGTAATGTGCCTGTTGAGCTTCCGCTGCGCACTTCCAGCACTGCATTCGTATTCGGCGTTGCGTATCTGAAGCGAATATTGGAGACACCGCTTCCGAAATTGACGTTATTGTAGTACACGTAATCGTTATTCGCGGTTTGACCGACTTTGCTGCCTCCACCGACATCGGCAGTCGCGGCTACGACGATGCCGGACTGTCCGCTATAGCTTTCTGCTTCCACTTTGGTCGTGGACTTCAGCAAGGTTGGATACATCCACGAATAGGACAAGTAATAGCCGCTGTTGCTGTTAACGTTAGCCGTAATCGGACGGTAAGGCGCAACATAGGTTTCGTAGCTCGGCTCTTGATACACTTCCGCCATGGCCTCAAACAAATCTACCGGCCATTTGTTGGCAACCATCGGGTTCGCAAAATTTTGCGTTCCGCCATACGGCCATTCTCCCACATGTCCATTGACATAATAGAAGAATTTATCTAATGCGAGTTTGATGCTTTTGCCGTTGGCCGAGGTCCAGTTGTACAAATCTTCGCCCGTATCATTGTAAATAATTTCAGCTGCCGCAGTCATCGGCGAAAGCGCGAAGTAGTGATACCACATCGCATTAGCTCCACGCGTTGTTTCATCCGTAATAAAGCCTTGCGAATCAATCGACGTATCGATCTGTGTTTTCAGATTGGCTACTTCTGCAGCAAAAGCTGTGCTGTTATCCGTAAAATGGTAGAGAGACAACTGGGCATACAGACTCCAATCCCACCAGTTGTTGCGTTGAGCGATCGCATCCCATTTGTTCAAACATTTGGTCGTCACCCATGAAACGAATTGCGTTTGATCCGCACTGCTCCAACCGGAGTATCCCTTAATCAATTCAGCGGCTTTAATTAAGCCTACAGCCAAGTAAGCCGTTACCAATGGAGCATCTGAACCCGTAATGTTGGTATTGGTCGTTGCCCAACTGTTAATTAGATCTCTAGCTTTGTTAGCATAAGCTGTGTCGCCTGTGTAGCGGTAGGCTAATGCCGTCGAGTAAGCTGCCTTTGCGTCGATTTCCATAAGCAGCTTAGCCGCATTATGCCCCGTCGCATCCGTATAAGCATTTGGAATATTCCAAGTCGCGACGGCATGGCTGGAAACGGAAAGCCCCGCATTCGCGTCTGCAATCATACTCGTGTAGGCGCTATTCCAAGGTGCCTGATTCGCGGTCACTTTGCTTTGCGTGAAAGAGAGATCATATTCGGTTGTAACACCTCCCGTGTGCGAATAGGCCATCGCTGTGTTCGAGAATACAAACATGGCCGATAACGTCACCACCAAACCGCCTGTAAGCATCCGTTTTTTCTTCATCATTTTTACTCCTCCTCATTGTCGACGAATAATCGCGTGCTAATCTAATGATCTCTGCGAATTGGTAAACGCTTACATCAACTCCTTTAAACTATTATATCGAGGGCTCAGAATGAGATATAGGTGATAATATTTGTATTTCTGGTGCAATCTTTCGATATTAATGAAAAAACACCACCCAGAACATGGCTTATAGTTCGAGAAATGCTCTGGGCGTTAGCTGGTTCATTCTGTTGCTTGCCGTTGAAGCTGAAATCTGGCTGTAATCGTCGTTCCTTCTCCAAGCTGTGATTGTATGCTAAGACCGTAAGCTTCACCTGAGAACAATCGAATTCGTTCATTGACATTGTATAAGCCATAGGAACTTCCAGAGCCATCTGTGCGCATGGACGGTCTAGGTTCTGTCAGCAAGGTTTGTGCAAACTCAGGATCCATGCCGATGCCATCATCTGTCACAGAAAGAAGCAGATCATCCCCTTCTATAGCAGCGCGAATTGTAATTTTGCCTGTTTTCCCTTTGGATTTACGGATACCGTGGAGCAGCGCATTTTCGACAATGGGCTGTAAGGTGAGCTTGGGAATGACACACGATTCCAAAGAAACCCCTGTATTCGGTAGCTCGCCCGCTTCATCTTTTCCAACGAGTTGAACCTCGAACTCAAAGCTTTTGGGAAACCGCGTCTGTTGAATTTCCAAGTACACCTTGGCAAGCTCCAGTTCATCCGTCACCGTTACGACATCTTTCCCTTTGTTCAAGCTAAGTCGGAAATATTTCGCTAGTCCGTCAATCATTTGGCTAATATCGTGCGCCTTATGGCCAATGGCAATCCAGTTAATCGTATCCAGCGTGTTATAGAGGAAATGGGGATTGATTTGGGCCTGCAGGGCTCGTAACTGTGCCTCGCGTTCTTGGACCTTGGATCTATAGGTCTCTTCCATTAAATCCCTCACACGATGGATGAGATGATCAACGCTTTTTTCTAGAAGATTAAAATCACCATATGGGGTATTCGGCCTTTCATCTAGTCCAGCAACACCTTCTCGCTTAATGACTCTGATCACTGTCTGAACCCTTTGATTCATCCCCCGAACAATAAAAGCTAAAAGAATGAAAACAAGAATAAGAAATAACACCGTCACCCCAGTTAACGTTGCTACGCTCGAAAATTGATTTAACGAGGTGGCACGTGAGCTGATCCCCTTCTTCGGCACTTCCGCTATGAGCTTCCAGCCAGTTTCATCCACAGTTGTGTACACAACATACTGCTGATTATCATTTTCAATAATCGGTGATACGCCTTCCCTGTTGCCACCTATAACGGATAGAACCTCATCTGACAGCTTCGTCCCGAGTAAAGATTTATCACTGTGGAACACAATACTGCCATTCGGTGCAACAATGAAGACACGTTGGTCTTTGTTCAGTGAAATACTTGCGATAATATTCTCAAGCGTCTTAGCATCAACATCAACGGATAAGAATCCTGATATGGTATCGAAATGATCAGGGTCCCTAAGGAGGCGAATACCCGAGAAAATATAAGCATCATCTCGATTTATAAAGCTTTCTTTATACACACCTGTCCAAACGAGACGACCGCCTGCATGCTCAACATCGGCATACCAGGGACGTGTCTTGAGTACATCCATCGGGAAGAAATTTACTTTTTCATGGGAGAAGAGCTTATTTTCGTCCACATATAAACGTACACGGAACACATTCGTATTTGCCTGGCCATTATCAATTAAATAACGCAGTTCCTTCAACGCATCAATTTGTTCATTGTAGGGTGTTCTATTACTTAAATAATCCATCAGTTTCTGATTCAAAAATAACGTATTTGAGGTGTCACGCAGCGAATCGAACTGAAGATTTAAATTAATCTCAGCCTGCTTCAACGTTTGAAGCATCGAACGCGTCACTTCTTCTTCCAGAATGTGCGAGTATCGCTGGGAATAGGCATATAGAAAAATGGAAGCAGGAAGAATAATTAAAACCACATAAGCGATCAGCCAAAGCCTTGCGGCTAGAACGCTTTTGAAAATCGTCGTAATAAACGCCCAGCTTCGGTGCTTAAAATGCATGCGTAAACCTACTCTCTCTACATGACTTGTTCACGGAAGGTGCTCGGTGTATATCCCGTATATTTCTTGAAAATTTTGCTAAAGTAGCTTGGGTCCGAATAACCCACCGCATAGCACACTTCATAGAACTTATTGGCGGGATCCTTCAATAACGCTTTCGCCTTCTCTACGCGAACCTTGGTCATATATTCGTTAATCGTCTCTCCTGTCTCCTGTTTGAAAAGCAAACACAAATACGTCGTGGACAGGAACACTTCGGTTGCAATATCCCCCACCTGCAGGTTCTCCGCAAAACGTTTATCGATAATCGCCCGTGTTCGTTCGATCACATTTTTGGATTTGCCATTTCGCTTCTCGCCGATCCGTTCACATACCTCAAGCAAGTGCGACTCAACGAGTCCGCGTAACGCGCCTAACGTTTCCTGCTGGAACACCTTCGCTAGAAGCTCGTTTTCTTTGCTTTCGAGATCTTGTTTCTGCACATGCAGCTCCAGCAAAATTCGGCTCGCGAGCAATAGCAGCTGCAGACTAATGTTGCGTCCATAAGCAATGCCGTCCGTTCGGTTACGAGATAAAGCATTGTACACCTCGTGCAAATCTTCCTGCACTTTTAACGTATCTGCTGACTTCAAGGAAGAGACGATTCGCTCTTGCTGCGAGGCATCGAAGCGGTATACGCTTTCCTCATCTTGTTCCAAATTATCCATGGAAATGATCTGATTTTTCCCTAGGAACCAGCGTTGATCGGCCGCTTCCTTCGCTTGCGAATACGATTGCGGAAGGCTGGCAAGCTTAGAAATCCGCTCGCCTACACCGATCGTAACACTGATTTTCAAATAGTTATGAAGGCTTTCGCGCACTTCCTCGGCCAAGGTGAACAGTAAGCTTTCCTGATCATCTTCCTGAGCCATGCGAAGTATTCCTACGAATTCGCCGATCTGATTTTCAAACACATAGCCGCCAATATCTCGCTCAATCAGCTCCTGCACGATATTCAGCACAGAGTAGGAAAGCAGCTGTTGATCTCGTTCGGACCGTGTTTGTGCGACCTCCGTTGCATCATCAATACGAATAGCAATAACCCAGTAAGCGCCCTCAATCGGCAGGTTTAAACTCAGAAAATCAATGCGATCCTGCACACGGTTTGCGTAGATAACCCCTTCGCGAATCAACGACATCAGAAATTTTTCCCGCAGCAATGGCATGCTCTGTATCAGTTTAATTTGCATGTCCTCTACGAGTTTACGCTCCTGCTGCTCAGCATTTAGCGAGTTTACTAATCGTTCAATCACGATTTCTAACTCACTCAAATTGACGGGCTTAAACATATAATCAACCGCTTTAACCTTCAGCGCAGATTTCAAGTACTCAGCATCATCATGACCGCTGACGAACACAATTTTGATATGAGGAAACCGTTCACTTAATTGATTGGACATCTGAATCCCATCCATAGTAGGCATTCGTACGTCCGTTAGCACGATATCCGGCTTCTCACGTTCAATCACCTCTAGCGCGACGTCCCCATCATCCGCCTCACCTACAACTTCAATTCCCCAGGCCTTCCAGTCAAAATAATTGCTTAACCCAAAACGTACTGTCGGTTCATCGTCCACAATGACAAGTTTATACATCTGGTGTCGGCCTCCCTAGTAGCAGTTCTCTTCATTATAGCTTGGCCATCGCGATGACACATAGGAGGATCTTATGATTTCTGGTGCAATCTTATGATTGCCGTTGTAAGACCAACATGAAAATCCCCTTGAATGCGAATATGTTCAAAAGGTAAAGTCGGATTCGCAATCCGCCACAGCATCCGATCCGCTGCGCGATAGCCAGTTTGTGTGATGGGCAGCAGCGGTCGTGTGAATTCAGGGAGCGTATCTGGCTGCTCGTTCAAGAAGCCTACCAGAGAGATATCTTCCGGGACTCGAAGTTGAAGTGCCCTACAAGCGTCATAGACCACTGGCACTTCATGGTCGATCCCGCAGATGATCGCGGTCGGTTTATTGTTTGCGATTTGGTGGGAGAGTTGTTCGCGCCATAGTGCTTGGTCTTCACGCAGGCCAATGCAATGCTCCGTTGGTGTGGGGATGATGCCGGAAGCTTGCATCGCATAGTTAAACGCTTGCCAGCGTAGAATAGAGCCTCGCTGCAGTTGAATATCCCCTACGTACATGATTCGCTCATGTCCTTGACTGCGCAGATATGCGACTGCTTGGCAGGTCGCTTCATAGACATCCCAGATCACGCTATCTATTTTTACGCCAGTAGGCGGGAAGCTTAGCAGAATGCGTGGCATGGGCAGATCAAAGAGCGGCGTTTCCCATTCCTTCGGCAGGATGCTCGGCGCAATGAACACACCGTCAGCATACAGGACTCCCGCTTCCTCCAGCCAGTTGGCCATTTTCTCCTGTTTTAACTGCTGCGGCAGCAGGAGCAGTTCGATCCGATGCCCGAAGGAAAAAAAGCGATCTTGCAGCCCTTGCAGAAGCAGACGGTTATACGACACGGATTCAGCTGTCTGCACGAGCAGGAACCGCAGTCGCTCATTCGGATATGGAGCTATATGATCCAGTCGCAGACTGCGGATCTGATCCATCGTGTAATAGCCAAGCCTCTCGGCTGTTTGGACGATGAGCTGGCGAGTCGCTTCCGACATGCCGTGCTTGCCTTTCAGCGCTTTATTCACGGTTTGCACGGTTAAGCCGAGTTCATTTGCAATCGTTTTGAGTGTGACTGACTTGCGGGTGATGGTCATGGTGATCGTGCACCTCCAGGCTGTTGCTTTGAAAAAGGTGATAATTGCCTCAAGCATAACACGCTTACTTTTTTGATGAAACAAAAATTAAACTAGTTCCTTTCGAACAGAAATCTATAATGAAAACAAAGACACTAGGAGGACGATCCACATGAATAATACCCTAAGCGTTACGATACCCGCTCAAAAGCTTACAGTCAGTCACACCCCTGACGTCGTCGTCGTTGGCGGCGGTGCCACAGGCATCGCTGCAGCTATCGCAGCTGCTCGGAATGGCGCGAGTACGCTCCTAATTGAGCAGCGGGGCTATCTCGGAGGGATGGGAACGGCTGCGCTTGTGCCTGCCTTTTGCCCTTATACAGATGGAGAAAAGCCTGTTATTCGAGGCATTGGACTTGATTTGCTTGAGAAAATGAAGCATGCAGCAGGGCCGGATTTCCTCAACCGTTATGAAGAGCTATTGGACTGGGTTCCCATTGATGTAGAAACGCTCAAACGCGTCTATGATGCCGAAGTATTAGCCAGTGGCGCACAGATCCTGTTCCATACCATTGCTGATCAAGTGCTGCTCGATGGCGATCGCATCAGCGGCCTAGTCATCACCAATAAATCCGGTCGCTCGGTCGTGCAAGCCAAGTTGTACATCGATGCATCCGGGGATGCGGATCTTGCGGCTTTGTCAGGAGTTCCTTTTCAAGTTGGCGGCGAAAATGGCGAGCTGCAGCCGGGTACAATGTGCTATGTCGTGACGGGGGCAGATAAGGAGCGTTTTGAGAAGTTTATCAGTGAAACCGGTCAGACAGGGCAAATTGAAAAAACCGTGACGTTAGCACAGCAAAACGGCGATCTACCCGATGGCCGCAAACGTATCTCAGGTATGGCCTGGATTTCCAACTCAGTGGTTGGCTTTAACTTCGGCCATATTTTCAACATTGATGGAACGAAAGCGGAAGACTTGACGCGAGCTGCGATCGAAGGCCGCCAATTGATTGAGACACAAATGCGTTTCTTGAAGAAATACGTGCCTGGCTTTGAAAACATTTTCCTTGTCCATTCCGGCGATCAAATCGGTATTCGTGAAACACGCCGTATTCAAGGTGACTACACGCTCGTTGTAGAAGACTTCCTCTCCATGCGTACCTTCGAGGACGATATTGCCCGTAATTCCTACTTTATTGATATCCATTTGGCGAATGCCGGCTCAACGATGACGATTAAACATTTGCCAAAAGGAAAATCCCACGGCGTCCCTTACCGCTGTATGCTTCCGCAAGGCAAGTCGAATCTCATCGTCGCGGGAAGATCCGTATCGTCTGATCGCCCCGTGCAAGGTTCGCTTCGCGTGATGCCGAATTGCTTCGCAATGGGCGAAGCGGCAGGCGTCGCTGCCTCGATGGCAAGCGCCTACGGCGTTGGCTTCCGCGAGGTGTCCATCCCTGAGTTGCAGCGCAAGTTGATCGAACAAGGTGCTTATCTTGGAGATAACCCTGGTCTTGCGGATGCAGAGAGTGAGGTTGCTGTTGGGGCTGTTCATTATGATGATGAGAATTAATTGGAAGGGGACTCTCCAGCATGCTTAACAAATGGGAGGGTAAAACCTGGGGCACGCTCGGCGACAGCATTACAGAAGCAGGCGGCTATCAGCCGCTTGTTCAGGAAGTGCTGGGCTTTGCAAGCGTGATCAATTATGGCAAAAGCGGCTGTCCCATGACAGCTGGCGGTGATCGCGACTATGGTGCGACAACACACGTTGGTCGGACAATCGACACTTCCTTAGATTGTGTTACCATCTTCGCTGGGGTGAATGATTTTCGTCTGGATAAGCCTATCGGGGAGCTGGGAAGTAAGGATGTGTTTACGTTTCATGGTGCGTATGCCATGTTAATCGAAGATATCTTGACGAAGAATCCAACGTGTCGTCTAAGCCTGTGGACGCCGCTTCAGCGGGACAAAGATCAATATGACATCTTTTACGTGAATGCTGCTGGGCATCGTCTCATCGACTACGTTGAAGCGATTCAACAGATTGGCCTGGTTTACGCGCTGCCAGTGCTTAATCTGTACGCGGAAAGTGGACTGAACAAGCTGACGCTGCCTCACTTCACCTCGGATGGTTTGCATCCGAATGAAGCTGGCCATCGGCGAGTTGCCGATATGGTTGTACCGTTTTTGTTGCGTTTATAATGAGGCATGGAAACAGCCGCCAACCGGGTTTCGACCTGGGGGCGGCTGTTTGTTTTGTTGAGTTAACGATGAGGGAAGTACTCTGTTGGTGCGTTTCGTCGGTTGAGTGACTAGTGGGTTACTTTTTCAATTTGTAGCTAACGAAAGCGAGTTGCTGACTATCCGGTGACCAGGAGTTGACGTTGATCGTTCCTTGTCCACCAAATAGAGATACCAATAGACGCGACGCACCACCTGAACTTGCCATCAATCGGATTTCAACCTCTTTATTCGGGGGATGCGCATTAGGCTGGACATCACCTTTACGATAAGCGATAAAAGCAACCGTATTCCCATCCGGAGCTACGTGTGGAAACCAATTGTTACTCTCATCCTCTGTCATTTGCGTCTGCTCACTGCCGTCCACGTTCATCCTCCACACCTGCATCAAACCGGATCGCGTCGAATTAAACCAGATATGCTGACCGTCCGGTGAGTACTCGGGACCATCATCAAGCCCTGGGACGTCTGTTAGCTGTCGCTCGACACCGCCCTGAACTGGAATCGTGTAAATGTTGTACACACCATTTCGCTCCGCGCAATAGGATAGTTCTCGACCATCAGGCGACCATCCGTGTAGATAACTTGGGGCCATCGCTGTTAGCAAAGCAGGCTGACCACCAGCTAGCGGAAGCACGTAAATACGTGACTGCCCATCCTCTTCCGTATGATGACTTACCGCAATCTGTGTATTGTCAGGGGACAACACGTGGTCATTATTACACCAATTCGCATACCCAGAGTCGATTACCGTGCTCTCACCTGTGGCAATTTCATAGGCATAAAGCAAACCTCTCCGATTGTAAATAAGTCGCTTACCATCACTTGTCCAGTTAGGTGCCTCAATTAAATCATCAATTTCAGCCAATACATGACGTTCCCCTGTGGAAACATCCACAATTTCAAGATAGCTGATCACATTCCGTTCTTCATGCTTGCGAGGCTTCTGCAACGTATTCATGGATTCCACAGTCCTTTTAGTTCCATCATACGCACTCGTTAAAAGTACTGTCAAATCGTATCAAATGGGATCCGTGGGAGCATGCAGTGCTGCTGGGGATTGCTGATGGTATTGCGTGATGCAGCCATACATGGTACTCCAACTAGCTGCCTACTACTTAACTTCACGTAACTAAGTGAACTAATAGTGCCTTCTTGTCGGCCAACCTCGTCTCCCTTATACTTACAGCAACAAGCGTAGATGAGAGGATGATTGCAGCAATGAAATATAGAAATCTGGGACGCAGCGGGTTAAAAGTAAGTGAAATCGCCTTAGGCAGCTGGCTTACTTATGGAACGGCCGCCGAGCAAAAAGCCGCGGATGCATGTATCGCGAAGGCTTTTGACAGCGGCATTAATTTCTTCGATACCGCGAATGCTTATAATCGTGGCGAAGGCGAGAAAGCGATTGGCGCCGCCCTTAAGGGGTATGATCGCTCGAGCTATGTACTCTCGACGAAGGTGTATTTCCCGATGGGCGATGGCCCGAACGATCGCGGGTTGTCCCGCAAACACATCATGGAGCAATGTGATGCAAGCTTAAAACGACTTGGCGTCGACTATGTCGACATCTATTTCTGCCATCGCTATGACATTCACACGCCGCTGGAGGAAACACTACGGGCGCTGGACGATTTGGTCACGCAAGGCAAGATCCTTTACCCCGCTGTCAGCGAGTGGAACGGCGCTCAAATCACCGAAGCCGCTAGCATTGCTGAGCGTCTGCGTCTACGTCCGCTGATTTCGAATCAGCCTATCTATAATATGTTTGAGCGCTATATCGAGCGCGAGGTTCTTCTTGTATCCGAGCGCAAAGGGCTCGGTCAGGTGGTCTTTTCACCGCTTGCGCAAGGTATTCTGACTGGCAAATATAAGCTCGGACAACCCCTTCCAGCCGATAGTCGTGCTGCGAACAACTCCGTGAATGGCGTCATTAACAGCTATCTCAATGACCGCGTTCTGCAGACAGTTCATGAGTTGGAGCAGGTTGCTCAAGGTTTAGACATTTCCATCGCTCAGCTTGCTATCGCATGGGTACTTCGTCAGCCAGGCGTTAGCACCGCATTGATCGGCGCGACCAAGCCTGAACAGATCGAAGAAAATGTGAAGGCTGTGGATGTTGAATTAGACGCAGCAACACTAGAGCAAATCGAAGCTATTCTGAAGGACATCGCAGACTTCTCACCAGCACGCTAGTCAAAGGCATGTAAGTAAGGATAGAGCATACTGGCTCTATCCTTTTCTTTTTGCTTTTGCCCCTAGTACACATCAGTCTTGTAATAAATATCCAAATCGTGGCGTATTACTTCTTATCTAACAAATTGGAAAATGGGAGGCTTTTATGGATAACCGACATCTATTATCCGCTTTAAGCTATTTCAGCGTATTTTTTGCTCCTTTTCTTTTGCCCATTGTT
This sequence comes from Paenibacillus sp. J31R30, assembly GCF_059692115.1. NCBI lineage: Bacteria > Bacillati > Bacillota > Bacilli > Caryophanales > Paenibacillaceae > Paenibacillus > Paenibacillus sp. J31R30. The sequence goes on along the minus strand of NZ_JCAUAV010000007.1, from coordinate 251,620 downwards.
ATTTATTTTGTTGTTACAGACCGCGAGGTTAAACATCATGCGAAATGGGCATTCCTATCGCATTGCTTGCCCATCGCAGGCTTCATTCTTACCTGGATATTGGGCTTAAACAGCATAGTAAATGGAAGTAACATGTCACAGTTCATCATCCCTTTGATACTAACCGGGCTTGCCTATTGCATCGTCTTTATTTGGAATATTGTGATGGGCATTAAGGTGTTAACTCGGTAAAAAGACTACCCGACACTTCTTCGTGTCAGGCAGTCTGTATGGATGAAACGCTTAGCTCACATTCACTCGCACCGTTTTCTTAAAGAAGCCAATCCCGTACGAAATATCTAAATAAGTTACACCGCTTGGAATCGTATAGGTCGCTCTCAAGTAATAGTCATTGCTGCTCGCCTCTGTCACCGTGACTTTACTCTGGCTGTCCGTATTGGTCGTGATAACGACCTGCCCTGTTTCAACTGCACTCTCATTAAAATTAAGCGGTGCCTTCAATCGAATGCCAATGGTGGTTCCAGCCGCAGCCGAACTAATCTCCGAACTGAACGTCGAATTGAATGCTTTCACCTCCAAGTCATCTGCCGCTGAGTAAGCCAAGGAGTCATTCCATGCTGTGTTAAAAGCAACCCAACCTTCGGTATATCCATGATCCGCCGTCGGCGAGAATGGATATGCCGTTTCTTTAGGAGCTCCATCCAAGACGCCGGGCACACTCATGAGATGACCGTAGCCGCCATTGTAGAAGTCAAACCAGCCTCTATTCACGCCTGCAATTTCCGTCGCTGCATCATAGCTAAAGTGTCTGCCAAATGGATTGCGCCCAAAAACATCATCAATCTGAGCAATACCAATTTGCTGAAGTCTATCCTTCATGGTCGTATTGGTGAGTACTCTTCGCGCAGCATAAGCCGATGCCATGAAACCCGCAGGGCTGCCCGGTTCGTTATACGCAGTCAATCCTCCCGTCCATTGATCCAGTGTTCCCGTCCCATCTGATGGATCGGCATATTTCCTAAGATCCCAGAGATTATTGGAGCGTTTGATCATCAGATCCGACCATGTATTGATTTTGGCTGATAGTCCTGGCGGTGCTAGGGTTGGATAGACCTCTTGGAAATACGCCAGCGCTTCCATCGTAATATGCTCACTCATGCGCTGACCTTTGGTATTGGCCGGATTGTTCAAATCCACATTGTTAATTAACCATAGACAATTGTTATATGCGGCATCAAAATAAGCCTGGTAATTCGCTAATCCATCGCGCTTCGCCACTTCATACATGAGCAAATTCGGTACGATGGCATATCCAGGCGGCTGTTGGCCTTTCACCGTTCCGATGACCGACTGCGTCGCGAAAAGATTGTTATCGCTGGAGCCACCTACATCGTACCATTGTAGATTCGAGTTGGGATTCGACCACTGCTGGGTCGTAAAATCCCTTATTTGCGTATAAAAGCTGCTGCTTACATAATTGCTAATTTGCGGATAAATAAAGAGAAAATATGCAAGCTGGCCCTTGATGAGCGCATGCAAATCCTTGGCGTTGTTCGTCTTAAGATCGTAATAACGCTTGGCGCCGAATTTCATGAGCCACACGATATCGGGTTCATTTTGCACACGAAGCTCCGGATATTGACTGGTTGATAGATTGGAAATGCCATACGGCATCCGGTCATAAGCACTTGGATTCGCCATATATTGCAGCACTAAGGAGTTTAATTCGAATGAAAACTGATGACTGTCGCGCCAGCCATATCCTGTGTTACCCCCCACATCGAACGTATCTTGACGGGACTGATCCATAAAACGCAGGGCAGGAAGAATCGAAACCCGCTGCATCCAATACTTGCCTATCGCAAAATTGTAGGAGTTCTGCCCACTGCTTTGCACATAGTACTCACCAATACTCGCGGGATTAAAGCTAGAGAAGTCCGCAATTTGTCCGTTGACGGAACCTGTGAATACGGTGCTGTTATCTGAAGCTTTTTTCACATAAAAAGGGGTGCCATTCGCTACGTTCGTGACAGTTGCCCGCTTCGGCTTGTCGAGATCATACCCGCTCTGATTGACAAAAATCGCAATCGTCGTGGTATCTGACCCCGAGCCCGGCGGTGTAACCGGCTCTGCCGCGTCCGCTGTTGCCTCGAATTTCACGGCGTTCGCACGTGTGTTGCCTGATTTCACTTTCAGCGAGATCGTGAGTGCCGTATCGACAGTTGCACTAACGGTAGCAATTTTGTTCCACATGTTCGGATTGAGGGTCTGATTCACCGTCTTAGCCCACGTTCCGTTCAAAGAGGTAATCGTATAATCCGCACTTGTTGTGTTGTTACTGCTCGGGTACCACGCATACACATTGTAATTCCCTGTTGCCGGGGCATATTGACTCCATGTTGCTGTACTGTTCGCAGCGGTCGAATATCTGGAAGCGGTTCCATTATAGCCCGTAAGTGAGCTATTCAGCCAGGTTCCGGTCTCCGTATACCCCGCATCCCCATTCGTGATGATGATCGGCGCAACCGTCGTCCCATCGTCAACGACCATGTCGTCAAAGCTAGCACTCTGACCATAGGTCCGAAATCCGACTGCCCCTTGTGCGATGGTGGTGTCGGTTGTGGAGATTTTGGCGGTTGTCATATCGTCCAGATAACCTTTCAGCGCGGATCCGTTCACTTCCAGTTTCAATGTGTGCCACGTGTTTACATCCATCGCGAATCCGTATGTACCCAAAAGCGTAAAAGTCCCACTGCTTTTGCGATAAAGCTGCAGCCCGCTCGTGCCGTGAATTCGGAGCAGATAATAATTGTTGGCATCGGTATAACGAGCGATAATACCTGAAGCGGCCGTGGCATTCATCGTATGTAGCTTCATATTTGCCGTTACGGAGTAATTCGCCCAGCTCGTACTTCCCGAATATGCAACACCTTCCGCGGATGAACTCGTATTCGACTGTTTATACGTGTAAGTTCCATCACTGACTACCGCCCATGTCCCGCTTGCAGCCGTCCACCCCGTTGCATTTCCATCCTCAAAATTGTCACTAAAAATCGATGCTGCAGATACCCCCTTACCCACTGGAAAAACCCCAAGGATTAATGTAACTAAGCAGATCAATACGAGATAAGCATTCACCTTTCTACTAAATATCGGCACAATCCTAACACCTCCTCTATGCTTCGAAACCCTTCTCCACCTAGTCATATGATGGTTATGAACGATTGAATACGTTTGCCGAAATAAAAAAGTTAAACAAGGATTCTTTGTTCACTGTACATCGAAATCCGTACAGGCTTCACCTCTGCCAAAAATAACCTTTTACATCGTAACGAAAGAGCCGTCCCTGGAAGGTCGCAAGACCTGGGGGACGGCTCTTTGTTCTTATTGCACAACCAACATCCATTTCACCTGCTGTAAGCGTGAAAAACATCGCTACAGCACATCAAACACCACTCCTACCACCGTTTCACCTGCTGTAAGCGTGAAAAACATCGCTACAGCACATCAAACACCACTCCTACCACCGCTTCACCTGCTGTAAGCGTGAAAAACATCGCTACAGCACATCAAACTCCACTCCTACCACCGCTTCACCTGCTGTAAGCGCGAAAAACATCGCTACAGCACGACACCTTCCTCCCGTTCAAGCTCTGCTCTCCCTTTTCCCCTGGCATACACATGGAAATAATACGTATACGGATTCGCTTCATCCGTAATCCCCTGCTGGGCGGAAATCTCAGCCCACTCCGTCAAATCCACCTCGGGGAAATACGTATCCCCTTCGAATTCATGATCGATTCTGGTCATATAAAGCTTGTCCGCATATGGCAAAAACAGACGATAAATCTCTTCTCCGCCAAAAATGAAGATCTCCTCTTCTTCGCGGCACATCATTAGAACATCTTCAATTGAATGCGCAACCTCGCATCCCTTAGCAGAAAAGCTCGTATCCCTGGTCAGGATGATATTTCTTCTCCCTGGAAGTGCTTTGCCGATGGATTCGTAATTTTTTCTCCCTAAAATGATCGAGCGCCCCATCGTCGTTTTCTTTACGTACTGCCACTCTTTCGGCAGTCTCCACGGTATGTCGTTATTTTTACCAATAACGCGATTCTTGTCCATTGCCACTATGAAAGAGATCGTACATTCCCTTTTATTTCGCCACAACATGGTATTCCCTCTCTCTTAATTCCGGTGAAAAGTACCAATTACCCTCTTCATCCGAATTTACCTTATGCTTCACTTCAACCGTGATATCCATATTTTCCAAATCCGTAGATTCTGTATTAATGATGCTTGGATGATTCACCCAATAATCTAATTTAAAATGTATCGTTGCGTGCTTGCGGTCATCACTAAGTACGATATCCCCTACCTCATAACCATTACACTTCGTCCCGACACTTCTGGTTATAGCACCTACAAACTCATAAGCACTATGCGAGCAAGCATAGCTTCCGATTAATCGTTTAATTTTCAGCTCCGGTGCTTCATTTTTATCTATGCGAATATGGATTTGACGAGTATCCTCATCCCAAGTAACAATGGCTCCAGAAGCTTCTGCTACAAAGCGAAGTGGTACGATAGAAACACCATTCTTAATTTGAGGAGCTTCACTTAGAAAATGGGACATGGAATTTGCCCATGCTAGATTAGAACCAATCGTCATCATGATCCCATTTTCGTATCGCTGGGCAGTAATACGCTGAGATGCTTGATCCCATTTTACGGTATAACCTAGTTTCTCAAAAATTGGCCTGAATTGCACAAGTGTATTCCCATTCACTAACTGTGGATCTTCCTCAAATTTCACTTGTTCTTCATTGATAAAAACAGTAATTGCAGGCTGGGGAGTCTCGGCATTTACGTTTGAAACCAAGTTCAGCATGATGAAAAGACAGAAAAGTAATGTTTTCAGCTTATATTGCATCTATTTCTCCTTCCGTTACCTTCAATTTCATCCATATCCCAGCGATCGTCTGTCCTACATGATTCGTTTTCTTTTCAATTTGATAGGGCTTAAAACCTAGCTTCTTATAAAATATCAGCGCTCGGGTATTCACATTATGACAAACAAGATGTAATTCCTCTACCTGCAGCTCATTCTTCGCTTTCGCAATCATCGTTCGGATTAAGTGTTCTGCTGCTCCCTTACCACGGGCTTCTGGAGAAACAATGACATTGCCAAGCCAGCAGCGCTCATCTTCCACATACCCATAAATATTCGCATATCCAAATATCTGACCCTTCTCATCTGCCACTACAGTTTGCTTCAGCCTACTCTTGGTTGATTCCACAAGTTGTTCCGAAGTAAGCGGGAATTGAAACAGCGGTGACATAAAATACAGCTCTTCCGCATCACGCGGAAAGGAACTAATTACACTGAAATCATCCGTACTTGCCGGCCTACATGTATACATCATGAGTCCTCCTTTTAAAAGCTTTGCTTATACCAATTTCGAGAGAAAGGCTAGCGTTTCCTTTTTTCGGAAATCACGACTCTATTAACCTACTACCTTGGTCATCGACAATGATATGCATAGTCATTATGCTGACGACAAATTCACTGCTAAGGCGACAATATCCGGTATAATGCCAACGTCGAATAAGGAAATTTATGGGTATATGTAAGCAGGACCAAAAGCACTTACTAGACTAGTCGAATCTAGTATTTAATTGAAATAACCACTGGTTAAATACAACGGTTGGTCTCATACTCTATTTTGCAGGAGGTTTCCTATTGAAAAACTACACCTCGAAGATTACTAGAGTTTTACTAGCAACGAGTTTAACCGCAGGACTTTTCACAACAGCAACAACTGCATTCGCAGCAGGATCCGACTACTCAGAGGCACTAGAAGCACCGCCGGTAGATTTAAATATCGTAGATGATGATCGTTTGGCAAAAGGGTTGATGGACAGAGGTCTGTTAAGCAAAACAGCGACTCCTGAACAAATCACGAAAGCTGTCAAATCGTATGTCACCACAAAGAACAATAAACTGGCCCCTACGAAAGTAGACAAGCAAAATAATGAGATCGATAGAAGATCAAAGGAGTTTATTGCGAAGCAAAAAGGTAAGCTTTTATCACAGCTGAACAAAGGTCATCAGGACTTGAAGAATGGTCTACCCAATGGCATCCCCATTCCATCGGCCAGACAAGATGCCTACAATGGTCCAGTTCGTGAGGATAAAGTGCTTGTTCTTTTGACGGAATTCTCGGACTTTAAGCATAACAATGTGAAGCAAGAGCCTGGTTTCATGTTTGCTAAGGATTTTAATCGTGAGCATTATCAGAAGCTCATGTTTGGCGATAAAGATTTCACTTTATTCGATGGATCTAAGATCAAAACCTTCAAACAGTACTACGAAGAGCAGTCCGGTGGCAGCTATACGGTGAACGGCTATGTCTCCAATTGGTTAACCGTACCAGGTAAAGCCGTAGAATACGGTGATGACAATCCTGCAGGAGGTCATGATAATTTAAACCCTAAGGGACCTCGCGATCTTGTGAAGGATGCATTGAATGCGGCTGTTGCAACTGGCCTCAATATAGCTGATTATGACAAGTTTGATTTATATGATTTGGATGGCGATGGCGATCAAAATGAACCCGATGGTCTCGTCGACCACCTGATGATTATTCATGCGGGTACGGGTCAAGAAGCTGGCGGAGGTCAATTAGGCGATAATGCCATTTGGTCACACCGTTGGACGTTAAGTAGTGTATTTGCAATTCCTGGTACAACGGCAGCAGTTGATTATTGGGGCGGCCGAATGGCAGCTTATGATTATACGATTCAGCCTGAGGATGGTGCTGTTGGCGTATTTGCTCATGAGTTCGGTCATGACTTAGGATTGCCGGATGAATATGATACGCAATATACGGGTCAAGGTGAGCCCGTTGCATCTTGGTCCATCATGAGCGGCGGCAGCTGGAATGGTAACATTGCAGGGACAACGCCTAGCTCCTTTTCACCTCAAAATAAGGAGTTCTTCCAGAAAACCATGGGCGGCAACTGGGCCAATGTAACTGAAATTAACTCCACCGACATTACGAAATTAGGTAAAGCGGCCATCATTGATCAAAGTGTAACGAAGTCGAAAAATCCTGGTATCGTCAAAGTCAATTTGCCAGATAAGGCCGTCGCAGGTATTCAACCTGCATTCGGAGCTAAGTACTATTACAGTACAAAAGGCGATAACCTCCATACGTCGCTTTCCACGCCTGAGTTTGATTTAACCCAAGCACAGACGGCAAAATTTGATTTTAAAACCCTCTATGATGTCGAGTTTGAGTATGACTACTTAACGGTTACAGCTTCGACCTATAATGAACAAGTCACACTTGATATTATTGGTGACAATGACACAAATGGCGACGCACGCGCAGAATCTTCCAATGGCGCTTGGGTAGATAAATCCTATGATTTAAGCCATTTCGCAGGTAAAAAAGTAACCCTCCACTTCGACTACGTCACGGACGGCGGGCTTGCATTGAATGGTTTTGCGATGGATAATGCCAAATTAACCGTCAATGGCCAAGTCGTATTCTCCGACGATGCCGAAGGCGCTTCTAAATTTAGCTTAGATGGCTTTGTCATTTCGAACGGTATTGAATTTAAGAAGCACTACTACTATCTGGAGTGGAGAAACTACGCAGGGTCCGATAAGGCTTTGGAATTTAGCCGTGGTGTCAAATACAATACCGGACTTGTCGTTTGGTATGCTGATGATAGTTATTTAGACAACTGGACCGGTATTCACCCTGGAGAAGGCTTCCTTGGCGTCGTAGATTCTCACGCTGATGCTATGATTTTCAAGAAAGATGGACAGGATTCTGTCGCGCAAACGACACGTTATCAAGTAGCAGATGCAGCCTTCTCTTTGGACAAAACACCAGCATGGTACATCAACAACCCAACGAGAGGCGAGTATACGTATAAATCCTTGAAAGGTGTTGAAGAATTCTCCGATTCCAACAGCTATATGAATGCATTGATTCCAGATGCCGGACGTCTAGTGCCGAATTTGGGATTAAAGTTCCGAGTTGTTGGTGAAGCCAAGGATAATTCTGCTGGACTCATTTGGATTCATAAGTAAGGATAATTAGCTTAAAGAGCCCGCAATTGCGAGGCTCTTTTTTGGCATTTCTCCTCATTTTCACACAATCCTGCAGAGACTACTCATTAAGTAAAGATTTAACTTGGGACCTTGGCGGAGGGAAAGACACTCCACCATAACTTATATTTACTAACCCGTAGATGCTTGCCCTTACAAGGTATCTTTAAACAGAATATATAGGACATATACAGTTGAATACTACAGGAGGCTTAGCCATGACCGAAGAATTAACACCTGGTCACCCCCGTATGCCCCAAGTTTATGGTTCTCTTCCTATTCATTTCGAACTAAATATGGGTCAGACTGATTCACAAGTCGCGTACCTCATGAGAGGTCACGGATCGACGTTCTTTTTCACGCCTTCACACATCGCTATGATGTTTGGAAAGGAGGTTGAGCGTGATCAAACAGACCTTATGGATGCAAGGAGCACATTGGCATTAATGCCGCATGAGAAGAGAACTTTACCTAAGCAATGGGAAACTTGGGGTCACCGGTTATTGTTCGTCGGTGCTAAGAGTGATCCGGTTATCGACGGTTTGGAAGTTTGGGACGGCAAGAAGCACTATTTCCAAGGACATGACCCTTCCGATTGGCATACCGATGTGCCTACCTTTGGTAAGGTGAAGTATACCGAGCTATATACCGGCATCGACATGGTGTTCTACGGAAACGAGCGCCAGTTGGAGTTCGACTTCATCGTAGGATCTCACGCGAATCCAACTGATATTTTACTGGAGTTCGAAGGTGCCGATCATGTAGACATCGACCAGGAAGGCAACCTGATTATTACGACCAACGAGCATCCCATCATGCTGCGATTGCCTTTCATGTACCAAGAGGATCATGGAGAGAAGAAGAAAGTTGACGGCGGCTACGTGCTGCGAGAGGCGAACCGGGTCGGATTCGAGATTACAGAGGGATACACTACGTCGGCTCCCCTCGTGATTGATCCCGTATTGATATATTCGACTTATTTAGGCGGGAATAGTTTTGATATTGGCTATGGGATTACCGTAGATGCTAGTGGAAGTGCTTACGTTACGGGGGTAACTTATTCAACAAATTTTCCTCTACAGGGACCTATTCTACCTTCTATAACAGGTAATGGCGATGTCTTTATCACGAAGCTGAGTCCGACGGGTAACACGCTGATTTATTCAACCTATTTTGGCGGAAGTGATTACGACGAAAGTCGTGATATTGCGGTTGATTCTACAGGAAACGCTTATGTGACAGGTTATACTTATTCCCTAGATTTTCCAATTTTAAATGCCTATCAACCTACTCCACCTTCTTTTACACCAAATGTATTCGTCACGAAGCTGAGTCCAGCTGGCAACGCGCTCATATACTCAACCTATCTAGGGGGAAATTCCTATGATTTAGGATACGGAATCGCTGCTGATTTAGGGGGTAATGCGTACATTTCCGGCTACACTTACTCCACTGACTTTCCGTTGCAAACTCCATTCCAAGCAGGACTCGCAGGTAGCGCTAATGCTTTCGTAACCAAAATTAACCCAATTGGTAGTTCTCTGATTTATTCGACTTATTTTGGTGGAAACACTTATACCCTTGGATTTGGTATCGCTGTAGATGCATCAGGTAACGCATATATTACTGGCGTTACTGGTGACAATCTTCCTATACTGAATGCCCTCCAACCTGCTTTCGCTGGAAGCTCTGATGCATTTGTAGCCAAGTTCAATGCGTTAGGTAACCTCGTCTACTCTACTTATTTAGGCGGGAGCAGTTATGAGGAAGGGTACGGCGTCGCTGTAGACGGGCTTGGCAATGTTTATATTGGCGGTAATACTTTCTCCACTGACTTTCCAACATTTAATGCCGTCCAACCTGCAAATGCCGGAGATTATGATGCATTTGTAACCAAAATTAATGCTGCGGGCACCGCTTTCGTTTTCTCTACGTATTTAGGCGGTTTAGATCTAGATTTGTGTTGGGCTATATCGACAGACACTGTTGGAAATGCGTATATTACTGGACGTACAATCTCAACGGACTTCCCAGTTGTAAACCCCATTCAAGCGACTCTTGCTGGTAACTATGATGCATTTGTGACGAAGCTCAGTGCAAGCGGAACCTTTATTTACTCTACCTATTTGGGAGGAACTGACTTTGAAGAAGGGTGGGCTATCGCAGCGGACTTGTTCGGAAGTGCGTATGTTACTGGTATTACGTATTCCACGGACTTCCCTGTAGTAAATCCATATCAACCGTCGCTAAGCGCGGCACCTGATGCTTTTGTTGCGAAAATTCTTGATTCTACAATTGGACCGACGGGGCCGACTGGACCAGCAGGGCCGACTGGGGCGACTGGAGCGACTGGAGGGACAGGATCGACCGGGGCGACCGGAGAGACAGGATCGACCGGGGCGACCGGACCGACAGGACCGACTGGGGCGACTGGACCGGCGGGGACGACCGGAGAGACTGGACCGACGGGACCGACTGGAGCGACTGGGGCGACCGGACCGACCGGGGCGACTGGGGCGACTGGGGCGACTGGGGCGACTGGAGAGACAGGATCGACTGGGGCGACTGGGGCGACCGGACCGACCGGGGCGACGGGGGCGACTGGGGCGACCGGACCGACCGGGGCGACGGGGGCGACGGGGGCGATTGGGGCGATGGGGCCGACCGGACCGACTGGACCGACTAGTACGATTGGGGCGTCCGGGGCAACCGGACCAACTGGGACGACTGGGGCGACCGGACCGACTGGAGCGACCGGGGCGACCGGGGCGACCGGGGTGACCGGGGCGACCGGAGAGACAGGATCGACCGGGGCGACCGGTACGACCGGACCGACGGGACCGACCGGTACGATTGGGGCGTCCGGGGCGACCGGACCGACGGGACCGGCCGGTACGATTGGGGCGTCCGGGGCGACCGGACCGACGGGACCGACCGGTACGATTGGGGCGTCCGGGGCGACCGGACCGACGGGACCAGCCGGTACGATTGGGGCGTCCGGGGCAACCGGACCGACGGGACCGACCGGTACGATTGGGGCGACCGGAGAGACAGGATCGACCGGCGCAACCGGGACGACTGGAGCGACTGGACCGACGGGGACGACTGGGGTGACTGGACCGACCGGGGCGACTGGGACAAAAGGATCGATTGGGACGACCGGGGCGACCGGGCCGACTGGGCCGACCGGGCCGACTGGACCGACGGGATCGACGGGGCCGACCGGATCGACCGGGATGACTGGGTCAATCGGACCGAGAGGACCTCGAGGTAAAGACGGAAAAGTAATTAAAATTATCAAGGTCATTCAGATCATAAAACCCTACAAACGAAAGCTCAAGAAGAGAAAGAATTACAATGCATTAAAGCAAGTCACCCAGTTGCGTAATTTGCTCGAAAAATTCAAGTTGACAAAGAAATCTTTCACCTTACTGAATTGCATGATCAAGCTAACCCATCAAATTGCATACTGTAAATATAGAAGTGCAATCATTACTATTCATAGTTTAACTCAGCAAATAGATGCCCTATTGAAAAAAGGAGAAATCACTCCCAATAAAGCAAAAATAATATTAAAACTCGTTGTTTCCCTGCAAACTCATTTATTTAAGTTACGGAATAAGCCTCGTCCAGCAAAAGGTAGATTTTAATGATTGAAAAGCGTCCTAAAACTGGGCCCGAAGTTCACGCTTCAGAAGTCAGTCAAATGTAAGGTAAGAAACATAAAAAGCACTTCTATGGCAGAAGTACCGCCTCGAAGTGCTTTTTGATGTGCGTTCTTTTATTTTACAAGCTCTACAACCACTAATGTCCAAATAGAAAGATGAGGAATCGTCAAGACCAGTGTTTTGTTCATCCAGCCTGACAATCTTATCCTCGTTAGTTAGCTTTGAAATGGCTATTTTCGGTGATCCATAGGTATCCATGTGAATAATGTCAACTGGCGGTTCCTGAATTTACCAGACTCAGGGATTTGCAATCCTTGTATTTCTCTTTCACCAAATCGAGGCGATATATAACCTTCGAATATCTCCATTTATCTCCGTTTATCTTCCATTTCTTCGGTTGTCAACACCGTAGGGGTCTGCTACTCTTTGGATAATGAGTAAAAGACAACTAAAATGGAAAAGGGGCTATCCCCATGCTGAATCGGAGTGCCATATTAACGGATACACAGCGTTTTTTACTTCGGAATGTGTCCATCATTGTGCTCGGTCTTTTCATCAATCAATTGCTGCAAACAGGGGGAAGCATCGTTCTAGCTCGTGTTTTGGACGATCCCACCAAATTCGGTCAAGTGAATCTGTTGCTGCAAATTTTCGGTATGGCCTCCTTATTTCTCAATGTGGGTTTCAACTCCTCCTTGATTTATACGTTTTCAAGAAAACCGGTGCAAGCGGTTCAAACGAATTTCCGCGTTGCTTTGTTCGGAAGCTCACTATTCGGAATCATCTTCGGACTAATCGTAGCTCTACTAGCTCCAGTCCTAGCCAGTTTTTATCAATTACCTGAGCTTAAAGGAGCCCTGATCCTAAGCTCGATCATGTTCATGTTCAACTCGATCATCAACATAGGCGTTGCGTCCTTTTCTGGCAATCGTGATTTCGGCGTTCAAGCCTTCTTCATGGTCATCACCACAACCCTTGCTACCTCGGGTACGGTACTAGGCGTCTTATGGCCAATCGGCCAATTAAGCCTCTTAGCAAATATATCGGTATGGATGAGCGTAGGAGCGATCCTGACTGCTCTTTTTATTGCTTGGAAAGTTGAACGTGTGCATAAGCCAAAATGGCTCGGGGGCATCCCTATGCAAGAGGTGCGGACGATGATGGCATATGGCCTTCCCTCCTGGGCTGGAAATATTGCCAAAGCGTTTCAACAGCCTTTTCTAGTCATGATGGTTGGTTCCAGTTCAGTTGTAGCCGTCGGTTATTTATCCAATGGGTTTCGGATAACTGGATTTATCGGCATCATTACGTGGGCGTTCATGATTGTCACATTCCCATTCGTAGCTGAAAGCTCGCAGGATATAAAAGAGAGCAAGCACCGTGGGACGAGCTGTATTCGGTATAATAATATTTTCCTGTACCCGCTGACAGCGCTCATCTGTCTATTTCCAGATCAAATCAACGGTTTTCTATTCGGGGAGAGCTTCAATACCGGGGACTCCGCAGCGTATATTCGATTAATGGCTTTAGGCGTTTTATTTTCCTCCGTAGGTCGGCTTGGCGGGAGTATTCTTGCTGGAATCGGAAAAACGAAGGCCAACTTCTGGGTCATGATCGTGGCCGGCATTTTCGTTGTTGCGATCGTACCTTTCATTGCGGCTAAAAGCCCCGTCTTGGCCGTATGGATTTATACGGGCGGTTGGGCTGTCTCCGCAATTGCGATGATTGGATTTTTCTACTATGAAAAGTTTCCGCTTGATTGGTGGAAGGCTTATGGTCAGCCACTTCTTCCCACAATAGGGATGATGGCCGTCATGGAACTAGGCGTGTTTGCCAAAGCGTGGTATCCCGTTTTCATCGGGGCAGGTATACTAGGTCTACTCATTCTAACGATTGTAATTGAAAAACGAAGCAGAACTGACGTTCTTATTTCAGAAGCCCGCCAATTGTAGGCAGGAAGCAGAAAAAGCACTTCTAAGGCAATCTTACTGCCTTGAAGTGCTTTTTTGTATCTGACAAACATGCTCCCATTAGATGGAATACGCATATTTGGTGTTCGCTGTGATGTCGGCCAGGGCAGGATTCTGCTCCTTCACCAATATCCGATCCAGAATCAATTGTTCAAAATAAGCGAACCCGCTGTCCCGTACGCGAGGGCGTGGCAGCGTTATTTTTACATCGAGGGCAATCTGCCCTTCTTCGATTAAGATGACGCGATCAGCGAGCTGAACGGCTTCCGAGACATCATGCGTGACGAGCAAAGCTGTAAACTTCTGCTGATACCAAAGCCGTTCAATCAGCTGCTGCATCTCGATGCGAGTCAGCGCGTCGAGCGCGCCAAGCGGCTCATCCAGCAGCAGCAGACGAGGCTGCCCAGCCAAGGCGCGGGCTAATGCAACGCGTTGGCGTTGTCCTCCAGACAACACACCTGGCCATTCATTCGTTCTGTCGGACAGCCCCACTTGCGCAAGAACCTGCTCCGCTCTCTCGCGCGAGCCATCTCTCACACCAACCTGAACATTCGCGAGCACGCGATTCCACGGCAGTAAACGAGCATCCTGAAACAACACACGCGTATCGGAATGGATGCCTTTCAGCTGCTGGCCGTCGACTTCGATTTGCCCGCTTGAGGGCTTATCAAGTCCGGCAATTAAGCGCAGCAATGTGCTTTTGCCACAGCCGCTGCGCCCGACAATCGCAATAAACTCGCCAGGCGCTGCATCAAGCTCCACGCCCTGCAGCACTTGCTTTTGTCCAAAGTACTTAGCAGCCTGCTTCACTTGCAAGCGAATGCCCTTACTTTCCGCCATCGTGCCCACTCTCCTTTATGATTTCAAGAAATTCGGATGCCACTGGAGCCACGCGCGTTCCAATATCTTGGCCATATAGTCGGATATTTTACCGAGCAAAGCATAGACAATGATACTCAGAATAACGACATCCATTTGCAAAAATTCCCTAGCGTTCATCGCCATATAACCAATTCCGGAGCTGGATGAAATCGTTTCTGCCACGATCAAAGTTATCCACATAATACCTAATGAGAACCGGACGCCGACCAAAATCGAGGGCAGCGCGCCGGGAATAATGATTTTACGAAAGAGATGAATATGGCGGAGCCCGTAAACACGACCCATTTCGATTAAACCCGGATCAACGGATCGAATACCATGGAAGGTATTTAAATAAATCGGGAAAAACACACCCAACGCGACTAAGAAGAGCTTGCCTTCTTCACCGATCCCAAACCAGAGGATGACCAATGGAATCATCGCCAGATGCGGAATATTCCGCAGCATTTGTACGGATGTGTCTGTCAACTTTTCAAGGATCGGAAAGAGTCCATTAATCAAGCCCAAGATGAATCCGATACTGCCTCCGATAGCAAAACCGATGAAAGCTCGTTTGGAGCTGGCACCGATATACGTGAATAAGGTCCCTTTTTCTGCCAAATGAACTCCCGCTGCGAATACAGCTGATGGTGTAGATAGGATTCTAGTGGAAATCACCCCAAACTGCCCCAATAACTGCCATAGCACAATTAGAAATATTGGAAGCGCCCAGGGGAGCAGCTGTTTACCCAGAGACTTTGACAGGTTGGTTGGCATCGGAGCGAACCCCCTTCGCTGGCTTCGGCAGCTCTGTATTGGCAATAAGCTCTCCAAACGGACTTACGTAGTTAGCCGATGTGTTCGTTCGCTTCTCGTTTGCTTTCAAAGGCAGATGCGGGAAAAGCAGCTCCGCTGTCCGATAAGCTTCCTCCAAGTGCGGATAGCCGGAGAAGATGAAGGTTTCGATACCAAGCTCTGCATACTCCTTCATACGTGCGGCAACCGTCTCTGGATCACCTACCAAGGCCGTCCCTGCGCCTCCGCGAACAAGCCCGATACCTGCCCACAGATTAGGGCTAATTTCTAATTGGGTCCGATCGCCCTTGTGCAGTTCTGCCATGCGGCGTTGGCCGACAGAGTCCATGCTTGCAAATATTTTCTGTGCAGAAGCAATCGTCTCATCGTCTAGATGAGAAATTAACCGATTCGCATCTGCCCAAGCTTCTTCTGAGGTTTCGCGTACGATGACATGCAGGCGAATGCCGAATTTTACGGTTCGGCCTTGCTTTGCAGCAGCTTCGCGAACGATTTTGATTTTCTCCGCAACTTGAGCTGGAGGCTCTCCCCACGTCAAGTACACATCGACATGTTCCGCTGCTACCTCGATTCCCGCTGGCGAGGATCCACCGAAATAGAGAGGCGGATATGGTGCTTGGATCGGCGGATAGACGATTTTCCCACCTTTCACTTTCAGATGCTCACCTGTGAAATCGACTTGTTCACCAGCCAGTTCTCTACGCCAGATATGCAGGAATTCGTCGGTCAATTCATAGCGGGCATCATGCTCCAAGAAGAGTCCCTCGGCTTCAAGCTCCTTCGCATCACCGCCTGTGACGACGTTGATCAGCAAACGCCCATTCGATAAGCGATCGAAGGTGGAAGCCATTCTGGCCGAAAGGGTCGGCGACATTAGGCCCGGTCTGACCGCGACTAGGAACTTCAGCCGCTCTGTCACAGGAATTAAGGAAGATGCCACAACCCATGCATCCTCGCACGATCTACCCGTCGGCAGTAGTACGCCTTCAAAGCCTAGCTGATCTGCCGCCTGCGCAATCTGCTTCATGTAGCCGTAATCTACTGCGCGCGCCCCTTTCGTTGTTCCAATGTATCTGCTGTCTCCGTGTGTCGGAATAAACCAGAATACTTCCATCTTCATCGTCTCCCTTAGTCAATATGAGTAGCTCGAACCTATTTCGTAGCTGGCAATACGGCTTCTTTGACTTTAATTTCTTTCGGAATCAGGCCTAATTTGAAAAAGGTATCGGCAATTTTCTGTTGTTCATTAATCAAAGTATCGTCAATCGGCTGAATACCGTATGTTCTGCGTTTTGCCGCGCTCTCCAAAGAAGGAACATCAATACCTAACTGCGGAGACAACGTCGCGGCAAGCTCTTTTGGATGATCTTTCGACCACGTATCTACTTTGGCTAATTGATCCAATAGTGTTTTGATCGTTTCTTTATTATTCTCTGCATAGGATCGGGTAGCTAGATAAAATTCATGGTTGGCAACGGTGTCTTTGCCATCTGCCAAAATTTTGGCTTTTGCAGAAGTCTCTGCTGCTGAGAAGAAGGGATCCCAGATCACCCAGGCATCAATGCTGCCTTTCTCAAAGGCTGCTCTAGCATCTGCCGGAGGAAGAAATACCACTTGAATATCCTCATATTTCAGGCCGGCCTTTTCAAGCTGCTTCACTAATAAATAGTGCACATTGGAGCCCTTATTCAAGGCAACCTTCTTTCCTTTCAGCTCGGCAACCGATTTAATCTCCGACTTCTCCGGGATAAGGATCGCTTCACTAGCAGGGCTAGCCGGTTCATGCCCTAAGTAAACGAGCGGTGTCCCTGCGGCCTGTGCAAAAATCGGCGGTGCTTCACCCGTGTGCCCCACATCGATGCTGCCAACATTCATGGCTTCAAGCAGCTGAGGGCCTCCTGGAAACTCGGTCCATTGAATGGTGATGCCCTTTTCTTTCAGTACTTTATCTAGTTCCCCGTTCGCTTTCAGGAAATTCACCGTGCCGTATTTCTGATAACCGATGCGAAGCGTTGTGCTTTTCCCTTTACCCTCATCGGCTTTCGCCGTTGTCGCAGGCTCCTTCGTATCGGCTGCGCCTGATGTCGACTTGGAAGCAGCTCCGCAACCACTCAGCACCGATACTAGTACAGTGGATAAAACGAAAGTCATGAATAGATTTTTTGTCATGATAAAGCCCCCCTTATTTATGATTGTTTTGTCAGCTCTCACCGAAAGGAAACAAAAAAGAGACACAGCTCTCCCAAATTGGAAGTTCGGCTTGTGTCTCCGGTGGTCCGGTCGATACATTATTATTCTGATATGATTACTTGGTTTTAATTTACCAACATTTATCTGATACGTCAATAGTTTTTCTTGAAAAATATTCTGCCACTCCTATGTGAGGATCGAAGCATATCTTTGCCTCAGCCGGAGATCGCGTTTCAGCTTGGGCGGCAATATGGATGCCTGACCATACCGATTCCGCTTTCTAACATAGTCTATATAGACCTTGAAGTCGATCAAACTTCATTAACGATTTATATAGAAATGGAGGATTTATGTGCAGATCGTAATTCGACATGTTTTCTATGAAGCTACCGGATATGGGAATAGTGCCCGGCAAATCGCATTGGCTATGGATCAAGCAGGTGCGGATATTAAGCTGGAAGCGATGGGCAGAAGAGACGAATTTTTAGATCCTACTATGGAAGCTCGGCTGCAGCAATTGGAAAACAAACCTTACCAGGACGACAAAATTTTGTTAAAAGTTGGAACCGATTTGACAGAAGAGGATCGTAGGTTTTACCGGAAGATTGTCAATTGTTCCATGTGGGAAACGAATAAAGCTCCCGCTCCTATGGCAAACAACTGCCATCAATTCGATGCTATCATATTACCCAATTCATTTAACCGGCAAGCTTTCTGGGATGCAGGAGTCCGTACCCCGCTTTACATTGCCCCTTATGGTGTAGATTCCAATCTATACACGTCGGAAGGCATAAAGGAAAGATTCGGAGAGAGCGACAATACATTCTTATTCCTATCTGTTTTCGGCTGGTCATATAGAAAAGGGCCCGACGTCCTGATTAAAGCTTTCCTGGAGGAATTTGAAGCAGATGAACCAGTAGCGCTAGTTATTAAAACACACGGAATGGATATTCAGCAAAAACCCGACCAGGATAGTTACGAATCCATCATCCAATCCATCACAAAGTCACGGCTTCCCAAATTAAACATTGTGACCCGCGTCATGACTCCAAATGAAACGGCAGCCATGTATCGTGGAGCAGATTGCTTTGTGCTACCCACCCGTGGAGAAGGGGTTGGATTGCCAGTATTAGAAAGCATGTCTAGCGGTGTCCCCGTAATTGCTACCGGCTGGAGCGGTCTCGTTGACTTTTTGAGCCCCGACAGCGGCTATCTACTTCCCTACAAGCTAGTTCCTGCTGGAAATGTGCATTATACAAATTTGTACGGTGAGGATCAATTTTGGGCAGAACCTGATCAAGGCGCGCTGCAGAACTTAATGCGCAGGGTCTATGTACGTCGGCAGGAAGCGAAAAACAAGGGAAAACAAGCAAGGGAAATAGCTAAGTATTGGAATTGGAACCGTACCGCCTATGCCTTTATTGATGCTTTAGAGCAAATTGCCAGAGCCTGATTACCAATCATGAGAAAAAATATCCGCAGCAGAACAATAATGTTGAATCGAGGTGATTGTGAATGAGGATTGGCGTAGATATGATGTACGCCCAGGATGATTGTGCGTTTCACGGCATCGGAAATTATTCCTTTGGGCATATGACACATCTGGCACAATTGCCTGATGTTGAATTATTCATGTTCCAGCCTGATTTCCGAAATATGACCCGGGAGCGTTATGTGGAACAACTATCCCAATTTATTTCAATGAATAATCTGGATTTTTTTCACTTCCCGAATCCTATGATGGTTCCATTCCCGGATGTGTTTGGGAGCGGGGAGTTGCCTAAGGTTCGGTGGACAGCTCTAGTGCACGATATCATTCCGTGGGTATACCGAGATTTTTATCTTCCTACGGCAGAAGCCCGTTCATTTTACAAGCAGAAATTAACCATGCTCCAGCAGATGTATCATGTGTTTACAAATTCGGAGTATTCCCGTCAGGATCTAGTTCAACTTGGCTTTCCTTCGATAAAAATGACGAATATTTCCGGAGGGTGCGACAACTCGTTCTTCCCCCTGAATCATGTTGACCTTGGGGGATTCTCCCATGTATTTGACATACATGCACCCTATATTCTCGCCTTTACTCCGAGTGATTTCCGAAAAAACGGGGAAAGGCTAGTTAGTTCGTTTGCGCGGGCTGTGAGAGAAAAAGAGGAACCCTGGCAGATTGTTTTTGCCAATGACACCCCTAAAGAAGCTTTATGCCAACACCTGCGGAATTTAGCTGAGGAAGGCGGAATTCCGGGGAGCCGGATCCGCTTTACGGGCAGAATATCCAAATCGCAAGTCCTGCGGCTGTATAACGGGGCTAAAGCCGTAGCAATGCCGACGCTCTATGAGGGTTTTGGTCTTCCCGTATTAGAGGCAATGCAGTGCGGTACTCCAGTGCTTACTTCTACGGAGACGAGTATGCCTGAAGTAGGGGGCGACGCAGTCGTATTCGTGGATGCTTACAACATTAACCATATAACCGAAGGATTGAACAAGCTTTTGTTTGATGATTCTTTGAGAGGAAAACTTAAAACCAGCGGTTTGAATAGAGCTAAACAGTTTCAATGGAACAGGGTAGCGGAGCATACTTATCATGTATGCCAACAGATTATGGCAGCCGATGAAGGAGCGATCGGCCTATTCGAATTGACAGCAACGGATGGGAGAGAGGAAAACATTCCCGCTGAATTCTATGTCGATCATCCCCGTTCTGTTGAATCAACTCCCGCCAGCCCTCCTCATTCCGCAATTGGTGGAGTCGTATCTACGGAACCTCACCAGAGTCGAGGCCGGAGCATTCCATCTAAAAGGGCCAAATTGCTGCCAAAAAAGAGAACGAGAAGAAAGAGGAAATTGATTCGTTTTAAAAAGCGGTCCACACCATCGCGCAAAAAACGAAAGCTTGTACGGAAGCAGATGGGACGCAAAGTCGTAAAAGCCCGCAACAAAAGAAAGAAAACGAGAACAATCCGAAAGACAACTAAATTTAAGTCCGCTAAATCCAAAATGCACAAAAATCGAAAGTAATTGCAAAAACAAAGGAGCTAAGCGCAGCACGCCTCTTAGCTCCTTTTCCGTTCACGTCCCGCAATAAGTTTGATATGCACAGGCAGACGGCGCAGGCAACGCCGCGTACTCCGCCTGATCATCGTTGTGCGCGAAAGGGTTCGCCAGCACAGCGAGCAGTCGCTCCATCACGCTTATGTCGCCATGTTCAACAGCTTCTTCAAGCGCTTCTTCCACTCTGTGGTTGCGCGGAATGACAGCTGGATTGCTGGTGCGCATCAACTGCTGCGAAGCAGCGTGGTCTTCTTGCTGCCTGCCCAGACGCGCCTGCCATTGCTCCCGCCATGTTACAAATTCCGGCGTGCCAAACAGACCTGCGTCTTCTTGCTTATCAAAAGTTAAAGCTACAAACGTATTCGTATAGTCTGCATTGTTCTTCTCCATCAGGCTAAGCAGTTCTTGAATCAGCGTAGTATCCGCTTCCTCTTCGCCAAAGATCCCTAACTTCGCTCTCATTCCCAAGAGCCATGTTTGGTGATATCTCGTTGAAAACCCGGATAAGGCACCTTCAGCCAGCTTGATTGCTTGCTCTTCCTCGGCATGCAGCAGCGGCAATAGCGTCTCAGCAAATCGCGCCAAATTCCACACAGCGATGCGCGGCTGATTCCCATACGCGTAGCGACCATGAGTATCGATGGAACTGAACACGGTTGCTGGATCGTAAGCATCCATGAAGGCGCATGGACCATAGTCAATGGTTTCCCCGCTGATCGCCATGTTGTCGGTATTCATGACGCCATGGATAAAGCCAACGAGCTGCCATTTGGCAATTAGATCCGCTTGACGCTTGATCACTTCCTGAAGGAAGTGGAGATAGCGGTTCGCACTTGGGTCACCCTGCGCTTGCGCGGCAGCTTCAGAATAATGCCTTTGCATGGTGTAATCCGCTAGGGCTTGTAAATCCTCTGCGGTGCCATATTGCGCAGCATACTGAAAGGTACCCACGCGGATATGACTAGCAGCTACACGAGTCAGAACTGCACCAGCTAGCTCAGTTTCACGGTAAATCACATCCCCCGTGGTGACAACCGCTAGGCTGCGCGTCGTAGGAATGCCAAGCCCGACCATCGCTTCGCTGATGATATATTCACGCAGCATCGGTCCAAGGGCGGCACGACCATCGCCGCGACGGGAATACGGCGTTCTGCCGGAGCCTTTGAGCTGAATATCTACGCGCTCCCCGGACGGCGTGATCTGTTCACCCAGCAAGATAGCCCGACCATCCCCGAGCATGTTAAAATGCCCGAATTGATGCGCCGCATAAGCTTGCGCCAGCGGTACCGCGCCTTCGGGAATATGGTTGCCTGCAAGGGTAGCCACGCCCTCTTTGCTTTGCAGCGCTTCGGCGTTTAGCCCTAGGGTTGCTGCCAGTGGAGCATTCAGAACAACCAACTTCGGTGAGCTCCCTGGCGTTGGGTTCAGCTTTGTAAAAAAAGATTGCGGCAAACTCGCATAACTGTTGTCAAAGTTCCATCCTGTATGTGTACTAGCTTGGTTATCTGTCATTGTAGCTCCTCTTTCTTTCAAAAATCGCGTTTCACTTGTCATTTACTTCCTACTCCTATATTATACCCTTTCTGCGCAGATGACACCTTATCCATCTCACTAGAAAGAAACTGACAAGTGGCTCTCTTGCAAACAAATTAGTCGAGTTAGAACACCCTGCAGAGGATAAAAGAATACTGTAACCCGAAAAGTGAGGCTATCGTTTAGTTAATTTGCTTGCATACACGACAGTCATCCCATGCTTGCGCACAAAAATTGTGCGCTAATGCTGCCTACACGACAGTCATCCCATTCTTGCGCACAAAAATTGTGCGCTAGAGCTGCCCACACGACAGTCATCCCATGCTTGCGCACAAAAATTGTGCGCTAGGGCTGCCTTCGCGACAGTCATCCCATGCTTGCGCACAAAAATTGTGCGCTAGGGCTGCCTTCGCGACAATCATCCCATGCTTGCGCACAAAAATTGTGCGCTAGAGCTGCCGCCACTTAATTAATTGACAATCTCAAATTTCGAGTTAGTTATGGCCGATTCCCGAGCGGTTAGTCAATTTCATCCGATTTTATCGACTAACTAAATGTCAAAAGGTTGAACAAGGATCGCTCCTCGTTCAACCTTTATCCCTACGCGCCAGAGGCTCGTTTCCAGCAAGCTTCCGCGATGCTTTTCAGCAACAACGCCTGCTCCCAGCGGTTGGAGATTTCTTTGCCATCCGCCCCAATGAGCGAATATGGCGCAGGTCCAAGCTCGCACACAAAAGGCAGCACATCGCCCGGCTTAGCTCCCTGCAGCCAATAGCGCATCGCTTGCGTCCACCATTGCTCAAAGCGCTCCAGCATCGCATCGGAGTAGCCAACACTCACTTGAATTTGCTCACCTGAGGAAATTCGGCTATGAATGACAGACGTGCGCTGCAGCACCATGTCGAGTAAAAGCTCTGCTTTTTCTTGTCTCTCCGTCATTTCTCCTGCCAGCACATAGTGGGAGATATCTAGTGTAAAGCGCAAATCCGGCAGCGCTTGCGCGTATTGTACGGTGCGGATCAAATCCTGTGTTATTTTGCCCCGATGCGTCTCTACATAAAAAGGAATTCGTTGTTCAATCGTCACAGCACCTAGCTCAGCCAGGAGCCCAATGGCCTCGTCCCCCACAGTAAACGAATCTGCCACCTGCGCATTCACATACAGCATATCGATATCTTTTGCATGCTTCATATGTTGAGACAAGTCATTCCCGCTAAAAGGAAAACAATGCGTACCGAAGCTAAAGCCGTATTGGCTCAGCAGTCCTTTCCACAACTCCCTATCTTGCGCTTCAGGTACTCTTCCTAAAATGCCATTAAAGCCTGCGTTCGCAATTCGCTCGAACTTCGCTTCAAGCGGCAGCTCTGTCCCATCTGGCCCTAGCGCCATCATCGCCCACATGGATTGTTGGATTTCCAGCCGTGGAGGGCGATTAGAGCCATCATTAATACGTGCGTTATCAAACTTGGTCGTCATCTTAGTTAATATCCTCCCAGGCTTCCGGCCGGTTTATTTTTAGCGTGATCACCGTGTTCCTGCATATACACAGCGCGTTTCTGCACTGTCCTTGCTGCTTCCTCTTGTGCCGCACGCGCATCTCCGCCATGGACATCTTCAATCATCCAGCGCTGCCCGAAGCCAGCATGTACAACTTCATCTGCCCAGTCAAAATCCTGAAACGTCGTCATGAGCGGATCCTTCGCGATATCTCGGCAGAACTCCCACTCTTCGCGTTTGCCTGGCGGATATTTCATCGCAGCCTTTTCAATGGCAATCGTCAGATGCGAGTAGGCTTCGGTGCCTTCAAACAGCTGTGCCGTCATATCGTACCAACCCGTCCAGTTGGGGAATTGATACACATCGTACCCCTTCAACCGAAGCGCAGCCTCACCAAACCAGCTATGGCGGACTTCATCCCACATATGCCTAGCCGTATCGCGATAGAAATGCCATGGCTTTCCTTCGGTAGTGAAATGGACATAGGCTACGCCCTCCGCTGGAGACATCTCAAAATATCTAGACAGCATCATCGACAAGAATCTTCCATCCTCATTATCTGGGATGCCAAACCCTTGCATTTTCACAACCTGTGACTGAAAACGACTGTCTCGCGTGCTCGTTTGCGGCATCGCAAATGGCTCCGTCATGATTCGAACAGATGGATCCACAGGGACTCGATCTTCCCATCCGGTTATACTGCCGGCTGCTGCAAGGAGTTGTTCCACATACATTCTCCAGCCCCTTGCTTGTTCCTTCTCAACTTCGGATGCGGTCTGCAGTAAATATTGAAGCGCCTCACGCCCCCAGTCCATTTGCTCCTCGCGATCAATGAGCTGATGCTTCAAAATATGCAGCGTTGGCTCATCCACAAGCGGCTGTGCTTTGCCCCGATAGGCATGAATCGCAGCAATTTGCGCTGGTTTTACCACTTCAAAAAGCGCCGTCAACAAACACAACGTCGTCGCTGAATTCAACACGGTTTGCATAAGTTCGTTTAGCGACACGTCCGGGCATTTGTCGAATGCCACGGTACTCATGCGCAGCTGCTTAATCCGATTGCGGAATTGATCATGGTGTTCCGCATCCTGCGAACTTAGCCGCGCAAGCGCTCCTTTTATTTCATATTCAGGTCTAGCCGCCATATGACCAGCCTCGATCCGCATCAATTGGCGATCTACATAGGCGATTCGTTGTAATGTTTTTGCGGATTCCTCGACTGACATCCCGGTACGATCCCAGTCCTTGATTCCCATGAATGGATGCAACATAAGTAGCCCTCCAGTATCTTTGCACTATTTTATTTACATGAACTAATCATAGTGCTATTTACTATTCAGATACATGCAGTGAACCACATATAAATTTGCACTAAAATACATAATTATAAGAATTACATCTCCTCATTTAATCCGATAAAACCTAGTCGGACAGCCATAGCCCAATTGGCAGATTTCAGCGTTTCAGCTATGGTCGAATACGACAACATCGATTGTTTATCGGTTCCTTGCAAACCCCATACTACGATACTTTCATTTCGCGGGACTTTGACGCTCTGTTGTAGTTTCATTTCACCCGTCATGCCAAGTCCCGTTGGTTTATCGACTCTGACTGCCGAACTATAGTAACCATTATGGTCGATAATGGCATATTCCAGCTCGCTATAGAATGCACCGTTAGGATCTTGGTGCTCCTTAAACGAATAGACAAAATCACCTTCAAAATGGTAATTACCTGACTCGTCTCTGTCCTTCTCCATCATGGTCATGCTCATGCCGGCTGACGTATGCTTCTTCACACCATCCTGCCAATAATCAAAGCTGACAGCTAGCTTCTGTTGCGGCCCATGGTACTGAAGAGCTACCGCACCCGACATCAGCCCCATAAATGGCTTCAGCTTTACATTATTTTTATCGTCAAATAACGGTTCTGGTGATGCTGACCATGTTGAAATGTCTGTTTTATCATCCACATGAAGCAAAGGATCACTCATTACTTTGCGGCTCGATACGTCATTCACAACAGCAAGAGTCATTAGACCTGCTATTACGATGACTGAAAGTATCTGCGGGATTTTATTTGCACCCATTCCTATGCACCTCCATGATGGTATAAATGCTTATATTTTAAAATAATACCACAATTTGGTTGTTTGCAGGGCGTGAACAGGGAAAGCGCTGCCACCTTTTCGATGGTTTATATTTTTTTAATAAATAGGTAAGCGTCAGTTTAGTTGTTGAACTTATACTAGGAGAGGAGTGAGTAATAAAACGGGGGCACAAATGAGTAAAAAGCTAGGTATCTTCTCAATCATCATAATTATTGGCGTAGCCATCGCAGCGATATTCCCTTATATCACTTTAAATCCTGCAAATAGCCGAGTTACACTCGATCTCCGTTTTCCAATGCACTACACGGTGCTCACGCTTCATATTGCGCTTGCATTGATTGCGCTGGTCAGCGGCTTATTTCAGTTTCATGCTCGTTTTCGTGCCAGCTATCCAGCTTGGCATCGGGTTTTAGGGCGCGTATATGTGATCAGCGTTATGATCAGTGGCCTCTTCGGCCTCGTCTTATCCTTCTATGCGGAAAACTTTACGAAAGCCATGGCTTTCCTGGCGCTAAGTCTATTGTGGCTAATCACGACATGGAAAGGCTTCCGCTACGCAGTCAAAGGGAAACTCCCACAGCATCGAAGCTGGATGATTCGCAGCTATGCGGTCACCTTAGTCGCAACCACTTCCAGAGTGATCGTTCCGATTTTTATTTTATTTTATCTAGCTATGCATGGATTCAAACTTCCCGAAGGCGGCAGGGAGCAGATGGTTGCAGAGATTCTGAACATCAACGTTTGGATTGGTTTGCTGCTTAATTTGTTAGTTGTGGAGTGGTATTTACTGCGACCTCGAAAATAGCCAAAAGGGCTGTTCCGACTCATCTACTGACGAGCTGGACAGCCCTTTATTTACTATTTTGCTTAGCCCCGCTTATTCCCCGCTATTGTCCAAAATTAGCATCTCTTCATAATTGATCGCTTGCAACAATTCATACACAGTTCCCGTAGATATCTGCTCCGTTTCTTCCAGTTCTTGAACGCCATCCCTTCTTATCTGTACACTTCGCATTTGGACAATTCTTAGCTGGTTTAGGAAGTCTTCTTCCGAGCACTCGTTTCCGTTAATCTTCTCCCGTTTCAACATGCGCGAATAATGCTGAATGACAAGCAGGTTTTCTAGCTTATGCTTCTTTGACTTTTGCTTGCTAATGGCCTTGACCGCTGCTTGTTGTAATTGTGTTTCGATGGTTTTAAGCTCTTCAAACATCTCTGTAATGGATCTGAATTTCTCGGAGATCCCCTCCTTACGATGTTGTTTGATTCTACGGTTAAGCAGGTTCAACTTGAATTTAGTCCAGAGGTACTGGAGCCTCGCTAGAAAAAAAGATTCCGAATGCGGTTGATGCAGCAGGGTAAAAACCGACTGCAGCTGAGGAGAAATTACACCTTGATCGATAAGTTCACAGAGCTTCGAGGATTCTGCTTCTCTTCCGATTTGCTGCAACTCGCGAATGTAGGGGCCAGATAGCTTGACAGAGCCATAGGACTCAATTCGAATTTGTTCTTCTAGTTGTTGCGAGACTGCAAGGGTAGCGTCGAAACTAGCCGTATCCATTTCCGTTTTGAGCGCATGAATCGTCTTCTTGGCCAAATGAATACTCGCTTCCTTCATTGTCATCGTTGCTTGAGCTTGATCACCTTCGGCTACAACTGACTTTCCTATGAATGGCATGGCTACAGCTGCAGCCAACATGCTGATCAAGATGACGCTGGCCGAAATAAACAAGATCGTGTTTCGCAATGGGAATGGCGTTCCATTCGATAATTCGAATGGAATGGATAAGGCTGTTGCCAAGGTGATCGTACCGTGGACACCACACAAGCTAACGGCGAGAGCATACCCCTTGCGGGTCGTATTCATTGCGATGTTAGGGTTCGCTTGGCTGACTGGCAGAAAGTCGTTATGCAAGAAATATACCCATAAATACCGCGCTGTACTTAGCGCAGCGTATATCGCGAGTGCCAAACCAAATGCTTTGAAGAACGAAGCCTCACCACTATGAAGCAAGCCCCTTATAACTTCTGGAAGCAATAGTCCGAGCAGGGCAAATACGAGACCATTCAGGATAAAACTTAGCATCGACCACGTATTCGTCGAGATGATGTGCAGTTTCGTTGTGGTTTGCTGCAATCGATCGCGTTCTAACCCATGCACGATGCCCGCGGCAACAACGGCCAAAATACCGGAAACGTGGAGTTCCTCCGCGGCAAGATAGATGACAAATGGCGTTAACAGTTGAATCGTGACAAGTGAATGGACTTCTTCCAAGCCTCTCTTTCGTAGAAAAATCCTGAAATTTACCAATACAGCACCACCAACAAGCCCAACGATACAGCCGCCTAGAGCCACGAGCAGGAATTCCAATGCAGCTGATTTCGCAGAGAATACGCCTGTCATCACGACACCCAACGCAACTTGAAAAGAAACCAGACCTGCCGCATCATTTAACAGCGACTCCCCCTCCAAGATCGACATTAAGCCCATGGGAAACGTCCGGCCTCGTGTCATGGATTTAACAGCAACCGCATCCGTGGGAGACAAAGCTGCAGCCAAACCAAAAGCGACTGGAAGCGGCATGGACGGAATGAGATAGTGGATGACATATCCGATACCAACTACCGTAAAGACAACAAGCCCGATCGCCATGAGAAGGATAGGCTTGCGGTATTCCCATAATTCTTTGCGCGATATCACCCTTCCATCTCCGAAAAGGATAGGCGCAATTAGGCAAACCATGAAGGCCTCTGGTTCAAATTTGAAGTCTGTCGGGATGAACGGCACCCAAGATACAACAGCCCCTAGTCCAATTAAATAAAAGGGCAGAGGGATTTGGGGATAGCGCTTATGAAGTAATGTTGATGCTACGATTACGGCCGCTACAATTAATAAGGGCAATAGAAGTTCCAATGGCGTTCGGCCTCGCTTTCAATACCTTTAAATGGGAATTATTTGCTAGCATCCGCTTAAACTTGACGATCTATTCCGCTATGCTTCATCGCCAGGACACCCCCAGGCACCGCTATATAAAAAAAGAAAAAGGCTAGCCAACTTGCATTGGCTAACCTTACTAACGACCTAATCTTGCTGCATTCAGTACCAGCTTGTAAACACCGATGAAGTTCCATACGCCAGCGGAACCGCGGCTCCGATCATCACAATCGGTCCCCACCAGGTGAACATCGAGATCCCCGCAACAAGACTAATGACCATGAGAGCTGGTAGAACTAAGATCGGAATAGCGGTCTGAAGCGCTTGGTGTTTCATCGGATCTTGGATCGGAAATAGCGACAGGAACGGTGTCGTTAGTTCGTCCTTGCAGAACGATTTGCGCCAAAAAACCAGCAGGACTGCCGCAAGAATCCAGACGAGAATTTTAATCGAACCTGGCAAAATAAACAATGCTGCGCTGATGACGATAACAAATTGAATCGATTGCCGCCATTGTAGACCATTACGGAAATAGGATTTCACTAACAGCTCAGCGATCCCATTGCCGGCTCCTTTGCCTTTGATCAACCGCCGCGATCTGCTGAATAAAAGCGGGTATCTGCGAGTCGGTTTTCTTTTACGCTCCATCACACGAATTAACATCAAGGAGACAATACGCATCCGCGCATCTCGCTCTCTCGCGATATCCGCGAAGAAGGCACCCTTTTCACGCAGCCGCGTCCGGGTTAAGGGGATAAATGTAAGCAAGCCTAGCCCTACTGCAGCCCAGCTAATGAAAGCTTGATCCGCGATTTCTGTGACTAACAGTTGGAATAGGATGAACCCGCCCGCAAACACCACAATCCGCAGCACCCAGAGCAGGAATCTCTGGAATCGAAGTGCTAGCAACTGGCGAACTAGGCCAATGTTCAGCTTCACCACATAAGTCAGCAACCAGAAACACAGGACCTGCGTGACGCTATACGAATAAACAGACACGACTAATGGCAGGAAAAGAAATGTGAGAAGCAACGTAGTAGTCCCTTGCAGAACCACCGAATATCGATACCCGAGATGCATGAGATGACGGAACCAGCTTTCATTTTGCCGGAGAAACAGCTGATCCCCCTCTTCAACAAAGTAGCGCAGCGTACCCATCCATGTGAAAATGTAGAAAAGTGTAGCCACCGTATGAATTGAAATCCCGCTTAACCACGCAGGCGGTGTCATATACCAAGCATAATAGTGATAACCCGCCACGATCAGCAGGGGAATGACAAAATAAATCGCAATAACCCAATCTACAGCCATACGTAACGCACGAATCTGGAAGTGTATGTCCGAGCGAACTCTACGCGCAAAAACCTGAAAGCTGCTGTTCAAACCGCTGTCGCCCCCTCTCATAATAAGGAATGGAAGCAGTCAAACAAGGTGGCATCCGGCATGTCGCATTGTTGTTGGATGTCTTGCAGTGTTCCGTTCGCTACCAATCTGCCACCCGAAAGCAGCACAAATGAACTGCAAATCCGCTCCGCTGTATCTAACACGTGGGTACTCATCAAGATGCCTGCACCGCGCTTGCGTTCCTCTTCCAGCATCCCCAAGAAATCCTTGATCGCCTTCGGATCTAGGCCAATGAAGGGCTCGTCCACGATGTACACATCAGGTTTATTCAAAAAGCCGAGAATAAGCATAATCTTCTGCTGCATCCCTTTGGAAAATTTCCCAGGCAATTGATGCTTCTCATCCAGCAGACGGAAGCGATGCAAGAGATCATCTGCTCTCTCCAGGAACACCGTGCGGTCCAATTCATAGACCGATGCGGCGAATTCCATATGCTCCCACAACGTCAATTCATCATATAGAATGGGGTGCTCGGGAATATAGGCGTAGCTTTTGCTTTCACCCATGAAGGAGATTTTGCCTTTAAAATCCTTCAGTAGACCGAGGATGCTCTTGATTGTCGTACTTTTGCCAGCGCCGTTCGGACCTAATAGCCCCACTAGTTCGCCTTGTCTCACTGTAAAATGAATTCCCTTAATAATATCCGGCACCTCATCGTAACCGGCCTGTTCAATATGTACATCTAATACGGCTAATTGTCCATCTGACATTCTGTGACTTCCCTTCCATCCTGATCGTGCATCACACGCACTTTGCCAACATCGTATCATGAAAGTTTGCCCAAAGTATGAAGGTTAGATAAAAAAGAAAAAAAACTCTAACGCGATCACTCCGTAAAAGTGACCGTGTTAGAGATTGGCTATTATATACTCCTCATCCAGAGAGCGTCGAAACCTAACATGAAACTCTCAATACCATCTCAAGGCGACAGGCAGACATTGGATAAACAAAACAAGGTCCTGTAATCGTTTCATCATCGTATTCACCCTTCCAAAAAGACAGAAAACGCCTATCCGTGTAGGATAGGCGCCATTGCCTTAAGTATTTGTTGCACAACGTTGTGCGGTTAATTAGAGTATACTTCTAGTTTAATATAGCGTCAAGTATGTTGACACGAAATAAATAGTTAAGGATAAAAACACTGAAACCCTATGTTTAATGTCAATTAAAGTGACGTAATAGTTTGAGATTACTTCTTAACCAACATCTCCGCGATCAGATCGTCTTTGTCCCAAAATGGAGATGGGATCGTAATGCAGATACGTCTTGTAGTCAAGGAGTTGTAGTTTATTGCTCTTAAAAGCTGGGGGCATCTTCCAAATAGAGCTATCCAGAATCGTGTACGAATTCCCTTTCTTTTACGTAAGTTAGTCGGTTTCATCGACTAATTCCAGACCCAGGGACACTTCTGCTTATGAGTTAGTCGGTTTGGTCGACTGCAAAAAAGATCCTCACCCAGCCAATGCTGGATAAGGATCTCCTCTATTCACATTTGCTTCTGCATCTCTTGAACACTGTAGCTGTTAATGACCGCAGCCGCAAAGGTCACGCGATTGTTCCGAAAAAAGTGATATAACAGCCGAGCCTCCGCAGATTCTTCATCATAGCGCGAGAAATTAAAGAAATCATCGTCGGCCCAACCTTCACCACGCAAGCGCTCAATGGATTCCGCTATTTTGCTAGGAATGACTGGTTTAAATACGTTAGACGCTTCCGTTGTCATCTTTCAACGCCACCTCTCACTAGAATCTATCATTCTAGTAAAAGGATACCCAGATCTAGCAGCGGTTAAACCTGCCTGATCTGTCTGATCTGCCTGAGCTGTCTGATCTGTCTGCCTGCCCTTCTAATCGCTGACAACTTAGTACTCCACATAGCTCGTCACGGACTTGCCGGGCAGCGTTACGGTAATGGCCCCGCCAGTCACCGCGATGTCCGTTAATTTAGCCAGATCCTCGGTGGCGCTGGTACGTCTTCCTGAAACGTTAGCCATCGTCAGACCGCTAATCGTCGTCGTAATCGCCGATGTACTATTATTAATCAGCACAACGGCGGCGCGCCCCGTCCCATTCTTGCCCCCGATCGCAACGAGGTTGCTGTCGCTCGAAGATGCCAGGATACGGGTATCATCCGGCCGCAGGTAGCGGCTGAATTGGCCCATCACATACAGCCTTTTATTCACGGTGAACGCATTATTCGCGCCTAAATTGATGAGCCCTTCACCTGATGTGCTGGCAGCAGGATTCACCGCCCACCAGTACAGCCAGCCCCGCTCGCCTCGCTTCAAATCGGCCGCAATCATATTCGCCCACTTCAAGCCATCTGTGATGCTCGGATCGTTGGCGGTTTGGAAATTGCTAACCTCGGTCGCGATCAACGGCTTTCCGAAATGATTCACATCGACATAGGTGCTGTAATCATGCACCGAGACAAAATCCAGTTTATCCCGCGTGGCTGTACTGAAATTGGTCATATAGTTGTTCGAAGCGGTTCGATTAGAACCCTCTGGCGCGCCAACCAATACGCCTTGATTCAAGCTGTGAACCGCATCGGCCACCTTCGCAGATACTTGATCTAACTCACTCGTCGTATATTGCGCCGAAGCATAAGGCGTAGCTAGATCCGGTTCATTTTGCACACTGACCCATTTAATATTAAATCCAAACACATTCCGATATTGATTCACATAGGTCTTCATATAGTTGGCGAAATTATCATACTGCGAGGTACTCAGATGCCCGCCATTGTTAGGCGAGCCGTTCGTTTTCATCCAGCCTGGAGGACTCCAAGGCACCGCATAGAACTGATTCATCCCGCGATTCTCAGCCTCTTGCGCAAACCATCGTTGATGCAGATCCGTGTTCCAATCCACGACACCAGAGGAAGGCATGAACGTCGTTTGCACAGCATCCTGCGCAGCCGTATACGGGTTAATCTCCATCCTGACGATCGATAATCCGGCATTCGAGGCATCCGTACGGAACAGTTTATCCAGAATTTGTCCTTGTGTGGCTGCGTTGTAATTCGTCTTCAACTCATTAACAGGATGATTGGCTGCGGCGCCAAATCCCCAAATGGTCTGGTACGTAGTGTCCTTATACAGAGTCACCGTACTTGCTGCCAAAGCAGGGGGAGCTACGCTCACCAACATGGAAATGGCCAATCCAATTACACCATAAACCTTCTTTCTACCTGAAATCATTCTGCATGCACCTCATTTTCTCAAATTGGCCAGTTCTGACCTCCCTCTAAGATAATCTGAAACCGCTTCCAAAACACTGAGGTAAAAAGGTTATTTACTGCACGAATGCGACGAAAATGCCTGCACTGTGCCCTAATTACCTCCAAACCGATCCTTATATTCCATGGGGTTCAAGCCGTGGTACTGTTTGAAAATACGCGAGAAGTGAATGCTGTTCTCATACCCCACCTGCAGGGCAATTTCGTAGCTTTTCAAAGAGGAAGTGAGCAGTAAATCTCTTGCTTTACGCATTCTAACGTTGACGCAATAGGTCCAGATCGTCATCCCTGCCTGCTCTTTAAAAAGCTTCGCTAAATACGAACGGCTCATCGCTACGTGGTCCGCTAACTCCTGCAGGCCCCAGCTTTCGGCGTAATGCACCTCGATATACCGTTTGACTTGATCGACAACGCTTTCCTTCTGCAGGTTCTTCGCCTTTCGCGCGCGGTCCATTAGGATATTCGCTGCTTGCTCCAGCCGTCTTACCGCACATAAACGAAAATATTGCCGTACGTCCGAGTGCCTCAAGCACTGTTCCCCAAGCTCGAAGTCCTCCCCTTCCTCGTAGTTCACGTGGATGTCCTGTTTCTTTAGTTCTTCAATAACTAACGAAGTCCATGCCATAGACAGCTCGTTTAGAATTTCATAACGGCCCTCGACCCACACTTCCAACATCGCTAATGTATCTACGATGAGCAGCGGCTGACCGTGCAAATAAACAGACAATACCATCTCCAACCAGCGGTCCATCATAGGTTTATACACAGGCAGCTTATGCAGCAGAAGTTGATTCGCTTCATTGCGGCGAGAGCTGCGAACTCTGTTGCAGGCCTTTTGCACGGCCTCTTGCAAGAGGACGCTATCCATCGGCTTCAGCACATAATCAACTGCGCCTAGTTCTATACTCTTTTTGGCATACTGGAAATCATCATAGCTTGAAATCACAATACAGATCATCCACGGATAGAGCTCGTTGATCTCTTTCATTAATTGCAAGCCGTCAACCAGGGGCATCCGAACATCTGTCATGCAAATATCCGCATAATGATCCTTAAGCCAATCTAGTGCCTTTCTGCCATTGGGAAGCGTCGCCGATACCGTGAGCCCTTCCATGTCAGACACTTGGATAGCC
Organism: Paenibacillus sp. J31R30; assembly: GCF_059692115.1. Lineage (NCBI taxonomy): Bacteria > Bacillati > Bacillota > Bacilli > Caryophanales > Paenibacillaceae > Paenibacillus > Paenibacillus sp. J31R30. Next base: position 217,087 of record NZ_JCAUAV010000007.1, on the reverse strand, counting down.
AAGCTCTCACGAATCAAATCCTCATCATCTACGATCATTAGTCGATTCATCAGTTTGCGGTCCCCTTTCTATTTATCCAGCTGATCTTGTAATGGCAATAAGACTTCAACAACCGCCCCGCCAGAAACGGGATCATTCAAGAAGGTAATCTTAGCTTCCCCCGCATAAAACATATGCAAACGGTAGATCAGATTCGATAGACCGACTTGATTGTGCCGATACTGATGGGCGTGTGAATCCGCTTGTTCCTGCTTCAATCTGACTAATGTCTCCGCCGAGAAGCCAGGACCATTATCAGCAACCGTCAGAAGCAGCTTCTCTCCCTCCACCACTTCCCCGCTGACACGAATATGTACGGATTCTCCGGTCGTTTCCCTGCCGTGTTTGATACTGTTTTCCACTAAGGGCTGCAGGAGTGCTTTCGTGCAAACCGCTTGTAAAAGCTCCTCAGGTACCTCGATGCTATACGTCACTTCATCTTTAAATCTGACCTTCATAATGGTCAAATAATTTTCCAAGTGCTTGATCTCCTCTTTGAGGAGGACCTGCATATTTTTGAAATCCGACGTGTATCGCAGCATATTGGAGAGGTTCACAGCAACATGACCAATGTGCGATTGCTTGGAAATGACAGCCATGGAATTAATCGTTTCGAGCGTGTTATATAAAAAATGCGAATTAATTTGCGATTGAAGCGCCGAAATCACAGCCCGATGCTGCAAAACGCGCGTCTCCGCGTGATCATGAATGGATTGCTCCAAGTGACCGAGCAGATTATTAAAAGAGATACTTAAATCAGCGACCTCATCAACCCCCTCCACCTCAGCCCGCAAATGGAAGGAGCTCGTCAACTGCATCGCTTTCATCATTTTACGCAGGCCTAGAATCCGTCTCGTGATGGAAGAGGCTGCAAAATAAGTGAGCAATACCGAGATAATAAGGGCAGAAATAGCAATTATTATTGTGACGTTGCGCGTGTAATTAATACTTTGGGCTATTTCTTGATAAGGGAGAATGGAAATAATCTTCCAGCCGGTCATCTGAATGGTTTGGAAAATAATGAGTTCTTTCCCCGTCTTGTCGAAAACAGATCCCTCTTGTTGCTCCTTCACCGCTTGCACAATATGGTCATCCATATGCCCCATGACCTCTTGGGAATGGGAATGATGAATAATCGTTCCCGTCTGATCCATAACGACAGCAACGCCTGAGTTCGCAATATTGATTTGAGACATCACACTCTGCGACGGTTTCAGTGAGATATCGATTTTGAGATAACCGTTGCTCAGCTGCTTAAAAAGGGTCAAAACAGGGATCTTCATTTTCTGATTGGTCGCATCGATATAATTCTCGGAAATGCCCGTAATAAATTTGACCTTCTCATAATTGCCGCTTTGGGCGAAATAGGGTTCATTTTTGATCGTATATTTTAAAGGTAGGGCGAATGTATTAACGAAGTGCTGCTCATACCCGCTCGGATTATATAAGGTGACCGATAAGACCTCCGGATATTGCAAAAATAAACGATTCAAGTAATTATCCTTGATTCTTTCGTACGTTCGAATGAGCTCAGATGAAACGGTAGGTGATGAAACACGCATCCAATCCCGTACTTCTAGGCTGTTACTTAACATGAGGAAGGCCAACTCGTATTCCGAGTAATACCGGTTTAAGTTCATGTTCGCCTGCTTCAGTACCTGCATACTGAGATGATCGATATCTTTTCGAACCGAGCTTGTCGTCTGGATATAGCTGGAGATACCAATTGTAGACACGGTAAAAATTAAAATCGTCACAATGATGGAGATCAACCTCCATTTCAGTGATCGCTTCAAGCTTTTGACCATATAGGTGTACAAATTGATCTTCCTCCTATGAACAGCGATGATGTGTTTAAAGTGTGGTATATAAATAATATGCCCATTTTCGGCTTAGAGCAATGAGGTAAGCGTTTTATTTACTGCAGGGATCGTACTTTTTTATTTAAAATACGACAAAAACCGCGCCCTGTTCAGGCACGGTTGGAGTATTGCATATTATTGGTAGATAAATTGGAATAATCTGTCCAACATAACGGCAGTTTCAGCTCTGGTCGTATTGCCCAGCGGATTCACTTTGCCGGCATTGCCTTCAACGAAGCCCTGCTGGGCAAGAGCATGAATCGCCTCGACTGCATAAGAAGCGATGTCGGCTCCGTCCGTGAATTGCTTTGAATTATTCGCTTTAGGTAATGATTTGTTGACTTGCGCCAAAGCTCTCGTAATCATGACGAACATATCTTGGCGCTTGATGGAGGCAAGTGGATCGAAGTGATGATCGTCTATGCCATTGACGATACCCAGCTTATTCGCGATGCCAACGGCTCGCTCATAATAGGCACCCTTCTGTACGTCCTCGAAATGCGTCTCGGCCGTCGCTTGTAGACCAAAGGTTTCGACCAGCAACTTCGTGAAGTCTGCTCGTGTGATGGACGCCGTCGGATTGAACACTTGAGCACTAACCCCTTGAATAATACCTTTAGCAGCAAGCGTTTCAATAGATTTCTGTGCCCACGTTGTGGAAGCGAGATCCTGGAACGCTGGCTTGTTGTAGGAAACAGCGTACATACTGAAATGATTCGTGCTGAACTGAATGCTGCCAGTTAAAGCATCGTAGCTGCCTGTTGGTACTAATTGAGCTTCGCCCTTGGCGTTCACGTACCAGACATTCAGCAGCTCGGGATGAGCTTTCTCTTCGGCTGATAGCACATACGGAATGCTGACTGAAACAGAAGCATCCTTATTCTCGAATTTCAATGGCTGTCCAGATGCTGTGAATTGCAGATCAACGACGACGCCTGTTTTGCCTTTCAGATCGGTTTGCGTTGGCAGCTTGTCGATCGAAATATTGATCGTAAGAGTAGGCTGTCCGGCTGCTGCTGAGTTATTAGCAAACATGTTGCTAGGTAAAACAATCGTGCCAAGTTGTGTGGAAATGATCAGCCCCTGTGTGGATGCATGCTGGATCAGGTACTCCGTTGGCAATTCAATTGCATAGCCATTTGCGCCTGCGACTACCGGTAATTGCAAGGTGACAGGTTGATTTGCTCCACCGCCTGCTTGCGCATCCGTCTTTTTGAACGCTTCTTCCAATGTTGCCTTATCAACCGTTGCGGTTACTTTCCCCGCTTGAGTCGTTACGCTTGCTGATGGGAAGGTAATCTGTGCTTCCCCGTTGCTAACAGTAATCGTTGGCTTAGCAGGCGCTGGTTGCGTCCCTGTAGATGGCACAGTTGGAGCAGGAACAGCTTGCGTTCTGACCTGTAAGCTTGGACCATCGCTTGACCAGTTGTTCGCTTCATCTGCCGCTTCAACCTTAAAGCCATAAGCGGTATCAGCGGTCAATCCTGTCACCTGCCAAGTGGTGCTTGGCGTTGTTGCAATGACGTTTCCATTCATCAGCAGCTTATATTGAGTTACACCCACGCGGTCAATCGCTTGGCTCCATGAGAGTTGAACGGAATTCATTGTCACTGTTCCTTGTGTCAATGCGCTTCCAGCTGGCCATCCAGGCGCTGTTATATCACTTGGAACCGGGATTTCTGGATCATCCGTGCTCGGTCCGAACACTGTCGCGTTACCTAGGAAGTCCTGCGCTTCAACTTTGTAGACGGCTGCCTCGGTTTCATGCAGCACAATACTCGTTGCTCCGGCAATGGATGCCGCAAACCCGCCGTTGCGATAAATGTTATACTGCATAATCCCCACATTGTCCACGGCTGCATCCCATTCTAGCGTGATTTGATCGCCGTCTCTTGTGGAAGTTATGCGCGAGCCGGTTGGCCACTGCGGGGTAATGGTATCAGCCATCAACGTGCCATCGTACCCTTGTAGTGGCTCGGAGACATTCCCAGCTTCATCCACCGCTCGAACTTTAAATAAATAAAAGGTTGCTGCCTGTAAACCATTGATCCAATAGCTGTTAATATCACTCGTTACTTCAATGACTGCCGAATCGTTCTGCTCAATACGGTAGCTGACCACACCTGAATCATCTACCGCATCAGGCCAATTCAACATGAGACCTGATGCGCTTACACTCACATGGTACAGGTGGCTGTCTGGATTCCATGTAGGTGGAATCCTATCAGGCTCATGTGTCTTTACATGAACCGCAGGCCCTGTAGCTCTATTTCCTGATGCATCTCGCGCACTCACATGGAAGTCGTAATCCATTCCTGCTGTAAGACCTGTTACACGATAGGTATGCACATCGCCATAGACAGAGCCTACAACCAAATTCCCGTTATAAATGTCATAAGCTGCTATACCATACTGGTCAGTAGCTGCTGGCCACTGCAAGGTTACGCCAAAGCGAGCTAAATCCTGCGCTGTTAACGCTGCAGTCGGCGACCATACAGGTGCAAGGATATCCGCAGCAGGCGTTGTAACACTAACTGTTGGTCCATTCGCTGATACTAAACCAGCATCTCGAGCTTCCACCTTGAACGTATACGCTGTCGATGGGGTCAGACCCGTTACGTTATAACTGTAGACATCGGAAGCAACCGTAGCTATAGCAGAACCATTTTGATAAACGGTATAGCCATTAATTCCCCTGTCATCCTGTGCACTCGACCAACTTAGGGTTACTGTATTCGGTTGAATATCAGACTTAGTTAGCGTACCGTTGGTCCATGCAGGTGGAGTGACATCCACTGGCAATTGCTCAGTGCCGACAGATAAATAAGGCTTATAAATCGCTTTTGCGCCTGTTGCGTCCTTGGAGTACATATCAAGATTCTTATCTAACCACGTATCATCCGTAAGCTTGAATGAGATTACTTTATCACCATTAAGCTCCGTAGTAACCTGATTGGTGACCGTGAACTTATACCAGGAACCCGTGATAATATCAATCGTCTTACTGCCGATCTTTGCTATCTCAGCAGGTTTGTTCTGCCAGTTAATGCCGGTTTCATTCCAAGGACTGCTGCTGTTCACATACAAATCACCGGTTTGATATAAAGACATATCAATCCCCTTGGAATCTGCATAGTACACATAGAGACTCACCGTGGCCTCATAGACATTACCCGTAATTGTATTTAGCGGGAATTTCAGATAGGCTCTCCGATTATTACCTGTATTTTTATTTAAATCACTTGGCGTCACACCAGCCGCATTCTTGTATCTAAGAGAGTCGCCATTCATTGTTGTACCCGGCCCACTCGGGGTTCCTACTGGCGGTGCTTGGATGAAAGCATCGTCGCTCGGATACAGCAATTGTTGTGATCTAACAACTCCCGAAAAAGTGATTATGTTAACGACTGGTCCATTTGTTGTCCAATTCCCTGTGGCATCACGGGCCTCGACACGGAACGTGTAGGGCTGTCCTGCAGCTAGATCCGTTGCCACATAGTTCTGCACATTCCCATATACATTGGCAATAACCGTGTTGTTGCGATACACACGATAATCGGATACACCGATGTTATCTTGGGCTGGCGTCCAGTTTAAGGTGACCGATCGATCAGTTAATTCGCTATAGGTCAGCATTCTTGCAGATGGCCATTGCGGTGCAGAAGCATCCACGCCTATGCTGGTTTTTATCGTGCCTATAGGACCTGTCTGTGACCAATTATTGCTGCCATCTCCCGCCTCAACCTTAAAGGTGTACGTTGTATTAGGAGACAGACCTTCGACTCTGAACTCTTTCGTGGAAGCAGGCAAAGTCACCAGCTCCTGATTGCCTTGAAACACACGATAAGCCGTCACACCGCGCGCATCCTGCGCAGTGCCCCAGTTTACCTTCACGCTCGTTGCAGTTATTTCTGTTGTGTTGAGAAGAGCTGGAGAAGCCCAAGCTGGAGGCGTTGTGTCTTCCACTCCAAGTGTTCTGAAAGTAACAATAGGCCCTCCTGCGGACAGATTCCCCTCAGCATCTTTCGCCTCAACGCGAACGGTATATTGACTGTTCTCAGTCAAACCAGTTAACGAGTAACTTGGGTTAACGGTATCACCTGCGATTTGCCCGTTCACATAAATCCGATAGCCAGCGGCTCCATCATTATCCACACCTATAGGCCAAGAAAGCGCAGCTCCTGTTTGGTTTAAATCCGACACCGTAAGGACCGAGCCTTTCGTCCAGCCTGGCCGTGTCTGATCCGAACCCGAGGCTGCAATCGCCTGAATATCCGGACTTGGAAGCGAGCGATTACCTGCTTGGTCCACAGCTACAACATGAAGCGCATAGGACTGACCTGGCGTTAATCCCGTAACATCATAGCTCGATACATTTGCTGTTGTTTGTGTTAGCAGGCTGCCATCCTTATAAATCAAATAACTTTCCACCTGTTGATTATCATGTGCCGCTGGCCAGTTGAACGTCACCGAAGTCGGTGATGCCTCTGCGACACCGAATGTACTACCGTAAGGCCATACCGGCGCCGTGATTTCGGCTGTTTGCGTTGGAAGCGGCAGCGGTACGAAGCTAGGTGTTGCCGCCCCCTGCGACGGTGCCCCCCAAACAACTGACACTTTGTTCTCTTCACCTTTCAGCAAAGATGCCTTAACTGTTTGGCTTGTACCGTTCCGTGTTACCGTGATGTCGTAATCCCCATAAAATCCGCGTGTTTCGAATTGACCAGCTTCATCTGTTTTCCCAGGAACATCTGTCCACCAGGTTTCGTAGATTAGCTTACGCCATTGCTCGCCTGAAGGCTTTAATGTCCAGTCTGATCGGAAAAGCGGTGCATTATTCTGCCAATGTGCACCATCCCAGAAGCCCCACATGGTGAATGATTCCACATTCGGATGGCTAAAAGAAGCCAATAGGATATCCCTTGTAAACACCCCTTGAATATCTGCCCTTGGTGAATTCATATCAAATTCGGTAATAGCGATTTCAGGTGCATATTGCGTGAAATGTGTGAGCTGATTATAAAAAGCCATTGGACTAACCGGCGTACTACCAAAGTGGGCTTGTATTCCGATCCCATCAATCGGTGCTCCATGATCCTTCATGGATTGTAAAATAGTCGAAAAATTCTGGATGACAGGTGCATCCATACCTAGAATCTGCGTTTCGTTTACATATAATTTGGCTGTGGAATCCGCCTCTTTGGCTAATTTGAACCAATTCGCCATAACAGCACCTGGGTCATCATACGTGCTGCGAATCATGGTGTTCAGAACAGGCTCATTCAACACATCCCAATCATACAATCTTCCCCGGAAGAAGCCGGCAAGCTCGTGAAAGTGATCTTGAATCCTTTTTTCCAATGTAGTCTTACTGCTCAGGAGACCAGGAATATCAGCTGGCAATCGAGGGGAACCCTCCCACAGCAACGCATGTCCCCGAATGTCGAAGTTATTTTCGCCTAACCAGTTATACAGCTTAACTGTTTTACTTTTATCCGCTTCCCAGAAAGGCCATTTCATATCATTTTCCATGACGACAGAATTAAAATTTTCCTTCAGCTTCGTGCGGTACGTTTCTGAATTCTGATCGGTTCCAAAAATGAAGTTGCTATTAACGGCCGTACCAAACTTGAAGTCATGATTCGTCATCTTAACATGCACATCTGCATCTTGGATCGGATGGCCATCTGCATCTTTGACTTCAACAGTTAAATCGCCTTTACGAATTTGCTCAATGCGATTATTCGCAGCTGCACGCCAAGCTGCATCATCTTCCATGCCTTCATAAGTAACTGGTGTGCTTGGCAGATTCTCAAATGTAACCGCTTTCTTGTAATTTACGACTTTAAGATCGGCAATTTCAATTACCTGTGGCTTGTAGCCAAGACGAAAAGCTATTTGTGGTGTATCCGCCTCCATCAATAGTGCAGCTTTAATTGGCACCAGGAATTTCTTCCACTGTGTCGGCACTGTCAATGTCTCCGTAATCGACTTCTCAAATGTGCCTCTTTTTTCCATAACTAAAGCTACTGTACCTTCAGCTGTTTCCACAGTCGAGCTCAACGTTCTCGCAAAGAATGTAGCTAAAATAACATCATCTTTTTCTATACGCGCTTCAATCGGCAGCACATATTGTAACAGATAGGTACTTGCCGGCTGTACATTCGTCGTAAAACGCAAAGCTTCTGTAAAAGCTTGCCCCGCAACGGTCGCCGATTGAAATGAACCATACGCCGGAGCCTCTGGATTGAGCGCAGCTCCCTGCTTTTTAATATCAGAAATCAGAACTTCACTTCCAGACAATGCCCCCAGTTCCTCTTCCGTCAGTGCCTGCGCCAGGGAAATCTTTGGTTGGAACGGTACAACCAGCATCGCGCCGATTAACAGGAGAGAGAGTATTCTTCCCATTTTCCCCATTCTCATCATCACCTATCTCATCCTTCCTTCTTTCAAATACTACATCATTAAAAGAGGACCCACCTGAGCGAGTGTCATACTGGCTTCAGATGGGCATGTGTCATTGTCATGCGACTACTTACTTCTTACGATTTGCGTTATACCAGTCCGTCAATTCCTTAATCGCTTTGTCTCCACCTTGTTTCTTCCAGTTCGCTACATACTCATCAAAGTAGTCCAGTGGCTTCTCGCCGAGAATGATTTTGGCAGCTGCCTCTTGGAAGGAACCTTTATAACCAAGATCTGCGTTCTTCGTCAACGTTTCGGAAGGCGGCATACCTGCAGTTGGATTCGGAATACCTTCTTTGCGGGACGTTTCAATCGTTTGAATCAGCTTGTTGTAAGCTTCATCGTTATTGATCAATACCTTCTGAGCTTGCTCATGGAAGCCATGCATTTGGAACACAGCGGAACGCCATTTCAAATCAGGATCTTTGTCCGCATTGTACTTAAGTGTAGTGCCTTCTTTGGTGAAAGATTGCCCTTCAATGCCAAGCTCCGTGAATAATTGCCCTTCTTCCGAAACGAGCCAATCGAACATTTTCACAACCGCTTCTGGGTTTTTCGTATCTTTGTGAACGACAAACGTTTTCAATACTGGTTTCTCAACGCGCCCCAATTTCCCATCGTAACCCTCACCTCTTGGTGTCGGAATACCGAGTACGTTAGGCTTTTTATCAGGAAGCAATTTGCTAAGTTCCTTTTGCCAAGGATCCCAAGCACCGAATACAACGTGGTTCCAAGAACCAACGAGGTCGGACTTGATTTTTTGATCCCAAATCGCCCGAGTGTTTGTCAGGAATTCCGTATCAATTAACTTCTCTTTATACATCGTGTTGAGCATACCCAACGCTTTTTTCATATTCGGATTCACATAGCCAGGCATAACTTCATTATTGTAGAGACTGTTGGAGTCCAAATTCACCCCATACATCCCGAAAATGTTATCCGCCCATTCAAATTTCTCACGGGAAGCAAATGGAATTTCATCCTTCTTGCCGTTTCCGTTCGGATCTTTATCGCGGAAAGCGCGCAGCATATCTAGGAACTCTGTAGATGTTTTTGGCTCCTTAATTCCTAGCTTATCCATCCAATCCTTACGAACATAAATAACTCGCTCAGCCGGTGCATTTCCTTGCGCCAATTGCGGAATGGCGAGGATCTTGCCATTCAGTGTAACAGCGTCCCAAGCGGATTGCGGGATGTTTTTCTTCAAATTCGGACCGTATTTATCGATTAATGGCTTCAAATCCATGGCCAAACCGTTGATAACCAGATCAGAGGTCTCAATACCCCACACCATGTGAACGTTAGGAATATCGCCGGAAGCGAACTTCAATTTCAGCTGATCCATGTAGTTTTCATGCGGTAGGAAGGTGATGTTAAGATCTGTATTTGTTTTTTGTGCCAAATATTTAACAGTCGCCAGATCCATGGACTTACCTGCTGGAATCTGTTGTGCGTTATTGGAGACGAATAAGCTAATTTTCTCTGGTGCAGCCGGCGTTGTGCTCTGACTTGCAGCAGGTGTTACGGAAGGTTGTGTCGTTGTTGATGTAGAGCTCTTATCTGAGGAGCAGGCAACTGTTGCACCCGCAAGACATACCATACATACAAGCGTAACCATTTGTTTCATATTCACTTTCATCGATTAGACCCTCCCTAGTTTCTTAATTATAGTTTAGTTCGTTTCTCATATTCATCTGGACATTTCTGGAATGCGTTGAATGCGTCGCACCACCTCCTTCATCGAGTCAAGTCCCGGCTAATTCTCGCCTAACCTTATTCCTTAACCGAACCCAATAGCGCACCTTTGATGAAATGCTTTTGCAAAAACGGATACACGATAATAATTGGAAGCGTGGCAATGACAATCGTCGCCATCTGCAACCCTTGTGGGGTTACTGCCGTGGAAAGCTCCAAGATCGATTGACCTCCGGCAGAATCCATATCGAATTGTGAAATAAGCTTATACAGATACAATTGCAAAGGCTGCAGTTCGCGATCGGTGATGTACAAGAGAGGTCCCAAATAGTTGTTCCAATGCCCCACAGCGTAGAATAATATCAGCGTTACATTAATCGGCATGGATAATGGAGCCACAATGCGCCATACGATGCTGTATTCGGACATGCCATCCACCCGAGCTGCTTCAAAAAGCTCCTCCGGAATCGACCTCATGAAGGTGATGCAAAGCATCATATTGAACGCGCTGAGTGCACCTGGAATAATGAGTGACCAGATACTATTTAACAAGCCTAGGCTTTTGACAAGGATGTACATCGGTACCATCGGAGCCTGAAAAATCATCGTGAAAATGATGAAAAGTAGAATCGCCTTGCGGCCGCCTAGCCACCCTTTGGATAGCGGATAGGAGGTAAGAATCGTAAGAACCATGTTGATCGCGGTTCCTATCAAAACGATCTGAATCGTGACCCCAAACGACCTCCAAAACACCGCATTTCGGATGACAAAATCATAATTGTGCAGATTAAAGCCTACAGGCCAAAGCGATACCTCGGAATGGATAATGGCTTCATTGGAGCTGAGTGAGCCGGCAATGACATTCATCAATGGGATGGCAACTGCAGCGCAAAATATCAGTAAGAGAAGTGCATTCGCTGTATCAAAAGCGATTTCACCTGGTGTTCGTCTAATTTTCATCGTCGTATCGCCCCTTTAATATAGCCCTTCACCGGTTGTCCATTTACTCACACGGTTCGCAATGACGAGTAAAATAAAACCAATAACCGATTTGAACAATCCGATGGCTGTCGTTATGCTGTACTGACCTTGCAGAATGCCCGCTCGATAGGTGTAAGTATCCAATACATCCCCCGTCTCAAACGTGGCCGGATTTAGAAACTGATAGATTTGCTCGAAGCCCGAGTCCATGATGTGTCCCATTTTTAGCATCAAAAGGATCATAATGGCCGGCAGCAAGCCTGGTATCGAGATATGTAAAAACTGCTTCCAACGGTTCGCTCCGTCCATCCTCGCTGCCTCATATAAGGAGGGACTAATGCCCGCAAGCGCAGCGATGAAAATGATGGCGTTCCAGCCCATTTCCTTCCAAATCCCCGAAAAAATAATGATGGAGCGGAAGTATTCCGGTTTCTGGAGATAGGCGACGGTTTCACCACCGAAGGAGGAAATGACGTGATTGACTAGTCCCTGTGTCGGCGACAGCAACATATACGTAAGCCCGAACACAATCGTCCATGATAAAAAGTGAGGTAAATACAGCACCGTTTGGGTGATTCGCTTGAAGGCCATCGTTCGCACTTCATTAAGCATGATCGCCAGTAAGATCGGCAGCGGGAACGCGAACACAATTTGATATAAGCTGATCAACAGCGTATTTCGGAGCAATCGTCCGAACTTGTCGTACGTGAACAGTTGATGGAACCATTTGAACCCGACCCATTCACTGCCTGTGAAGCCTTTGAAAATGTTGTAATCCTGAAAAGCGATGAAGCTCGCCATTAATGGCAAATACTTAAACACGAGGAAATAGAGCAGCCCGGGAATCAGCATGATATAAAACGCACGATGCTTGAGGACGTATTTCCACCAACCCTTTTTCTTTGTTGCGTCGGTTGACCGCTGGACAACCTGTTCATTCACAGTAGCGGATTTCATATGCTCTCACCTACACTATCTATTTGTCTTCTGTGTTAATTATAGGTTTCAGGACGTGTGACCAACAATGAGGGCGGATGTCGATTTACTGTAGTAAAAGTCTTTTTGTGGGGTGAGGGGGGGATGCAGAGGAGGACATAAAAACTTGCATTGATTTCTGTGGTATCTACAAGACCAAGCTTCATTTTCGCGAGAGGTGATTGACTTGAAGGTGTTTGCGAGAGGTGCTTGAACGAAAGGTGAACGCAAAAAAGAGCTGCCCTCAAGTAGCTCAAAGCTACTCCAGAACAACTCTTTTTAAATTTTACAATAACCTACCAGAACAACTCGCCATGTCCGAGCAACCTTGAAAGACCCTCTACAAAATAGTAGTCGCCGTAGATGAGCGGCACGTCGATATTTTTGCCCTCCGGATAGTGGCTTGTACCATGGGTAACTAACCCTTCTTCGGTTTCGGAATCCCATGCACCGTAGTTCGTGTACAGCGAGTGCAAGATGCGCTCTCCCGCTTCACGGTAAAGGGATGCCTCTTGGCTGCTCACTTGCTCCGCGATTAGGAGCAAGCCGCAAGCCGCACACGCGCCTGCCGAGGAATCGCGATATGCCGGGATGCCATCCGGCAAACGGAAATCCCAATGCGGCACATGATCTTCCGGCAGGTTCGCCAAGAAGAAATGCGCGGCACGTTTCGCTGCCTGTAGATATTTCTCATCGCCCGTGTACTTATAGCTCAGGCTCATGCCATAAATCGCCCAGGCGGTTCCACGCGACCAGGCCGATTCAGGCGCAAAGCCTTGCCCACCGTTCACGGAAAGCTTCTCGCCGGTGTGCGGGTCAAAAATCACGATATGATTCACCGATCCATCGGGACGGATGAAGTGATTAACCGCCATGTCGGCATGTCTTATGGCGATCTCTTTGAAGCGCGGATCGCCAGTGGTTAGCGTTGCCCAATGCAATATGGGCAGATTCATCATGCAGTCGATGATAGCCCAGCCCGCATTGTCATGGCCTTCGCGCCATGGGTTCCAAGCGCGTATGTAGCTTCCCTTCACATTGAAACGAGCGGCCAGCAGATTCGCTGCAAGCAAGGCCCGACGTTTGGAGTCATCTGCACCAGTCAGCTTATAACGCGCAACGCTTGTCAGTGTCCACATAAAGCCAATATCATGATCCAGACGGTAGTAGTCCGTTACAACTTTGTCGAGTTGCTGCTCGCATGACTCAGCCAACTGCTTCAGACCCTCATCCTTTGTATCTCGGTATAAAAGCCACAATAGTCCCGGCCAGAAACCGGCCGTCCACCAGTAAGCAGGCTCCAGCTTATATTCCCCTTCCACACTTGCGTGCGGGAAGCCGTCACCAATACGCTTACTTGTTTTACCTACTTTTGCTACTGTTTGAGCCCATGCTTCTTGTGCCCAATCTTTCTGAATGGTCATCTGAGACACTCCTCACCAAGGTTTTGTAAAACGTTTAACCTATTATACCACCTGGCTTTAGCAAATGCTCTACCAATTTTTTTTTGCTTATTTCCCCACCCATATTTACGTTAAATCCAACGTCTCTAAACTGTCCATAGCTCAGTTTACAACACAAAAACACAAAAAATACTCTCATCCGAAAGATGAGAATATCGTATTTAAGCTTATTTAAAAAATTTATTCGTCTAGTTAGTAACCCAAACGATTCAGCCCTTACCTTCATAAGATAAGTTGTGCGAATGCATAATTTGGCCTTTTCGATCGACCTTCCCCCCAGAAGGTCGCTTTTTTATTTTCGCAGTAAAACGCTACTTCAATCATGGTGTGTACACCGTTTTTAAATGCTGTAGATTCCAAATAACTTTATCTCCATTGGCAATAATCAACTCTATAGAACCATTATCCACTTTGTGAAGTAAGCCTATTTTTTTCGTGTTATCTCCAAGATCAAAAACAACTAGATTTCCTTTCAGTTTTTCACATTGCCCTTCAAAGGTCCGTGATAAAGGTACATTGATAGGATTCAAAGGTAGTGATTGGTTATTTAGCGAGTACGGTGTGAGGTGAGCATGATAAGGAATTAACCATTTCAAGTGGTTCATAGACACATACATGGCTTTATAGACAGGAGAGTAGAAGACGAAATAATCATTCATAATACTAGTTAAATAGCCATGTATCGTTTTATTGCCAGTAACATAAATCTCGACAAATCGGCCCTTTGCATTATTTAATATCTTTCGAAATGAGAGGCTATCCTCTTGATAATCGATTGGCATTTCATCAGATATAAGTTCTGTTTCCGTTCTGGATTCTGAATTCAATCTAACATTCTGCACGTTTACTAAGGGGATATAATAGTACTGTTGTTTATTGACCACAACCATAATATCTAGCCCTAAATCAATTATTTTACCCGTACAGATATTATTTCCAGAAATCTCCACAATTACTTGTTGACCAACAAATTGTTGAAGCACACGCATACGAATAACCTCCAGTTATCATCATATCTGCCGAATTAAAAAATCCAGGATACCCAGAATGCTAGAATGACTAGCGTGAAAATAAGCGTAATTGGAATGACTGTAATCGTCACCTTTAAGTACTCAGCCCAGCTCAACTTTACTTTCCCTTTCTTGATAATGTGCATCCACATGATCGTTGCAAGCGTCCCAATCGGTAAAATAAGGGAACCCATATCACTGCCGATTACACCAGCTAGATAAGAAATTTTTAAGGTAAGGGGGTCAAGACCCATGTTTGTCAAAGTTAACGTTCCTACCATTAATGCGGGATGATTGTTAAATAAATTCGATAAAATGGTAAGTAGAATTCCCATTATAAGACTTGCATGAAGTAAACTGCCCGAAACGAGTGGTTGCATCAGCTCGATGAGCATTTGGGTTAGTCCGATATTATGCAAACCATATATAATCACATACATACTGAAGGCAAAAACCAGTATATACCAAGGCATTTTTTTAATCATATCTGTAGGCGCAATTTTCAAATAATACCAACGCCAGCCCAGCAGGAATGTAGAACCGATAACAGCCATTAATGGAACTGGAAAATGAATGAAAGAGGCAACGAATAGGCTTATTCGAACGCTGAATACGAAAATTAAGATATTCCGCATGAATTTTGTTCGATTCTCTATCGGAATCGGTGACGAAATATCTTGCAGTGGATGTGTTTGGTGTAAAGCTCCTACTTTAATTGGTGGTAGTTTGCGAGGTAATACGCGATAAAAACTGAAAAATAGCAGGAGTGTAAGGAGTACAAGACCAAGTGAAGCAGGGACAAACATCATCGCTGTTTGCATATAGAGGTCCATATGAACAATTTTTAGCGCAATTAAATTGACAATATTACTTACGCCAATTGGTGCGCTAGAAGCTGTTGCAACTAAAGCGCCGGAGAGTAAATAAGGAATTTTTTGATGGTTTTTAAGGCCTAATTGATGTAGCAGCATAAGTAATATCGGTGTTGTAATCAATATACTACCGTCGTTGTTCACAAAAAGGGTCATCAGAAAACAAAATAAATTGGTGTACCAGAATAGACGTATTCCTGATCCTTTCGCTCGTTCTAGGAGCTTCTCTGCAGCCCAATTAAAAAATCCAAAGCTTTCCAAAACAATCGCCATAACAATCGTTGCCATAATGGTTACGGCTGCTCCACCTATGGTTTCAGTTATTTTACCCAAGTCATTTATAGTAACACTACCGCTTAGGAGGACAAAAATGGCGCCGACGGTTGCTGGAATAGATTCATTTACATTGGGACGAAAGATAATATAAGCAATGGTGCATATAAACGACAAAATGGTGATAGGAATCATGAAATCTTGCAGCATCATAATTCAACCTCTTTTCGATTAAGTAAAATAAGTTCTTATAGAAGATCTTATTTATCCACTTTTAACAATCTCTCTAGTGAACCAAAAACCGCTTGTAAGTTACAGTTTTCTAGTTATTCCTCCCTCCCTGATAGATGTCTTATAGCTTCATTAGCATAATATGTTTAATAAACATAGGGGGGACTAGTTGTTTATACTAGTTCTATAATAATTCCACTAATAGCACTGTATATTGACCTAGAAGTAGAAACTGGAGATAACTGCCTGTACAGCTATTTTCACGAATCTAGCACATCCTCGTCCCCATCCGAAGAATGCCTACCCAAACAACATGCTAATTCCGCCGTATCTACAATAGAAAACACCACTGAAATGCGAAAAGCCACTTGCTTCAGCAAGTGACCTCCTATATTTCACAATCATTCAATGACCCAGATGCTCCTCCCGCATCCCTATGATGGGGTTGCCAGTTAAGCACTGTTCGAACATGTCGATAATAGCTAGGAAACGTTCTGCTTCGCGGAACACGTGATCCGCCAGCAAAGGATGGATAATGCTTTTAATTTTACAAGCTTCAATTAAATCACGGGCTGTTTTTTTGAAATCACGGAGCGCAACAACAGAGACACGATTCTGGTCGAGGAACTGGTCCAAGAGCGGATCGGTTTGGGACTGTGGCCTCATTCCACTTAAATCGATAGCTTGGAAGAGAAGTTGGTCAAAATCATGACTAAAATTCCGCGCTTGCTCCACTAACTGGCGTTCGGAAGGGTCCAGCAGGTGACCGATAAACTTGGCGTGATCCGCCATGATGCGCAAGAAGAATATATTTTCATCAATAATGGCGTCGGGTAGTGGCTCTAATCGTCCTGCATTTAATTCGTGTAATCGGTTACGGAAATAATTAGCCTCTCGACTTGTATGGTCGACTAGTAACGGAAAATTGTTGGCGCCAGGGAGCTTGCATTGAATGATGAGTCCGAGAACTTTCCTTTTGAAAGCCCAAATATGTGCCACAGCCGCAGCCACTTCCGTATTGAATCGCCTAATTTGTTCAGGGTCAGTGAGCTCTGTATACGAGTGGGAACGTCCCTCAATATGCTCAAAAATATGATAATAATGATTCGCTTCTTGAATTAGCTGCGTGTCCTCACATCGAAAGCCTAATTTGAGAAATAAGGAATGTTCCTTCATAATACGTGACCAGAACCGGACCTCATCCAATGAACGCATCACGAACTCATTTGACAATGCAGGCACTCTCCTCACCTTGATGTTCTTCTAACCCATTTATAGTGAGGGAATGTCGTATATATGACACTTTCGTCACAATAGTAGATCCAGTGATGGGTCATCAAGCTTGCCATTGCAGCAACTCATTAATGATCTGATGTTGACCGCTGGGTGCCCAGCTCATGCTAATCCAATTCGATAGTGTTGGGCAAATTTGCCAAACCGTATTTTCTCATTTATACTTATACATAGATAACCGATGCATAGATACTCAATACATGTGATAAGGAGCTATCCATGAAAATCAATAAGGAATTAATGAAAGGAAGCACAGTTATCTTGATCCTTACCCTCTTGGATCGCAAAGACATGTATGGCTACGAGATGACCAAAGAAATGGAGAAGCATTCCGATGGCGTTTTCACCTTAAAGGAAGGTACGCTCTATCCCATTTTGCATACGCTTGAGTCTGAGGGCTTTGTTGAAGCTTATTGGGATGAAAAAGACGGACGGAAGCGTAAAAATTATCGTATAACTAAGGCAGGCAAGGGCGAACTCTTCGTGAAGAAACAAGAATGGTCACTTTTTCGCAATACGGTGGATCGTGTCCTTGGGGAGGGCGGCGTATGAATAACTTTCGTTACCATGAGGAAATCACTACGTTCCTAAAACGGGTTTGTCGCGAAATTAAAGCAAAAGAGGTCCATACCGAAGTTCGTCTGGAGCTTGAAAGTCATTTACAGGAGTTGATTGAGGAGAAGCTGCTCACTGGGATTGATTTAGATACTGCTGTTCAGAAATCCATTGCTCAGATGGGGACTCCTGATGTCATTGGGCGACAGTTTCATCTTGCCCATCGGCCTCGATTTAATTGGGGGCTGCTGGCAATTATCGTAGCATTTATGGTGATCGGGCTGGTTGCCATATTTTCTGCTCAAACCGCGCTATCCCATCGTCTAGGTCTCAGTTCCATTGGTTTAAAACAAATTGTTTACCTAGGGGCAGGCTCTTGCATGATGCTGATCATTGGCTTTAGTAATTATAGCAAGTTAGCTAAATACTCTTGGGTCCTCTATATGGCTGCAATAGCGTTACTTAGTTATGTCCTCCTATTTGGACTTGTGACGAATGGCGTTAGTAGCTATGTGAATTTAGGACCCGTCCAACTGAATATCCCTGCACTTTCCCCCTACTTGCTTCTCATTGCAATAGCTGGCATTTGGAGCACGCCTCATCGAATCGTTGCCAACGAATCTCACCTTCGTGCATTCTCTCGTAAAAGTTGGATCAACGTGGGAATCGTTTGGCTGCCAGGTTTGCTCATTGTATATACACATTCTATAGCGAATTTCGTTCTTTTCTTTATTGGCTGTTTGACCTTGGTACTGGTTTTGAGAAAAAAACGAATCATCCTCGTTGCTCATTGTAGTCTATTTGCAGCTGCCTTTAGTTGGTTCTTACTTAGTCAATCTTATAAAATTAACCGTCTTTTCGCTTTTACACATCCAAATGAAGATCAGCGAGGAATGAATTTCCAACTCACACAGTCCAAAATAGCGATGCATTCCGCTGGTTGGTGGGGTCATGGATTCGGTGCTCCTCTTAACACGTTGCCTGAGCTTCAAGCCGAAATGATGTTCCCTTTTCTCATCTATTGTTTTGGCTGGGCAGCTGGTATTGCTATGGTGATTATGGTAACGCTGTTCGTCCAGCAAACAGTTGGCGTCTCTCGGAAGGTGAGAGATCCCTACGGGAAAGCTTTAGTATCTGGGTTATTGACTCTGTTTCTAACACAGTACATTTGGAGCATGCTCATGTCGATGGGCCTAGCACCATTCAGTTCCTTTCAACTTCCTTTTATTAGCTATAGCGGCTCGCTCGTTATTTTCCAATTTGTCGGCATTGGGCTCATACTGAGTGCATATAGACGTAAAGACCTTGGTACATGGCGTTATACATAGGCAAAAACCTGACACAGATCATTTCACCCAATCAGCCAGTATCCCTTACCAATTTGTCCTACGGACATATACTTAAGAGAGAACCCAATAGGGAGGATCTGTGTGCTATGAAATCAGACCGCTTCACGATTATTATTGAAAAAGGGAAGAAACGTATTATCGCGCAATCGCCGATTCATGGCGTTAACAGGCTGGTTTTCGTCATCAACCATCAATTTACCAATGCTCCTAACACGACGCAACTCGCAAGTGGAGCAGGCCGAAGCAGTGCAGCTGGCAGTAACGCTGCTATTCGATCACCGCATAGTCAGCAACAGCAAAGCGTTGGTGCAGGAGGAACAGCGAAGAACAAATTAGTGAAGAGCGTCAAGGGTAGATTTGAGGATAGCAAAAACCTAACCGAAATTCGTCGTAAGGGCAAAGAAATCATCGTTGTCATTAATGATCAAATCGTTAAGCTCCCTAAGCGTGCAAAAAATGCTTCAGCTACCCAAGTCGCCAGCGGTGCTGGCAAGTACAGCACGAGTGGGACGAACTCTGCCATTGATAGCCCTGGAACGAAGCAGCAGGATGCGGTCGGTGGAAACGGGAAGGCTTCGAATAAGCTGATTAGCAAGCGTAGGAAGCAAAAGAAGTAGTATAATGACCTGCTGCAGGTCAGGTTCAAACTCTGGTTGGGATGGAAAAGGAGCTAAGCATATTTTTGCGCTAGCTCCTTTGTTTTTTGTACATTGGACTAAATAGGTACCAAAAGGATGAGCGTTGCAGAATCCCCCCATGTCTAATCAATGCTAAGCCTCTATCATAGAGACGATTCAGCTAGAAAAAAGTTGTATTTCGTTACACTTGCCTTCTCCCCCAAAATAAAACTCGCGCTACTCCTCCCTTCGAAGGTGTAGCGCGAGCTCTTCTTTTACTAATTAATGCTGAATCCAGGTAGCATCATTTTTTTCTTGCGTTGTACTTATTGGATCGACTCTAAGAATATTGCTTAATTGACGAATATAACGTGTCGGGAAATTGTACGATTTGAAGGATACTTTCGTTGCGTCGCCTAATCCAGCCACTTTCGTGAAGGTGGCATCTCCCTTAAACGTAGCAGTACCGTCGTTTCTGCCCACTTGGAGAACGTAGTTGTAATGTCTTAAGTAGTACCCTGGGAAGTTGAGGGATTCGAAAGAAACAGAATTGGGATCCGCAAGACCGGGTACCATTCTGAATTTGGAGTCATCGATCGGGCTAATCGGTCCTGGATCAATTCTTCCTGCAAAATTATAATGCCTCATATATGCACCAGGCACGCTAAACGATTCCCATTGGCGCAACAGCGCTGCGTCTCCCAAATCTACACTGCCATACGTAACTGAATTATGGTTCGAGGTTCCGAGTGGGCCTCCATTCAGAATTAGCACGCTATGATTATCCGCAAGAGGAACTAATGCAGGGCTGTAACCACTTGCCACAGGCGTACTTACTCTCGTCCATTTGTTCGCTGCGCCATTCTGGGAATTCAAAAATAATTCTGAGCTTGAATAAGCGCGTACAGCAATCGTACCATTAGGCCCTGTTCCCGGGATCCATGTCACGTATGGACCACTTGTTGGTTTGACACCGTCTTGAGTGACGAGTTGTGTTCCAGGATCAGTTGCTGGCCCAAAGTTTTCTGGATTCGTAGAAATCTTATAATAAACTGAAAAATTAGGATTTGCACCGCCGTATTCGTACGTCATGATGTAGCTGCCATTGCCCAATTTAGCAACAGTTGTCATGCCTGGTCGTTTGGTCGAATCTGCAAGGGAAATATCTTCAACAGGAGCACTCCAGTTAACGCCATCTGTTGATGTGATGTGCACTAGCTTCTGATTGTGAAGAGGATCTCTTTCATCTGAATAATAGTAAATAAGCTTGTTGTTAGCTACAAGAAGGAATGGCTCCCATACTGGATCGAAAGCACCGGATGGATCTGCCTTGCCGCCAGTTGCTTGGGTACTAACGAAAGTCCATGTAACGCCGTGATCCGTACTTTTATAAAGATCCAGCTTCGTTACGGACAAGTTGGAGGGAATAGAGTTACCCGCGATGAGAAGGGTTCCTGCCGGCATGTTGCCAATAGCTTGCGGCAGTTCGTACAAGAACGGCTGATAGCGTAATCCCCATCCGTTTACTTGGTCCGTAACCTCGGATAGGTGTGACCAAGTCACTCCACCATCTAAGCTTTGGTAGATAGGGAATGAAGGGATACCATTGACGTAATGTTCAAATGTCGCCAGCATCCGGCCATTGTATGTACCGCTATTTTTAAGGGTAAGCGCTCTAGGATAAAGTGTTCCTGGACCAGGATCCGTATTAGGCGATGTATACATCGTAGAGGGACCGAAAGCACTGGCAGTTGACATCAACATGAAGAAAATAACGATAGCAAATACAGCGACACTTGAGATTTTAAACCTTTTTGTCATTAAGATAACTCCTCTGCTTGTTTTTTAGGGATGAGGCTCATTACTTCAACCGTTTCCTGTCAATGACGACAAAACTTATTCACTTCTACTCCTTTCACTTTTTTTGAAAGCGCTTTATATTTACAAGCTAATTGTAAAACATTTCAAATTCAAATTATATATTCAATTGATTATAAAATATATTAAATCTAAAAATTAGATTGAATTGGATATTAAATAGCACAAATCGCATTGCAATTAGTACTCTTACAAAGAAAAAGAAGCCGCCGCGAGGCAAGCTTCTTTACTTACTATTCCATATAGCACTCACTACAGCCCAGTGGAAAAACACCTAAAGCCGCTGTACCGCAAGCGGACACGCAATGAACGCCACGTCCACCTCAGGAAATGCATGACGCACCAGCTCCACCACGGTCAACATGCCTGCTTCTTCACTTTTCTGGTGACCAATTACGATCAGCGCTTTCGCAAGCCCCATATCTGCGGCGTCTCTCACATATTCATTGGTCTCCCATTCATTCGTCTCACCAACAATCAACAAGTCGATCTCTCGGCTCCCGAGAAATTGGATATGAGAGTGACCACCGGATGCCCCAGGCAGCAGACCGAACCGCTTCACAGCCAGATCCGGGTCCCCGGCAACAAGCATACTGTCTATGCCCAGTTTACTTTTCAAATGAGCGACAACGGTGCGCACGGTATGCAGCTCGTCGGGTGGCGGCGTCAGCAGGTTCATCTCCTCTGGATTTGCGTAAGCTTCCCAATCGAGCTGTTTCAGCATCCCCGTAAGAATGCCATCTGGCTTATATTTATGTACATAATCATGCATTCGGAAAATGGCAATGCCGGATTCCTCGATGAGCGCACGCTTCTTTTCATAGACGGGATTCCCGCTAAGCCACTCCACTTCATCCAAATGGTTGTAATACGTCGGTTCATGCGTGATGATCAAATCGACGCCTGCTTCAACAGCTTGTTTAATTGCTGCATAAGTCGTCATAAATACAACAGCTACTTTCTGAACTTCCGCATCCAACCGTCCGCTTTTCAGTGTATCAACCGTCTTGTCCAACTGGCCGACGGGCTCGATAAGGCGATCTAACACCATCTGTACCGTAATCATGATAAGAGAAACCTCCCCTAAGTTCCGTAATCATTGACTTCATTACCTAGGAATACAATCCATAAACTTGTCGAGATACCCATCAAAGGGGAATTCCTTGTTGTTAACCTTTTCCTTTAAGGCTGCTAACTCCCGCTCGGCTTGATGGATCAGATCAGCTGGATACCCGAATTTGATCGCATTCGTCGCGAATTCATCCTCATCAATCACCTGCCAGACACCATCTCTCCGCACATAATCTAGATCTAAATCTACGAAAGAAACTGTGTTCCCACTCATCACTGCTGGCTGGTTGATATTACAATAATAATGATCGAATTTACCGTCAACGACATTCGCGCTAACCGTAAACCAAGAATCAAATGAGAAAAATTCTAGGGTCCAATTCTCAATCGTAAAAACGCTTTGCTTCGTAAAGTGATGCAGCTGCCTTCCATGCTCCCCTAAAACAACGATATGCGAATCTGTCTTTTCTAATAAAGTTGTTTGCCATTCATAATGTCGTTGATTTCCATATTTTAACGCCTGAATTGTGATTTGATTGTCCATTGTTTCGTCCTTTTACGATTCGATAAGAGACTTGATTGCTCCCGTTATTTCATCAGTGAGCGGTTCATTCATCAATAGATGAAGGATATCTTTATTAGCTCCAGTTTCCTTCAAATAAGCAAGCAATACGGCTGCCTTTTCTGTCCTATTCATTAACGCATAAGCAACATACCAGACTTCAGGACTGCCGACTTGAATGCCGTTCCAAGATGTGCTCGGAATTGCGGGCAGCCTGCATAGGCCTTTATTGGTATGGATCGAGAGTCCCCCGATGATTTCTACTTGCGGTGCCTCGCTATGAACGACTAGCTTATAATTGGTTCCAAAAGGATAGTCACCGCTTGCCTTTTCTTCGATATGGTCATGCTGTAATGCTCTCATCACTTGATCTTTCGGGGCATCAACCATGACATCCCAGTCACCCACCGTGTTCGTTAAACCCAAGCTCAGCATTAAACCACTTCCACCCAAAGCGTAGCTAATGCCGGATTGCTCCAATTTTTCAGTTACCGCAACTAAATTTCTACGATCTGGATTCAAGACTGGCTCTCCTTTTCAAGAAAACGTTCCATTTGCTTCTTATGATGCTCATCATGCTCAATAAACTCTTGAATAATGTATAGCAGCGAGTAAGGTGTGCCGGTATTCGGGCAATTGGACACGCCATTCGCTTTCACTTGCAGCAGCAATTCTTCGGAACTCAACCTTCTCAATTGTTGAATCAGTTCCATTCTATCACGTTTGAATTCCTGTAGGAGTTGTTCTTTCGATACACCCGAATTCGCATATTGATACGCCTGGCTATTGTAGGAATCGAAATTAGGGAACACCATATCTTCACCTTTGCAAATAGCAGGAATAACCAAATGAATGAGATGAAGATCCCAATGTCGAAGATGTGCGATAATCTCAGCTATAGATGCCTTTCCTTCTTGAATTGGAAGATGCCAAGTCGTTTCACTTAATTTATTTAACGTATCCGTCCACTTACCCAATTGTTCGTAATCACTAATGATTTTATTGATATCCATAAAATTGACCCCTCCATTATACTACTAAGTATATAGACGCCAGCTTTATAAATTGGTTTCACATTGATTTTAACGAACAAACAGTCCTTCCCTGTTAGGAAGGACTGTTTGTTCATATACCACTCATGACTTCACGATCTGATTTCTCCCCGCATGCTTAGCGGCATACAAGTGCTGGTCGGATTTTTTGATAAAATCATTCATACTCCCGCCCTCATACATCGCAACGCCTCCACTCATACATACGTTGATGCCCATGGAGCCAATCGAAAGCTTGCTCACCTGAACCCGACATCGCTCCGCAAGTTCATAGGCAGCCTCCAATGTGCAGTTGGGCAGAATGATCATAAATTCCTCGCCGCCGTATCGGCCCAAAATATCCGTCGATCTCACATGCGATTTCATACATTGCGCCACTGCTTTCAGCACTTGATTTCCTTCAAGATGCCCGTAGGTATCGTTAATCTTTTTGAAATGATCAATATCGATAATGATGAGTGACAATGGCTCGTTCAATACCATTGCTTGTTGAATAGTCTCTTCTAGCGATTGCATTAAATAACGATAGTTGTAAAGACCTGTATTATCATCGATCGTTGCTAAACGTTCAAGCTGTTCTGTTCTTGTATGAACGATGTTTTCCAGACTGCCATTCAACTGTTCTAATTGATGATTTTTTTGCACAATAGAAGCGTAATATTCTTGAAGCTTTGCTGACATTTCATTAAAAGCACGTCCCAAATCCCCGATGACATCCGGACGCCACTCATCCATATCAACCTCTAGTTCACCATTCTGAAGTGCAATCACTTTTTTATGCAGCTTTTTGATCGGATGGGTCATCCACATTGCTAAAGCAATACCTACGAAAATTGCCAGGAATAGCAACACAATCGCTTCGATACTAAACTTGAATAGCAGTGAATTGACCGAGCCCTTTAGTTCCTGTTCCGGAACGATAATAACTAAGTCCCAGTTTAGATTACCTTTATACGCATATCGGCTGAAATTTACATAATAATTTGCTCCAGAGATGCTGTATTTACCTGACTTCACTTGTTCCCTTCCAAGCTCTTTCGTTTGTTGACTATAAATCGCAAAGCTCTCTTGAATGAAGGGATTGGCAGCCTCGTTCGCTCGTACACGCTTGGACATCTCCATGGGATCAGTTACAAACAACGCATCTGAGGAAGAAGTCGCAATTAATTCGCCAGATTGTTCTACAAGATAGGCCGTACAGTGATTGCAAATGTTCAAATGATGCATATAGCTGGATAACTTATCCAACAGAATATCTGCGCCAAAGACTCCTACCACGTTGCCTTCCTTCGAAATCAGCGGCTTAGAAGTTGTGATTTCTAACACCGGCTCAAGCACGCTCATATAGGCTGTCGACCAATAGGTGCTTTTACTCGACTTGGCTTCTTGATACCAGCTCCGCTGGCGGACATCGAAGTTCAAGACTGTGTTGAGATGATCGATAAAATTGCCATTTTCATCGACTTTCTCGTAGTGAAGCGGGCCTAATCGCATACCTTTCGTGTAGGAATGGCTTAAATCATTACGGATTCTTCCACCTCCAGCTGTGCCTCCCATTTCGTTGGCATAATAAGCATAATCCACAAATGTACTATGCTGCACTTCTTCTAGAAATGTGCTTGCTAAGAGGTGTTCGTCCTCTGTTTTGAGCAAATCGAGTGCAGCCAAAGAAACATTCATGTCATTCACGTATTCAACAGGTTGCAAATAATTGTCCAGCTGTTTAAACACGTCCGTCTTGAGCTGATTCACGATGGTCTCATTCGCGTTATCCGTCACATGCTTCGTATAGCGGTATACTTGGACATAATAGAGTGTCACCATGATGAGAATGATCGTAAGAAATGGAAATATGATTTGGTTCGTTATACTTAACCGACTACATTTTCTGTTAAAGCTCTTAAGCAGCATCGGTATCTGTCCTCCAGGTTCACTTGCAACAGCTATTTCAATTCAATCCCAGCGTTTCTTTTCTGCTCCTTCCAGAAAGCATCCATCTTGCTTAATGTCTCCGGAATGGTTGCCTTCCCCAACAACATCACTTGTGCAACTTCCATCGCTACCTTGTCCCAACTGCTGTTCCCAGGATATTGAAAAGGCGGTTTGTAGAGGAGATAAGTTTCAGGCTTGAGTGTCATGTCGAGCAAGGTTTTATAGGGACCCGTTTGAAAAAACGCATCAGATGCGGCGGAGGTATGAATCGGGATCAAGCCGTATTTTTTGGATAATTCGGTGTTTTGTTTGGCATCGGAAAGAAATGCGATCAGTTTCCATGCTTCCGTTTTATGCTTGGAATGTGAAGCGATTCCCCAGCCAGCTCCGCCAACACTCACTAGAGCACTGCCTCTTGGCCCTGTTGGTAATGGCGCTGTCGTCCATGTGCCCGGCAGCATTTTGTCTTGTATCGTTTGAATCACATCCGGATCCTGCAGCAATATCCCTGTCATTCCCGAGGTAAAGGCTTCAACTTGCTCTTGGAATCCCCAGTAAATAGAGTCCGGCGGCGATACATCCTTATACAGCTTCAGATATAATTCCATCGCTTTCACCGCTTCAGGAGAGGAGTAGATCGTCGACCCATTATTCAAAAATGGACCGTCATCCAAATTAACGTAATCACCATTATAAGCGAGTATTAACGTATCCAAGTTTGAAGTGGAACCTTTTGCGCCACGAAAAGAAAAGCCATAACGATTCTTGGCTGGGTCTGTCAATTTTTTACCAGTTTCATAAATCTCTTCCCAAGTTGATGGCGGCTTAAGGCCTGCCTCTTCAAACCAATCTTTTCTGTAAAACATTTGACGTTGGTACAAGCCATTCGCGATAAAGTAAGACTTACCGCCTACGACAGAAATCGATCTGGCAGCCTTTGACAGGGTGCTGATTTGATCCCATGAAGTCATGTAATCGTTTAATGAATCAACATAACCTTTGCTAGCCAGATCCGCGACATTAATATCTCTGACTTCCAAGACATCCAGTTCTTGCTTGACATTCAGCATCGTTTTGATCGTAATATCAGCCTGTGTAAAAGGAGGAGATATGAGCTCCACCTGAATATTGGGATTTAGGCTCTCAAACTGCGCAATCAAGCCTTTTAAGATAACCGTCCGATTCGGATTCGTTAAGCTCTCGATCATACGCAGCGTCACTTTGCTATCATTGGTTGGCGTGGATGGTGTCGGTTTGCTTTCCTTGCTGGAACACCCCATAACGCCTATTACAAGCACTAAAACAAATATGACCCATAAGTTCTTCCTTTCTCGTTGACTAGTCACCATCATGGATTCCCCCCTGCGCTCAAATGGTTAACCATTCTGTAAATGTTTCGTAGCTGTGTCATACACCCTTCTCTCTGCCAGCAATTCTGCGCATTCTCTTGTTGGAATCGGACGGCTGTATATATAGCCCTGAATATCATCACAATTGCATGCTTGTAATAATGCGACTTGCTCTCTTGTCTCTACGCCCTCGGCTGTTACTCGCAAATTCAGACTATGCGCCATGATGATGATAGCTCCAACAATAGCACGCTCTTTCTCGTTGACTTCAATGTCATCTAAAAACGATTTATCAATCTTCAATCGTTGTATGGGGAAGTTTTTCAAATAATTTAAGGAAGAATAGCCTGTGCCAAAATCATCGATTGAAATTTTCACACCTAGTGCATGCAAGCCTTGTAAGGTTAAAATAACCTTCTCTACCTCTTCCATCGCGATCGATTCTGTAATTTCCAACTCTAAATACTGCGGTTCCAGTCCCGTTTCCTGCAAAATCTGAGCGACGGTATGGATAATCTCCGAGTCTTGGAATTGGTGAATCGATAAGTTGACGGCCACATGCACCTTAGGGAGTCCTGCATCCTGCCATGCTTTATTTTGTTTGCAAGCCGTGTGTAGAATCCATTTGCCAATAGGCACAATGAGTCTTGAGTACTCCGCAATCGGAATAAACTCGGAAGGAGGAATGAACCCATGCTTGGGATGATTCCATCTGGCTAACGTTTCAACTCCAATAATACACCCCGAATTCAGCTCGACTTGAGGCTGGTAATACAGAAACAGCTCATTGCGCTCTATCGCATGACGCAAATCTCTTTCTAGCGACAGCTTTTCATACGCATTTTTCTCCATTGTCGTGTTATAAAACTTGTGATTGTTCCTACCGCTTTCTTTCGCACTGTACATCGCGGTATCCGCGTGTTTGGTCAAGCTTTGGATGTCCATGCCATCTTGCGGGTAAATACTAACGCCAATACTGACAGAGACGTGAAGCTCTTTCTCTTCATACTGAACAGGTCTTTGAATCTGAAGTGTGATTTGTTGAATGGTTTGCAGAATCACGTCTTGGTTCCCTGAGTTCGGCATCAGCACTAGAAATTCGTCCCCGCCAAAACGAGCGATCGTACAACTCTTATCCAAAATATCTTCAAGTCGGCGGGCTGTTTCTATGAGCAGCTTGTCGCCAGCCTCGTGTCCAAATGTATCATTAATGATTTTGAATCGATCCAAATCCAAGAATAGGACGGTGAATTCCAGCTTATTTTGCTGCGCTGATTCAATTTCCTTTTCTATAACTTCCATGAACAATTTGCGATTCGCTAAATCTGTCAAATGATCATGATAAGCCATATATCGGATTTTCGTCGCATTCCGGCGTCTTTGCAGATAGTAATTAAATAAGTAGGTAAGGACGGCAATTCCCACCATACTGATAAGCATACTATTGCCAATGGTATTCGCATCCTTGAA
This sequence comes from Paenibacillus sp. J31R30, assembly GCF_059692115.1. Lineage (NCBI taxonomy): Bacteria > Bacillati > Bacillota > Bacilli > Caryophanales > Paenibacillaceae > Paenibacillus > Paenibacillus sp. J31R30. The sequence continues at coordinate 188,093 of NZ_JCAUAV010000007.1, read as the reverse complement.
CAATTCCGAGCCTGGTATAACGGCTTGTACAATCCAGTCGCTTGCCGCTATTTTCTCCGCAACGACCAGCTGCATCTCCCCGTTTACCTTTACCGTTTTACTATCGGAAGGATGCCCAGTATGAATCGGATTCTCCAGAAATAAATTAGGAATGCGATAGAATTCACCTTCTGCTTCAGAATTCGCCCTGGTCAACAGTTGGTTGGCTGGGTTCAGAATAACCATTTCTCCATTTTGAATGTCACTTATGGAACGCTTTAACACCTCGGAACTGATCTCGATGAGAAGCACATATTTCATCCCTGAGCTCAATTTAATAAGCCTATTGATGGCAAATGAAGGCTGTCCTAAATTCGAATAACCGTACCTTTTCGTCGCTAACCATCCAATTTCACCATTAGCGATGACCGCCCTCTGAAACCATTCCTCTTTGCTGTAATCACTGGTTTCCGCATGCAGCGTATCCGTTGTGATTTCTTTCAGCTTCGTGTCGAGGGGAATCAAGTGAATATTGGTAATGTCGCTTTTACTAAAAAAACGTATGGCGAAGCTCTCCACAATTTTGTTCCGAGCAACAAACTTCTCGGTCTGAGTGGCTGTCTTACTCCCATACACACCCAGTTGATTCAACATTTCCTCATCAGTCAAAATACTGAAAGTTAAATCCTCATAATTACGAAAAATAATATTTAACGTATCTCTTGACTGCGCGACAGTCTGCTTAGTTGCTGAAGTCATCTTGTCGATCACGATCTGCTGCGAATGTGAGTATGAGAAGAAACTAAATCCTACGAATAGAATTGCAGAGCCACCAACTGCCCAAACAAACAGCTTTAGACCCACCGCCTGTACGTTTGGGTCCTTGTGAAATAATTTGAAATAGTGCCTCCATTGCTTAGCGAGCTTAGATAATATATGTATCAAAGGATAGTCAACTCCTGTCTACTCTACGAATACTGCATGTTGGAATGATGCTGAATTACAGCTATTTGATCTTCTGACTTCAGAATACACCTAAAATGTTTAGTAACTTTATAGAAAAGAATTAATAATGTATTAGCATTCTGACCTTTCCTACCTTTGGCCTCCTAGAAAAGGATTTCACTGGAACAAAAAAAAGACTACCCATGATTAGGCAGCCTTCTCTTACTATGGTCCAGTTCCATCCGCTATCACACGATAGCCTAACCCCGATTTCTTCACCCAAATAAAGGATCGTGATACTTCTCCTACATAGTACAATTTGGCTCCCCCAAACGACGTGCTGCCTTTCTCTGTCACCTCAGCACGGAAAGCTTTGATGGGATGTAGCGCGAAGAAAACATTTCTTCGTACCGATAATTCCGCTGTTGGAAGCGGTAATAGAAACACGTACACTATCAGGATTGCGCTAAGGGATATCAGCCATCTCTGCTTTTTTCTAGACATCGTATCCTCCACATCACGCATCATCGAATCCAAACTACTGCTCAAATGCCAACCACTGCTTTACATGCGTATCCATACGAATTAGACGCCATACCAACTAGTTAAGTTCGCAAAAAAACCAGCAAACGCCACGTCTGCTGGTTCGGTTCAATTCGATTCATTTTACTCGTAATCTACTTGTTTAAAATACCTTCAAACTGCTCCACTTCTTGTCGTGTCGGCAGCGAGGTTTGAGCACCGAAGCTCGATACCGTCAGCGCGCCAACTTTTGCCGCGAATGCAATCGATTGCTCCAGGGTGTAGCCTTCTCCATGCCATACCGCCAATGCCGCATTGAAGGAATCGCCGGCTGCCGTCGTGTCCACCACGTTAACACGATAGGCAGGGTAAGTTCCTGAGACCCCATTCAAGTGATAGGAAACCCCTTTTTCCCCTTGGGTAATGATCACATCGGATTTCGTCAAGCTGCGCAGCCCGTCGATTATGCCCGCATCATCTGAACCCGCAAGCTGTCCAGAAGTCAGAATGGCTGCTTCTGTCTCATTCGGCGTCACTAAGTCAACGAACGGCCAAATCTCCTCCGGCAGCACCGCAGCTGGCGCGGGGTTCAAGATCACCTTCACGCCATGCATTTGCGCCACTTGAACTGCACGCAAAACCGTCTCTTGCGGAATCTCAAGTTGGACAAGCAAAACATCTGCGCCAACAAACGCATCCTTGGCAAGGTCTACATGCGCTGGCGTCACGCTGGCATTCGCACCTGGGACAACCGTAATCCGGTTTTCCCCTTCTTGCACTTGAATGAGCGCCACACCCGTCGTTTGCTGAGGATCCACGGTGACGTAGGATGTGCCTACGCCTTCATTGGCTAATTGCTCCAGCATCTGTTTACCGAAAGCGTCGCCGCCTACACAGCCAACCATTTCAACCTGTGCACCTAACCGCGCGGCAGCAACGGCTTGGTTGGCTCCCTTGCCGCCGGGGATCATGACGAATTCCTGCCCTATCACGGTTTCACCGGCGACCGGAATGTGTTCAGACTTCACGACGAGGTCGATATTGATGCTGCCAACCACGACGATTTTTGCTGTCTTTTTCTGCATGCTGCACCCCCTAGATTTCGCTGTACACCGCTTGCTCAGTATCTGATTTCAATGTAATGACACAATCGAGCGCGTTAACCCCTTCACCTTTCGGTAATACAGCAAGCGGATTAATCTCGACACTTTCAATCGTATCCTGCTGCTCATATACCCAGTAGGAGAAAGTGACCAAGGTATCAAGTAAAGCTTCCATATCTGTTTCAGGTATGTTGCGGAAGCCTTGCAAATACTTCTCAAGCCCCTTAATTTCGCCGAGCATGCGCTTCGCTTCCTCTTTGTCGAAAGGAGCCACACGCCAAGTAACGAGTTGGAACAGCTCGGTTAGTACACCGCCAAGACCAATCAGCACAACAGGTCCGAAGATCGGATCATTCGTCGACCCTAGGATCAACTCGATTTTGTCGCCAACCATTTCCTCCAACAGCATACCATCTACATCAGCTGTGTCTGCACTTTGCTGAATGCGACGCTCAAAGAATTCCCGCACCTGCTCCGGCTGATTCAGGTTCAAAGCCACGCCGCCGCTATCGCTTTTATGGGTAATCGTTCGTGAAACAAGCTTCGCCACATAGCGTTTGCCATCAAAAGGCATGGACGTTAGGAACGACTCGATATCGCCATCCACCGCTAAGAAATAACTCTCTGGCACGGAGATACCGACGGATTGAAGCACCTGCTTGCCTTCGATCTCCGTCAGTGTCAACGAACTCGTCATTTTCGCAAATTCCTGCAATTGCGCTGCGCCGTCTATCGTCGTACGATTGGCTGCAAGTTCTTCGCTTAATTCAGCACCTTGAGAACGTTCATAAAATTCGACCAAACGTGTAAGCGTGGATGCTAGCTGCTTCGGATTAAAGAAGAGTGGAATTGGCAGCTTCTTAACGCCTTGCAATTCCGGATCTTCCAGACTTCCTGTCCACAACCAGAACAACGGCTTATTGGATGAACGATCCAGCGCGCCTAGGCGTTCTGTTAGCGGTGATTTCCCGTGCGTTGCGTATACAATTCCGTTCAATTCCGCCTCGTCTTCAAGCGCGGCATGAATCTCCAGAATTTGTTCCGTTTGCATCGTACCGGACAAATCGAGCGGATTGTTCGCCGTTCCAAATCCAGTCAGCAGCGTATCAATGCGGGTAACGGTATCTGCTTGGAGCTGGGGTACACTTAGTCCGACAGCGCCCATTTTGTCGCCAACGAATCCGCCGATACCGCCGGAATGCGATAATACAGCGAAGCGGCGCCCCGTAAGCGGCTTGCTATATTCACTGCTTTTCACAAGCGCGATGAATTCTTCGTAATCTTTCGCTGCTAGGATACCTTTTTGACGGCAGAAAGCATCGAATACTTGCTGATCGCCAGTCATCGAAGCGGTGTGGCTTGCTGCTGCTTTTTGTCCAACAGCAGATTCACCAATCTTCAGCGTAATAAGCGGTTTGCCCAGCTTAAGTGCTTTATCCGCTAGCTTAGCGAAGGCTTTCCCATCCTTGATGCCTTCAATGAATAATCCTACTGCAGTCACATCAGGATCGTCCAGCATGAAATCGGCAAACTGTGTCATCGAGACACTTGCTTCATTACCGGTCGAAACGATATAACGGTAGCCAACTCCGTAATCATTGGCACGATTCAGCAAAGGACCGAACGCCGTAGCACCGCTATGTGAAATAAGACCGACAGATCCGCCGACACGCTTGCTTTCACCAATGGAGGAAGCAGAGCTCGCCCACAAGTCCACCTTGCTGGAGCTAATCCCCAAGCAGTTCGGCCCACAGATTGGAATACCTGTCCGTTCTGACCATGCAGTTAACATATGCTCGCGCTGTTCGCCTGCCTCTGTCCCTGCCTCTCGAAACCCGGCGCTGATAATTAAGACAGAACCGACTTTTTTTGCCTCACATTGTGCAAGCAGGGACTCGACAAGCTCAGCCTTTACAATAATGACAGCCAAATCGATCTCTGCCTGAATATCATCAAGTGAAGCGTAACAAGGTACGCCGAATATTTCTTTGCTTGTTGGATTGACGGGAAATAATTGCCCCGCGTAACCTTGCGTCAGCAAATTTTTCATTAAGCGGCCACCGTAATTCATTTTCTCACTGGCACCGACGACGGCGATGGATAACGGATTTAACATCCGCCCAAAAGCTGTATTCATTTGTCATTCACTCCTTGCCAACCAGAATTGTGTTGCGTTTCAGTAATAATTGCGCCCGCAAATAAACGGGAGGATCAACCATTTTACCCATATAGGAACAGGACGATCTGCCCTGCTGCTGTGCTTCTTCATAAGCTTGGACAATGCCAATAGCTCTCTCGATCTCTTCCTGCAGCGGCGTGTACACCTCGTTGAGAATAGCTACTTGGTCTGGATGAATGCAGGAGCTGCCCATAAAGCCGAGTTGCTTACTTTTCTCCGCTAAACGTCTGAAGTTATCTAAATTCCGAAAGTCGGCAATCGAAGACACGAAACCAAGCGGCATCACTTGATGAATTCGTGCTTGTAAAACAACTTGCGCATAATACGGAAATAACTCCTCGCCTGTCGATGAGGCTTCAATCCCCAAATCGAGACAGAAATCTTCATTCCCGAGCGTTACCGTACTAATGCGATCACTCGCCGCAAGCAGTTCGCCTAAGCGAGACAATCCTAGTGCGGATTCAATCAGAATCGAGATTTCTGTATGTCCTGCAGACAAGCCGCGCTCCCGTTCCAAATCCGTCAATTTCGCCTCAACGTTACGAATGATATCGACATCTTCCACTTTAGGAATGGTTACACTGTGCAGCCGCGGAGCGACACAACAAGTTAAATCCTTCTCACACATCTCCCATGCATTATTCAATCGCACATTGATTTGTGTAGAAGTTAAAGGCATCGTGTTCAATGCTTCACGCACCATCTGACGGCCGATGTCCTTCTGCTCGATAGGAACACTATCTTCCAAATCAAGCTGTACCGTATCTGCGCCGCGCGTTACTGCTTTCTGAATAAACCGTTCCACATTGCCAGGGACAATGAGTGTAGAACGTCTTACTTTTTCCACACGGTTCCGAACAAACTTTGTTTCCATAGGCTTAACTGCTCCTTCTGACCACTAGCTCTGGCGTCTCGATCGTTTCATGTTTGTGACGCAGAATCGGATGCTCAATCATCGACAATACCAGCTCCGCTGCTTTCATTCCGATTTCCTTCTTAGGCACTCGGACTGTTGTCAGCTTAGGGGTACATAACTTAGCCATACGAATATCATCGTAGCCGACAATCGCAACATCCTCTGGAACCCGAATGCCGCTATTTTGCAGCCTTTCCATGATATTAATCGCGGTATAGTCCGTTGATACGAATATGGCCGTTACTTGATGCGCCCGAACCCAGTCACTGATCGGATTGTCAGCGGAGAACATATCCGAGCTGACCGAAAGCTGCGGATCCACTGCCAGGCCGGCTTCTTTGTGTGCTAACTCATACCCTGTTTTCTTATTGATGGAGTCATTCGTATGCTTCACATAGCGATTCGTATAAAAAGCGATCCGTTTATGACCTTTTTCAAGCAAATGCTCTGTAGCTAACCTTCCCCCAAGCACATCGTCACAGAGGACACGGTTATAATCGGTATTACCATCTATGGGATAACGCGTATAAAATACAAAAGGAACCTTCTCTTGCTGAAGCTTCTGATACATGCGCTCTTTACTGTCAACATTGGGAGAAGGATGAATGATCAGCCCCGCACTATTCAGCTGCAAAAATTCTTCAATAATGCTGTCCTCCGCTTCACCTTCATTGTTCGTGAGACCCACTAAGATTTTGTAGCCGCGCTCTTTGGCATAATTTTCGATGCCCAAAAACACCTCATGACTAAAGTCATCATGAAAGGACGGAATCACCATGCCGATCAGTTTCATATGCTGACGAGCCAAGCCTTGAGCAATAACATTAGGGCGATAATCAAGCTCATCGGCAAGCCGTTTCACTTTTTCCCGCAGCTCCTGACTGACTCTTCCTGTATTATTCAGCACCATCGAAACCGTCGCTTTGGTTACACCCGCAAGCTCGGCAATTTCTTTTAATGTAGGTTTTTTCTCTCGAACCATGTTCTCATCCCATCCCCAATTCGCCATCGAGTTTCTAACGCATCAATTGGCTGACAGCATAAGGGAAACCGCTGAAATGGCCTCTATCAGCTACCATCCCAGCGGTGTCATCTTACTAAATCTCGGTTAATCTTATGTTGCTATAAGATGTCCTTGCCGCAGCAATTGTACTAACACCAAACATACCATATTCAAAGGTGTTATCGGTATGCTTTATCACTTCTTCTTCATTAATATATAGAGTAATTGTACTTCCTTGTACAGTCACTGTGAAAACATAATCTTGCTCATGCTGCCAAGGGTAAGATACACTTGCTAGCTTCTTGAACCCAAAATCATTAATATAGAAGGAAACTTCGTTCTCTCCGTCAAAGCCAACATGATAACCGCGCATTGCACCTTGTGCTCGAACAGCTGCCAAATGGGATAAACCTACATGAGGCTTTACATTGACGGTATAGCTATAATCCTTGGCGAAGTACGCACCTGTGTAAGCTTCTGCTGTTTCCGCCGTCATGAGGTACATTGCACCATTTTCAATGCTCCATGCGCCTAAGTTATGAGCAAACGGTGTGATACAGCCGAAATTGATCGCTTGCTTAGCAAAGTCAATCGTATAATCCGCTTTACCATAAATTCTGAACTGGTCAATGAAAATACGTCCTAGACTTTTTGGTTTACGTGTCGAGTAAGCTTCCAATACGATCCCAACTTCGTCAATCAATTCACCTTCGGAGTCTGGAATTTGGAATTCAAGATGAAGCCAATCATTGTTCACCAGCTTCACATAACCCTGTACTAACTCTTTCTTACTGTTAGCCAATCGTACGTAAGGAGCAACACCCATCAATTCATTCCCGCCCCATTGGTCGAGATAAATTTTCATGGATACCGTTTGACCTGAGAAAGCTTTCGGTGAGAATACAGGGGAATATCTTTCATCACTAAATTCATCACGTGTGTAGAAAGGCTTGTAGAAAATTTTGGACAGCTCGCCACGCGTCATACGGTCAAATATGACTTCAAGTGAACCCTTACCTTTAAATGCTTTCTCCGAAGAATGCTTCGTTATACAGAAGAACGGATCCGATACACGGAAGTTATGCGTGGAACCTGGCAGATCGAAATCAAAATAGATTTCATCTTCAACGAAGCTATCCGTAAGCTCCTGCGGACAAGCCTCACCAGCTAGTCTATAACCAAGAATCGCAAGCTCTTTCGCGTACGTAGGAATATCCAAGATATTTAAGTAACCGGAAATACCTGACATCACGATGGAATCGTTGATTGGCTTACGATATTTATCAGCAATACCCGAAATTCCACAAGCAACCCCTAGAACCGTACCTACGTTACCTGCGTTACAATCCGTATCCCAGCCACACATCGTTGCGATTTCAACCGTACGATTGAAGTCACCTTGACCATAAATCATCGACAAAATACATACGCCGGCATTCGGAATCATGTGACAAACGCCTCTGTATTTATCGTAACCCCAATCCCGCTCAAGCATATCGCGGCAAGCTCTGAAATCATCAGGCTGCTCAGCGTGGAATTTCAATACAGCTCTTGCGACTTTGTTATACGTGGACTCTGCAGGAATTTGAGCAAGACCTGCTTCGATGATCTCATTAATGTTACTCGTTTCAAAAGCGGCAGAAATCGCCGCGCAGAAAAATCTAGCGCCGTATACGCCTTCGCCATCATGGGATACCCGTGCAGCAGCTTCGCCGAAATCAGCCGCTTTCTTCGGATTGCCTGGGTTTACCAAGCCCCATGTATCGATAAAGATTTGACCGCCAATTTGCTCAGCCATAATTAGACCGTTTTGTTCGATGGAACCTGATTGAGGAGCCGGAACGCCTTTTTTCAAATTGATGTAAGCCGTATGCTCCGTACTGATCCCATAACCGCCCCACCAGAACATACCAATGCCTTCACGCGTGTAGTTCAGCCAAGCACGAGCAACATCATTCGGTGTAATATCGCGATCTTTGGCATCATCATAGAGTGCTCTTAAGAAATAGAAAGGACCATTTGCATCATCGTCTGCAGCGAAATTTTTGTAATCTTTAACATAGTCGGTGATTTCACCGTAGGTATCTCTAATTCTTTCGTACGTCCAAATCGTTGGCTCAACAGGCGCCCCGATCCTGATCCCGATATTCATGCCTAAGTAACCAGCATACAATTTCTCCAAATAATTTGATGGTATCACACCAAACACCCCTTTATTTATTTAAAACGAAGCTGATCTTGTCTTCGCATATTCATTGTTAAATCTTCTGTAATAATCGCTGTTGCAGCATCGACAAAACGATCACAATTGTGCGCGATGTCTTGCTTATTCGCTGATTCCAACACAGCAATCTCCGACGCTGGAATCGCGGCTACACCTTGCATCCCGCCGAGAATGGCACCGATCATGACACCGATCGAATCGGTATCGCGGCCAGAGCTGACGCCATCTTTCACAGCTTCCAGCATATTCCCATCATGTAAAACGATATAAGCTAATGCTAGCGGAAGTTCTTCAATTGCAAACAAACGACTAGGCGTATAATGATTAGAAGGAATGCCTACTTTATCAATGCTTCGCGTCACATCGTCTCCCATAGGAGAATAACGAGCAATAACTGCATGAAAACGAGCGACGACTTTATCGCGATCTTCTTTCTCTTGTTTCAGTTCAGCCGCAGCTTCGCAGATGTCTTGAATCGCTTTTTTGGTGCCGTCTTTGGCATAGCGCAAAGCCGTATCCACGATATCTTGCACCGTTGTGCCCGGTACGAACGCTTGGGCCACACAGGCAGCCATTACGCCGGCCGCTTCTAAGCCATAGCTGACTTGATGTCCAGAAGCAAACAAAATGGCTTCATCGTAAGCTGCTTTCGGATTACATGCGTTAACAATTCCGATTGGGGCAATGTACATTGCCGCGCCGCAGTTAACCATGTTGCCGTATCCGCCTTCGCGCGGCTCGCAATTCGCTAAGACATGGCGATTGAAAATGTGCTTCTCTGGATAGAAGAGCCTATCCATAATTAACGCTTCTTTTCCAAACTCCGGAATATATCTAGGTCGGAAGGCAATTTCCTTCACGAACTCATTGGCAAGATCATAAGCGTCCAGATGACGCTGTTCCGTGCAATACACGTTCATCAGAGCAAGCGTCATTAATGTATCGTCAGTCACGATACCTTCGCCTCTCATTCGGCCAAGCCTTGCAGCTTCCGGCCAATCCGCTTTCCACCACTTCGTCATCGTGGTATCCACTCGGCCGTACCTGCTTTTAATCTCACCATACGTTAACTTCTCTACAACAGCGCCCATAGCATCGCCATAAGCTGTACCGAAGACTACACCTTTAACTCTCTCAGCAAAAGTAATCATTTCTCTCCACTCCCTCTACAGGGAGTGTGAGGCATCCCTGCCCCACACTTTGCAGTTCTATTTATTTAATTGTTTTGTTCGCGTATTCTGTAACATCTTTACCGCCAGCTGCATTCCATTGCTCAACAAACTTATCGAAATCTGCTACTGTTTTCTTACCTGTTACGACATCAGCCGCAAATCCTTTGTAAACAGCAAGCGCTGCATCCCATTTTGCTGCCAAATCAGCAGGCATAATAAACGCATTATCTTTGGTGGACATGGAAGTGAACATTTCCAAAGATTTCACTGCCGGTGCAGATAGGTAAGGCGTTGCTGGGTCAAACGCTTTGTCCGGTTTGAAGTTGCTTGTGGACTCTACGAAATGCGGGAACCAGGAAGCGAATTTATCTGTTAGTTTAATTTTGTTATCAACGATTGTGTATTCTTGGCCTTCAATACCAAGCTTGTCCAGCATTTGTCCTTTTGGACTAGCCATATACTCAAGTACAGAGAAAGCTGCGTCTTTATTCTTGGAACCAGCAGAAATCGCAAATCCGCGGCTTTCTTTACTGATATCAACCGGCGTATAGCCTTGTGCTTTTCCTTTTGCAGGTGGCAGCGGAGTTAGCTTGGCATTAGCGCCATTTTGTCCTGTCATTTTCGTGTTATAAATGTCAATAACTTTACCTTGTGTACCAGCGACTACCGCTGCTTGGCCGTCATAGAAAGCTTTTTCTTTCGTATCGAACTTTTTCGTCAAATATTCCGGATCGAGCAAACCATCTTTGTACAACTTCGCATAAAAGGCCAACTTTTCTTTCTCAGCTGCGCTTGTTCTGCTGTATACATACTTGCCGTCCGCGCCTTTCAACCATGTGGATGTTAGTCCAAAAGATTGTGCAAACATCACATCAAGCTCATCTAAGTTGCCTGCTGTTGTATAAGCGTATTTCGCGCCGTTTTTATCTTTCAATTCTTTAAAGAACGTGTAGTAATTATCTGGTGTTGGATTAGCTAACACTTCTTTACCAGATGCTGTTTTATCCAACCAATCCGTGCGGACAACTGGAACGGCACTGTTAATTGGGGATAGCCACAACAGGTAAGGGTAATTTTTCATTCTTTCTTTGTTGTAATCGCTCATAGAAGCTTTCACATTCGTGGACTTTTCAATGTAAGGCGTCAAATCTGTTAAGATTTTTTGTGTAACTGCGAATTGATAGTCTCCACCTTGGAAGTACATCAAGTCAGGAATATTTCCGCCTTGCAGTAATAGGCCTAGTTTCTCGGAATATGTTCCGCTTTGTACCGGTACGATTTGCAGCTTAATGTTTTTGCCTTCTGCTTTCATACCTTCTTCAATGCCTTTTACCAACTTTTGAACGTTAGGATCGTCTGCCGCGAAATCTTTCGCTACAATGTTTAGTGTTACTGGACCTTGTGACGCTGCATTTGTTGCTGCTGGCGACGTTGTTTCAGTTGTTTTGTTCCCCCCGGAACTGCACGCTGTGGTTAGCATCATTAATGCTGCAACCGACGTAAGTAGCACTTTTTTCATTGTTTGTTCCTCCTAAAAGTTTTTCGCCAGAATACTGGCAGCTTAAGCACAAGCTTAAGTGGTAAAGCATCTATTCTTTAACGCCGCCTTCCATTACACCCTTCGCAAAATGTTTGAGAATAATGGGATATAGCACAAGAATCGGGATCATCGCGATAACAATGGTCGCTGCCTTTAAAGCTGAGAAATCGAGCTGAGCAATGTTGTTATTTTGCAATAGATTAGCTGAACCCACCAATGCGGAGGTATCACCTTCTACGATGAACTGTCTGAGCAGTACTTGTAGAACCGTATTTTCACGACTGGAAAGGAAAATGCTTGATTTGAAAAACTCATTCCATTTAGCGACAATATAGAACATGCTGATGGTCAGTAAGGGAATTTTGGATAACGGCAAAACGATCTGGGTAAAAATTCGCATATGCCCAGCCCCATCGATCTTAGCGGCTTCCAACAAGGATTCAGGAATCTCCTCAATGAAACGCATCATAATGATGAGGTAGAACACGTTAATCGTACGGTAGATCACCATAGCCCAGAGACTATCAAGTAAATGAAGGTCTTTGATCACCATGTACTCTTGCACGATCCCAGGCTCGAAAATCATAATGATGATGAGGAAAATCATCAGCGGTGTCTTACCCACCAAATTTTTACGAGTTAACACATAGGCTGTAATCGTCGTAAAGAAAACGCTTGAGATCGTTCCGACGATGGTGATAAACAAGGAGTTCATAAGCGCCCTGCCGATCAGCTCATTGCTGAATACAACTTGAAAGTGGATCAGGGAAAAGCCCTTTGGCCAAATATCATAGCCGTGGATAAAGCGAACTTTATCAGGGCTGGAAAATGCTTTAGCAAATATGTTCATAATCGGTACAAACATCGTCAATGTAAGGACGGATAATATGGCCCCGATCAACAACTTGGGTACGGTAATTTTTCTACCTACCATGAAACTGCCTCCTTACCATGCACCTTTTGAGGTGAGTTTTTTGGAAATGAAATGTGTAGAAAGGACGAGCACTACGCCAATTGCGCTTTTGAACAAGTTGGCTGCTGTGGCAAAGGAATATTGCCCGTTAATTAAACCAACGCGATACACGTAAGTATCAATGATATCGATCTGACTATTTACAGAATCGTTCGTGAAGTTTAACACTTGATCCAGACCAGCATTCATAATAAAACCAACGTTAAGGATGAAGATGGTCACCATCGGTACATATAGATGTGGAAGTACGACGCGGGTAATAATGTGCCAACGACTAGCCCCATCGACATACGCTGCTTCGTAGAGACTTTGATTAATCCCAAGGATTGCAGCAAGGAAGATAATCGAATCCCAACCAATGTTACGCCATGCTTCACTTGCGACAAGCACCCAGCGAATGGAATCTTTATCCGTTAGAAAGTCTTGTGCCGGGAAGCCGAAGAACTGAATTAACCCATTCACTGCACCCGTTGACTTGGAAAGGAACTCGAACCAGATCCCTGCGATAACGACCCAAGATAGAAAGTGGGGTAAGTACGAAATCACTTGCACCGCTTTGCGGAACTTGCCATTCATGAACTCATTCAGCATTAGAGCGAAAATGATTGGAATCGGAAAAATCAGAAACATCTTCATCGCGCTGATAATTAATGTGTTTTTAATAACTTGAGCAAAGACCGGTGTACTGAATAATTCTTTGAAATATTTGAATCCTACAAAGACGTTATCCCCCATGATCCGAAAATCATAGAAGGCTAATTTCATCTCAATAATCGGCCATACATGAAAGATAATAAAATAGAGCAAGCCAGGAAGAAGCATGAAGTAAAGCGTTTTGTCAGTCCATATTTGTTTCAATTTGGCACTCATGTGATCGGATTCAACCCCTTTCTACCTACGTACGATGATTAACCGATTAATCAAAATGGTTAACCGATTAAGCAAACTTGCAAACTAAGAATATCTCAAAATGAAAACGGTGTCAATCTATGTTTTTTTCCTAATTGAATAAAATTTTCCCAATTGCGGCACTTCCGAATGGACTCATCTCCGATAATCCTTGATAGGAAATGACGATCCTTTGCGCTTTATCCCAATAAGGAAGCTCTGTCCCTTCCTCGCTGCGAAACGCGCTCCGATGCAAGTCTAACTCCGACCACCCCGGATTCACCGTGAGCTCATGGGTCCAGATTTTTTGCCCCGCTTGATCAGGACGGTATAACAGAGTGACTGCCCAACGCCCAGGGAGTTCATTGTATAACTGGATACGCAGCTTGTTCGTATCACTTAAGCTTGCCATCATCGGATCCACAAGCTTGTTCGTTGCCAGCTGAAACGGGATTTCCGGCTCATCCATGCCTAAGGCTTTGCCTCCCTGCGGATGTTCAAGAAAGGCATATTGAAATGCAGCATCATAGGGCTCCGTTCGCATAAATGGGCAGCTCCATCCATCCAGACCATTCGAGAAGTCAGCCAATACGAGGCTAGTTTTCTCTTGCGTTCCATTCACGCCGATATAAGACGGTGAGAAGCGAACAGGAAAAGAGCTCGTTTTGACGCCATCGGCGTATACGGCATCTATGTACATGTAGCCGCTTATTTGTGGATCCACCACGGGAATCTCAATACTAGCTTCTGCAGAAGCATCCACCTCTACAACATGCCAGTATCTTCCCGGCGGAAGCACTTCGCTAAAGTCCCACCAAGACCAACTAAAGCGGAGTTTCTCTGGGAGCATGGTTGACGCATCTAAAATGGCATGAGCACGCAGGCTGTCATATCCTTCTATCGTTGAAAGGCTGAGTGTGACGCGCGGCGCTTGCCGCTTCTGTCCTTCCCCTTTTACATGCACAGCCATCCAGTGATCTAGTGTTTTTCCAGCCCATGGGTCGAGCTGATGATTCTGGTTAGCCGCAAAAAATAAAGCTCGCTTCTCCTGCGGGATTTGAACCGCTGCCTCGCAAATGGCGTCCATCCAGCCCCAGTAGTCATTGGTGGCCGACATCACCAGAACAGGCGCTTGCTGGCGTGAAGCTAACGTTACACCGTCCAACATGCGGTTCCATTCGAAGGTATCTTCTAAGCTATGTGCCTTTCGGATATTGCGATTCAGTCTTCCAGGAGCCAAATGCTTCCCACAGCCATAAATCGGAACAGCTGCCTTCAGCCGATCGTCCCACGCATTAAGCAGCCACGTAATGGTACCGCCTCTGGATATACCAAATACGCCAATCCGATCGGGATCAACTTCATCACGCAAGCTTAACCAAGTAACCATTTTCTTAGCATGAATGACTCTCGTTAGCATGACCGATTGTAAAGGGTCATATTCATCTTCCATATCAGAAAGTGGCATATTTGCCAAATCGCTAAAACGGTCCGCCCCGCTAATTTCTTCCTTCCAATCATAGCCTAGCGCAACGTAGCCTTGACTCACCAAATGCCTAACATGGTCAAGATTAAGCGTCTGATTACCCCCGCCATGAATATGCATGACTGCTGGATAAGCATGCGCACCTTTGGGAAAGCCTAACCATAAATACGTTTTCACCCATTCACCAGGCAGCAGTTCCGTTTCCATGTACATTGCCCAGTACTCGGCATTTTCTTCGATAACACGTTCAACAATGGTCTCTTTGAACCTGCCCATCCGACCGGCAGCATCCATCAAATCTTGAAAGGTACTCTTCATAAAAATCAGTCCTCCAAAATTTCTCCTTGTGGTTAACCGTTTAATCAAATATGATTGTGATTGATTGTAAATGGTCTTAGTGAACGTTGTCAACTAGCTTATGTATCTCAAAGCTCATTATAACTTGTCCTAAGGGAGAGACGATTACCCATGACTTCCAATCCAATTGCAAATGTCACATCCTACGATGAACGCGTTTTCATTCCAGGCACATCCTACATTTATCGCGTGCAGCACCGCATCATGGAAGGGGACTGCCAATGTGATCACGGTCCTCGATTCGTGACCGTATCTGATTTTTATATAGATCGCTTCCCTGTGACCAATCACCAATTTCAACAATTTCTAGATGCCAGCGGGTATTGGCCAGACGATGACACCAACTTTCTCAAGCATTGGCAGGACAAGCAACCGCCTATCGGCAAGGAACATCATCCTGTCATCTGGGTCAGCCAGCGGGATGCTGAGGCTTACGCTGCACACTATGGCAGCAGGCTTCCCAGAGAAATCGAGTGGCAGCTCGCGGCAGGCGGCGATCACAAATTAAAATGGCCGTGGGGCACGGCTTTTGGGGCAGATCTTTGCCATGACGCAGGGCAGGATACGCAGCCTGTTGATGCCTATCCGGAGGGTGCAAGCCCGTACGGCTGCTTCGACATGAGCGGCAACACATGGGAATGGGTGGCAGATGTCGTGGATGACGCGCAGCATAAATTCACATTCTTGCGCGGCGGCTCCTATTACAAAGCCCAGCATACTTGGCACGCTGAGGGTGGTCCGCACCCCACCGATTTCCATCTAAAATTCCAATTGTTGAATGAAGGTTTGAATCGCTGTGAAACTGTCGGATTCCGCTGCGTGAAGGAGGCTCACCATGATACGAACAGATAATCATACCGGATGCATCACCATTGAAAATGAGAAAATGGGTTTCACCCTTCAAGTGAACGACGGCATCAGCTTGCACTCATTGAAGCATCATGCGATTCCTGTCCGCGAAGCTTTGTCGGCCGAACAGCGGGAATTATTCGTCATGGAGGTTGAGGGTGGTTATTCAGTGCCTGCTAGCCAATGGGTGGTTGGCGAGGTCGATACTGTCTCGGATCTTACGGAAGAGATGATCTCTGTCGAACTTAGCACGGAGGTTGGAGAGAATCGATTGTTCGCGAAAGTGATTCTTCTGCATCATCTTGGGGAGCAGTCGATCCGTTTTCTGATCCAATTGGCAGCGGAATGGGATGAATGGGGACCGCGCGAAGTGTATATGCGCATGCCTTATCTGGCCCAGCTTCAGCTTGTAGAGGGCGAAGATAGTCACTACTTCTTCCCATCGAACCCTAAGTCCAAGCGAGATGGCAGCAGCATTGTTCAAATGCATGTTGAATTCACCATGCCTCTTGGCATCTTTCATCCCAATCAACAGCAGGGGTTCAGTTTAGCCTTCCCCAATTTGAACGAAAATTGGTTCATCTGGGTCCAGAATCGCAATATGGACATGAAGCCTTGGACGACATTAAACGATTTGCAGCAGCATCGCTTCCTGCTTCGTCCTGATCAAGTGTTTGCTGATGTGATGGAGATTAAATTCACCGCTATTGATAACGGTTGGACGGAGTTTTTCAGTGCGTGGCGCCAAGAAGCTCGTATGCCGATTAACTTCCAGGAGTATAAACGGCCTGAACTGCAGTGGTACAGGGACACATTTATTCAGCATTTCACTTACTTGTATAGCAAAGAGATTTACAATTTCGAAACGAACGAGATTGAGGTCGATCGGTTCTTAGCGGATGGCGAAGCATTCGGCGGGTACGATTCTGTGCTGCTCTGGCACCAATATCCGCGTCTCGGTGTCGATCGTCGAAATCAGTGGCAGTTTTTCGAGGATTTTCCGGGCGGCATGACAGGACTGAAGGAACTGGTTGCGAAGTTTCACACAAAGGACGTCAAAGTATTCCTCCCGTTCAAACCGTGGGACATTGGATTTGACGAATCTCCCAAACAGTCTACCTTCAGCATCGTTGAGGTCGTTAGGGAAACTGATATCGACGGTGTTTTCCTCGATACGATGGACAGCGTACCTGACGGGTTTCGCGAAGCGATTAACGAAGTTAAGCCGGGCTTTGTCTTCTGTTCCGAAGTCCGCCCGAAGAAACGGAATCAGATCAAGCTGATCACCGGTTCCTGGAATCAATTTAAAAATAGAGAATCCATGCCCGAAGTGGATGCTTTCCGCTACGTCATGACCGAGCATTTCTCCCCGATTATTTCGCGCTGGCACGTAGGCGTCCGTAAGGATTTGCTGATTAAGCGCGCTATCTTCAACGGGACAGGCATCCTAATCTGGCAGGATGTCTTCGGCAGTTGGCTGCCTTATCATGCTGAGCACAAAGCTCAAATTAAGAAATGGAAACAGGTGTGGAAGGCGAATAAAGCCAACTTCCAAAGCAGCAAGCCGCTGCCGCTGTATCCAACATTGAAGGCCGGCTTACACTGCAACATGTTTCCAAGCGATGATGAGACCAGCGTGATTTACACGCTTTATAACGATACGGATGAAACGATTACGGGTGAGCTGTTGGTGAATTGTTACCCGGAATTGAGGGGCGTTTCTGAAATCTGGCACGGGTTGTCTGTTGAACTCCAGGTGGAGACGGGCAAGATTTCAGGAGAAATGCAGCCAAAGGAGCTTGTGATAATTAGAGTAGGTTGATTATGGAAAAAAGCGTACATCCCAATTGGTTGGGATGTACGCTTTTTCTTGTGGCCACATGGCTATAACATTTCCTATATAGTCCGAATTTAGAGACTTTCGATTAAATATGGGCAGTTTTAACGTGAACGGACACCTACAGAGGATGTGTATGATTTATCGAATAAATATTCAAAATCAGTACTCAAATCACGTTATATATATGAAATTTCGAATAGAATTGGCTGATTCTTTGTGAATGCAGCTCATTATATATGATTTTTCACATACATTTTGTGGTCTCTCGCAGATTATCAAAAAATTAACAATTAATCGACAGTCTCAAATTAACTAACTAATTCGACTGTCGACACCAATAATCCTCAATCAAGCCGAACTAGATGGCACTAGTGATTATGAATACCTTATGCCACAAGTTGGGGAGTTTGTGCTCAAGTAAGCAACTGCCAACTGAGACCTTGAGCACATTATTTGTGCTCAAGCGAGCAACTGTCGGCCGTGACTCGGACCTTGAGCACAATATTTGTGCTCAAGCGAGCAACAGTCGGCTGTGACTCGGGCCTTGAGCACGTTATTTGTGCTCAAGCGAGCAACAGTCGGCTGTGACTCAGGCCTTGAGCACGTTATTTGTGCTCAAGCGAGCAACTGTCGGCTGTGACTCGGGACTTTAGCATAATATTTGTGCTCAAGCGAGCAACTGTCGGCTATGACGCGGTCCTTGAGCACATCGGCAGTCTCAAATATCGGACTATCGTCACAACGCTAAGTCGGCAAACAGCTAATGATACAAACAGCCTGCGCACTCAAACAGAGCGGTGTGCATAAGACTGCGAAGATACCGCATGCAGCCTTGCAATTATTTCCAATCTGAATACATCTTGCTTTACAATCAGGATCCATCGTCGCTCGTTTGCTTTGCGGAATCAGCTTCATTAGCACACGCTCAAGTTTAGTAAATAGTCGCTTCAGAGCAAGTTGGAGAGATCTATCCATGCTGATATGCAAGGTTGTGCCGTCTTTGAATCGTATTTTTTGGGTACCCGAGCAAGAGCACCCCGTTTGGCAGCCGCATCCAAGTCTAATGGGCACGATTGCTTTCTTATTAATAAAGCCTTTCGCCGAAGTATTGCCGTTTTTATCTTGGATAATTAAATTGGCACTTGAGCTACCTTTCACTTGCTTTCCAAAAGTAGCTGTAAGTCTACTGCTTGTACGATTCAAAGATTGTATTTTGAATGTTGCTAGATTGCATGCATTCTGCGTGATGTTCAGCAAAATCTCGGAGACACCTCGTCTGGCGTTTATAACAAATCCTAAATTCGCGCTTAAAATGCCTTCTTGCTTAGATTTTATGCTAGCTGTTGCAAAAAGGGTGGTCGTTCCGTTGACTGTACGTACTAGTCCGGGCATAGCTATCCCTCCCTCCATTCAATTGGTGTATTCCCCCACAACATATGTGGAACCAATAGACTCGGTGTGGATGAATAACTAGAAGTCCTAGTAATTAAAAGGCGAGGTTGGACAAGTAGGTGGATTTTGCTTATCTTTAAAGTAACAACATATAATCAAAGAAGGTGAGATTACTGTGAACACAACATATACAATCGGTTTTACGGAAAAGCCATTAAGGACATTTATCCATCATTTGCGCGATCATCAGGTGACCAAAGTTATCGATACAAGACTCAATAATGAGTCTCAGCTTGCGGGCTATGCGAAAAAGGAAGATTTAAAATACATACTGGAACTTGTGGACATTTCCTATTTGCATGAACTTGATTTAGCGCCTACCAAGGAGATGCTGGATGCCATAAAGAAGAAGCAAATTTCATGGAGTGAGTTTGAAAAAAGCTTTATCGATTTAATCGCTCAACGAAAAATAGAGGAGAAACTGGACGAATTTTGGGGAGGAAACGAGACCGTTTGCTTCTTATGTAGCGAACATAAGCCTCATCATTGCCATAGACGATTAATCGTGGAATATCTAAAAGAGTATAAAAAAGATATAGAAGTTCATCATTTATATTAAAAAAGCGCGGGATGTTCGCCGTTGAAGATATTGACGAAATGGTATCCAGACTCACTAAGCATGGTGCTCAGCTCGTTGGCGAAGTGGTTCAGTACGGGGACTCGTATCGGCTCTGCTACATTCGTGGAGTAAACTGTCCCCTTCGTTATAGGACACTCAAAAAAGTCGAGGCAGATTGAAGAAGATGATCTCTGTATTGAACAGGGGGCATCTTTTTTATATTCCACTGGTACCGGTAGTGGTTGTAAAACGTCATGTGGTCCTTAATCTCCTGTTTTAACTCTTCTAAAGTCATGGTAGATAGCCAGTTACTTACAACATACCTCTGACTATCTTCAATTATTCCAACTTGTAATCCGTTACCTGCCAATCACTGCTGGGCTCCTTCGTTAAATAAATGCGGATCGCAGCACTTTTCATCGCACCTTTCACCTTCATCGTAAAGTCAGCCTCTCCTCTGCCGTTAATTCTGGAGACGCTGCCCATTGGTATGAAACCAAAAGAAATAACTTCTCCAAGTTGAGATCGAACTTCACTATTCTCTCTAATAAACTGTTTAGATACCTCGTAGGATCTATCATTTTTCAGCAGAGTGATTGTCATTGTAAAAGTAAAACCAACAAACAAAATAAATACACAAACAGGCAATACAATTTTAACCAGCAAGCTTACTTTCTTTCCAGTTGAAAATACGACTGTTTGGGCGATACGATCTCCAAGTTTTCGCCCGTCCTTGCTTGCTAACACGGCTATTAATTCGATAGGCCAAATGAAAGTTAAACTATTTCTGAGAATCAAATTTAGTAGTTTAGGGGCCTCTTGGCCATCGAGCGATTTGACGGAGAGTCCTACAATTCGCTTCCCGATGCTTGCACCTTTATATGAATCTTTGAATAAATAAAGACAGAATGCTATCGTCATAACGATTGGGGAAATCTTAAAAAGACTACTCGGATCTTCCATTAAAGAGTTGAAGTTGAGGAGAATCGGCAATATCGTTATGACGGAAATCCAAGTTTGATCGATAAAAAATGCGATGATTCTTTGTAAATTAATGCCTTGGAGCTTTTCGTTGGAGTCGTCCATTGTCCACCTCTGATCAGTATTCTTTTTCATTTCAAGTTAGTATTCTGCAACATTCTCTCTGCCATTTACTTTCCTCATTTTACCATGCTTCTTTCCTTTTTAGGCAATTATTCCTATCCACTCATCCATCCTGCTAATTACTCCAAGTCCACTATGTCCTTGTCCTATACCAAAATAGGAAACTGCACATATACTAAAGTACCGCAAAAGGGGGTGAAAACATTGGCAGTTAAACAAGTGGATAAACGTGTCTACGTCAAAATCTATAAACAAATGATAGAGATTAACACTCGCGTCCTTCTCAATAGAAAGAAAATAGATGAATTCCGACACGCCTGCTCATGCAAAAATAATAAGAATGCATTGTTACAGCTGATCATGCGACAGCTGAAGGCTATCAACAATAGAGTTCTCATAAATCAGAACACGATCGGAACGCAGCTCGTTCTTTCAGGCAAACAAAATAATAGCATAGACTTAAACAATATCATCATGCAGTTAAAAACGATTAAACGAAACGTTGTTATGAATTTTAAAATGGTTGCTCGTCTTTATAAGTTCGGTAAGTATAATGCCGAAACGAAGAAGAAATTGCGTATCATTCTTAAACAGCTAAAAAAGATATTCAAAAACCTTACACTTACGCAGCGCATCGTTAACAATTTGCTGCTCCCTCCGATTACCAGATGCCCGCAAGGTCATGTTTGTATCCCTGTGCGTTTAATTCCAGGTTTAAGCCTAGAACTAGATGTTGATCCCAGAGGACTTACGATTAAAGGAACGCTCAAAGTATTTGGGGCAGAGGTTTTCAGCGGCACGCTCAGTTTGGCGAATCCAACACTTGCTATTGGCGGAGAATTTGGTCTTTTCCTCGCCGAATTGAAGTTAATTGGGCAATTTGGCGACATTGCTCATGGTCACTTTAGAATTATCTTACAGGGTCGAGCATGTATCGGTCCTCCTATCGACTTCCTGCGTGAATGCACGGGATTCAACCAAATCATTTATGATCAATAGACGCTGAAAAAAGCTCAAGGACTACTTGAGCTTTTTTCATATATCGTATTATATTGGTATGATACGACACTTGGGAGGCATTGACTTGTCATCGAATTTACATATGTATTCAGCCTTTCACCCGACTAGTGGGCGCATTACGGCGGAAGACGCCGAGTTGGACGCTGCGCTCCGAAACGATCTGATCTGTGAATACTGTGGCGTGCCCGTTACCTTTGTAAACGCTCATTTTCGAAACGGGTTGTATATCCCTCATTTTTTTCACCTCAAAATTGGGATGAAAACACATTGGACGATTAATCGCGAAGTGTGTGAGTACGACTTGGGCATGCACGCGAAACTCAAATTGCCCTCCAGCCGTTCACACGGCGTCATCACAAATAAAGATTTTAAAATAAAGCTCACCGCACCTAACGAATTAAAACATATGCTGATGGAGCTGCTCACAGACGATCTCATTCCAATCCAACAGCCAGGCGATTATGATCGGGCGGAGAAGAAGCTTTCCGACTATATCCATTCAGCAAAAGCTTTATCCAAAATTGCGCACGAATGGGAGCGCAACATAGCCGTTAACGATTTAGAGCTCCGCATATTCGGGACAACTACACGATGGTCGGACATGTATGCCCGGAACTGGGATCAGCTGTACAACAAATTTTCAGTTCCGAAGCCGAAAGATGTCGTCATCATGCGAGGAACGTTCAGCAGCATCTCCCAGCCGCTTCCTGATCGTAACGGCCACCAATGGGTGGAAATTGTGCTCAATACAGCGCCGATCTCACAGAATACTCCCGATAAAACGCACGCATTTGCTCGGATCAAACTGTTTGCTCCGATGTTCCGATCGGTGATCAAGCAGCTCGAAAGGGCAAGTATACAGAGTCAAAAGCTTGAAATCACATTTTGCGGTAAAATTGAGCGGTCATTAAGCAAAAAAGACCGGACGCAGCAGGTCAAGGGCATTGCCGTTCTGCGCAGGCAGCTGCACATCCAGCCTCTTACGCCTCGTCCTGACGCGCAATAGGCTGGTACTGACGCGTCAAGTTCCTGACACATCTCAAAAAGAGAGTGTCCCATAAAAGGACACTCTCCTGAACATTCAGCTTGGCCCGTATGCGCTCTAATTCCCGTAAACCTCAAACTCATAAATCCGCGCATTACTCCGATCACCCGGCGTAACGGCATAGCCTGCATCACTTTGAACGGTCGTCGTAATGTACAGCCTGACGTAACGCGTCGAGAACGAAGTTACATTCCGATCCGTTGTCGCAGCTGTGTTCCCAGTAACGGTATCAACGTCGGTCCAATTCGAACCATCGCTGCTCTTTTGCAGCTTGAAATCCTTCGTATTGTAGCTAGCCGCTTCCCCATTCGAGCTCGCGTGCTTCACGACCCAGCGAGTGATCGCATAGTTCGTACCCAAATCGACTTTCAGCCACTTGTCTCCTGGGACAAGATTAATCGGCTGGGATGTCCATTTGGTTGTGGCCACGCCGTCAATCCCCTTCGCTCCAGACTCTGATGCGTTAATTTCATCGCTAACTGTCACTGTCTTGTTCAAAGCAACATTAGTCGGCGTCGTTGTTGAGGCTATGAAGGCGATCTCCGCAATTTGCAGATTTGCGTCTCCATTGTTCGCCGATACGTCCAACCGATAGTACGTATAGGCTGTGCTATTCGTAAATGTATACGTTTTGAGCTGGAAACGACTTGCAAACGTTTCGTTGGTACGCGTGTCTAGCGTCGTCCACACGTTTCCGTCATTCGAGCCCTTCAACGTCCAATTCTTCGGATCTCGCGTTGGAGAATCGTTCGCTGATGTGATCTCATATTTATTGATGACTTTCGGTGTGCTGTAGCGATACTGAATCCAGCCTGCATTGGCGAAAACTAGCCACTTGGTAGCGGAGGATCCGTCGAAAGCTTTTTCCTTCTCTTCGCCAGCAGGACTGTTGGTAGGATTAGCCGTCACGGTCTCTACAACAACTTGCCCTACCGCTTGGTTCATCGCTGTCGTAATCGTTGATAACGAAGTGCCGTCTGGTGCAAGGTGAATCGTCTCATTAACTGATGTCGTAATCGTCAAATCAGCGCCCGACATCGTCCCTGCATCCGCACCATTACGATAAACGCGCACGGTTTGCCCGCTCCACGGATTAGCAACAACGGCTGTTTTGCCTTTTTCACTGATGATACGAACGTATTCCACTTGATTATTCTTCTTGCTGCTCGAAATGAGGAACGCACCGTCTGCACGGAAATCACCGTACTTCGCATCCGTACCTGTCGGCCAATTCGCAAATACGCGAATCTTATTCTGGAACGATTGCAGCATCATTTCTGCTAGTGTTGCCGGTACAACGTTGAAGTTCTCGATACCGCCGCCACCTGTTTTAATATGCATATTGTTGTAACTCGCGCTGCTGACGAAAGAGTTAAGCTGAGTCAGAATCGTCGCCGGATCATAACCAACCCGTGCTGCTGCCGGATAGAACGTGTTCGTACCATTGCCATCTGTCCAACGAGCCATTTGGCCGATCATGTTCTTGGACGTCTGGATCAACGTCGCGTTGCTGGAAAGACCGATTTGACGTCCGGGATAAATGTGCTGGATACCTATCGCGTTATCCCCACTCCAATCACGTCCCACTTCTGTATAGCGGAATACGGTCTGACTATTTCTTGTCTGTGTCGGGAACGGACTGAGCGTGTTCAAGATATTTTGCCAAGTTGCTCGCAAAGTGGCATCTGTGCCTAGCGCTGTACTGATGTCCACACAGCCTTGAAGCACATATCGAACCAAGCCAAGTGACATGACGCCATTCGTTTGTGGATAAACGTCGCCTTCATGCTGCGCATCGTTCGTAATCACATATCTGGTACCATCCCAAGTCAAATAGTTCTGCCAGAACTTCGCCGCTTCTTTCAAAAAGCCATAAATCGTATTGGCATACGCCGTATCTGCTGTTGAGTAATAATGATCGAGCATGACTGTCGCGCCGAACACGCCATTCGTTTTCTGATTGTGATAATTTCCATCCGTATCCATTGTGAAAGGACCGATCCCAACGGGATAGTAAACGCCTGTAAATCCAGCGTTCGTGGCTGCCGTTTGTGCTTTCGGCACCCAGTCGAGCACGGGTTTATCGTACGCATTCGCTAATTCAACATGGTTCGTCGGCATCGCGAAATAAAACGGAGCTTCTGTGTTGTAATTCAGATGATAATCGCCGCCCCAATCGGAGTTCCTCGCTATCCATGCTCCCCATAATCCTGGAGGCGCTTCGCCCGTTCTCGAGCTGCTTCCGAGCAAATACAGCGAACCATAGAAGGATTTCTCGATTGTCTTATTCGGAATTTCTACGAACGATTTACTGTAGAAGCTGTTCCACCATGATTGGTGCGCTGCTTTCAGCGTATCGATATCACCTTGCGTTTTTGAGCTAATATTGCTAAGCGCAAGGGCTTGGTAATTCGCCGAATCTTTATTGCTCATGATACTTGTTGCGAGTGTATACGTGTTACCAGGCGTAAGCGTGAACTGCAGCTGTCCACCTGTAATTGTTCCAGTTGTTCCGATAACCCGCGTCGCAACACGAGCCTTGACGGTCGTAATGCCATTGACAGTATCCGTGTTGTCCGCCCGAACATCACGATACAGAATATCCCCTGACGATCCTGCCGTACTCGTAAACGTGTTCTGATTCGCTGACGCCAGCGAGACGGTGACCGTCTTCGAGCCGCTGCCCGTGTACGTAAACTTCGTCAGGTACAAATTGTTCGTCGTGTCTGTCGACTGCGCCCAGCTCGTCGTGTTAATCGTATTGCCTGACAGCGAGAAAGTGCCATCTACTTGCGCGCTAGCCAGCTTTTGCTCGGTCAGATACGACGCGCCGGTCATTCCCGAAACCGCGATTCCCATTCTGGCCATGGATTTCAGTTGATGCTCCGCAACGGAGAAAAACTCGTTCTTCCCCAGCGCTATCGTCATGGCATCGATATTGCCAACCATAACGGCACCAATATCGCCATTCCCCAGCAAAGGTGCATTGGTCGTGTTCCCGAAGTTGCTATCCGTCGGCGGTGACGTCCACGTCCCTTTGTATGCGCTTACTATTCTTTGCGCATGATTGGTGGTGATCGAATCTGCGCTCGCTGTTGGTACACCAACCGCTGTGATCACAGATACACTTGCTACGATGAGTGCCAAACTAGCAACCCATGCTTTTCTCATTACTAAAACCTCCTCGTGGTTGTTGATTCGCAGTACATTTTTTAGAAAAAAAAGCCGCTATCATCATTCTAAAAAGAAGAGAAGCGGCTTTCATTCATCTACTTTGAAGCTTTCCAAGCATCGATTTGTTTCTGCATTTCAGCAAGAATGTTGTCCAAGCCTGCTTTTTTCAGCTTCGCGTTCATCGCTGGCAGTGTTGTGTCTGGATCAGCAATACCTGTGATCAATCCCGCATAGAATTCGTCCACGACGGATGCAGTTTGCGCTAATTCACTCTTCACGTTACTTGGGTCAAAGGAGAAGCCCAGAATTTTGGAAGGAATTGCTGCGGCATTCTTATCTGGACCTGCTGGGAACCATTTGGGCTGTGTTTCACTTGTACGGTACGAATTAAACATGTTGCCGTACTCCCAACCGGAATCCACCCAGTAGCCCGCATTATCCATCTTTTTGATCAGACCGTCCGAAACTTTCGTATAGTGCTTGCCCTCAATACCATAGCTCATCAAATTGAATAATTCCGCATTGGAGTACATCAAATTGTAGAACATCATCGCTCTTGCTGGATCCTTGGATGTGCGGGAAATCGCTGTCATCGTTGCAATAATGGAGCCTGTGCTCATATAAGGCTTAGAGAACTCGATCGCTGCTACGTTCGCTGCGTTGCCGCCACCGAATTTTTGCGCTTGGTTCGCTGCTGTGTCCGGATTGATAACGGTGAACGTGGAGGAGACATATTTGCCTGCCAACTCATCGGAGTTCGTATCTTTAATCGTTGCTGCGTCTTTACGTATAATGCCTTTGGTGTACCATTCGCGCATTTGTTTCAAAAAGGCCGTGAATTCCTTCGTCTCATACAGATTCACAACTTTGGAGGAAGCATCGTCGATGCGAACAACACCTGGGTTCTTTTGTGAAAAATATTCAAGACCGATGGCGCTGCCGTAGTTGCCCATGACATCCATATCACCTTTCAAGCTGAACGGATATTTATCAGGCTCAGAAGCTTTCACTTTTTCGAAAAATGGTGTCAAATCGGCCAATGTCTTAAACTGATCCGCTTTATAGCCATATTTGTCCAATGTAGTTTTATTGATTAGTACGCCCGGTGTACGAGCTAGAACTTGCGTATTGATGATCCCATACAGCTTGCCTTTGACTTTCGCCGCATCCCAAGCTGATGGAGGAACTTGCTTCAGAATATCTGGACCATATTTCGGTAATAACTCCGTGAGGTCGAGGAATGCCCCTTTGTTTACGTTTTGCAGGTAGTCATTCGTCCAGTTGGATGTGAAAATTAAATCCGCTTTCTCCCCAGAAGCTGCAATCGCTTGCATTTTCTGATCATACGTACCCCAATCGACTAATTGAATATTGAGTGTCGCGTTGATTTTTTCTTTCGTAATTTTGCTCATCGCATCCTGAACGAGCTTCGCATCTGGGAATACGCTTTGCGGCAAATACCAAGTAATTTCATATGGCTTAAGCTCCGTTGCTGCTGGAGTAGCAGCTGCACTACTGACAGGTGTTGCTGCTGCACTGCTCGCTGGAGAAGGAGATGCACTATTATTGCTGGATGATCCACAAGCGCTAAGCAGCATACTGATGGACACACAGCTGATAATGACGGGTGACATGGCTTTCATTGTTCTATTTTTCATATTCGAACCCTCCTAGTGTCATTGTACAAATGAGAAATAACGTGCAATTGAGTGGTGCAATTTATTATCATCCGATCCGGATTCGGATTGACAAACGATGGGAAACTTACATAGAGCTAGCCTTTAACTGCGCCAACTGTTAATCCTTTGATCAAATATTTCTGGAAGAAAGGGAAAGCGAACAACATCGGACCTGCAGCCAAAATGGCAATCCCCATTCGGGAAGATTCAGCTGGAATCGCACTCATATCGATGCTGATGCCTGCTTGCATGTTTTTCGTCAAAAACTCGATATTAGACATGATTCGCTGCAAATAGTATTGAAGCGGAATCAGATTCTCATTTTGAATATACAGCATCGCTAGCCACCAATCATTCCAATAAGCGAGGGCGTAAAACAAACCTACTGTGGCTAAGGCTGGTTTCGAAAGCGGAAGAACGATTCGCACGAAGGTGCTAAGTTCGGAAGATCCATCGATTTTAGCTGATTCAATAATCTCAAAAGGCAACCCATCCATAAAACCCTTCATAAGCATCGTAAACCAAGCGCTGACGCCGTAAGGAAGAATTAAGGCCCAAATCGTATCCTGCAAATGTAGCACACTCGTCATCACGATATACGACGGAACCAAGCCTGCATTAAAGAGTAACGTGAAGAAGACGAAGTAACCTGTGATTCTGCTATATCGATAATCCTTCCGAGTCATAATATACGCTAGGGAAGAAGTGAGTATCAAGCTTAACACGGTTCCTACGACCGTCACAAAAATCGTCACCATGTAGGATTGAAGCAGCGCCTTCGGCGTTTGAAAAATATACGAATACGCGACAAATGTAATTCGCTCTGGAATCAGCTGGTAGCCATACTTGGCGATGTCCCCGTCGAAGGAGAGTGAGACCGAAATGACATACAGCATCGGATAGATGAACAGGATGGATAAAGCAATAAAGAATAGAATGATCAGCCAGTTATTTTCTGACTTTTTCTTGATGGATGAATTCACCGCCACCCTCCTCCCTAGAACATAGCATTCTCTTTATTAAATTTCCTGACGAGTAAATTGGTCGTTACAACGAGAATCAGACCAACAACTGCCTGGTACAAGCTAGCGGCGGACGCCATGCCTAGGTCACCAACAACCCGCAGCGAGCGGAACACATACGTATCCACGACGTCTGTCGTCGGGTAAAGCATCCCCGCATCTCGGGGAACGAAGTAGAACAATCCGAAATCCGAGTAGAATATGCGGCCCACATTGAGCATGAACAGCATTGTAATCAGCGGCAAAATGAGCGGGATCGAGATCTTCCGAATTTGCTGCAATCGTGAAGCTCCATCTATGGAAGCAGCCTCATAATAACTGTTGTCGATGGACAGCAGTCCTGTGAAGAAGATGATGGCGGTGTAGCCGACATTTTTCCATAAGTAGGTGAGTGTTAAAATGACGGGCCAATAGCCCGGCTTACTATACCAGTCGATTGGGGCAACATGGAACTGATCCAATACCTTATTGATCACGCCGAAGGATGGATTCAGCAAGATGTAGCTGACGAAACCGACGACAACCCAAGATAGAAAGTAAGGAAAGAACAAAATCGTTTGAAACAGCTTCACCCATCTTCGGCCCAATTCAGCCAACATTAATCCGATGACCAAAGCGCAGGACATGCCCACCACGATAAATAATCCATTTAATAGCAGTGTGTTTCGTGTAATCCTGAGTGCGTCTTGCGAGTTGAAGAAAAACTTGAAGTTATGCAGCCCAACCCAATCGCTTCCCCAAATGCCTTTGGCGTAGTTGATATCTTTGAATGCGATCACGATGCCATACATAGGTAAGTAGTAAAAGATAAACACAACAATGACGGCAGGCAATCCGATAAAAAACAAGCTTCTTGCCTTCCAGAAATGCTTCGATTCCTTGCGTATCGCTGAGAAGATTCCCAAGTATGCTACCTCCTTCTGACTGTGTTGCCTTGCGTCCTCTTTGCGATTTCATCATACGAAATCCGGTAAGGAATTGGATACTGCTCATTTTTGCTGGGGTTAAAATGGACTGTACGATTTGAAAATTGGATGGATTTGTACTGTACTTTTCGTAGGAAGGATGGAGAAAACCCTTATAGAATGCGGGTTTATTGTGGAATGGAAAGTACGGACAAGGGATAGTAAATGATACGTACGACGGAGGGCAATATCGGTCTGGAGAACGATCATAAATAACTGAGTATGCAATACACTGTTTATATGATCCACAATTCAAAGGACGGGGGCAATTGAATGACTACAAATTCTATTGAAGTAAACGGCTTGCGCAAAAGCTTTGGCAAACAAACCGTTTTAGACGGCATTGACCTGGTGGTGGGCAAAGGTACGATATTTGCGTTGCTTGGGCCCAATGGTGCTGGTAAAACAACTCTAATTAACATCCTGTCGACGTTATCCGAGTCAGATGCGGGAGATGCTCGTATCGAAGGATACGACGTTATTGCTGATCGCGATGCGGTGCGACGCTCGATCTCGCTCACAGGACAGTTCGCTGCGGTGGATGAGGTTCTGACCGGCCACGAGAATCTTATCATGATGTGCCGCTTGTCCGGCTTATCTGCAGGTGAGGCCCGCGTTCGAGCTGCTGAACTGCTCAGGCAATTCGAGCTTGAAGGCGCAGCGGGTAGGCGGGTAAAAACTTACTCCGGCGGTATGCGCCGTAGGCTGGATCTGGCAGTCAGCCTTGTCGTCAGCCGACCAGTTCTCTTCCTTGATGAGCCGACGACGGGCTTGGATACGGTTAGCCGTCGCTCCCTGTGGGAGACGATTCTGCGATTGAAGCAGCAAGGCATGACGATTCTATTGACGACGCAATATTTAGAAGAAGCGGATCAGCTTGCAGACGAAATTGCTGTGCTGAATCACGGACGCATCGTCGCATCTGGCTCCGCGGAGTCCTTGAAAGCTCGTGTTGGCGGCGAAGTCATCGAGCTCAGAAATTCCATGGATGAGGTCATTCTATCCATCCCGACGAGCGGCACGGTTCAAGATGTGCGCCAAGCGTTGAACGATTTAGGCAGCTCGTGCCCGCCGGGTACGCGCATCTTCATTCGCAAGCCAAGCATGGACGACGTCTTCCTGGCGTTGACGACAACTGATCACAAGGAGGCTTCCTTCGTATGAGCATGAGCAAACCTCAACCTATAAACATGAACAACCTTCAGCCAGCGCCAAAGCCTGCTTCTTTCGCAACTACCAACACTGTCTTCATCGGACGCAGCTTCCGTCATAGCCTGCGCAACGTCGAGTCGCTCATGATGGCCATCATGCTGCCCATTATGTTAATGCTGCTGTTCACCTATATTTTCGGCGGTGCCCTCGATCCGAGTGGCGACTACGTGAACTATGTCGTTCCGGGTATCATCCTGCTGTGCGCAGGCTTCGGCTCATCCAGCACAGCTGTCGATGTGGCAACAGATATGACGAACGGCATTATCAACCGTTTTCGGACGATGCCGATCAGCAGCATTAGCGTAATCACGGGGCATGTCGCGGCAAGCCTTGCGCGGAACTTGCTTGCTACTTGCATCGTCATCGGCGTTGCCTTGCTCGTCGGCTTCCGCCCGAACGCCACTTTCATAGAATGGCTAGGAGCTATCGGCGTCATTATCTTGTTCATTCTGACCTTTACATGGCTGTTCGCCGCGATCGGTCTCGTCACGGGCAGCCCCTCCGCAGCCAGCGGTTACGGTTTCGCGCTGCTGTTCCTCCCTTATCTCTCCAGCGCTTTCGTTCCGACGAACACGATGCCAACATGGCTGCAAGGGTTTGCTAACCATCAGCCCATCACGCCGGTCATTGAGACGATTCGCGGTCTATTAACAGGTACGCCGGTGCTGAATAATGGCTGGTGGGCCATCGGTTGGTGCGTTACCCTGCTGGTCATTGCCATCGGCTGGTGCATCCTCGCGTTTCGCCGAAATGGCGGGAAATGAGTACTTACACGTAGAAATAGCGTTATGCCATCATCCTATTTCCGATGAAAGTGCGCTAGAGACCCAAATAACGTTATGGCATAACGCTATTCAACGGAATAACTTAAATCAAACAGCGCCTCGGCTATGCCGAGACGCTGTTTCCACGTAATAAGGTAAAGATTTCATCGTTTCCGGCGGCGGTAACTCTTGGATGTCACTTGCTTGATCCTGAATGACACCACTCATGATGATGCTGCGCATTAGCACCTGAATCGGCATCTTGTGCTGATCATCCATATAAATAGAAGCTTTAACATTCCACCTTGGCCAACGTGATCCATTCATAGGATCCGTTCTCACCGGCTTCATATAGACAGAGCAGATTGCCATCCTGCGTAATCGCCAAATCGGAGTAGGCTGATGGCCCTTCATGCAGGCGAAGTTGAACTTCCCACGTCTGGCAGCGATCCGTACTACGGAGCACGGTCATGTTTCTGCGTTTCTCATTAGCCGGATTCGAGAAGTACACCCGATCATCGTGGTCGCGAATAACACTGCCCTGGCACACGGGTTCTACCAGTGCATCATCCAGCTTTATTTCCGACCAGGTCAACCCTTCGTCGCTGCTCCACGCATAAGCCCGTCTGTTATGCCCATGATAGCTGCGCATATTGATGTAGACGTCGCCATTTTTCATTTCGAGCAAGGTACATTCATTCGTTTTCTCCCCAACTATGCCTCCTAGCTGCCACGTCAAGCCATGATCATCACTGTAGATGACGTGTGCTGTATAGGTACCAGACGTTCCGATCGAAGGATCGTACACGGCATGATTGCAAGGGATGAGCAGCCTTCCACTTTGCAATTGCACCCCATGACACGGTCCAGCGGCGTACCACGTCCATTCAGGAAGCTTTACACTCGATGTGATGTCTACGGGCTCGGACCAAGTCAAACCGTCATCCTCGCTCCGCATCACCCAGACATCCCTTATCGCCGTGCCAGCCAGAATGTCTTTCTCATGGCCATCCTCCAAGTTTCTACATAAAATAAGGGAGATAGCGCCGGTTTCCTGATCCTGCACAGGACAAGGATTACCGATCGTATTCGCTCCATCATCGGCAATGATCCGCATTGCGTCCCAAGTTTCGCCATGGTCCGTACTTCTGCGCATTACCACATTGATATCCCCAGCGTCGCCAGCTCCATTCTTTCTAGCTTCAGCAAAAGCAAGGACCATTCCTTGCTTCGTAACCAATATCGTTGGAATGCGATACGTATGATAACCATCTTGACCGGATATAAATAGTTCCTGCTGCTGGATCATAGGGACACCTTCTTGAATGAGGCTGATTGCGCGTCTCCTTCGAATCGATGACGTTGCAATACCTCGCTGGCTTGATAAAATGCCGCAATCTGCTGCTGCTCTTCGGCTGTAAATTGCTTCAACGGCTGTCTAACGGTTGGGCTTGCGAACACCCCCTGCAGGTACAGCACATATTTCTCATACGCGATCACATCGTATTGAATCATGTGGGCAATGACCGCATTAGCATCCGCTTGCGGCTTCTTGATGGCTGGCCAGGCGTCTTGGGAAATGTGCTCGAAGATCCCGGCAAACAGTCCCGGCATCATGTTGAACGTACTCCCAATCGCACCGTCCGCTCCCATTAGCGCGCCACCAGCGTATACTTCGTCATGACCGTTGAAAATAAGGAAGTCCTCGCCGCATCTTGTGCGAATCTGCTGCATTTCGAATAAATTCAGCGAAGTAAAC
The DNA here is from genome assembly GCF_059692115.1 of Paenibacillus sp. J31R30. Lineage (NCBI taxonomy): Bacteria > Bacillati > Bacillota > Bacilli > Caryophanales > Paenibacillaceae > Paenibacillus > Paenibacillus sp. J31R30. The sequence goes on along the minus strand of NZ_JCAUAV010000007.1, from coordinate 154,362 downwards.
TTCACGCCGATACATTGCGGGTTCCGAGACATTTGCTCGTAGAACTCCATCGACAAGCTGACACCCGTTGCTCCCGGATAATGATAAATGATCATCGACAGCGAGACAGCGGACATAATCGCTTCGTAATGCTCACGAATTTCTTTCATCGTCACTTTATAGTAAAACGGAACCACCGCTGAGATCGCATCCACGCCCTGCATCTCGGCATGCCGTGCAAGTCTCATGGACTCCATCGTGCTGATGCATCCAACATGCGCGATCAATGTAACACGTCCCTGTGCGGCGCGAACCGTCGCCTCCAGAACCTGCATCCGCTCTTCCGTAGTCAGAATGAAGCCTTCCCCTGTGCTTCCTCCAACGTAAAAGCCTTTGACCCCTTGCTGTATCTGATGCTCCACTAGTTTAGTCAGCGAGTCGTAGTCAATTCTTCCGTCTTCATACATCGGAGTCAACAGCGCTGTGAAAATACCTTTAAATTTCGATGGATCTATCGATCTTAAGCTCATTGGTCTCTTCCTCTCCTGTGTCATGATCACGTTTCTGTCCCCATTGTAACGCTTGGTACCACAACACTTATTTCATATTTTAAGTGAAATATCTCATTTTTTTAAGTAAATACCAAAAAGAAAAGGCTGCCCGCAAGTAGATCCCCTCTACTGTGAACAGCCCTTCAATTACCCCTTTTGCTTCAAATAATGCTCAATCCCATCCAATATCCGTTCGAGTCCGAAATCCAGATCGTTGCTGATTGGATTCTCCACTTCATCTGTGTAAGCACCGGCCATCAAGATGGGATACAAATTGGGAAACCGATCCGGTTTGACCAACTGCTTCAGTGCGGCACCATAGTTGATGCCGCTGAATGCTTCCAGACTCGCACCATCGCGGATGGCCTTATCCATGTCTCTTGCAATCAGACCGCATGCTCTAGAATAGCTGCTAACGAGCAGCAAGAATGACATTTTCTCAAAATCGTTCAGCGGAAAATCCCGCATGATTCTCAACATCCAATCGATCACTTGAAGATTGTTTGGCGCGAGGGGAACGCTCGTAATCGGAATATCGCCATACCAAGCATGTTTGCGGAACACATCTACGCAAGCCCAGACGTATTCCCCCATTTCCTCCCGCCACGGTTTACCCGCTACTTCAGGTGGAATCGGTATGTCGCAGACCGCGTCCTGCATCAGCACGAGCAGATCTTCCTTACTTGTGATGTAGCGGTACAAAGACATCGTCGTGAACCCCAAAGATTGCGCGACTCTGCTCATCGACACCGCCGCAAGTCCATCGCGATCCGCAATGACTATCGCCGCATCGACGATTTTTTTGATGCTAAGCTCACCTTTGGGCCCTCTGCTAGGCTGCTTAATGATTCCCCAGCTTAGAGCTACCCCAGATGGTAAACTTTGTATAATTTCCTCATCGATCTCGTCGCCGATCTCCATGTTCAATCCTCCATCATTCATACAAATCCGAAAATGTATATCACGTATACAGTATATCATAATCGCTCAAGCATCGCTCAGATGGGATGAGTCGTGTACTAGATGTAAAAATTTACAAATTAGCAACATGCCATTTACACGCCCATTACATAGGTTTGATATAAGTAAGAGGTTAAGAGAATTCGGAAAATTCGAGGGGAGACTTACTACAAATGAAACGTAAATGGATCGTAATGACATCTTTACTGCTTGCTCTTCCTGTGGCTGTTTCGGGGACAGTAATGGCTAATCAAGTGAATGGGGTAACCTCCGACAATGTCACGTACTCCAGCAATGGACAAGTCATAAAGCCATCAGCGCCAGCAGTTAATTTGGACGGCAGCTTGTACATGCCAGTTCGTGCGCTTTCTGAAGCCATGGGTAAATATGTTGATTGGGATGAGTTTCGTAACAGTGTAGCTTTGACGGACAAGCCTGTGTTGACGGGTAAATACGAGCTCAAGGCACCTAATCTTGCAGAAGGTATTAAAATGGGCGTGGGCTCTTCGTTAACGCACCTTCCAGGAGATCCTGATAATGTATTCTATACGACAGCTGATCGCGGGCCGAACGGTCAACCGACGATCAATGGTAAAACAGTGCGTACCTTCCCGCTTCCAGACTATATCCCAACGATTTATAAAATCGAGGTTAGTAAAGGCGAAATTAACATTTTAGACAAGTTCCCTTTGAAGCTGTCAGGTACTGACCCTGTATCAGGCAAAGCTACGATTACTGGGCTGCCAAATATTAGCGGGCGTGATGAAGAGCCTTATGATGCGAAAGGCGAAAAAGTACTGGCTTACGACCCGTACGGACTTGATATCGAAGGCTTGGCATACAATCCTAAGGATGATACCTTCTGGATTTCTGATGAATACGGCCCGTCCATTGTTCATGTGAAACGCGACGGTACGATCATTGAACGTATTGTACCTAAAGGTTGGGCAAGCCAAGCGTCCGCTCCGCTAGTGCCATCCCGCGAAACGCTGCCAGAAGTGTACAACAAACTGCGCCAGAACCGCGGAGCTGAAGCTGTTGGTATTACACCTGATGGCAAATATATGTTCATGGCGATGCAGAATGCGCTTCGTAATCCAGATAAGGCCATGGACAATTCACGTCAGGTCCGGATTATTAAGTTTGAACTAGCGACGCTTAACCCAGTTGCCGAGTTTGTATACGTCCTTGAAGATGCGAAGCAATTTAAAGATTTGGCCCAAGGAGATATCGTAATTTCCGATATGGTTGTCGTGAACGAGAACACGTTGTTAATCGATGAGCGGGATAAATTCTCTGGCGATAAAGCACAGTTGAAACGTATTTATGCCATTGACCTTTCCACAGCTACCAATATTATTGGCAAGTACGACACTACGACAGCTGCAGGTAAAACGATTGAGCAAATGACGACGGCAGATCTGAAGGCTGGTGGTATCCTGCCTACGACGAAGCGTACAGTATTGGATGCTGTAGGGTTCCAATTCCCTTATGAGAAAATCGAAGGTGTATCACTCGTTAATGGCGATACACTTGTTATTACGAACGATAACGATTTCGGTATTGACAGCACCAAACCGGAAAACGGCACACTTCTTTGGACATTTAAGCTGCCTTACACAATTAAATAAAGGTATGAAAAGCCACGACCCGGAAGTCCATAGATGTATGGACTTCCGGGTCGTTTTCCTCTAATTGCGCTGATTCCTAATCCGCTTATCTTGTTCTCTTCGCCATATACTCCCTTGGCGTCATCCCAAACTTAGCCTTGAACAGCTTATAGAAATAGCTTTCGTTCTCTACCCCTACGCGCTGCATGATCTCCTGAATGCTCAGCTTGGAGTTCTCCATCCATTCCACCGCTTTATGCAGCTTCACCTGATTGATATATTCAGGAATGGACATCCCGAGGTGGATCTTGGATATTTTGCTCAATTTATAAGCAGGCAGTCTCATCATTTCAGAAATACTTGCAGCTGAGAGGGAGGAATCGAAATAGTTGGAATCGATGATCTCCTTGATCGTATCGGCGACAACTTGGTTGCCTTGGATGCCTTTTTCTTCGCCCTCACTATGAATGGCGCGGACCGCTTCCAATAGAAGTCCCTCGAATTGTTCAATCGTTTCCTCCTCATACAGCTCACGGCTCATGAGTCTGGATGGAACAGCAATCGGCTCTTTACTCGTGCGGTTCATCTCAAAAATCGTCTTCTTCAAATGGTGCACCACCTGCATACTCACCAACATGATGCTGCCATAGTCCAACTTGCGGATCTGCCCGAAAACCTCGCGCAGTCTTTCTTCCGTTTTAAGCGCATTCCCTTTAGGCACCGCATCCGTAAATTTACCGACCATTTCCAACACATGCTCGACATCTACGTTTTCTGTATTCGCATCAATGAGTGCTTGCGTAATCACAGACTTCGTGCCAAAAACATACCGATAGGAACTATTCGCCAAAGTATGATTATAGGCTCCGGCAATCGCGGTATATTCCCTAATCACATCGCTGACCGTCGCCGAAAAAGAGATATGGTAATGCTTCTGAATGTAGTTCTGCGCTTCCTGCAGGGCTTGTTCCACCTGTTCCACGGATTCCTCTTGACCATCAGACATGTTCAATAGAATGGTGAACGAGTCATCTTTCATATCCACGGTTTGGGCGATACTCATTTTGGATAGGGCATCCGTCGTGACGTTGGCGATCGCGAAGCGCAGCAGTTCTCTTTCTGCCAAGCTTTTATGGCTTAGGAATTTTTTGTACTCATCGATACGCAAAACACAGATCAGGAACGGTTTGTCTTTCGTCAAGTTGACATTCAACAGTCGCAGCACCTCTTCAAATTCAGCTGCATTCATACTGTAGCTATCTGCCATCAACTTTTTCAAAAAGTAAATCTTCATAATACTCGTATTATTATTCTTTTCCAGGTTGTATTCGTACAGCTGCTCTCTGGACTTCCGATACACCTCGGTCAAATAGGAAAACTCATCTTTCACGCCAGGCTTCAGGAACCCCTCTTTTCCCAATCCGCCAGGCGATGTCTGTTCCATGAGCCGTCTCACCGGCTTGTAAATACCTCTCGAAACCGAAAGTGTTAAGAGCAGCGCCCCGACAAAAACAGCTCCCGTAATTAACAGAATCGTATCCATCAGCTGCTTTAGATTCGCGTACACTTCTTTATACGGCTTCGCCTCCAACAGCGTCCACCCCGTATTTTCCAAGTAGATATATGATACGATGAACTTCTCACCATTCACTTTGGACTCATAAAATCCAGCCGGCTCTCCCGCATGCATTCCATCTTGCGAAACCGACGTTTCGAAGGCTTGCTTAATCGTAACGGCCGAGGCATTTTCAGCGATCAGGTGGTTCGTATCCGTTTCAATGAACTGATTCTTGTTGTCTAAAATGTATAAATCGCTTTGCGTTCGCGAATCAAACTGGTTAATTGTTCGAATGTTATCGACGAGCCAGTCTAATTTCACATTGAGAATGATGGCGCCGTCCATCACGCCTTTTTCATCCACATTTTCAAACATGATGTAACTCAATACGGTATCGTAGGTAGGGTTGGCGCTGTTGCCACCGGTTTGCATTTTGCGCACAATCGCTTTCAACGGCGTTATATGAGGATTCTCCGCGAGAACCTTATCTAGTTCAGCATCTTTATGGTACAAATCACCAAATGTCGAGTAGTACATCTTCTTATGGTTGTTATAGACATAGACCGATTGAACGAACGGATAATTGGCGACGACGGTCGCATTCAGTTTATTAATCGTATTCATATGATCATACGTCTCTTCGTCATTCAAATACATGAGCGCCTTGACGTCATTATTTCCGTATGTAGAAAAGGTAAGCTTACTGATCATCGTGTCCAAATAATCGATATTGTACTTCATCTGGGACAAGACCTTCTGGCTTCCCTCGTATTCGCTTTGAAACACATTTTTCTCCACATTCACGTAGATAAGGCTGGAAAATGAAAGTAAGATGAGCAGGATAATGCAATTGATCCATAGAAAAATGCGCAGCAAATACTTCTTTTCCTGAACGATTCGCCAGAGTTTCATTCCAGTTCCCCCCCTTATGTCTAATCTATACTAGGCACGAATCCATGCACCCTATTATAACCCTTTCAACGGGAACAGTCCCTACTGATTTGCATCATAGGGACTTTCCAGGGCGTATATGGCTAGCTCATTCGAATCGTCTTCACTTCAAAAGGTGTAAAGGATAAGGCAAGCGTACGGGAATCCGCTCGATCTCCGTAGTTCGTGATTTCCTGTTGTTCCAGCATATCCGTTTCGTAAGCCTTTGTGATGTCCATGCCCAAGCCCAGCGAGCAACGTGTTGTTGCCCCCTTCGCTTCGTAAGCTCTTACGATCCAATCGCCGGAACCATCTTCCGCAAGCTTAATCGTGTCGAGAATGATGTTATCGCAATCGCAGCTCATTAGACTGAATGGTTGATACACAGTGCCGGCAGCAGCTACGATTGGACTGTTCAATTCGTAAGCCTCTTGGATAACTGGATTGCTCATAAAGCCTTTATTCCAGATGTGCATCGCATACGTAAACTCATGCAAGCCTTCATCCGCTCGATCGTCCGGGTAGCTGGGAGCGCGCAGCAAGGTTAAGTTCATATGCTTACCGAAGGCATTCATGCCATATTTGCTATCGTTCAAAAGGGAGAAGCACCGGTCTCCTTCCACGAAGGCGGACCATTTGTGTTGATTGACTTCGTAGCGATCTGCATCATGGAGACGGGAGAAGTGATTTGGCCTTTTGGCATATCCAAATTGTATCTCATTCAGGACCTCGTGGCTGTGCAGATTCACATGAAAGCCAACCTTCAGCAGCTTGTGCTTCTCTTTCCACATGATTTTCGTACGGAAATCAACACGTCGACTGTTCGCTTCCAAGCGGATTTCTTGTGTAAGTGTCGATTGATTTAACTTGCGCTCAACTACTATTGATGCGAAAAGTGGGCCTTCGGCTAGCACGGAGATCTGAGCTTTTTCGTTCAGCTCAATCGGTGAATCTGCGTAACGGCGGTCGATTTCCCACGCATCGTAATTGGATGTTTGATCGCGATACATGAGAAATTGGTTGCACAGACCGTTCGACCAGTCTTCGCCCGATTCTTTATTGATCACGCTGGTGATTTCGCCGAATTCATTAAGGCTGAGTTTCAGCCATTGATTTTCTAGCGATGTTGGTGTTGCAGAAAGCTTGTTACTGATGACGGATTCTTGGTTCTTTGCGGCCATATCCAATGTGGTATAGCCCATAGCCGGAAGCTGCACTTGGATATAGGTTTTGTCGCCATGTACTTGCGAGTAGGAATGGTATTTTCCTTCGTCGCTGGATGGCAGCTCCACGATTGCTGACCTCTCCCAAGCTAAGGAATTGAAGAGCGTCTGTCCTTCGCTAGTTGGCGAAGTTAGTGCAGATAGCGCTTCACCCGTTAATTTATTCGCTGATGCTAGCACCTCTTCAAAAGCCTTCTCCGCCTCCACATGTACTCTTGTAATAGACGTCCCCGGCAAAATATCGTGAAACTGCAGCAGCAGTAGGTTACGCCACGTATCCGCTAGGGATTGTTTGGCATGGGGATGCCCGTGCCATTTGGATGCTATCGCGTTCCAAAGCTCTGCCTCTCTTAATGCAAATTCGCTTGCGCGATTGCCGCTCTTCATCTTCGCTTGGCTGGTGAACGTTCCCCTGTGAGCAGGGTAGTAGAGTTCACCGACATAGTGACTATCCGGCATGCCTCGCTGCTGCACATCCTCGAAATAGGCGATCGGTGAAGCGATCTCCGTCTGTGGCGCACCTTCCAAGTTGCCTAATCTACGCAGGAACTCCAAGTCGTCGCGATTCGCTCCGCCGCCGCCATCCCCGTAGCCGAATTGCACGAGTCGAGTGGAAATGTCTTGTTTTTGGATGCGTTCATTCCACTGGAGGAGGACATACGCTGCATCTGTCGGATTTGGAAATGGACCATAATCCAGCAAATGGACATTGACGGTCGAGCCGTCGATCCCTTCCCAAGTAAACGTATTGTAGGGGAACGGGTCCGCTACGTTGTCGTAGGTTTGATACATTTTGACTGAAGCAAAATATCGAATGCCACACTTCCGCATGATCTGCGGCAAGCTTCCCGAATACCCAAACACGTCCGGCAGCCACAGCATTTCATTATCTACACCGAACTGTTCACGGAAGAACGCTTTGCCGTACAGGAACTGACGAACAAGACTCTCGCCGCTTGGGATGTTCGTATCTGGTTCTACCCACATACCGCCTTCTGGAATAATTCTGCCTTCGGCAACGTAAAACTTCATTCGTCCGTAGAGTTCAGGATATAGATCTTTTACCATTTGAAACAAATACGGCTGGCTCTGCACATACTTATACTCGGGATACTGCTCCAAGAGCGTCATCTGGTTGGATAAGGTGCGGGCAATTTTCCGTTTCGTCTCTTCAATCGGCCATAACCATGCGATATCTAGATGGGATTGTCCCATCATATACAGCTTAGGTACTGTAGACCCGTTCACGCAATCTAGCAGCGGTTTCAAAATTTGCCGACCCAGATGAGCCAACTTCGCTAGTCCAGCCTCGTCGTTAACGTCGTTGGTACCCCAATCTAACGTAGCGATAAGCTTACGGAAGCTTTTATCGATCTCGCTAACGCGTAAGGAAGCAGGGTCGATCCCGTTGCGGAGTTGAAGCAAGGTCTGCAGGTCGATGTAGAACTGATACAGTTCTTCATGCACAGTAACGACTTGTGAGGTGCCATAAACGGGTAATGCACGATCATGACCTGCATAGACTTCGGCTAGGATTTCGTAAATTTCTCCCTCGACAGCACTCGTTGATAGCATGACGCCGGTATGCTGCAAATCGCTTGCGCCAGCCAGCTTCCCATTCACATAAATGGTGCTCTCTCCGCCAATATTGAAATGTAGTTCCACGCGTTTGCCAGCACACTCGGGAGTTATGGCTACTGTGGCTTTGAACCAGCCGTAGTGCGAGCTTACGCCCCATGTGGTGCCGGGTTGAATGGCTTGGAACGAGCCTTGAACAGCTTCCTCGTAAGGAAGCCATTGGTTAACAAGCGTATATTGAAAATCGACGTTGGCGATCGGTTTGTAAATGAGCTGATCTTTTTCCTTGAGCCACTTCTCTATGTGAAAAAGCAATTCTTTAGCAGGCATGATGAGGACCTCCGTCTGATTGGGGGATGGCGAATTCTGTATCAATTGTATTGATACAGTTGATTGAATCTGTATTATATTTATACCTAAATAATAAATTCACTCTATCTTTGTGTCAATTAAATATTTAGTATTGCGTTATCTTTAATACAGTTAATACAACAAAAAGAACCCCATTCATGAATGGGGTTCTTTTTGTTGTATTACTTCTGAGTAGATATCGTATCGCCAAGGTGGATTTCTGCCTGACAAATCTGACCCTGCACGGAGAAATGATCTTTGCCGTTCAGCTCATGCATAAGCTGCGTTGCAGCGGCTCGCCCCATATCATAGAAGGGCTGATTAACCCCCGTAACATTGCGCTTCAATTTACGGTTCACATTCAGGGCATCGTAGGTGACGAGCGAGAGATCCTGCGGAACAGAGAGGGCAAGCAGCTCCGTGGCTGCGATAACCGCCTCTGCGATTTGATCATTCGCGGCGAAAATAGCGGTACATTCACTTTCTTTTATCAAGGCTGCAACCTTGTGGCTATAAGCTTTCAGCTCATCTTCGAAATCTTCAAACTCCGTTGGTATTAACACATCTTGTTCCGCATCAAATGGGAGGCTGGCATCCATAAACGCTTGCTTCATGCCAAGTAATCGTTCATGGAACGTGCTCAAATCTGAGTTGCGAATGAAGAGGATGCGTCTATGTCCTTTTGCCAGCAGCATTTTCGTTAGTTTATATGCCCCTGCAACATTATCGCTAGTGACATAGGGAAGATCGCTGTTATATAAATGGCGGTCGAGACAGACAACCTTGATGCCATTGCTGTGTAATAGTTGATACAGCCGTTGATTGCGTTCTTCATGCTTGGTATCATAAATCGGGCTAAGGATCACGCCGTCCACTCGCTTGGCAACCGCACCTTTCATTAACGACTCCAGCTTATCTAGATTACGATCATCGCTGTAGCTTAACAAATGAAAGCCGTGCAGATGCAGCACATCTTCAATCCCGCGCAAAGCAGTCGCCCATAGCGGATTTTCAATCCCGATGACCGAAGCCGCCACTAATCCGGAGCGGTTCTGCTGGTCGCCAGGGAATGTCACACCCTTGTCTATGTAGGTGCCCCTGCGGTTATCCCGCTTCAGCAAACCATCCGCGCATAGTTCCTTGATCGCTTTCTCCACCGTATTCACACTGGAGCTATAGAATTTAGCAAAATCACGCGAAGATGGCAGCCTTGCATCGCCTAGCCATTCGCCTTCCATGATCCGCTTTTTGATTTCATCCTTAATACGTGAATAGGGATAAGTGGTCATCGTAGTCCTGCCTTTTGGATCAGAATACTTTGACTATAGGGGAATTGTATTAACTGTGTCAAATGTTGTTCATTAAGTGACACATGGTCGAAGCTAGCAGACGATTTCAAGAAATAGTGGAGCTGTCCAATAAAAAACGCCGCAAGCTCCAACAAAAGGAAACTGCGACGTATTTCTTTACTCAGCCAACTTAGTTGTTTCTCGTTCTATAAATGAAAGCGGAACTTCAAATTCTCGTTCCTCACCCGCATCAACTTGATGTCCAAACTTATGAAGCAATTTATGGATGGCCATTTGGGCCTGAAGTTGGTAAGGAATGTCCCAGCTAGAAATGCCAGGGTAACTATGCATCGCCATATAATCGTTATTAATACCGATCATTTGTAGTCTGCCAGGGAAGTCGATCTTTAACTTATTGGCAGCTGAAAGCAGCTGTAAGGCAACATGATCATCAAAAGCAAGGATACCCGTTCTCATAGCTTGCCCTGCCAATACCTCTTGGAAAAATAAGGCCAAGTCCAATCCCTTCATCTCAACGATGCGATGTGGAACTTCCACATCCAATTGTTGTATGCCCAGCGCAAATCCTTTGCGACGTTGCTCATCGATCACATTAGAATACCTGCTTCCCACGTAGATGAGTTCATCACAGCCGCGATCTACAAGCAGCTTCGTTGATTGTCTGCAAGCCTCGGCGAAGCCTAAATTCACGGCTCCAAGGGAAATATCCTCCGGCCATCCCCAGCCATTAATGAGCACTAATGGTGTTCCGCTATTGACGATGGCGCGCGTAGAATCCATTCCCATTGCTAATCCGTGACAAATGAGTCCATCCACTCTGCGCTGCAGCAAAACCTCTAAATTCCTTCGTTCGATCGTCGGATCGAATCCACCGGAGGAAAAGACCGATAAGTGATAGCCCGCATGGTGAGCTTCCAACTGTAGAAACTCCGCTAACCGTCCGTAATAACTCGTCAACCCAGGAACAATGAGACCAATTTCAAAGGTTTTGTTGCGACTTAACCCAGCTGCCATGGTGTTACGTCGATACCCCAATTGCTCTGCCGCCAATTCGACTTTGCGAATCGTCTCCTTGGACGAACGAATCCCACCTCGATTCAGCACATTGGAGACCGTGGCAATCGATACCCCTGCTGCTGCTGCCACTTCTACAATTGTGACTTGTTTTGGTTTACTCATCTATGTTTCAGCTCCATCGGTTAAACGTTTAACAATCTCCTCTAGATTAAATTGAACCGTTGAGCCTGTCAAGCGAAATACGGCGGAATCCTCACTATTTATCAAAAAAGAATCGTCCCGAGGCCATGAACGCTGCCTTAGAACGATTCCTACATTCCGTTATTTCTATTTAATGTGGATACACGGTTTCAAACTCGTTGCCGCACGGTCCGCCATCCGGATTAGCCTCCAAAGAAACAGCTTCCCCGTTCGCGCGGTACAGAGGTCGATAATGAGTGTTAATATGCGTCGCAGAGGCATTGGCGTAATGGCAGATGAACGCACGGCGGAAGCGATCCGTGGACTTATTGCGATATGAACCATGAATCAAATTTCCATTGAAAAAGAGTACATCGCCTCGGTCCATGATGACGGGCATGGCCTTCTCATCTTTGGGCGGCTTCACGTAGTGAGTCGTAAATGATTCCTTCGCATCCGCGATGTCGGGACATGAAATTTCGAGTTCATTCGTTTTGGGGACAACGAGCAGTCCACCGTTCTCCTCATCAGCCGCGTCAATCGCTGTCCAAGCCGCAATACAATTGCCTGGCTCCACCTGCAGATAAAAGTTATCCTGATGAAGCGCTTGCCCCCGGGAGCCCGGCGGTTTGTAATAAAACATACTTTGAGCAGCAAGTGCCTCTTCCTCATACAAATCTGCTAACACTTCTAATACGGGCTGATGCAGCATATAGGTTTTGGCAGTCTCATTAAACCGATGCGGGTGCATGACACGCGGGTAGCGTTTCAAAGGATCTACGACTTCCGCCGTCAGCTCCGGATCAAAATAACCAGGAATCTTTTGATGGCTAATCGCTTCAAAGGTCTCGTCAATTTCAGCAAGATTTGCCTCTGAAAACAACCCTTTCACGATCACATATCCTTCTGTCTCAAAATGCTGCTTTTGTTCCTTCGTCAGTCTCAATAGTGCTTTCGTCATCGCTCTTACCTCCGTAATCGACTTGTTTTCTTGTATTAAGCATATCGAAAAATCCGATCCTATAGAAGTAATAATCATGCTAATCATTCCTATAATCCTGCTATTTCATGCTATACTAGAAACTATCAAACACGTGAGAAAGAGGTCCCCCATCATGAAACTGGATGTGAATAAACTCCTCGCCGGCCATTACATAGAGCCTGATACGTATGCAATGAAACGCCCTCATGGTCTTAATGATTGGCTAATCATGTTTACCTTAGAGGGATCTGGCTTCGTAAAACAACACGGCATAGAACGTGTCTGCAACAAAGGGGACATTATCTTACTAGCACCTGATACTCCCCATCATTATGGCACGATGAAGAACCAAACCTGGCAATTTGTATGGGCGCATTTTCCCCCAATCATAACGGAAACCAACTTGCTTCCACAGGAAGATCAGGTTTTTCTAACGATCGAAAACGAATCCATCCAAGAGCGAATTTACCTAGCTTTCACCCGCATATTAGCAGATTCCCGGGAACGCGGCGAGTATTGGTTCGAGCTTTGTTGCAGTTCTTTGCGAGAAGTACTTCTTATCATGGCGCAGAAAAGCATCCGCAAAATGGACCCCCGCATCGAAGAAGTTCTTCACCTGCTTTCGCAGCAGATGCGCGAACAGATACGTATTGAGGATCTTGCACAAACAGTCGGCCTCTCCCCGTCGAGATTATCTCATCTGTTCAAAGAGAGCACCGGCTATTCCATCATTGATACACTGAATCGCATGCGGATCCAACAAGCGGTTATGATGATAGCCCATTCGGGACAAAGTGCTTCTGACGTTTGTTATAATGTTGGCTTTCAAAATTATAATCACTTCACGAATCAATTCCGTAAATGGCAGGGTATGACCCCGAGTATGTTTATGAAAAATCCGCGGTAAATAATTTATTTTATTCCTATCAGAATAGTGTGGATTAGTGTATAATGTAGATACTAACTATTCATTCTGAATGGAGGATGACCATGACGAACCAACTTTTACGGGGAAATTACGATTGTGTGGATGAGGTTCCTTTACATCATGTGCGGGGTAATCAACTAGGTATTCTGCTAAGTATTCTTGTCAGTGTTCTCAGTCAACAGAATTGGATTCTAGTCCTTCCATTGGTCGTACAGCTAATTAGTCGCTCTTATGGCATAAAATACAATCTATTTGTCCGGCTGCTATCGCCGCTATTCCCTGTCAGTTCACGAACGGAAAGCCGCGAGCTGCTGCGTTTCAACAATTTGTTGGCCATTCTTTTTCTCATCGTTACCTTAACGGCTTCGATTTTCAATTTCGTGACACTGGCTGCGATTACATTAAGTATGCTGACCCTAGCTGTCGTGCTGGCGTTAAGCGGCTTTTGCTTTGGATGTTTCATGTATTTTCATTGGAAGCAATATTGGGCTCGAAGACATGCTTAAAAGCACATTGTGAAAACCACAACCGACGCGGTTGTGGTTTTTGTTTGTCGTTCATCCTCGAAAGACTTCGATAGAAGGATTACTCACCTAGCAGAAGTTTTTGAGGTAAGTGAAGCTTCCCCCTTATTTAGGTTCGGTTCACAGATGGCAAAAATGCAAAAGAGCATCCTTTTCAAGGGAATTCACCTCAACGTTTTAAATACATGCAAAAAGGCATCTTTTGGGGTCGAAAAGGACTAAACAGAGCGGAATATACACAAATTGATGCCTTTTTGCATCAATTTTAGCTGAAATCGTGTATTTGATAGAGAAAAGTTGCACTTTTGCATTTCTCAGTAGATGGAGAGTAGGATGGTTGCAGTTTGAAGAGTGTCTCATGCAAGTTACAACACTTTGCAATCACGAATGCCGCTCAGGAGCCGCTATATCCACATACACGTCACCAGCAATGATGAGGGGCTTATACCTTTCCAATCTTGGCAGCGCCATACCGACATCATTTCCCACGATATCGAATTCTGCCCCGTGACATGGACACCAAAAGAATAGCTCCTTTTTTTTACTCCGCTGTGCTTCCGTAGCAGGCTCCACCGAACAGCCTAGATGCGTGCATGCTGGTGAAAGAATGATAAGCGCGCCGCTCTCATCTTTCGTCACATAGACGAAGCCTTGCTTTGGCGTTTTTACCCAGGCATCCTCAATCGTAGCGGTATAGTTAACCCTGTCAAAGCCAGTCCTGGCATTTAATTTCTCCAATTCGCCGACCTTTACGAAACTACTGGGAATCTCCATAGTGGTCCCATGCGCCTCATCCTGCTTTTTCCCCTGGACTGCCCCGTAATAGAACAAAGCCGTATTCCCAAGTAATACGCCAGTTACACCTACAACCAATTTTCCTGATGTGCTTAAAAAAGATCTTCTGGTGATTTTGCGCGGCAAACGTGTAGTCATTCGGCGGTCAACTCCTTCACTCACCAGATCGTGAATAACGCTAATATTGGAAAGTTTTCGGCTACTTCATTCGCTTGGAAATGGGATGATCTTTGTTCAGTTCTAACAAATCCCATAGGTTTCCATATAAATCCTTAAATACGGCAACCATTCCATACGACTGCTCTTTGGGCTCTCTTACAAATTCAATTCCTCTTGAGATCATTTCATTATAATCTCTCCAGAAATCATCCGTGTTTAAAAACAGAAAAACTCTACCGCCAGCCTGGTTACCTATAAACGCCTCTTGTTCAGGCTTAGATGCTCTTGCCAGTAAAATGGTAGTTCCGACTGAGCCAGGCGGAGAAATGACTACCCACCGTTTATCTTGTTCTGGTTGAAACGTATCTTCAACTAATGTGAAATTCAGCTTCTTCGTATAAAATTCGATTGCTTCATCATAATCAAATACGACTAGTGCGATATGTACGATTGATTGAACCATATACACCCTCCAGATATTCCTCTTCTACTTAACCATCGGTTTGTCCCAGGAAATGATGTAACGGTAATAAAAACGGCGTCGGATAATTGCTCCTGGAAGGACCGCGTGTACCGCTTGGCGAATCTCGCTAAATGACTCTTTAGGTTCTGCAATCCGAACAGCTGGATCTTTCATCCCGCCATGAAGTCGGTCCATGATACGGATTGGCAGAAGAAGAAGTCCCGAAATGACAATATCCAGAATAGATTTGTCAGCTGCTAAACCAACTATGAGTAGCCGCCCGCCAGGTGCGAGAACTTGGCGCATTTTTAACAGTGCGCTCTCCAATTCCATATGGTGCAAAGTCGCTACACAGATGGCGGTAGCATAACGTTCCTCTTGAGAAGGGACTGACATGGCAAGGAAGTCACTATTTACGAGCACTACATTTGCTTCTCCAGCAAGTCGCGTTTGCGCACTCGCAATGGCTTGCGTATCGGGGTCGATACCGATAACCTGTTGTGCGAAGGGGGCGAGGCGCTGAAGCAGTAAGCCATCACCGCACCCGATGTCGAGAACTCGTCCGCCACGAACCTTTGCATTTTCCACCAACTCTTCGTGGAACGCGGTATTGTGATTCCAATAGTTCTCCATTGCTGGATTCACTCCCCTACTCTTTCGATCGTAGATTATATCTTTTTAGTTAAAAGGATTCCCAGCTTAAAACCCTTTCGCTCCTTACTATATAGATTTCATTTCCCCTAATTTTGTTCAAAATTAAATCAACTAAAATTTGATGATCATGTTTTCGGATATATTCATAATCTAAATCAGTTGCCAATGTTTATCATAGATCATTTTATACCTCCGGTTCAGCAGTAATCATCCACGCTACACCGTATTTATCCATAAGTTCGCCGTAGAATAAGCCAAAAGGCTGTTGTTCTATCGGATATCTCACTTTACCGCCTACCGCAAGCTTCGCGAATGCTTCACTAGCTTCATTTTCAGTTTCGTACGAAATACTTAGTGAGATGCCTGGTCCTGGCGTAAACGGTTTAAAATTATCCGTCATGAAAATGGTATTCCCGCCGGCCACAACCATACTTAAGTGCATGACTTTATCCTTAAATTCATGTTGTGCTCCCATTAACTGTTCATGCGTCATGACAGAAATGATCTCACCACCAAGCGATTGTATGTAAAACGCTGCTTGAGACCGCGCATCCTCTGATAAAAGATAAGGCGTTAATTTTCCCATTTTTACAATCATCCTTTCCATGATGTATTAGAAATAACTCGATCGCTGAGCAATTTTTCATTGAATAACGCTACATATTGTTTCATCCGTTCGTCGCTACCAGTCAAATCCTCAATGACTTCCGATGAAACAGCCGCCAGTTTTCCATTTAGATAGGTACAATGGTGATGATAGGGGGTCTCTTCATTTATATACTTCATTACGGTTGGCACATTCGCAGCGAGACCTTGATTCTTCGGGTTCATGATCCAAGCCGTGGATTTCCAGTCCAAAATGCCTTCCGTTGTTTTCCTAGACGTTTCGTAAACAAGATCTTCCCGAATCTGTGCTGCATACAAATACATGCCCCCGAATTGCTCGTGATCTACTGTCCACGTTACCAGTCCCTTATACTGCAGTTGATAGTCCGATTCCGCTATTTCGGTCTCCTCGGTTATTTCGCGAACCATGGAGTGCCTTGGTGATTCATCCATTTCAAGCTTCCCGCCAATCCCATTCCAACATCCCATCCAACTAGGGAACTCTCTGTTCAGCAATAACACATGATCGCCTTGTCTAATGAAGCAAATGTTAAAAGTAATCATTTTCCCTCCAGATTAACTAATTGTAATAATTCCTGAATGCGTGCACCATGTTCATTCAACCAGTGATGTCTCGCGTAGAATTGATTGAGAATGTAAGTGAAGTTCTGTTCGATGTCGTTACCCGAATAATACTGACCCATATAAAAATGAAGTACCGCTACATGATAAACCTGGGTCAATAAGTGCAGTTGTTCGATTTCTAGCATCGAGCATTTGCGAAATTTAGCATAGCCTCTAATGAAGGCCTCGGTCATTTCCATCGAACCATGACTCATTTGAAGCACATGATTAAGGCAAATGGCGAACTCCATAAAGCCCACATCGTACGATGTCAAATCAAAATCCAGTACTCCCCGGATTTTGCCACCCTGAGCCAATAAGTTAAATATCAATACATCGTGATGCACTAGTTGTTTGGGCAGAGCCGTTAATAGGTGTTTGTTCTTCTCGACGGAAGATACCATTTCGCCATAGAAAGTCAGGTACTTCTCAGGTATTACAAAGGGTGGGGCATCCATAAATGACTTTACAGCCTGATGATCGGCAAGTGGATGAATAGCATACATCTCCAAAAATGATTTCCCAGGGAATAGCACATCCCCTGTTCCATACCGATTTAGCGCAGATGAGAGTTCCCCGACAACATGACCATAATCAGCAGCATGCTGGATGTCTACCATTCCAGGAACGTCGCCTTCAACAAAGGATACGATTGCTCCTAGCATGCCGTTCGACAATTGTACGTATGCCTCCCCAGTTCGTGTACGAAGAAATACAGGCACTTGAAACGAAAGATGATTGTTACTTAAAAACGACGTTATGCTGTCTTCTAGTCCAATGCCCTCTATATGTTTGGTGTATGGATTGTAGATACGAATGACAACCTTCTCTCCATGAATCTTTATGATCTTGGTGAGGTTTGTCAATCCGAATGGAACCGACTCCATTTCATAAACCGAATCTGTAAAATAATGACGGACTAATTCATCGATGACTTTCTGCATATGCCCCCCGTACCTCATTGAAATAAAAAAAGAGCTGCTTCCATGCAGCTCCTGCTATCGTTTATCGGGCAACAATAATTACTTTTTCTCCAGAATCGCAAAGTAATTTCCTTCATCATCGGCAAAGTTGAAAACTCTTCCCGTAGGCATCGTCACAAGGTCACCAACTGTGATGTTTTTGTCTTTAAATTCTTGATACAAGCTATCAAGATCATCCGAGAAAAACAATAACGATGGTGTACCGAGATTTAATTGCGGCTGCATTTTGGCAATGAGATCCTTGTTGTGGAGTATGATGCTCGTTTGCGCATCGTTAGTTGGAGAAATTTCAAACCATCTCATCGGTCCGTGATTTTCTTCAGAAACGAGTGTAAACCCTAATTTTTCTGTCCAAAACTTCAAAGACGCCTCTTGGTCATTCACATATAACATAATTTGACCGACTTTAGTAATCATTTGTCATTCTCCATTTCGTTGGTATTGGTACGTGTTAATTGTACAAAATATTACCATTTAGTTCAACTAACCCGATTTGCTGATCGGTGTTAGCTGCCGTCATGTGGTTGTTGATCAATGAAATCAAAACCTGCTTGTTCGCATGCTTTTCGAATTATTGAATACATTTAAGTATTCGATAAACAGGAGGATACAAGTCATGTCACAACATGGGCAATCGTTCATGAAAGGTACGCTGGTCTTGTCTGCCGCAGCTTTCATCAACCGTATTCTCGGTTTTATCAGCGGCATGTATATCGCTCGCGTACTGGGCGCAGAGGGAATCGGCATCTTGATGATGGCTCATCCGCTTGTCCCGCTCGTCATCACAATTACGGAGCTTGGATTGCCGGTGGCAATTTCAAAGTTGGTCGCAGAGGCAAATGCTCGCGGTGAAAGGATGAAAGTGAGGCGCATCCTGCATGTCTCACTCGCTGTCACGGGCGTCTTGAGCGTAGCGCTCACGACCATATCTTTACTTGGCTCTGAATGGATCGCCTCCATTCTGCTAAGCGACCAACGCGCATATTACGCGATGTTGGCGATTACGCCAATCGCGCCGATTGTCGCGGTCTCCGCCGTATTAAAGGGGTATTTCCGCGGCATGCAGCAGATGAAAACCATTGCCGCTTCCGATGTGCTGGAGCATACCGTACAAATCGCCTGTGTACTTGCGCTGGTACACCTATTACTGCCTTATGGCGTCGCCTATGCGGCTGCCGGAGCCATGGCTGCCTCTGTTGTCAGCGAAGCGATCAGCCTTCTCTTCCTGGTGGCAAGCTACAAGCTTTACGGTGAAAAGAAGATGCCGGGCGAGACTTGGGCCAACCACTTGAAACAAGGAAGAAGCACACTGGGCGAGCTGTTACAGATCGGACTGCCGACGACCGGGCACGGTGTCATTCATTCGTTATACAGCACCTTTCAACCGCTTCTAATCACAACGAGTTTGGCGATGGCTGGCATTGGCACGGCGTTAGCCACGAAACAATTCGGTATGCTTGCCGGCTATGCATTTCCGCTGTTGTTCATGCCAAGCTTTATCACGCAGTCCTTGTCGACCGCTCTCATCCCTGCGATTGGTGAGGCAGCGGCGAACAAGAACAGTCTGCTCATCCATGAACGGATGAATCAGGCTTTGATCTTGGGACTCCTGATCGGCGCGCCGGCGACAGTTATCCTCTACGAGTGGGCAACTCCACTAACGACACTTGTCTATCATGCGCCGGAAGCAGGATTGCTTCTAAAAATATTGGCACCGATGTTTTTCCTGCATTATTTTGACGCTCCGCTTCATGCGATTCTGCTCGGGCTCGGCCGTGCAAAAGCTACGCTGTGGAATTACATAATAGCCACCGTATTCAAGAGTGTCTCGATCTTCGTGTTCGGCAGCCAATATGGCATAATCGGCGTTGCGTTTGGTATCGGTATCGGCATTGTGCTGCAAACACTGCTGAACTTCTTTTCCATCTCAAGCTCGATCGGATTTTATTGGAGTATTCGTCCTTATGTCAAAGTTGCGATCTGCATGATGCTGATGCTGATATGCGGACACTGGACCTATACCTATTTTGTCAGCTATGGTATGCCACAAGTATGGTGTGTAATCACTTCAATCGTCTGTTCCTTATTTCTCTATATCGCCACACTCGTATTAACAGGTACGTTGAATTGGAAAAGTACACGCCACCGATTTTCAATCCCATGGTAGAATAATTAAAAAAAGAAAAGCAGCCATGATTGGCTGCTTTTTCCCGTCCTTCATCATCGGGCTACGGAACGTGCCTCAATGAGCTCATCCATCTTAAACAACGATACGAAGGATAACCCCGCATTCTCTAAATTCAGTCTTCCATGCTGTTCTCGCTCGATAACACATAATACATTTGATACAAGTGCACCGTATTTCTTCAGATCATCGGCACTCAACAATATTTGTCCACCGGTGGTTACGACATCTTCAATGATGCAGACTCGCTTCCCTTGAATTTCAATACCTTCTGCCAGCTTGCAAGTGCCATATTCTTTCGCTTTTTTTCTAACAAAGGCAACGGGAATACCCGTTTTGAGTGATAAAGCAGTCGCAATCGGGATGCCACCCATTTCTAGACCCGCGAGTATTTCTGTTCCATCTGGGATTAATCTGGATAAATGCTCCGCGATTTCATTTAACAACACTGGATTTGACTCAAATAAATATTTATCAAAGTAATCATTTGAAACTTTTCCCGACCTCAACTGAAACGTTCCTGTCAGATGCGCTGTCTTATAAATCTCATTGGCTAATGCAATTCTATCCATTTTTCACCCGCCTGAAATTATTTTCTTCATTTTACCATATGGTCATGATGTTGAATATAACTTACAGGCGTCGCATCACAATTTGAAAACCGGACGATAACTATAACCTCTTCGCATAGCAATGCCGCAATTTGCCACCGTACATCAATCGGGTAAATTGAAGGATGAATCCCTCCGCTTCTAGATTTGCAATGCTCACAGCATTGTAGGGAGAAACGGTTGAGTACAGATATCTGCAGCCGTTTTCTCGAGCGCGTTGTTCACGTAACTCATGGAAATATCGTTGCAAACCCAAGCCCCGAACAGTTTCATGGACGATTGTTGCATCTAGAACAGCTACTTCAGGCAACTCTTGCTCAGGCACCCCAAACTCTCTGCCAAGATTACTTTCACTCCGTCCGGGGAATGCCAGAACTGTATAGGCAACAAGCTCACCTTGTAGAAATGCGCCGTAGATTTCACCTTTTTCTTGAACATGCGTGTGTAAGTACGCTTCGTCGCCCATCGCAAAAAGATCTTGGGAAGACAGACGAGATACGACATCAACCATAAGTGCCCTAATATTCGAAACATCCCTATGCCCTAGACGTCGAATCTCCAAATCAGTTATTTTTCTTACTAGCATGACTAATGCTCCTTCGATTTTTTACAAAAAATTACTTACTAGGTATAGGTTTTACGACTAAAAAAACAAGAAGAATCATCCCCATATACCCGAAGAGCGGATACAAATAAGTTAGAAGTGATGTGAAACCAACCTGACTGATTAACAAACAGGTAAACAAAATAGCTAGAACTATCCAATTCCTAGGAAGCGAATAAATACGCCCAATATGTCGGGTGATTCCAAACACATTTCCAATAATCGTTGTTAATATTTCCCCGTATATGACCAATATGAATAGAACATGGAAAAACTGCCCGAAATCTCGAATAATTTCAGCCATCGGAATATCAAAACTCAATATCTCGGGCATCCGTGAATGTATCGCAAAATGGCTAATAAACAGCATAACGCCAAGCCCTATGCCACCCCAAATACCTCCCCATTTCAAGATACTCTCATCTTTCACCACACTACCCAATGGCACCAAGACCGCCTGAGCAAAAGCAAAATTCAATGCGACATAGGTGAAAGGACTAATGATCCATTTGAAATGATTCAATGATTGCTGCCCTTGCCAATTCGTAGCTTCCCCAATTCCATTCACGTCAACAACTCGGATGATCACAAGGACCATGAAAAAAAGCATCAAAGGCATCACAAGCGAATTGGCCGCCAAAATGCCATTCATTTCTTTACTCATAACCAGATAGCTCAGCAAAATACTAATGATAATACCAAATTGATAAGGCAGCCCCAGCTGCTCCTCAAAAATAGAGCCCGTACCGGACATCATCACAGCGGTTACGCCAAATAAGATGATAAACGTCAATGTATTCGCGACTTTCCCAAAAATATCTCCAAATAGATAATAATTGAGCTCCTGGTAGGAGGAGGCTTTAAGTCTGTGGGAGAGAATCATCATTTTCGTACCAATCCATATAAAAAAGAACGTTGCAATCAAGATCCCAACTCCGCCATAGGCTCCGTATATCGTGAAGAAATGCATGATAGACTGCCCCGAGGCAAATCCTGCACCAACAACTGTCCCCATGTAAGTCGCGGCGATTTGTAAGATCATACGTGTTTTAGGATTCATAGTGCCCCCATCGTCAAGCAGTATCTTGTACAATCTCATTGTATGTTCGGTGAGCTTGTATATACCATCTGACAGGAGTAAACCGTCACTAATCTCTATTCAGACGCAACGAGGCTACCGATTTATGTCGGCAGCCTCGTACTGAGTGATTAAACCTTCGGGTAATCAACTACGATCACATCTTCCAGCAGGCCATCCAGCGATTGAACAAACTCCTGATGAACCGGATGCGGACCATAAGAACGTAAGGACGCAAGGTCTTCGAAAGTAACCCGTAATCCTAGCGTGTAACCCTTTATATTTTGAGTTTCTTCTGTTACGTTGATGCCTGCACTTAACTCACATATCCCGGGAATACGATCCCGAAACGCGAGTAATTGGTCCAGTAATTCCTGCTGTTTGACTGGCGTGATGTTGCTATTGAACTTGAATACAACGAGATGTTCGTACATAGCTTCATTGCTCCTTTTTTTGGGGGGATTATTTCTTCGCAATTATCATAAATCTTTTGGAGTTCGTCCGTATTCCCTTCTCTGTTTGATTGGCTTCAATAAATGTTCGAAGGTTATCAAAATCGTTATCCATTTGCCCGAAATTTGGTATGACAGGCGTGAATCTCAAGAAGAAAACCAAATCCTCGTAGGTTTGAAAATACTCTGTTGCGTTATATTCATAATATTGAATCTCACGGAAACCTGCTTCGCCTAATTCTGCGATATATGTATCTTTTAATAAACCATCCTCAACATGAAATTGCTGCCCTCTTCCAAAAGCCTGCTTCAAATTTAATTTATCCGCTTCCCCAACCTGCTGCGTTAAGAATACACCATCATTGGCTAAAGAATTTGCAACCTCTTTGGCGTTAAACTCACTATGCCGGCAGGACACCACATTAAAAAAACAAGCAGGGAACGCCAATTCTTCAGCATCCATTTGTAAAAATCGGATATTTGTTTTGTTGGATTTTTTCAAATTATGATTGGCTGACTCGATCATTCCTGTGGAGTTATCAATACCAACGAGCAATAGTGCCGCATCCGCGATGGTTAATAAAGCCTCACCACCACCCGTACCTATATCTAATAAAATATCGTGTGGCTTGCATCTTTGGGTCACTTCCTTGTAGAAATCCCATTGTTCGCCCTCAGAAGTTGTCTTTAACTGACTGAAATCCCAACCATTCAATCTTCCAATCTTATCGTAAAAATCTTTATATTCAGATCTGTTCATCCTAACCTCCTTCTTTATTAATGATATATAAAAGCCTAGTTCAACACTTTTCTATCCAATTTACCTAAAGGTGTATAAGGCAAATGATCAACGAGGACGATTTCTTTCGGCAACTGGAATCGTGCCAATCGGGTGCGCAGCCATTCCAACAGCTCCTCTGTTGTTATTATCGCATCAGGAGTCAATTGAACCAAAGCTTTCAACCGCTGCCCAAAATACTCATCCGAGATCCCGATGACGGCCGCATCCTCAACGAGAGGGTGACCCCGCACGATTTGTTCCACTTCCAAAGGATAGACATTTTCCCCCGCTGAGACAATCATACTGTCCGCTCTCCCACACAGAAAATAATAACCCTGCTCATCTTGATAACCCAAATCACCGGTTTCAATCCAGGCATCAGCCTTGTTTCTCATAGACCAACTGTTTTTTATACAAAATTGACCTACGCTGCCGACCTCAACTTCTTCCTTCTGATCATTCATGATTTTGAACTGGGCACCCTTCATCTTCCTGCCGATCGTATGTGCGGAGTAGGTCAAATCCTGTGGAACAGCGATAATATTCAGGCCCGCTTCCGAAGTACCATACAGATTGTACAACACTTCTCCTAGTTGACGCATCGTCTCTTTAACCAGTTTGGGATTGAGCTCTGCACCGCCTGAAGCAATGCAAGAGAGTGATTTCATATCGTTTACATTCGTTTTTAACATTTTATGTAACATTAAGGGAACAACCGTTACGATATCAACCTGATGCTTCCGAATCAATCGGCATGCTTTCTCTGCATCGAAACCGCGATAAATCACGACTTTTTTGCCCAAAGCGCAGAATAAAAGCAACACCGCTACGCCATAACCATGATAAATGGGTGTCGCAATATACGCAGTATTTTTTTTCATAATTCGGAGTCTCTTCAGGAAGTCTGTAAAAGGATCCAAATAATTGAATAGCGAAGGTTTGTGTGCCGCTTCTTTGGCGTTTCCTGTGGTTCCGCCTGTCAGCAGAACTAGTTTCCCAGAGGAAGCTCGTCGTTGTTTGTGTGTTTGTTTTTCGTCGAAAGCTGCAAAAAGCATGTTATTTATCGCTGGCAAGGTATCATGATAACTGGGCAATTTGGCATTCGTGTACGTAGTTTGCTCAAGCAAGGAGCTTACCTCCTCGTCATAGACCAAGAGGTCCAACTCTTTACGCGCCAGAATCGCTTGCAATTGCCCCTTGCTCATTTCTGCATTTAGGAGATAACTATCCGCCCCCGTAACAGAAACCGCATAGATGGCCTTCACCAAAGAAGCATGATTCTTGCACAAAAAGCCCACCTTCTTGCCGATCCCAAGTTGATACCTCATTCTCAATACGGTCGCTAACTGATTGGATTGTGCAAACAATTGGTTGTAGGTTAGGGTTTCTTGCTCGTCTACTAAAGCGATTTTGTCCCCGTAACTTCTAGCTGCAAAATGCAGTAAAGTCATCAGATTGATGCCTGAGGTAGTTATGGCAGAAGCTAAACGAAACAACGCAAGCAGTGAGAGCAGTCTAATTGTGTATAACACATAAATCAGTTTAAACATTCTCATGGCTATTATCCTTTTTCCCAAGCATCCTTGGCATGGCAGTTTCCCAATATCTTCTGAACAGAACGGAAGCTAGCTGTCCGAAGATCAGCCACCATGGTTTGAAAACATGCCTTCGCGTATAGATCGCTTTACCTATCATCTTGGCAACATGCTGTGGAGTCATGGCAGGCATGTTCCGATACGCAGCGGTTGGCAGCATCATGGGAGTTCGAACGAGTGGAAGGTACATGGAGGTCGTGGCGATCCCCATCCTGTTTAACTCGGGAGCGGCCGAACGAAACCAGGTGTCGAAGGCGATCTTCGATGCCTGATACGCCGCCCAATGCGGCAAAGGGAGCAGCATGGCATTGATCGTCGAGATATTTATGACGTGCCCTTGGCTTTTCTCAAGAAGTGGTACGGTAGACAACAGCAGTTGAACTGGGGCAAAATAATTAATCGCCATGGTCCGCGTATAATCGTGATAGCGGTCCAATGACTGCCTTATTGAACGCTTGATCGAATGGCCCGCATTGCTAACGACGATATCCAACCCATCTGGAAGCTGATGGAGAAAGCTCAGCAACCCCTCCATGTCCTTTTCATCTCGAAGATCCGCAGGGAACACACTTACTCGCGCTGCTTTCGTTTCGATTTCACTTTGCATAGCTAAGAGCTTGACCTCGCGTCTAGCCACCAAGATCAGATGAACTTGCATGTCAGAGAGGAGATAAGCGAGCTGCTCGCCTATTCCGGAACTGGCACCAGTTATGAGCACCGTCTTTCCTTCTAACTGCTTCTCCAGCTTCTGTCTGTTCAAGGATATCGGAGGAAATAAAAGATTTTCGATCAGGCTATACGTTTGCATGAGGACTCCTTTCTAGCCAGAAGGATCAGTTGCTTCGAATTCATTATACGCTTTGTCATCAAGAACACCCACTTCAATTTTCCAGAAAAAAAATCCCACCTCTGTCAAACTGAGGTGGGACTTTCTTGTTAGGTAAATTAATCTGCAAATTTAAGTTCTCGTAGGGAACGAAGCAAAATCACTGCTGCTTCTTATAGCCCGTCGATCAAGACCGGACCAAGTAACCATATAAATATGAAAGGCAAGTAATCACGCGAAATGTGATTACTTGCCTTTTTTAGTAAAGGAACAGCCGTTTCGACACATTCATTTCTTTTGTCTTGTAAGTACAATAGCAGTAAGCAAGGACAATTGAATAGAAATTACGATGCAGAGAACGATTATTGTACCTTCATCACCAACAGGGTCTAACAAACCACTTAAGAATTGACTAGCTATGAATGATAATATAATTAGTCCTAAGAAAATCCCCACAAATTTTACGATTCGCTCATTTCGATAATTTGGCAATGGAACCACAACCTTCCCTAACTTTGTGTTACTTTTGCCAGAAGAACTTGCTGCTTTACTTTATTAAATATGCGGGACCGATATCGGTTAATCTCTTTTTCGTAATGAGCAAAAAGCCGTCCCTTAAGGTCAAAATAACCTTTTGGGACGGCCCATTCATTTAATCCAACGTAAACACCGTTATTTCAGGTCGGCACATGAACCGAATGGGTTGTACCGACACACCGATTCCTCGATTCGTATAGAGGGCTAGTGACTTATTAAGCCCAACATGATACAGCCCAGCCGGGTATTTGACGCCATAAGGCACAGATGCCAGCGGTCCGATAATCGGTAGTCTCACTTGACCACCGTGGGAATGTCCTGAGAGCTGCAACTGAATAGGTTCAACAGCAGCAACATCGGCGAAATCTGGTGCATGGGATAACAGGAGCACCCACTCTTCTTTTTTTACCGACTTCATAGCGGCTTTGAGATCAGGGACACCCTCCCACATATCCTCGATGCCTGCGATCCAAATGGATTGATTGCCCTTCTGTATCCGCATACCCTTATTGCGCAGGCAGTGGAAGCCACCGCCTTCAAGAACGTCCGCTACTTCTTCTACATCTCCATAGTAATCATGATTGCCGAGTACGGCATAGCAGCCGTAAGTCGCTGTGATCGTACGCAATACCTCTCGAATTGCCTGACCAGACGGTCCAATCGCATAATCGACGAGATCGCCAGTAAAGCATACGATATCCGGTTTTTCCGCTTGAATGACATGCGCGACGTTAGCTAATTGTTTGACATCCAGGTGGAAGCCGAAATGCAGATCACTGAATTGCACCACGCGCAACCCCTTGAATGCCTCAGGCAGTGTAGGAAACGACAGCGTAATGCGCTCGACTTGCAACCATCGGGGCTCCAGCCACGTCGCGTAGCCATAACTTACTGGGGGGACTGCCAGTAAACCACCGCCAAGCAGCAGACCCTTTTTTATAAAGGAACGACGACTCATTTTCTCCATATTTTTCATATACCTATTTTATACCAAAAAGGGTACTTATCGCTATTTTCAACGTTGTAAAAATATTTTAAAATAAGCGAAACAAATTCACCTTTCTATCCGTTAAATGGGTACAGATAAAAATAATGGTAACGAACACTAACTAAGCAAAGGATGAGATAGATGAAGAAAAAGGTTTGGGCCGCCGGCCTCCTGCTTACCGCGATAATCTTAACATCCGCTTTTACGCCTGTGACTTCGAAAGCTGGTCAGGAAACTGTGATTAAGCTCGAGGACCAGCCGATCGCTTTCTCGAAGCAAACTCGCATGATGGACGGAATTCTAATGGCTTCTGTACGGGATCTTGCAAACGCTTTAGACATGGACGTGACGTGGCAAGAAACTGAACGTACTGCGGTGATTACTGGCAAGGGGTACGAGCTCAAATTGCCATTGAATGCGGATTATGCGTATGTCAACGGGAATGCAACTACCATGTCAGGCATCACGCGAATCGTGGATGACTCTCTTTACGTACCGCTGCGTTTCTTCATGGAAAGCGCCAATCTTGTTGTCCGGTGGGACTCTGCAACCAGCTCTGTGAACATTACGAAGCAGGCTGACAGCTTGCCGGTTGTCGGAACCTATGACCACTTGGTCACTTTGTTGACGCAGAATGAACCTAACTATTCGTTTACAGATGGCAAAATGGTTAATGAATTCAAAAAAGAATCCCTGAGTACCTCCTCAGCGCCAGCTGCCGCCAGCAGTGCTGGTGTCGCAATGCAAGATACAGCTAGCAAGGCTGCTGCACCCGAATACTCTGGAACGAACGTACAAGTCCAAGGCGTGGATGAATCCGATGTCGTCAAGTCAGATGGACAATACATCTATACCGTGAATAAGCAGCGCATCGTAGTCACACAAGCTTATCCGGCTGAGCAGATGAAAGTGCTGAGTATCCTTGATTTTCCTAAAACGCAAGTCACGCAGTTCCAACCAAGTGAAATCTACGTGGACGACAACCATCTCATCGTGCTGGGTCATTCTTATCAGGATCTGAAACCAGTGCCTTACAATGAGTCCCCAAGCATCGGCATTACAGAAAAGAGAAGGATATCTCCGATCAGAACGCAGGCAACAACGAAAGTCATGATTTACGATCTCACAGACCGGAGTAACTTGAAGCTTGTGAAAGAGGCTGAGCTTGAAGGAAATTACGTGTCATCTCGCAAAATCGGATCTTCGCTCTATTTTATAGCTAATAAGTATGTCAATTACTATCAATACCGGGAGATGACGGATCAAGCAGCAGCTCAAAAAGAACTAGCCCCATCTTATCGGGATTCCTCAGCTGGTGATTCCTTCACTTCCATTCCGTTGGATCGGATTTATTATTTGCCCAAAGCCTT
The DNA here is from genome assembly GCF_059692115.1 of Paenibacillus sp. J31R30. NCBI lineage: Bacteria > Bacillati > Bacillota > Bacilli > Caryophanales > Paenibacillaceae > Paenibacillus > Paenibacillus sp. J31R30. The sequence goes on along the minus strand of NZ_JCAUAV010000007.1, from coordinate 125,370 downwards.
AGAGCCTAACTATGTGCTCATCGGAGGCATTAACCTGAATAACTTGGCTCAGACGATGGATGTCACGTCGTACCTCGGCTCGGGACAGAACGTGTACGCTTCTGAAGAAAACTTATATGTGGCGGCTACAAGCTATGAACAAATGCGCTTTCAACCGATGCCGATGCCAATAGACTCTTCTGTGCAAGGTATCCGAGTCGGTGGGCCCAATGTTGCTAGTCCACCTATTGAAGCTCCAAAGCAGGAGACGATCATTTATCAATTCGGACTGAACACTGGTAAAGCCGTGTACAAGAATACCGGGAAGGTACCTGGACATCTGCTCAATCAATTCTCCATGGATGAGCATAATGGTCACCTTCGTCTTGCTACGACAACAGATATAGGGTTGTGGAAGAACCACGTTTACATTCTCGACGCGAGCCTGAAGGAAGTAGGCAAGATCGAGAACATCGCACCAGGTGAGCGCATCTACTCCACACGCTTCATGGGCGACCGGGCTTATATGGTTACTTTCAAAAACACAGATCCGCTATTTGTCATGGATTTAAAGGATCCTGCTGCGCCAAAATTATTAGGAGCTCTAAAGATTCCTGGCTACAGCAATTATCTGCATCCGTATGATGAAAACCATATTATTGGGTTCGGGAAGGATACAGTCGAGGTCGACACCAAAGGATCACAATCCATCGCGTATTACCAGGGTATGAAGGTGGCGCTGTTCGATGTTTCCGATGTGAATAATCCGAAGGAGAAATTCAAGGAATTGATTGGGGATCGTGGAACCGATTCCGAGCTGCTGCATAATCACCGTGCGTTGCTATTCTCCAAGGAGAAGAATCTGCTTTCCTTCCCCGTTAACGTGATGAAAATCGATCCAAATCAGGCGGCCAGCAATCCGAAGAATTCGGCTGCCGCTTACGGAAGCTTTGCTTTCCAGGGGGCCTACGTTTACAACCTTGATTTGGAAAAAGGCTTCCAGTTCCGCGGAGGCATCACACATCTCACGCAAGATGAGCAGCAAAAGGCCGGCCAATACTTCTATGCCGGTGACAAACAGGTGCAGCGCGTTCTCTATATCGGCGATACGCTGTATACCGTCTCGAACGGATTAATTAAAGCGAACGACCTCAGCACGCTTCAAGAAAAGAATGCGGTGGTCATTCCTTAACACCGAACAGCGGCTGAACGACCGGCATTAGGCCGGGGCAACTGCTGTAACGTTGTTTTTCATCGTTACAGCGGCTGAACGACCGGCATTAGGCCGGGGCAACCTCTGTAACGTTGTTTTTCATCGTTACAGCGGCTGAATGACCGGCATTAGGCCGGGGGCAACCTCTGTAACGTTGTTTTTCATCGTTACAGCGGCTGATTGACCGGCATTTGGCCGGGGCAACCTCTGTAACGTTGTTTTTCATCGTTACAGTGGCTGAACGACCGGCATTTGGCCGGGGCAACCTCTGTAACGTTGTTTTTCATCGTTACAGCGGCTGAAAGACCGGCATTAGGCCGGGGGCAACCTCTGTAACGTTGTTTTTCATCGTTACAGCGGCTGAATGACCGGCATTAGGCCGGGGGCAACTGCTGTAACGTTGTTTTTCATCGTTACAGCGGCTGAATGACCGGCATTAGGCCGGGGGCAACTGCTGTAACGTTGTTTTTCATCGTTACAGCGTTAAAAGCCTCGAATCCATTATGGATCGAGGCTTTTTGCTGCATTGTTTATATGGCCAAAACGGTTTTTAAATAGGCCGCCAACGAGTCAAGTTGGTTCCCAACGGGTCTATTGCTTTGCTTCGCGGCAACCTGCGCGGCAGGCACCATCGAAAGCTGGGCAGCAACCACATGCTTCGTTGGATTTTCCTCCAGAAATTGGATCAAACCCTGGGAGACAGCTTGAATGTACTCTCTTTTTTTACCCTGCATGATGAGTTCAAACGTATTCTCCACTAGCAAAGGCTCCACATCAATTGTTTTGACCTTCTTTTTCGCAAAGGCAGCTAATTGATTCATCGTTCCTTGAACGGTGTTCGGATTCGTAAAAGCAACCATCGCAGGCTGATTCAGCTGACAGATATCCTCGAACAGAGGATCATCAATTTTGATGATCGGAATGGGATAGCGATGAACTTCTTCATCGTAGATAGCTGTAAAAAAAGTACATGTTATTAAAATCGCGTCTACATGGCAATTAGCTATCCAATCCAGTGTTTCAAGCACTTTCTTTTGAGCGGTTTCTGCGCCGAAATCAGCATCCTTTTTGATACGATCCAGACCTGGATCGACAAAATGGATGAGTTCTACATCCAAACTGCCTAATGCATGTTCAATGTGTTCGATATTGGAATAATGGGCATGGAAGCATCCGATTCTTTTCATCGTTAGTCCCCCATAATGTACGTTTTCAAGAAGGTATTGCGGAACTTTCCGTGCGGGTCACATTGGAGCAACAACTGCTGAAAGTCGGGCAGCTTCTCATAAAGCAATTGTAATCGAGCGGGCGGCATCGTAAATAGTTTGCCCCAATGCGGTCGAGCTTGAAAGCGCTCCAGATGCTTCTCAATAATCGGCAGAACCTGACTAACAGCCTCCCAATTCGGTTTCCACGTAAAGTGGATTGCAACCGACTTCTGTTTATAACAAGGACTCATCCACAAATCGTCCTCTTCAATTGTACGTACCTCAGAAACATAGAGCAGTGGCGATATCAACTCCTTGATGCTGTCGAGCGCACATAAGGCATCATAGGCATGGTGACGAGGCACATAGTACTCGCTCTGCAATTCCTCCCCAGCACTTGGGGTGAAATCCATCCGAAAATGCGGCATCCGTTCATGCCATGGTCCCGGGATCCCCATCTGTTCACTGCAATTCTCGGATGTGTGACCTGGCACCGGATGACGATGCCTATCAGCAAGTGTTGCTCCAAAGAACTCTGGTTCCACCAGCTCGACGGCGGAAGTATGTTCCGCTATTTTTTGCTTCACCCACACTTGATTGAACGTCGATTGCTGCCAATTCGTAAACAGGCTAACACTATAGCCACTCGTGAAAATATCGTCAAAGTGCTCCTCAAGCTGCGCCAGTGACAAGTTGTCGTAGACAACCTGATTCATCTGGAAGGAGGGGACAACATCCAAGGATATTTTCGTAACTACCCCTAGTCCGCCAAGTCCAACGGCTGCTCCCGCGATGAGCCCATCTGGATGCTCCCGAGAGAACAAGGCCACACTCCCATCGGCTTTGATGACTTCCATTGCATGAACCGCTGTCGCCAGATTGCCATTCCGATCCCCTGAACCATGAGTAGCCGTTGCGCATGCACCAACCACTGTAATATGAGGCAAAGAAGCCAAATTGTGCAGCGCATACCCATTGGCGTGAAGATATTGCCCCAGCTCGCCATAGCGAATGCCAGCTTCGACGGTGACTTTATGATTCGTTCTGTCCAGCGAGATCACGCGATTCAAATTCTGAAGCGAGATTAAGCTTTCCGTACAGTCGGCGATGCCGTTAAACGAATGTCGCGTGCCAAGCACTTTGATCTGGCTGCTGCGAGCTACCAAAGCTTGTACTTCTTCCACGTTCACAGGTACATGAAATTCCGACGCGCTGTACGCATAATTGCCAGCCCAGTTTCGATTATTCTTCATCGATATGTCACTCCCCTCGCATCTATTTGACTCTAACTGCCTATTGAAATATTTTAACATATCCAACTATCGAAAGCCTCAGTCCGTCATGGTTGCCCCTTCGAACAAGCCTATCTTACTCTCCCTTATGAACCGATTAAGACAACAGCCCATAAGATACATAGTCAAATGACTACTTCATTAATAAACGGAGGCATCACAGATGAGCTTTGGGCACTTTGGACCTGGATTTGGACCCGGATTTGGACCCGGATTTGGGGGATTTGGATACCCGCACTATGGCTTTGGAGGTCCTTTCTTCAATCCTTACTTCCCCCGTCGTCGACTAATCCCTTACTTCTTTCTTTCTCCTTTCGCGTTTCCATTCTTCATTCGTGGGGAAGACGATCGGGATGGCACCTATTTTGCACAACATCAATGTATAGAAGGAGATACGTTTGGAAAATTGGCTCAGAAATACAATGTTCCCCAGCCGATTCTGGAAGCCATGAACCCACACATTCAATCTCCTGAAAGCCTAATGCCAGGGAACATTACTTATATACCACGCTTGTATAAAATGCATTGCCACAAGATGTATCTTGAACATGAGACACCAGATATGGGTACTTCTGCACCTATGTATCCAGCACATCAAGCAGCTCCTTATACACAAGCACCTCCCACCATGCAACAAGGGACACAAATGTCCCCCTAGGGGGACACGCGCGCCGCAGCTCGTCCGTGTTTCCATTGTTCCCCCCGCTCCTCCCCATCCCCTTAGCCCTTCTGAATATAGGGAGCAGCTCAACCGAGTAAATTGCAAATAATTTCCATGCCAAAAAGCATGAACACCCTTATAGGAATCTATAACGGTGTCCATGCTTTTTATCATTGATTCAATTGATATACAAGTCCGTCAAGCATCTCATCCGTGAAGGCGCCTTGGCTGAAAGCAACCAAATTGCGCAGCGGCATATACTTCATCATTTCCGCAAACATTTCGCCCATGCCTTCTTCGGACTGGAGCTCCGTCATCGAAACGCCCATGCCCTCCTGAAACTTCTGAAGTAAACCTTGCACGATAGGCGCTCGCTGCGGATCGCTTAACAGATCGCTAAGCATTGAATTTCTATCGCATATCATTTTCACGGTTACGGTCGATTCGACATGAACCCTGTCGCTCACAACGATGTCCTCAGACGAACGTCCAATCATAATGTCAAAATCTCCAGTTTCAACATGCCAATCTTTCAGCTGGACATTGTAATAGGCGAAGGAGCGTTTATCCAGCGTAAAGGACACGGTCTGCTTCTCACCTGGATGAAGCTCGATTTTGGCGAAACCCTTCAACTCTTTGGCTGGGCGAATGACCGTGCTTTCCAAGTCGCGCACATACAGCTGGACGATTTCTTTCCCCGTGCGAGCTCCTGTATTTTGAATCGTAACGTGTACATGAACCGACTCGGTATCCTTGATTTCGGAGCGATCGATGACTAGATTCTCATATTCAAACGTCGTATAGCTCAGCCCGTGCCCGAAGGGGAACAACGGCTTCACTTGTTTCGTATCATAGTAGCGATACCCGACGAAAATACCTTCGCGGTACTCCACCCGATTGCCTTCACCCGGGAAAAATAGGAACGACGGGTTGTCGCTCAGCTTCATTGGGAATGTCTCAGCAAGCTTACCGCTTGGATTCACTTCGCCGAATAGGACATCGGCAATTGCGCCGCCTACCGCCTGACCGCCAAGATACGCTTCAAGAACCGATTTCACCTTACCGATCCAAGGCATTTCAATCGGAGATCCATTCAAAAGGACGACGGCCACATTGCTATACACGCCTGTAATGGTTTCGATCAGCTGGGTCTGGTTCGCTGGCATTTGCAAATGCTTGCGGTCATAGCCCTCAGACTCGTATCGATCCGGAAGTCCCGCGATAACGATCACCACATCTGCCCTACTTGCTGCCTTCATCGCCTCTCCGATCAGATCGGCGTCAAGATCGTCCTTATCTGCATGGTAGCCTTGCGCGTACACGACCGATGCGGAATCTCCTGCCAGCTTCTTGATTTCTTCAAATGGAACGTCCATTTGCGTCGGCTTGATATGGGAGCTTCCGCCGCCTTGATATCTTGGATTTTGTGCGAATGCGCCAATGACCGCCACTCGTTTCCCTTTCTCCAATGGGAGCAGTTGGTCTTCGTTTTTCAGCAGCACCATCGTCTGGCCAGCAACCGATCGAGCTAGTTGATGATGCTCTTCGCGGTCGTACGAAGCATTTGGCTTTTTGTTATCTACGCTCATGAAAATAATGCGCAGAATCCGTTCAACCGCTCGATCCAGCGCCTCTTCGGACAATTCGCCGCCCTGGACAGCCGCGACGATTTTCCGATCTCCCAGCCCCCCGCTTGAAGGCATTTCCAGCTCTTGTCCAGCTGCAAGACCGTCTACTCGATTGTTGTTAGCGCCCCAATCGGTGACGACAAAGCCTTCATGGCCCCATTCTTCTTTTAAAATATCGGTAAGCAAATAGGAATTCTCGGAAGCGAATGTTCCATTTACTTTGTTGTATGCGCTCATAACTGTCCATGGCTGACCATTCTTCACCGCACCCTCGAAGCTCGCCAAATAAATTTCCCGGAGTGTGCGCTCATCGACTATGGCGTCAACTCCCATGCGCCGATGTTCCTGATTGTTGACCGCGAAGTGCTTGAGCGATGTACCGACGCCTTGGCTTTGCACACCTTGAATATGGCTGGTTGCAATTTCAGCGGATAGATAAGGATCTTCCGAGAAATACTCGAAGTTGCGTCCACACAGCGGCGAACGCTTGATGTTGGCACCCGGACCCAGCAGGACGGCAACGTCTTCCGCTTGGCACTCTTCCCCGAGCGCGACACCTACCTTGCCGATCAACTCCCGATCCCACGAGCTGGCCATACCAGCCGCCGAAGGATAACAGATCGCGGGCACGCTGTTGAATATGCCCAGATGGTCGCTGCCGCCTTGCTGCTTGCGCAGCCCGTGCGGGCCATCCGTTACCATGATGGAAGGAATCCCAAGTCGTTCCACACCTTTTAAACGCCAAAAATCCAACCCCGAGCACATGCCGGCTTTTTCTTCCACTGTCATTTGAGCAATTAAAGCTTGAATATCCCGTTTCATTGTTGAATCCTCCTTGTGGATGTAAAGTCTAAGTCTACACCGTCTATTATTTCATGGATGCGCTTTCTTTTATGGTATAATACATAGATAAATTGTAGGATTCTGAGGTGTATCGATGATGGTCACCGCGCAGAGCCTTAACGACCGTGTGACCAAGCCGATCCGAGCTTGTCAGGAGTACATTTATACCCATTTGTATGAAGAAAAAACAGTGGATATGCTCGCGAAGCTGGCCGGCTGAATGCCAACTATTTCATGCAGTTTTTTAAGAAGCACACGTGCATGACGCCGAAGCAGTATCGCTCCATACCAACTTAATGAAAGAAAGGATGGTCTCTCTCTATCAGGAGAAGCCATCCCTTCTATTTTAATGACATGTTTACGACTGGTGCAGTAAGTCATGTTCCAATTCTTTTTTGATTTTATTTGGCATCATTTTGGGTTTACCACCGAACCACTTGGCATACAAATCTTCATAGGTGCCGTCCTTGGATACGGATTGGAGCGATTCGTTGATCCTACCGAGGTATTTGTTTTTCTTTTTCGCCAGAATAGCAAGGCTATCTTTCTTGAACGGCTCTCCTACTATTTTTACTTTTCCTTGCGTTGTGTTTTTGATAAAATCCTGTGCATTGCGTTCCTCGACGATAAGGGCATCCACAGTATGGTTGTTTAACTCGCTGTAGGCATCAGTAATTTGTGAATAGCTGCGGATTTTCACCCCTGGAATTTCACTTGCATAATAATACCCCGCTGATCCATTTTCGGTGGCTATCGCTTTTTGAGCCAAGTCTTCTTTCCCTTTGATCGCCGAGTTTTCTGAAGCAGTAAGAATCACCAAGTTCGTTTGAAAATAGGGATCGGAATATTCAAGATCATTACTGCGTGCATCCGAAATGGTCTTCCCTGCAATGGCCAAATCGATAGCGCCAGACTTCAAGCCTTTATTCAACTCACCCATTTCCATTGGAACCAATTCATATTGATATTTGGATTTTTTGGCGATCGCTTGCCATAGATCCACCTCAAAGCCCTTCTTTTCTCCCCCCTCAATAAACGTATAGGGGCGGAAGTTTTGCTCAATACCGACTTTGACCGTTTTATTCTGTGTGCATCCTGAAGCAATCAGGGCTGCCAACAGGGTGATCAACAGGACGACTCCTCGTTTGTATATAACACTATCATTCATTGTATTAATACCCTCCTCATTAGGTAAACATAGGTATTATTTGTCAATGTAATGGGGGTTATGCAATTTCTTCTACAGGCTTATGAACTTTACAATTTCTTGACTTTTAAATATAAGCGAATGATTATATAATGATCTACAATGCATAAAGGAGTGTGGTTGGTGTGGAAATCGGGCAGTTATCCGATGTGTTCAAGCTGTTGGGAGATAAAATGAGACTCACGATACTTTCACTTCTCAGAGAGCGAGAACTTTGTGTGTATGAAATTGTTGAGATCTTGCAAACGAGCCAACCGAATGTAAGCCAACATATGCGCAAGCTCAAAGACGGCGGTTTAGTAAAAGAAACGAAAAAGGGACAATGGGTATTTTATTCATTAAACATCAGTGATAAACCCTACTTACAAGAGCTATTTCAACACTTGCCTTCCCAAAAAGAAAAGGTAGACGCGACTTCGTGTGAACAGCTTCATTGCTGTGACTAGCTTGATTATGATGCACGTCGGTATTTATCAAGCAACCAATAGGAGGAATCATGGCAGTTCTAGCAGTCTCTATCTTCTTACTTACCCTCACATTTGTGATTTGGCAGCCCCACAGGTTAAATATTGGTTGGTCCGCTTCAGCCGGTGCCTTGCTGGCACTCATCTGCCAAGTTGTTTCTCTTCACGACGTCGTGACAGTAACTGGCATCGTATGGAACGCGACATTGGCTTTTGTAGCCATCATTTTGATCTCCCTTATCCTTGATCGGATCGGTTTCTTTGAATGGTGCGCGCTGCATATGGCACGTATAGCCAAAGGTAACGGAAAAGCGCTATTTATTTATGTCATCCTGCTAGGCGCAGCTGTTGCAGCTTTTTTTGCGAATGACGGAGCCGCTCTGATCCTAACCCCCATTGTTCTGGCGATGGTTCGAGCTCTGAAGTTCCCAGATCGAATGATTCTACCCTTCATTATGGCAAGTGGTTTTATCGCAGATACAACCTCACTTCCGCTGGTCGTCAGTAATTTGGTCAACATCGTCTCTGCTGATTTCTTTGGTATTGATTTTGTCAACTATGCAAGCCGAATGTTCGTCACGAGTCTAGTATCATTAGGAGCGAGCTTGCTTGTTCTCTTCCTATTTTTCCGAAAAGACATTCCGCGAAACTACGATATGTCTCAGCTGAAGCGTCCATCCGAAGCCATCAAGGATATCCAACTTTTTCGACTATCCTGGGTGATACTCGGTGCTCTTTTAGTCGCTTACCTGACTAGTGGCTTTATTGAGATCCCTGTTTCCATCATTGCCGGTATCGCGGCGCTAGTATTCATTCTTATTGCTCGCTCTAGCAAGGTTATTGAAACTAAACGAGTGATAAAAGAGGCGCCGTGGGCTGTTGTGATTTTTTCAATCGGTATGTATGTCGTGGTTTATGGTTTGAAAAATGTCGGTCTGACAGATGCTCTAGGAAGCTTGATCGAGCAACTATCTGATCACGGATTGTTTGTAGCCACAGTGGGAATGGGCTTTCTGGCCGCTATTCTCTCCTCGGTCATGAATAACATGCCGACGGTCATGATCAATGCGCTTGCAATCCAAGGAACGGGGACAGATGGAATTATCCGTGAAGCGTTGATTTACGCCAATGTAATAGGATCCGATTTAGGTCCTAAAATCACGCCAATTGGCTCTTTGGCCACATTGTTATGGCTGCATGTTCTATCTACCAAAGGTGTAAAAATAACTTGGGGTTATTATTTCAGAATTGGTATCATCCTTACCGTCCCAACACTACTCCTCACACTTATAGGTTTGTACCTATGGTTACGTATACTCACATAAATCAATCTTAAGGAGATGTTCCACATGAACAAAAAATTAGTTTATTTTCTTTGCACAGGTAATTCCTGCCGCAGTCAGATTGCGGATGGATTTTTGAACGCTTTAGGCAGCGAGAAATTTGAAGTGAAAAGCGCAGGTTTGGAAGCGCATGGATTAAACCCAAGAGCTGTTGCAACGATGCAAGAAGTTGGTATCGATATCTCGCACAACACATCTGACGTGATCGATTCTGATCTTTTAAGCCAAGCCGATTACATCATTACATTATGCGGTCATGCCAACGATAACTGCCCCGTTGTGCGTAACGATAAGGCGGAAAGATGGCATTGGGGCTTCGATGACCCTGCTAAAGCAACCGGAACGGAAGAAGAAATTACGGCTAAATTCCGTGAAGTAAGAGATGCTATTAAGCTGCGGATTGAGCAATTCTTGGTGGAAAGCGCGCACACTAATGAAGACAAAAGACATAAAAACTATCAAGCCTTGGTCGAGGATCGGATTTATTTTGGCGGAGCTTCGGACGTTGAGGATATGGTTAAAAATGAGGGCGTTGAAATCATTGTAGATTTGCGTGGCGAAGCAACGGAGTGTGCTTACCCGACTGGCGACGCCAAATGGATTCAAGTCCCTCTAGGAGATAATGCGGCGGGACCGCAAGACCAATTGTTTCAGCAAGCCATTAATCACGTGATCGAAGCTTACCAAAGCGGTAAAAAAGTCGGGTTTCACTGTGCGGGTGGCGGCGGCAGAACGGGTGCTGTCGCGGTGGGTACTTTGATAACTTTAGGCAAGAGTCAGACCATTGAAGAAGCTGAAGCTCTGGCTAAAAGCATTCGTGCTAAGGTCAATATTAAACCAGCGCAGCGTGAGGCTATTGAGAAATTATTTAGTTAATAGGAAATACAAGAAACCAGCCAGCCCCTTTTGTCGGGGGGCTGGTTTTTTGGGATCATGCGTTAGTCGATTATTTCGACTTACATTACTCCATTTGCCATTCTCGCCACACGTAACTCGATTCTTGAGACTGTTGATTAAATTGTGAATTAACTTGAGTGAGGCTAAAAATACATCGTTTCAGTCCTTAGGGCGATTTGCTGCGAACGAATTCTATTGCAAAAAGACTTGTGCGCAAGCTACGGCTGTCATGGATGTCGCTCTTGCGCTCAGTTTTTGTGCGCTAGCAAGCTGCCTCCGCCGAGGATGTCGCTCTTGCGCACGGTTTTTGTGCGCTAGCAAACTGCCTGCGCAAAGGTTGTCGCTCTTGCGCACAGTTTTTGTGCGCTAGCAAGCTGCCTCCGCCGAGGATTCCGCTCTTGAGCACAGTTTTTGTGCGCTAGCAAGCTGCCTCCGCCGAGGATGTCGCTCTTGCGCACAATTTTTGTGCGCTAGCAAGCTGCCTCCGCCGAGAATGTCGCTCTTGCGCTCAGTTTTTGTGCGCTAGCAAGCTGCCTGCGCCGAGGATGTCGCTCTTGCGCACAATTTTTGTGCGCTAGCAAACTGCCTGCGCCGAGGATGTCGCTCTTGCGCACAATTTTTGTGCGCTAGCAAGCTGCCTCCGCCATGGTTATCGCTCTGGCGCACAGCAAGCTGCCTGCGCCGAGGATGTCGCTCTTGCGCACAATTTTGTGCGCTAGCAAGCTGCCTTGTTGTTATAGCTGACTTATGATGTGAAGCCGATATGTTAAAAATAGCAGGAAAGCTACTTTCACCTCCCCGCCATATCACGTCAAGATATTTCCAACCGGTTAAATGATTTGGTTGCTTAGGAAGATCCCTTGCATCCAAATTCAAAAAATTACGTATACGATGTAGAAAGGAGTTGTGCACAGCATGAATGATTTTGAACACAATAACCATCCGGATACGCAAAATGAGCTGCAGCAAGCCCTACATGAGATAGCAGCCTGGGAAGCTGAACAGAAAGATCTGTGGTTTTGGGAAAAGCTTGGACGACTGCCCTTCCAAGTGCTGGATCGCTTAACACCGAAGTTTTTGAATAAAAAAATTGGTGAGGCCTTGGACGAGCTCGGGAATTATCTGCAAGCCGGAGGGCGCTATCTCATTTCGGAGAAGGGAACCTTGCGGCATATTGAAGAAGTGCATCTACGCACGAGGAGCAAGGCAGACTTAATGGATCTTACGGAGGGACTTACGATCGAAAAGGTGGCACGCCTGCCTCTTCGGGTACTAGATCAGACAGTCAATGAAATTGTCCTTAATCGTTCGAAGCTGGCTACCCTGCAAGGTGCAACCACAGGCATTGGCGGCATTCTGACACTGGCTATCGATATTCCGGCCATCCTTGGCCTGTCCTTGAAAACCATTCAAGAAGTCGCCATCTGCTATGGCTATGATCCCAAAGATAAGCAGGAGCGGATCTTCACGATCAAAGTCCTGCAATTCTCATCCTCCGACATCGTCGGCAAAAAAGCCATTCTCGAAGAGCTGGTGAACTACGCCGCTACGGATAAAGAGAAGGTCCAAATGATCTCACAGCTTCAAGGCTGGCGCGAGGTATTCGCCACATACCGCGATAATTGGGGGTGGAAGAAGCTGTTCCAGCTGATCCCAATTGCGGGAATTCTCTTCGGCGCTTGGATCAATCGCGGCACGCTGAAGGATGTCGGCGAAGCAGCGAAAATGCTGTATCGCAAGCGGCGCATTCTGGAACGATTGCACGCACAAGTGGATGGCTAGCTGAAACCACCTGCCCCCCTTTTCGTATAGAAGAGAAACAGCAAAAGGAGGCCTGCAAGATGATCAAATATTTACTGCGTAAATTGCTCGGATCTCTTCTCCACTCCAGAAGAGGTCGACATTACCGACATAGCAGCTCTAATCACAGAGTACATGTTACTCGACATTACTCTTCGAGTCACCGTGGAGGGTACGGACACCGATATCAAGGGCATGGTTATTATAAAAATAGAGGTGGAAGCTCCAGCTAACCCAAAGCCGCGGAAGTGGCTTTTTTCTTTTTATATGGCGAGTACTGCATCTAGCTCCTCCATACAGGCTTGTGCACTCGAGTAAGGCGGATCGATTTGCAATAATTTCCGAAGCATATGCTTCGTCTGCGCGGAAATCGACAGTTCCTCTTCCCATCCCCGTATGACGTCCTCCTGATCACCGGTCGACTCGAAGCTCGAATACAGCATATACAGTAGAAAATGACCAATGGCATACAGATCGGAAGAGACGGATACGGTTCTTCTCAGGATTTGCTCTTCATCGGATTCGCTCGTTAACCGAGCAGGCTCTCCTAGACGAGCAGCTAATCCAAAATCAATCAAACACATTCGCTCCCCATCTAGAATGACATTCGGAATGCGAATATCCAAGTGAACGATGCCATGCTCGTGAATGAAGTGTACGATGTCCAGTAAACGGCGTATGAAACTTATGGCATCCTTTTCCGTAAATCGAGCTCCCCGTTCAAAAATTAAATCTTCCACGGTCTGCCCCTGGATATATTCGGTTATCATATACAATCGCTTCGATTCTTCGAAGGATGCGTAGCACTTTGGAATGGCGGGATGTGCCAATTCGCTCATGATCGCCGCCTCGCGGCGCAATAGTTCCTGGCCCAGCTGCCCTTTACTCGGTTTTGCCTGCTTCGCGACAACCTCCTTGCCGGAACTCCTGTCTTGACATAAGTAAGTTAAACCATAGCTTCCCATCCCCAGGAAACGTTCAATCTGATATTGATTCCTGATGACCTCGCCCCTTCTTCGAGGATAGTCGATCCATGCTTCATATACCCGTTTCAAATAGGATATCACAGTTCTATGACCTCCTTTTTGGCTCGTAGTCCCCAATGCTTCGTTCCGTAAAAGGAGCTGTTCTTCCACATTGGCAAACCTAAGCTTATGCATGAATTGTTACGGTGGACAGCCTAACGCCTGCGTAACGATGTTTTAATGAAACATCCCTAACGGGGAACTCCCGCTTCCGCCATTTCCTTGTTCCCATTTTGCAGCAAAAAAATAAGTATTCCAATGCACCCGCAAATCGCAGCCGTGAATAACAAACCCGAAATCGGTACGTAATTGGATAGACCAGTGCTTACTAATGGGGCGATGGAACCGCGAATACCAAACAGCATTAAATGCAAGCCGAACACAACTGCCTCTCGTCCAGGTACAACACGAAAAATATACGCAAGAATGCCAATATCCCAGATTGCATCCCCAATTCCTTGTATTCCGCTGCCAATAATAACAGCAGGATAATTTCCAAAAATCCCGTAAAGTAACGGAACAATAGCGAACGCCACCAAGCCATAGACCAACGTTTGTTTAGCAGAAAATCGATCGATCACCCAACCAACAACGAAATACGCCACCAATAAACACACATAATAGGAAATACGCGCAACCCCAATTTCGATGTTGTTCAACTGCAACTCTCTGACCTGGATGATCTGATATAGCGGACTAGCTAATATGTTGCCAAAGCCCGTCAAAGTAGTTGCTGCAAAAAATATTACCAGCTCCCTGTGATCTCTCACAAGCTTGAGCTGTTCCTTAAATGAAGATTTGCGTGCCGATACCGTGATTGGTGAAGCAATCTCCTTAACCCGGGCTAGGAAAAGAATCGATATTACACCCGTTATAGCCGCAACGATCAGCGGTCCACTCGGTCCTGACTTATCCGTCCATGAGCCGACCAAGTAAGCAAGTGGAATCATAAGAGCTCCCATGGCAACCCGAACGTAGCCCATTAGTCTGCCGCGCAATTCAGGCTGATACATACGTGTAACTAGCGCAGGATAGGCCGGTGCTTGCACCCCCATTAACAAATAAAAGACAAGTGCAGTCACAACATAGACGCTGGGAGCACCAAAAAATGCTGGAAGCAACAACAGAGCTCTTCCAATTACATTCGGGATAATGACAAAAGGTTTGGGATTCGATTGTTCGATTCTCCCCGCCCAAATCGGCGAGAACAGCAGTCCAATCGCCGGAGCAGCTGCCAAAATCCCGACTTCCAGATTCGTAGCCCCTTGTCTAATCGCAAGTGCGATATAAAACTGATTAAACACTACATTAAAGAGACTAAATAAACAGGCTGCACCAAAATCACTATACAAGTTATGCTTAGTTGTCGGGCTCATCTGTAAGCCTAGTTTTTGAAACACTTTATCCGCCAGCATGGCTTTACTTCCCCTCACACATCTCTCATTCTAAGCTCGATATTAACTTCATAATAGCAGGTTTTCCTGTTCGTTTCTCTCGAAAAGTACGACGGGTTCAATCCTATTTTTGCTTGGCATATTTCGTTAAGCATCCGTTATATGATAGGTGTGAGAGGAAATTGTCCACATGCAGCTGCAACGGACCAATCAAGATGATTTTGGTATGCGCTTTCATTTTAAAAGGAGGAACGGTCATGAAAACACGAACCATGCTCCGATTTTTCATTTCATTTTTAGCGATTGTAGTAACTCTCATTCCTCTACTCAGCATACCTAAGGCACAAGCGGCAACCAGAGTTTCCGACGCCAACAATAATCTGACGGTTTTGACATCACAATACGGCTATCATCCAACCCATGAGAAAAAGGTCATCTACAAGGGTGCCGACACGACCTCCACATTCAGCGTCAAACGTGTAAGCGATAATGCTGTCGTTTATACCAATAATTTAACGACCGTGACAGACGATTTTGGCACCGTGAAAGTCGGATCTTTCACCTCCTTTCAAACAGAAGGCCAATATTACGTCCAAATCGGATCAGAGAAATCCCAATCCTTTCTGATTCTAGCCCACCTTTGGGATAATCTACAGCTGCTTAGTGCTATTGATTATTTCGGCTTAAGACGTATCGGGGAAGATAACATGATGGGGGATCAAGGCAGCTTCGTTTCAGCCAAATGGGATGGCGCTCGAGCCAGCGACGGCAAGCCCGTCTATATCGGCAAAGCTTTCGGAGACGGTGACGATTTACGCATTTACCCGAATACTTCCCTTGTCGTTGCACAGTACAGTCTACTGAAACAAACGAATCCATTTTGGGATACGAACGATTGGATCTATGATCAAGTACGTTGGGGGCTCGACGGCGTTCTCTCATTTCTTGGAAAAAACGGCAAGTTAAAAAACTTTTTATATCTATGGGGACCCGATTCAGATACAGGTACCGACGGCATATTCCAGAGCGGGGATGAACCGGCCATTATCAGCCCTTTCGATACGGGCGGAAACGGCAATGAATACAACTCGAAAAATCCAGAAGTGATTTATACGGAACTATTGCTCGGACCAGCTGAAGCCGCACTTACGTTTTACGATAAGGATCCGGCTTTCTTTGACCGGGTAAAGCTGCTCGTAAAAGCGGGCTACGATCAAATTTATGCCCAGTACAATCCCTATCCGCACAAATATTCCTTAGGCGCTTGGGTCTGGCTGAATGCGCTTATGTATGAATTAACAGGCGATACGACTTATAAAACTCGTGCGATCAGCGAAGCGGATAGACTCATGCAGTTACAGACGACAACGGCTTACGGTGATGGAACTGTTGCGGCCAAGGGATGGTTCAAATACGACATGAGCACGACGGCCAACCCTTGGGGAGATAAACCGGAGCAGGAAGTCATGATCACACCTTGGATTTATCAAGGCCTGTTCCGTATGCTGGACTTCTTCCCAGCCGATGCGAAGGCCACCTTATGGCGAAACGCAATTGATAGCTATGCCTCCGACTATTTGCTCGAAATTTCGAAACTTAACGCGTACGGATACACGCCGATGAAGGCAGGCACAAGCGGACTTTTGCGGCAAAAAGGCACACTCAGCTATCAATATTACACAAACATCGGCCGCATGTTTCATCAAATGGGAAATGCAGCTTTTCTAATGAAAGCCGGCAATCTGTTGAACGATTCTACGCTGAAGAATGCCGCTTGGGCGCAAGCGCAATATTTTACAGGACTCAATCAACAGGGGCTTGGCGGCATCTATGGATTGTCAAATAACATTCCTTCCCAGCAGTATCGCCAGACGACGAACGGTAAAGCTTATCCCGGCGGTATGCCGAACGGTTATAATTTAAGTGGTTTAGGCGCCTCCAATCAGATTATTGCCGGAACCAACGACAATCCCAATTTCGATTATTTCGAGTATTACACCTATGCGAATGTAAACGTGATGTGGTTTTCAACAGAAGCCGGCGCCACCCAATTTACAAACCCCATCGAGATTTGGCCAAAACAATTGACAGAAGCCCCACATACTTCGAATCCGAGTCATTCCCTGTTTACATTCCCGGTTCGGTTCAAGGGCGGGTTTACCTATAATTTGATGGCGATCACCAGGGACGATCCGACAAACAGCGTGACTTGGTATGTCAATAACATTGCTGGTGGAAACAGCAGCGTAGGCACGATTACGGGCGGAAAATATATGGCTCCCTCTGTATCTACCGAGACTACCGTCACGTTAAAAGCGGTTAGCAACGCGAATTCTAGTGTATGGGATCAGACGACCGTCACGATCATGCCTGTTCCTGGCCAAGTGACCAACTTGCAATATACCCTGAATGGCAGCAATCAAGTCATTCTAACCTGGGATGCCGTATCCGCTAATCTCGCCGGATATACCATTTGGAAAAGGGAACCTATTGAGGCGACAGAAGTCGGTACGATTTTCGAACGAATCGGCGATGTCGGGACGGGGGTTACTACTTACACCGTTACGGTTCCAGTGAAAGACAATACGCAGTTTTTGATTAAAGCCTACAATAAAACCACAAACAAAATTTACGGTTACGGCAAAGAGTCCAATGTGATAACTGCTTCCATCCCGCCAACTCCACCAACTCCACCAAGCCCCTCCGTCATTGTCGACAATGGAGATACGGGCTATGCGGAAACCGGTACATGGAACCTAAGCACCTTGCTTGGGTATAACGACACTACCTCCCGTTGGAGCAGCACGCTGAGCAGCACCGCCACATGGACACCAAGTCTGCCGCAAGCCGGGAATTACAAAGTATCTGTCTGGTATCCAGCCAGCACTTCTGCCTCCACGAATGTCAAATATACAGTAACTTACAACGGGGGAAGCGCGGATGTTTTCATAAATCAGATGCTGGACGGCGGACAATGGGTTGACTTAGGAACGTTTAACTTCGCCGTGGCGGGAGGCAACATTAAATTGACGGTCAACCAAGGCGGGAATTACCGTGCAGATGCGGTCAAATTCGAACTTGTTCCAACTGTCCTGCTCAGCGATGACTTTGAAGACGGTACCCCGAACGGCTGGACGCCGGTCAATGGCACATGGTCTGTCGTCACCGACGGCACGAAAGTGTATAAACAAACGGCACTCAGCGGCGAAAGCCTGACCGCACTGACTAGCACTTGGACCGGAAGCAACACCGACTATTCCGTCAGTGCTACTGTCAAACTATATGATACGGCAAGCAATGCGGGAACCGGCATCCTCGGCAGATATGCGGACAGTAATAACTATTATATGTTCCGTATTTTGAGCGGATTGAACAAAGCACAATTGTATGTCAAAAAGAACGGCACATTCACCCTTCTAGACGAAACGACGATGACCGTCCAATTGAACCAAAGCTACAATCTCCGCCTGGAGATGATCGGAAGCAGCATCAAGGGATATGTGGGCGGCGTGCAAGTCGTGAGCAAGACGGATACGAATCAGGCCAGCGGCACGATCGGACTACGACCTTTCAATCAAACAGCCAGCTTTGATAATGTGCAAGTTGTGCAATAAATGGATTAAAAAAAGCTTAGTCAAGCCGCATCGCGGTTCTCTGACTAAGCTTTTTAATGCTGATGTCCCATTCACAGCCCTATCAGGTCTGGCCTTGCAGTCTCCGATCTAGCTTTCCTTGAACGAACCACGCATATACGACATACCCGACTAGCAGGGCAATCGCAGTAAGTACGAAAGGCAACGCATAATGATTTCCGGCCAAAATATACCCCGCCCAGTAGGAAGCGATCGTATTACCGATGCTGCGCGAGACCGTCCGCATCCCTGCGAACAGGTTGCGGTCTTCTTCGGCGACAGCTGACATGCATTGGCTGTCCATCAAGTTGTTCAGCATCGTGAAGCCCGTCCCGCGAATGAGCAGCAGCATCGCGAATACGGCGGCTGGCATCGCGATCGCCATCAGCGCTACGATGACGATGTTATACAGAAACAGGAACACGAACGTCCTTCGGCTGCCCCATCTCTCTACGACGTACGGCATCACAATCGAGCCGATAAAGAAGAAAAATCCAGACAACGCGAGCAAGCCAGAGATGTTACCGTCATCCATCTGAAATCGAAATTTCAGAATGACATTCAAGAACGGGCTGAGCAGTCCGAACGTGAAGCCCGAGTTGAAAATAAGCAGAGAAAGCAGCAGCAGAAAATATATGGCATGCTTTTTCTTCGGCCCATCCGCAGGCTTCGCTGCTTGTACACCGCCGCTGGCCTCATCTTCAGCGCCGTTTTGCGCCTTAGCATGGGAAGAAGAGGGCAGCAGCAAGCCCCGTAAGATGCCCGAGAGCCCTAAGCATCCGCCGGCCACGAAGAAGGCGTACTGATACGGCGTTGTATGTCCGGGCAGCCAGTCCGGCAGGTATCCGCCGAGCCATGTGCCAAGGCCGGTAAATAACGTAAATATGGCGAACAACAGTGAATAAGCGCTAGTTTCTTCTTTTTTCGTACGACAATATTGGAAAATCAATTGAATTTCGGAATTTACGATTGCTGTAACACCAAGCGAATAAATAAGCTGCGCGACGGTAACTGCGCCTAGGCTAGTTCCGATCCCGAAGAGAATGAGGGATAAGAAGGCGAGAAGCATGCCGGCGACGAGCATCGTTTTGCGCCCGATATGCTTAACGATGAAGCCAGCGGGCAGGCTGGCCAAGCCTATCGTCAGAGCTCCGAGCGACGTAATTTTGCCGATGTCACCTTTGGAAAATCCGAGGTCCAAGAGATGTAAGTTCAGGATAAGGCTAGATATGCCTACTCCAATACCAAACAAGCTCTCAGTCGCGATGAACCGCCTCACGTTAGGCGATAAGTCACGAAATAAATGTACGATATACGTCCACATAGATGCACCTTTCTTCTTGTTAGTATGTGCTCTATCTTACATGGTGGCGGCACCCTAGTTCAATCTTATTTTCAAGAAGGATGAATCCATTTGCGAATAGTCCCCTCTACAATTCTTGTAGTCCATGGAGAGAAATAGACATTCACACTGTCATCAACAATACTGAAGGCATAGGCAATAGGCCCCTCCACATAAAAGACCATCTGATAGTAAGTCGGATCCCCGCCCTGACTTTGCGGAACATAATTTTCCATATCTTTTCCATTCTCCAAAAGCTTTATGAATTGCTCTTTGTCAGAAGTATTGAGCGTCTGGTAGGGTTTCGTTTCATTCGTATGGTAAAGCTCGATGCGCTCAATTTTGTCTTTTGGCAAATCGGTGTAGTTCACACGTATCGTCTTTGCAAAGTCATCTGCCACATACAATCGGTATCCGCCAATCCGCGTTTTATCCTTTGCAGCTATCAGTTCATAGGGCTCAAATCCCTTAACCTGATATAATGGGGTTCCGATTTCTAGAAATGCAGCATCCCCTGGTTTTGTCTTGTAATCCGGATTGGAAACGACATCCCCTACTTTAAACTTTACTTCACCAACAACCTGGCTGGTGATATCGCTAGGATCTTTGATCACACCTTGAAACATGCCTGTGTATGAGTTCCCATTCAGTTTCACAAAATCTACCCAATCGATGATGGCATTTCCATGAATGGAAGTTGCTTTCGTAAGAGGATTCGAGCATCCGCTTAGTAACATACAAGCAACAATGAGCATCGTCCACATTTTCACGTACATTCCCCCTTTCAATTCAGACGTAATGGCGCTTCCATTAGTTCCATTGAAGCAGCAAAAACCAGCAAACGCTTGGGTTTGCTGGCTGCTTTGCAGCTTATGAGCTTCGAGCTCTAATTACTTAACAATTTCAAAACACGGAGACTAATGCCTGTGCTGCGTTCATCTTTCTTCCCCGTCTGACGAATTGTCATTCGCCTGCTTTGCCGCTCCGCATGAATAGGAAACATAGCCATCATGGGGCGATGAGCCTTTAAACACCAATCATCAAACAAATGCATGGAATGAAACGGCTCATCGTCTATAGCGTACTCGAAAATCCCCGAGTCAGGCCCGCACAGCAGTAAAATCCCTCCACCCTGTCCATGAACAGTGAAAGAAAACGAAGCATCCAGGGTATCCGTATACAGATGTCTTGTGTCATATCTCCAGTTCATAAGCGGCTCGGATGACAGCTCCCTCCATTCAAAACCTTCCAAACGATCAGCGAACTCCGCCCCTAACATGGCTGCATATTCGTAATTGTTTGGCTCAAGGGCTGGCGGTACCGAAGCCGTTTCCTGTGCATGAGCACCTGCTATGTCCGTATCCGCCATCCTATCTAATGCTACATCCAGATACGCCCGCAGGAACGCTGCATACAGGGCATGTCCCTCATCATTCGGATGGACCCGATCGGAAGCCAGATCGTCCCATCGTACTCCGTCTGTCTGTATCAAGGTGTATACACTAGCAGCGAAGTTAACAGAAGGAATCGCATAATAGGAAGCGACTTCTTCATGTACAGCTATGTTGAATGGCGATCTTTCGGTCAAATTTTTATCCGCTGCCGTATAGAGAAAGCAGATATCCGTACAAGGCGATTGCCGTCTGCATTGCCGGACAAGGCCTTCCATGCCTCGAATGGATTCTTCGCGATCCTCACCATCGTTCACACTGAACTCCACGAACAGCAAATCGATCTCACCTTGAGACAAAACATGTTCATGCAACCGGTGAGCACCGAACGAAGACGTCGTTCCACCAACGCCAGCATTGATACACGTCACCTTTTCTGACGAAAAACGTTGTTTCAAGTAGCTCTCCGTTAAGGCTCGCCAACTGGTGGTATTCATGTCTGATGCCCCTGCACCTTCGGTAATAGAACCGCCAATAAAAGCTACGACAATCGGCTCATCTCGAAGTAATTTTTCCTTGATGTGAGGCAGCCCTGCACGATGATTCACCGGATGGTTGTCCCATGTCCAAGTCATAGTATACGTCTCCTTTACTTGCAAAAAAATCAAGTGCTTTATGTCTGCACATAAAGCACCTGATTCTCGCCATTCTTATTTTTTATACGAAGAACTGTCATACGCTTTCTGTAAAATTTCCAGATAACGTCCAACCTTCAAATTATCCAGTCCTTTCACATAAGCATCCCAATCCTTATTCAGATCCTTATTTCCCGTAATGAATTGCAACGCATTCTGATCGATATAATTTTTGAGATTCGTTTGAAGAATACTTGCTTCATCGGTTTGTGCAGGATCAACCCATACAGCCCAGACAGGGTAGATCTCCTTAGGTTCGTGACCTTGGTATAACAGCGTTGCATTGTACAATCTGCGTTCGTAGTTAGCTGAATCATACACATCAGTTCCTTGAACTATGCTGTCTCTATATTCACTCGGTTGGTAGAAATGGCCCATTCCGCTCCAGCCTGCATTATGAGGGGCTTCTCCTTCCACAGCTGGAATGGACGCCATGAGCGGTTTCACACCTTTACCTAGCGCGACCTCGCCTTCTTTCGGCTTTCTCCAGTCGATCCCTTCCATACCTGACGCTGCATTCGTCTGACCTTCAAATGTAAACATGTAATCAACCATTTTGATTAACGTGATCTGTTCTTCTTTCGTAGCTTTGTTCGTAATGACGAATTTCGCGCCAGGCGTCAATCCGCCACCATCATGCGTTGCAAGGGATCCATTCGGCCCTGTAAGTGGAGGTACTGGATTGTAGTCGGCCGAGTTCTTGTTTCCTTTATCAATGTTTACGAAAATAGCGGGATGCATGCCAGCGCCTACACCAAGAATTTGCGTCCCGGCGTTCTCACCAATTTTCTTAAACGCTTCCGCATTTTGCGTAAATGCCCCTGGATCAATGAGCCCTTCGTCATACAACGATTTAATATACGCGAGGCCTTCTTTCCATTGTGGCTTATTCGCTGCTGAATCGACTTTGCCATTCGCCATCGTCAGGTAATTGCGGTCATCATCATAAATGAAGCCATTCATAAGAAACGGAATGATATGCACGCCAAAATCCTCAGTCGATCCACTCAACGGAACTTCGTCGGCTTTACCGTTCCCGTTCGGATCACCCTTTTTGAAGGCTTGAAGAACTTTCTTGAAATCCTCCATCGTTTTCGGCATCTCAAGATTCATTTTGGACAGCCATTTGGTATTGATCCACATTTTGTTCGGATACGAACAGTGGAAACATTGCGTATAAGAACCTAGGCCGTAAATTTTGCCATCCGGCGCCGTACTAAAGCTCTTCAGTGTAGCATCCTTAGTCATGGCTGCCTTAATATTCGGAGCATACTGATCAATTAAATCATTTAAAGGAACTAGAATGCCTTGCTTCCCGTATTTGAGAATATCGGCTTGTGAAAACTGATCAATCCATGCCGTCAACATGTAGGAATCGGGATAATCGCCGCTTGCCAGTGAAATCTGTCTCTTCTCTTTGGCACCATCAAACGGGATGATTTCAAAATTAAACTTCGCATTGAACTTCTCTTCCATGAATTTCGTAAATTTATTCGTCTTCAAGTCGATCGCCGTATCTTGTTGAGCAAACATGCTGATCGCGACAGGGCCGCTCGTTGCCCCTCCAGTTGCAGCTGGAGACACGGATGCTGCATCATCCTTAGAACATGCGGCAAGAAATAAACTAGACATCATGATTACCGCTAGTGCGCTTACAAGACCCTTTTTCACATGTATCGCTCCCTTTTTTCATGCATTTAGTATAACCCCGATCTTAGACTGACTACCAGCATTACCTTAAAACGAATCACCCCTTTCAATGGAATCCATAGAGCATGGCCGCGTCTCAACCTTTTACAGAGCCCACCAACATGCCTTGCACGAAGAATCGCTGGACGAACGGATAAATAATTAACACTGGAAGTGTTGTTACCACAATGAGGGAATATTTCAGCGCTTCCGCCAGCTGCTGTCTTTCGACTTGCTTCAAAGCGTCCGTTGCATTGGAACTGTTGTTAAGTATGATGATGCTGCGCAAAATCAACTGAAGTGGGAATAAACTGGCCGATTTGAGATAAATCAAAGCATCGAAGTACGCGTTCCATTGGCCTACCGCATAAATTAAGACAAGAACGGCGATGATCGGTTTCGATAACGGCATGACAACGCTTCTTAGAAATCTGAAATCACTACAGCCATCAATTTCGCTCGCATCAAACAATTCATCTGGAATAGAGGATTGAAAGAAGGAACGCGTGATAATGACCTGCCACACCCAAATCGCGTTGGGGATGAGCAGCGCCCATCTCGTATCAATGAGTCCCATCTGCTTGACGACTAAGTACGTCGGAATTAACCCACCGCTGAACAACATCGTAAAAGTGATTAACATCATGAACACATTCTTGCCGAAGAAGGTTCTACGAGAAAGCGGATACGCAATCATAATGGTAAGGACAACACTAATGATGGTTCCTACACCGGTATAAAATAAGGAATTCGCATACCCAATGGTCACCTTCTGGTTATGAATTAAGGTATTGTACCCTTTGAGCGACAGCTCAACCGGCCACAGCCAAACCCTGCCGGAAGTGACAGCGGAAGGACTGCTGAACGAACTGCTGATCACATAAATAAGCGGATACAACACAATAATGAGTAGAATGCTTAGAAGTACATAGATGGCAAATAAGAAAACTTTATCCCCTACCGAATCTTTCACCCTTGCTTTCATCGTAGACATCGCTGCACTCCTTTTTACCAAATACTATGATTCGAGAATTTCTTAGCCATGCCATTAACCACAATGAGCAGGATCAAATTGATCACTGAGTTGAACAATCCGACAGCCGTGGCGAAGCTGTAATTCGCATTCAGTAGTCCCACTTTATACACATAGGTTGCGATAATCTCGGAATTCACCGTATTCAGTGGATTTTGCAATAAGTAGACCTTTTCGAAGCCAATCGCCATCACATTACCTACATTTAAGATGAGAACGATGACAATGGTGGGCAAAATGCCAGGTAAATCAACGTGTATAATTTTCTGTAAACGTGAAGCACCGTCTACCTTGGCCGCCTCGTAGAGGGAGGGATCCACGCCTGCTAAAGCGGCTAAGAAAATGACCGAATAATAACCAGCCGTCTGCCAAATGTCCGACCATACGTAGATCGAGCGAAACATGCTGGGCTCTCCGAGAAAATTAATCGAATCCATGCCGAAATGATTCATCACCACATTCACAAAGCCGAGTCGAGGTGCCAAAAAGAGCATAATGATGGACACCATCACAACGGTAGATATGAAATAGGGTGCAAAGGAAACGAGTTGGACAAGCTTCTTGAAGCGCTGATTGCGTACTTCATTGATCGCGAGCGCCAATAAAATGGGGATCGGGAAACCAACGATCAGCAGGTATCCACTAATAAAAATCGTGTTCTTCACTAAAGTCCAGAACAATGGATTTTCAAAAAATAACTGAAAGTTCTTAAACCCTACCCAAGGACTTCCCCAGATGCCTTTCGTGACATTGTAGTCCTTAAAGGCCAGCACCGCGTTCAATATCGGGTAATACTTGAAAATCAGGAAATACAAGGCGGGTGGAATGATGAGTAGATACAGCTGCCAATGTTTCTTGAAGCTTTTGGCCGCTGCCTCCATGAAACCAAATCGACTGCTTTTGATCAGCGATCTCTGACTGGTGACTAGTCCTTTATCCAAAACAAAACCCCCTAAGATCACTGTCTAGTAAATGATTGCGCTTTCTTGAGCCTTATTCTAGGGGATAATTGCCCGTATTAGATAGGTACAATTGCGATATTTCACGTACAATTACCGTAAAATCGAGGGTACATCTGTCTTCCGAGCATCCAACTTCGCTTATGAACAATGGAAAGATAGTGGGCGGGATTTCATCGTTACTCACTGGGAATAAACACTAGTTTCTTAGCAAAAACTGCATCATAGTAGATACCTTTCGCACTTCGCCGCCGGAAGTAGCGTTAGTCCGATATCGCCGAATTAAAATGAGGATTCCTTTCTATAGATGGCCAATAGTCCGATTCTGCCGAATTATCTGCCCATTTTCCTTGCGTGCGAGATGTTTGGGGCGATTTAATTGGGTTATTTCGGACTAACTACGATTTATTGACGCGAACAGTGGGATTAGTTCGATTATTTCGGACTAATGGGTACCGGGGGAGTAAGTCGTGCCGGCTAACTCCCTCCTACAGCCAAACGCAAAGAAGGAGCTAAGCGCATTAAGCCGCTTAGCTCCTTTAACGTTCTTTATTCCGTCGTAGACTGCCTGAATGAACTAGGCGAAACACCGAGCACTCGCTTAAACGCTCTTCGGAAAGAATGAGAGCTGTTGTATCCGACACGCGCAGCAATTTCATCTACCGTGTACGTATCCCCTTTTAACAAATTGGCGGCTTGATCCATTCTCACCTTTTCCAAATGATCCGACAAATTCACACCCGTTACCTCTTTGAACAAGTTGGAGATGTACTTCTCTGGGCGCTCCATCTTTTCTGCCACGCGGTATAAATTGAGATCTGGATCACTGTACATCTCAGCAATATAGGCCATGACTTGCTCCACGGTTTTATTGTGATGATCATGCTTTTTACTGGCAATGAGACCGCAGAGTGCTTCCATGATCCCATCAATGTCTTGCCGAATTAGCTCGATCTCTTCGTTCGCCTGAATGCCCGTTACGCGATTCTTCACGGACTCGAAAATATCGGACTCCTGGAAGGTTTTCTGGTAAAGCAATTTCAGGAAGGTGCCCTTCAATTCCCCGACAAGCTGATGCTTCATCTCAATGGACAGCTCACGATTTTCAATGTTTTGCGCAATAATCGCATCCAGAATCCGTTTGGCTTCATCAATGTCCCCTACTCGGATCGTACTGATTAAGCGCAGTTCAATATCCAGTGGATAATAATAGGTGCCGCTTTCCAACTTGGCATCGGAGAACCATAAGACCCCTTTGCGATTCATATGCTGGGCATACTCTAAGGCCTGTGTAGCTTGCTCGTACGTGTGGCTGACCTCCATCGCTGTTGAGAAAGGATTACCCAATGCTGCGGATATCGTAATTTTATACTCGTTAAATACAAATTCAGCAAGCTCATTCAGAATTCGCTCAATCTCCTTATTCGCTGCTTCCCTGTCATCTGTTGCCGTCCTGCCTTCAAAGATCACTACAACCCGATCGGCACCCAGATCCGTCATATGAACAGGCCCCCCAAGATCATGCAGTGCCTGTTTCATAATAAGACGTGCCGCACTTAACTCGTTGAGAATTTCGACGCTGTCCATACCGGAGTACCCTTTGATTTGCAGAATACCAGTGTAACCAGTATCTATCTGTAACCCTGTATTAGCTTGTTCAGCAGCTGCGGCGATCTCTTCCAGTGACCGGAATTCGCCTGCAATGAGCCTTTTCAAGAACGCATCCCGAATTAAAGGGAGCTGCCGATTCAATTCATTTTCGAGACGCTTATTGTTAGAAATCATATTCGATATATTGCCCTGCAGAAAGTCATACTCATTGCGCCCTACAGCCGCATCTTTGCCGAACTGCTCTTTCATCACATTCAGCAGTCTATTCATCGGGGAACTATTTCGGTAAGCTTGCCACAGCCCCACTAGCAATCCCACCACAAGAGCTGCGCTTGTCACAGACCAAGTAATATATTTGATTTTGTTCGCATTTTCCATTAATACATGTTTAGGGATTCCCGCTCGGTACACCCAACCTGTGGTTTTGGAACGAATCGTAATGACCAAGTCATCGTTATAGAATTGACTGGCTTTCATTTGATCAAAGCTGGTGTCTGCAGATAATTTCCCCGCTTCCGATTCATTGATGCCAAGCAGGCTAATCGTATGTCCTTGGGCATCACTAATGTGAGACCACCCGCCGTATTGATCCTTGAGGTCCGATAGGAGGCTGGAAATGACTTTCTCGTCAATAAGAACAACGACCGTAGCACGCGCGGAACCATTAAAACTGTCTAACGGCAGAGATTGTATATACGTAATCACAGAGGTTTGCGCACCATTCGTGATAAAGGGTTTCAGCGGGATAATTTCCCTATTGTGCGTTTGCTCTAGTATTGTTCGTTTCCATTCATCCGCGGATAGATCCTTGTAGTGTGAAGACTGATAATAACGTTCAGGCTGGAAATAGGAAGAAGCCGGGGTTAAGAGAACGTTGTAATTATTTAAATAGATAAAAAATTGCTGTAAGAAATCATTCGTTTGGCTAAATGCTTTAATATCATTATTTACTTTCCAAATGCCATACAGGTTGACCTTCTCGTCCGTTCCTCTTTCATTCATTAGAACGCTCAACTCTTGATTCAGAGCCAACTGCCTCGTGAAACCCTCTACCTCAGCCATCCTCCGCTCCAAAATATCTTGACTCTTCCGAAGTTGTGTCACGTTATTCTCAATGGATATGGATTGTGTTACCGCAATCGCCGTACGATACGACATATATCCAGCTATACTCGGAATAACCAGGATCACGATATAGGAGATCAGAAATTTACGGAATATTCGTGAGAATTTCGGCATGAACCCTATCCCCCCATTTATGAAAGCGTTATCTAAATTGGATTTTATTCTATCATTCTACGTCGCAAATAAATAAAGGAAAGGCAACTACGCTTATACTGACTGTAGCTGCCTTGGTCTACTCGATATTCAGATAAGTTGAATGAACAAACTACCATCGATTTGGTACGTACAGTTAGGCTCCAGAACGAGCTCAACCTTACGATCTCGATAACGAAGGAACAATCGGCCTGCCGAAAAGGCCCGTATGGTCGCCTCAACCAATTCGCCGTCCGCCCAAATTACATCCACCTCTGCGTTCCCTTTGGCACGCAATCCAGTAACCTTACCTGTATGCCACTTGGCAGGAAGTGCTGGCAGTAGATGAATGCCTCCGGCGTGGCTTTGCAGCAGCATTTCCGCGATAGCCGCTGTACCGCCAAAGTTACCATCCACCACAAATATATTCGTTTCCGCTCCAGCGATCCCTGCTTTGGAGAATGTTAATAAATTATCAAAACACAAATGACCGATTAAATGTGTGAGATGCTTGTAGGCATTCTCGCCGTCATGCAATCTTGCGAAATTCGCTGCAAGAGCGGCTAACGTAAACTCAACATCCTCTAACGTTTCACGATCCATGCGATTCTCCAGCGTTACCCTTACCGCAGCGCTGAGTTCCGGTGTGGCGTCAGGCGTCACCTGATTGCCGGGGTATAAGCTGAAGAGGTGGGATAAGTGGCGATGGTCAGGCTGTGCCTCTTCGTAATCTTCCAGCCACTCCTGCAACTGTCCTCTTTGCCCAATAATCAGCGGCGGCAACATAGCGATAGCTCGCTTCAGCTTCTGCTGCAGCTCCCCATCCATCTGTAGAAGCTCCGCAGCTTCTAGGCAAAATACAAACAAATCGCGCACCAGGACCTGGTCCAGCGTGGATCCCATGGATAATTGATACTCGCTTCTCTGCGGATCATCCACATAGAAGCTGTTCTCGGGCGAATTCGACGGGCCTGTTACCAGCCAGCCATACTTCGGGTGAACCGTCATATAATCGAGGAAAAAAGCAGCAGCTTCTTTCAGCACAGGATACGCTGTCTCTGCCAGAAACGCCTGATCGAGGCCGAACTCATAGTGCTCACGAAGATGCGTTGCAATCCACAAGCCTCCTGTTACATTCAGCCCCCACGACGTTTCCCATCCGGGTGACGCGAAACCCCATGCGTTGGTAAATACATGCGCAACCCATCCCTCACAGCCATAGAAATGCTGCGCTGCCGCTTTTCCACTCCCCGCTAATTGCTCAATGAATCGCATTAAGGGAAGATGGCATTCCGCCAAGTTGCTCACTTCTGTGGGGAAATAATTCATTTCCGTGTTGATGTCCAGATGATAATCGCAGCTCCATTGCATCCGATTGGCCTCGCCATCGTTCCAAATGCCTTGCAAATTGAGCGGCAGCGGAGAATCTGCCCTTGACCCGGCAATCGTCAGATATCGGCCATATTGATAAAATAAGGTGAACAATTGCGGATCATCATCCTGCCCCTTGAGGAACAGCTGTATTCTTTCGTCTGTTGGTAAACTCGAATGACTGGATACGCCTAGGTCTACGTTGACTCTATCGTATAAACGGCGATAATCTGCCATGTGGTCATCTTTCAATTGCTCATACCCTTTGGCAATTGCGTTCTCGATTTGGTGCACCGACTTTGACATCCACGCATCATCGCTGCTGCCGTAATCGGTGTTCGCTGCCAAATAGATCACGACGTCATCTGCGTTGTCTACCCTAATTTGGCCAGCGTCTGCGGACACGCTGCCACCATTGGCGATGACTTTCAGCATGCCATGGCAGCATACACCGCACTCCCCGTTACTATGCATACTTTCCGTCGCTTGGCCTACAAAAATAAACGTATCGTTACCGATTAATGTTGCAGTGAACCGATCTGTTCTTCCGAGAATACTCAGCTTGAGTGAAATACCACCAGACTGTTCGCTGGATAATCGCGAACCCACAATACCATCTGCATGGGAGGCCCATACTTCTCTAGTCAGTGTATTTCCGTTCGATTGATATGTAGTCCACGTGCAGGCATTATCCAGATTAAGTTCACGAACAAACTGATCTCCTTCATGATCAAGAGCTAGTTGAACATCGCACATCGATAAATTCGTGCCGAAGTTCCCTTTCTTAGGCTGCAGGGACTGCTTCGCCAGCTCGTCTCCCCGCTTATAATCCCCGGCAAAAAAATGCTCCCGCATTTGATCCAAATCCGCTCTACCGTTGGATTGACCTGGAATCGATTCCGACTTCCCTGACCAATAGGTCAGTTCAGTTAGGCTCCAGGTTTCATGTTCCACGCCGCCATGGATCATGACCCCCAGTCTCCCATTTCCGATAGGCAAGCCTTGCGACCACCCCGATGCAGGACGATTAAACCATAGCTTCATTTCATTCATATAGGTAATCCCCCCGTAATGATCACGCTTTCATTATGTTAATTGTAGGGGATATTTCCCCGACATAGATAGGTACAATTGCGGTATCCCACGTACAATTGCCGCAATTGATAGGGTACATCTCTCATTCGAGCATCCATTTTCCCACTCAGGGTTGTACGTATCCAGCTAGATGTATGAAGAGAAGAGTGCAATGCGTATCTAATAAAAAGCACACAACAGATAGAAAAAACACAAGTTGTCGGAGAAGATCTTTGTTAAACTCTTTATGAAAGCGCTGTCAAAAATAATAAATTCTTGCAGCGACTACCTTTTAAAGGAGGTTTAATCATGTTACATCATCGTGGTATCTCAAGTGAATTTGCAAGAAAGTGGCTTCCTGTGTTCGTTTCAATGCCTTTAGTACTGGTATCAATGGGGATCGCTCCCCCAAGCTCCAACGCAGCAACTACAACCTGCAGCACAGTGTCATGCGTCACAACGGCCGTTGCTAATGCAGCGCCTGGAGATACCATTATTCTAGCGGCTGGGGTAACCTTTAATGGTAAGTTTACTTTGGCGGCGAACGGAACTGCAGCGAATCCGATCACCTTCAAAAGCGCCAGCGCCACAAACCGCGCAATTGTTAACGCAGGTTCTACGTCTACTGGCTACGGCATAACCATGACGGGTGACTATTGGATTGTCAAAGATGTGAAAGTAACGAACGGCAAAAAAGGAATCATGCTGGACAATGCGAACAACACATTAATCGATAATGTGGAGGTCTATAATATTGGAGAAGAAGGCGTGCATTATCGCGATGGCAGCTCCTATAACACGATCCAAAACTCGAACATTCATGATTGCGGCGTTCTCACACCCGATTATGGTGAAGGCGTTTATGTCGGATCCGATGTAGGCAAGTGGGGCACTTATAATGCAGCCACCAACTACAACACAATTAAAAACAATACGATCGGCCCGAATGTAACGGCTGAAAGCATCGATATTAAAGAAGGCTCCACCGGAACGATCGTAGAGTACAATACGTTCAACGGTACGGGGATTAGTGGTGCTAATTCTGCTGACAGCTTCATGGATGTAAAAGGCAACAATGATATTATTCGCTACAACACGGGGTATCGCAATAACAACAGCATCATCGTGAATGCGTTTGAAGTTCATCAACGCTCTGCAGGTTGGGGCTTGAACGCGGACTTCCACGACAATACCGTTTATCTGGATAATGCGACTCCAAACGTCGTGTATACGGATAGTAATGCCACAGCGAAAGCACATAATAATACGCGTAGTCCTGTAGGTAATATGTATTCGGGGAACGTAACGACCTATTAATGTGACACCATAGTGAGATAAAAGGCATACACGCCAATGCGTGTATGCCTTTCGTTTAACATGTTTGTATATTTAAATCTCTGTTAAGAACTCCTGCTTTACTTTCACTAAAGCCGAAATATTGCGAGAAGTAATGGACTGAACGCCCATCTCCATAAAATGTCTCATCTCATCTTCTTCATTTACCGTCCATACGTAGACCTCAAGCCCATAGCGTGTCGCCAGCTGTAGGAGTTCGGTCCGAACATAACGATAATTCACGTTGAGACCAAAGCAATTCGCGCTTTTGGCGTCCTCGCAGCTGATTTGTGCGGCTATCGTTTCACTATTCGTTTCAAATAAGGAAGTATCCACGTTCAGCAGCTTGCGCAATTTTGGATTGGTGCTGTTCACTTGATGGGCACGCATGGTCTGACATCCACTAAGAATAACCTGCGCAACTAGCCCTTTTTGCTCGATTAAACGGGAAACAGGTTCAACGCATGCATCTGATTTCATATCCAGATTCATTCGTTTACCAGACGCCTGTAGAATTGGAAGCACCGACTCCAAGGACAAAATCCGAATGGTTTCGTCTGGCGCCCCATGATGTGCTTGGATTTCCAGTTTACATAGCTCTGCATAACTCGTTTCGGAAATCCGAACTTCGGTTCCATTGACCAAATGAACTTGATCATCGTGTGAAAGCACAAGTACCCCGTCAGAGGTAATTAAAATATCTTCTTCCACAATATCAGCACCGCATTGAATCGCTGTTTCGATGGAAAGCAAACTATTATCAGGTGTACCCATACACCCTGTATGTGCCGTTAACAATGGATATGGCTTCATGACCTTCACCTCAAACAAAGTTGTTTATAGTAATTGTGCATTGAGCTTCTCGACAAAGTCAATAGAGTAAGCAGGCGCGTTCCGATGTGATATAATGGAGGGAAAATTGTCAATTTAGCTAGAGAGGAATCGTTATCATGCGCAAAGGTGAACAAACGAAGCTTCGTATCATCGAGAAATCGGCTGTTCTTTTTAACGATAAAGGGTACACAGGCACGACGATGCAGGATATTATGGACGCGACTGGCTTAACCAAAGGTGCCATTTACCGCAACTTTGCCAGTAAAGATGATATTGCGATCGAAGCGTTCCAATACGCCGGGCAAGTGTTATGGCAGCATTTCTCAGCGGCAATCGAACTACAGGACACTGCAATCGGCAAAATTTTAGCCATGTGCGATGTGTACCGTGATACCGTCCATAACCCTCCCATCCAAGGTGGATGCCCTTTCTTAAATACTGCGGTGGAAAGCGATCACTCTTTCCCCGTTCTGCGGAATCATGCACAGGGTGCTTACACGCAAATGTTGGGATTCATTCAATCCTTGCTGGCTCAAGGGGTGAGCAGCGGAGAATTGCAAACGGAAATGGATTTGGAGTCGATTGCTTCTTTTATCTTTTCAACCATTGAAGGCGGCATTATGTCCAGCAGACTAACGCGGGACAACCGCCATGTCGCTTATGCCATGCAACATATTGAACGGCTGCTCATGACCTACAAAGCTCAGTAGCAGCCGTTTTTCTCTGCGCGATTTCACTGCACGCGTCTTCCCGCTACCTTCGAGGCAGGCAGCATCCCTGCTTTGGCGCTTCCGCTCATGACGTCATCTTGTACAGTGACCTCGAACTTCAGATTCAATCTCATTGGCTTCTTAACGCGCTGCGTCCATGACAAGCGCACACCATCCCATGTTGGGTTAAGGAATTCGACAACCTCATCCCCCTGTTCAGCCGTTCCCCGAATGACTCCGTCATTCATGATGATGTGCAGCAAGACGGACATTTTGCCAATAGGTGTCGAGATCACCGTTTGCCATGTGCCTGCGATGGCGGAATCCTTATCAGTAACCGCTACTGAGCTAGCTAGCGGCATATCGTCGACAGCTGTATCCGAACTTGCTTCGAAGTTGATTGGCACAATACCTTGCGCGCGCCACACCGTACCTCTTCGTTCATATTCGAATAACTTCTCAACGGCAGAAGCAATTTGAGGGCCTACTTCACGTTCAACCAAGTACAGAGCTACATCAAGTCCTGACGTCACACCACCTCCCGTTACCAAACGCGGCCCATCTTCAACAACTCTTGCCGCAATCGGAATGGCACCTGTGGCTCCTAACGCCGCCATCCCCAAATGATTCGTAACCACATGTCGATCTTCCAAAAGACCTCCCATGGCAAGCACCAACGAACCTCCGCATACCGTCGCCACCGTAATATCCTCATTCTCCAAAGCTCGCTTCATCAAGGCCGTCAAATCCGTCTCCATCGCTAACCTCAGAATGTTCGGAACGGCATCTTCGGCATCGCCCTCTGGCTTTCCTGAACCTCCAGGTACAAGGATGATACCTGATCGACTCGGGTCTAAGGCTGCTTGTGCGTCGATCGCTGGACCCTTCATACCACTCGGTACCGATCGTTTCCCCTCCGCAGAGACTAGTTCCACTGTTATGGCGCCGCCAGCATACATCGCCGCAGCAGCGAAGACTTCATAAGGGGCCAAGGCGTCCATGAGATCGAAACCATCGAATAATACGACTTGAACATGCATCATAATACCTCCTTCAGATGATCGTACTAGGTTTTCTAAACACAGTTCGAATGACAAGCTCTGCCGCCAGCATGAGACATAGGATCGATCCGTACACCGAAATCGTGTAACTGGTGATATAGGCAAGTCCGAACCCCTGATGGAGCAGCAAAGTTATTGCATGAATCGTGAGATTGGTAAAAACAAAAGCATAGCTTCTCGTCATCCACTTGCGATGTTGATTCACCTGTTTCTTCCTGATCTTTACAATGGCAATGATCGTCATGAATAACCACACAATATTTATTAAGTTAAACCCCATGCTGCTAGCCTTCCCGCCAGTCGCATATGGCGCCATATAACCGGAAGTGAGGTCAACGAAAAGTACCGAAATCAAGTAAAAATAACCATTCAACCGATGGAACTTGCGATGTCTCTTTATGATCGAGGAGGAGAAATTAACAGCCCCCGAAATCATAGCTGTACATGCGAAAAGGATATGTACATTCATCACCTTTAGCCATACTGCCGTATTTAACGCTCGTTTAAGCGCAGTTTTATGGCTTAGAAAGTTGGTTGCGTGTGGATCATGAATAAAGTTGGCGTACAAGACGTACACAATGAATAGCACTGACACTGTCACCATGAGAAAGTAAGCCTGTTTACTTGGGATCATCTTTTCACCCTTTCATAAGTTAGATATTCACACAAAAAACCGAACCGTACGGTCTTTTTTATTATACGACAAATCCCATGACTTCTCCTAGTGAATTGTTACAAAACTAAGCACAAAAGCGGCCACCTCCAATGAAGGGAGCCGCTTGTGCTAATGGGAGGGAATCCAACCTAAGATTTGCAAAATCGTTAAAACCACTTCAATAACAATGAGTATCACAACGATCCATTCAACAAACAGACCTCGGATGGAATGACTAATGTTCGAAAACCCTTCGAGAATATGATATAAAATGTCCGTTTTGCTTTTTAGAATTTTGAACCGATCATTCAACTCAAAAAATTCGATCATCTCATCGTAAAAATGGCTGGCAGAGCTGTTTGACCAAGTCAAATCAGGTTTATCCAAAATCATGATATAAGCAAGGGTGTTATATTCATGGCGAACGATTTGTGCTGTCGTTCTTGCCAATTCTTTGTTGCCAACACGAAGCTTCCCTTTTTCAAGTCTATCAATCATTAATTCGAGACTATCATGAATTTTCCCAAGCTGTTCCTCGATCTTCTCCAGTGCAACTGATTTGGCAAGGACTGTAGAGACTAATTCTGGGTAATAGGGTTCAAATTCAGCAACTACCACATACTTGTCAGTCAATTCCATGTGTTCGATTTGCTCGGTGTGCAGCCTGTAATTTTCTATGTATTGCTCTGAATTTTGAAGATCAATATCAGCTTCGAAAGTCTGAAGAAACTTCAAGAAATTTGTTATTTCAGCCTTGTGTAAGTGATTAACAAAGACAACGCTTCCGAATGAAAACACTAGCACTTGCTGTAATCCAACGATCTCTTTATGGAGAATCTTAGAAAGAACTTCACCTCTTAAGATTAGAGGCTGCTCCCATGTATATTTTTTGGGAATGCCGCAATAGGTGGCAATTTTGTTCAAATCGATTTCATTCGTTATGGCCAAGGCTTTGAATGTAATATCCTTCATATTCACCACTCATCTGTCGGAAAGAGTTTATACTCTTATTTTTGACAGAAAAGGCATTCTTCAATCCTAACTTTTGAATGACAGTCCATTCGCTTCCAAAGCAGCTCGCAGTTTGGGTAATGAACCTGGTCCCATACCGTGATATTTTAAAATCTCAGCTTCGCTGTAGCTGGATAGCTGTTGCAACGTCGTAATGCCATTGTTCTCCAAAGCTCGTCTGGCCGGTGCTGAGAGTATGGAAAGAAACCCAGATTCAGGCTTCAGCTCTTGTTCGCAAGTCGGGCAGGTCGGGCAGTCGGTACTTTTATAATACTTGTGTCCTTTATTGCAAATTCTTAACGTTTTCTTTAAGGTAGCCAATCGTCGATCTCCTTCCCCTATGTAGACAATGATAGATGTAGGCATTCTGCCTTTTTAAACTATTTTACCATAAACGGACCTCCGTCATCCTCCTGACCACTGGCCAGCCTATGCTAATTCTTCTTGTAGTCATACGTGGAAAAGTATACACTTTTCTATGGATGATAGTTTTCAATAGAATAGTTTTCCTTAGTGCTGAACAAAACGAATAAAGACTATGGGGAGGCAACCTAACGATGGCACATACAGCCGAAATTGAAAGAGTCAAAACTCTTCTTCGCCATGCACAGCAACTAGCTGGCGCTAACAACCAAGCCGATGAAAGAATTAAGAGCTTAAGCAGTAGACTAGAAGCGCTTCAACAACTTGCAGGTGAGGATACAGCTCCAATCGCGGAGGAAAACGAGAACACTTCAGAGGAAGTCAAGGAGGAAGCGAACGAAGAAGTCGCCGCAGCTGAAGAACAACCTGAAGAGCAGCCCGCTCCGGAACAGCCCGAAGAATAGCTAATCGTTATGACTGCCCTATGATTTTAGTAGGCTGATCTGAAGTAGTTTTCTGCATCAGGTCGGCCTTATTGGGCATAAATAGAGCCCCCTAGTTCCCCCTCAAAGCAAAAAAGCACGCTCACAATCTAAGCGCACCCCCTAACTATTATTTTATTTTCTTTTATCTAGCATACGTGGAACGTGGACATAATCTTAGCTAATTAATTGCAATTTTGCTTTTTTTAGAATGAGCTTTTGATACAGTAATATATAGCGATCTAACAGCTGACTTACGGAAACGACTTTGTCATGTGTAAGGCTACCATTAATTAATGCTTGGTTAATCATTTCAAAGCGCAGTGACTCAATTTTTTCTTGAAGAATTGATTCCATCGTATCATTCTCCATTCACATTGTATTAGGTAAGTTCATTACCTCTACTTGTATATTAACTGAAGTCTATTAGGAAAATATTAGAAATTCATTTGCAATAAAATTAATAGATTTACTGACAAAACATAAGCACATTTATTTCTGATCAACATAAAAGAAGGGCTGCCCCTTCGTCATTTTCAGACGTAGAAACAGCCCCACCGAGTAGAATTAGTCCCTTACTGATTTGTAAAAAGCTGATAAATGATGACCGCCGCTTGGGCTCTTGTTGCCTGTCCCTTCGGTGCAAACTTCCCTTCACCGACTCCTTGGATCACGCCACCAGCCTGCATGGCCTCTACAGCTTGAAGCGCATAGCCAGCAATGTCGGCTTGATCGACGAAGCCTGCCGGCTTCAATTCTTGCTTGAACTTCAGTGAAAGTTGCTGCACGGCACGATACGCCATGACTGCCATATCCTCACGTGTGATTTCATCGTTAACACCAAAATTGCCTTGCGCATTCCCTTGCACGATGCCAAGCTTCTGTGCAGCTGCTATGGAGCTGTAATACCAGGCTCCCTCTTTCACATCATTTAACGTGCTTTTCGCTGTATCGTCCGACAGTTCAAAAGCCTGCATTAGCATTTTCAGAAACTCTGCTCTAGTTACCTTTTGGTCCGGCTTGAATGCACCTTCGCCTACACCGTCAATTATCGCTCTAGCTGCTAATGCCTCGATACCCGTCTTAGCCCAGCTGACATGGGCAATATCGTTAAAGCTCACATTTACGTATGCGGCTGCATATTGGCTGAAATGGCCAGGTTTAAACTCTACCTTACCCGTAGCCGGATTGTATTTGCCATTCTTCACTGTTGAGAGCTTGCCTTTATCATCCAAATAGTAAATGACGACTTTATTTGGATCCTCACCAGGCTTCAATGTGTAATCAACCTCTACCTTTAGGTCATTGCCAAAGCCGTTTACTTTCTTTCCATCTACAGAGAAGTTGAATTCATAGACTGTATTTCCGCCAATTCTCATCTTCGTCTCTGTCGATAAGGCGGAAGTGTCCGCTTTGCTCACGGAGAGTTCTACCTTGGAAGAGGTCGTGCCTACAGCTTTTTTAATTAGATCAAGATCAATGGTTACCTTTGCCAACCCAAGGTTCAGTTCCAATTCTTCTACCTTGCCAGCAGCGTTAGTAAGCTGTTGTGCCGGAAGCGTTAGCTGTACAGATTTGGTCTCCACCGAAGGCGTGATGTCAATCTTCAACGTTTGTCCAGCTTTTGCGTCTTGTGTTGCCTTCACTAGGTCATCGGCTTTAATTTCTGCCGACGCTGTTCCCGTAGCATTTGGTGTTATTTGTTGCGAAATGGATCCCGTGGACACTACCGCAGGTGGAGTCTGCGGAACTATCATACCGCCTCCCGGTGTAGTTGAAACTTCATCCGGTTTAACAATAGTCAGAATAATATGGCCCGTTACACCCGATCCATCCTGTGCTGTAGCAGTTACCTTAACTTTCCCTGGCGCGACTCCTGTTAGCTTACCACTTTCGTCGATGGTTGCTAGACTCGTTGCCTCGCCATTTTCATCAGAAACAACCCAAGTAACGGACTTATCCGTAGCAGCCGCTGGAGTGAAGCTTGTCGACAACTGAAGCTGTTGACCTACGGCTAACTTGTCGACGGTGCTAGTTACCGTTAATCCTGAAGCTTTGATCGGGTTCGTCCAGATGTTCGGCTGCTCCGGCGTTTCCATACCTGTGCCAAGATAGAAGCTCGTATGAGGCGGCTGGTTATACCCGGTGTTCTGCCATGCGATGCCTAGTCGGTAAACTGGATCGTGCATCAGCGTATAAATCCGTTGGTTCGTCATATCCGTCGTCGTGTAAATGCGAAGCGCGCTGCTGTCTTCCGTATGCGCAATCACTTCTTCACGCCAGTCTCCCAGCAAATCCGCCTGTAAAGTAGGATTCCCCTTCGTATCATTATTTGAATACGTACCATTGAAGGTAACAATATTACTCAATTGGTGATTTACCGTATCCCACTTATCGATCTTCGGAATCCCTACACGCAAGGGGTCCCCTAGCCAATTGTGGTCCAAGAGCTCCCTGCTCAAATCTCCATCCCACCAGATAGCGAAGTTAGAAGAAGGAATGCTGGTCGATATTTTCTCGCCTCTCGCAGAGTACAGTCCGCCTTGGGTAGTATTCCACTCCCCATTGATTGACCATGCTTCCTCGCCGATATAGGCTGGGTCAATATCCGCTGAGAGTCCACGTCCCACATCAATGCCTACCTGCAGCTCTCCCCAGAGAACTCTGCCCGTCTTCGCATCCTTCATATTGGCGGAGTATTTGGCGCCAGTATTCTCTTGAACAGCCCACTCCTCCAAGCCAAGCCTTGTCGGATCCAGATCACCAAGATGCTGTGCATCGCCATGACCCAGCAATGAATTCCATAAAGGCTTGCCGTCATGATCTATGGCTGCTGGGCCGGTAA
The DNA here is from genome assembly GCF_059692115.1 of Paenibacillus sp. J31R30. Taxonomy (NCBI): domain Bacteria; kingdom Bacillati; phylum Bacillota; class Bacilli; order Caryophanales; family Paenibacillaceae; genus Paenibacillus; species Paenibacillus sp. J31R30. The sequence goes on along the minus strand of NZ_JCAUAV010000007.1, from coordinate 85,066 downwards.
TGATTTCATCTTTACCATCACCATCCACATCCGCAACGCTTAAGTTATGATTCCCCTGACCGGCATATTGCTCATTGCCAGGTGTATTGGAGTCAAATGTCCATACCTTCGTCAATTGTCCATCACGCCAGTTATAGGCAACGAATACCATTCTTGTATAGTATCCTCGCTGCATCACGATACTTGGTCTCTCTCCATCAAGGTAGGCAATTGCCGCACCGAAGCGATCTACCCGATTCCCATAGTTGTCACCCCAATCGTTGACATTCCCTCTTTCTGGCTCATAATTATCCGTAGCCAGCACTTTACCTGTAGCTCCCTCGAAGATCGAGTGATACTCAGGTCCTGTGAGAATATAACCACTGGCATTGCGGTAATCCGCGTTGGCGTCACCAATTACTTGACCAATTCCATCAACGGTACCGTCACCTGTTCGGAACGTCACCTCTGCTTTGCCATCTCCGTCCAAGTCATAGACCATTACATCGAGATAATGGGCACCAGCACGAATATTTTTACCCAAATCTATCCGCCACATGAACGTACCGTCCAACTTATAGGCATCAACATACGTATTGCCTGTATAACCTGATAATGAGTTGTCCTTGGAATTCGTAGGATCCCACTTCAATACGATCTCATATTGACCATCTCCGTCTAGATCCCCGACGGATGCATCATTAGCACGGTACGTATAAGCTTGTCCCGCTGGTGTTACTCCATCGTCTGGCTTTCTGAGCGGAATTGTCAAATAATTTAAGTCACTGACGATAGCCTTCTCCGTAGGCTCCTGTTCCACGCCTCCTAGCACAGGACGGATAACATAAATCGAGTCCAACGTGCCAGCAGCATCCTTAAAGTTCGTCGCACCCGTGATTGGATTCGTGTTGATCTTCTCTTGATTCCGATACAGGTTGAAAGCAATATTCGGAGAATCCGTACCTAACATTCTCCATCCCACATAAACGCCATCCGATTGCTTAATGGCTATTAACCCTCGGTCCAAGGTTTCCATCTGGCGGGCCGGAAGCTTCTTGGGTGTAGCGCTTACCGTTACACCAGATGATTCCATTGGCGCTTCACCCATGTATTGATACACACCTTTTACAACAAAGGTATACTCGGCTCCATTCGTTAGTCCATCCACTGTCGAAATGAATCTTCCCTTTGGTACCGTGTCTAACAGGGTCTCGGTTTGATCCGCATTTTTACGGTAAACTCTTGCCTCCAGATAGGAGTTGTCCATCGTTTCTTCCCATCCGATGCGAACCTTTCCATCCCCTTCTTCTGTCTTCACATAGTTGAGATTTGGCGCCTTACTCAGCTTGTTAACCGTCACGTTATACGTCCTATATACATCGGTATATACGTTTGACACGACTTGTACACCGAAGCTCGTAGTATCGCCTGTAAGAGGAACGGAGGCTAAACTCCCCTGATCTACATTGGTATTGTTGACCTTCATGCTGACCGCATCCGGATTGCTTGCCTCCGGCTGCACATTCAATGCGTTGACGCTATACGGCACGTCTACTGTATAGCTTCCCACCTTGGGATCAAAGACAGGATTCAGATCCGGAAACAATGTCCCGGTATTGACATTCAATTTGTTCAATGCCAAATCCAGTGCAGTAACCTTTACGTTGTCGATATTAAATTTGCCGCCACTGGCATTTACGAAGAAGCCGAAGCTGCTAATCTGTGGCCGTGCGCTGTAGAACGCGTCGGGCCAAGTTACAGTCTCGCCTGTATTCAAATCAACGATCGTAGTCGTGAACTTGCTTTGCGGGACATTAAATACAATGTTAAATCGGTACCAATGATTGGTATTGTAATTGATTTGATTCGTACTGTTATGTCGCTTAATGACTCCGGCATCCAAGGAGTAACGCAATGCTGCCTTCGAAGTATCGTTAACCTTGCCATCCAAGACCCATAAGGTCCCCCCTTTGTTGGTCGGGATATTCACGTCAAATTCCAGTATGACCCCGCCGTTCTGGGCGGCGAACCTTTGTCCAACATACAGTGAGCCAGTCAGGTCATGGCTGATTGCACCATAAGTGCGGTTAGCTACCGTATCTTGCACAACGTTGAAGTTAGGAACGGCCCCTTCCTTTGTCCACTTGTTTCCGGATCCAAGTGTTAATGGACCTGCCGGATAACTGTCAAAATCATCGTTGACCAGCACCGTATCTGCTGCAAAGACAGCCTTAGGCAGCATAGGCAGAATGATTGCCAGTGCAAGAAAAATCAGAGTGATTCTCGATGTCAAACTACGAATCTTGTGATGTGTCATTTTGTACATTTCGTCCCTCCTAGTTATGAATGTTAGTGCCAGCATCGTGAAATACTCTTTTCAAAAACGATAACAACCAGCCGGTGTGGATGCGCTTTCAAAAAGACGATGTGCCCAGTATATAATATAACTGTGGCCACGTGACCTAAAAAAAGCGACATGTTTGTTTAAAAAACAGGTATTGATATCAGGCCTTTCGCAGGCAGAAAACAGGTAGAAACAAGTAGAAGAGCAGTCCGCCAAGTCGTTGATACTGCTTGGCGGACAACCCTGTTTAATTGACAATTTGACCGAAATAATCGGCAAGACGTTCATTGTCACTACTTCACATCTATCTTAAAAAAGCTCCCCACATGACAGATATCATGCGGGAGCTCACTCTAATTATTTCTTATTTTTCGCTAAGATGGCCGTTGCATCCTTACGGAATTTTGCTGCGCCTTCTTCAACTGTCAGCTTTTTGTACAGGATTTGTTCTGCTGTATCTTTGAGCAATTTATCAACTTCAACTGCGCCTACTGGGTTTGGAGGATCCATTTGAGAGCTGTTTTTCTCTGCCCAAGCTACATATTCAAATACTTTCTTTTGTTCAGGTGTCAGATCCGGCATTAACGCTTCCTTCACTTTGGAGGAAACAGGAACACCACGCTCGCCTTTGATGATTTTGTTCGCATCGATATCATTAATGAGGAAGTCAACGAATCGAACGGCTTCTTCCTTCACTTTAGAAGACTTGGCAACTGTCCAATACATACTTGGCTTCAAGAACAACGCTTTGTTCTGGTTCCAGCCTGGTACTGGGAGGATGTCAAGCGGACGTTTCGCAGCTGCATTCACAAGAATGAATTGGTTGGACCAGCCATTGGACGATACAGCATTGTTAAGTACAACTTCATCGTCTTCTGGCGTACCTTTCTTCTGAGCCACTTTCTCCAAAGGAAGCAGGTAACCGGAGTCATACCATTTTTTGTACATCGTATAGTATTCAACAAATATTTTATCATCCGTATAGCCAAGAGAAGCGCCATCGGCTGCGTACATTTTCTGACCTTTACCTCTTAGGAAGAACGGGAAGTAGACATCATGACGAAGTTCAGAAGCAAGCATTTTCCCTTTCGCTTTCAACTGTGCGCCCATTGCATCCCAATCTGCTAATGTCCAATCTTGTTTCACAGTAATGCCAGCATCTTTGAGCATTTGCGGGTCTACAGTTGCCTGAAGAGCATTCGAGCCTGCGTTAATGGCAACAAGCTTGCCGTCTACTTTACCACCGGAAAGATTGTTTTCGCTGATGTCTTTCACATTGAGAACACCATTCTTCGTGTAAGTGTCGAAGTCTTCCAGCTGACCTCTGCCGCCATATTGCGTCAAATACGAAATATCCATTTGGAATACATCCGGCAAACCATTCGCAGCCGCCTGAGGTGCAAGCTTCTTCCAATAATCATCAAATGCTGCGTATTCCGATTCAATCTTGACATGCGGATTTTTCTGCTGATAAAGCTCGATGACTTTCAGCGTATAATCGTGGCGTGCTTGTCCGCCCCACCAAGCAACACGAAGTGTAACCGGATCTTTCTTCGCTTGAGCCGTTGGCGCTGCACTTGCCGCTGGGCTCGCACTGTTATCCGTGCCGCTCTTCGTACCTGTGCTTCCGCATGCTGTTAGAAAGAGTGCAGCTGATAGAACAGTGATCATGACCTTTTTCATCTGTATATCCTCCCCAATTTGCAATCGTGTACTTTACATGTCTATTATCTCGCTTGAAGAGGGAAAGGTTAATCCAAAATACCGTTAATTTTGTTTAAAATGCAGAGGGGTCCGATGCTTCACATCGTAGATTCAAAGATAGTATCGCCTAACGAAGAACAAGATTTACTTGTCCCTTCTATAATATAAAGGTGCATGTCCCGTCACTAATTTAAATACTCTGCCAAAATGTGTCACACTGCCGAAGCCGACCTTTTTGGCAATTAGACTGACTTTCATCGTCGTTTGCTCGAGAAGCTTCTTCGCTTCCTTAATCCTGACGCTGTTCAAATATTCCACGAACGTAAACCCCGTCGCTTCCTTAAAAAAACGGCTTAAATAATACGGACTCACATAGAATTTCTCCGCCAATAGATGCAATCCCAGCTCCTGCATGTAATGGGTATTCATATAACGAACAACCTCCGAGATTCTTTCGTGCATCGGGCTTGGTGACTCCATCGGCTCCATGCTGTTCTGCTTCACATGTCGGCAGCAAATAATAAGCAGCTGCAGCACCAACGTCTGCGCGTACATCTCGAAGCCAGGCTTCTTCTCCTGAATCTCCTGCATGATGCTCTGGGCAAGCGCCTCGATGGAGAGCCTGTCGTGTAGTGGACATTTTACGATGATGTACTCATTCTCAAAGAGCGGTTGCAAAATATCCCGATAGGAATCATTCACCGAGGCCATATAGTTCTCATGAATATTAACAATGAGTCGCTCATGCTTAGGCATTTCTGTATTGGCCGTCCGATGCAGAATATTCGGAGAAATGATGATAATATCTCCCTCGTTGATGATCGTCGTCCTGTCTTTAATAAAAAATGCCCGTTTGCCCGACATCAAATAGAAGATTTCGTACGTACTATGAAAATGGCTCGTCGGCATATGGTGACTTAACGCCTTCCGATGAGATACCGAGAGGGTCCCCTCACCGTTATCGTATTGAAAATCTCCCATGCAATGCTCCGCCTTTCATGCGATTTGCTATTTATTATACGCGCATCCTCGTTTACCGCAAGATATAAGAAGAAATAGGTGATTCTCGCAAAAAATGTACATTTTCCTCTGCTAAAATAGGCTTAACGAACAAGAAGGAGGAGTTAACAAGATGAATTCTTCAGAACCAACGACCAATATCAAGGTACAATCACAAGAGGAATTAACTCCCATTCAATGGGCTGAGAAGGCTTGTGAGGCGTTAATGTTCAAATTTGAGCCGGAACTGCTGCCGCCGGACCGATTTCACTATCATCAGGGTGTCTTTCTATCAGGGATGGAAAAATGCTGGCAGGAAACACAGAAGGATGAATACTATATGTATATCAGGCGTTGGGTGGACAGCCAGATCCTTGCGGATGGCAGTATCAAAAAGTACAACCCGGATGAGCTTGATGATATTCAGCCAGGTGTGCTTCTATTTAACCTTTATAAGCAAACAGGCGACGATCGGTATAAAAAAGCCTTATACACGCTTGTCTCCCATTTAAAGTCATGGCCAACCAATCCATCGGGCGGTTTCTGGCATAAGGGGCGTTACCCGAATCAAATGTGGCTGGACGGGTTATATATGGCTGGGCCGATTGCCACCCAGTTCGGTAGGACATTCGGTGAAAGCGACTATTTTGACATGATAACTTTCCAAGCGATTTTGATGGAAAAACATACCAAGGACCCTATTACAGGCTTGCTCTACCATGGCTGGGATGAAACCAAAGCAGTAACTTGGGCTGATCCCGCTACTGGCTTAGCTCCGGAATTCTGGGGGCGTGCAATCGGCTGGTACCCTGTCGCCTTGCTGGAAATGTTCGAATACCTTCCCGAGGACCATAAGGATAAAGATAAACTGACAAGTATTCTTCAAGACCTGCTCATCGCCCTGACGAATTACCAGGATGCCGATACTGGCCTCTGGTATCAGGTTGTCGATAAAGCTGACCAACCGGATAATTGGTTGGAAAATTCTTGTACGGCCTTGTATGTGCATGCCATTGCCAAAGCCGTGCGTTTTGGCTACTTGGACGCCAAGTATCTCACTTACGCTTGGAAGGGCTATCAAGGTGTCATTGATACGCTGAAGTTTGATGAGAACGGCAACGTTATTATCGGGAAGATCTGCATCGGTACAGGGATCGGAGACTATGCCCACTATATTGCAAGGCCTACCAGTGAGAACGATTTGCACGGCGCTGGCGCCTTTATTCTCATGTGTGTGGAAATGAGCCTTGCACAAAAAGCGATATGATAAAAAGCTGAAGCCTTTCTTACAGGCTTCAGCTTTTTTCTATCAGACCTCCATCTCATACAAAGATGGATCCACGGTATGGATGAATGATGTCCATCCCCGCGTTGTGTAAAGCAAAAGCCTGTGCATCGCGCGCGTGCAGGCTGTATAGAAGAGCTTGCGTTCGCTTTCCCGCTCGTATACCTGTGAAGAAGCATCGTAGATCAGCACCGCGTCGAACTCAACACCCTTCGCGAGATAGGCAGGAATCACCATCACGCCCTTCTCAAAGGTGGTCGTCTCCTTCGTAATAAGCCGCAGCGCTTCACTCCCCTGTGACGTCAATACTTCATAAGCCTCACGACTCTCGGCTGCTGTCTTGGTGATAACGGCGATGGAGTCGAAGCCTTCAGCTCTTAGTGCTGCGAGGTCCTCTATGATTCGCACAGCCCTCATGTCGCTGCTGCTGGCCTCGACGAGGCACGGCTTCCTGCCGCTCCGCTCAAAAGGCACGATCTCTTCCAGAGGCAGAAGCGACTTCGTAAACGTCACAATCTCGCGTGTGGAGCGATAGCTTCGAACAAGGCGAATCAGTCTTGTTTCCTCTTCCCCATAAAGCCTGATCAATGGCGAATTCACTTCATGCAGATTCGTTGCCTGAGGGAAGATCGCTTGGCCGAAATCCCCTAGAACAGTCATGCGGGCACGAGGAAACAGCTGCTTGAGGAAGTAGAATTGAAATGGCGAGTAGTCTTGACCCTCGTCGACAAAGAGATGCCGTATCTCCGTATTCCTCCGCGTACCCTCGATAAGTTCCTTTAAGTATAAGAACGGCGCCGCATCCTCATAAAACAATTCAAATCGACTCAGCTTCTCCTTCGTTTGCGCACATAGTTCCTCCCACTTCTCGGGCACATTAACTTCATTCGTCATGCTCCGATAGGCTGCGTCATCCGTAAATAACCGATCATACAGCCCGATGATATCTATAAATTTTAATCGTTTCGCGTCCTGTCTCAGTTGTTTAAAATGCTCTTTGACGATCATCCTGCGCAGCAGTTCTTCCTCTTCCTGCACGGCAAAGTCAAAGTCATTGACTTCCTGCTGCTTCTCAGGAGACAGTTCATGCGCTTCGATATACTGTTCGTTAAAATTAAACACAGGCTCTTCTTGCCTGTACTTCTTAAGGATCTCCCTATAGGCTTCGGCATATTGCTCGGTCTCAAGATAATCGAGTTCATCTTGCACCCATACCGCTTTCCGCTCTTTACGCTCTAGTGAAGTCAGCTTTTGCAGGATCCAATCCTGCAAGAGTGCAACGCGATTAGCCAGGCGGATACCGCTGTCGTAGCTGTAAAATTGCATGGCCATTTGCTCCGCGGTAATTAACTCGCGATCCCGGAAGTGGATGCTGCAGAATAGCATGCCTTCCTTTCCCAGCCAACTTGCATAGTTCTGGAGCGCATGTAGAAAATCTTCAGATGCTTTATATTGAATCCCGCTCATTCGCGCTTCGTATCCAATCGATAAGACCGACGTCAGTACATATTCGATCTGTTCAAACGGGGTATCTAGACGCATTGTGCTTCCAAGCCAATACGCAAGATATTCCTGCATGGTCGTCTGTTGCATATTCTCCTCACCCAGTTCAGGAAGCACCGTGGATACATAACTGTTAAACATCGGATTAGGTGAAAAAAGTACAATTTGGTCCGCTTTAAGCTTGTCGCGATGCTTATACAACAGATAGGCTGCCCGTTGCAGTGCCGCAGACGTCTTTCCGCTGCCCGCCGCCCCTTGCACGATGAGCATAGGGCTATTATCGTTGCGAATGATATCATTTTGCTCCTTTTGGATGGTCGCCACAATGCTCTTCATTTGTGTATCTGCGCCTTTGCCAAGCACCTGCTGAAGCAATTCATCTCCAATTGTAACGCTTGTGTCGAATATATTGTGCAGCTGACCATCCCGGATCTGATATTGCCTCTTCAGCAGCATCTTACCCTCCACGCGACCGCCAGGTGTTTCATAGGCAGAGGCACCAGGTGAATAATCGTAGTACATACTTGCAATTGGTGTTCGCCAGTCATAAACTAGAAAGTTTACTCCGTCTGCGTCAACGAAAGAGGATACACCAATATAAATTTGCTCACTGAAACTTGTGCCATCTTCTTGAAAATCGATGCGTCCGAAATAAGGAGACGGCAGCAGCCGCTTCATGCTCTTTAATCGTTGAATTCGTTGTCTGTGACTACGCTCTCGTTCGGACAAAACGGCTTCTTGTTGCTTCATACTGTAAAATGCCTCTTCGAAATCTTCTGCGGAGCTTGTGCTGATCGTCACTTCCTCCCAAAACCGCTTCCGAATGTCGGTTACCTGATCACGCAGTCCATCTACCTCTGGTTCCAATTCGGTAATTGAAGCTTGCAATTTTTCCGTTACCAGCTCCAACCGTTCCTGTTCCTGCTGCAATTCCTTATGGTTTACCATCTTCACGAAACACTCCTTTTATGCCTTGTGTGAAAAAAAGCAAAATAAAAGTTGACAAACTGCAAATCCACATGCTAAAATTTAAGTATAGATAAAATGTTATAACTATGACTATTTTTATTGAAGAGATAGTATCTTTTCGATTCTACCATAAAGCTTCTTTACATGTAAATATGTTTTTTTATATAGGGGAACTGGCATTTTTGTGCCGGTTCTCTTTTTTGTTCCAACGATCCTCTCACTTTGATGTGAGAGTTTTTTTTATGCTTACAAAAAATTTACTAGCCAATGGTAAATTATTTTCTTATACTAGGATAGGTTTACTATTATTTGATAGATTTAGTTATTTTAGGAGGAAATTATGAAAAGAGTATTGAAAACTAGACTTGCCTCATCTGTCGTAGTAGCAGCCTTGGTCAGCTCACTTACAGGAAGCTTTGCTTTAGCAGCAGACAACGTAAGCGTTATGCCGATTAGTGCCGTAACCGCGAAAACGGATATGCAGCTTGCTGTTGAAAACGGTGCCATTGAAGGTTATGGCGACTCCAACTACCGCGGAGAACAATTAGCTACTCGCGCTGAAGTTGTGACGATGCTTAGCCGTGCAGCCAAATTGGCGCAAGCCGATCTTGGAAAAGCGACCTTTAGTGATCTGGTTACTTGGCAAAAGCAAGCCGTTGCGAATGCGGTTGCTGCTAATCTAGTAGATGGATTTGAGGACGGTACTTTTCATCCCAACGCGAAAATGAATCGTCAAGAGTTAGCTGTTCTCATCGTGAAGACACTAACAGGCGGACAAGCCCCTAAAGTAAATGAACAAGTATTGAATTACTTTAAAGATAGTGCTTCTATTGCAACCTGGGCACGCCCCTACGTAGCTTATGCTGTTATTTCAGGTATTTTCAACCCTGCTCTTGATGGCAACTTTAACCCTACTGCTGAAGTTACGCGTGATGAGACTGCTACAGCTCTTAAACCGGTACTTTTCAAACTAGTTGATATTCTTACAACGAATGATATTCACGGACAAATTGAAGTAGGTTTTGATAAAAAGCGCAATCAAGCGCAAGGTGGAATCGAAACTCTTGCTGGTATTGTGAACGATTTCCGTGCTGTTAATCCTTCCGGAACTGTTGTAGTTGACGGTGGCGATGCTTGGCAAGGAACGCTGATCTCTAATACGACAAATGGTCAATCCGTGCTAGATTCCATGGCTGAGGTCGAATACGATGCTGCTGCCATCGGTAACCACGAATTCGATTTTGGAAGAGATACTTTAATCGCTAACATCAAGAAAGCCAAGTTCCCAATCATGGGCGCTAACATTATTGATGATCAAACAGGTAAACGCGTAGATTGGGCTGAGCCTTATGTTATCATCGAACGCGGCGGGCTTAAGATCGGTATTATCGGGTTTGCAACTCCGCAAACAACAACGACTACCAAATCTACCAATATTGAAGGCTTAAGCTTCGCTAACCCAGCACCTATCGCGAAGGAGCTTTCTGAAGAGCTTCGTGCAAAGGGCTGTGATGTCATCATGGTTACCTCCCACCTGCCAGGTGAACAGGATGTCAAATCTAAGCAAATTATTAGTGAGCTCGCTGATCTTGCTAATGGCACGGGGAACGGCACACTAGATGCTCTCGTTGGTGGTCATTCTCACATGCGCGTTGCTGGCATTGTTAACGGAATTCCAGTTGTTGAAGCACAAAGTTGGTTGTATGCGGTAGGTCACATTCAACTTTACTTAGATAAAACGACGAAGAAGGTTGTTTCCTCCAATGCTAGTCTTCTGGAAACTTATACGAATCTAACCACTGCAGACGCAGATGTAAAAAATATTGTTGATGGCTATAAATCCAAAATCTCTGCGAAAGCTGGCGAAGTTGAAGCGCTAGTTACGGAAAGTCTTGGCCGCAAGTCATTCCGTTTCGACATGAACGGGAATCAAGACCGTGATGGCGCTACACCTCTCGGCAACATCATCACAGACGCGATGCGTACTTCCGAGAAGTCAGATATCGCATTCACAAATATCGGCGGGGTACGAGCTGATGTTGACAAAGGTGAATTGACCTACAGCGAAATGTTCCAAGTCCTTCCATTCGGGAACTATAATGTAACTGGAACCATGACGGCTGAACAGATTAAGTCTGCTTTTGAAGTATTGGATAAGTACACGAAGCTTCCTGCCCTTCAATTCTCTGGTGTTAAGGTAGAATGGGATAACACACGCAAGGATGGCGATCGTTTTACTAAGATTACCTTAGTCGATGGAACTCCGATTTATGTAGATGGTAAATTCAATACTAGTCGTACATTCAAAGTAACAACCAACGATTTCATGGCAACTGGAAAAGGTGACGGGTTCACTGTTTTCGGTGAAGTGAAGGACTGGAAAGATGGAGCAATCATGCTTGATGCATGGGTTAGCTATGTGAATACCTTGAAAGCTGCCGGGAAAGAAGTATCCGTGCAAGATGACGGCCGCGATGTTCGTTTAGATATTAAAAAGTAAGCTATGCAGAGAACCACCTCTTCGACTTGAAGGGGTGGTTTTTCTATGAACCCTTTCAGGATTAGAAATACTTACAAAATCTGATATAATCTTAGTAGATAGCGTAAACCTTAAGGAAAAACTTCCAATTAGAAGGTTGTGTTAAATAATGAACTTAGACATGGTTATGCAAGAGCTTGAAGCGCTCGGCAAGGAACGAACCAAGAAGATCTACATGTCCAATGGCGCACACGAACCGCTTTTTGGCGTAGCGACAGGCGAAATGAAGCCCATCTTCAAAAAAACTAAAATAAATCAACCTTTGGCTGAAGAGCTTTACGCCACTGGGAACTACGACGCCATGTACTTTGCTGGCATTATAGCAGATCCCAATGCAATGACTGTGGCCGATTATGATCGGTGGATGGATACGGCTTATTTTTATATGCTGTCCGATTATGTAGTTGCAGTAACCTTGGCAGAAGCCAATATAGCTCAGGAAGTTGCCGATAAATGGATCGCAAGCGGAGAAGAATTGAGAATGTCAGCAGGTTGGAGTTGTTACTGCTGGCTTTTGGGGAACCGTCCGGACAGTGAATTTTCCCAAAGTAAAATTGACAATATGCTCGAAGTTGTGAGAAATACCATTCACGATTCACCGGAAAGAACGAAGTACGCGATGAGTAATTTTATTTCCACAGTAGGGATATCCTATAAGCCGCTACATTTTAAAGCCGTCGAGACCGCAATGGCAGTTGGCCCAGTAGAAGTCAAAAAGGATACGAAAAAAAGCAGTTTCCTACAAGCTTCCTTAAATATTCAAAAGGGTCTAGATAGAGGGCATCTTGGTTTCAAACGCAAACATGTAAGGTGTTAGACGATGGCTTCATTGCCCGCTAACCGAAAAGGCTGCCGATGATTTCGGCAGCCTTTTGTTGTTGCGCTATCTGGATTTATACAGTAACGGGAAAAATTCATTATCGAACCTCTGACCAAATTGCGGACGAGGCCCGAGCAATCGAACATTATCATGCCGAGCTCTGCCCTCTTTGTAGCGCGTATCACCAGGCATGAGATGAGCGACAACAGACAACCGAGGCTGGTCTGTGAAATTCGTTGACGACCCATGGAATGTAAGGGCATGGTGGAAGCTCGCTTGACCAGCTTTTAGTATACAAGGTTCCTCAATCCAATCGCGCGTTGCAAAACGTTGCTTCAGCTTCGTCATATCCTGTTCGAAGAACGTATCACTTCCCTCGACTGCGCCCCACTTATGTGAACCCAAGATCGTCATCATGCCGCCATTATTCAGATCAGTGTCCTGCAAAGCAATCCAAACGGTTACCATATTCGTTGTGCTGCTTGATCGCCAATAACCGTAATCTTGATGCCAGCCCACATTCCCAGCTGTTGTTTCTTGCCCTGAAGTACCCGGCTTGTAGATCACTTGATCATGCCATAGGCGAATCTCATCCTCGCCCAGCAGCTTCGCAGCCATCTCTCCTAAATTCGGATCCGTGACGACACTTCGAACTTCATCGTTAATCCACCAGCCATTATCGAATTTACGAAGAGCATGTGGATTCTCCGATAGTTTGAACACATGCAGAGGCATGCCAGCTCCATCATAATCTTTCTTCCATATGCGCTCATGCGCGCCGCGAAGACGCTCGATCGTCTCGTCATCCAGTAATTTCGGGCTGATCCAATAACCGTCTTGATCAAACCTTTCTTTATCCGCTGCTGTGATGTTATAAGAAATAACTCCCATGATGAACACCTCATCTTTTCTTGGTCAATGTGACTTACTACCTTTATTGTAGACCACAAGATGAGCATTGACTTTCCAAAACCTATCAAATAGGATTGGAAACATATGAGATCATTAGAAACGCGGAGGAGCGTAACTTTCATGAAAATAAAGTCGGAAACAGCACGTTGGGTGTACGAGTTTCCTGTGTCAGTTCAGCTATCCCATATACCCGAATTCATTATGCTGGGCTATGACCACTTTCAAGAAGCCTCCCCTCTCATCATCCACCAGCATGAACGCTCCTACGAATTTGTATTCGTGGACAGCGGAAAAGTCACTTGGGAGGTAGACAGTCAATTATTCACTTCCCACACTGGACAGGTCTTCCATACCCGGCCTGGAGAATGGCATCGCGCACGTCTTAACTTCATCGAGCCCTGCAAAATTTGGTGGATGATTCTATCGGATCCCTCCAAGCATGCCGGCTGGTTAAATTTACAAGATGAAGACCGTAAGGAGATTCATAACCAACTGCAGCGGCTTCCGAGGATCTTAACCGTAGATAGTCGTGTTCGTGAACCTTTCTCCAAGCTAAGGGACATCATTGAACATCACGAGCCACTCGCCGCCTGCCGAGTTCGTCATTATGTACTCGATATTATTTTGCAAATGCTGAGCCCGTCCTCTAATCGGACAATCTCATTTGATCTCCAGATGGCCATGACTACATTGACTGAAGCCATTCGCGCAGCGCCAGAAAAGAGATGGACGAATAAAGACCTAGCTGATCAGGTCGGCGTAAGTGAATCTCATTTCTACCGATTGTTCCATCTTATGCATGGACAGTCACCTGCCAACTATATAGATCGGCTGCGAATAGAACTTGCTTGTCAGATACTTCTTCAGAAAGAAGTCAGCGTAACAACAGTTGCAATGGATCTAGGTTATAAAACCAGCCAACATTTTGCCACTGTATTCAAAAAGTATATGGGTCTATCACCCTCGCAGTGGCGCAGGTAATTTTATAAAGCGCTTGAAGCTTACGTTACGTAATGTTTTATACTCAAGATATCGGTAAAAAAAGGTGGGGACCTCAAGGGTTTACGACGACTTTTCAGAAGTTTGAAATGAAACCAGGCGGTACATGGCAGTTTATCATGCATGGTCCTGATGGCGTAGATTATCCCATATGCCGTCCCAGGTGCCGAACAGACCATGGATCGTCTTGAGGAGCTTCTGGCAAGTATGGCTTAAAATTACTTAAACTACCAATAGTTTAGTAGCAAAAAGAGACCCTAAGCAACGAGCTAAGGGTCTACAATTGCAGCTGCGGCCCGATTAGGAGTGTCATTCCTTCTAGCCCAACACCAGATTGAGCTAACAGATCTTCTAGTTGAATGATTCGAACATTGTTATTGTCATCCGACAATTAACAGGACGGGTTCTTTCCACATTTTCATCTTCTGCAAGGTACCCTGTCTTACCGAAATCGATTACAAATTTTCACCTTCTAATGCCATTCGGAGGAATAACTTGGAGCTTAACAATAAGCAAGTTTGGGCCGTCAGGCAGGAAATCAAAATTAACTGTCTCCGCGTATTGCCCCGTGTTTCTTTGGCGTATAAGTAACGGACTTAGTTTGTTATTTACAAAGTACTGGGCAGTCGCCTTATATTTGCCAAGGGGAAGACGCTCTAGCCCTACCCCTGTTAGCCCTACCCCTGATTGAAGGGGCGATACAAGAGAACTAATGGGAGTACCCCCGCTTCCTCCAAGTTGGGATGGGCCAAGTGGTGTAAGCGTCAGTACGACACTATTCAGGTCAAAATTACTTATTACCCCAATCTCTAAGCCGACTTGAACGACTCCCTTAGAGAGATCATAAACAAAGTTGCGAATGGCTCCTGCACTTGTTCCGAACGGATCAACAATCTGTGATGTTAAATTGATGCTATATTGACTGCCATTTAAATTAAGCGAAGATACGCTATACGTTTTCCAAGTAGCCTTTACTTCCGGAAGCTCAATACGATAATAACCATCTACATTTGTCACAGCACTTACATAGCTAAGATAATTAAATTGATTTTCGGCATACACTTTGATCCCTGCCAAAGGTTTTCCTGAGGAATCGATTGCTCTGCCTTTTACGACAAATGGTTCAACTTTCTCCGATTTGGATCCGTATCCCGTTCCCATTTGACCCCCAACTCCATTCTGATTTGAATTTGAACATCCAAATAAAAGTCCAACGAGAGTTAGAATGCATACTAGTGCCAATATGCGCCTTCTCAATCACAATTTTACTTCCACTCTTCCTGCTCATCGGAAATCAACTACAATTGTAAGGTATGCGGTTCGTAGATCAGGTGCTTAGGTTCCGGTTTCCCCGAATGATAAAATTAGGGAATTACTGGGATGACACGAATCTGCCCAATAACGCAAAAAAGCCGCCAAAATAGCGACTTTTTTGTTTGAGGTGATGATTGTGGTGGTCAATAAATATCTTTAGATATTTTTCAACTGTAAATTGCCGTTTCCCTGAACCCATTGTAAATATTACATCATTGTCGATTCCTATATTGGGTAGCCTCACTATTATGCTCAACATGGTCGGAAATGAGATTAATACAGCTCCTTGATCCATATTTCCTTAACTGACCAATCACCGTTTCCGTACTTGTCCAAACTAATTAAGAAAGCATTCGGTCAATCCCCCAGCACGTACCGCAAGCTGAAATTAATGGGTTCTGAGAACTTCTGATGCTCCGTTACCTACACATTTGGACATACTACCCACCTCTGCAACTCCATGAAGTAGCCATCCTTTTTACACTCTTTCTGATTTTCCTATCCAAATAAGAACCAAACCAAAAGCAACGCAAAAACCAAGAGAAGGTGAAAAAGTGGAATCGCCGAAATCAGTAAGATTCCTTGCTTCCGCTTGACGATAGCGAGAATCAAACACACCAAATACGTAATCAAATACAAGCTAGACACGATCACGAAAGCGAATACGACGAATAATATCAAGGCGCTCTCGCCACCCGATCGAACCCCAGCAATCTGCATGATGTTCCCAATCATCAAGAAAGGATAGGGCAGCAGCGCAAGGCCGCCAATGACAAGGAAAATGATGCTTAACGCTTTCTTGTTCATGATGCACCTCATATCTCTTTTCCTATTACCATTTCAACATTGCTGGTTTTGTTGTGCGAAGGATTCTCGTCATTCGCTTTGGCAAAATTGATGACTTGATAAAATAGACGTATAAATATAAATTAATGTTACACTAAACTACCCCATACCTTAATAACAAAAAGAGTAGTTGAAGCGGCGATCTGCTCTCTTGTTTGTCTGAACTAATGTTATCCGTTCGCTTAATGATTGTTTGGTTCCTTCGTCTTTACTTTCTCTTCATCTTGCCTTTGGACCATATCAGCATGGATCTTTCTAAGTTCTTCTAGGCTTTCACCTACGTCCTTGGCTACCTCCTCCACCTGCTTTGCAGCCTTGATCTGATTGAAGGCTAAGCCTGATACATTTTCACGATCAATATACTTGATCTCCCTATACATCAAATACCCGATAGTAACGAATATGATGAACATAACAAGGGCTGCATATATTCCAATCATCATCATCATTCACCCCATACACGAAACATGCTCATATAATGCCTCATATAATGCCCTATACATACACTTAGGATACGTTGTGCAGGGTTAAGTGCTGTTGCTTGCATAACTGCCCTCTAGCTTAATGACAAAATTAATAATCCATTACAAACCTAACCTTTACTATCATAGCGCATTATGCGCATATGTTTGTGTCGCCGGACTTCAACGATTCATGGCCTTGCGCTAGATTTTGCAGCAATGAGCTGCAGTTAGGGGTACAATCTAGACTGTTTCCTTTTTTACAAGTCAAATACATTGTCTATAACAACCATTTAAACTAAATGCGCCCGTTCTTCAGTTGCCTTATGATGGTCTAGATTTTTTCCGTTTTTGTAGCGTATATCTTCCCAGTGAATGAATTCCTAAATTCTGGTCATTATAAGCCATGAAGGAGGGGGAAATATTGCCAACCGTTGATATCGCTTCGATTCAAGAAGCCCTCTGTCATACCGACGATTTTATCATTCGAGAACTGAATATGGGCGAAGACAAAGCCGTGCTTCTGTATTTGGAAACGATGTGCGACAAGGCAAAAATTGAACTTAGCCTTCTTAAGCAGTTACAGCGTGAGTCCAATGATGGGCAAGTAGCGATGCGCATGGAAGAACTGCTGACCGCCACCAAAGTAAAGCCCTGCCTCTCGGAGCAAGATGCTGTTGACGCTCTGCTTGAAGGCAGTGCCATAATCTGCAGCGAAGCAGTCGGTCTCTGCTACAGCTTCGATGTCAGTCAGCAAAACAGCCGCTCTCCAGAGGAGCCAGTAAATGAGCGCTCCTTAGCGGGCAATCGAGACGGTTTCGTTGAGCATTTGCAGACAAATCTGAATCTGGTTCGTAAACATCTGTCCACTGGTGAACTCAGAGTGCGTTATTTCAAGCTGGGCACGAACGCCAAGCGTCTAGTCGCTATGGTATGGTTGGATGGAACAGCCGATACGGGGATTGTAAATATTGCAACTAACCGTATATCATCAATGTCATCATCACACGACTTGCACCCCGGCCTAATTCGGAAGAATCTGCGTGAAAGCAAGTATTCCATCTTTCCGCAAACCCTCAGCACGGAACGCGTCGATTTTGCGGCCGCTTTGCTGGCCCGCGGAAGAATCTGCGTGCTCTGCGACCGAAGCAGTACATGCCTTATTCTGCCTGTTTCTTTTTATACGTTCATGTTGACGGCGGACGACCTTATACAAGGCACTTTGCCCTCGTTATTGATGAGGATGGTCAGAGTAGTTGGGTTGCTGTTCGGCCTAATTCTGCCTAGTCTTTATATCACGATTGTCGGCTTCAATTATGAAGTCCTTCCGTTCTCCATGGTTAGCACCATCAAGGGCTCCCTGGAAAACGTACCCTACCCCCCGCTATTTGAAGTCTTACTCATGATTATAATTTTCCAACTCATTGCTGAGGCCACTCTCCGTCTGCCCTCGACGCTTGCCCAGATGACGGGTATCGTCGGCGGTATCACCATCAGTGAGTCACTCGTCCAAATTGGTTTCGTGTCCAACATCCTCATTGTTATCATCGCGCTTACGACGATTGGGAAGTTTGTGGTTCCATCGACGGAGTTGCGCTCCTCAACGACGATAATGCAGTTCGCGATTATTATCGGGGCAACAATCTTAGGCTTTTACGGTATGATGTTCGTGTTTGTCATCATCCTCATTCACTTCCTTGCCCTGGAACCATACGGCGTCCCGTACTGCTTGCCGGTCAGGAGCATCAAACGATGAAGACTGTGAATATGCCCATCGGTCCCATTCAGTTGTTCTGCCTGCTGTTCCAAACGCAATTCGGTCTTGGGGTCTTATCTCTTCCGCATGCGGTTAACGCCGAGGCCGGGCCTGACGGCTGGATTGCCTGCCTGTTCGGCGGCCTGTTGAATACCATTCTATTGATTCTTGTCTGGATGCTTAGCGAGCAAGACAGGAGCAAAACCGTGTTCCAAATGCTATTACAGCGACTCGGCCCGTACTTAGGACGCTTATTCATTCTGGGTTTTTCCGTCTATTCGTTTACGATATGCTATGAAGCCCTTGCGAGTTGGATTTTTATAACGCATTTATGGGCTTACGAGAATACTCCAGCTTGGATGATGGCGCTGCTGCTCATAGGCGGATGCACCTATCTCGTTTCCAATCCGCCACGTGTTTTCGCCCGCTTCGCCGTGTTCGCCACGGCGATCGTTCCATTGTTCATCGCGCTGATCTGCTATACGCTCAAGGATGCTGATTTGCACTTTGTGATGCCTCTATTTTCTTCGGGCTTAGTAAAAATCGGCTACAGCACTTGGCAAAGTATGATGTCGTTTATAGGCTTAGAAATTCTTATGGTTCTTTCGCCTTGTTTCCAGATGCCGTCTAAATCCGTCTTGCGTACTGCAATTCTCTGCAATATCACAATCACGGCCATCTATATGCTCTGCGTGTTCTCTTCGACGGTCATCTTCAATTCCGAAATAATCAGTTTCATCCGACATCCGCTGCTGTTTCAGTTCAAAACGATATCGTTTAAGCTCATCGAGCGAACAGATATCATCGTGCTGGCTGTTTGGATCCTGTTTATTATTACTACATTATCTAGTTATCTGTTACTGTTTGTGACCTCGGTGACTGCCATCGCAAGTCCCAAAAAGGGAATCAAACTTCCGGCGCTTCTCGTGAGCGCGCTTGTCTTGATCGTGCTTGGCCAACGGGAGCTGGATGTCTCGCAATTATCCCGCTTCCAAAGCTTCGTCTCCCTTTATGGGCCGGCAGCGGCAATCGGGATCCCGGCAATGATGTTGATGATGATCTACCTTAAAAGATGGCTATCAGGGGGGAAAGTTCGAACATGAAGCCGTACGTAGTACGCTTGCTCTTGGTTCTCCTCCTTCCAGGGTTGACCGGGTGCTGGGACCAACGTGAATTGAAGGAAATGCGGATCGAGGATGCAGAAGCCTTCGACTTGCTCGAAAACGATAAGATTCTGTTTTCTATATCCCTTCCGACCATTAAGTTAAAGAAACAAGCCCAATCCGAAGTCATTGTGCCAATCATCGGCGCTGAAGGGAGGACGATCAACGAGGCTTACATGGAAATTAAGAAAATTACCTCCCAAAATCTGGATTTCGGGAAAGCGCGCATCATACTCATCAACAAACGATTGGCACGAAAAAGCTTGTATCCCGCGCTGGAGTCATATTACCGTGAAGCCCATAGTCCGATCAATGTCAAAATGGCCATCGTGGATGATTCCGCAAGCAAGTTGCTGCAGTTGAAAGCGGAGGATCGTTTGATGGTCAGTGAGTATCTTTACGAATTGCTACAGAGCGGCGAAGATAACGGTCTGATTCCGAAATCCTCTCCATATTTAATTTATTCGATGTTAACGAATCACGGTACCGACGCTACGATTCCGATCGTCAATCCAAAGGGCGCAGATCGGGCTAAAATAACAGGACTCGCGCTATTCCACAACAAGCAGATGACTGGCGAGCTTGACAGCAAAGCATCCGTGCTCTTCATCATGCTCTCGAAATCCAAACCTGATTACTTTACCATAACCGAGAAGGACATTTCTTCCAACATGTATGTTTCGCTGTTCATGAACCGAGACGGCGACCGTAAAATTGCCGTCACAAACGACAATGGCTCCGTCAGGGCGGTTATAAGTGCCGACTTCACTTGTGACCTAGTAGAAGTGCCCGATACTATTCACGTCGATGATGAAATGCTGAAGAAGCTCGGCTCGCAATTGGAGCAAAAGTTGAACGAAAGGGCGAAGGAAGTCATTAAGGAGCTACAACAAGCCAATTGCGATGCCTTAGGTATTGGGTTGGAAGTAAAAGCGCATCATTATCGTTATTGGAAAACAATTCAATGGGACAAGGTCTATCCCGAAATGTCCATCGAACCCAAAATCACCATAAACATCGTCAAAAGAGGCCTTTTGGAGTAAGGCAAACCGCATAATGATAAATCTGTGTTTAAAGAATCGCTCTCAGATACTCGCTTCGGGCTAGCTACCCAATGTATGTTGAGACCTGTGATATCACTAATCTCTTATTCAATTATCCCATTCCTAGTCGAGTCTCAGCGCCTTTCTTTCTTTTACGCGATTTCACCCATAATGCTGCCGTTTCAATCGTTCCAAGATTACATTGGCGAGCTCTCTAAGGAATGCATCTCATTAACAGTTTGAGCGGCTTGAATGTCATTTATGGGGAATTTTCTGTCCGCTCATAGTAAAGAAGGATGGTTACATGTAGATTGGGAATGTTAGTCAAAGATGCGGAGCCTAAGGAGTTATCATCTAATCATTCAATCAAAAGGAGTGGATCCGATGCGTATCAAACCTAAAATAGCTGCTATCAGTGTTAACTTTGATCTTGGAGCAGACCGCCGGGGCGCAAGTCATGGACCTAATGCCATTTTTGAAGCAGGGTTACTTCAATCGTTACACCAAATGGATTATACCGTTGATCACGTTGCTGATCTGCGTCTGGATAATGAACCAGCAATTCCCTTAGATGCTCAAGTGGAAACATCGAATTTGAAACATTTCGCTGAGGTTATTGAGATCAATACCCAACTAGCTGAACAGATTTCTAAAGTCGTTAGCCAAGATTATTTCCCACTCATTATCGGCGGAGATCATAGTATTGCCATTGGCACAATTGCGGGATTATCTAATCATTATAAGCAGTTAGGGGTCATTTGGATTGATGCACACTCCGACTTAAATTCAGCAGATACAAGCCCGTCTGGAAACATACACGGCATGTCGCTTGCGGTCAGCCTTGGCATCGGGCATCCCTTATTGACCAACATGAAAGGTATAAATCCGAAGGTGAAACCAGAAAATATAGTGCTTATCGGAGCTCGATCTCTGGATGAGGGTGAGAAGAAACTAATTCGCTCCCTTGGTATAAAATGCTTTACCATGTACGATATTGACCGAAAGGGCATGGCACATGTGATGCAAGAAGCAATTGATTATATTAAATTAAGAACGGATGGCGTTCATCTCAGCTATGATGTTGATTCTGTGGATCCTATTGAGGCACCTGGCACAGGGACTGCCGTCAAAGGTGGACTTCAATTCCGCGAAGCTCATCTCGCCGTCGAAATGCTGCATGAAGCAGGTATTGTGACTTCTGCTGAATTTGTTGAAGTGAATCCGTTACTCGACAATAGCAACAAAACCTCCGAGTTAGCGGTAAGCCTTATCAGTTCCTTCTTCGGTGATCAAATTCTATAATCGACTACGCAGGAGTCCTTTCATTTGTTTATTGCATTATACTGCCTGTTAGTTGAGAAAAGGGCTGCAACACGGCAGCCCTTTTGATATTGAACTATCGTTTCCCGTTAGCGGAATGATCCGCATACGTCATTAATCCTCCTCAAAAGAGACCGAGCATGACTTTCCGATCCATATCTACATAAGGCAATTCCTTTGCTACTTCGACGAGAATCATCACATCGTGAATATCGTCGCCGCCCCACTGATTTTGCCTTCCCCTCCATCGTTGCCTCTGTATTGAGTGGCAATAACAACGTATCCATTTCTCGCCAAAAATGAAAAAAACGTAGATAGCTGTCTGATTTCACTCAATGATCGATCTTCAGCTCCGCCTCGATTCGCTAATCCAAAAAATCCCTTTTAAAACATTACTGCCAGTTTGTTGAGCGAAGAAGGGCTACCACGCAGCAAGCCTTTCGGTAGATTCGCAGTTTATTGCGTACGAATACAACAGGAAATATTAACAAATCCTATAAAAAAGAAAAAAAGAAGGAGAAATAAATGAAAGAAGTTTTTCTCGCCTTTCTGGCAGGAGCGATAGTTGGTGTTATCTTCAAGTTGTTTCGCCTTCCGTTGCCAGCACCACCTGTATTTTCAGCTGTAATGGGTGTGATGGGTGTTTATGTAGGAGGTAAACTCGTGGAATGGTTAATCCGGCATTATACATAGGGCAACGAAATCATAAGGTCACTGGGGCCAGTACGTCCAGCCATACTTGGCGAGATATATACTGACCCCTTAGAAAATGCCCTGTGAAGGGAGCTCCCATAATGAAATCATTAAAACGACCACTTAACTATGCTGCCCGTTACTTCAATGAGCAATAAAGAGCCGCGTTAGAGCAGCTCCTGCGCACATGTTACCCATTAGCATACACTCTGGAAACAATTCGTCAAAGTTGCACACTTTTCTATAACAAAGGGAATCAAACAAACTACAAATACATATAGATGCCTATAGAGTTTTTAATGACTAAGTACTTGTTCGGTGCAGCTGTCGTGTCAATGCTGAACTTTTTTAGAAAACAACTTATCTATCTTCCCTGAACAGGATGCCAACATTTCCGAAAGCTTATGCTGCGAGGGAGGTAAGTAATTTGCCTTTTAAACCACATCCCAATAATACTGCTATTGTAATCACAGACCCACAAAATGACTTTATGAGTCCTGGGGGAAGAGGCTATCATCTGACTAAAGCAACTATTGAACGAAACAATACTATACAAAACCTAGAACTATTAATGAGAACTGCCATAAATAAGGGATACCAACTTTTCATATCGCCCCATTATTTATACCCTCATGATTATGGCTGGCAATTTACAGGAAATGAACAAAAAATGCTCTTAGGACTTAGAATGTATCAAGTGGCAAATGCGTACACACCACCGTCATTTGGAGCTGATTTTGTTCATTCTTTCAAACCTTATATTTTTGATAGAAGAACCGTCATTGCAACTCCTCACAAGGTTGCCAGCCCACAAACAAATGACTTGGAATATCAGTTACGACAACATAGAAAAGAGAAGATAATTATTGCAGGGGTGCTTTCCAACGTTTGTGTAGAGTCACATATGAGGCATCTAATCGAAACAGGTTTTGAAACAGCTGTTGTATACGATGCCACCGCAACAATTAGTGAAGAGGATTTTCAAGCTGCCGTTACCAATTATAAAGCATTTGCCAGTGCTACTTGGACGACACAGGAGGCTATTTCAAACTTATAAATCAGTATCCCCAATGGTAATTTCCTATATAACTTGTCCGAACTGTCCCCAAGTGGTTGCTTGGTCAGAATAAGGGCTTGGAATAACGGATGAATATAGATAGCACAATCCCCTCCAATCTGTTCGGAGGGGTTATTCTTGCTTTGAACAAACATAAAGGGTAGCCTGTTTTGGTTTATTGAAGCTGTTAACTCATTTTATCTAGTTAAACTCCTGAGGGATGATCGGGCTTTGCGTATCAAATATAGATTAATCATGAAGACGTTATGGAGATCGACGTGTAGCGCTATGCTCCTGCTTTCCCTGTTAAGACAACGCAAAAAGGACGCCCGGGAGCGGCGCCTGTGTTTTAAAGCTCTTGTCTAGTGCATACTCCGTATTTTCTTAGGTAACTGTTTAGCATATTCCATTTCGAGATTAGGCTTTAAATTCTTATTGCCCAACATCTTAAACAGCCATTTGACCTTTTCTTCTTCCTTCGCATACTTTTTCAGCATTTCAGACTGAACAGCGATTAAAGCCTCCATAAAGCTCCGTTCCTCAATATCTCCTGCAAAACGATTATTAACATATTTATCAAACAGATCATTGATCGGATTATATTCAAACGGATCAGGTTCATAATTTTCAAGTTGTTTCAATTCGTCGTCTGTCATGGGATCACTTCCCTTTCAAATATTAACTGGATTCATAATAACATGGACAGGATCAAAAATCAGTAAAATATTGGCGGTTCCTTCACTGATCAAACTAAACTTCCCAAACCTTGAAAACTTGTATGTTCTCAGGGAAGAACCGATCCAACCAATTGTCGACTCTCGCTTTGTTTGGTTCGATTCAACCGAACTCTATTTATCAATCCCAAAAGTAGATTTTATATATTCAATATCATGAAACATATTGTGGTAATCATCTGCCAGATTTTTATCATCTTGGCTGAACTGCACATCCGTCGGAGTGATTATTAAGACAACATTAGCGCCAATATCTCCAATCTTTGACACATGGTTTCCTATCAGCTCCTGCAACTGTGACCCCTCTGTTTGCCACTTATTTGTTGGCCAGACATTAATAGTGAAGAGTAGTCCTCCATGTTTTTCTTTATTGGCAATATTGTAAAAATCAACAGTGTTTCCCGACTCAGCTTCTTGATCATTCTCCTCGATTAAGTATTTGCCTTTCCAGCTTCTCGGAAGATCCAGACTGAAACGGTATTTCTGATTCTCATAAGATAGTCTTGGCGATTCCGTTTCCGCCATAGCTATTTCTCTTCCGGTCACCGCGTCAAGGTAAACAGTTAATTTATTGCCTGCAGGGTAAACCGCTTCGATTACCCAAAGTGAGTATGTTATGTCCCTATTGTTTATTTCTACCTTTGTATCCTCGATCAAGCTTGCTGTCCAGCTCGTTTCAGGATTCTGATCATATCTTTTTGCAAACCGAATGGCTTCATCTGAACTTAGGAACGTTCTTGAAGCGGCCTGGGCAGTAAAGTCAGTTGGATGGAAAACAACCCTCACTTCATCCTCGAATACTCCCAGTGCGTAGAACTCGCTGCTTCCCTGTGTACGGGAACTGCCGATGAAATAGTCGAGCCTAACTTGATCGCCTTCCTGTTGTAAGGCTACGACGTTTACTTCTGATTTTCCATCTGGACTTTTCATTAAGACATAGGTTTTGCCTTTATCGTAGAAAAACATCTCCACCCCACCGGGAGTTTCGATCTCATACTCAACACGCTCTTTGATTGGATCTGGAATGACATAAAGATTCCTATAATTGGAAATCTCCTTCCGGTTATCAGTCCTCGATGAGCTGCTGTCTACCGGTATGGTACGGGTCGTATCGTCATAGGTAATAATGCCGCTTATCCTGTCCTCCAACGGATCATTTAAATGCTTCTCCTTCTGTAATGTGGATTGTTCTTGAAAACAAGCAGCCAGAATCAAAGCTGGCATGGCAAGAGTCAGGAACGTCCGCAACCAACCCAATCGTCCCATTTCCATTCCTCCGATGGAATAAAATCATTTCCATTATTTAGACGATCTGGTGATTAAATTGTTGCGACTATGGTACCTGCTGTCGGAAATTTCCTGCCCGGTAAAGACATTCTTTTAAAGCTGAGAAAAGGTAAGCGAATATTTAAACGGCTGCCTTCATGTTGTATTTATTGAACTAACGTTATCCGTTAGTTGAACGATCAACTCTGTCCAATTCTTAAGTGTTTTGCTCTGTCAGTGTTTGTACCAAATCGGAATCGCGGTCTCGAAATTCCGGTGATCGACTAATACCGTACGAATACGATCCATCATTGAATCAATTTGCTCTGGCACGACTTTGAGCGTCCAAGTGATAGTTCCGAACATAGTCAGTGCCGTATATAGCGCATACAGGTTCCAAAAGTCTTCGGGAATTTCCCCATTAAAGTACCCGTCAATTTGCCCGATCGAGAACGGAATGCTAATCTCGCGGCTGAAATAGGCGATTTTAAGAAAATCATGATACGGGTCTCCCCAGTCATAACGATTGAAGTCGATTGCCGCTGCATAAGCACCGCTATGAACGAGTAGATTGCCGGGATGAAAGTCGTCGTGCTGAAACCGGTTCGGGCGGCCTTCAATAAGCGGCAAATGCCTTTTGATAAAAGTAATAATGGCATCTTCCTCTGGCAGCTTTACCCCACAGCGGAAATATTCCGCCAAATGGCGATTGTGCTTCGCAATCCTTCGAATTGACCACTCTTCCATGTTCCCTGGCGCTTCCACATTGTGCATCATAAATAATTCCCGCCCGGCTTCTAACCCCACGTTGTATTGTTCATCTGCCGTCATAAATGGCAGCCTTTCGGAAGCGTCCTCACCCTCGACAAAACGCAAAACCATGTAACATAAATCGAGCGCTTCGAGCGAACCGAAAACAACAGGCTCAGAGGTTCTGACACCAAGCCGATGTATAAGTTCTACCGCCTCAAACTCCCGGCGTTTACTTTCGTTTTGGTTGAAAGGCGCTGTACGGAGCACATATGTCGGATTGTCATTACTTTCGTAAACCAGGTATTTGCCGTCATAGGAGAAGCCCTTATTTATCCTTGAAACAGCTGTCGCTTTCCGCAACTGAGGGATATATTCTCGAACTTCGGTTATTTGCATCATCAAACTCCTTTCAATTACCTTGTTTATCTACCCTACGAACTGATAAACAGATAAATTGATTAATAATACTAATTACCAACTAAAACCAATCCAAGAATTACTCAAGAATCCTTATAGCCAAAGTACAAGCTAATTTTTCAAATCCCAGCGATTTAGCAATAGCTACTGACGAACTATTGGACATTAAAGTTTGATAATGCATCGTGAAACCATCTTCTAACCCTTTCCTAGTTAAAGCACTTACAACTGCTTTGGCGTGCCCTTTACCTCGATAATCTGGGTGACTTAAAATACCTACGCTAAGAAAACCAGATTCCTCTACTCTCCAAGAGCCTGCTGCTACAATTCTTTCATCAGATATCCTTGCTAGTATTGGTTGTCTATTGATTTCTAAGGAGCTATGCTCCCACTCTGTTTCAGAGCAAGATTTACGTAAATCATTAAGTAGAGATAGTTGATTTGCAGTTACAAGTTCTACAACTTCAAGGGAAGATGCTTCTAGAAATGAAGCCCTATCAATGTATCCCTGAAATGCAGGACCAATAACCTTGTATTTACCTATATCAATTGACTTTGCAAGAAAATTCGCATCAAAAGTTTCCATTGGATGTCTACCACTGATGGCCCTTTTTATATATGAGGTATACTTAGCGGGAGACGATATCATGCTTGTCGTTCCATTAAAAAAGCAATAAATACCATTATATCCTTTCAAAGTCTTGGAGTGTTCACAAACTATGACGTTCGGAATAGTCATTGATGAAATATCACAATCAAATCGCTCTGCCCAATACTTATATACTTTAAATCTAGTTTCTACATCCAACTAACACACCCCCATTTTGGATAAAATACCCTTTTATTTAAAACAGGATTCTTGCTAATTAATGCGTAAACGCTTGCAATGGTTGTTTCAATGATGAAATATGATTTTGGTGGCTCCCTTAAAGCTTTTATAGAAGTACTTGTCTTGAACATACGACAAAAACTTCTATACAATCAATAAAAAAAGCCGCGTATTATGCGACTTTCGTTGTATTGTCACCAGACAGCATCTTATTCACCTACTGATTTATCGCAAAAAGAAAAATCTCAGATAAGACTCAAGAGAATCTTAAAGTGGCTAAACGCTCTTGTAAAATCACACGCAGTTCATCAGGAATCCGCTCAAACTCGACCCCTTTTCCCAAAAACAAAAGCCAATCCGCATAATACGCCAGCGCCTCAACATCGGTCACATCCAATTGAACATTGAATATCCCGCTCGACTGAAACATCCCAGTTAAGGACAAAATTATTCCAGGCGGGTGCATACGCTTAAAGCGCTGAATTCCAATCGTATCAAGTTTCACAACAAGATTGGATTCACGTGCACGAAGCAGTTTTTTGTTTAAAATCTCTTGTTCAGACCACTTCATCCCCTGCTCAGAAATTGCCGAATCCCGCAGCATCTCAACAGGCAAATAACGAAACTCATCCGTATCAAAATCATAAACCTCGACCAGCCACCGAGCGTTCGAGTTAAATATATGCAGTAAAAAAACGTCCAGCAACTGCGGCCAGCCAAGACTCAGCTCATAAGTCACGCGTAAATGTTTATCCTGCACAGCAAGCGAAATCAGCTGGTTTAGCTCCGCAGGCGCCGCATCATCGAGCTCCAAAAGATGCGGATTGGCGGGATTTGTATTTTCGAAAAGCAAGATATTATTCAGCTCGATCAGCTCGTCTTGCTGGGTTTGCGACGCGATGCCGATAAGTTTTTCAGTGATCGAGCGGCGATTTTGCAGATAAGGCAGCTGCGAATTTTTCGAGGCAATAAAGCTGATAAAAATCGCCTTCAGCTCTTCTGGCGTGAATCGGGCGGCGGGCAGATATTGATTTTGCAGGACATTGTATCCGCCACCGCGTCCAAGCTCGGACGTCAGCGGAAAACCCATCGCCTGAATCTCGTTTATGTCGCGGATCGCCGTCGCGCGGGAAATCTTGAACTCTCGCTGAATCTCGGCAATCGTAAAATGCGCGCGGTTATTGATGTAACGCATGATCAGGCTCACTCGTTCTGTTTTCTTCATGATTTTATTATATCAAAAATGTAGCATAAAATGTCAGCACTGACGGATTTTCATGTTCTATTTTCAATAAAGAGTATCAATTTTTGATACATTTGGCAAATAGAATCAGTCTTGTAAAGAATAAATCCCACAAAGGAGAGAACAAAATGTCTAACTACTCTATCAAAACAATCTCAGAAGACTACAAAATGACTGCTTTCGGTGTTTCATTTGATGACTACAACGACTGGGCAGGTAATGCAGCAAAAACTGCAGCAAAAAAAGCTGAAATCACTGAAAACGGCAAGCTTGCTGAACTTCTCGCACTCGCTGACGGACAAGAATATCAAATCAACTACAACCTCGACCGCAAGCCTTGGCGAGGCTTCGGCGTAATCGGTGAGTTCAACGTGGAAGGCGCGGTCGTCCTCGATTTCCTCGCTGGCGATTACCTCGTCGTGCCTGGGACAGGTGCTGACAAAGACCGCCTTGCTGACGAAATCACAGGCAAAGTTTTCGGCGGCCTGATCCAAGAAATCACAGAATACAAATATGTTGGTCCTGGTAACTCAACGTTCGTTAAAGCAAATGAAACAGGTGAATACTACGGCGAAATGTGGCTTCGTGCAAATAAAGTCGAAAACTAAGGAGCACTTACATGGCAGATTACACACTTGAACACAAAAAATCATTCACATTGACCGCTTATGGTTTTTCAATTCGGTCGAATTTTCAAGACATGCCAGCTTTGCAAAAAGAAAAAACTGAGTTTTGGGACAGACTCAAGGCTGACGGGCGTTTTAATAAGCTCAAAGACGCCGCAAAAGATGATCGCGAATGGTCAGTCAATGAGGTTTATCAAGGAAAACCGTGGAATTATTTCGCGGTAGAGGCTGGTAAATCAGTGGCTGACGCAACGCGCATTATCGAGTTTCCAGAGAGCGAGTATATCGTGGTCGCAGGAAATGGCGACAAGGAAACTTTGTTTGATCAGCTGACTTACTCTGCTTTTGGCGAAGTCTTGGCCCAAATCACTGATTATGCTTACATCGGTGGTCCAAATGCAACTTATCGTAAAAATAACGGCGATGGCACTTTCTACGGCGAATTTTGGGTGCCTGTGGTTAAAAAATAAGGGTATTTGGAAGACAAATAGCCCATGAAAAAAACGACTAGAAGATCTCCACAAATGAAAAAGAACTTGATAAATCAAGGTTCTTTTTTGTGATCTCTATGTCGTTTTACTTTTTTATCTTTGCTTAGCTTGGTTGATTCAGTATATCGCATTCATTAGGATTTCCCTATTTTTCTGATGCGGGTAAGTACAAACAATAGCGGGACATACGCATAAATAAAATAAAATCCGGCTGATTCATAGAAACCGGACATACGTTTGATCAATATCATGTCTTTTATAAAAACCGCCAGAAGAAGAAATGCAGCCAGAATCAAGATTAAGCTGACAGGCTGTTTCATGCGCAGGCTCAGCTTTGCTCCACGGCAAGCGGCCCATAATCCAAGAGCTATACAGGCTACGATTTTGATAAACAATACGGACACAACTAAATACTCCAACCTTTGAATCAACGGAAGTTTTAGTAACGCAACCCTATGCAGAGTCGGCCAGATGACTTTCTGCAGTTGGATTTCGCTATAATACATAAAAGTAATCAAGATCGTGATCAAATAATAAACGGTTACTATTAATACCGTCCAATGGGCCCATTTTTGTGATTTGGCCGGTGTCTGAATAAATGGGTAATAAACAAGTAAAGCTTCGATACCCAAATATTGAAGCACCATGCTTTTGGCGGAAAGAAGCAGGTCAGCTGCCGAATGGTTCCACAACGGAAACAGATTCTGAAGATGCAAATATGAAAGACCTAAGAAATTTAACGGGATGACGAAGGCTAAAGAGAAAAGCACCCCCCAGAAGCAGATCCCTACAATGGTACGAAATCCTCCTGATACTGTGTAATACAATAGAATAGCAAATATTAAGCTTATTGGTAACAGGTTCATTTCCGGGAAAAGCATATATTGGATAATAGCCAAATAAACTCTGAAGGTTATGAACGCTCCAAAGGCGAAGTAGCAAACGATGGCTGCATTAAGGGCTCTGCCGATCCATTTGCCGAAGTAATGCTGATTAATTTCGTAAATGCCCATTTCCCCGTTGGATGAGCAGATTTGATAAATCATCCAGATGATGATATGAATGCTAATTCCCGTTATCGGAATGGACATCCAAGCATTATAGCCTGCATACTGCATCAAAGCTTTCTGATAATTCAATACCCCAACCTCGACCATACTGGCGTAAAGCAGGAAGAATACGAGGAATGGTGATACTGTCCATTCATTGGTCGCGGGTTGTCTCATCGAAGCCTCCTGCAGGTATTCGCCACTGTCGTTCATTTTATTGGGTCATGACGGGTTGGACGATAGTAAAATGAACATTCACTTTTAACTCCACTTTTGGGTATATTTCACCAAATTGCTCGGCGTTCCAATCCTTCGTTTTGCTTCGGACGAAGTCTCCGATGCCTGCCGGGTCCAAACTTTTTTTTTGGCAGAAAGCAAGAAGCTGTTGCAATTCGTCTTCAAAGTACGCACCGATGTCCGATTCGAGCTTAGCTATTTGTTCCTTGGAGTTGAAATCGATACGGCTAGGGTATTGTTTGGCTTGAGCGCTCAGTCGCACATTGATATTGATGGAAGGAACCGGCTTCAATCGATCCAACCTATAAGCTGCTTTGGAACCCGTACTACTGAATTGAATATAATTTTCTTCCTTATGGTCCGCCCCTGCTAAAGGCACTAAAAAATTCCCGTTCTTCGTGGTTTGCATAAGCAGCTTTAATAAAAACACCTTATTGTTTCCGATTTTGGTTACAAATTTGTCATCTCTAAATAAGGCCAATCCTTCGATCCGGATATCGTCCCCTTCCGACACGAAATACGGCAAATACAGATCGCGGCCTTCGCCGAAATATTGAAACAACGTCTCCTGCAGGTTATTTCTCGGCAAAATGCCGTATTTAATATTTTGATCGATCATATCGCATAGATAATACGAATCCTGGGATTTCTGTGCTTTGGCTAACAGTTCTGAGGCCGTTGAATCCGTTACTCCTAGCAGCAAACTGCTAGATATTTTTTGGCTACGGCAGAGGCTCTCCAGAGCTGGCCCGATACCCTGCCGGGCATAGCTTTGGCTGAAGATTACCAGACCGAGTTGGCCGTATTCTATTATATTTTTCGATTGCAAGCTTAATTTCGGAGCGATGTCAAAAGTGGTATCCGCTACCGTATTCAGGACTTGAATATCAGTCTCTCCCTTTTTCTTGAAGCTTCCGATAAGCACTGTACTTTTCACGCCCTGCTCGGAGGAATCCAGACCCATGGTTTGGATAAGATTGATTTTATTCACTACTCTCTGATCGCTGCATCCAGTGAGGAGTCCCGCAGCCAGCAGGGTGGCAAGAAGGTTTTTAACTAGCAATACCGGCCGGCCTCCTTTTTGTAATCGAACGTCATTTTTCGTCCCACTCAAAGCGCCGTTTTACAGGTTTTGACTTGTATCGTTGCTTTGATCTCGTCCTTAGATAGCTCGGCCTGTTTTCCGTATATTGAAATGAAGAACGGATAAAGCTGTCTCGAAAATCTTTAATTCGCAAAGGATATAACGGCACCGTGTACGGATATCCCAACGATTGCAGCCTGGTGATATGGACAATCAAGAAGCAGATCACGATAAACATTCCCAAAGAGCCCCAGACGGCGGATAAAAGAATAATCGGAAAGCGTAGGAAGCGAATCGTATTCGACATCTTGTAAATCGGTGTGGTGAAGGAGGCTAATGCCGACAGAGATACGATAATGATTAGAATATTGCTAGTTAATGCAGCTTCGACCGCTGCCTGGCCGACTACGATTCCTCCGACGATGCCCAATGTTTGGCCGATCTTGCTCGGTAATCGGGCTCCAGCTTCGCGAAGAAACTCGATCGTCATTTCCAGAAACAGCACTTCAAGCACGGGCGGGAAAGGCACATTAAGCCTCGAAAATACAAGAGGTCCTAACAAATTATGTGGAATGACCTCATAATGGTACGTCATCACTGCGACATACATGGAGGATGCAAACAAAGAAAAGATAACTCCTAGAATCCGAATGATACGAAAAAACGACCCTAATATCCAAGGCATATAATAGTCTTCCGGGGAAATAAAAAAATCGAACAAGCTCGAAGGACCAGTAATAAAATAAGGCGATCCATCACTGATCACGGCGACTTGTCCCGAAATGAGTGCATACACAACCCGATCCCTGCGTTCGGTGCTTACAAACAACGGAAAAGGCGAGGCAGAGTTGTCCGAAATGATTTGATCGAGCTCGGAGGAGTCAAATACAACATCGCAGTCGATCGCCCGCAATCTTTGCTCAATCGTTTGAACGTTCTGTTCGTTTGTCACACCATTGATATATACAATCGCTACTTTCGTTTTGGACACAGAACCGATTGAGATTTCCTTGACAATTAGATTTGGAATATTGATCTGCGCTCTTAATAGGCAAAGGTTCGTATCAAGATCCTCGACAAAACCCACTTTAGGTCCAACAACGCTGAACTCGTTCTCCGTATCGTTATTTTTCCGCATTCCGTTTTTGTTTGCCAAATGAATTAAGGCGCATACCGGACCCACTTCGTGAAGCCGAACAATGACAGAGCCTTTGAACAGCTTGGACTGAATGACATCGATCTGATCCGTAATCTCGATTTCGTCGATTGGAATCAATTCCCGAAGCTCTTCGAGCGTCTGGATAGCAGCCAAGGAGCATTGCTTTAAGGGTCGAAGAACATGCTCCTGAAGCAATGTCTGATCGATTAAAGTACTGTAATAGGCTATGTATATCTGCTGATTTGAGAAAGAGATTTTGCCCGTTCTAAAATCACTCGATTGGCTCGACAATCGCAGCAATTCTTCGATGTCCGTTTGCTCCGTTTTCAGCATGCGAATCTCGATCTCCCAACATTTAGGTATATGCAGTATTATGCACAAAATAATGTTGTTAATTCATCTAACACCCTA
This sequence comes from Paenibacillus sp. J31R30, assembly GCF_059692115.1. NCBI lineage: Bacteria > Bacillati > Bacillota > Bacilli > Caryophanales > Paenibacillaceae > Paenibacillus > Paenibacillus sp. J31R30. The sequence goes on along the minus strand of NZ_JCAUAV010000007.1, from coordinate 51,061 downwards.
ATTCATTCGCGTTGTATTAAGACTGGCTTCACTTATGATTCAACATATTGTTCGAGAGCGTTAAGATTTCTAACCGTAATTTTCCCTCTAGAAAGTTGAAGGATTTCCTCCTTCTCCAGAGTTTTCAATGTTCTGCTGATCACCTCTCGAGCCGTACCCAACTCAACTGCAATGCTGTCATGAGTAATATGAAGCGTCTCAGATCAACAGGACCAAGCCTGCCGTTTCTACGCATGCGGAAGCTTCATATTCGCTCTCGCCTAGTATACTTGAAGTCATCAAAGGACAACATTCTCCGCTATGAATCCTATACAACGTAACTTCCCTTCCGCTGGCGCTTATTTTATACATTCTGACTGTACCATCTAAAATCATAAAGGCATTGTCCAAAAATTGTCCTTCTTTAATTCTATAATTGGGTTCCGTTTGGATGACTCTTATGCCTTGTTGATCCCAATCCTGATTAATAATTTCATTCAAACTCGGGAATTTCGAGTGTATTAAAGTCAAATGTTCTGCGAGATTTGGAGTCAACCGGTTCATCTCCTTTGTCATTTGGCGATGCTTATTTTTATATAAAGGACGAAGTAAAAACCTGTGACTAAATTACTTTTAGGATTAAGTGTTTATTTTGTGCGGATCGATATTGTTCTATTCGATTTAGAAAACCAAAAGAAGCACTGCTCTAGGCAAGTGCTTCTTTCTTTTGGTTTCTCGATTCGTCGTATTGCCCTGGCCTTTTTACTTAAGTTTAAAACCAAGGTCATAAACACCTGGAATATTGGTTTCTTTGCCAAGCTTAGCGGCTGCCTCAAGAGCCCAATAGGGATTTCTTAACATCCCGCGACCTACGGCCACGAGATCCGCTTCTTCGTTGCCGATAACGGCATTTGCTAATGCTGGTTCATCCAACCGTCCGACAGCAATGACAGGGACGTTCAGTGCGTTCCTAATTTCTCTTGCCATGGGTACTTGATACGCTGCATGAGTGCCTGGTCTTCCATGTGCAAGTATAGGGCCTTCTCCTCCCGAGCTGACATGAAAAACATCAACTCCTGCATCCTTGTATACTTTGGAAAACGCAGTACTTTCCTTCAAACCATAACCATCTTCGACATATTCTCTGGCCGAAATACGCATTATGAGCGGCATATGATCAGGCATGACGCTTTTAACGGCTCGAATGACTTGTTGACCAAACAACGTCAAATCTTGGCCATATTCATCCGTACGTTTATTCGTATACGAAGACTGGAATTGATGGATCAAGTAGCCATGAGCTCCGTGAAGTTCAATCGTATCCACCCCAGCTTTGACAGCGCGTTCCGCAGCCAAACGGAATTTATCTACCATTTGCTTCGTTTCGTCCGTTGTCAGAGCGCGCGGCATCTTAGTTTTATCATCAAACGGAATAGCGGATGGCGCTACTGGAACTTTTGCATCTTCCGCTTTTCGTCCGGCATGGGCAATCTGAATGCCCACTTTTGCGCCGTATTGATGAACTGCATCGACAATACGTTTTAAAGGGGCGATTTGCTCGTCTGACCAAAGCCCGAGGTCGAGGTCAGTAATTCGGCCATCCGGCTCAATATCTGTCATCTCAATAATAATGAGGCTTGCGCCTCCGATTGCACGGCTAACATAGTGGTGATAATGCCAATCGTTTACTATCCCGTCCTTATTCTTAACTGCATATTGGCACATCGGCGGCATAACGACTCGGTTTTTCAATTCTAATCCTTTGATCTTGAATGGTGTAAATAAATGATCCATTATCTCTTCTCCTCATGTTGTGTATTTGTAATTTCCATTAGAACTATTCCACGAAAAATGTACATGGCAATAGTTCCTTGGTCAAAATGAAACATTTCTCCTTTCTTATTTGTTTTATTATTTCTCACAGTAATGATCTTATCAGGTCTGATAAAAATGAACCGTGACTTTGTTACACTAGGGATTCTCCATTTTATTCCACCAGATCAAGACAGAGAGGCCGTTTTCCCCCTTAAAAAATTAGCTATCATTCTTTTGGGAATTCATTAATAAAGTTGTATATAGTTTGATCTGTTATTTCTCAAGGGGGTGTGTGATTTGGTAGGGTGGATCGTATGGCTTACTGTTGCTGCTGTTCTTATTGTCGTTGAGATGCTTACGTTAACTTTTTACTTATTGTGGCTATCGATTGGTGCTGTTGTAGCGTGCCTGATCAGCTTGATCTTTCCTGATCTTCTTACCGTTCAACTATTATCAGGTGCTTTTGCTTCGTTGCTGCTGACAATTTTCACAAAACCGCTGACTCGTAGGTTAGGATTGGGAAACAAGTATCGGGATTCCTATGATAATTTAGTCGGTAAGGAAGGGATTGTCATTCAAGCAATCACTCGAGAGAAGCCTGGTATCGTAAGAATAGGAAGTGAGTCATGGAGCGCCACAGCAAAACAGCCGCTTGAGGTAAACCAATTAGTAATCATCATTAACCGTGGAACAACGATTATTGAAGTTCAGAAAATAGGAGGCGAAGAGTAATGGGTGTTTTTTTCGGCATCGTCATCATCATTATCCTCATTGTAGCCATAGTGCTTTCTATCAAGATTGTTCCACAACAAAGGGTGGGTGTCGTCGAGCGGCTTGGTAAATTCAATAGGTTACTGACACCTGGTGTTAATATTCTTATTCCTGTAATTGATCATGTCCGCGTCTATCACGACTTACGTATACAACAAGCCAACGTCCCCCCTCAGACGGTAATTACGAAAGATAATGTCCAAGTGCATATAGATACGATAATTTTCTATCAAATCATTGCCCCCGATCTGGCCACATATGGGATTTCTGATTACGTATTTGGTGTCCGCAACATTACAACAGCTACTATGCGTCAAATTATTGGAAAGCTTGAACTGGACGAAACCTTATCAGGGCGTGAGAAAATTTCGTCAGAGATCCGAATTGCCCTGGACGAGGCAACGGAGAAGTGGGGGGTACGTATTGAGCGTGTTGAGGTTCTTGACATCAAGCCTCCGACCGATATTCAAGACGCGATGGATAAACAAATGAAGGCCGAACGTACCAAGCGTGCGGTTGTACTGGAAGCTGAAGCCGCTAAACAGGATATGATTCTTCGGTCAGAAGGCGATAAACAAAGTAAGATTCTAAGAGCCGAGGGCGATAAGGAAGCACGCATACGGCAAGCAGAGGGATTAAGGCAGGCTCAGGAACTAGAATCTATGGGGCAAGCAAAGGCTATACAGACGGTCGCAGCAGCAGAGAAAACGCGAATAGAAATGCTTAGAGAAGCGGGTCTTGACGAAAAAATACTCGCTTACAAGTCCTTCGAGGCTCTTGCAGAAATTGCGAAAGGTCCTGCGAACAAGGTCTTTATTCCTTCCAAAGTTGTGGAAACACTTGGAACTGTTGGAGCAATTGGTGAAATGTTTAAATCTAAGGAATAAGTTCTTATTAAATAATATCCCTAAAATGAAATAAGCTAAGTCAAAGTAGCAGAGCTACCTGACTTAGCTTATTGAAATCTTGTGCTCCGTTAGCTTAATCCCGTAATCCCTTGGCAGCCCGAAGGGGTGATAGTTCCAATTCTTGATATGATGTTGTCTGATGGATACGCCATCTAGGAAACACTAACATTTCTTTTACTTAGTTTTTTAAATACCGTGTATTCCTTATTGGACTTAATAAAACTTAATATCTTTTCGGCACATTCTGTTGGATTCATCTCTTCCGTATTTACTTCGAGGTCATATTCATCAAAGCAATATACTTTACTAAACTGTGAAGCTGCCAGTCCAATCTGTCTATCTCCTCTTGTTTGCTCTCTTCTTATGAGTTCTTCTTTCGAGCATATTACACCTATAAATAACGTAGGCTGATCGAAGAATTGATCAACAAACTCATTAAACCTCTTGTCATTGACGATTATGGTATCTACTATTACATTAAAACCCAGTTCTGATAACAATTTAATTGTCGAATGGTAAACTGAGAATATGGAATCATCAAGTATTTGTGAAACAACTTGATGATCTATTTCTCTTGGAGGTTCATCTGGAAATTTATTATTAATAAAATCATTGTAATTATTAAAAAAATCATCAATTGATAAATGATAAAAAGGAATCTCTTTCTGATTTATCAGTTCAGTCGATATGGAGGTCTTTCCAGAACTTGAAGTTCCATTTAGATAAACTAATATCCCTTGCTTCAATTTAATCATCCCTTCAAAAAATAATCTTTGCATATTTTGCAGATAACGTTATATTCACAAAGTTTGTAAAATTATCCAACTCAGAAAATATTCGAGAAACGATTGAATTATCCTGCCCGTTACTTGAATGAACAAAAAAGCTGCCGCGAGGCAAGCTCCTCAATATCTATTATCGTTTTGCTTTAGCTTCCTAAAGTGTATATAAATTCTTATATATCATCTAACTTAAAGTAAAAGTCTTCTAGCATTTGGGCATCTTTAAGATGTAAATACCACGTGTCTTCCTTCGCATTATAATTAACAGATTTCACTGCAATAATCTTGCGCATGTCCGTTAATTTATGCTTAAATTTTTCATCTTGAAGTGCTAGTTGCAGCATATACTCCTCTGTACGATCGGCTCCTTCAGGACGAACACTATATTGTTCTATCACTTTGTGGGCAATTCGCTGGCCTGGGTAAGGTAATATATAAGCTCCGTGCTCTGACCACACTTTAACTTTATCGCCAATGACCAATGTATCCGAAACATTTGAAAACCAGACCGCTTCGTAATGCTCTCGATTTCCTCCATGTCCATAATCAGTTGCTTCACCACTTACGACGAGCACTTCCCCTGGTTTCTTATCAACAATATAACCTGCAATTTCAGGTCCAGATAATCTTTCCATTGCATAAAGAACACTTTCTCCAGCAGGGTCGGTTACAATCTCATCGGTATTTAAGTCTGGTGTATCATTCCAATATATAACGGCTAAATTTTTATGAAAGCTAACCTGGGGTTGTGCAGAGAACTTTAAAATCTCCTTGATTTGATTGAAATCCTCCAGCCCTCTTTCCCTTTCCTCAACTGTTTTAAATTCATAAAAATAAAGGTTTTTGTTTGTTCTTTGTCTTCCATCTTCATGGAACATTAATGACATTGAAAACATTGAAGGCCTGGTATCTGAAAGCACAAACATCTCATGAGTCCCTTGACCTTTTGACGAAAGAATAGCACCTTCTTCTTGCATTGCTTGTTTAAAGTCGTCCAATGTTAATAAATCAACTGTTTTTTCGTTTATTCTTTCATTAACTACCGCTTTCTCATCACAACTGGTTGTTAAAAATGCCAGTACAATTGGCAATATCCATTTTTTTAGTTTTTTCATATTGTTTCCCCTCATGTGTTGGCTGCCATTTCATGTTGTTATTGAACTCTCGTTCTTCGCTTAGTTTAACTCTTGGATTTATCAATGATTTCAATGGTATCTGTCAACGTAACACCACTGTCCCCTAGTGAGGAATCCTTCTCCCTGCCGACGCTAATTGCCTGGAACAATTGAACCATTTGCTTTAGAGAAAACGTCCTCCCGGATTTTCTTAAATTTAGCCAATTCTGGACCCTTTAACTTTGTTTGAATGACCTTCACTTCCAAAGCTTCATCAACGTCAGGGTATCGCATCATCAAATCTCGTGCACCGTTAACCACCGTAACTTCGACTTCATTTCCTATTTCAATATTAGATGGAGCATTGGAGAACCAAGTAGCTGGGTATAGTAGTTCATTTTGCTGTTTGTAAGGGTTAACCACAAGAATCTTATCTTCTTTTTTATCAATTACATATCCAGCAAGTCCGATGCTAGTAGTTTGCATCTGTACTTCCACAAGATCTTCACCATATTTATGGATTAATTCGGATTTAACAGTTTCATCTAAATATGCATTTACGACCACTTTTTCTTTCCATACGTCAACGCCGACACCATCAATCTTTTTCAGGAACATTGTCGCAATTTCCTCTTGCACATTTCGTAGCATTTGTTGGCTGTATTTAGATTTTTTAAACTCAACATAGTCGCCAATGGCTTCTTCCAAATCTCTTCTAATTTCTTTCATTACCTCGGAATTTTCTTGATCCACCAAAATAACATACTTTGGATTTGGATTTTTATAATCCCAATAATAAGTTCCATACTCATTCATTTTATCCATATCTAAAATCGTTCTGTACTCGGTTTCGTTAGCCTTCACGTACTTTGGGAAGTGTTGCATTAATTCATCTGATATAATTTTATGTATGTCTATAATTTCCTTGGGTGCTTCATGTTCTGAAGTATTTAGTATTTTTTTATCTTGATCTAGGAATTTGTCAGGTGAAACGACATTGGGTGGAGTCGTATTTTCCGAACTGCTCGCTTTCTCATGTGTCTTTGACTGGAAAGCAGCTCCTATTCCTTTTATCAAATCTCGCTCTTCGCAACCAGTGACTATTATAGTTAGAAGCAGGATACTAACCGTAGCAATTAACAGCCTCACTCTGTAATTCATAAATATCGCCTTTTCCATGACCTTACTCCTTAAATTTCACTTTTGTTAACTATAGCAAATAGAAAATAATTTATCTTGTTCCAAAATTTTCAACTTAACAATTCTGCCCGTTAGTTTAGCGAAAGGCTGCCGATCGTGCCAGCAGCCTGCTTGTGGAGGTGCGCATGAAAGTGCGCTAACTGGCTCGTTCAGTTTGAAACTAAACAGCAAACATAAAACAAATAATGCCAGAACGATTTTACTCATCGTATTACCTTTATTGACATTTTAGATGTATTTCGCAAACAAATGTTGCTACACAACTTGTTAGATATCTGCCCGTTACTTGAATTTAGGGTGATTTTCGTAACTTTCCTTGATACATAATTACACGATGAACTGCTTATCTAGCACTCTTGATCATATCGATTTGCTGGCGTTTGGAATTCTTCCGTAACCCCCAATTCAAAAACACCACGCTGGAAATGACACTTCCCGCCCCTATTTCCATCGCAAAGGTGAGTTCTTCGTTCATGAACAGCGCTCCTACATACATCGCGATCACAGGTGAAACAAACGTAAATGTGGTAGGAAAGACAGTGTTCGTGACACGAAGTAACCAATAAAAAATGGAATAGCCTACTACGGAACCAAAAATGATCAAGTACACGAGTGCCCCGAAAGCTGCTGGGGAATACTCACTTGGAGTCACATGCTCAAGGCAGAGAGAGAGCAACAGTAAAAACAAACCACCTATTATCATCTGCAAACCATTACTGGTCATGGAAGGTACAGAGCTTGTATGCTTTTGAAACCGAGTCAGTGCGAGCGCATATATCAATTTCACAAGCAAAACCAATGCAATCCCCACATAAGCCAGTTTCTGTTCTCCGTTTGACGTCTCATGGCTAGTACCTGTTGCGACCAAGTACGTGCCCAAAAAGCCAAGTGCAATTCCGATCATAAGATGTAAACTTCTTTTTTTCTGACCTGTCCACACTGCTAGCAACGTTGTGAAAATCGGGCTCGTACCTGCCAGTATTGCTACTGTTCCAGAAGACAAGTACTGTTCTGCCCAATACACAGCACCAAACTGAATCCCTGTCAATCCCAACCCTCCGAGAGTGATCTCTTTCACTTGTTGCCGGGTAAGTTGCTTGAGTGATTTAGCTCCCCCAAGCAAGAACAAAATAATTATCCCTGCGAGGAAAAAACGAGCGCCTGCAAAGAAAAAAGGAGGCATTCCTCCTTCAATTCCAATCTTGATCGACAGAAAGGTCGTCCCGAAAATCAAACACATAGCCATGTACGCGATCATCATCTTCATTTGCTCCCATCCTGTAGGTCTTAGATTCACCTTTATCAAAACAGAAACTTGCTAGAACAGTAAATGAAATGTTATAACAGTTGGCAGAAAGGAGTGAGTGAGGGATGAAGATGAATATTTCATTAGATCGCAAATCACGTATTCCACTGGCTGAACAAATTCAATTGGCCTTGGCAGAGCGCATTCGTTCGGGCTTGTATCAAGCAGGCGATCCGCTTCCATCCGTCAGAGAATTGAGCCGTGAGATTGGGGTTAGTTTGATGACAGCAGTCCTTGCTTACGAGAAGTTAGAAACATCTGGATATGCACATCGACATCACGGCAAAGGCACATTCGTCAGAATCCCGAGTTCAGAAAAAGACGAGATTTTAGAGAAAATCAACCCAAAACTTTCGTATGATTGGCAGTTAGCGATTCCCGACTATTTAGGAAGGTCGATGTTCCGGCATGTAGGGGCTGTAAATCGCAAAGATGTGAAATACCCCCTGCACAGGATCAAACTACATACAGAGGAACTCTTACCCATTCAAAACTTTCAACGGGCACTTCAACATGCTTCATCCGATCGATCGTCGATTGGCGATTATGCACCGGCCGCTGGAGACGAAGCATTGCGTATAAAGCTTGCTTCTTTTTTCCAGCACAAGAGTTCTGCGCTCACAGCATCCGAACTGTTGATAACAACGGGAACCCAGCAAGCCATTGATCTCGTCGCGCGAACGTTTCTTGGACCTGGGGATCTTGTCGCAGTTGAATCTCCTACATACCCCGGTGCATTGGATGCTTTTCGCTCGCGTGGTGTCACCCTGATTTCCATTCCTACTGACCATACAGGCATGAGACTCGATATTCTTCAGCAGTTGTGCGACATTCATCCCCCGAAAATGATCTACACACTGCCCACAGGTCAAAATCCGACAGGTAGTGTCATGTCAATTCAAAAACGCCAGACTTTGCTGGAAATCGCTCAGAGCTACAACACCCTGATTGTGGAAGATGATCCCTGGGAGGAGCTTTACTTCGAGGATCTGCCACCGCGTTCCATTTTTAGTTTGGATCAAACCGGACATGTGATCTATATGCATGGATTTAGCAAATCACTCGCACCGGGACTCCGTCTATCCGTAATCGCGGCAAGAGGTTCTGTGTACCAACGTTTACTCCATGCAAAAGCAGTGACCGATTTATCTACCCCTTTATTTAACCAGCGCATTTTACTACACCTGTTTGAACAGAACATGAATGAACATTATTACAAGGTCCGTGGTCAATTAAAAAAGAGACGTGACGAGATACATCGACTTTTAAAGCGTCATGCCCCCTCCGTTTGGACCTGGACGCCCCCGGCTGCCGGCCCCTTTTTTTGGCTGACATCGACAGTTGGCGTGAACACGGACGCCTTGTTTGTCGAGGCCGAAAGCCAAGGAGTTCTATTCTTCCCAGGCTCTTTCTTCTATTCAGGAAATCCCGAGAGAAACAGTCTAAGAATTGGTTTTGCAACCCTCCCAGAATCGCAGATTCACGAGGCTATTCTAACGCTCTGCCAGCTTTTGCATAATGTCGATCCGGATTGAAATAAGAAAGGGACTATTTTACGCATACACGGCATGTAAATGATAATTTCCCTCCGTTAATCGTTATAATCTCTAATTTTCCTGCAAGCTGTCGGGAATGAGATATTTTTCTTGTCAAAATCGGGAATAGAATAAGGTACTTGTCATTGGGTTTTGAAAAGAACCTTATCCAATAAAAGAAAAAAGCCGCGATTCACGCGGCCCTTAATGAACATTGTTCTTATAATCCCTCAATATTCTACTACTGAAGTAATCTGCCATTTATTCAACCGAAATATTTGTACGGACTATTTGGAGAATACCAAATTAAAAGAAAACTATGGAGGGGGCTTATTGGGCGTTATAATGGGCATTATTGTTGGACTTATAGCTTTTTTGATTCTGTTTATCGTATTCATGTTGAATTTCGGGATTCTTCCTAGAGATATTAAAGATCTATGGGTAGAAATTGAGAGGTCCGGTTTATCCAGAAATATAAAAACAATGATACTAATTGGGATATTGATTACTTTATTTCTGATGTGGATGCTTTACAACTTTTTGTCTGGTAAAATCACCGGCTAACGGTTTTTCTGTTGAATCGAACATAGAACGTTACCCTGGATATTACGTAAATACCGATGGCATCTAAGTAGCTTTTTTAATACTCCGCTTGAAGCAAAAGGACAAATGGGCATTAGTAGTAGCAATCCAAGTAATCCGTACATAATTTGAAATAATTTCATGTTATGGAGGTTCTGGAATGCTCATAAGAACGATAGATCAATTTACGAACAACACCTTTGTAACTCCGGACGAAATTGGATTTACGGACGATGTTTTCGGATTTCTAAAAGATGGACAAAAAATAATCGTGAAACGTGGAACCCAGATTCGACGCAACCTCTCCGTCGTTTTTGAAGCATTTGAAGACGATATCCAACCGGCTTTCAAATTAACGGGATCCAACCAGAGATTATTTAAACTAAGAAACAACGCGACCTATATCGTACAGTATGATACTAGAAAGAACATATTCCGTATCGGAAGACGAATAAACAATACCAGTTCCACCCAAAGAACAAAAATCCTAGCTCGCTTAAAACCTTCACAAGAAATTAACATGGATTTATATAGGAGAAACTTGGTTGCAAATGTTGTACTGATGAGAAGTCTATTGAATCGCATTGTGTCAAATCCCCGCTTCGCAGGTGCGTTAACCCGTGTTCTGAAGCTTGGCAAGCAAGAGCGGTTGCTTGATTTATTAGAAGATACCCTAGGTCCATTTTCTTTTGGCAATAATAAATTGTTACGATTAGAGGCAGGAACACCGGGAAATTTCTCTGCTTGCATGGGCGCTGCATTCTTGACGAGTTTCTGCAATGCCTTCGATCTCGTAATCGGACGTTCTGCGTTACGCCCTTCCCATGTTCGAGCATTAGCCAAAACATTAATTCCGTTATACAGAAGAATTGCCCAGGATAGCAATTATGCCAAAACATTAACGAGCGCGATCTTTTCGAAGAATGTGGCAAAAGCCCGCTCTCTTATTCGTCAGACGATTAATTCCCCATTCCTTACGGTTACACTGCCGCCCAACGATCGCATCCCTAACACTCCCCGCAGTCGAATTAACCGGCTTCGCATATGCCTACGCCTAGGCGAGGTTGTGTACTGCACAGAATTTCATTTGTTGCTTGTCTAGTGGTAGATATCGAAGATGCGTTATTTTCAATTTAAAAAATCGGATTTATTTCGTGTTTGCGAATTCAGGGAACTTGGCCGTCATAGATGGAAAGAGGCCCACTCCCCCCACTTTCAGCGGTTGAATGTGCCCAAAACAGGTTAGACATTATAATAAAAATCAGTTAAGCGGCCTTGGTCCTGAATTCTATCGGACTAAGGCCGTTTAGATTTGCCTGCAAACGTTCGTTATTATAAAAATAAATGTACGCATCGATGTCCTTATGAAGTTCCTCGAAGGTTGGGTAATTACGACAGCAAATAATACTTCTCGCAGCGCGGGGGAGGCTCTTTGTTTTCTTTTCAACAGAAATGTAGCAATTTAATAATTATAACATCCAGACACTCTATGAATCTCTAACATACATTGATATAGAAAGTTGGGAACAAAGATGGTCAAATCTGCCCCTTATAGAATACGTCAAACACGACAAACGCCTATAACATTGCAACAGAGATTAGACGGATCGTTCAGATAGGCAAAGATTTTTTTTGGAAATAACAGTAAATGGTAACTCAATCCAATTAATCCCTTTGTCAAATGTAACGGTCATCTTTGGCCCACAAAGCAGCATTCAACGCAATAAGCGCAACATCAAAAGATAGATTTATAGTACATTGGAGGCGGATAATATGATTCTTCGAGGACTTGTTGATTTCGGCATTGATCCAAACCAAGCTCAAAACATTCTTTTTATTAATGAATGCGGTGGAGGACCCGGAGGTAATTTGTTTCAAATTCCTGACGGTTCTGTAGTTATACTTCAACGAGGAGCCATAAAGAAAAAGGTCCGTGTTGTTAAGGGAGATGCTTCCGAATGTGATTTCAGTATGGCTTCATTAAATCCCAAAACAGCTCAGTTATTTAGAGTGAAAAAGGAACAACGTTTTTTACTTGTATTTAATGAGAAAACGAGAATTATGGGAATGTTTCGAGCACCTGTTACCCGTTCGCAGGCCCTTTTTAAACTTGACCCGAATAAACTTCACGGAGATAACATCACTTTAGGCGGTCCATTCATAGATAACTTAGGAATTTACAGTACAAGAACAACGATAACCGTTATTCGCGGAGGTAGATGTAAAACATTTAAAATTTTGAAGAGTAATGTAGAGACACCTGATTTATTCTTCCAGTTAACGTCTAATAACGCGTTAAAATTCGGGCTGAAGAATGGAAAAGAATATCGTTTGACCTATAATCAAATAACCAATAGGCTTAATATTGGAACCCAAGTGTAATAATTATAACTTAACCTGTAGGTTAAAGTTCCCAACCTTTAGAATGTCTGTAACCATTTTCTTCAATCCAACGTTATCGTATAAAAGTCCTTCCAATCTGAGAGGAAACAAAGGAATTTATCGCTTATATCTAACATGCCATGATGAGTTCTCCAAGAGCCTCCACCATTAAAAAGATCAATTATCGGTTTGAATAGATCATTAAATTGAATTGCAATTGGATCTCCTTCATCTGCTAATGAACTCCAAATAACATGATTCACGCATAACGCTTTAGTTACTCCATTTGGTGCAATAATGAGATTGGGACATAACTCAAAAACCTTATCATAATCAATCTTACTTTCCTTATTGATCAATTTAACAGGATCGATATATGGGTATTTTGATTCCACCGAAAGAAAATCAAGAAAAATAGACAATCGCTTGAAAAACTCCTTTACAAAAAAAACGTCCATATTACACTCTTCTTCGGTTCTTTCATGATTATTCATCCAATTAATGGTGTTTATATTTTCAATTGCTTGATTTAAGAAAAGACTCTTCATTTTACTTTTCTCCTCTTTTTTGTAACTATCTGCCCGATAGCTTAACGAGGCCACCGATTCATACCGGCAGCCTCGTTTCTGGTTGAGCTATAGTAATCCGTTAGCTTAATAATCATGGTCGAATCACTTATGCAAAAATGCTGGAATATCTGGTATTACCCTAGCTTCGCCATAGCTGTACTTTGCTTCCATTTTATAAACATACTCCCTATGAAATGTTTGGATTACAGGTGTCTTGATAACCGTCTTTCTGCTAAGTATCCGATTAGTTTTGGAGTCAATAACAACCTGCTCTTGAAAATCCTTGATTTCAGGTATTTCCGTCCATATTTTGGATGCTAACTTAATCTCATTGTCTCCATCTAAGGAGAGACTTAGAAGTATAAGGTCATGTTCTTGATATGCTTCCACTCTGTTAGATAATTGTTTCATTAAAATTAAATCTCTGTCTAACCGGTATGGACTCAGTATACTGTCTCTTGTGTCGTTGTAAAGTCCTACATTATTCCAGTTATTAGTACCTACCGTCTTTACAAACATCTGCTTATCATCTCTATAAATTTGCGTATGTGTACTTCCATTTTGATAAGTATATAGAGCTTTTAATGGCTTAGTCGAAACATCTCCTTCTAGATGGGAAAACGATCCATCTTTAAGTCCGTCAATATAATTTTCAACTTCAAGATCATATGAAAACGAATAGTTTGGTATATTTATTAATTCAGATGATACCCTTTCCATGATTTGCTCCGGAGTCATTTCACTTCGTGTAAAGTTAGTTGGTTGTCTGATTTCTTCCAATTTTGAAACATACTGCGGTGGTGTATAAAGTTTGTTCATAATAATGTCAGACATTTGTAAATATGCAGACATCCATTCTTGTCGTGTTATCGGTTCATCTGGACGAAAGCGATTATCCTCGCCGGGTTTCATAATATGATAGGCGTCAACAGTATTAACCGCCACAAGAGCATATTCTTGAATATCTGACTTGTCACTGAAATCTTTTTCTACAATATCGATATTTATCTCATAATTGTTCAATACTCTAACAATAATGCTTGCAACTTCTTGGCGTTGAATGAACTGGTCAGGCAAAAATGTACCATCCTCGTATCCACTAATAATACCTGACGCCAGACATTTCCTTATTTCTTCATAGTATGGGTGATTAGAATCTAGATCAGTGAAACCGCCCGGTGCAGTTTCAGATAATTTTAGAAACTGAGCTATAAACGATGCAAATTCTCCACGGGTTATGGGGCTGTTTAATGATTTTGTTGTTCCCTCAGCGTTACTGGTCAGATGAAATATTCCAAAGAATAAGCAGATAATTAACAATATTACTATGCTTTTTAGTCGTAGAGCGTTCATCATTACATCTCCTAGAATAATTACTCCTCTATCTTAGATTCTATATTTCTATAATATAACTACAGTCGCTTAGCTCCTTTTTCATTTAATTATTTACCTTTTCCAACGATTGAATCACTATTAGTAGTTACTTTTGAGACAGCCTCCATGCTTATAACCGGAAGCGGTCAGACTCACATTAAGCAAGCAAGTACATCTCGACCTCAACGAAATCTTGAAAGCCTATCTTCTTATAAACGTTATATCCTAGTGCAGTCGCATGCAGTATCGCGGTTTTGCAGCCGTTTTCTTTCTCTTTGAACATCGGATGCAAAGTTGTCGCTCTACCGATGCCTTTCCCGCGAGCTTGTTCTAACGTTGCCACATTATAGAGGCCAACAATGCTATCATGACAGTATGAGCTTATGGTAGAAACAGGATTTCCGTCTAACCAGCCAAGATAATGGCGGATAGCGGCATCTTCTCCAAATCCGACACGCTCCATTATTTTCAGGAACTTATCTGCCACATCTTTTGAAATCCATTCTCTTCTAAGTGAGATACGAGTTCTGTAGGCTCATTCAAAGTCCAGTTGTACCACATGATGGGCAATGCATGTTGTCGATAACGATCAATTGTATGACGCACTTGATCGGTTAACTCTTCTTTGGAGGAAGCTTCTGATCGAAGTACCCGATTCAGCATGGGATGGGGAATGTTGATCAAGTACCGGGTTATTTGGTCATTGTGTTCAAATTCAACATCCGTGTTGTGATCACCAATCTCCAGCATGAACTTGACCATGTTATCTCGAATGGCTTCTTGCAGCTGTCTCTCGGTAGTTAACAAATCAATCACTATCCTCTCGGCATTGGAATTGGGACCTTACTTTCCCTATCAATAATAAGATTTACGCTTTTCACATTTTCTTTTGCTAGCCCAATTTCCAGACGAACCCCTCATACAAATCTTATTAATACATTCGCGTTAGCATCTTTTCTTTCAGTAAATTTACTCTGCAGCTCTTTGCCATTTGAACTATAGTTCTGCGTTAGCTCAATGGATAGTCTGATAAATGTGATTACAATAATGCGTGAGTCTAACACAAACACCATTTAAACTAAATCTTTAATGGTTTTTACATATATCTGATAATTCTCATCATCGAAGCAAACGAACTGAATTCTTTTAAAAGAATAGTTATTTCCTTCAATAAATTCCCTAAATGAACTAATGGCAATTTCGGCAGCTCTCTTTTTCGGAAATTTATATATGCCTGTACTTATGTTGGGGAACGCGATACTTTCAATATTATATTGGTTAGCAAGAACTAATGTATTCATGTAACAGTCTTTTAGTTTCTCTTCCTCATTACTTTTTCCATTATTCCATACAGGTCCAACCGTATGAATAACGAATTTGGCATCTAACTTCCCCGCTGTAGTGATTACAGCCTCGCCAACTGGGCATCCTCCTTGTCTATCTCTTATTTTCATGCATTCTATAAGAATTTCCTTTCCCCCTGCTCTGTGGATAGCACCATCAACACCTCCACCGCCAAGTAAACTTGTATTTGCAGCATTTACTATGCAGTCCGTTTTTAATTTTGTTATATCTTCCTTAATAACCTCTATATATACTGATTTCACTCTGATTTCCATCTTCAAATAATCCCTCCGGCACTAAATGCTTTGTCCATGACTTATTTGATATTACCATAATTTGGACAATCGGTCTCCGCGTCTTTTCTATTTCACTATCCTCCCGTTAGTGTAACAATAATTCTCTTTAATGGCTCTGTCGGGAATGGGATCAAGTTCTTATCATTGGGTTTTGACAAGAACTTGATCCCATAAAAAAAACTGCTATTTACGCGGTAATTAATATCAAAATGCCGTTCTATTTATCAAATCTTTTGTCAAACAGAATTCCGTCAAAAATACATAGACACGGACCATGTAGGATCCGTGTCTTATTCGTAGGGCATTCATTACTTATCAATAATAGCTACGGTGCAGCGGGAGATACAGATCAGTTTATCCTGCTCATCGGTAATCCTAATATCCCAAACCATTGTTTTGCGTCCTTTGTGAACAGGGGTAGCTATCGCGGTCACGATACCATTGCTTTTGCTCCTAATGTGGTTAGCATTAATCTCCAACCCTACTGCCGCATATTTTTGGTTGTCGATATTAATGTAGGACGCGATGGAAGCCGCCGTTTCCGCCAACAATACCGAAGCGCCGCCGTGCAGTATGCCCGCTGGTTGATGGGTCTTCGGACAAACAGGCATTGTCAATACGACGTGATCCGGGTGGAATTCCAAATACTCTATGCCTAGTGTCTCAATCGCCGAATTTCTTCTTCCTTCTTCCATGTGCCGTAGAAAGGCTTCCTTGTCCATTCCAAAGTTTGTCAATATGTCATCTGCGACAATCATTTTAACCAACCTCTCCTTTATTCGTCTTATAGTGAAGCTCGAGCTCCTCCCGCAAGCTGCGCTTCAAAAACATCAAAAACTTCCCGACTGAGGGTTTTCGGAATCGCCGGAAGAAATAGGATAACGTCTGGAAAGTATCGGTTAACAATTTACCCCATCCTCACAAGATAAGTAATTCCGGGAAAACATAAAAGCGCTTACAAATCATCAAAATAGTGAATGAATACTCATTCATTATATGCTATATTTTATCACCTTGAGTTATGTACTGACAAGAAAAATTAAGGCTTTGTCACATCCAAATGTTGATTTCGACCAGACGATATAGTTTCGTCAACAGAACTTAACAATTGTAAATTCACTACAATTATTTGAGCTTCTTTTTAAACCCTCTATTAGTTTGTGGTGTATATCCTACTGACTCATAGAAGCCTTGTTCCCAGTGTAGAATATCTTCTGTTCTTTTTATGTAGCAAATATCTTCTTTCAACTAATCTGCCTGATAGTTGAACAGGCTACCAATGCTGGTAGCCTGTTTGTTATGTTGCTATCGTTCTCCGTTTATTGAATGCTCATCCAAAAGGAAATGTAGAAAGCAAACAGATAGGCTGTCCTCTAATACGCTCCGATAGGTATATTCGACCATTTCTCTAACCACTGCTCATAAGTTTCTACAGATTCGGGATTGGAAAGGCTGTGTGCTACAAAACCCTGAGCCTTCCCGGTTGCCGTTGCTGTAGGCGTTGCTTCATAACGAATATCCATGGACCATCGTACTTGATCGGATTTATTAGGAAGAGCCCTATGAGGAAGCAATTGATTAAAACAGAGTACATCTCCTGGCTCCATCTCTATGGAAAGGCCATTCAAATGCTTAGCATCTTCTTTGCGCAGCCCGAGGAAATTGGTTTCTTCGTCAATCGCACCTTCTAATAAAGTGTCTGTAAAAAAGCCAGGGGCAACCTGCAAGCAGCTGTTGGCCTCGGTCACCTTTTGTAAAGGCATCCACATCGATAGGACGTGTATATTCTCAGCATCCCTGTAGTATTGGGCATCTTGATGCCAAGGTGTATCGGTCCACTTCTGGTCCGGTAGCTTTGGTCTTGCATTAAAGATGCCATGGACAGAAAGTTCCGACGTCCTTAGTAGATCCGAAGCCACATTCAACATAACAGGATGTATGAAGAAATTGTACATATCCGGTCCGACAAGATCTCTTCTAGGACTACGGCTATATTTAGGTTTACCAGCTAATCGCCATAGCTCGACAAGACGATGTTGAAAATCTAGTTCCTCATGTTTATCCTGCAACAATCCTTCTTGGCACCACTTCTCTACCAATTCATCAACCCAATTCATGATGATCCTGGTAGCCAGATCCAATAAATCTGATGGGATTACACCTTTCACATGCAAGTAATGGTTCTTCCTGTAAAATTCGATTTGCTCATTCGTGAGTAAGATTGTCATCGTCACATTTCTCCTTTTGATGTTTGTTAATGTTATTGTAACGTCACGAAATCACTGTGCATACAACAGAACGAGCTTGAAATTTAACCTTTTGTCGTTAATACTTAGAATAGACGATTTGGAGAGTGATTACATTTGGAACAGCCATTTAAGGTGCGTGCAATGAACAATCCTATCCTGATAGGATCTAGCCATTTTACAATCGTAGAGCCAGGGTGGTCGTATCATCTGCATAATCATAAAGGTTATGAACTTCTATATTGTCATACAGGAAACTTCATGGAATGGATTCATGGGGAATCTATAGAAATGAAGAGTGGAGATTGGTTATTGATTGGTCCAGGAGTTAACCACAGCACGATAAATGTATCCAAAGATGCGCTTGCTTATTTTTCGATGCATTTTGATGTAGAAGATGTTGAGGCTCGAAATGAACTGAAAAATATGAATTTTGTTCATCTAAGAGGTCCCATTTCCATTTTACAAACCTTGTTTACGGACATTCAAAGAGAGATCGCAGAAAACCCGTCGGAGAATGGCAATTTAAATACGATTCAAAAATTACTCATTCAATCCCTGTTTCTCCGGTTGTTAAAAGAAGTACTTCAACTGGTATCACATCCTAATGATCGCATTATTCTCAATAACAAGATGCTGAATAAAGGAGAAATTGAACTAGCCAATACCATTGAACGGATGCTCCATGAATTCATGGAATCCACCATCACTATTAATGGAATTGCTGAAAAATTATATATTAGTAGAAGCCATTGTAATGAAGTATTTAAGAAGGTTTATGGTATCGCCCCTCGTCAGTATTTAAGTATGCTTAAAGTAAAAAAGGCGGAGGCATTAATTCTGCACTCCGGACTTTCAATGGAAGCTATAAGTGATAAGCTAGGCTTCTCGTGTTTAGGCAGTTTCAGCAGACAGTTCCGCCGTTGGACCGATCTGTCGCCTTTGCAGTACAGGAATTCGCAACGTTAATAAGGGTGATATATATGTTCCGTTGAACTGCCCTTCGATTAAAAAAATGAGCAGGCTGCCTCGGCAACCTGCTCATTTTGATTGATTCAACGCTGCAAGCAAGCCCTACAGCATTACTCACTTAAACTTTAGATAGGACTATTGAAATTACAATCCCAGCAATTGAAATCCATACGAAATAAGACTTATAAATCCTAGAAATAATTGAATCCTGCTTTACTAAGTCATTCCTGTGGTTTTGTTGCATTTGTAAATCAATATTTCCTGTAGCGTTAGAAGCTCCTGTTGAACCTAAACCTTTAAAAATTAAAGTTACTACTAATAGAATTAAAGAACTCATAAACAGATAATCAGATACTTGTTGCATTAAAATCTAACTCCTTTTGTATTGCAGAATTTGTGACTTACAATAATATAATAAAATAGATTTTTTTAGAAATTTGTCGTATTTTGCCATTCTTCATCGATAATTCACCAATGTTCAATATTCATTCACAATTCAAACAGGCAGCCCATGTACTGGCAGCCTGTTTGATTTTTTGCTTTATTACTCAATCAGCAAACCAAAATGATATTCCCCGAACGAAACGAATTCCATATCGGCTTCTTTCGCATATCTAACACCGGTCAGTAATACGTTTTCCTGCAAAACATGCTCAAAACGCATTAACGCTGCTTTCAACTTCTCATCTACATCGAGAACGAGATTGACACGTTTTTCGATAGGGAGCCCAAGCCTTTTACGATAATCCTGAACGGTACGTATGACCTCTCTAACAACACCTTCCTGTTCCAACTTCTCGGTAATTGTCGTATTCAAGGCGACTGTCATTTGGTAACCCGTTGCTGATGCGAAGCCATCATTTGCTTGTTTCTCCACAAGTAAATCATCGAGCAGAACATGAAATGTTTCACCATCGATTGTAATATCCAGAAAGCCGTTGTCGAAGGCAACTTTCGTTTGTTCAGCTGAAAGCTGCTTCAAATGATTTTGTACGGGTCCTACGAACTTGCCATACTTTTTGCCTGCTGTCTTCAAATTTAATTTGAAATTGAAGTGTACAAAGCCGGCATCACTCTGCACGACCCGAATTTCTTTAACGTTGATCTCCTCTTTGATGATGTCTTCGAATTGTTCAAGGTTACAGACACGGTCAAATGAAATGAGCAGCTCGGACAGCGGCATACGGGTCTTGATTCCTGTTTCATTCCGAATATTGCGTGCCAATTCTACGATTTGCCGCACAGCTTCCATATCATTTTCGAGTGACAAATCACGTACGGACTCGTTCATCGTTGGATAATCGGTAAGGTGAACACTTGCCACGCCTCCCAAATTATCATACAAATCATCTGCGATAAGCGGGGCATACGGTGCGATCATTTGTGCAAGCGTCAGCAGAACGTCACGTAATGTTTGATACGCTGATAGTTTATCAGCGGTTAATCCGCTCCCCCAAAAACGATCCCGAGAACGCCGGATATACCAATTGCTTAGTTCATCTACAAAAGATTCGATATGCTTCGCTGGATTCAAGAAATCGTAGATCTCCAACCCTTTTACAACGTCCAGCAAGGTGCTATTCAATCTTGACACGATCCAGCGATCCAATACATTTACAGAGATCTGCCGCGGATGTTCTTCGGGTTTATATCGATCAATCATCGCGTACAACGTATAGAAAGCATGTGTGTTCGTGATCGTATCGATGACTTTTGATTTCGCTTCGGCTACGATTTGCTTTGAGAACCGTTTACTATTCCAGGGTGCGCTGTCGGATAACAATGCCCATCGGAAAGCATCGGCTCCAAATTCGTTAATGATTTCCCAAGGATCAATACCGTTGCCCTTGCTCTTGGACATCTTTTGACCATTCTCATCCAGTACATGACCTGTTGATAGGACGGCCTTATAGGGAGCTTTCCCATTATATAGTGTGGAGACAGCCAGTAAGCTGAAAAACCAACCTCTCGTTTGATCAATCCCCTCGCAGATCATATCAGCAGGATACTGTTCGTGGAATTGCTCTATATTTTCAAAAGGCTGATGATACTGAGCAAAAGGCATGGACCCGCTATCGAACCAGACGTCAATCACTTCTGAAGTTCTATCCATAGTACCGCCGCAAGAGCACCGAAGCTTCACATCATCCACGTAGGGCTTATGCAGCTCAAGACTTTCCTCAATGGGATCGATGGACCGATCACGCATATCCTGATGGCTGCCCGGTGCATATTCCGCTGAACAATCTTGGCAAACCCACACATTTAGCGGCGTCCCCCAGTAGCGATTCCGACTGATATTCCAATCGACGAGTTCTTCCAGAAATTTTCCAAATCGTCCTTCACGAAGATGTGATGGATACCAGGAGATCTGACGATTGTTCTCGATCAACTGCTCCTTGATGGCTGTCGTTTGGATGAACCAACTCTCCGTCGCGTAATAGAGAAGCGGTGATTTACAGCGCCAGCAGAATGGATAGCTATGTTCATAACGTTCTTTGGAAAACAATAGATGACGCTCAGACAAGTTTTTAACAATATCGATGTCGCAATCTTTCACAAACCTTCCTGCAAAATCTGTGATCTGATCGGTATATCGACCAGCCATGTTCACGACATTCACGAAATCCAATTCGTGCTGCCGAACGGTGCGATAGTCATCCTCTCCATGAGCTGGCGCAATGTGGACGATGCCAGTTCCGCTGGTGTCGCTGACATAGTCCGCGTCTACAACGATATGCCCTTTATTCACACGCATATAGCCAAATGGCGCCACATACGTAGTGCCTACAAACTCAGAACCTTTATGCGTGGATAGGATCTCATAGTTCTCTTTCATGACCTTTTTAACTAGATTGCTGGCCACGATATATACGTCACCATTCTGCTTAACTTTGGCATAATCCAAATCTTTATTAACAGCCAAAGCGACGTTGGCAGGCAACGTCCAAGGCGTTGTCGTCCATGCCAGAAAATGCTCTCGACTATTCGTGCTAGTAAATTTCACGGTGGCACTCAAATCTTTGACATCTTCATAACCTTGCGCAACTTCGTGAGAGCTAAGCGTTGTCTGACAATCAGGGCAATACGGGCTTACGCGATGTCCTTTATACAGCAGCCCTTTTCGATGAATCGTGGCTAAAATGTGCCATACACTCTCGATATACGCGTTCGTCAGCGTCACATACGGGTTCTCCATGTCTGTCCAGTAGGCGATCGCTTCGGTCATTTCACGCCACTGTTTCTCATATTCGAACACACTGCTTTTGCACTTCTCCACGAATTCGGCGACTCCGTATGTCTCGATTTCCTGTTTGCCGGAAATACCTAATCTTTTCTCCACACCTAGCTCGACAGGAAGACCATGCGTATCCCAGCCCGCTTTGCGGACGACGCGGTAACCGGACATCGTTTTGTAACGGCCAATGAAGTCCTTGATAACACGCCCAAGTACGTGCCCGATATGTGGCTCCCCATTCGCAGTCGGAGGTCCTTCGTAGAACACAAAATTCGGTTTACTCTCCCGGTTTTCAATCGATTTTCTGAATGTATCGTTCTGTTTCCACTGTTCAAGCACACGAAGGTCGCGGGCCCTTGCCAATTCTTTCACATCAACTTTTCTCATACTTCCCATCCTCTCTCTGGATACAACTTGAAGTTCATTCATTGACGGAACCACCCCCAAAACGCAAAAAAATCCCGCCCCATAAGGGACGAGATTTCATCTCGCGATACCACCCTAGTTCCGCACAGATTATGAAAAACATAATCCTACGACACCTCTCACTACGTACCATCATACGCGTCCATTGTAACGGCTGGATCCCGGGTCAGCTTACTGAACTACTTCAGCTTTCCTTCTCGGAGAGGATTTTCGACTAAGGCTTGAACGTTGGCTTTCAGCGTGTGCCAACTCTCTGTGGAACAAGGGCTTAGTGTACTCTTTCTCGTCAATGAATTTATTCGAACATTCAGTTAATTCAATCTTACATCAAAATCAATAAATGTCAATATCGGTTGGAACCTATACAGTAATTAGCTATCGTAGCCCCTACGTTGAGAGCGGAGATCGAGAATTATTCCAAAGCAAGTCATGATATAATTATTAGAGCTTAAAAACAAAGGAGAACGATAGGAATGAACAGCATTGTAAACTGGAAAAATGGCGCTCACGGGCAAAAATTTATAGCTTCTTTTAGCGGGGGAAAGGATAGCGTCCTGGCACTTTATAAATCAATGAAGGTTGGAGAACCAATCGGACTCATCGTCATGCTGGAGGAAGAAGGGAAACGTTCTAGATCCCACGGAATGCCTCCTGAGCTGATCCGCGCCCAAGCCGAATCTATCGGCTTATCCGTTTATACGGCGGCTGCAAGTTGGGATGACTACGAAAACGTGTTTATGGGCCTTTTGGAAGAAGCGAAACGTCAAGGCGCAGAAGTATTAGTTACAGGAGACTTGGATATGCCAGTTGTTGGCTGCTGGCATGACAAGGTTACCCAAGCTACCGGCTTAAAGCTTGGCATGCCGCTATGGGAAATGGACCATGTTGAAGCTATCACAGAGTTTATAGATCTAGGATTTGTATCTATCCTCGTCACAGTAAATTTATCGTTAGGGATGCGGGAAGAAGATCTGGGCCGAACGTTAACTCTCGACTACGTAAAAGAACTACAAGCTCGTGGTATTGACCCGTGCGGAGAAGGCGGCGAGTTCCATACAACAGTCATCGATGGCCCCATCTTCAAACATCGTATTCCCGTTCGCAGAGGCAGCATTGTTAAGAACGGAGATTATGCCTTTTTACCTCTAGAGCTACTCGGCATTTAACTGTGTGAAGTGATTATCACCCCTAATTAAGGCTTTATACGTTTAGCCACCAAACTCCGGCACACTCAGGTAAATGAGTCATTTGTTCTTTAATAACTTTGTCAGCTAAATGATCTCCAAAGAAAAACCTTGTAAGTCTTTCAGCTTCATCCATGCTATCAAAATCATAATCTGTTCGTATCCATGTATGAGAAAAACCATATTCACTTTCAAGTAGTTCAAAATATCCTTTTAAAAAACTTGGAGGATTGGGTATTTCTGAACCTGTTCCGAAATTTTCAAAAATAATGACACTACCGCCAGGTCGAAGAACACGTTTAATATCCATCATGACTTGATGGATATTTTCTTTCCAATTTTGAACGTTAGTACTACCTAAATAACATATACTCCAACCAGAAACGATTAAATCTACACTTTTATCTTCAACAGGGAGATTTCTATGGTCAGCAACTTGTGTACGCCAATTTTGTAATCCAGCTTTTTGCAGTTTATTTGCCGTTACTTTCAACATTGCTTCTGACTCGTCGAGTGCCAACATTGATTTAGCTTTTGGGGCTAACATACATGTAAGTCTTCCTGAACCTGCTCCCATATCTACTATGTCTAAACCTTCAACTGGCCTAATTGTTTCGATTACCTCATATAGACTTGGTTGTTTCGAAATGAGAAGTTCATACGTTTCGGCCTGCGTTTGATATATGTCTTCATGGTTGGGCATTCTTGAATTTCCTCCTTAAGATCGTGTTTACCTTATTATCGTAAGGGTTGACGTAAGGAGAAGGTCAAGACAGTTTATTTATCTAATTGGAACTGCATAAACAATATAAAGCAAGTCGTTTAGTTGTCTATGTTTAGTGATATAAGCGTTTTCGTCAAACCAATTCAGTAATGTGGACGTTATTGCGTAATAATCATTTTGAATACTTTGGATGACATCTGTTTTCCCTTGTTGGCTCAAATCTGTTAGATACAGTTCTTTCTGGGCTTCATTTTCGAACATCAGATCCGTAATACAGATTCTTCCGTGTGGCTTTAATACACGACGCATTTCGTCAAGAGCCAATATCTTTTGATCATCTGATATATGGTGTAAAGCAAAGCTTGTCACAATAAAATCAAATTGCCCATCCAAGTAAGGAATAGCAAGAAAATTACCGAGTTTAAGATCCATTTGTGGATGCTTAAGTTGGCATTGTTTCAACATTTCTATCGATTGGTCAATACCAGCCATTTGTATTCCCTTGTCCAGAAACTTTCCTGCTAAATTACCAGTTCCTGTACCAATGTCTAACCCTCTTTCTCCAACCTTTGGCGCAACCCATTTCAAAGTTATATCGAGGGCTTCCTCATAGTCCTTATATTCGTTCTCATTATTAAATACACGTTCGTCATGGGTACTTGCTTGATCATCGAAATTCCACTTATCACTCCAAGTTTTCCTGATTTCCCTAAGTCTTTTTGACCCCTCAGCAAGTAAAAAAATATCATCTAAAGGAAGTTCGTTTCTATGTGTTAAAAGGTCAATCATCGTATCCGTTGTTTCAATAATTTGTTTTAACTCCAGCCATTGCGAAAAGATGACAGAACGTTGTATCTCTAAATAATATTTAAGTTGTTCCTTATCTTCGTCTTGAACTTTTGGTAATGCTTTTTTAATATCTTCAATGGACATTCCAGCTTCTCTAAGCGAAATAATTGTTTGTAAACGCCATACTTCTTTTTCAGTAAATGTTCTATATAAATTGTGTTCTTGTTTGTTTGGAGAGATAAGCCCCTTTTCTTCATAAAAGCGAATTGCTCTTGGAGAAATGTTCAGTTTTGCTGCTAAATCTTTGATTTTCATTACGTGTAATCAATCCTCCCTCGTTAAATAAACCTTAACCTAAGGTAAAAGTAAATAGGGATTACTATTAGGAAATACTTAGTTTTTCTCGAATCATTGAGATAAGTCTTGCAATTTGTTCTTCAGCTAATGCTCCCGATGTGATTGAACGAGCAGCTGCTGGGACGTACCAGGCTCGTATTTCTTCCTCTGTTATCCCCGATACCTTTTTGTCGGAGACCTCCCTCTTCGGCCAAATTTGAGCCATCCCATCATCTTGGACTGCCGCATTCACATTAGTGGTTCCGTTGCACCGACTTCCAATATTCCCAAGCTTTTAAGTAATCCTCTAAATCATGCGGATGCAATCGTATACAGATGCCAATTCGACAATACAGTTGAAAGATGACTTCTTCTATCAACCTGGATTTTTCAATCGGCTCATGTTGGAGTAAATCAAAGGCTGCTTGTAAAGTTTCTAGGTTCAAATCATCTGGAGAAGAGCAAAAAGCATAAGTGAAATCATACAGCATAGGACCAATCATCGGTGATGGATCGATAACGCCAACTACTGAGCGTTCATCAAAAACAAAATTATGCACACCCGTATCCCCATGTAGCATATATCTTACTTTTTGATCTTCGTTCTCCGATATGTTCTGACATATTGACTCCACTCTATTGTAATCCTCAATGGATAAAAGGCCTCCCCAATCATTTCTCGTATCCACCAAACTACGGTAGTTCCATTCACGCCAAGATTGAATCGGAGATCCAAGCCTTCCCCATTGGTCCGTTCGTACATATTTTTCGTAATGATTGAAAAGTTCTTTCACCAAGATGGTCAGCCAATTTATTTTTAATCCACGATTATAATGAGTTGTACCTGCAATGTAGGTATACACGATGTACCCTTTTTCAGGATCAGTATAGAGAATTTTGGGCAAAAGTTTCAAATGCCGATAAGTTCTTAGAAATTGTTCGGTCAAAGCGATTTGAAGTGGATGGTCAATTTTCAGAACGTAGTTTGGTTCTTCATGCTCTGAAAGAAAATAAACAATACCATCCGTTGATCCGGTCTTAGTATGAGTTGCAATTACCTTGTTATCAATTATGCCTTCTTCATGAAGAGTATTGATGATACTGTTAACATCCGCTTTTTCTAACATGATTCATTTCCCCTTGGCCCACAATTAAATGGAATGTAAATTTTTACTATTTCATCCCCTTACATAATAGGGTGGTTTTGGAGGGTATACAAGATAAAGTTTTGTTTTAATCTACTTACTAATCTTGCCTATCATTTAAAATAGATCAATCGCTCTCCAGCCGTCATCATATGAAATTTTTGCGCAGGATACGTGTGAAACAAATAATCGACAAAGTAGGACGGATTATCAGTATTATTGGAGAACATATCGAAATGGATAGGAACGAGAAGATCCGTACCGATCTCAACGCCGAAGTCCGCCGCTTCACGGAAGTTCATGTTGCCCACAATCCCCCTTGAGGTTCGCGCATAATCCCCTCCGTTAATCGGCAGCAGCGATATGTGAGGCTGGAATTTCTTGGCCTGCTCGATTAGCTCCGGCTTGACAATGGTATCTCCTGTATGGAAAATTCGCACTCCGTTGATTTCAATAAAATAACCCAAATAATACTGATTACCATGCTGATCCGTCTCATACGCTGTGTGCGCTCCCGCTACTGGCGTAATGGTTACTCCCTTTTTGGAAATCACTTGCTCCTGCTTGGCAGGTATGATGCGGCGCACGTCCAGCTCAATGTCTTGCAGCATATACACATGTGACGCTGGAACGACGAAATCCGTCTCCGGATGAGCCTGTGAAACACCTCTTATCGTAGTCAAATCCAAGTGATCGCCATGAAAATGCGTGATCAATACCGTGTCTACGTCCAGCTCCTGTGGAGAGAGTGGAGGGGGAATTTCCCGCTTAAATTCGGTATCTGGATTTTCCAATTCAATAGAATAACTTAAGTACGGGTCTACACAAATGATTTCGTCAGAACTGCCGCCTTTGATCAGTACTCCGGCCTGACCCAAACTCCATATTGCTGCCGCGCCTTCAGGAACATTCGTTCTTTGAATATCCTTCAGCAGCGATTCACCAGCGTTGTAAATAGGTCTTAAACGTTCTCTTGCCATGCGGCTACACTCCCACTCTCAATTAGTCATAACTAGAGGGTTCCACACCTATCAACGAAATCCTTTCCGATAAATGGTTCTTTGACACAATAAAAAAATGACCTAACTACTTGAACCTGACGTTACGTCATGTTTTATAGTATAGTTACCGGTAAACAGCTCGCGCAGCAAAAAGGAGATGATCATGAAGCAACTTTGGAAAGTGGGAGAGCTTGCTAAGCTTACGGGACTTACGGTACGTACATTGCGGTTTTACGACCAAATTGACTTGTTCTCACCTTCGGCGCATTCCGATTCGGGTCACAGGCTGTACAACCAAGCGGATCTGTCGCGGCTGCAGCAAATTTTATCGTTAAAAGAGCTCGGCTTATCGCTGGATGAAGTGAAGTCCGTATTAACTGGCGAGCAATTCAGTCCACTGGAGATCGTCTCGCTGCAAATCGCCCGTCTGAAAGAAAACATTCGGATGGAGCAGAATCTGTTGGCCGAATTGGAGTACGTGTCCAATCTAATGCAGTTGAAACAACCTGTGACGGTAGATGATTTTACGAAATTACTGGAAATGATGAAGAAGAGCCATGAAAAATATATCATTGAACGTCAGATGACGTGGGAACGCCGGTTGGATCTGCTTGGCGAGCTCCTAGACGGACATTCTGACGATCCAAATCAAGGGAGCTGACATGCATGAACGAACGATTAGCTGTACACAACACCTTCGTCATCGAACGGGTGTATAAAGCCTCACCGGAACGAGTTTTTGCCACTTGGGCGGATCCCAAGCTGAAAGAGCA
Source organism: Paenibacillus sp. J31R30 (assembly GCF_059692115.1). Lineage (NCBI taxonomy): Bacteria > Bacillati > Bacillota > Bacilli > Caryophanales > Paenibacillaceae > Paenibacillus > Paenibacillus sp. J31R30. The sequence goes on along the minus strand of NZ_JCAUAV010000007.1, from coordinate 22,269 downwards.
ATGGTTTTCGAAACCGGATGAATTCGACTTCCGTGTCGGCGGTGCGGAAAGAAGTCAAGGAGGTCCTCCCGACGGACCGATATTCACCTTCGATGCCCGGTACCATGACATTGTACCGAACGAGCGTATTGTATATGCCTACACGTTGGATATGGACGATAAGCGGATGTCGATTTCCGTGACAACCGTCGAGTTCAAGTCAGAGGGCGCTGGTACGAAGTTGATTTTCACTGAACAAGGCGTCTTCCTAGACGGCCACGATTCACCGGCTCAGCGCGAACACGGCACCAGAGTGATGCTGGATAACCTGGGCAAATTGTGGGAGTGACTTCTAGCGAGAGAACACAAAAAACAGCTCCAGAAGCCAACGAATTAAACGTAGATCGGCTTGGAGTAGAATAGTAGTCCTAAAAAAAACCACTCCATTTTATCGGGAGTGGTTTTTTTACTACAAATAAGCACGTTAAATAGAAGTCCTAGGCAGAATCTCACTATACGTGCAAATCTCTTCTTTTAAAGGAGACGTACGTGACAATCGTAAGTCCTACAATTACGATTGTAGAAATCAGGACATACACGGCATCGAATCCACCGCCATACATGACATTTTTCGCTTCATAATATTTAAATGGAGTTACATATTTCAAGAATGTCAGCTTATCGTTGAAGTCAATGGCAATCGATAATATGAACGTGAAGAGCATGATGCCTGTTGACAAAGAGGCTGCCTTTTTGGCATTTTTATAAACGGCTGCAATGGAAGTTCCAATGACCAGGTAGATCAGCTGTAGAATAAACATACCCACCATGACGATGGTGATATCCCCATTTACGGCCTCCCCTTTGCTGTAAGCCCCTACAATCAACAGACTCGAAATCCATGACACGAGATTAAAAATAAGAATGTTCACTAAAGCGCTTAACAGTTTATACGTGATGATTCCATGTCTGGATAAAGGCTTCACGAATAAAAACTCCGCCGTCTTGTCCCGCTCCTCTTTCGCGATGATATTAGCACCAAGCATAGTCGCATGTATCGTTGCCATCAAAAGGAAATAGAGCACCAGGATACCGAAATAGCCGCTAGCCTTCGATAAATCCAACGCGCCTGCTCCCATAATAACCTGGAGGGACTTCGGCATTTCTGCCATCAGATCATTAATCTGACCGTTCGCTGCCGTTGCTTGATACTTGTTCATGCCACTTACTACTAGAAAAATGAGTCCTAGGCTCCAAAAAATCATCGATTTTCGAAATGTCTTCATTTCTCGCCAGAAAATATTCAAATGCTGTCCCCTCCTTTCACCCTCATGTTATACGGCATGAACATCCTTTTTCGTGTAGATGAAGTAGCTGGCCGCAATCGAAACGCCGATAATCGCGATGGCTGCAATGACATAAGATGCTTCATAGCTGGCATGCGCAAGCATGTATTTCCCGTTGAAGTATTTAAATGGCGAGAAATAACGTTTGGCTCCCTCCCCATCTACAGCAACGATCATCCCGATCACGAAAAAGGCAAACACCGTACCAAGACTGACGGATAAGACGGCTTTTATTTTAGAAAACACGACTGAAACGATGAATCCTATCGCCAGAAACATCAGCTGGATAAACAGTAATGTGAATGAAATCAATAGAAATACGTTCACGTCGAAATCAACCGTTTTTACTTGAAGCGCCATCAGATAGGCTGCAATTATATAGATCACACTCGTGATCACTAATGAAGCGACTGCCGCTAATAGCTTGGAAGTCAATATTTTCGTACGTGTTACGGGTTTCGTAAGAAGAAAGTCTGCTGTTTTCTCACGAACTTCCTTGGAGAGTATCGACGTTCCCAGAACCATGGCTTGAATGGCTCCGCAAAGCGTAATGTACATAAAGATATACATATAGAATCCAAGTAAGGTACCAAAGGTCTCGATTTCAATACCCAGCGCTTTCCTGACCCCTTCGGGATACCCCTCTAGAACGGAAGAAAATTCAGCAAAATCCTTAGAGACGGAAGGAAAAAGGGATAAGAATAAGACGATGACAGCAATTAAGGAGCACGTCCACGTGATCGTGGATTTCCGATAAGCTCTCAATTCATGAAGAAATATATTCATCCCTCTTTACGCCTCCTTCTCATAGTAGTGCATAAAGATCTCCTCTAGATCAGGCTCTTCGATCCACAAATTATCAATTTCAATCTCAGCAATTTTTCGCATCACTTGATTAATGTTGCCTTTAAATAAGAAGCTGGTTGTCTGTCCTTGGACATCAATGTTGTTGACCCCGGTCATTTTGAAAAAATTAGGGTCGAGTGTTTGCGCAGTATCAATTTTAAAACGCTTAAAATTGTTTTCTTTTAACGTGCTGATCTTCTCAACCGTCACAATCCTGCCTTCCTTAATAATCGCGACTCGATCACATAGTCTTTGCACTTCACTCAAGATGTGAGAGGAAAAAAGAATCGTAGCTCCCCTTTTATTCTGTTGTTCGAGCAATTCGAAAAACTTCTGCTGCATGAGCGGATCCAGTCCACTTGTCGGTTCATCCAGGATAATGAGCTTAGGATCGTGGAGAAGCCCTTGAACGATGCCCACTTTCTTCTTGTTTCCCAAAGACAGATCATCAATCTTCTTCGTAACGTCTAGATCCATGATCTCAGCAAGCTCTTTGATTCTTTTGGTGCAATCTTTCTTGTAAAAGCTGGCCGAATACTTGAGTAGGTCGATCACTTTCATGTTGTCATAATAAAAAACTTCGGACGGTAAATAGCCGATTTCCTTCTTAATTTCTGGCGCAAACTGGATGCAGTCTTTCCCGAAAATCTTAGCACTGCCGCTTGTTGGAAAAATTAGAGACAGCAGCGTTCGAATCGTGGTTGATTTCCCAGCCCCATTCGGTCCAATAAACCCAAAAATCTCCCCTTCTTCGATCGTAAAACTAACATCGGTTATGCCTCTTGCATTCCCATAGGTTTTGGTCAAATTATTGATTTCAATGGCATGCATGGAAAGGCCTCCTCAAATTTATAAGGTTAAAAGCAAGCAAAAAGAAGCCCTAAGCATAGAGAATCTCTACGCTCGGGCTTCTTTACATAAGAAGGCGAGTGTGCGGTTCTCTCTCAATGCACTACGAGGTTAGCTGTCGGATTCGGACTTGAGAGCGTCCTACCTAATGCTTGCGAGCATCAGGATTCACCCCATGAAGCCATCTGTTGCTTATACGGCTTCGATTGGTTCCCCCGTTTCCCTAATGGGAATTAAGTGGTTTAATTTTACAATAAATCAACTTGTCGTAATGAATCTTACGCCGTTCTCTATCGAATGTAAAACGTAGATTCGCCTTTAATTCTTGCTTATTTGACTTTGGCAGTCAATGAAAGCGCATTCATCAAATGGTGACGTTGATTATCCCATACTTTGCTACTTATTACGTGTTATACAACCGCCGATACTCCTGTGGAGTCAATCCGATATGCTCACGGAAGCGCGCAATAAAGTAGCTGCTCTGGGAAAAGCCGATATGCTCGGCCACTTGCTTAATGGTCCATTCGGTAGACATGAGCAGTTGCTTGGCTACAACAAGACGACATTCAAATAGCCACTCCATCGGAGTCCGCCCCATCACCTCGTGAAACATCCGACTAAAATAATAGGTACTGAAGCCTGCCTGCTCGGCCATTAGCAGAAGCGCTAGCGGCTTCGTGCAGTGCGTACGAATATACTCCGCAACTTCTCTCATCCGTGCTCGCTTATCCAGTATGGTTGCTGTTCCATGTGTCTCCGCACGTAAGGCAAGCTCAGCAAGCAGTTCATAGAGCTTTACAGCCAATTGCACCTCGTTCCGATCAATAGGGGATGCTAGCTCCAGTAAGCCCTCGGTCAGTTGTTGGAGCTTGGGTAAATCACCATACGTAAACAACCACACAGCTGAAGTGCCTTGATCGTTCAACAGCCTGTCGAGTCCCTCACCTGCAAGGTGTACCCAGAATACTTGCCAAGGATCATTCGGATCTGCTCGATACTCCTGCTCGAGACCCGCCCCGTAATAGAAGCCCTGTCCTGCTTCCAGACAGAATTCCTTCCCGTTCACTTTAATATAGCCTTTACCGCTTAGCACGATATGCAAATTGGCTTGTTGCAGCTGCCCCTTAAACCGCCGCTCCTGATGTTCGGGGAATTCCGCATATTGACCAATCATATCCGGATACACCGTGTAGTGTTTGTACATAGGCTCCGGTAATACATAGTGGATTTTCATATGTCCTCCAAAACGCAAGAATCTGATACATGGTGCAAAATGTTAATATATACATAATATTATAAAGAAATATAATGAGTACATAAAGGATTTTAAATAACAATAAATTACTATGTCAATAGAAACGAGGATGTTGTTACTTATGGAAAAGACCATTCCGGGAGACAAATTTGATCTAGGCGTGTGCTACTATCCTGAGCATTGGGCGGAGCAACTATGGGCAGATGATTATAGGAGAATGCGGGAAATTGGCTTTACCATCGTGCGAATGGGTGAGTTTGCATGGAATATTTTTGAACCTAAAGAAGGGGTTTATGCCTTTGATTTGTTCGACCGCGCAATTGACCTGGCTCACGAACATGGACTGAAGGTCATTCTCGGCACTCCGACGGCAACCCCACCCGCTTGGATGAGCTATAAATACCCAGAAATTCTGAATGCTACCTATGAAGGCGTGCAGTTTCAGCACGGGGTGAGACGTCACTATAATTACAGCAGCCCTGTTTATCGCGAATATTGTGCGAAAATTACCGAAGCTATGGCAACTCATTATGCGAACTACCCTGGCGTCGTAGGCTGGCAAATTGACAACGAGCTTAACTGCGAGGTAAATGTCTTCTATGCGGAGGCAGATCATGCCGCGTTTCGGAAATGGGTACAGGAGAAGTACGGTACCTTGGACGCTTTGAATCAGGCATGGGGAGCCGTCTTCTGGAATCAGAGCTATTCGGACTGGGAGCAGGTGCACTTAACTCGCCCTGCGCCTAGTAAATCCGCTAACCCTCATCAAGCACTGGACGAAAAGCGATTTATCTCGGATAACACGATATCCTTCGCTCGTTTGCAGGCAGACATCCTGCGTCAGCTAGCGCCAAATCAGTGGATCACAACCAACGGCATGTTTGGTCATTTAGATAGCCATGCCATGACGGATGAACTGCTGGATTTCTTTTCTTTCGACTCGTATCCGAACTTCTCAACCATTTGGAGCGATGCCGATCGCGAGAATCCGCTCATGGACCGCAGCAATTCCAATCAACTCACCAAGGTACGTTCGATCTCCCCTACTTTCTGCATCATGGAACAGCAATCAGGCCCTGGCGGTTGGGTGAACCGGATGGGACAACCTGCACCTAAACCGGGCCAAATGCGATTGTGGACTTATCAGTCGGTTGCTCACGGGGCGGATATGGTTCTGTTCTTCAGATGGCGAACGGCAACTTTTGGCACTGAAATTTATTGGCATGGGATCAATGATTACCATAATCGTCCTAACCGAAGGGTTGCCGAAGCCGCAACAATTGGCCAGGAATTGGGGAAAATCGGAGAGGTCATTGCTGGATCTCGTTTCACAGCGGAAGTGGCCATTCTGCATGATTATGACAATGAGTGGGATGGGGAACTTGACCTCTATCATGGTCCTCTAACAAGCGAGAGTGAATACAGCTGGGGGAAAGCGCTGCAGTTCAGCCATATTCCTTACGATTATTTATATGTACAGAACAAGACTATCCTAGATGACCTTACTCGTTATAAAGTACTCATCTACCCGCATCCAGCCATTATGTCGGAGGAAACGGCTGAGCTGCTTAAGCAATATGTATCCGCAGGAGGCAAGCTTATTTTCGGAGCCCGCTCCGGTTATAAGGATCAACGCGGCCATTGCCGTATGACACCATTCCCTGGTGTCGTCGCGGAGCTGTGTGGCGTGACGGTCGAAGACTTTACGCTCATCGTGAAGGAAGCAGCGACACCTAACATGCGCTGGATCGATGGCGGAAATGAAGCCAGTACGCCTGCGCGTCTGTTCAACGACATTCTGCTGCCGGAGAGCGGCAGTGTACAGACACTAGCCGTGTTTGACGGCGACTATTATGCAGGCAAACCGGCGCTTACCCGCAACCCTTATGGCAGCGGTGAAGCCTATTATTTCGGGGCTGCGTTCAGCCGCGAAGTAGCGGATGCCTTGATCCGCCGCCTTGGGCTGCAGCCCGCTACGGCAGGTTGGGCGAAGCTGCCGCCTGAGGTGGAGGTTGCTATCCGCGTGAAACAGGATCGTCGGTTTGCCTTTATCTTGAACTACACCGACAAAACAGTCAAAGCCAATCTGCTGAAAGAGATGGAAGACTTGTTGGAGGGTGAACAGGTTGGTGTCGGGGAGCTGGAGATTGCTCCTTATGGTGTGAAGGTTTTCGCGTTATAATTGCAACTATGAATAAAAAAAGGGTGCCTCACAAGCCGAATATGCGGCAGAGGGACCCTCTTTTGACGTCAAAAGTGCAAATGTGCAACCTTCTCTATCGCATTGATCTCTCGATCTGAAATGCGTGCGAAAGTGCAACTATTTCTGCCCGCACTCCTCATCTGGGCACCTTTTCGTTCCAAAAGGTTGCACTTTTGCACTTATTCCTCTATATTTGGCCGTTTCGCCGAAAATAAGTGTATTTTAGCATTTTTTTTCCCCAACAATGGCTACACCACCGACATCATGTATCAAAATACCTGACTCCTTTACTCGCGAACCTTGTAAATTAGGGAGATAAACCAGAGCTGTCATATTCGCAGGAAGCTCAATATGGAGCTTCAAATCCTCCTGGCTTTTCGGTATTAGGTATCGCGTTTGACCAATAACGGGAACAGGGGACCTTTGACAGGCTGGTCTTTCTCCAGATTTAACCCGTTCGTAACGGTATGGGATTTGCCGCTAAATGTGATACCGTCAGGCATATAGATAATGGCTAAAGCTCGTCTTGGTCTGTCCGTCTCGTTCTTATGGGCATAGTGGAAAGTTAAGCCATTGTGAAAAGTGCAACTGCCCGCTTTCAACGGTACGACAACGGGTTTCTGATCATCCAATTGCCCGCCTTCCACGTACTCGAATATATCTTGAGGACTTGCTAAATCAATAGTGGTTAATTTCCCAACTTTATGCGACTTTGGTACAAAAGCCATGCAGCCGTTTTGCTCGTTTACGTCGTCCAAAGCGATCCAGATGGACATCATCCCCTTCTCGGCTTCATTGATCGGCCAGTAAGGCGTATCTTGGTGCCAGGGCGTCGGCTTGGAATCGCCCGGCATTTTCCACAGTCCATGATCATGGAAAAATCGAATTTCATTAGCTCCCGTCAATGCCAAAGCAGATTCAGCAAATCTTTCATGAAAGCTGAATTTCCCCATGCCGGCGTGATCTCTCCACGTATTTACTTTCTGGTTCAATACTCGGTAGTATAAACCGCCCTGTTTGTCCGTTTTAACCGAACGATCGCTGTCCGCCTGCATGGCCTCCTCCAGATATTCACGAAGCTGTTCCAGCTCTTCGGTTGTCAGCATGTTCTCCACTTTAACGAAGCCATTCTCCCGATAAAATGAAATATGTTCAGCTGTAATTGGTGTGTGTACACGCATTGTTATTTCCTCCTTGGTGGTGGTATAGTCTCATTCTACAAGGGGATGAAGAGGGAAAGAATGAAGAGACTTCGGAACTTTTTGTAAAAAAGTCGAATGTGAAAAAGACTCGTAAAAATCAAGAAAACATTATGAGAAACGCACCAATGTTGATATGATTAGTCTATAGAAAATCGAAAACCTGGGGTTGATAGGAATGGCAAACGCATATCGGGTGGACTACAAAACATTATCCCCTTACGTTAGATTCGTGCACGAAGTCGTTATTCCGCAAGGAAGCCATCTCCAGGAAAGATATATTTATGATCACGAGTTTATCTATGTCGTTAGCGGTTCAGGCCGACTTAGAATCGAAAGCAATGAATATGCGATGGAACAGGGCAGCTTGCTGTATATTCGTCCTCATAAATTAAACGAGATGCACGTGTCTGACCAAGAACCGCTGCATTGCTTCGCTGTTCACTTTGACTATATGTTTCTAGGCGATGCCGTGGATTTCTCCCCTTATTCCGTCTATTTAGACCGAAAACATGACGAGAGAATCCCCGATGCAAAATGGCTGCAAACTAGACCGAATGCAGAATTCGTTGATTTGGAAATCCCGGAACAACTGGTGCCTCAACGTCTCCATCCGTTTCACGATGCTTTCAGAGAGTTAACCTATCATTTCCAAGAATCAAGGTCAGATTCGCAAATCTGGCTGAAGTCTTCCATTTTGCGTTTATTGGGTCTTATCCATCAGGAGCTCACAACGAAAGAAGGCATATGGATCGATCATTCCCATGCCGATATGATGTTGGATGCCATTCAATTCATGCAGCAGCAGTATAAGAAAAAAATCGACTTACCTGAATTAGCCGCAAGGGCTAACTTGTCCCCTAAATATTTCGGCACTTTATTTAAGCAGGCAACTGGGCAATCTGTCTCGCAGTACTTATTACGTTTAAGGATGGAAGAAGCCAAAAGATTGCTTAGGCTGAACAAGTTCACGATCGAAGAAATCGCCGACCAGGTCGGGATCGGCGATCTTTTTTACTTCAGCAAGCAGTTCAAAAAAACGGAAGGATTGTCACCCAAGAAATATGCTGATTCGTTGAATTCTCGTCATTATATCAGTGAGACCTTCTAAAGACATAAAGGGGCTTGGTCCAAGTTATAAATATAACTTAGAACAAGCCCTTTGTTTAAATAACCAACCTTACCTTTAACGCCGCAATAGCTCCGGCGCCCCAAACATCCCATAATCGATAAAGTCGAATCGCTCTGCTGGCGGAGGCCCATAACGAGGCGCCTTCTTCCACATGATTGGCCATGCGGAGTTACGGGGAGTATCGGCATCATGATGCGGGCCAAGCACGTTTTTGAGCGAGCCGATGATGATGATGTCCAGTTCGTTATCTCCATCAGACAAGTACTCAGAGAGATCGATCTCCTGTCCGTTGCCGATGCCAATAAACCCGACTTCATGACCGTTGCATTCGACTTTGCCTACTGTCCCGTACCACTCCCTCATTCTCAGGACGGTCATCCGTGTAGTTTCAAAAGATGCATTCACGAGATAACGGTAACGTATCCCGCCGCCATAGAAAGGATATCCCTGCTTCGCTAGGGAACCCATGGCAAGCTGCTGTTTCCCGGATGCTTGCATCTGGAAAGCACCCTCGCAGATGCCGAGCTGGAAATCGCCGAACAAGTAGATCGGCTCTAGCTCGAGCAGCAGATGGAACGGACAGGCTTCAAGCCGGATCTCATTCGTGCCTTCCCTCACGCAGCTTCCGATTTCCGCCATATTCAGGTGGTGATCGAGCTGGTGCCTATCTGCGTTCCACTCCACGGGATGGCCGTTGACGAACAGACGGTAACTCGTACCGCGTTCGACGGCAAGCTGCAAGGAATCCGGCACGCCTCCCGGCTCTGCAGCAAAAAAGAACGTAGCCGCAAAGCCGCTGTCAGACGCGAACTTCGCGCGATCCAAATAAGCGCGTTTGTATTGGATCGTGCGATCCCACGGATTGCGGTAGAAACCGTGCCGGCGATAGATCAGCTCGCAGGCGGCGAGCGCATGTATACCTTTGTACGTCCGGCCCCCGAGCTCTAAGTCGCAGTAATCGAGCGTCCACGCGTTAGGTTCCAGCGGAACCACCATTGGTACATCCAGCGTCTCCACACGATATGGCGTGCTAGAATCGACGTCCAATGCGACTAGCCCTTCCGCCACATCCTCAGACTCCGCTGCTTCGTTCCGCACCAGAAGTAACAAAGACCCTGATGGCTCGATGCGAACATCCGCCAATAATCGTTGTCCGTTATCGATTCTCTGCGCCGTAAGTGGAACCATCTCCCCGCTGAACAGGTCCAAAATTTCTACCGACTTACCATCGAACATAATGGTACCCGTAACTGCAGCTGGCCCTCCGTTCGTCAATAAATACAAGGAGGCGCCATCATCAAGCTTCCTTACCAAATGCGCAACTCCGCTAGGAGCAGCGTCAGCTCCCTGCCACTCTAGACGTGGCGGAATAACATCGCGCAGACGACGACACAATGCCTCCGATGTCGCGATTTTTTCTAGACCTGCGCCTGAGACAAGCTGGGCCAGCGGTGCCTTCGATTTCATTCCGTCGATCCACTGGACGGGATCGCCAGCAACTAGCAGCTTGCCGCCCGCATGGACGAATGCTTCCAACAGCTTTAACGTCGAAGATTTCATATGGCGCATTTCAGCTGGAATAACGACCGCGTCATAGGTGCATTGAGCGACTTGAAGCTTATCTTGAGCCACTTCACCATGGCGCTCCAAGATGAATTCGTCGCCAAGATCATAATCAAGCTGATGTGCGGTTAATTGTTCTAGGAAATCGATATACGTCCGGAACGGATCACCCTCTGGCACATGATCCCATTCCCACATGAGATTGCCCTGTGCGTTTAACGGCGAATCGAGAAACCAAGAGGTTGTAGGGTGAAGCACGAGAATGCGATTCTCTAAGCATCCCGACGCCATCGCATACGATAGCCTGCCGAAATAATCCGCGAGTACCTTAAACTCTTCCCACCATGGCTGACGCCAATCGAAGGACTGTGGATGATCCCGTTTGCGCGCTCCGACGATCGTCGAGAACGTCAAATGCGGCGTGAAAAAGTCGATGCCGTGCACTGCAAGCCAATCGCCAATCCGCTTGAAATCATCGAAGGATGCATCCCACCCGCCAGCGCCGTAGCTTTCGCACAACACCCTCGATTTGCCGAATTGGTTCGCAGCGCTTTGGACTTCTTTCACCGTAACCATCAACGGATCGGTGCCGCCTTGCTTCAGCATCCTTGTAAGCAGCATGTCAATGGCAGGCCATTGCATGTATTCATAAAGTGACATCACCGCAGGAGAGCATTGCCCCCATGGATATGGCCACAGATGTTCCATATAATGTCCCGTCCAAGCAATACCGCGATGCTCACACCACTCGGATACCGGTTGAATGAAACGTTCAACCCATAGCTCCCGGAGCGTGCAATAATAATCGTATCGCACCTTCTCGGCTGGAATTCCCTGTCCTGGCAACCCGCTATCATTGCTATCTACGAACAGCAGAATCATATTGTCGATCAGCGAGTAACCGTTTCTAGCCTCGAACTCTTGAGCCAGTCGGTAGCTAAAAGGCAGCCGATTCAATGGCTCGAGAAATACGCTTCCCGGCGCGATTGCTGGCTCATCGGTGAAGATGGCGGGAATGGCCCCGCCGAAATCCGCGCCGAACTTTTCAAAGTAAGGCTCATAGGTCGATTGTAAAAACAGCTTCGCTGTCTCTTCACGCAGCAGGTCTGGATACGCGAAGCCGCCCATCCATGGCGAATGGTCAGGCTTCTCCCACTCCAATATGGCAAAATTGCTGCCATACGTTCCCCATTCTTCATCTGGCACTTCGGTCAGATCCGTCCCAAGCTCCACCGCTGCATTCCCTATCGCCTCGAGCTCACACGCATATATTTTCACTGGCCGTTGCGGGAAATCCGCTCCATAGGCAGGATGATAAAGCGTCTCTGGCGATGCTTCCCCTTCAACGAATCGCAAAGAAATCGCACGAGCAGCGTTTTCAGGATGCTGCGCAGCCACATGCCCGCCTCCGAACCCGGAAGGGTAGGAATTTTCATCATAAATGTACAGCTTCATGCCAAGCTCTTTGGCTTGCTCTAGAGCGAACCGCCACAAACTGAACCATTCTTCGGATAAATATTCGTTTACGAGACCTGGTCTCGGATGAACGAACGCTCCTCCGAAGCCATTATCATGCAAGAGTTGAAGCTGTATGGCGACTTGTTCCTCCGTCATTTCATCATTCCATGCCCAGAAAGGGGCCATCCGATACTCAGAAGAGGGATTCCTAAATAAGTCTTTATCGAATACTTGTGCGTTCCTAGTCATCTTGTTATCCATCTCTTATATGTTCACCTCAACCTTTAACCGCGCCCGCAGCGATGCCCTTGATCATAAATTTCTGAAGAAACAAATAGAGGATCAGAAGTGGCGTGGCAGACAAGACAAGCCCTGGGAACAACAGCGTCCAATCCGTCACGTGCTCACCGACAAACGTATACAATTCGATCGTAATTGTACGATACTTTTGGTCGCTTAAGAAAAGCAATGGCACGATGAAGTCGTTCCACACACCGAGCGCCGTAAGCACAGTAACCGTAGCGGTTGCGGGCTTCATGAGCGGAAATACGGTCGTCCAGTAGCTGCGGAAGATCGAGCAGCCGTCGATTAAAGCGGCTTCTTCAAGCTCCCGAGGCGTTCCTCTCAAAAAACCAGTATAAACAAATACCGTGAACGGTAAGTTGATCGCGACGTAGATCAGAATGGCGCCATGATAAGAATTGACCAGATGTAGAAAGTTAACGAGCTTGTACAGTGGTATCATAGCCAACTGGAAAGGGAGCATGATGCCAGATACGAAATACAAGTACACGGCGGCGTACGCCTTCTCCGTCCTTCTCGCGAGCGGGTAAGCGGCGATTGACCCAATGACAATTAACAGTGCAATGGAGAGGGCTGTGATGAGCAGTGTGTTCAGAAAAACAACCGGAAAATGCATCATGTCCCAAGCTCTAAAATAAGAATCGAAATGCAATTTCGAAGGTAGCGCAAACGGGGAACCCGCGGATTCCTCTGCTGTCTTAAACGTCATCGATACGATAAATACGAGCGGATAGACGACGATAAGCGCCAGCGCAAGGCACAACACCTCGATACCGAAGCCCGCTATCCGCCTTTTCAAGGAGCTCGCCATCATCCCGTCACCTCTCTTCGACGAAGAACCGTCAATTGGATGAGCGACACGATGAAAATGATCGCGAACATGACGACCCCAATCGCTGTGCCGTAGCCGAAATTATTCTCTTTAAAAGCAGAGTCAAATACAAGTATCGTCAGCGTCTCCGTTGCATGGAAGGGGCCGCCTTTTGTCGTAACGTAGATCAGGTCAAATGCTTTCAGCGTGCCTATCGTAGATAACAGCATGTTGATGGTTAGCGCAGGAGCCAATAACGGGAACGTGATGTTCAGGAATTTACTTTTGCCGCTCGCCCCATCGATTTCTGCAGCTTCGTAAATCTCCGATGGAATCGACTGAAGATTAGCCAAATAAATGACCATGGAATAGCCTGTAAATTGCCAAATGACCATGACGATGATGCCAAACAACGCGAACTTCGGATCGCCAAGCCATACTTGCTGCCAAGAGGACAATCCGATTCCACGTAGGAGCGCATTCAATAAGCCGTTGTTCGGGTCGAAAATATAAAGCCACGTATATCCGACGACAAGCGGACTGAGAACAGCTGGTGCAAAGAAGACCACACGCAGAACTTTTTTGCTTCGGATGCCGGAATCCAACGCAATGGCCAAGGGAATGGCCATTGCGTTTTGTAGGATAACGACCCAAAAAGCGAATTTAGCGGTGTTTTTGAGAGCGGCTACGAAAGCCGCATCTCCTAGCATGTCTTTGTAATTTCTTAAGCCGATGAAGTTCATCGTGGACGTGAAACCGTTCCAATTGGTCAGACTATAATAGAAGCTGCTAAGAACTGGCCCCAAAAACAAGAGGCCATAAATGAGAATTGCTGGAGCCATGAACAACACGTATGCAAAATGAGCTTTATGCCGGTACGTTAAGATCTTCATTCCTAACATCCTTTACTTCTGCAGCTTGGCGGCTTTGTCCCAAGCATCGTCCATGTTTTTTAACATTTGTTTCGGTGTCAAAGCACTGAGATACACGCCTTGCGCGGACTTCATCATTTCTGTGACGCCGTCCTGATCCCATGCTTGATTCAGGAAACGCCATGCTTTGCCCGTTGATAACACGTTTGAGATTTGTTCAAACGCTGGGTCCGATTTGCCTTTCTTGCCTTGCAATGTAAGGAACGCGCCACCGCTTTGCGCCCATGTGTTCAAGTTTTCTTCCTTCGACCAGAAATCTAAGTAACGTTTCGCTGCGTCTGCTTTTTCTGTTTTTTGATTAATTGCCCATACTGTTCCGACGGCAGCTGATACCCATACGTCTTTGCCAGGCTTGTTCGAAGGCATGGCAAACATTCCTGCGTTAATCGAAGCATTCTTACCTTTAATGCTGGCAAGCGACCAAGTGCCGTCAATATACATCGCTGCCTTGCCTTGCGCAAAATCCGTTTGTGCTTGATCAAGGCTGATCCCTGTGCTCTTCGGCGTGATGTAGCCTTGGTCGTTCAGGGAAAACCAGCTTTGCGTCATCTCATCCCATGTGCCGGAGAATTTCAGCGTACGAGCGTTTAGCTTCGTGTCATAATCTGCATCATTGGCGTAGATCATAGCTGGAGCCATCGTGAACAGCGCTGCCAACGTCATCCAGCCGTCGTTGTTCCCGATCGCGATCGGCGTAGTCCCCGATTTTTTAATCGCGTCACAAGCTTTCAGGAATTGCTCCCAGTCCGTCGGCACGGCAATGCCCAACTTCGCGAAAATATCTTTGTTATAGTAAACGCCAAGCATCACCATATCATTAGGCGTTCCGTATACTTTGCCGGCAGCAGAAGCGGCATCAACCGCGCTGGCATTGAAATTTTTCACCCAAGCTTCTCCGCTCAAATCCTTTAAATATCCGGCTTTCGCGTAATTCGCGATTTCCGACCCAGGATGAAGCATAAGAACGTCGGATGCGTCACCAGCTACGAATCTCGTCTTGAGGAAGTCGCTGTACTGTGCACCAGGCATACCTTCGTACGTCACTTTAATGTCCGGGTTTTCCTTCATGAACTTTTCGTTGAGTTCCGGGATCGCTCCGATTTCTGAGCCGGATTTGAAGCCCGATACTTTTAACTCCACCTGCTTAACTTTAGCATTACCATCGGTTGCTTTCGCAGTAGCACTTGCGGCAGGACTCGATGTGCTGCTTTGGTTACTTCCTCCGCATGCGGACAGTATCGTCATTAGACCGACCATGAGGATAAGTACAAACGTTAACGACTTTTTCATTTCTTTGACCTCCATTTATGTAGTTGATTTAGCTTGCATCCTCATGGTAGCCGAAAGTAAAGCGCTCACAAAATGACTTAAAACTCATGTTTAGTTCGTTTTTTTCGGAAGGTAGTGTAATGTGCCGTCCTACTACCTCTCATATGCGATCTCGGTATTCTGAGGGCGTGACTCCATTCAGTTTGCGGAAAAGCGTACTGAAGTATTTGGCGCTCGTGTAACCGACTTTCTCTGCCACTTCGTAGGTCTTCAGATGCGTCTCTCGAAGCAGCTGCTTGGCTGCCGCCATTCTTGTCGAGGTTACATATTCGATGAAATTGTCGCCGGTTACTTGCTTGAACAGCTCGCTTAAGTAATTGGCGTTCAAGTAAACATGCTGGGCGATCTGATCCAAATTGAGCTCGGGATCGGCGAAATGGATTTGAATGTAGGCCTTGGCTTCACGTACGACTTTGCGATGATCAGGCTTATGTTCATCCAAAGCCAAGCCATCGATTCGGCGAAGGAATTCGGCCATTGTCGAAGCGAGCGTCCTGGCAGAGAACGGCGGAGCCATGCGCGCCAGCAGCCAAGGTGCCTCTTGTCTAATACGACGACCCAGCGCCGAGTCGTCCTTGCCTCTAGACTGACCCAAAAGCGAATAAAAGCGGAAAAACTTCAGTTGGGCGAGTCCAGTATGATAGCTCGGTGCCTTCAGAAGTTCTTCCTGCCATTGCCGCAACAACGCTTTGGTCAAGGCAGCATTTTCTTCCGAAATAGCGGCAAGCAGCCGCTCTTCCCTTTCGTTCGTTTCGGTTTCCTGCCATGCCTCCAAGCTGCCAGACAAGCTGTCATTCTTGGCATAGGCGGCTTGCATCGTCTTGCGATAAGCCTCAGGCAGCATCTCCAATTGATCGAATAAGCTGCTGACACCGACGCTAAACCTATCTTTCCAATAGTCACTCATCACGTCGATCGGCATTGCGCTGCCTTCCATGCAAAGCACGTAATGATGAGCTGCAGCTTCGAATCCGATGAATTGATTGATTTGGCTAAATTGTGCCCAAAATCCGTTCAGCAATTCGTCCAGCTTCCCAGCATCCGGATACTCGCACTCAGCAGTTCCCAACAGCACCATCACAGCGAACTGCCCGCCTGATACTGTCCAACCGATTTCCCGCAGCCTTGCTCTAAAAAGTTCCATATCAATTTCTTCGTCGGATAGCCAATCTAGAAAAGCTTTCTCTAGCTGCATCCGCTTTCCAGAGCTGCGCTCCCGCTCCGACTCCTTGCGGCGTGCAATTCTCGCTTCCACTTTAGCTAAGGCGCTTACAAGCTCTTGGCGATCCAAGGGCTTCAGCAGGTAGTCGACAACCCCGCTGCGCAAGGTGCTTTGCACGTACGAGAAGTTATCGTGGCCGGATAGTACGATTTGGAATACGTCCGGATAATGCTCACCTACATAGCTGGTTAATTCCAGACCATTCATCCCCGGCATGGAGATGTCGACGATCATGAGATCTGGCTGCCCCTTCTCGAGCATGCGAACTGCTTCCAATCCGTCCTCCACCTGGGAGACGATATGCCAGCCGGGGGCAAGGCGCCGAATCGCGAGGGCAAGCCCTTGGCGAATCGTCTCTTCATCATCAACAATCATGAGTGTTGGCATCTTAGATAGTCTCCTTGTCGATGTATTTTAAACGTACTTCGATCCGTGTTCCTTCCCCGGGGGTGCTCTCGATGGATAATCCGCATTCTTTGCCATGCTGGATTTGAATCCGGTCTTGCACGTTCTTGAGGCCGATATGCTCCGTCAACACGGAGGCTTCGATGAGCAGCTGGCTGCGAATTTGGTGCAATCGCTCTGCATCCATACCGACGCCTTCATCGGTTACCGTGATAACGGTGTAAATGCCGTCGCGCCGGCCACCGATTTTAATAAGACCTGCCCCTTTGTTTGGTGCGAGTCCGTGAATAATCGCATTCTCCACGAGCGGCTGAATGATCCAGGGCAGCGACCAGGAGCGTAGCACGTCATCCGGAATCTCCATGTCCATGGACATCTTCGGATAGCGAAGCTTTTGCAAATTGACATACACCTGTATAAATGCCATTTCCTTCGAAATCGGAATCATCTCTAGACTTTGGTTAACGGACATACGGAAAAGTTTACCTAGCAAGGAAATCATGTCCGCTACCTCGTAATCCCCGTTCAACTCCGCCTTCATATTAATTGACTCGAGCGTATTATAGAGGAAATGGGGATTGATTTGGCTTTGCAACGCCTTAAAGTCGGCTTCTTTTTTCAAAATGTTAATGCTAAGAACGTTGGTGACCAGTTCATTTATTTTTTTAACCATGACGTTGAAGCTCTGGCCGACCTGACCGATCTCATCGTTTGAGGGGGACCGGTACTGCACCATGTAGTCGCCCTCCTCAACACGACGCATCAATTGCCGAATCCGGGTGAGCGGCTTAAACATGTGGGACGTAAGCAGTGTCGAAATGGTGATCGAGACGAGCAATGTTCCACCCGCCAACGTCCAGAGCACGCTGCGCAGCAAACTAAGATCCTTCGTCAGCTCACTGACGGGGAACGTACCCACGATTTTCCAACCGTATTTAGAAGAAGTAATGTAATTGACCATCGTTTGTTCGCCATTCACGTCGGTAAAAAAGGTGTCCCTGTCCTTCGGCAACGCGATCTCGAAATCTTTCGTCCATAAGGCCCGATCAGGGTGGTAGATAATGCGGCCATTCATGTCTGTAATAAACAATGTTTCGCCATTGCTATGGCCTGTCTGGTTCATAATATCCGCGATGCCGTCGATACCAACGTCTAACATCAATACCCCGAACGATTCGTGGTTGTTAATGTTGATCAAACTGCGAGCAAGCGATAAAGCGTATTTCTCGTGTTCACCGGCAATGTCAATGCGATGAGTCGGAATTAGAATCCCTTTGCCGTCACCCTTCAGCGCATCTGTAAACCATTGTTCCTTGGTCGAATTGCTGTAATCGACGTAGAATCCTGAACCGTACTGAGCGTAAACTTTGCCATCCTGAAACAAATAGGCTCCCATAATATCTTTTAAAGAAGCTTTCATCACGGCGTTCATTGTGCGGTTAATGGATATTTTCTGTTCATATTTGTGCGCCGGGCTCTCGTCAACTCCTTGATCCGCAATGACACGCACATCATCTTCATTTAAATAGAAAGTAAGCGAAATGCGATCGATCTCCTGCAAATAGTTCTCGATATTCCTGCCTACTTGGTCAAGCAATTGAAGACTTACATCACCCATTTTAGTTTTGAGATTGTCGTAATAGCGTTGAAACCCAAGAAGTGTAACGACGACGATGGGCACTAGAATCATAAGCATATAGATGAGGATTAGTTTTTTACCCATGCCGAGATCGCGAAAAGCGAGCCAGCGGAATCGTTTAACCATGCCTATAACACTCCCAGCTGCGATTCTTTCTATGCCTGTATTATAATCCACCGTGACTACCATGAATATAATCAGATACCTTCTTGGGCGTGTTCTTAACCATTTTGCCGAAAAAAAGAGACTTTTCCCGAATATTCCGTCCTACTCGGAAGTCTTGGAATCCTCTACGATTAGACGTAGTTAAGCGCTTTCTAAAAGTGCCTGACAAATCTGAGTGAGGGGGATGAGTTGATGAGGAAAAGTAAAAAGATTAACAGGCAAGGAACCAAAAGGTGGGGTTTACAACGGGTTGGATTAGGTGTTGGTGTTTGTTTGCTACTAGCAGGCATGGTGCCGACAGGTGCACTCGCCTCGGGTATCGGCAAATTTGAAGTAGGCAGCTACTGGCAGCCGCCAATTTATATCGGTGGCGATTACAACACGAACGCGAACTGGAGCAACATTGCGGATGCCAACATTGATGTGTCCACTGGTGTACGGATTCCGTCCGGTCAAACTTTAAACAAAGCAGCCAATGAAACAGGTATTGCGAACAGCTCCGCGAACGGCGTAGACCTATTTCTAAGCGACTCCTCGATTACAGGTAAAACCGTGTATACGGCGGCCGACATTAGTTCGCTACAAAGCATCTTGACGCCATATAAGAACGACTCGCGAGTGAAAGGCATAAATATCAAAGACGAGCCTTACGCTTACGAAATGGAGGGAATCGCCAACGCTTACCGAGAGGCGAAAGCTTTTGCACCGAATCTCGATTATTACGTGAATCTGCTGCCTTATTATTCCTACGGCCCGCCAACGGAAGCGCCTCCTGGCAAACTTGTGCTGTCCAACTCGAAGGCAAGTGGTGATGGCTCATTCGTAACGCCAGCGAACAGCATCGGCCAGACGGTGACGATTCCTGCAAGTGTTTCGTTTGTTCACGGCATTGACTTAAACATCGATTCCTTGCAATGGTCGTCCAGCGAAACGCTCACGTTAAAATTGTGGAACAGCAGCGCCAAAACAACGCTTATCGGGCAAGCGTCTCTCACCGGGAATGGCGCCGGGAATGGATGGGACTTTTACAGGTATTTCACGTTAAATGCCAATGTGACGCCTGGCGGCACCTATTACATGGAGCTGACCCATAACGGGGGCGGCAACGGCACCGTCGGGTGGGTCGTCCGGTCAAGCACAGACGTCTATGCAGGCGGAACGGCTTACGAGAACGGCGTGGTTAAGCCCTACGACTTCTTTTTCCGAATGTACACCACACGGGATAATATGGGCTCGAATTATGAAAATTACGTGGACGATTGGCTAGAATATAGCGGTGCCAATTATGTCATTCATGACAACTATCCATTCCGGAATGGATATGATGAATCTACTTATTTTCAAAATGCAGAAATGATACGTGATCGAGCACTTGCTCATGACGCATTCTACGGTGGGTTCCTGCAGAGTATGGAAATCCGCAATGCTGCCGGCGCGACAGTCATGCGCTCGCCTTCCTTGAACGAAATGCGCTGGAACGTGTATACGTATCTCACCTACGGCTTCAAGAAGATTTGGTGGTTCACTTACTGGCGCCCGGACACCTTCTGGGGGGAAACGTTCTATAACAGTCCGGTCGATTCCGACGGGACGAAGCTTTCCCGCTATGCAAACGTTCAAGCGCTAAGCGCTGAAATGCAGAAGCTCGGAACCGTTATGAAGGATTTGACTTCCGTAAGGGTCTATCATTCAGGATCTTCGTTATGGCCTGGCACCACTGCCCCACCAGCCAATTTCTTCGTCAAGCCTGCTGATCCCGCTCAACCGATGATTATCGGTTATTTTACAAACGCGGCTGGACGGAAATATATGATGCTGACGAACCGGGATTATGGCAGCTCGCGAACGCTTGATTTCAATTTCAGTCCGAAACCATCATCCTTGACGGAAATATCCAAAACAACGGGTGCGGAGGTCAGTGTTCCAGGTTACAACACAACGACTGGCGTACTTAATCTGACGCTTAACCCAGGTGAAGGGCGACTATTCGCGCTTCCTGCCGGATTCGTGCCTTACGATAATTTGGCTGCGGAAGCAGTCGTCACTGCAACCAGCTCTTACGAGAGCACCAAAGATGGCTGGGGCAAGTCGAAGACGAACGACGATCAACGCGATTCCGTTATTTTCAAATCCGCAGGTTGGTCGAGTTTCAGCAATACAGGAAGCAACCACAACGAGTCGATTACGTTCGATCTCGGAGCCACTCAGACCGTCGGCGAAGTCAACCTGTTCCCTCGCAACGACGCTGGGAATGTCGGGCAAGGGTTCCCGAACGATTTCACGATCCAAACGGCAACCAACCCGGGAGGTCCTTGGACGACGGCTGTCACCAAAACCGGTTATGCCATGCCTAGCAATACCGGCCAATGGTTCGCCTTTACACCCGTGTCAGCGCGTTATGTCAAAGTCGAAGGCACGAACCTGCGCAGAGTGACGACGGAGGCTGGCCAGCCTTATCGCATGCAGCTCGCCGAAGTAGAAATCTATGCTTCGCCTGACTTTGCGAAGGGCGCATCAATTTCTGCTACAAGCTCCATTGAAAACGCGGATTGGGGAGCAGATAAAGTGAAGGATGGCTTGCGAAAGTCCGTCCCTGGGCGAATGGGCTGGACCAGTAACAACAACCTAACGTCTAATCATACGGAGTCTGTTACGTTCGATTTGGGAACAAACCGCGCTGTCGGAAGGGTCGATCTCTATCCACGCAGTGATTTCGGAAATATTGGTTCCGGCTTCCCCCTCAACTTCACTGTTCAAGTTGCGTCTGCAGCAGGCGGTCCTTGGACGACAGTCGTGACACAAACAAGCTACGCAATGCCGAACCACCTAGCGCAAAGCTTCTCTTTCACGCCGCTGACGGCCCGTTATGTCAAGGTCGAAGGCACTTCGCTTCGGCAAATCACAACGGAAGCCGGACAGCCATACCGCATGCAATTCGCTGAGGTTGAAGTACACTAAGGATTCTAACGCGCATTACAAACAAAGGAGCTAAGCGATTTTCACGCTTAGCTCCTTGCTTTTGGCACTTACGTTGTCCAGATCGTCCCCAGGTCGGTGCGAAACCGGCGTTAGTTGGATTCTGCCGAACTAAATCTAGGTTTTCCCTCGGCGGCAGTCCAATAGTTCGATTCTGCCGAACTATTCGCCCGTTTTCCCTACGTGTGGTTGAATTTAGGCGATTTAGTTAGGTTAATTCGTACTATTCGAGATTTATCAGCGCGGACGCTGAGATTAGTTCGGCAAATTCGACTGTCGATTAACTAATTACTAATTATCATAAATACCTTATACAACCAATTGGGGATATCGTGCGCTATCAAGCAACTGTCAGCTGCCTCTAGGACCTTGCGCTCAATTTTTGTGCGCTAGCAAGCAACTGTCAGCTGCGACGAGACCCTGCGCACAATTTTGTGCGCTATCAAGCAACTGCCAGCTGCGACTAGGACCCTGCGCACAATTTTTGTGCGCTAGCAAGCAACTGCCAGCTGCGACGAGACCCTGCGCACAATTTTTGTGCGCTAGCAAGCAACTGCCAGCTGCGACTAGGACCCTGCGCACAATTTTTGTGCGCTAGCAAGCAACTGCCAGCTGCGACGAGACCCTGCGCACAATTTTTGTGCGCTAGCAAGCAAC